>NZ_JBLFEP010000004.1:0-731695 GCF_047345415.1 Maribacter corallii
GAAATTAAAGGACTTGTCCTTGGCGGAGATGCTGGTTTCCTAAAACATATAAGCCGAGAATTTCGATATCCTGAGAAAGCTCAATGGTATGGAGTTTCAGGAAAAGTCTATGTCAATTTCCAGATGGACGAAAACTTTGTAAAATCGGATTACAGTGTTACAAACAATCCCGGTTTTGGTATTGGGGAGGAGGCAATTAGACTAGTAAAAGAAGGCCCTCTATTCATTCCACCGACAAAAGAACGCAACTATACCAATGTGAAATTATCTATTCCTATAACCTTTGCTCTGCAGTAAAAACAAACTACAACAATGGCTAAAATTCATTACTTGCGGATTTCCTAAACGGAAATCACGCGCAATAAGCTATCTTTAGGTTCGGCTGGATTGTCCTTCGGACGAATCACAGCAACGAACCTTAGCCCAGCCGTTGGCAACAAGCTGAAAAATGAACAGATGTATACTAAATATAATCGTGATATTGATTTCAAGTATCTGTTTTTCTCAAGACCTGAAAATGGAATTGGAAATTGATACGTGTATTGACTTATCTTCCCAAAACAATGTGACTTTTGTCATTGAAAATCCGACTGATTCGGACATTTGGATAAACCCCTTGTATTTGACTTTTTATTTCGGGGTTTACTCTGAAGATGGTAATATAATTTCAAGAAAGACAACAAGACCTTTAAACGGACTTGAATCTGAATATGTTAAAGTTGAGAAAAAATCAAAAAAGGAATTAAATTGGCGTGCGGATTTTTTTGACAATTATCAACTTGAATTAAATAAGAAGTACTATTTGGAATGTGGGTATGAACCGCCTCATTTGAGAAGAAAAGACAAAAGAAAATTAAACGAACAAAACATAATATTATCCGAAAATCGTTTTGATGGAAAATCAAAGCTATTTCGGATTTGCGAAATATAAAGCCAGTTGCCAACAAAGCCTAAAATTCATTGCTTGCGGATTTCCTAAACGGAAATCACGCGCAATAAGCTATCTTTAGGTTCGGCTGGATTGTCCTTCGGACGAATCACAGCAACGAACCTTAGCCCAGCCGTTATCTTCAATGGCTTAAAAAAACATTCTTCCTTCGAATTTTGCGCCAAACTGAAAGAACGGAGTTGCTAAAAATCATGGACTGATTTCATACTTTTTCGGAATTGAAAAGCAGTACGCTGGAATTTTTACTCGGACGGGAATAAAAAATCGGACTTGTCAAAATTACGGACAAAAAAATCCCGTAAGACTAGTGTTTTACGGGACTTCTTAGCTTGAATAAGTGCTTATCTTGTTCTTCCCTTGACTGTAGGATTATCCGAAATCCTTTTTAAATCCAAATCCTGAAAATCAAAACTGAAATCTATAAAACGAGAAATTCCTTTCATTTTAATGCCTTCAGCTTTTCCGTTTTCGTCTAGCGAAAAGATGGCAAAGGCATCGGCTTTCATATCTTGGTATTCCCATTTTATGGCAAAAGTATTTTCCTTGTAAAATTCCATTTTACCATTTAGTCTTGGAGACTTCTTCGATTTGAACCATAAAGCCCCATTTTTCTTAAAAACTTCAACTTTTCCGAACCAATCATCTTCATATATTCCGACATAACTATCCTTATTGACTTTTACACTTTTATTTTCTTCTACTTTGGCCCAAACTTTTTCCGAATCAGGGTCACCCATTTGCTGACCTTGTTGTTGCATACCCTTTGCCATTTCGAACCAATTGATACCAGTTTCCAATTTTAGATATTCATCTAATAAAATAAAACCCATCAAACCGTTCAAAAAACCAGCTCCCTCGGAATTGTTCAACACGACTATGCCAAGTTCGAGTTCTGGAATCAGAGTTACTTCCGAGGACATCCCTGCAATTAATCCCGAATGTTCAACTTTGAAAAAACCGTTAAAATCCGACAAAAACCAACCTAATCCATACCCCGAAAAGTGCGATTTAAAAGGCGACCTTGGGTCTGATTGCTTATTCATAGGCGTGTGAACACGCCACATTTCTTGTTGCTGTTGTTCCGAGAATAACGTTTTGTTGAAATCAACACCATATTTGCCTTCGTTCAATTGTAGCAACATCCATTTGCACATATCGTTTGCACTAGCCCAAATTCCGCCTGCTGCACCATTCAACTTTTCTTTATTGGCATCTAAATCTGATTGTGGACTTTGTATCGCCTTGAGCGATTTGCCATCAAAAGAATGTGCCACGGCAATTTTATCATTTTTGAACGCATTAGCGTAGCTGGAATAGGAATTATCCATTTGTAAGGGTTTTAGAATTTGTTCATCAACAAATGTTTCCCACGTTTTTCCACTAACTCTGGCAGTAAGTTCCCCTGCAACCAAGTACAGCAAATTATCGTAATCGAACTTTGTCCTAAAAGCTGTCGTTGGTTGAAAATGTTGAAAAGAGGTAAGCACGTCATCAATAGTAAAATCCGAACCATCAGGAAAAATCATAAGGTCACCTGCACCAAGCCCTAAACCACTTCGATGTGTCAAAAGGTCTTGAATATTGAAGTTGTTCGTAACATAATCGTTGTACATTTTAAATTCAGGAATATAATCTATGACCTTATCTTCCCATTTAATTTTTCCTTGTTCAACTAAAATTGCTAAAGCAGCGGAAGTAAAAGCCTTGGAATTTGAAGCAATGCCAAAAGGGGTGTAGGCGGTTACCACCTCTTTTGAATCAACGGAGGTTCTGCCATAACCTTTTACATGCACAATTTTACCGTCTTTGACGACCCCAATTGCAAAACCCGCTGTATTATCTAGAGTGCTAATCGCCTTTTCGACAATACTATCAATTTGGGTCGCAGTCATTTGGGCATTTATGCTTACCGAACTCATCAGTAACATTAGAAAACCCAACATTTTGATTTTCAAGTAATCAGTACGATTTTCTTTTCCTTTATTCGCTTCTATATTTCTCATGATAAATTGTTTTTCAGATTATTAAATATTTTTGCTTTTCCCATTTCTAGTTGAATAAAAATGACAAGTAGCGTTAAGACTATCGAAGTGTACGTTACAATCGAATGTTCAAACGTGCGAACGCTGCTTGGCAGACTAAAGAGTATTCCGAGAATTACAATTAAAATGCCTGACACGATTATAGCTTTAAAGCCATTTGCTTTGTAACGGGCTATTTGAACTTTTGAACTTTCGTGTTTCTGTATTGTTTTCAAAATAACTCCCTCTAGGTCAATAGGCTCATTAACTTGGTCAATGTTCCCAAGGATTTCTTTTAAGTGGTCTTTATCTTCCATTTTAATAGGGTTTTTTAATCTTTTCATCCTTTAGTACCTTATAAAAACTTGTTCTTCCTCGGTGCAAAAGGACTTTTACATTTGCTTTGGTAAAGACAGTTATTTCTTCAATCTCCGCCATGCTGTGGTCATCGATGTAATACAGTTGCAAAATCAAGGCTTCTTTTGCAGGTATTTTCTCAAATACTTTTTTTATCAGTTTTTTTAAATCTTGTTTTTGCAATTGACCTATGGCATTATTGAATGCGGTTTTTTCATCATCTGCAATTGAGTATTCTCCCACTACTTCATCTTTTCGCTTTTCCCGTTTTATAAACTGCAATGCGGTATTGACAACTATTCGATAAAACCAAGTTGAGAATTTTGCATCGTGTCTAAAGTTGGACAGCGAAGAATAGGCAGTAATAAAACTGTCCTGAACGACATCTTTTGCATCATTTTCATGTTTTACGATTGAAATAGCCACCCCAAAAGCCTTGTTTTGATACGTTCTTATGAAATAACCAAAAGCATTTGTGTTTCCTTTTAAAACCTCATTTATGTAATGGGCATCCATAAAGGGCTATTCTTTTTTCTGTATTCTTTTTGCCCAGAAAAATGATGCGATAAGACTTATTCCACCGAATAAGAGCATAAAAGATGGGTAAAAAACCACTTCGTCTATTTTCAAAGTTTTTTCTATTAGGTAAGCCAAGAGCAAACCGAAAGCAATACCGACCATTAACATTCCTAATTTCAATTCTAGGTATCGATTTTTGTTCGAGGGTGCATTTGTGTCAATGCCCTTTTCGATTTTAGCCATTCGCTCTAAATGCGAAGCTTTAATAAAAGTGTAGATTGTGTATCCTGCGGCAACAAATAATGCGACTAATACAATTCCGGGTCCAAAGATAAATTCATTCATTTTTCTTGCTTTAAAAAGTTACATCTATATGATTATTGTCAATTCAATTAGGTTACAGATTTTGCAATATACTTTCAAAAAATTTTCCTAAACAAAATTATTTAAAGCACTTAGGTCAATTGCAAAACCAGTTACAAAAAACAATACGCACGGACTTCTCACTCTGGCGGAATGGAAAACGGATTAGTTGGACGTGTTTACTTGGATGGGTCGCTACAGAAGATAACAAAACCTATAAACAATACGGGCTAAGGGCTAAGTCGCTGGGTTTGTTTATTTTTATGAAGTCCGCAAAATCTTTAGGATTTTGCTTTTTAGCGGGACAAAGAAAAAAGAAAACCAAAAGATTTCGCTATGTGCATGGCGGAAAGCAAATGCTAGTTTGCTCCCGTACTGTTCATAGCTCAACCGTTGTGCAACATAAGCCGAATACGAAACATTAAATTTTGAAAAGTCGAACAAAAACTATTTATCAAGTAATACTAATGATGGTTTTTATCTTGATTGGACTGTCAATATTGATAGTAGTTTTGGGAATCTTATCAATGGGAGACGATGTGAATCAAAAACAGTTGGAATTAAACGGAATTATAAATAGTATTGTCGGATTTCCAATCGGACATTTTAAAGAAGGATTCCCTTTGATACTGAATGATACTGAATTTTGGAAAATCAATAATCTGACATTACTCTTTTTAAACACTTTGATTCAAGCGATGGGAATTGTTTTCATTGGAAAATTCATAAAAAAGAAAAGAGAAAATAAATAAAAAACGTTGCACAACAATGGCTATAATCCATTGCTGTATTTTCCATAACTTCAACTCATAAAATTTTTAATCGGCCGATTCCTACTCGGAAAATCCTTCGGATTTTACTCGCAACGGAATCATAGCCGAGACCGTTGTAGCACATTCAGCCGAAGCTGACTTTTTTTGGTTGTTTAGGGTAGTAAGAGTCAGTCATCAATTCAAAGGTTCAAACTCCAATCCAAATTAGGCAAGCGAAACGAAGTTTCGTGCTGCAAGTCCCAAATCCTTACCAAACTAATCTGCTTGCGAGGCATTTTTTATACTTGTCTTGTCAATTGTCTTTTAAGTTTGGCCAATTCCATTGGGCTGATCTCCAATTTCAGATAGGGTTTTCCAAATCTGGGTTTGATCTTTTCGACCTTGTTCAAGGTAGCTATCATTCGCTCCAAATTGGAAATGTGCTTTTCCTTAAGCCGGTCATACTTAATCCGTGAGACTTTGTTTTCCTTTTTGTTCCATTCTTCTCTGGTAAGCTTTTCGAACTTCGTTTCCACCAATTTCGGCTCTTTTCTTTGCCGTACGATTTCATGCTTTCCGAACAAAGCTTCCAGCATAATATTAGTTGGCAGCGTCTGTGTCTTCTCGATATTTCGGATTATGGCGATTGCTGACTCTACCCTCTTCCTTGTCTTCTCCTCTTCTTTATTAATCTGGTCAGCAAAACGTTTGGAGGGCAAAATTCCATGCCACTCGAAAAAGTCCATAACCGCTTCCAGGGTTTCCGAATAAGAGCTCTTGAATTTACTTGAAAACCCCTTGAACCTTTTAATGGTTCTATGATGTAGCCGTATAGTTCCGAATCCGTCCATTTTTTACTTCTTTTTCGAACGATTGTTACGATTTATTCCCGTATTCATAGGGGTTATATTGCTGATTGTTACAATTTTGACAATTTCTGTAGCTTTAAAATGTATTTTAATTTATTGATTATCAGTTATTTAAATCAAAAAATAAATACACAACGTCGCTTTAGCGCGTTGTCCTCTTGCTATTCAAATCTTCTCCGTTTCACTCCTAAGTTTTGAATACCCTAAAAAAGGCTTTTCAATAACAAAAAAAGTAGGATGCGCCCTATTCTATTTTTGCTTTACGCTTACCTATCGGGACGCTACAAAAATCAAACAGGGACCATGCGCATTTCAGTTATGGTAAGATTTGGGGGCTTCGCTTCTTTGTTTCTTTTTTGCTTCAAAAAGGTCCATCAGGTCTTGCATATCCTCCCCGACTTTCTTTTCCAAGACCCTTGCATAGATCTGGGTGGTCGTTAGCTTAGCATGGCCCAACATTTTCGAGACTGTTTCTATGGGTACTCCATTGGAAAGTGTTACCGTCGTAGCAAACGTATGACGGGCAGAATGGAACGTAATGTTCTTATGTATTCCACAAGCTTTGGTAATTACCTTCAAATAGCTGTTCACTTTTTGATTGCTAAAAACTGGGAGTAATTTACCACTTGGACTATTTTTCATTTCATCGGAATATTTTTTGATTATGGCTTTTGCTTTTGGCAATAATGGAATCTTCACAATCTCATCGGTCTTGGCCCTTTTGGTATGTAGCCAGTAATTGCCGTCAATTCCCAGGACTAATTGTTCTTGAAATAGTTCTTTGACGTCAACATAGGATAGACCTGTGTAACAGGAAAAGAGAAATACGTTCCTAACCTTTTCATATCCTGCTTTAAAGGTAGTCTCCTCTATTAGTTGCAGTTCCCTTTCCGAGAGGTAGCTTCGATTGTGTTTCTGAAAGTTGAGTTTAAATTGATGGAAAGGGTCTTTTTCCAACCATTCCAGTTTCACGGCAAGGTTGGTCATTTTCATCAAACGTTCCAGATGTTTCATAGCTCCATTATTGGAACAGGTCTTCCTTGCCCTCTCAGGTCGATAATTTAACAGATACTGTTCAAAGTCGACGATGAACCTATAGTTCAATTGTTTCAGGTAGATGTCGGGGGTCTTGAATTTGTCTTTGATGAATTTGTGTAGATATCGTTCGGTGGAGTAGTAGTTTTTCATTGTACCATATTTCAACACGGAGTCCATATTTGTATTGTGATATGCGACTAACTCCTTTAGGGTCTTATGTTGGTCGTCCTGCCCCAGAAAACGGGCCTTTACGGCCTGTGCGGTAATGACCTTGCCCTCCCGCAAAAGCTGTTTGTGGGCGTCAAGAATCTGGACGTATACCTCGTCAAGATAGCTGTTGAGCAACCTCGCTTTGGAAGTGGTCCCGATGACCCTTCCCTTGGAAACGTCCCAAACATTCACCGAGGTATTGCGTTTTAAACTGATTTCAGCACGCCTTCCATCAACGGTTATACGGGCATAGATTGTGAGTTTTTCGGGATTGTAGTTAATGTCTCTTGTAAAAATGAGTACTGCTAAAGTGCTGTTGTTGCGCATGATACGAGTCTTTTGAATTAAACAAACCTTGTTTGCAAAGACGACTATAAATAGCCCTATCTACTACCAAAATTATGCACAACCATCGTACCAATCCATTCACCGAACTCTACACCTTTTATATGATATTAGATGATATCGGATGAATTCATAAAAAATGAAAAGCACTGTCAACCAGTCAGTTAACAGTGCTTTAATACCACTTGAAAAGTGGTTCGTCGGGATGACAGGATTTGAACCTGCGACCACTCGACCCCCAGCCGAGTGCGCTACCGGACTGCGCTACATCCCGAAATTAAAAAGAACATCTGAACATCCTTCCTAACCAATAGTTTCTCGCAACGAACCGAATACTACCTAGTGTAGTTTATCCTGAACGAAGTCGAAGGGCTACCTCCCGAAATAACAGCTGAAGCTGTAAATTCAAAAATTAAAGTTCCAAATTCCGATAGCCTTAGCATTCAAAATTGGATTGCAAAAATATAAAAGTTGAACTGATGTCGTACTATCTTTTGATAAAAAATAATGGAATCTAAAACAGACTGGCGATCCACTCATACATTCGCTCCGTCCACCCACTAAGATGTGGGTTTTTTCGTGCCAATGAAAAGCCATGGCCACCTTCTGGGTAAATATGCATCGTGGCCGGAACACCCTTTTCTTTAAGAGCGCTATAAAACAATAGACTATTCTCCACCGGAACCGCCGTATCGTCCGTGGCATGAAACAAAAAAGTCGGCGGAGTACTTTCCGTTACGCGCTTCTCATTCGAAAAATGATCTACAAGGGCCGCATCAGGGCTTTCCCCGATTAAATTTGTTTTAGAACCGCCATGGGTCATGGCCCCAAAAGAAATGACCGGATACCCCAAAGCCATAAAGTCAGGCCGCGCACTTTGGGTATCTATAGCATCTATAGGCGTATAGACCTTTTCGTCAAAATGTGTTCCTAAGGTCGAAGCCAAATGTCCACCCGCCGAAAAGCCTATAATACCTATCCTATCGTCTTTAATGTGCCATTCCTCTGCCCTACTCCGTACCATACGTAAAGCCCGCTGCGCATCAATTAATGGTACATTGTGCTTATCTGTTTGCGAGTTGGAAGAAGGCAAACGATATTTGACCACAATACCTGCAATACCCTTTCCGTTCAAGAATTTGGCGATATCGGTCCCTTCCCAATCATAGGCCAAAATGCCATATCCCCCGCCAGGGAAAATCAAGACCGCCTCACCCGTTGCATTCGATGCCGCAGGTAAATAGACTTCGATGGTCGGTTCTTGAACCTTACTAATACGTAGTATTCCATTTTGTTCATGTACTTCCTTCTCATCAGAAGCAATACGATTGGGGATTTTATCTTTGGGCCATAAGGGTAGAAGGGTATCTTGTGCCATGAGTTGATTCATAAAAATAAGGGATATGATAAGAGCTATGTATTTCATACTATGTTTTATTTTATTCACATTTCCACTTGAAATTGGCAATAGGATCTTTATGGGCACCTTGCAGATTGTAGTGCCACCATTCGGTTCTTGTGGACCAAAACCCATGCTTTTCCATGGTCTCCTTTAAAAGCTTTCGATTGTCGAGTATCTCCTGGGGCAAATCGAAATTATCATGGTAGGCGCGCTTTCCGAAAAAATCGAAGTCGGTGCCCATATTCAACTCCTCCCCTTCCAAAGTCACCAAAGTAATATCTACGGCGCCTCCTTTATTGTGTATAGACCCCTTCACTGGATTGGCCACATATTGCGGATTCGGAACGATTTCCCACATTTTATACTGCACCGAATTAGGTCGGTAACAATCGTAGAACTTGATTTTCACACCCTTGCTTCGAAACTCCGCATTGGCAACCAAGAGAGCCCTTACGGTCTTTACGCGGGTATAGCATTCCGCACAGTCGTAGACCTTAGCCTTCAGAAAATTGTTTTCCGTCGCATAGCGCATATCATAGGCAAAACCATCGCTGAAATCAGCGAGACGTACAAAGGTGGAATCCGCTAGACCTTCTATGGACCGCAACGTTTTTTCGGGTTGTCGTTTCTTTTCAAAAATAGTATCTAAAACCTCGTTGACTTTGCTTGACCGTTGCTCTGGAGCGTTTTCATTTTCAGATTCGGTTTTTTGTTTGCAAGACTGCAACAGCATAAACACCATACCTAAAATCAGCATTACAATTCGCATTGTGGTCATTTTTCAATGGCCAGGGCCATTCGTTTAAAAAATTCATTGTAGACAAAAGGTTTGCCCTTGGCGGGGTTGCCATCTTCGCCTCGTCGTACAAAAACCAGGTCCCATTCCGGAATAACAAAACACATATTGTTATGCAGACCGCTAGCATAGTAAAGTGATTTGGGGGCGTCGGGCATATGGTATTTTCCTGTAGGCATCATTCCGTTGACCCACCAATTATAGCCATAGCACCCGCGACCATCTACATTTTTTCGATCCGTATCGGCCACCCTATCGGTGTCTACCTGATTCGAAGTCGCTTTTTTGATCCAATACCGCGATAACAGTTGCTTGCCCTTCCAGTGCCCCTCGTTGAGATAAAGATGGCCGAAACGAGCTAATTGTTCCGCATTGATCAGCACCCCTGTACATCCGTTGTTTATAGGAATGCCGTCTACCTCTCCTTCCGTGACCCATTCGTATTCCCCAAGACCGATGGCACTACCGATATGCTCATCGAATACTTCCTTCAAAGTCTTTTGGGCCTTCATAGTCAGTAGGCGTCCGAACATCATCTGTGCCTCATCCCAATACGCATATGCACTTCCTGGCTCGAACAAGGGCTCATCAATGGCATACGGGGTCCACGACCAGTCTTCACTAGGTTCATTCCACCGGCTTACACCCATACCGCTGTAACCCGAGGTCATACTGGCAAAGTGTCTTAGCTTTGCATCGGGATATAACATTTCCATTTCAGGATCGATCTCTGCGGCTTTGGTATAGGTATGCGCGATATCAAAATCGCTGAGGAGGCCAAGGACACTACTAGTAAATGATTTGCTTGAGGAATAGATGTTGTGCTTCTTGTAAATACTATCCCCTTGATAGATAACATACCCCTTTCTGACAATAAAGACCTCGTCCAAGCCGTCTTCTCCTGATTCGCCCTTGAGATAGTCCAAGGCTTGTTGAAGTTTGTGGGAATCTACCCCAAGCTCTTCAGGCAGTCGCTCTTCCCAGATCTCCCCTGGAAAAACAACAGGAATATAGTTCGATTCCTCCGAGCACGCCAACATCAAGAACACTATTGCCCCAATCACTAAACTCCCCGGCCATTTCATACGATTTTCCTTCATTGGCTTTTACCTATAAGTATCACCCAGTCTTTGTTCTTCTCGCCATTATATGCGGAAAGTTCAACACTATTGGGTTTTGTTATTTTCCAACCTTCATTCTGTCTATCAAGTAGTTTTCCACCTGCCATAGGGTCAAAAAAAGCAATGGAATAGGTACCATCACCTATTTGCAAATCGGTCGTCTCACCTTTGGGCAAGTATACTACATAAATTTCATCTTTTTTTGCGAAACAGAAGGCCTTTTTATTGCTGAGCAGGTTATCGCGGCATTCCATCTCATCATAAGGAAGGTGATTTTCAAAAAAGTCTTTCGCAATGGTACTGATAGCCCACCATTTGTCACGCGCCCTGAAGTTCTCGGCTGCCATATCGTTATTTGGTGTATCCAATCCCCCGAAATACCATGAATTTCCTGCGCTACCGGCCATCAAACTACCCCAAAGACTAGTGCGCATGACTTGTGCATAATTATTGTTCGAAGCGGTATCAGTGGTAATTCCGATATCCCAATGTCCGATTTCATCCAAGTAGGTAACCCAGGGTCTATTGTTTTTTCTAGAGAGGTTTCGCCATTTCAATACTTCAGTGTGTACCTCGGTCGTATCATACATTTGTAAGGAAGGAATTTCAAAATCCTTAAAGCCCAACAAGGGGGTCAGCGTCTCTTTAATCGGATCTAAGGGCCTTCCCTGAAATCGTTCTCCGGTAATGCGCACATGGTTATGCACGGCAATCGGGTGATTGTAAGGATCGATACTACGTATATATGAAGCGTAGCTTTTTAATTGTTCAGGGGTTCTATTGGTTTCTTCCCCTAAATTCCAGACCACTCCCAAATGATGCCCGAATCGAGCGACGAGCTCTTTATAATAAAGCTTACGTTCAAGTCCCAATTCGCCTTTGTTCAAAATGGTGTCGTTCTCGGTCTCTTGTGTAAAAAGGTTCATCGCCATACCCAATCCGTCCATATGGGTGAACACTTTTTCCCATTGGGCCAGTTTACTGACATCATACCGCCGTTGCTCAAAAGGGTCGATCCACGGCCATATATTATCTCCATCACCATGTTCGTTCATGACCAGGAAATAAAGACTGTTCATTCCTTTGGAAGCGAGATAATTCAATGCCCCGATAATCGCTTTGCCCTTTCCATCGGCCCAGGTAGGGTCACCGGATTTCCAATCTTTTCGATGATCAGGATACTCATGTAATCCGTTGTTCAGTGTAGGGGTATATGCCCCCTCTTTCTTAACGGTACCATCGAATTCGTAATAGGCCAAGAACGTTTCCGGACTACCTACGCCGTTCTTTAAAAAAGCCTTTCCCGTTTCGGACGCTCGCAAGTAGTGGTCTTCTACATAGGCCAACTTTCCGGTACCATAAAAACCGTTGGCGGTACTATCAGCCTCGGTAACCTCAAAATCTCCGGATACCTTCCAAAGAGTATTTCCTTTTTCAGGTTCAACGAAAGGAGTGACCGTAATATCCTCGCCCTGCATCAGATAGGCATCGAATTTCCAGATTCCTGTTTTGTTCGGGGAAAATTTTGCGCGCCATTTGTTTCCCGATACGGCACTTGTATTTTCCGCATCCCCGTCGGCCGCAAAATACCCTAGTACGGGAAGTTGCTCATCCCCGTTCGAAAAGCGAACCAAAAGGCTATACTCCAAAAAAGGGTTGATACTATCCGTTTCGGAGACTTGTGGACCATCGAAAGTCAGCGTAATAGGCTGCCATTTTTTTTGACTGCCATTTAAAACAAAATTGTTTTTTTCTTCGGAACAACTGCAGATTATCAGGGACAGGGTAATGAAAAAGACCCTCAGGCACTTAAAATAATACATTTGGTGGTCATTCGGTTTATACGGTTTTGAAGATAGTCAGATTTCTTCTCTGGTCAAAACCACGGCCATTTAAAACTTCGATTTGGCGTTGTACCGGAATTTTAAGACTTTTAGAATGTCCGCTAAAAACCATTTATGAAAACAACGCCTTTTGAAACCGCTATCGCTTTAAAGTGTTTTCACATTCGCAAGACGCTTCTATTCATTGCATTCGGTATCGTTCTAGGTTGCAAACAAAAGAATCCGTCCGACACGGCATCAAAAAGTGGGGTCGATACCAAACCCAATATCATCTTGATCATGGCCGATGATCAGGGTTGGGGCGATTTGAGTTATACCGGTAATACCAACCTCAATACCCCCCATATCGATGCGCTGGCCGAAAATGGGATTTCTTTCGAGAATTTCTATGTACAACCGGTATGCTCTCCCACCCGAGCGGAATTATTGACCGGTCGCTACTCTGGTCGACTGGGCGTGTACCGCACATCGGCCGGTGGCGAACGAATGAACCTTGGGGAAACTACCATAGCGGAAATCTTAAAGGAAACAGGTTACAAAACGGCTGCCTATGGCAAGTGGCACAATGGCATGCAGGCCCCTTATCACCCAAATTCAAGAGGTTTCGATGATTACTACGGTTTCGCTTCAGGGCATTGGGGCAACTACTTTAGCCCCATGCTCGAACATAACGGAAAAATTGTCAAGGGTAACGGATTTTTGGTCGATGATCTTACAGACCATGGACTTGAGTTCATCGAGAAGAACAGAGACCAACCTTTCTTCCTGTATTTACCGCTAAATACGCCTCATAGCCCAATGCAGGTCCCGGAGGAGTATTGGAACTCTTTTAAGGATAAAGACCTAAAACTAAGGTATGGAGGTCAAGAAACGGAAAATGAAAATTTCACAAAGGCGGCACTAGCCATGGTCACAAACATCGACCACAATGTGGGTCGGATTACAAGTAAGCTCAAGGCACTCGATCTCGAACAACGCACCATAGTGATTTATCTTTCCGATAATGGACCAAATGGATGGCGCTATAATGGAGGCATGCGCGGTCGAAAAGGTTCAACGGATGAAGGTGGGGTGCGCTCCCCTTTCTTCATGCAATGGAAGGGTCACCTCAGCTCAGGAAAAAAGATAACTGAAATTGCCGGAGCTATCGATCTATTGCCCACATTGGCAAGTCTGACTGGAACGGAAGCCAAAACAAAGAAACCCGTTGATGGACGGGATTTGAGTCCCTTACTTTTTGAAACCGATACGGAATGGAAAAAAAGAACATTGTTCAATTACTGGAATGGCAAAACGAGCCTTCGCACCCAAGAGTATCGTTTGGATCATGAGAATCGACTATATGCAATGAACGAAGATCGTGGGCAGACCATCGATATCTCGAAAAGCTCTCCCAAGGTGACCGATTCGCTGATCGCAACCAAAACTGCGTGGTTAGCAACAATTGCCCCACCTAAAAAAGATGACAGACCATTTACGCTTGGACATCCCGATTACATATACACGCAAATTCCTGCACGTGACGGTATTCCGCATGGCAAGATCGAACGAAGCAATCAGCATCCGAACAATACATTTTTTACCCATTGGACGAGCACCAAGGATTCCGTAGTCTGGGATGTCGAAGTACTAGCAAGTGGGACTTTTGAAGTGGAACTCTACTATACGATGAAACCAGAAAATGCGGGAGTAGCCGTTCAATTATCACATGGGCACAGCACTCTGGTCACACGGATAGTAGAACCACATGACCCTCCATTAACCGGAATGGAGGACGATCGTGATGCGCGAATAGAATCGTATGTCAAAGATTTTCGTCCCAAGGTTCTGGGATCCATAAAACTTCAGAAAGGAAGAAACCCCTTAACGCTTAAAATACCACATATGGACCATGACGGCGGAATCGATGTACGCCTCTTGATGTTTAGACGCCTATAGCCCCCCAATCAGCATACCATCAGCCGGTTTTACATTTTAAGGAGTTCCCTTTCGAAGTCCAATAGAAATCAAAAAAACTATCTGCCCTAAAGCAGATAGTTCACACTAGTTTCATAGTATCTTTAAAATTAGTCGATCGCCCCTTTTTTTACAAGGTAGTCAACCACGGCTTCATGCCCTTTCCTCTTTGCCATTTGAAGTGCTGTACGCACGCGAATACTTCCATCCCTCAGTTCTTCCTTACATACTTTATTCACATCAGCGCCTTGCGCAACGAGGAACTTGACAACGTCCAAATGCCCCTGTTCACTGGCGTTGATCAGCGGTGTTTCATCCCCGGGTACTTCGGTATTGACCTTGGCCCCTTTGTTCATAAGAAACTTCACTACATCTAAACTACCGCGTTTCGAGGCCATAATCAGCGGATTTCCATCTCCTTCAACAGACATATTTACATCCGCACCCAAGTCAACAAGTACGTTGACCATTTCAAGATTCCCTGTTTTAGCTGCCTGGATCAGGGCACTTCCGTCACCCGGAAATTTTGTGTTGACATTGGCTCCTTGACGTATTAAAAGCCGTACCAACTTGACATTACCTTTCCTAGCGGCCATCCATAAAGGGTAACCGTCTGCATCGGTACCCAGATTCGCATCAGCTCCTTTTTCCATTAACAATTCCGCTATGTTAAAATGCTCACTTCGGATTGCCATGGTCAAAGGCGTACCTTCACCGCGCTGCATCAGATTGACGTCGGCCCCATTTTTCAGCATTCGCTCTACTGCCGTATAATCGCCATGTCGCACGGCTCTTAACAAAGGATTGAGATCATCGTCATACTCCTTTTCATAATTATTGTCTTCCTCCGCATCGCGATAGACTTCTTCCTTTGGCTCTTGTGCCTGCAAAACCGAGGGTTGATTCAACACCAAGAGGATTGCAAATAAGAGCGGTGCGACAAAGGCATACTTCCAATAACTGTTACTGTTTGATTTCTGTTTGTTCATCATGATGATTCGTTTTTTGATTAATGATTGATTATAATTTGAAACTAGGGCATTTGTCTTTTTAAGGCTAGCGATATTCAAGAGGTTCATTTGATAGGTTTCTGAGGCCACTTTGTTCGATTCTAGCAAAATGGCATCGGTCTGGTATTCGATATTCTTTTCAACTTCCCTACGGTACAGCCAGGCCAGGGGATTAAACCAAAGGATTATAATGGCCACCTCGGCAAGCAGTAGGTCAAGGGAATGGCGCTTTTGTACGTGAATCTTTTCATGCTCAATAATCTGCTCGTAGGTGTTCCAGTCATAGGCATCGGGATTGATAAAAATATACTTGAAAAAAGAACAAGGTTCCGTTTCTTCCGATTGATTCAGAATACGGGCGTTACCATCGACTAGGCGGTCTTTGCTTTTACGTATTCGCATGAAAATCCCTAGTAATTGTGTTAGGAAATTCAAGGAAAGTACAATGAAACCGAAACCGTACAACAGTCCGATCCAGTACCATACCCCGCGTTTGTTCCGCGTAATTTGGAGCGCATTATTATCCGTAGTTCCGTCAATTTCAGAATCCGCAGCAGGACTATGGATTTCCTCATTTTGCTGCGATGGAAGATCTATGAGCATAGTTTGCTTGGGTGCGGAGAGCACTTTATCCACAATTCCCTGATGATCCATAAGCTCGGGAAGCGTAAGGAACGGTAAAGAGAATGTCAACAGTAACCCCAATAGCAAATAGTATCTATTGAGCGTGAAAAAGCTTTCCTTCTGAAGAAAAAGCTTATAAAACATAAGTAGCACGGAAAGCACTATGGCCGACTTGAAAAGAAACAGCATCATGACTTCTTCGATTTAATAAGGGCAATAAGCTCCTGAATTTCTTGGTCCGACAAGTCTTCCTGTTTCGCGAAATGCGCCATCATCTTCGGTAGGGAGTTCCCGAAATATTTCTTCTGCATCGCCTTCACTTCCACTTGTCGATAGGTCTCCATCTTGATTTTAGCACTGTATTGATCGGTATTCCCCATTTTTACAGAGGTCAAAAAACCCTTTTTGACCAAAATCTTCACAATGGTCGCTACCGAATTGTAATGTGGTTTCGGATCTGGAAGTTGGTCCACAATATCGCGAATGAACACGGGTTCGGTTTGCCAAACCAACTGCATAATCTGGTCTTCTCTTTCCGTCAATTTTTTCATTGGACTAGTCTTTTTCATTACAATACTACTAATTTTTTAGTAAATCTACTAATTAATTAGTAGATAAAACGATGCCAATGGAATTATTGGTTGAGCGACTTGTGTTTGGTTCTTGCTGTCCTATCGTTAGCTATTGGTCAGAATGGCACTATCGCGATATCCGATTCGTTCCGATTTGGCCTCAAAAGATGTGGTATTTGGAATGGGTTGCGTATAGATGTTCCAAAGTGAATCTTGTGGTGTTTTCCAAAGAATGGTGGCGTCGGACTTTTTTGTGAGTAAACGGATATGACCATCCTTGTCTTCCATCTCCAAAGGAGGTAATTTCGGTTGATCGCCATCGGGCAGCCATTTTGCAATCAAATCTGCCTCGGGAATACCGCCTAGGTCATTGGTCTGCTCCATCCAATCTTGAAGCACGCTTCTCAGCTGCAATAAGGTATCCTGAACTTCAGGTAATCTTGCCAAATTATTTAGTTCATACGGATCGTTTTGCAAATCGTACAACTCCTCCTCCGGCTTCGTGGTCGCCAACCAGTGCGCTTGCTTTTCACTCAGCTCGCCATTCGCGTAGAGGCGTCTTAATTCACGCATCATGGGCATTTGTTCGCGATACTTGACCGGTAAGGCATGGCTAAGTGTAGTATCATAACTCTTGATATACTTATAGCGTTCGGATCGCACGGCGCGCAAACGATCGTATACGCCATCGAACCGATCGGAGGCATGAAAGGTATACTTCGGCTTCTTGGTCGCTTCGAACGGTCCGAATTGAGCAACACCCTGCATCACTTTCGGGGGAGCTATTCCCGCCAAGGAAAGTACGGTCGGTGCCAAATCGACAAAGCTTATGAAGCGCGCATCACGGGAACCCGCTTTTTGACCCTTGGGAAACTTAATGAGCATGGGTACTTTTGTACCGGTTTCGTAAAGCGCACGTTTGTGCCGCGGAAAGGGTCCGCCGTGATCTCCATAAAAGAAAATGAAGCTGTTTTCATAAAGTCCATCTTCCTTCAGATCGGAAATCACCTCACCCAGTTGATCGTCCAAACGTTTAAGGTTGCTATAGTTCACCGCCAAATCATGACGAATGGTATCGTTGTCCGGAAAATAAGGTGGCACTTTCACCTTTGCAGGGTCAACGAATAAGGAGTCTTTACCACGAGCCCAGATTTGCGATTCATGGCATACCGAAAAGTTGAAGACGGAGAAAAAAGGTTGACCTTCCCTACGATTTCTGTAATGGTGCTCTTTGCTACTTTCATCCCAAGCCGCCGCCAGTTTTCGAAAATTGTAGTCCTCCTTTGGGCCGTTTGAACAGTAATAGCCTTCCTCCCTCAAGTATTGCGTAAACATTTTCACTCCATTGGGCACCAAGGGCGAATAACTGGGGATGTCCAAGTTTGGGTAGGGTTTGTTTCCTTTGCCCCGCCAAGGTGCGTGTGTGCGCATATTGTGGGTACCCAAGGAGGTCGGATACATGCCGGTAATAATCGAACTGCGAGCAGGTGCACAGACGGGTGCTGGCGAATAGGCATTCTCAAAAATAACCCCGTCATCGGCCAAAGCCTCTAAATTGGGAAGTGAAATGGTACTGTCACCGTACATGGGAAACCATTCGGGAGATTGGTCTTCAGCGACCAGCCACACTATATTAGGTTGTTTCGTTTCGTTTGCCCCACCTCTATCCTTTTCGGTTTGGCAACCCACAAACAAGAGACTACAGGAAAAAAGGAAAAAGAACTGTTTCATAATTCGGACGTATGGCGATATGCTTATCGAAACCTAGAGGTACGGATTCATTCCAAACCCTTCACGTACTCGATACTCTTTGGTACTTGTATCAATGCTTTGGAGGACTCATCCTCTACGAAAAAATAGTCGATGCGCAACTTTTTCGCTTCGGCAACCACTGCGTCAATGTCGATTTGACCCCTACCTAAAACGACGTTGGTTTCTACGTCTGAACTACCGTTTCCGTTCCCCTTAGTTCCTTTTTTACAATCTTTCAAGTGCATCAATTTGAATTCATCGGGATATTTTCTGAGCCATTCCACGGGATCTTCCCCGGGATGGGCGAACCAATAAACATCCATTTCAAAATCAAAATGGTCGGAGTTCTTGATCAAGTGGTCGATGAGAAAAGCACCTTTATAAGGCCTGAATTCATACCCATGAGGGTGATAGGTCAGCGTAATTCCGTTATCCTTCAAAAGCTTGCCTGCCGTATTAAAAACCTCCAAAGCCAAATTGGTATCCGTTATGGTGAAATCGTTACCGTTGTGCGGAATCCAAAAGCAAACCACATATTTTGCCCCGTAATTCTTAGCTCGGGCCAAAACGGTTTCCGGGGAGTTTTGCAATTCCTCAAATGGTGCGCTGACACTTACAATTTTCAACCCATTCTCGGCCAACATGGCGTTGTATTCCGCTTGGGAGTACCCATAGGTACCGTCATTACCATCTTCAAGATTGGTAATGCCCCAACTTTTGATCTTGGCAAACGTACCGGGTACATTATTTGGGAACTCATTGCGAAGACTGTACAATTGCAATCCTATCTCTTGCGAATAGACCATACCCGCAGCTAAGTGAAAAACCACAAAGGATAGTGCTAGAACTAATCTGGAAGTTCTCATTTTAAGATTTACTCATTAGGTGAGGGTTACATTTTGTTCAATCCATCCAAGAATTTTAAACTCTGCGGAACCTGTTCAACGACCCTTGAAGACTCGTCTTCAATAAACATATATTCGATACCCAATCTTTTTGCTTCCAATACCACGCCCCGAATATCAACCTGACCTTTACCGAGCACAACATTGGTCTCTACGTCTTCATGCCCGGTATTATTGCCCTGTACACCGTGCTTCATATCCTTTAGATGCATTAAGGTCATCTTCTTTGGATATTTTTTCATCAGCGCAAGGGGATCCGCACCGCCATGATGTGCCCAAAACACGTCTAGTTCAAAGGTAAAATCAGTGGCATTTTCGGCCATATAATCAAACAAGGTTCCATTTTTATACGGTCTGAACTCATATCCATGGGGATGATACGCCAAAACCAAGCCATTCGCTTTTAACAATTTACCTGCCGTATTGAATACTTTGGTCGCATGTTGGGTCTCTTCAAGATCCCACTTGTTATCATCATGGGGTACCCAAGCGCACATTACATATTTAGCTCCAAAAGCTTTCGCATTGTCGATTACTTTCTGAGGGTCTTTTTCAAGGTCTTCAAAACCCGCTCCTACGCTGACTACGGATAACTTGCGTGTGGCCAATTCCTTTTGGAAGTCCTCCATAGACATGCCATAGGTACCACCACCCTCCAACTTTGTGATGCCCCATGATTGGATGGCATCCAAACTTCCAGTAACATCTTGTTTGAACTGATTTCTTAGGCTATAGAGTTGAAGGCCTACCTCTTGCGCTGTCATAGGTACTATCAGCATTGCGAATAGTACGATTGCCACCATCTTCTTCATGATATATTGGTTTTGATTATTGTTATGTCAATAGATTTCCATCGTCGTCCCAAGTGGCTATTGTTCCTCGGGTACTTTGATCGATACATTTCGCGATCCATTCCGGATCATAGGCTACACCATGTTGATCTAGCACATCTTGTGGTACACCATCCCAAACGTTGGGTTGGTTTCCTTTGTAACCCAAATCGGCAATACCTACCTTAGAGGTGTAATATCCGGTGACCGTCAAGCCCCGCATCATATAAAAAAATTGGATTTCCAAGGGCTGTTCATCCAAAGGTTTCTCGGTATCATGCCAACAGATTTCATCGCAGATCTGTTTCTTCTGCTCTAAAGTTGCCGATTTGAATTCGGTTCCGAATTCCGTATTACTTTTATGATCCAACCACATGAGTCCTCCCAAGAGCGTAGGCGCCATAGTAGGTACATCTTTGCCCATAAATTCGATCAACTCAGGTACGCCTGCTTCTATAGGGCCACCGTGAGGCTCTTTTGGTGGTAAGATCACCACGCTGAGCGCGGCAATGGTTTCCATCTCGTGCTCATTGAACAATTGTTCGGCATTGAGTTTTTCAATTCGCTCTAATTCTTTCGGAGTACGTCCAAAAAACTTTTCGCTACTCTCGACAACAGCTTCATCAATAGTTTCCGTTTTACAAGAATTGAATGCCACACCTGTAGTGGCGGCAGCTCCTCCTAGAATTAAGGTCTGTAAACTTTTTCTTCTATCCATAGCTTAAATATTTTGGGCTTTAAGTTGTTCGATAATATAATCGGAAGCTCTCCAGGAAAGCGCCATGATGGTCCATGTACAGTTTTTATCCGCTTGGGAAACGAACGGACCTGCATCAACGATAAAAACATTATCGACATCATGTAATTGTTGAAACTTATTCGTGACCGAAGTCTTAGGATCATCACCCATTCTTGTGGTACCCACTTCGTGGATAATCTGACCTGGGGCATGCAGTCCATAATCTTGGTCTTTACCAGGTTTTTCGCCTAATGGAATACCTCCCATATTATGGATCAGTTCTTCGAATGTATCTTGCATATGCTTTGCCTGGTTTCTCTCGAAATCCGACCACTGGTAATTGAACTTTAAAACAGGTATACCAAACTGATCCACCGTTGTTGGATCTATTTCGCAATAGTTATCTTTTCGCGCAACAGCTTCACCGCGTCCTCCAAAACCGATAACGGAACCATAATATTTCTTAACATCATCACGAAGACTATCACCATAACCTCCAACTTTGAGTCCGAAGTGCTTGTTCAAACCGTTGGGATCCATACTGAAACCATAGGTAGGATTGCTCATTCCGCCCCATACTTCAATGTGGTATCCACGCGGGAAATCAAGTTTCGAGTTATCACCCCACCAAGGTGAGTAGACATGCATACCTCCTACACCATCCTCGTTGTAAGATACCTTACGATTCATCAGACCAGGAATAACCCCAGCGGCACTTGCCCCTGTGGAGTCATGCAAATATTTACCGACGATATCACTGCTATTTCCAAGGCCGTTCGGATGCTGTTTACTTTTCGAATTCAAGAGGATACGCGCTGAACTACAGGCAGATGCAGCCAGAACAACTACTTTTGCTTTAAGCTTGTACTCTTTTCTATCCTCTTTATTGATATAGGAGACCCCAGTAGCTTTTCCTTCTTCGTTCGTGGTGACTTCCCGTACCATGGAATTCACGAATATCTTTACCTGACCTCCGCTTTTTTGAGCCGGAAATATCAAACAACTTCCTGCCGAGAAATCAGCATAGACCGAACAGGAGCGTCCGCACTGCCCGCAATAAAAACAAACCCCTCTTTCGTTATTGATCTTCTTGGTCAACATCGACAAGCGACCAGGAATTACCGGAATATTTGATTTTTTGGCTCCATCAATATAGAATAACTCATGTAGTCTTGGTTTTGGCGGAGGAAGAAAAAATCCATCCGGATCATTCTCCCGGCCTTCTTTGGTTCCAAAGACCCCTATGAGTTTATCTAACTTATCGTAATAAGGTTTTACGTCATCGTAACTAATAGGCCAGTTATCTCCAAGTCCGTCTACATCTTTATGCTTGAAATCTTTTGGTCCAAAACGTAAAGAAATGCGTCCCCAGTGGTTGGTTCGTCCTCCTAGCATTCTAGCTCTCCACCACATAAAATTCGTTCCTTCTTCTTGGGTGTAGGGTTCGCCTTCAACTTCCCAATCGCCCCAAGACATATCGTGGCCACCAAAGGCACGGTCTGTACCCGCAAACCTCCTAGGTGATTCATAGGCCCATTTCAACTGGGTCTGGGTTACGGGATTTTTGGGGTCGAAAAACGGACCTGCTTCAACAACCGCAACATTTAGGCCTGCATCTGCTAATTGTTTCGTAGCCATTCCGCCACCAGCTCCTGAGCCCACAATAATTACATCATATATTTCCGATGACTCCTTTATCTGCATAGTTTGATTTTTAATTTGCCCTAATTTAAGATTTTTTTGATTCAACCGGCACTAATTTATCCGTACGACATGGGAAATGTTATGAATCAACGTAATATTCCTACGAAGTGCATGAAATTCAGGCCGTCAATACCAAATCATTTACTATCTTAAGGTCGAAATATGGGATAAGGAATCCCACCTAAAACCACTTGAACAATGAAAACCGAGAACCTCCACCTTGATCGAAGAAAATTTATTAAAGGTACCTCAGCTGCATTGCTGTTAAGCTCCATAGGTGCTTATGGCTTCGAAAGTGTTTACCGCGATACTCCCTGGCGGGTCGGACTTATCGGTTGTGGTTGGTATGGTACGAGCGATCTGTTCAAATTGATTCAAGTAGCTGACGTAAAGGTCATAGCGGTATGTGATGTAGACACTAAATTTATGGACAATACGGCCACCCAAGTTGCTGAACGGCAGAAATCGGGAAAAAAACCCAAAATGTACGGGGACTACCGAAAGATGTTGGACGAGAGTAAATTAGACATTGTACTTATCGGTTCTCCGGATCACTGGCACGCCTTGCAATGTATCGATGCCCTAAAGGCCGGATGCCATGTCTACGTTCAAAAACCGATCAGTGTGGATGTTATTGAAGGGGAAGCTATGGTCGCTGCGGCAAGAAAATATAATAAAACAGTACAAGTCGGAACACAACGAAAGAGTACTCCTCATTTGATCGACGTAAAAAGGGAAATTGTTGACGCAGGGCTCTTAGGAAAAATAAAGCATGTCGAAATGTGCTGCTATTTTCATATGAGAGCAAATGGCAACCCGCCGCTGGAAGAGGTCCCTGATTTTCTAGACTACGAAATGTGGACGGGGCCTGCGCCCTTACGCCCCTATGATGGTATTCCGCACAGAAGATGGTGGCGGACGTTCATGGAGTACGGCAATGGCATCACCGGTGACATGTGCGTACACATGTATGATACGGTCCGTTGGATGCTCGGACTTGGGTGGCCTAAAAAGATTACGGCAACAGGTGGTATTTATGTCCAAACCGAGGGTAAATCGAACATCGCGGATACGCAAACGGCAATTTTCGAGCACGATGATTTGAATTGCGTATGGCAACATCGTACATGGGGGACACCAGCGGATCCCGAGTACCCCTGGTCTTTCAAACTTTATGGAGAAAAAGGGACTTTATCAGGCAGCACCATGCAAGCTGATTTTGTACCCCATTCAAAAGACGTCGCACCGATTCATTATGACGTATTGTACGAAAAAGAAAAATACCCTGAAGACCTCGTTGAGAAAGATAATGAACTGAATGCCGCACCAGCAACGCGAAGGCATATGCTTGATTTTCTAAATGCCATTGCCAAAGGGTCGAGACCTATTGCGGATATTGAGGAGGGGCATATTTCAACGGCCAGTTGTATTCTCGCCAACCTATCTATGGAACTGGGTAGGCCCTTGGTCTACGATTCACAAAGCAAGACCGTAAAAGATGACCCAGAAGCTACGGCTTTATTGCAACGCGCTTACAGAGAAGGATATACGCATCCGCACCCTGACAATGTATAATGCGTTTTCATCATTTTCGGCTCTTCAAATCGAAACTTTAGTTTTTCTGGGCGGCCATCCATTCCATGATAGTGGTCTTTGCTCCATTTAGTTTTACGGGAGTACCATCTAATTCGAAATCGGCATGATTGGCATGAGAGTAGATCCACGACCAATGTCCGTTGTATCGGTAATCCGTACCCCCGTAGAATCCGGATAGGTCGGTTACATGATCATAAAATGAAAAATGTACATCGGCGGCACCGGCATTTACCAGACGTTGGTATAACGGAACTACTGTTTCATTGGGAAGGGTAACCGGATCATCTTTTGCGTGTACGAACCACATCGGAACGTTCTTGATCCGTTCAATTTCTTCATTCGAGATGTACTTGTTGTGAAAAGCCAAGGCACTGATATAGCCGGCCGCAAAGTAATCGGGATGTTCTAAAATCAGTTTTAGACTCATGTATCCGCCATTCGAACATCCACCGATATAAATGCGATCGGTATCAATACCTTGATGGTCGTTGACATACTGCTTGATCAACCCCATCAGTGTTTCGTTATAAATATCGTTTCTATCACCACGAGTGTAATCACCAGTAGCACTTTGCATCCAGAAGGTCGGGGCTTGCGGGACCAGCACATAGGCACCCCCAAAAATCGACTGCATATCTTTGGAAGCATAGTTCCATGCTTTATTGGCAATTAGAGGGATACTCGGATCGGTACCCCCTTCCCCACCTCCATGCAACCATATAATCAGCGGCGCTTTACCCTCGTGCTTCGGTATGAAGGAACCATAGGTGAGCCTTGTTTCGTTTTGGGTATATACTCCGCTCAAATCAAATTCCTTAAGTCGACTAATAATCCTTTCGGTTTCAGTATTCCAGACCTTCTTTGACGGAAGATGTGAGACGACAAGTTTATAATCGATCCATTGATTGCTCCCCCGGCCATTTTTGAAGACATACTTTATAGGAGAACCCAAGGCATCGTTCGGACTGACAAAAAGCACCAAGGCAACATGGTTTCCCGTCGCAACTGCCTTTCCCATAGCATCCGAAACATAGGCGTGCATCACCTTTCGAGCTCCTTTAGCTTCACCAGGTCTCATCTCGACCCCTTCGGCTTTTCGTTCAACCTCCACTGAAAAATCCCGGAAATCGACTTCTGAAACCATCTGCTCCATCGGTAACACCACTTTGTTGACCCCAGGGCCCCAGTCATACCCCTCAATGAGTAGCGTGTATTGGCCTTCCGCTGCATGTTCCATAGTCAGAGTTGCTTTTGTAGTGGTCTTCGCCATAAGGGCAGTCGAGATGAGAAAGAGGGTCAAAAAGGTGAAGGTCATATTCTTCATATTCCGTATCTTTAAAATGATGCATGTAAGATAATGCATTGGATGAAAATAAAACGTGTTATGAAGGAACTAAAAAAAGAAGACATCAAACAAGAGGTATTTGACCTCTATGACGATTATGCGCACGATCGAGTGAGCAGACGCTTGTTTTTGGATAAACTATCGACCTATGCTGTTGGAGGGGTTACCGTAGCCTCCCTATTGGGGTTTATCTCCCCTGACTATGTCAAGAAGATACAGATCAAACAAGATGATCAACGGTTACGGTCTAATTTTATCACCTATGATTCCCCAAAAGGGGGAGGTGAAATCAAGGGACTTCTTTCAAAGCCTGCAGATACCAAAGAAAAACTTCCCGGGATTCTCGTGGTTCATGAAAACCGAGGTTTAAATCCGCATATTGAGGACGTGGGCCGTCGCGCGGCTCTGGCCGGTTTTATTTCATTGGCTCCGGACGCACTAACCCCTTTGGGAGGCTATCCTGGTACCGATGATGAAGGTCGCGAATTACAACGAAAGCGAGATCGAAATGAAATGTTGGCCGATTTTATCGCGGCATTCGAGTACTTGAAAGACCATCCGGAATGCACGGGCAAAGTCGGCGTGGTCGGGTTTTGTTTCGGAGGGTGGATTTCAAACATGATGGCGGTCAACGTACCCGATCTCGAGGCGGCTGTACCGTTTTATGGCGGGCAACCCAAAGAAGGAATCGAGCAGATCAATGCACCTTTACTGCTTCATTTCGGGGAATTGGATAAACGTGTCAACGAAGGATGGCCCGCCTATGAGGCGGCGCTAAAGAAACACGGCAAAGAATATGAGGCCCATATGTACGAAGGCGCCAACCATGGGTTTCATAACGATACGACTCCGAGGTACGATCGTGAGGATGCGGAATTGGCTTGGAAACGTACCATAGATTTCTTCTCTGACAAACTTACTTGAATAAGCACCTGTAGCACCGATTTTAAGTTTCGATTAACATGCCTAAAGACAGCAATGTGGTACCTTTAAAATAAAAATGCAAAACTCCGCTATGTTTTGGGTGGCGCTCACCACCCTTATTTTGGTTTCGGTGACGGTAATGGTCTCGATGAATCTTCCGTTCAACTTGATTTTCTTTGGCTCGGTCATCGGTCAAGTGTTCGTTGTGATAATGGTCTACAATGTATTGACCGACAACTACAAAACGGCAAAGACCTTTGAAGATTTTTACGAAGACAATCCTATAGGAAACCGCACTAACTAGAAACGGTCTCTAGGCTCTTATCTTGGGTCATAGAAGAGGCATTCATACCCAATTCGGGAATGACCAAAAGTGGTATTTGCGTATGAAAGGCCACTTTCTTCACAATCGGTTCTCGGGTGACCCGTTCCATATAGCTGTGTTGATAGTTCAACATCGCCAGCAGATGGATATCGAGTTCTTTTGTAAAGGCCTCCAGGGTTTTTGAGATCGAATTCAGTTCCGTTACGGTATGCACGTAATGCTCACGCTCCCCTAGGTACTTCCGCAACATATTCAAATTGAATTGTTGTAGTTCGGTCAGGGCCTTGAGTTCATATTGCACATGTACGATTCGGATGACCGCATTGAAGGTTTTGGCCATTTCAAGCATAGGCCGCAATTCCGATTGGGTATAAAATCGGTTGAAATCGGTTGCGAAGGCGATTTCATCAGGAGTCTTAAAGTCTAAATTTTGGGGTACTGCCAACACCGGACAGTTTTCGACCGATTTAATGATGCGTACGGTATTGCTACCCATAAATACCTCTTCAAGACCTGAAGCCCCCTTTGTGCCCGTAACGATCAAATCGATCTTGCGGTCTTTGACAATATCCTTGATTTCGTCGACCAACATACAGAATGATGAGATAGTCTTGAAACCGTGATTTGGAACTGCACAGGTTGTTTTAATGCGCTTCAATACTTTTTCAAGTCCATTTTGAGAGCATTGGTGTGCCCCATTTTCCATCGCACCCCCATTGATTGACGCTGCCATGAATCGACTACTGGCAATGGCCGGCGTATAGGTATTCAACAAATGAAAAACACATTCCTCATTTTGAAAAAGGGCGATGGCATAGCACGTAGCGTTCCAAGCATTCTCCGAAAAATCAGTGGGAATCAAAATGTTTTTCATAGGTATCCGTCTAAAACTTACAGGGTAAAATTAGCGGATGTCGTATGCCGAAACTATGACATAAGTCAGGTTTTAAATGGAATTAGGTATGAACCTTGGTTAAGGTAATTCATTGATACTTCCGTCGTGTTTTATGAAGCCTTCTCTCGGTCTATAGCCCGCTTTTAGAAACCGTCGACCATATCTTGTAGTGCCTTGGTATTGGCAATACCGATTTTTTTACCCGAAGTCTTCAAAAATCCTTTTTTCTTGAATTCCGAAATGATACGAATACAAGATTCCGTAGCAGTACCCACAACATTGGAAATATCTTCTCTGGAAAGGGTCAGCATTAGATAACCCTCAGTATCTTCCCCAAAATTGTTTCTTAAATACAAAAAGGCTTCTGCTATACGTTGCTTTACGTTCTTTTGACTCATATTCACGATAACGTCATCCGCCTCCTTTAGATCGTGTGCCATATGACGCAGCACCTCCAGCGTAAAGTTCGGATTGGTATGTAGCGTACTGATAATATCATCTTTCGGAATAAAGCAAACCTCCATATCGCTTACGGCTGTGGCACTCAAATTAGACTGTTCTTCGGCAATAACGGAACGCTGACCGATGACCTCCCCTTTTGCGGCAAGCTTCACAATTTGATCTTTTCCGTTGGCGCTCAGTTTGGCCAGTTTGGAAATACCATTGCGCACGCAATACACCCCATTGAGTTTTTCGCCTTCCTCAAAAAGTGTTTCGCCTTTTTTGATTTTTTTGGAAATTTTGGAGTCGGAAACCTTCTTGAGTTCTTCCTTGGTCATCGCCCTTAAAGCGTTGAATTGCCGGACGATACAATTCTCACAACGACTTTGTTCTTCTTGATGCTCCATGGTGAATATTTTACCTGACTAAGTCAAAAATACAAGATACGAAAAAAACAAAACCTATAATTTTATAGGTTTTGAACTATTACCCAACAACCTCCCACGGCATGGGCATGTACAGTATTGGGCGTAATTAAGTTTAACATTTTAATAAACTAGTTGGCGCGCTTATTTCGGGTTTGGGGTCAGCACATTTTTTCAAGTCCTTTTTTGTCGAGCAATCGTATTTTTCCCCGTTCCAAATCAAGTAGTCCTCCCCTCTTGAACCTCGACAAAATGGATATTACATACTCACTCGAGGTACCGATCAAATTGGCCATATCCTCACGCTTCAAGAACAGCTTCAAAGTTCCATCCCTTTCCGTGCCGAATTTTTCATCGAGATAGATAAGGAGTCCGGCAAGGCGTTTGGTGATACTTTGATGGTTATCAAAGAGCCCCTTTCTTTTGGCTTCCTCCTCGGTATCTTCCACAAAGCCCTTGATGACATCCATACAGAAATCGGTGTTCTTCATTAAACACCTTAGCACAGGTAATTTATCAACCGAACAGATCGTTGTGTCCGTAATGGCCGTGGCGGTAACCATGGCGCCCTTTTTGGAAATCAATGACCTACGGCCCATCAACTCTCCCTTACCGAGCAGCTTTGTAATATGCTCCTTACCCTTTTCATCTATTTTAGAAAATTTACAGGCACCCTCACGGATACAGAATAGTTTTTGCAATTGCTCTGCCTCCATAAAGAGCACCTCCCCTTTTTGAAGGTGTCGTGGGCTACTTGTTTTCGTCAATTCGGCCCGTTCGACCTCGGTCATGCTCCTTAAAAAATTAAATTGCTTGGCTATTTGAAAATCACAGGAAGTCATCCGCATCCATTTTAATATGCTTCAAAGGTAACTACCGAAAAATTTCCAAAACCTGACTTATATCATGTTTTAAAGTGGAATACTTCCACACTTTTGCATCAGGTATAAGTAAAGTGAATATGGATAGGCCAAGCTGCTATCACTGTGGTGACGATTGCACCAAGACGCGCATCGATTTCGATGACCGAGTGTTTTGCTGTAACGGTTGCAAGACAGTATATGAAATCTTCTCGAACAACGATTTATCGTATTACTATGACCTAGAATCGTCTGCCGGGGCTACACCCAATGCCATCGAAGGAAAGTATGATTTTCTTGACAATGAATCCATTGTCGGTAGGCTTACCGAATTCAATGACGGTAACATGGAAATTGTCAATCTCTACATTCCACACATTCATTGTAGTTCATGTATTTGGGTCTTGGAAAATTTGAATAAGTTACATCCAGCGATCAAAAGTTCGCAAGTCGATTTTCCAAAAAAATCGGTTCGAATCACCTATAACACCATTGATTTTAGCCTAAAACAGTTGGTACTTCTTTTGGGGCATATTGGCTATGAGCCCAATATTTCATTGGAAGATTATGACAATAAAAAGAAACCTGTAGACCGAAGCCTACTCTATAAGTTAGGGGTTGCGGGATTCGCCTTTGGCAATGTCATGTTCCTTTCTTTTCCGGATTATTTTGATTTATCGACCAGTGACGTGTCGGGGGGGGAATTTTGGCTGAACCGGTACGAACCGATCTTTCGTTGGTTGATGTTCGCCTTTTCCCTACCTGTGGTTTTCTATGCGGGTAGAGACTACTTCATTTCGGCTTATAAGGGTCTGCGTAGTGGCCTGTTAAATATAGATGTTCCCATAGCCCTCGGTATTCTTGTTCTATTTGTGAGGAGTACCTTGGAAATTATTTTTGATTGGGGACCGGGTTTTTTCGATTCGCTCACGGGGCTCGTGTTCTTCTTGCTGCTCGGCAAGTTCTTCCAACAGAAAACATACTCCTTTCTTTCTTTCGAACGCGATTACAAATCCTATTTCCCGATTGCGGTGACGCGAATCAATGCCAAGGGAGCGGAAGAAACCACTCAGGTACACGATATCAAAAAAGGGGATCGTCTACTGATCCGCAATGAGGAATTGATTCCGGTCGACGGGATTCTCATCAATGGAAAGGCACGAATTGATTACAGTTTTGTAAGCGGTGAATCAGAGCCCGTCCGAAAGGAATCGGGCGATAAGATTTTTGCCGGTGGCAAGCAGCTGAATGGTCTAATTGAAATGGAGGCCCTAAAAAAGGTATCGCAAAGCTACTTGACACAACTCTGGAGTAATTCGGTCTTTCGGAAGGATACATCCAGTACCTTTCAAACACTGACCGACCGTATCGGAAAACGGTTTACCATCGCTGTTTTGTCCATTGCCATAGTGGCATCAGCGTATTGGCTGTATACCGACCCGAGTCGTGCAATGAACGTCTTTACCGCAGTATTGATTATAGCTTGCCCCTGTGCGATTGCCCTGGCCGCACCCTTTACTTTGGGGAATATGTTACGGATTTTCGGTCGTAGGAAATTCTATCTGAAAGACATCCGTACCATTGAACAACTGGCACAAATAGACACTGCGATCTTTGATAAGACCGGTACCATAACCACCTCTTTAAAAAGTGTAGCTACCTATGAGGGCATGCCCTTGACCCCCGAGGAGGAATCATTACTTAAAAACACAATCCGAGCTTCGAACCATCCGCTCAGCCGCACCCTTTATGACCTACTTAACGAGCAGAATATCATCACTTTAGATGAGTATGAGGAGCATTTGGGCCAAGGGGTCGAAGGCAGCATGGGAGACGATCATATGAAGGTTGGTTCTGCTGATTTCGTTGGGGAGCAACAAATCGAGGAAAGTACGAACACGGCCGTTCATATTAGCAGTAATAATGTGTACAAAGGCAAGTTCATCTTTCACAATGAGTATCGTGAAGGCCTTTCCGAGGTTTTTAAAACCATGTCGGAAACCCTCCAGCTTGCCATTTTATCGGGCGATAACGATGGTGAAAAAGGGCGTTTGGAAAAATTGGTTCCTAAATTGACTCCCCTCTACTTCCATCAAAAACCCGAAGAAAAGTTGGAATTTATCAAAGCCTTACAGCAACAAGATAAGAACGTAATGATGGTAGGTGATGGCCTCAATGACGCCGGGGCATTGGCACAAAGTAATGTGGGTATTGCCATTTCGGAAAACGTAAACGTGTTCTCCCCTGCCTGTGATGCCATCTTGGATGCCTCCAAATTTCAGCAATTGTATGCATACATCCTTGCGTCAAAACAAGCGATGAACATCATAAAACTAAGCTTTGGGCTCTCGTTGGCCTACAACCTGATCGGGCTCTATTTTGCCGTGACCGGTCAATTATCGCCAGTCATCGCAGCTATTTTGATGCCATTGAGCTCGATAAGTGTAGTGGCTTTCACCACGGTCATGACCAATTTAATGAACCGTAAACTAACCTAAAAACTGTATGCACGTGTTGAAAAATATCTGGCAAAATAGTTTCATAAAAATCTGTATCGGTCTGGTATACCTCTGGTTTGGTGGTCTTAAATTCTTTCCCGAGTTGAGTCCGGCAGAGGGGCTAGCTACCGATACGATTTCCCAATTGACCCTGGGTATACTTCCCGCTAATGTTTCCATCATAATGTTAGCGGCATTGGAAGTGGGCATCGGAATCTTTTTTTTGCTGAATATCCATCCCAAAAAAGTAGCTTTCGTGACCTTGGGGCATTTGCTCTGCACCTTCACGCCACTCTTTTTTTTTAACGAGATTTCCTTCAATGGATACCCCATTTTTCTAACCCTTGTGGGGCAGTACATTATCAAAAACCTAATCATCGTCGCGGCCCTTCTCTCGATTATCAAGGAGAAACCGCCCGCGCAACAAAAAACGAAAATTATAGAACCTTAAAAAATAAAAAACGAAGCTGATAAATGTCATGTTTTAGGAAAGGCTATCAGCATAATTTTACACAAGAATTCAGGTAGGTATGAGTGTTATTTATGTGTTATTGGCCATCAGCATCATCGTTGCGGTCTTCTTTTTCATCGCCTTTATCATTTCGGTAAAGAGTGGGCAATATGACGACGCGTACACACCATCGGTTCGTATGCTATTCGAAGACGAATTGGTTCACGAAAAAGAGACCCCTGTAAAAAACAAACAGCAAGATAAAATCCAACTAAATAAACAACGATAATTATGGAATTACAGCAGTTCTATTACGACAATAAAATCGTAAAAAACTTTCTCTACGCTACAATGCTCTGGGGAATCGTAGGTTTTCTGGTAGGTCTCCTTTTGGCCTTCATGTTCATTTTCCCGAACTTGACCGATGGTATTTCGTGGTTGAGTTTTGGGCGTCTTCGTCCGTTGCACACCAATGCGGTCATCTTTGCCTTTGTTGGAAATGCGATGTTCGCGGGTATCTACTACTCGACCCAACGGCTTCTTAAGGCCCGAATGTTCAACGATATGTTGAGCCAAATTAATTTTTGGGGCTGGCAGTTGATTATAGTCGCCGCGGCAGTGACCTTACCATTAGGCTATACTACTTCAAAGGAATATGCTGAATTGGAGTGGCCTATTGACATTGCCATTACGTTGATCTGGGTAGTCTTTGCCGTTAACTTCATAGGTACGCTCTTAAAAAGAAGACAGCGCCATCTCTATGTCGCCATATGGTTTTATCTGGCTACCATAGTGACGGTTGCCGTATTGCATATTTTCAATAGTCTAGAGCTTCCGGTCAGCGCATTGAAGAGTTATTCAGTGTATGCCGGTGTGCAAGATGCCTTGGTACAATGGTGGTACGGGCACAATGCGGTTGCTTTCTTCTTAACGACACCGTTTTTGGGGCTGATGTATTACTTCGTACCCAAAGCGGCCAATAGACCGGTGTATTCCTATCGGCTATCGATAGTGCACTTCTGGTCGTTGATCTTCATATATATCTGGGCCGGACCACACCATTTGCTCTATTCATCTTTACCAGATTGGGCGCAAAATCTTGGTGTTGCCTTTTCCGTGATGTTGATCGCCCCGTCTTGGGGAGGTATGATCAACGGGTTATTAACACTTCGTGGTGCTTGGGACAAAGTTCGTACGAGTCCTACCCTGAAGTTCATGGTGGTCGCCATTACCGGTTATGGCATGGCCACATTTGAAGGCCCAATGCTCTCACTAAAAAATGTAAATGCCATCGCGCACTTTAGCGATTGGATCATTGCCCACGTGCATGTTGGTGCCTTGGCTTGGAATGGTTTCATGGCCTTCGGTATGATCTATTGGATGGTTCCGAAAATGTTCAAGACCAAGTTGGCGTCCACAGGTTTGGCAAACTTCCACTTTTGGATCGGTACGCTAGGGATTATCTTATATGCCCTACCAATGTATGTGGCCGGTTTTACGCAAGCATTGATGTGGAAAGACTTTAATCCTGATGGATCTTTGGTCTACGGCAACTTCTTGGAGACGGTGAATGAAATCATGCCCATGTACTGGATGCGCGCCATTGGCGGTACCATGTACCTCATCGGTGCCTGTGTCATGATATACAATGTGGTAATCACCATTAAATCAGGCAGCAAGGTAGAAGATGAACTGGCCGAAGCTGCCCCATTGACAAGAGTGGCCGCTAGAAGGACCGTAGGCGAGACCTTTCACACTTGGTTGGAGCGTAAGCCGATTCAACTGACACTATTGGCCACCGTCGCTATTTTGATCGGAGGGATCATACAAATCGTTCCCACCCTATTGGTCAAGTCAAATATTCCCACAATTACTAGCGTCACCCCATATACCCCTTTAGAATTGGAAGGTAGAGACCTTTACATCCGTGAAGGTTGTGTCGGATGTCACTCGCAAATGGTCAGGCCGTTTAGAAGTGAGGTAGAACGTTATGGTGAATATGCCAAGGCTGGTGAATTCGTATACGATCACCCGTTCCTCTGGGGTAGTAAACGTACAGGTCCTGATTTGCTCCGCGTCGGTGGAAAATATTCGGACAACTGGCACCTAAACCACATGTACGATCCACAAAGCACGTCATCTGGTTCGATCATGCCCGCCTATCAGTGGCTCGTACGAAACAAACATGACCGTAGTAAAACACAGACCAAAATGGAAGCTATGGTCTCATTAGGTGTTCCTTACACCGCTGAGGAAATTGCCAATGCACCTGCCCATATGACCGCGCAAGCCACACAAATAGAAAAGAATTTGTACGCTGATCCCGATTTTGCAAAATCGTATGAGGCCGATAAAAAGTATGCCTCCGAGAATGGTCAAGATTTCATAGAAATGAAAGACCGCGAAATCGTTGCTATGATCGCCTATTTGCAAAGGCTCGGAACGGATATCAAGATCAAGGAAACAGATGAATTACTATCAGAAAACAAATAAGCCATGTTAAAATTCGTAAAAGGTTATATGGAAAGTATAGAGGGCGTGGCCACCTATCCGATGATATCATTGATCATATTCTTCGCATTCTTCATGATTTTAGGCTGGTGGGTGTTCACCGCATCAAAGTCCTATATCGAAGAAGTCAGTGAATTACCCCTAGATAAAGACAACCAACAAAACAACTTAGAGATATGAAAAATACAAGACCCTGGTGGTTATATATTGTAATCATCTTTTTCGTAGTCTTCGGACTTATGGAGTACTTCATCGACTCAGGGGACAAACCGGCGATTATCGAGTACCCGATTACCCAATTTTTCCTGTTCGCCATTCTTTTGCTATTGATTGCCGTGGCGCTGATATTGCAATCAGTGGAGAACATCTCCTTCTTGTCGATGTCAAAAGAGGCGCAAGAACGTTATCTGGAAGCAAAATCCCAAGGTTGGGAATGGAAATGGGGAAAACGGGTCTATCAAAAGATGCTGGGATCTAAACCCCTCGAAGCAGAAGGAGAGATTATTTTAGACCACAATTACGATGGTATCCGTGAACTGGATAACAAATTACCACCATGGTGGGTATATATGTTCTATGCAACCATCATCTTCGGCCTGATCTACTTGATCCGTTTTCATGTGATGAACGACTACGATCAAGACATGGAATACGAACAGGAAGTGGCAGCTGCGCAACTGGAAATCGAAGCCTATAAAAAAACGGCCAAAGACTTGGTCGATGTCAATACCGTAGAAGTATTGACCGACGCTTCGGACCTCAATGCCGGTAAAAGTATTTTTGAAACCAACTGTGTCGCCTGTCACATGGCCGATGGTGGCGGTGGAATCGGTCCTAATCTTACCGATGACAACTGGATCTTGGGTGGCGGTATTAAAAACGTCTTCAATACCATTTCAGAAGGGGGTCGTGACGGTAAGGGAATGGTCGCATGGAAACAGAGTCTAAAACCTGCAGAAATGGCGCAAGTGGCAAGCTATGTGCTCACCTTTCAAGGAACGACTGCTGCCAACCCCAAAGCACCTGAAGGGGATATTTGGATAGACCCGGACGCACCTGCAAAAGAGACCCCTCCGGTACAAGAAAAAGATTCAACGGCAGTGGTCACCGATTCTACCACGGTAGCCGTAAACTGAAACAATAATTTCCCTCCTGCAAAGGGGGGATTTAGGGAGTAGCATCATGCCTCAAGACCAAGAGAACTTTAGGGATTCCATAGGAACGATCAACGCCGAGGGCAAACGCGCTTGGGTTTTTCCCAAAAAACCAAGCGGCCGGTTCTATAAATACCGAAAATGCGTCAGCTATGTTTTGCTTATTTTTTTGATCGCAGCACCCTTTGTAAAAATCAACGGCAACCAGTTTTTGATGTTCAATGTCTTGGAACGTCGTTTCAATATTTTCGGTTTTCCTTTCTGGCCACAAGATTTTCACCTCTTTGTCATTTCAATGATCATCGGTGTCATCTTTGTTGCCCTATTTACGGTAGCCTTTGGGCGTATTTTTTGTGGATGGATGTGCCCCCAGACCATTTTCCTCGAAATGGTATTTCGAAGAATCGAATATTGGATCGATGGAGACCGAGGCGCACAGATCAAGTTAGATCGCCAACCTTGGAATGCTGAAAAAATAAGAAAAAGGGGGACGAAGTGGTTTATCTTTTTCATCATTTCCTTTATCATAGCGAATGTTTTTCTCGCCTATTTGATCGGAAGTGATCGGTTGATCCAGTATGTCACCGACGGCCCCATGCAGCATGTAAGCACCATGATATCGTTATTGATATTTACCGGAGTGTTTTTTTGGGTCTTTGCTTGGTTTCGAGAGCAAGTCTGCATCATTGCCTGCCCTTATGGAAGAATGCAAGGTGTTTTATTGGACAATAAGTCCATTGTTGTTGCCTACGACCATAAAAGAGGGGAAGCTGAAAATGGACGTAAAAAATGGCGAAAAAACGAAGATCGCAACGTTTTGGGCCATGGAGACTGTATCGATTGTTTTCAATGTGTCAATGTATGCCCGACCGGTATCGATATCAGAAACGGTACGCAGCTTGAATGCGTTAACTGTACCGCTTGTATTGATGAGTGCGACACTATTATGGAAAAGGTCAACCTGCCCAAAGGACTCATTCGGTACGCTAGTGAAGATGAAATCACCAAGAAAGAGAAGTTCAAGTTCACACCCCGCCTAAAAGGCTATACGGCAGTATTGACCATTTTGACCGGCGTTCTGGTCGGGATGCTATTCCTACGAAATGACCTAGAAGCCAACATCTTACGACTTCCGGGGCAATTGTATGAACACAAGGAAGGTAATATTATCAGTAATGTCTATACCTACAAGTTGGTCAATAAGACCACCGAAGCGGTAGTTGATGTCAATTTTAAACTCCTATCACACAAAGGAGCTGTAAAACTGGTCCGCAATGAAGACTTCACCGTACCGGCACAAGACTTGGCGGAGGGTACCCTGTTCATTGAAATCAATAATGCCGCCATTAAAAGTGATAAGGAAAAAGTAAAAATCGGAGTGTACAGTGATGGAAAGCTCGTTGAAACGACCACCACGGCATTTTTAGCTCCGAGAAGCTACAATTAATAGCAGCGAAAAGGCCCTGCACTATGCGCAAGGACCTAAATAATAATAAACGATTCTTGAAAGAACAGGAATCCAAATAAAGACCTAAACTATGAAACTCAACTGGGGAACTTCGATCGTCATAGCTATCATATCCTTTATCGGCTTCATTCTCTTCTTTGTCGTACGCATGAGTACCGATGACAAAGCCAACCACGATTTGGTCACCGAAGACTACTACAGGGCAGAATTGAGTTATCAGGACGAAATCGATGCGGAGACCAATGCCAAAACCGATGCTGTGCAATTGGTTATCGAAAAAAACACAAACGGCCTCCTCGTAACATTCCCAGAAAAGGTGACCGCAGAAAAAGTAGAAGGAAAAGTGTTCCTATACAGGCCATCCAATAAGCACTTGGATTTTGACTTTCCAATAAGTCTGTCCAATTCACATTTGCTCATACCTGACAAACGCTTGGTGGGTGGCCGTTGGAACATTACGGTTTCTTGGGAATATCAGAATGAAACTTATTTACATAAAGAAAGTATAACGTACTAACATGCTTGTATCGGCAATCATATTGGGTTTAATGGGTAGTCTTCACTGCGTTGGTATGTGCGGCCCTATCGCCTTTATGCTTCCGGTAGACAGAACCAATGGGTATCGAAAATTCGGACAGGTCTTGATCTATCATCTTGGGCGACTTACCGCATATAGCCTTATCGGTTTGGTGTTCGGGTTGCTTGGCAAAGGACTTTATGTCTTTGGAATACAACAAAAACTCTCCATCATCATTGGAATAGTAATGATCGTCTTGGTTTTGATCCCTTATAAAAGCATGAAACGTTTTAGTTTGGCAAAACCCGTATACCGACTTATTTCAAAAATCAAAAGTCGACTAGGTCAAGAGCTCAAAAAGAAATCGCCCGATACCTTTATCACCATCGGTTTTTTGAACGGCTTTCTTCCCTGCGGATTGGTATACATGGCCCTGTTTGGAGCAATCGCCATGGGCGATGCGCTCAAGGGAAGTTTATACATGGTCTTGTTTGGGTTAGGTACGGTTCCGCTCATGACCGCCGCCATTTACTTTAGCGGTCTATTAAAAGGTGCTGTCCGTCAAAACGTGCAACGACTCATACCGGTTTTCATTGTTTTGATCGGTGCGCTGTTTATTTTACGAGGGTTGGGCCTAGGTATTCCCTACCTCTCCCCCGCTCCAGTTTTGGATATGGTATCCAGTACGGTCGAGTGCCATAACTAATCAAACGCTTATGAAGCCGATACCCAATGACATCGTTTTAAGGCCTCGGTTTCAATTAGAGCTATCAACTCCAAAAGAACAGCTTCTAGAAAGTTTTGAAAAATCGCAAATACCCCCATTCTTGGTGAAGCGTTTAGACGAACATGTATTTATCAAATTCAGTCCGGAACACAATCATTTCTGGTCTCCGCAACTACATCTAGAAATCGACGGTTTGAATGAAACGAGCAGTAAGTTGCACGGGGTTTTTGGACCCAATCCGACCCTATGGACCTTTTTCATGTTTCTACATTTCGGAGTAGCCACCATATTCATCATCTTGGGGGTTTGGGCCTATTCAAGTGCCTCGTTGAACAAACCCTACAAATTTCAACTTGTATTGATGGTATTTATGGTACTGTTGTGGATAGTGCTCTACATTTTCGGTAGAACCGGAAAACACAAAGGGAAACCACAAATGCAAGAGCTCTACCGTTTTATGATGGGAGTTTTGACGTAACGGTTCATGTAAACCTCTTGATCAAAGTGCTTGAACTGATAGACCATCGACATCTACGAACATAAAATAATCATTGTGAATACCAATAAAAAGATCCAAAAGAAATATGAGGAATTGGGTGAGAATCCTGAAACCTATTTACAAGGTTTACTACATGCAAAGCCCATTGCGTACTGGGATTATGTTGAAGTTGACACCTTATTATCCCTACAAAAACCTCGTACCGATTTCAAAGATGAAACCATTTTCATTATGTATCATCAGGTAACGGAACTCTTATTAAAAATGATGCGCCATGAAATCAAGCAGATCGTTGAAGAAAAAAAAGTTGACGAACCATTTTTGATTGAAAAAATAAACCGTCTCAATCGCTATACGACGATGCTTATTACTTCTTTTGATATTATGAAAGATGGAATGAACTACGATGACTATAATACCTTCCGAACCACTCTTACCCCGGCAAGTGGTTTTCAAAGTGCCCAGTTCAGATTTATCGAATTGTATTGTACGCGTTTAGAAAATCTGGTGAACTCCGAAGGCAAAAAGAGACTGCCAGAGCACCCTACCCTTGAAGAATATTTTGAACAACTGTATTGGAAAGATGCAGGATTCGACCGTAAATCCCATAAAAAAACATTGACCCTTATCCAGTTTGAAGAAAGATACTTGGAAGAATTAATGATACTTGCCAAGAAAAATAAGGGTAAGACCATTGAAGATAAAGTATTACAGATTCAAGACCCCTCTGAACACCTCAAGCAAAAACTGAAGGAATTTGACCATCTGTACAACATGAAATGGCCCATGGTACATTTAAAAACGGCGCAACACTATTTAAATAGTAAAGGAGAGAACAAAGCCGCGACCGGAGGGTCGGAATGGAAAAAATACTTGCATCCAAAATATCAACAACGAAAATTCTTCCCGTTACTTTGGAGCGAGGAGGAAAAGAAGAATTGGGGTACGGAATAAGAATTTACACCTGCCCTTCGGTCCTTTGAACCGAACGTTTCGTAAAAAAGAGCCATACCAGATTCAATGGAATCAGACAACTTGCCAGCACCAAGGTTTAAAATATCCATTGAGAATCGCGATACCCAGCCCAAAAACGCGATACGTGCGTACGTTTGTACAACGAATTTTAGGTTGTCGGTAGGTCAAAAACCTAGAATAAACGTAAAATCACGCCCTATACAGCTGCTACAAAAAAGTAAAGGAACGCTACCCAAGATGTAATTTCAAAGACATCATTTGTTTGCGGTAGGTTCTAGAAATCCTTCAGATAATTTGGTTGTTAACATCGGATTGAGAACAGTTAATCAGGCCAAAAAAACCTGATAAAAATCATGTTTTAGGGGAGGCATAAAGGCCATTTTTGTACACTACGGACTCCACCTCATGAACAAAAATGGCTCGGAGGCACTTAACTCTTTTGAAGAAATCAAAATAACCTTCTATGACTACTGGACATTCTTTTCACATTCCCGTTATGGGCATCGGCTTTACCATTGATTCCCCGGTAAAAGTTTCTCAATTCGGTATCGACTCGGTAATATCTCTAGTCGATGATATCCTTCTTGAAAAGTTACGCAAAATGTACTGTGGTAAGTTCAACCTTCCCTATAACGAGATTACGGACAAAATAGACGATTTCAGGGCATTGCGTATTACTTCGTATCTCGATACGATACAGCATATTGCCCAAGAAAAATTTGAGGATTTCAAGACGACAACGACCGAAACGGCCAACAGCATCAAACACTACTTCAGTTCACTCCCGGATTCGTCAGTATTCAAACAAGAGTTTTTTCAGTTGACACGAAACGATTTCAATCTGGAAGACGTCAAAAAGTGGATGAAAGAACATATGCCAATGGGAAGCATCGATGTCAACATCATGACAAAAGTAGATAAGGAGAACTATATTAAAAAAAAGAAACTACCCGCTGAATTTAATGATGCCCACGCGGCCCTAAGAGGATTTGCAAAAAGCAAATTACATTCCTCCGTAGTGCTTTCCGCTGGAATGAACCCTAGACTGTATAGCTATTTGGAGCAGTTCGATGCGTTTTTTCCCGATTCCAACGGCTATATCGAAAAGAAAATCGTTCTAAAGGTAAGTGATTATCGATCGGCTCTAATACAAGGGAAATTTCTAGCAAAGAAAGGGATTTGGGTATCGGAATACCGTATTGAATCAGGACTCAATTGCGGAGGTCATGCCTTTGCCACGGATGGTTACCTTATGGGGCCGATCTTGCAACAATTCAAGGATAATCGAAAGCAATTGATAGTGACGGTCCACGAACTCTTGATAAATGCACTTCAACTCAAAGGGCGGACGATACCGAAGCGACCATTGCCTTTAAAAATTACGGCACAAGGGGGTGTTGGTACTGCTGAAGAGCATCGATTTCTATTGGAAGAATACCAAGTAGATTCCGTGGGTTGGGGTTCAGCCTTCCTTTTGGTTCCCGATGCTACAACGGTAGATAAGGCCACCTTGAAGAAATTGGTACGGGCCAAGGAAAAAGATCTCTACTTGAGCAATATCTCACCTTTAGGTATCCCTTTCCACAGTTTAAAGGGCAATACCAAAGACATTGAAAAAGAAATTCGGATTTCACATGGAAAACCGGGCAGTCCTTGCCCGAAAAAATTCGTCGCCCTCAACAAAGACTTCAAGGAAAATGGTCTCTGCACCGCTTCGCGGCAATACCAAAATAAAAAACTAGAAGAGTTAGCGACGCTAAACCTCAACAGATCGGAATACGGATACCACTATCAAAAAATCACCGAAAAATCGTGTACCTGCGTAGGATTGGGTACGGCTGCCTTGCTCGCATACGATCTTGACACAAAGATTGAGGGAGATGGGGTATCCATATGCCCTGGACCGAACATGGCCTATTTTTCGAAGATTACATCACTACAGGATATGATCCGCCATATTTATGGTAAAACGAATATTATGGATCGGACTGACCGCCCTAATATGTTCATCAAAGAACTCTTCATTTATCTCGACTATTTAAAAGACAAAATTGAAGATACCAGGAAAAGGGTCACCGATCGACAAAAAAAATATATGCTAACGTTTGCTGCTAATCTTAAAGACGGTATAGCGTATTACCATACCATTTTTGACCGTTTGGGGGCGGACTTTAAAGAGGTCAAATCTCAGTTAGGCCACGATTTGGAAAAAGGTTCCAGCATCTTACGGTCGTTAGAGGAAGAGATAGCGACGATGTGATGCGACAACCCAGCTCAACCTAACTACTTGGTCTTCAAATAAACTTCGCCATTGTCTTGAATACACCGGAGCGCAATTAAAACCCGATATTCATCCAGCAGATCAAATCTTAAAGGTGACCACTGGTATTGTAGAATGATTCGATACATCTTCCCCTATACTTCCCATAAAGAAATGAGAGAGCCCCTTTCGTCCATGGGTCGGAATTCCGATCATATCAGCGCTGATGGTTTCACTAAAATTCAAGATACCACTCTGTACACTATAATCATTATAGATTTCTACTTCCAAGCCCGCATTCGCTTTGCTTAAAAACGTATTGATCTGCTCATAGGTATCCTTATGGCTTAGAAAGTCATCTCCAGGCGTGTTGATATACACCAATTCCAGTTCGGCATTGAGTAGTTTAGCAAAATCCTTGGCCTTATGAAAAGCTGTCAAACTCTCTTCCTTAAAATCACAGGCAAAAGCAAACCGTTCGACTTTGAAGTCCTTAATTTCTTCCTTGATGACCAAAACCGGTATATCCGCGTTGCGAACTACTTTCTCGGCATTAGATCCCACAAATATCTCCTTTAAACCATCGGTACCGTGCGAACCCATTACGATCAAGTCGGCACCGTTTTCTTCGGCCACCTCGTTGACCTCACTAAAAACCTTAAAATGCTTAATAATAGGAGTCACTTTGATACCTTCCAAACAAGGTCGGTCTAAAAATTCACCAAATCTTTTTTCGGCCAGCTTGAGAAGAAAAACGGTCTGTTCAGGATGAAATCCCTCAGAGGAGGTGATCATGGCCTGATTCAACTCAAGCATATGCAATGCCAAAATCTCGGCATCGTGTTTTTTTGCCAAGGAAGCGGCAACTTTGATGGCAAATTTAGATTGTTCTGAAAAGTCTACGGGTACGATTATTTTTTTCATAGAGCACTATTTTTAGTTTAGATACCTTTGGTCAAAAGAATTTTATTTGAGGGGTTCGATTCGTATTTCATTTATTATGAAGCCCTTTAAACGGTCATAGAGAATAATTTAGTTTCCGGGGCCTTTCGTTGCAAACGCAAGTCAAAGGCCATACAGATATTACGGACAAAAGGCTTGCCTTTAGAAGTTATCTTAAGATGACCTTCACGCATTACGATCAATCCGTCGGCGGACATTTCGGCCAAGCTGTCCTGTATACTATCCATTTCTGAAAGATAGCCGCGATGGGTGTCCCAAGAAGTTTCGAAGTTGCACATCAAATTCAAGATGTGCCTGCGAACGATCTGGTCTTCTTTGTTCAGGATATGTCCTCTGAAAATGGGAATGATATCGTTTTCCACCAAATGCTGATATTCCTCCAGACTCTTGACGTTCTGGGCAAAACCATACCAGCTGTCACTGATACTCGATGCACCAAGACCTACCATTAAAGAGGTCTTCGATGCGGTATAGCCCATAAAATTCCGGTGCAGTTTTCCTGCCTCCATCGATTGGTAAAGGGTATCGCTTTCCAAGGCAAAATGATCCATACCGATTTCGTGATAACCTACATCGATGAGTAGCGCCTTTCCCTTTTCATACTGTTGACGCTTTTCATCAGCAGAGGGCAAATCCGAATCTTTATAACCACGCTGCCCATTACCTTTCATCCAAGGCACATGCGCATAGCTATAAAATGCCAAGCGATCTGGTTGCAGTTCCTTCGTTTTTAATATGGTTTCCTCTACATGTTTCAACGTCTGGTGGGGAAGCCCAAAAATAATATCATGACCCACAGAGGTATATCCTATTTCCCGAGCCCAATCGGTTACCCGCTTCACATTTTCGAAAGGTTGAACCCGATGAATGGCTTTCTGAACCGTCAGGTTATAATCTTGCACTCCATAGCTGACCCTTCTGAAACCCACATCATATAGCGCCTGTAAATGCGCACGGGTGGTATTGTTCGGATGCCCTTCAAAACTCAATTCCGCGTTCTCCGCCTTATGGGTATATCGGAAAATGCCCATAATGAGTTTTTTTAAATTTTCCGGGGAGAAAAAAGTTGGCGTACCCCCTCCAAGATGCAACTCCTTAATCATAGCCTTTTCGGAAAAAAGATTGCGGTACAGCTTCCATTCTTTGAGAATTGCATGGACATAAGGCAATTCAACATCGTGTCGTTTGGTAATTCGCTTATGACAACCGCAGAACGTACACATACTCTCGCAAAACGGTAAGTGAATGTAGAGGCTCATTCCCTCTTTTGAATTGGTCGCCTTGAAACTATGGGCTACCGATTCTTCCCATTTCTTTCCGGAAAAAGAATTCAAATCCCAATAAGGAACAGTGGGGTAACTTGTATATCTTGGCCCTGGTATGTTGTATTTCTGAACTAAACTGCACATAATTTAATTATAATCTTTCCCCAAAGCTAGGTAGCCCGCACGATTCAAAATATGACTAAAGTCATGTTTGACTTGGCCTTTGTGTTTTTGGACCGCCAGAAAGACATATGAGTTACTTTTTAACCCATTGTTGAGCTATTGTCTAGTAAGAATAGGTATTATCGTGTCATACTTTCGCTATATTTAAACAGCATTATCCATATACCGATCAGCTTGAACAAGTGAAACAACCGACCTTATGAAAATCAAATCCATCGCTTCTACTATCGTTTTTAGCGTGGCACTCGTATTCCTTTTTATTTCTTGTGATGGAAAAGAAGAAGAAAAAGCCCGTTCCCAAAAACCGAACATTATTTACATCATGTCAGATGATCACACTACGCAAGGCTTTGGGATCTACGGCAGCAGATTGGCAGCACTAAATCCGACGCCGAATCTCGATGCACTTGCCAAAGAGGGGATGATCTTTGACAACGCTTTCGTGAACAATGCTATTTGTGTTCCGAGTAGGGCTGCCATTATCACCGGACAACGAGCACAGACCAACGGGGTATTGGATTTAGAAGGGGCGATTGCTCCGGAAAAACAATTCCTTCCAAAGGAAATGAAGAAATTAGGCTATCAGACCGCCATTGTCGGTAAGTGGCATCTACATCATGAACCTGCCGCTTTTGATTTCTATCAGGTATTGCCCGGACAGGGAAAGTATTATGATCCCGAATTCCGGGTCCAAGGTGAAAATCCATGGCCGGAAAACGTGGTTCAAACCAAGGGGCATTCGTCCGATATGATTATGGATGCTACCCTGGACTATCTCAAAAATAAAAGGAATCCCGATCAACCTTTTTTCTTGATGCATCATTTTAAGGCACCCCATGATGATTTCGAATATGCCCCGCGCTATGAGGACTATCTTGCGGATACGTTTATCCCCGAGCCTGAAAGTCTGTATGCTATCGGAAACCATGGTTCCGAAGCCATTCGGGGCACCAATGATTCATTAACGCGAATTGTGGGTTCATCGGTCTCCCATCGAAATGTCATTCGAAACCAGGCCATGAATATTTATTGGAATGACAGTACCATTTATAAACAATACCGAAATGCACGGGATATCAAACCGGAAGAATATGTGAAATGGCAAATTGACGAGGAAGAACGAAACTATACCAGTAAAGTCTATCAAGATTATTTAAAAAAGTACTTGCGCTGCGTAAAGGGGGTCGATGACAATATCAAACGCCTGTTGGATTACCTGAAGGAAGAAAATCTTCTTGAAAACACCATCATCGTCTATACCGGCGACCAAGGCTTTATGCTTGGCGAACATGATTATATCGACAAACGCTGGATGTACGATGAATCGATGCGAATGCCCTTCTTTGTGCGCTACCCTGAAAGAATCAAAGCAGCTAGCCGCACGGATGCCATCATCAACAATACTGATTTCGCCCCTACGATGATCGAATTGGCTGGTGGAACAACCCCAGAGTATATGCAAGGAAAAAGTTTCAAAACCATTTTAGAAACCGGTAACGAGCCCGCAGATTGGCAAAAGGCCACCTATTACCGCTATTGGATGCATTTGGCCCACCGCCATCAAAATCCTGCGCATTTTGGTGTACGTACCAAAGATTATAAACTGATATTTTATTATGGCAAATACTGGGTCGATACCGATGATCCAAAGGCCACCTGGAATAAGGAGAGCTGGGGTAACGACTTTACCAACCACACGCCTCCCGCTTGGGAGTTTTACGATTTGAAAAAAGACCCGAAGGAAATGAACAATGCTTACGAAGACCCAGCATATACCGATACCATTGCCGATCTAAAGCGACAGCTCATTACGCTACGTGAAGAGCTGAATGAAACCGACGCAAACTATCCACATATACAAAAAGTGATCGACGCACATTGGAACGATTAACATACGAAATGAAAACACTTCACTACATAACCCTTCTTTGTGTCCTACTGGGAATGAACCGTCTCATCGGTCAAGACCTCCTAGTCGAAGCTGAGAGTTTCGACAATCCTGGAGGGTGGACCATTGACCCACAATTCGAGCAGCAAATGGGATCACCGTATTTATTGGCCCATGGTATCGGTGAGCCTGTACAAAATGCCACAACCCAGGTGTCGTTTGAATCACTAGGGGAATATCATATCTGGGTCCGTACAAAAAACTGGGTCCCCGGTGATTGGGAGGCCCCTGGCCAATTTCAGCTGAAAATAGGAGAAAAAACACTAGATAAGGTATTAGGGCTCCGTTCCGGCTGGGGCTGGGAATATGTCGATAAAATGGGCATCACCGATAAGCAAATCGATATAGAACTGGTGGATCTCACCGGATTCGATGGTAGGTGCGATGCCATTTATTTTTCAACAAAATACGAAGAGCCGCCATCGGCATTCAAAAAGTTAGTTGAATGGCGCAAGAAAGTAAAAGCTGAACCGAATGCTCCATCATTGACCAAATCGTATGACTTGGTAGTCATCGGAGGGGGAATCGCTGGATGTGCCGCCTCTATAGCGGCGGCGGAAGAGGGACTCAAAGTGGCTTTGATTCATGATCGACCGGTTTTGGGCGGAAATGCCAGTGAAGAGATTCGTGTACATACCTTGGGTATCTATGGGAATTTTGAGCGTATTCTTAAGAAATTGGATACGGAGCACTATCCAAATGGAAGTGCCGAAGCGAAAGCAGATCAGAAAAAAAGGGATGACAACGTAAAGAGTTATAAGAACATCGATCTATTTTTAAACCACAGGGCATACGACGCAAAAGCCGAAGATAATTCAATTCAATATGTCGATGCCAGACATACCGCCACTGGTCATCGCATTCGTTTTACCGCGCCCCGTTTTGTAGATTCCACCGGTGACGGATGGATCGGTTTTTGGGCAGGTGCGGAATTCAACTATGGGCGCGAGAGCTCCGAAACCTACGACGAAACCTGGGAAGAACATGGTGAACTATGGACCCCGACCGAACCCGATGATGCGGTTATGGGGTCTTCCGTACTGTGGGGTTCAAAGGAGACAGAGGTAGCACAAGAATTTCCTGATGTTCCCTGGGCCATGTCCGTAGCAAAAAAATATGCAAGGGTCGCCGGAGAGTGGCAATGGGAATTCAGTAGTCCCGACCACAATCAAATCGATGATGCCGAAGATATTCGAGACCATATGTTACGTGCGATTTACGGCTCGTTCGCCAATGCCAAAAAAGATTCATTGAATAGCAAGCGAAAGTTGGAGTGGGTTTCCTCCCTTGTCGGAAAACGCGAATCACGACGCTTGGTCGGTGACCATATCTTCACCTTCAACGATGCCAAAGAAGGGCGTAAGTTTCCTGATGGAGTCGTTATCGAGGTTCGCGATGTGGATATTCACTACCAGACTGTTTTGGAAGATGAAGAAAATCCCGATTTTATTTCCGAGGCGTTGTTCTACAAGACACCGCAATACTACATTCCCTATCGCAGTCTCTATTCCAAGAACATTTCGAACTTATTTATGGCCGGGCGAAATTTCAGTTGCTCGCATGCGGGACTCGGTGGTCCACGGGTCATGCGCACAACCGGACAAATGGGGGCCGCGGTGGGTTTTGCTGCGGCATTGTGCAAAAAGTACGACGTCAACCCCCGAGAAATCTATACGGGTTATTTAGAGGAGTATCTGGCCCTGATCGAACGACAAAAATTTGAAAAAATTCCAGAATCGAAAAAATGAGAACCCTCCTTTTTCTGGTTTTAGTAGGTCTACTTTCCGGAACCCGTCCAATTCCGAAAGAGTTCATGGATAGTCCTCCGGAATACTTTGTGCTCGAGTGGAAAGAGGGTATAAGATTGCATCACGAACCAACAGATTTTTTTATTGAGATAGATTCCTACGGCAGGCAAGAGGTGCTTGCATTGGTCGATGAAAAAAAAGCACCTATATTGTATACAGCGGATATAGCTACCCCTGTTTGTGCAGATGGTGAATGCAAACTGATGAACATCAAATTCTATTGGACGTTGTTAGGCGAGTACGCCGGATTTGACCGATACCCCATGATGCCTTTGACCAAACATGACCATGATGTCTTTGAAGAAGAGGACTATCAAAAACTGCATCGTCTTTTAAATGATGATAAAAGCCCTTTAGGTCGCCGAACAATCGACCAACTGGTTGAAAAGCCAACAATGAGAACGGTAAATGGGGTTGACGCCATTTCCGGTGCCACCATTACCCAAGTTAAGGAAGCCGTGGTTTCAGGGGCCCTATACTCGTGTTATACGGCATGGCACTTGGTTCATGGAGACATTCAAGAACAGTTAAAAGCACATACGCTGGCTACCTTAGACAAGGAAACGACCCAACATATGCTCTATAGCGTAAATCCTGGGTATCAATTATTTGCATTGAACCATATGGATATTCCTGAATACGGGACACATTATGAACAGTTGGCCCAAATCTTTAGAACCGGTACCCCACTTGTGCGCAGCATTGTCGCCAAAAGGTTAACCTCGAAATTTAAGGATGTGCCCCAATTGCAACGTCCTTTTTGGGATGCGTTTGAGATTGTGGATTCGAGCAGTAGAAGCTTGATGATTAAATATTTAGCGCAAGCGCCCGATTATGTTCCCGAACTGCTCTCCAAAAAACTGGGTGCGATGAGCAAGAATCAACTCAAGGGCTTTTTTAATTATTTGAGGGGAAACAATGTGCTGCAAACCCAAACGCGTGTGAACATTCTCGAATTTTCAAAATCCGAAAATCAGACCTATGCCTATTTGGCACGGGAATTTCTTGAAGAATTGGAATGATAACGTAACCGACCATGAAAATCCCATTTATCTTATTCCATATCATCTCTTTCTTAATGGTGGTTTCCTGTGGTGAACCGGAAACCAAATCGGCCCCAGTTTCGGCGAAAATATCGAAAGCGGTCTTTCCGCATAAAATACCAACGGAGAAACCTGATATTCCTATGAGTACGGCTACCGAAAGAATGTTCGACTATCCTGGTAAAGGCATACATGACAATGAACTCTTTTCACAATTCAAGTATACGCCATTAGTGGGGTTTGATTACCACAACGAGGATGGAACGGTATCAAGACGTGACCCTTCAAGACCCATAAAGGTTAACGGAACCTATTATATCTACTATACCAAAAGGCAGACAAAGATCCCACCGATAGGAGCTAAAAATGCGATTAAGGCCACTGATGAAATCCCATCCACGGATTGGGACTTATGTGATATTTGGTATGCGACAAGTATCGATGGTACTACTTGGGAAGAACAGGGAATAGCAGTAGCCCGACCCGAAAAACCGAATTCAGGTTGGCGTTCAGTAGCCACGCCCGACATCTTGATCTGGAAAGGCAAATATTACCTGTACTATCAGGCCTTTGATGAACCAAGCGGCCTTCGTGGTGATTGGTGCCCGGTGTCCGTTTCATACGCCGATAGTCCAGCTGGACCTTGGACCCACGGTGCCGACAAGGTCATTCCTTTTGGAAAAAAGGGGGAATGGGACCAAGATGCAACCCATGATCCACACCCTATTGTATTTAGGAACAGGATTTACCTCTATTACAAGGCTGCCTTTAATAAATGGCCAGAAATAAGGGATCGGTATGCTGTTGGCCACGGATTGGTTATTTCGGATGACCCCTTAGGTCCGTTTGAGAAACACCCGTTGAATCCGGTGATGACCTCAGGACATGAAACCACCTACTTTCCCTTTAAAAAGGGAGTAGCCGCTTTGACCATAAGGGATGGAAATGAGCGTGAGACCATGCAATATTCCGAAGATGGGGTAAATTTTGAAATAGCTTCCAGTCTTTCGTTCACACCTGTAGCCGCGGCCCCCCATATTCCGGATGCCTTTACTAATACGGATTATGGAAAGGGATTTACCTGGGGACTCTGTCATTTTATCAATGCCGGTGGTGCAGGGAAACAACATTCCATTATGGCCCGTTTTGATTGTGATTTAAGCTTAGACTATGACAATCCACAGGTCTTTAAGAAAAGTACGGTATGGCACAAGCCCGAAGTATACTTCCAACAAGGTCTTGATAAGCAAACTAAACTACAAAATGTCAATAAGGATAAAACCGTGGAATGAAGTATCGCTTAATATACTGTACCTTCTTGATTTACCTCTCCTCATTTTCGCAAAAGGGAGTTCAATCAAGACAACCCAATGTCATCTTGATCCTGACCGATGACCAAGGGATCGGTGAGCTTGGTGCCCACGGGAATCCGTGGATACAAACCCCCAACATCGATAAATTTTACGGAAATGCCGTGCGCTTGACCGATTTTCATGTGAATCCCGTTTGTACTCCGACTCGAGCAGCAATCATGACCGGACGCTACCCCATAAACAATGGAGCTTGGGCTACTTATAAAGGACGTGATGCCTTATCGCAGGGAGCCCTCACCATGGCAAAACTCTTTCAAACAAATGGATATAAAACAGGAATTTTCGGGAAATGGCATTTAGGGGATAATTACCCTGTACGCCCCACTGATATGGGTTTTGATATGGCTGTACATCATAAGGCTGGGGGTGTTGGAGAATTATCTGATTACTGGGGCAATACCTATTTTAATGATACCTATTATGTAAATAATGAACCTAAAGAATTTAAAGGATACTGTACGGATGTATGGTTTGAAGAGGCCATGAAATTCATAGAAAATCACAAAGCCCGTCCTTTTTTCATTTACCTCCCAACCAATGCACCGCATAGTCCATTTTACGTGGAGAAGAAGTATGCTGCTCCTTACCAGCCATTAAAGGGAAGCGACATATTGAATCCGGAGTTCTATGGCATGATTACCAATATCGACGAGAATTTCGGAACCCTTGAAAAGTTCTTGAAGAAGAACAAGATCGCCGACAATACCATTCTCATTTTCATGACCGATAATGGTACCTCTGACGGAATCAGCAAAGACGGAACCCTTGGTTACAACCATGGGTTTAGAGGAAAGAAGAATGACCGGACCGAGGGCGGACATCGGGTTCCCTTTTTCATTCGTTGGAAAGATGGAGATATCAAAGGAGGTTGGAATATTGATGAAGAAACGGCTCATATTGACCTGTTGCCTACATTGGCCAACTTATGTGGCATTTCCATTCCGAAAGAACGGCGATTGGACGGTTTGGATTTAAGTCCTCTACTCCTTAAAAAACAAACAGAACTGGAAGAACGCACTATTTTCATCCATAGTCGACAAGATTGGCGACAGCCACTTGATGTGGAGAACACCTGTATCATCAAAGACCAATGGCGATTGATCAACGGTACCGAGTTGTACCATATCGAAAAAGACCGAATGCAGCTGAACAACCTCGCAAAAGAACATCCAAGAGTTGTCGATCAGCTGCTAAAGGAAAATGCCGCCTTCCTCAAAAAGGCAAAAAAGAATGACACGTATTCCGAATTCCCCGCAGCAATAATTGGAAACGCCGATCAGCAAGAAATAAAATTGACCATTCAACATGCCATAGGTGATGATCTGGCCATCTGGAAAAGTGAACAGGTGGCAGCGGGTAAGAAGAACCAAAACAATACCCATGCCCTTGAAATTGAAAGGGAGGGCCATTATCGTATTTCATGTCGAAGATGGCCGAAGGAAAATCCTGGACGTATATGGGGAGTCCCTGAAAAGAACCCCAAAAATTGGTTTACCTATAAAGCCATCTCGCCCGAAAAGGTCCGAATACGAATCGCCAACCAGATCTTAGAAAAGAAAATCAGCAGGGAAGATGAGGCAATTGATTTTAGCGTCTATCTCGAAAAGGGGAAAACGTTTCTGGTCAATGATTTTATAGAAGGCGAACGCACCTATGGTGTTTACTATACCTACCTCTCTCCTATTGAAGATAAACCCGCAAACCAATGATAATCCATAGAAACTTTAAGTATCGTGCAATAGCCTTCGCTCTCATTGGGAGCGTATTGTTCAATTCCTGTGCTCAAAAACAGGTCGAAAAGAACGCTAGGCAAGATGAAGGAGGCTTCCCGTTTCATCTACCCGAAGAAAAACCGAAAAGGGCCCTGAGCGCCGCTATGGAAAGAATATATACCGATTATGCCTCACCAAGGCCAGAGCAGAACGAACTGTTCAGTCAATTCAAATATACCGAACTCGAGGGTTTTGATTATAAGGATCACGACGGCACCATTTCACGTCGCGACCCTTCTAAAACTATTTTATATAAAGGCAAATACTATGTATGGTATACGCATCGTGAAACCCCTGTACCACCAGTCGGAATTCCCAATGCCTCGAAATCGAATGATACCATTCCATCATCGGATTGGGATCTAGCTGATATTTATTATGCGACTTCTGAAGACGGGTTTATCTGGGAAGAACAAGGAGTGGCCATACCAAGGCCACCGGCACCCAATGTCGGTCATCGTTCTGTGACCACTACCGATATTTTAGTGTGGAAAGGAAAATACTATTTATACTATCAAGCCTTTTCAGTGGCATCCGGTAAAAATGGAGGAGACGATTGCCCCGTAGCAGTATCCTATGCCGATTCTCCCGATGGACCCTGGATACCCTATAACCAAGTCGTAATTCCCAATGGGGCGGAAGGCGAATGGGACCAAAACTCTATTCACGACCCCTACCCCTTGGTTCACAATGGTAAAATCTATCTGTATTACAAATCCGATTTTGGCGAGCGTCCCGACCTCGTTCGTATGCAAGGATTGGCCATAGCGGATGACCCTTTAGGCCCCTTTACAAAACATCCCTTGAACCCCGTAATTACCTCAGGGCATGAAACATCACTGTTTCCATTTAAAGAAGGGGTTGCCGCCTTAGTCTATAAAGATGGACCTGAACATAATACGGTACAGTATGCCGAAGATTGGGTGAACTTCGAAATTGCCTCCATCACGGAGCTAATGCCCTATGCGGCTGCTCCCTATGTTCCAGATGCTTTCACGGACACCAAGAATGGTCGTGGAATCAGTTGGGGGATCGCCCATTTCATCAATGTTACGGACAATTGGAATAAGTTCAGTTCCAAACTGGTCCGTTTCGATTGTGATCTAAGTCAAGACCTACACGACCCTGAAATGAAGAAACATCGTGTGGTACATTCACCAGAGGTGTATTTACAACAAGGGTTAAGTAAAAAACAGCGGAAACTGAGAAGTGAAAAACCACTAAAATAGGCCTGCGAGCTTTGTATTTTACCCTTCTGAGGTTCCATAATTGTTTTTTGGGTTAAAATAGAGTTAGCTCCAGATAATTCCTGCAAATTCGAAGAAAAACGATAACGGTACTTTTGAAACCATAGAGACTATGCACATGAGACATCTTTTAGCCTTACTATTCGTCATGTATATCCCTTGGGGATCTACGGCACAACAAACAACGACAGTTGAACCTGCAAAAAAGCCCAATATTATCTTGCTCTTTGCCGATGATGCAGGTTATGCCGATTTTGGTTTTCAAGGGAGTACGGAAATGATCACACCCCATTTGGACAAACTTGCATTAGAGGGTGTGCGATTTACCCAGGCCTATGTGACACATCCGACCTGCGGGCCTTCACGTGCAGGATTGATGACCGGAAAATCACAGTACCGATTCGGGTATGAAGAAAACAATGTACCCACATATATGAGTGCCGTTTCGGCAGTTGACGGAACCGAAATGGGCCTTCCGATAGAAGAGGTAACCATGGCCGATTACCTAAAAAAACAAGGCTATGCTACAGCAATCTATGGGAAATGGCATTTGGGGGGAGCTGATAGGTTCCATCCAACGAAAAGGGGATTCGATGAATTTTACGGATTTCGTGGCGGTGCGCGCAGTTATTTTGAATACACAGAAGCACCGAAAGATCGCATGAATCTAATGGAAAGAGGTTTTGGAAAATTTGAAGAATCCAAAGCATATCTTACGGAGGCTATTGCAAACGAATCCCTGGATTTTATCGAGCGAAATAGTAAAATCAACAAGCCATTCTTTGCTTTTCTTTCCTTTAATGCCGTCCATACTCCGATGGATGCAGTTCCAGAGGATTTGGCAAAATTTCCAGAATTGACCGGTAAACGTAAAATTGTGGCTGCAATGGGCTTGGCTTTAGATAGGGCTGTGGGTAAAGTATTGAACAAGCTAAAAGAATTGGGTATTGATAAAAACACTATTGTGGTTTTTACTAATGATAATGGGGGGCCAACGGATGCGAATGCATCGAGCAATCTCCCCTTAAGTGGCATAAAAGCAACTCATTTAGAAGGAGGTATTCGAGTGCCTTTTCTAATGAAGTGGCCCGGTAAACTTACCCCAAATACAACCTATACAAAACCGATAAGCACTTTTGACTTGCTTCCTACCTTCTTTAAGGCAGCTGGTGGAGACACTAAAAATCTAAAGGATATTGATGGCGTAGATTTACTTCCCTATATCAATGGAACTCTAACAGAACGGCCGCATGAAACCCTTTTTTGGAAACGTGATGCCCGAGCTGTTATGCGAAAAGGCGATTGGAAATTCATTCGTTTCCCCGATCGGCCCGCAGAACTGTTCTATTTACCGGAGGATGAGCGTGAATTGAACAATCTGGCCGACAAAGAACCGGAGCGCTACTTGCAAATGTACAAGGAGCTCTTCGCTTGGGAAGCCACTTTAGAGCGCCCTAGATGGCTGCTGAAAAAAGAGTACGAATGGCGGGATGTGCAACGTATGGATAAGTTTTGGTCTAAAAAGAATAACCAATAAACTGTTTATGAAACGGAGGCACTATTTTGGTTTGGCTACAATGATTATCGCTCCCTTACTACTCATTTCATCCTGTCGGAATTCAAGTGAAAAATCGGAAAAACCCAAAATTGTAAAACCCAAAACCACTGCCATGATAAAAGACAATGCCCGCGGCATCATCAATAATACGGAGAGTCCGCATGTCAAATTAAAAAGTATCGATATCGGTGATTGTCATTGGACGGATGGTTTTTGGGCGGAAAAATGGAAACAGGCCGAGGAAACGATGGTGCCGTACATGGGAAGCTTATTGAAAGGGGATATCGGTCACGGACTCAACAACTTCAAGATCGCGGCAGGTCTAAAAGAAGGGGAGCATCAAGGATGGTGGTGGCATGATGGGGATTTCTATAAATGGATGGAGGCCAGTATGTACATCTATGCAGTGAACAAGAACGAGAAAATCGTTCAAGAAATGGATGAGATCATTACTATTATAGGGCAGGCACAGCAAGACAACGGATATCTGTCCACGCCAATAATCATTCGCGATGATCTGGAACCTTTTTCCAACCGAAAATACCATGAACTTTATAACAGCGGGCATTTACTGACAAGTGCTTGTATTCACCATCGGGTGACCGGAAAGACCAACTTCCTGGATATCGCGATCAAACATGCCGATTATCTCTACGACCTTTTTGTACCTATTACCCCTGAGCTCGAACGGTTCGGGTTCAATCAGACCCAGATCATGGGCTTGGTAGAATTGTATCGAACCGTTCAGGACAAACGTTATTTAGAACTTGCCGAACAGTTTATTAATCTTCGAGGTACCTACGAAATAAACGATACCGCGGCGACCAAAGGCTATCCGATTGGTGATATGGTGCAAGAACGGGTTCCGCTGAGAGAGGAAACCGAAGCGGTAGGTCATGCGGTGTTAGCGTTGTATTACTATGCCGGCGCAGCGGATGTTTATGCCGAAACCGGAGAAAAAGCATTAATCGATGCTTTGGACAGACTTTGGGATAACGTGACCCATAAAAAAATGTACGTAACCGGGGCTGTTGGTCAAACACATTATGGAAGGTCTTCCAGATTAGATAAAATCGAAGAGGGGTTCATAGATGAATATATGATGCCGAATATGACAGCTTACAATGAAACTTGTGCCAATATCTGCAATTCGATGTTCAATTACCGTATGTTGACCCTCACCGGTGATTCCAAACACGGTGATATCATGGAATTGGTGTTGCACAATAGCGGGCTTTCAGGCATTGGTCTTGGAGGCAAGGATTATTATTATTCCAATCCCTTACGAAAAATTGATGGCGCATTGGATTATGAGCATATGAACGTAGAATTCCCAGAAAGACAACCCTATTTAAAATGTTTTTGTTGCCCACCGAATTTGGTTCGAACGGTGGCCAAGTCTCCCGCGTGGGCATACAGTAAAACCGAAAAGGGCCTCGCCATAAACCTCTATGGAAGTAACAAATTGGAAACAACGTTGTTGGATGGTTCTGCTCTTAAACTTTCCCAAAAAAGCAATTACCCTTGGGATGGTGCAGTAGAAGTGACCCTGGAAGAAGCTAAATCGGAGCCTTTTGAAATAACATTGAGAATTCCGGCATGGGCTAAAGGAAGTACCTTAACAATAAACGGTGAGTCCCTTGCCAATGTCACATCAGGTAGTTTTGCAAAAATCGAACGCCAATGGTCCACAGGAGATGTTATTTCCTTACATATGCCAATGGAGGCCAAATTGATCGAAGGACATCCGAGAATTGAAGAGGTCAGAAATCAAGTAGCGGTTAAAAGAGGTCCCATTGTCTATGCTCTCGAGTCCCCTGACCTTCCCAAAGACACTGATATTACAGACGTTTATATCTCAAGTAATAAAGAACTCAGGGCTATACATAAAACCGATGTCTTAGGTGGGGTGACTACCCTAGAAACCGATTTGCTCATCCGTAAAGATGCGCTAAAAAGCATGTACAATGAGGTATCAAAACCAAAGTTTGAACGCTTCTCCACACAATTGATTCCGTATTACACCTGGAGTAATAGGGGGCAAAGCGAAATGACCGTTTTCATGCCCGTAATTTGGGCTAACGAATAAACCACCAATACGCATAAACCATATGACCGATCATAAAAAGAATGCCTACAAATACGCGACAATTGTAGCCATGGGTGGCTTTGTCTTCGGTATCGATGCAGCGCTGATTTCCGGCACGACCAATTACCTTACGGAAGAATTTGCCCTCAATGAATTACAACTTGGTGCGGCCGTGGGAGCGGCGGCTTGGGGCGTATTGTTGGCACTTGTATTCGTGGGGTACGCGGTCAACAAGATTGGACGAAAAAGAGCCTTGCAAATTTCCGCGGCCGTCTATTTGATTTCCGCTCTTGGTTCTGCCTTTGCACCCAACTATTGGATCTTCCTATCTGCTCGATTTTTAGGTGGACTGGCCTTCAGTTCTATTTCAATGGCTTCAATGTATATAGGCGAAATTGCCCCGCCCAAGTGGCGTGGCAAGCTCGTTTCCATGATTCAGATCAACATTGTGGTGGGCCTATCCGCCGCTTATTTCATCAACTATATGATACAAAATTGGGCCAATTCAGGAGCGGAATGGGTCATCACTTTGGGTATCGATACCAATACTTGGCGCTGGATGCTTGGTTCGGAGATTATTTTTGCCCTTTTATGGTTGATCCTTTTGATGTTTATCCCTCACAGTCCGGTATGGTTGGTGCTTCAAGAACGAATTGAAGAGGCAAAGGAAACCCTGAAAAGGGTTATATCGGAAAATGAAGTTGAAACCCATATTGTAGAAATGAAAGAATCGCTACAAACAATGGGGGCAGATCATTCGGATTGGGCACAATTCAAAGAAATATTTAACCGGCCGATGCGAATTACGTTTATCATTGCGGCGACCTTGGCTATCGTACAACAATCTACCGGTATTAATGCAATACTGTTTTATGCCCCCACAGTATTTGAACAATTGGGTATGGGCACCGATGCGGCATTTTCACAAGCCATTTGGATAGGTGTGATTAGCGTCATATTCACCGTTTTAGGGTTACTTCTTGTAGATAAGATCGGGCGCCGCCCAATGGTTCTTGGGGGACTACTATGGATTATTATTAGCCTGGGCATTTGCTTTTATGGGTTTCATAATGCCACCTATTCCCTATCAAAAGAAAATGTTGTTGAACTTACCGAAGTGTCAGGTGCAGAACGGTTGAATATACTGATAGATACGTCTTATGATAGCGACATTGACTTCAAGGAGGCATTGATGGAAACTCTGGGTGAAGAAGAGGCTAAAAAACACTCAAGCGCCTTGATTCAAAAGGCAGCTAATCTTAATGGTCTATTGATTTTGATAGGAATATTAAGTTTTATAGCCGCATTTCAATCGACCATAGGTCCTGTGATGTGGGTACTTTTTTCTGAAATATTTCCAATATCAAATCGAGGAATCGCGATACCCGTTTTTGTATTCCTAACCAGTATAACCAGTTCATTGATACAAACATTTTTCCCGTGGCAATTAGAGAATCTAGGCATAGGTTCAACACTGCTTTTTTATGCAAGTACGGTGGCCATTGGACTTGTCATTCTTTTTATCTATTTGAAGGAGACCAAAAACATGACGATCGAAGAAGTACAATTGGCCTTGGCACCAAAAAAGAAATCAGAATGAAAAATATACTCATTGTAATCTTTTCGATTTCTGGATGTATTGCACAACAAACAAAAAAGGCGTTTCCGGCCTCAGACCCAAACAATGAAGGCGGATGGGTTTTAAATAAAGAAGTAAGCGACGAATTCGAAGGCAAAGAACTGGACCGAAGCAAGTGGTTTATCGAAGGTGAGCATGGCGACTATTATATTTGGAAAGGCCGAGCTCCCTCCCAATTCGTGCCCCATAATGTTCGCGTTGAAAATGGGAAGTTAAAACTGCGAACTGCTTGGGAGCCTAAATATGAATTCATTCAAGAGTCGTATACCGATGGCGCCATGGGTACGGCCAAGTATGGAGAATATAAGGAAGAACCAATGCCGGTGACCACTGCTGCGGTCATTACGAAAAAACGATTCCTGAATGGTTATATGGAAGTCAAATCAAAGTCGGGCAATGCCGCAATTACCGCAGCTTTCTGGGGAATAGGCTACGAGCAAGAATTGGATGTTTTCGAGCAAATGGGAAACCCAAAGAAAGGTGAAAAAATCACGGCAACGAGTTCATTGGCCACGGCCCATGATTGGAGTCCGCCTGCACAAAGGCCAACAAATGTATTTCAGCATGTTGAACACCTTCCCTATCGTACTGCAGACGATTTTCATATCTATGGCGCCGATTGGGGCGAAGACTATTTGAGCATTTACATCGATGGTCAACTGGTTCATCACTTCACGCAAGATGATGTAGGGTTGGATTGGGTACTGAACAATCCTATGGAGGTTTGGCTCGATTCCGAAATTTTCTTTTGGCTCGGGATGCCCCATAAAGAAGAACTCCCGGTGGACTTTGAAATAGAGTACCTGCGTGTATGGCAAAAGCCGAATGATAATCTTTTGGCGCGGCAGTTTTATGGCTTTGAAGGACCTATGCTCTACGAAGAACAGCCACGTCCTTTAAAAATGGTGCCCGAAAGCTCAGAAACCAACGATTATCAAAAGTTTTGGGAAATAGATAGCCTCTCCTCAAAATACTTTTCCATTGTAGAAGGCGACTATGCCACCGGAGTCAACAGCTTGCGATTTTCCGGTTTGGGGAAAAATGAAAAATTGGAAACCGACAACGTAATTGCCTTATCCCCGGCTGGGGCCATCAACATTCCCCAAGGAACGTATGAGCTTTCACTGAACCTATGGTTAGACCAAGGAAGGCCCGTAAAACAACTACACCTCTCGTTTGAAAATCCGAAACTTGACATTCCAATTGACCTAACTGGTTTGGAAAGACGCCAATGGATATCCGTTAAAAAAACGTTCTTGAAAGCGGAAGCTTCCAGTACAAACGACCGATTTAAGATCGAAGTTAGAAAAGTAGATGTACCTGATAAAAAGGCGACCCCGTTTTTCATTGATACTATCGAAATACGTCCAAAACAAAAATGAACCTCATGAGAATAGCTTTTTTCTTCATTCTAATCGTTTTGGGAGTTGCTTGTAAGGGCGAAAAGCCCATTGAGCAAACCATAGCAAAAAGACCCAATATCTTGTTTATTGCGGTTGACGACCTTCGCCCTGAACTTGGGGCCTATGGATCTGAAATCGCGATTACCCCAAATATCGATAAACTGGCTACGGAAGGACTACTATTCGAAAACGCCTATTGTCAACAAGCGATTTGCAGTCCCTCTCGGGCAAGTTTGATGACCGGTGCGCGACCAGAAACTATTGGGGTCTTTGAGAATTATACCTATTTCCGAGATGAAAATCCCGATATCATTACGCTACCTCAGCATTTTAAGAACAACGGGTATGAAACGGTATATACCGGAAAGATCTATCACGGGAGGTTTACGGACACCGCACTATCTTGGAGCAGAAAACCAGCGCTGAACAAGATAAAACATGCGAAACCGGACTATCCTGGGGCCTATGCCTTGAAAAAAAATCAAGAAATTTATAAAAAGAACCAAGCTGAAATTCGAGCGAAATACAATAGTGTTAGCCATTATGCCCTAGGTAGAGGACCTGCTTTTGAAATGGCCGATGTCGAAGACCATGAATACATTGATGGCTACCATACCGAATTGGCCATTGCTACCATGGAAGAGATGGTCGAGAAAAATGAAAAACCCTTCTTTTTAGGCCTTGGTTTTCGATTGCCCCATTTGGACTGGAACGCACCCAAAAAATACTGGGATTTGTACGACCGAGACGATATTCCTATGGCGACCCATACTACAGCGCCCGAAAACGCCGCTGCCATGGGGCTTCACGCTTCTTTTGAACTTCGAGTGCGCCATGGCATCCCTAAAACTGGCCCAATTGAAGGCGAGTTGGCAAAAACCCTCAAACATGCCTATTTGGCTTCGGTAAGTTATGTAGACGCGCAAATCGGAAAAATGATCTCGGCCCTAGAGCGGACCGGACAACGTGAAAATACGGTTATCATTCTTTGGAGCGATCATGGATGGCATCTAGGTGATATGGGCGTATGGGGTAAGGCCACAAATTATGAAATCGCTACTAGGGTACCGCTGGTAATCAACACGCCCGATATGCCGGAAAGCACTCGTGGGCAAAAAACAAAAGCCCTAGTGGAACTTGTTGATATATACCCTACACTAGCCGAGTTGTCAGGACTTGAACTACCTGATCATCTAGAAGGCCAAAGTTTTGTTCCCTTGCTCGATAATCCTAAAAGAACGTGGAAGAAAACCGCATTTAGTCAATTTCCGACTCCGGCCCTACGCGAATGGGCCGCAAACCCCTTGACCGCCCAAATGAGGGAAACTTACTTTGGTCCGCTGATTAACGAGGTGGAAGGCCGAATTATACAACAACAAGCGGAGAAATGGGATCGTGATCTATATGAAAATCGATTGATGGGCTACTCTATGCGTACGGAACACTTCCGCTTCGTCGCTTGGAAAGACCGAACAACTACAGAAATGGCACCTATTGCCGTTGAACTCTATGACCATCGCACCGATCCTTCGGAAACCAAAAATATCGCTGCGGAACATCCGGATATTGTGGCGGATCTGACCACACAACTCCAGGCAGGCTGGAAGAGTAGCTTAGCCCATTAGGGGTGATGACCTCAAGTAAGACCGTGCTTCTTTCGATAAACCAAGGGCGTGCAGTTCTTGAACTTGTTGAATTGCTTGTGAAAGAAAGGCAACGACTCATACCCGCAAAAGTATCCTATTTCGGCCACCGAATAATCCGTATCCAATAGCATTCTAGATGCCCTATTGATACGATACTCGTTCAAAAAAGTAAAAAAGGAACGCCCCATCATTTTTGAAAAAAATCGTGAAAATGACTGTTCGGATAAACTGACTAAATCGGCAACTTCCTTTAGATATATTTTTCGTTCAAAATACTTAGAAACGAATTCGTGTATGGTCGACATGCGGCTTCCATACTCTGTGGGCAAGTCATCAATGAAACTAGCCTCAGATAACGTTCGATAGGGGCATTTAGCAAGCGCGGTAAGTAGTTCTAATAGTTGAATATATAGTTCGTGTCCCTCGAGGCTTGGCAACCTTTTGAGGGTTGGAATCAGTTCTTTTGTTTCCTTAAAATCGAATAGCATACCCTTGGCCGCAGTACGTAACAAATCGAAAACGACCTGCAGTTCGGGAACTTTTGGAAAAATACCAACGTTCCATTGCACCACTAAGGACCTTGATTGATTTTGCCCATTCTGGGCATTTTTCCAGCAGTGGGGAAGGTTCGATCGGAGCAGTACCAATTCCCCAGGTTCGTATGAACCCACATAGTCCCCAATAAATTTGGTACCGGTACTTTCTTCGATATAGGTCAGTTCATGTTGTGGATGAAAATGCCAAGGTGTGTCAAAATTGTCCGCAGCATAACTGAATCCAAGTATGGACTTTTCCTGACCTAAGGGAATGGGTTCTAAATAAGGTTTCATACACTATTACATCTGAATAAATTCTTAAAAATACATATTTTAAACAGAATAGCATATGTATTGAACAAAATCGATTACTTGTTTTGAAATAATAATGCTAAGTTTTGTGAAAAGGAAAATAACAATCCCAAAAGCCACAGTTGTGATGGAAAAAAGTGCACTACCCGATCCATTTGAAAATGCCCGTTTGAAAAAGGGGCTTGGTGACCTCAACGATCAAAATGATCCGGTTAAAATGATTTTGCGTCATAAAGATGTGCGTAAAACAGCCCACAACTACAAAACATTTCAATCCGAAGCAAAGCCGGGTCGTATTGTAGTTCCCTCCGAGGTGAACATTCGAGAAACACGTCAGATTCCCTTCGAGCTTGACCCTCCGGTTCATGGTGCCTACCGCGCTTTAATCGAACCTTGGTTCAAAAGACCTTTGCAGCCTGAATACACCGAAAAACTCAGCGCACAGATTTCAGCCTTGGTCGATGAGGTGGTTCAGAAGGACAGCTTCGAGGTTATCGAGGAATTCGCATTGGTATTGCAATCACGTGCCTTGACCTTATTATTGAATATTCCATATGAAGAGGCCGAAACCTGGATTTCTTGGGGTACCCACGTTTTTCGAAGTGAGGACACGGCATTGGATGCCGACAAGGCGAATATTTTATATGACTATATCGATGGGCAGATAGAAGCCGCAATGGAAAATCCCGGGGAGGATCTGTACTCCGTGCTATTGGCATCGGAAGTAGCCGGTAAAAGGCTGACGAAAGAAGAAGTCAAGGGCGTTATGGTCTTGACCTTTGCCGGAGGCCGTGATACCATCATTAATGCAGTAACCAATGCCATTGCCTATCTATCGGAACACCCAGAATCTTTGGAACGTTTTCGAAAGGAGCCTGAAATTATAGGTAAGGCTGTAGAGGAAATGATTCGCTACTTTTCACCGTTGACCCAGATGGGGCGCGTGGTTACCGAAGATACACAGGTCTGTGAGCATGCAATGAAGGCCGACTCTCGGGTTTCCTTATGTTGGGCTTCCGCAAATCGTGATGCCTCGGTATTCGAAAAGCCAAATGAAATCATAATCGATCGAAAAATGAATCCACATGTGGGGTTTGGTTTCAGCCATCATAATTGTTTAGGCGCCTCACATGCACGACAGATCATGAAAGTCTTACTCGCTACCTTAGCAGAAAAAGTAGATCGTATCGAACTGTTCGAATGCAAGGAAAATATTGAGGATCTTGCAGAATTCCAACGTAAGGTCGGCTATGACTACATTCATGTAAAATTTAATCCTATACAGTAAATATGGCGAAAATAACATTTATCACAAGTGATCATCAGACGATTGAGTTAGAGGGTGATTCCGGTTCAGTAATGGAGCTGGCAGTAGAACATAATGTAAACGGTATCGACGGAGACTGTGGTGGTGTCTGTTCTTGTGCCACTTGTCATGTACATGTGCGACCGGAGGATATGGAAAAAACCGGAGCTGCTAGCGAAATTGAAACCGATATGTTGGAGCTAGATGATAACGCCGATGCGTACAGTCGCCTATCTTGTCAAATCGCGATCAGTGATGCCATTGATGGCGTTATCTTGACGGTAGCCAAATAATCACCAATGACCGATACCGTTTGTGTCATTATCGGAGCAAGTCATGCCGGGGTGAATTGCGCCTTTGCCTTGCGCAAGGAAGGTTGGCAGGGCCAAATCATTCTGTATGATGCGGATCCGGAGCTTCCGTACCATAGACCACCGCTATCAAAAACCTATTTGACAAATACAGAAGGGGCTCAAAAAAATCTCTTAAAATCTGAAGAAAGTTATGAACGTTCCGAAATTCAATTGAATTTGGGAATTAAGGTCACGAGCATTGATTCTGGGGAAAGGAAAATTGCATTAAGTGACGGAAAGGTTCAAGCGTATGACAAATTGATTTTAGCGACAGGCGCGCGGCCTTTGATTCCTCCTATAACAGGTCTTGATAACGCCAAAAATATTTTCCCTTTACGGACCATGGCCGATGTGGAGGGTATTCGAAAAGCCCTAGGCGAAAGCCCAAAAAAGAATGTGGTAATCATTGGCGGGGGGTACATCGGTTTGGAGATAGCCGCTTCCCTAAACAAATTAGGAGCAACGGTTACGGTACTCGAACGTGAAGAACGCATTCTGGCCCGAGTTACCGTATCGGAGATGTCAGAATTCTTTCATTCGCTTCACCAAAAAAAAGGGGTGGACATTTTAACGAAAAAAAACGTGACTGCCGTTGAAACCAATACTGAGCATACAATTATTTGCGATGATGGCTCGGCCTACTTCGCCGATATCATCATAATAGGTGTAGGAATCCGTGTAAATACGGAGATTGCGGAAAAGGCCGGACTCGTCACGGAAAATGGGATCAAAGTAGATGCCATGGCCAAAACCAGTAACGAAGAGATCTATGCCATAGGCGATTGTACGTTTCATCATAACCCACATTATGACCGATTTGTTCGTCTTGAATCCGTTCAAAATGCCGTTGATCAAGCCAAGGTAGCAGCCGCGGCCATCTGCGGGAAAGAGGTCATCTATGATTCCATCCCTTGGTTTTGGTCCGACCAATATGATGTGAAATTACAGATTGTCGGACTTTCGGAAGGGCACGATAACAGCATCATTCGAAAAGAGGAAAAAGAGCAACCTTGTTTTTCGATTTGGTATTTTAGTGGTGATCGGCTATTGTCGGTAGATGCAATCAATAATGCCAAGGCATTTGTACTTGGCACAAAATTCATAAAGACCGGTCAATTGATCAACAAATCCAATTTGGCCGATACATCCGTTGAGCTAAAGCCGGCACATCTTATGATTTAGGAGCTGAATAACCGCATTTGCCAGTACACAAGTTCTAGATCTCACTGGTTTTAGAAGCCGGTGAAATTTTGACAATACAACTAATTTTAAAACCAAAACAAATGACCCTAACTTCAAAAAGCGCCATTGCCAAAGGTGATGGAACCTACGTTATAGATACCGTAAGTGTCGCCGAACCAAAAAAAAATGAGGTTTTGGTACGCATGAAAGCTGCGGGTTTATGCCATACGGACCATGATTCGCTGAACTGGGGAAAGCCTATTGTTATGGGCCATGAAGGATCTGGAGTTATTGAGGCCATTGGCCCGGATGTTGAAAATGTAGCTGTTGGAGATACTGTCATTCTAAACTGGGCAACCCCATGTAGATCATGTTTCCAATGTGATTTGGGGAATGAACATATATGCGAGAATAATTCGCCAGTAGTGGCCGGTGCAAATGGTTATACCGAAGGCCATGCCCACTTGGAAGGAACGCGTTATAATGGAGAACCCATCGAACGCTCATTTAACATCGGCACCTTATCGGAATATACCTTGGTCAAGGCTTCGGCCGTGGTCAAGAATCCTGTTTCCGACATGTCTTTCGCAGCGGCAAGCATTATCAGTTGCGGGGTGATGACGGGCTATGGTTCGGTCGTAAATTCGGCAAAGGTGACGGAGGGAAGTTCGGTCGTTGTGCTTGGTACGGGAGGAGTCGGCCTGAGTGTCATACAGGGGGCGAAAGTCAATAAAGCGGGCAAGATTATCGCAATAGACATCAATACCAATCGCCTGGAGTTGGCTAAAAAATTCGGGGCGACCCACACGATTTTGGCCGACAGAGAAGATACCGGTCTACTATTGGCGGCCAAAGAAGTAAAGAAAATGACTGCCAATAGAGGTGCCGACTATGCTTTTGAATGCACGGCCGTTCCTGAATTAGGCGCCGCTCCCTTAGCCATGGTAAGAAATGCCGGTACGGCCGTACAAGTCAGCGGTATCGAACAGGAAATCGTCATCGATATGAATCTTTTTGAGTGGGACAAGGTGTATATCAATCCCTTATATGGCGGGTGTAACCCAGAAAAAGACTTCCCAAAAATTGTGGAACACTACCGTTCCGGAGCGCTGAAATTGGAAGAAATGATTACACAGACCTATAAGTTAGATCAATTGGAACAGGCATTTGAAGATATGCTTTCGGGTAAAAACGCCAAAGGCGTAATCGTATTTGAGTAAATAACCTCGGGACAAGCCCGCGAGGCATTAGAAGGAAAATTAATATTGATTTCGACGCAAGCCTGCCTGTCCGGCAAGCAGGCGTCGGAGCATTTTAAATCTCGATTATCGAGTAAATTTAAAACCATACTGATACTGGTTGAACCGCCAGTACTATAAAAACACTCAGCAAGCAACGGATTCAAATTATTGCCTGCGACCTTTGCGGTGACATCCGAAACCTGTCAAATATAAAAGACCCGACAAACTATGTTCAGAACTACAGAAATCTCAGATCCCCAATTTGAAAGTGACCACCTTCGCTATATTACGGTCAAGACCGAAAACCTTAAAGGTCGTGGAGATATTTGTGTTTTTGTTCCGCCGGGGGAAACAATAGACAACCTTCCGTTGGTCATCTTATTGCATGGGGTCTATGGCAGCTCATGGGTATGGACGCAAAAGGCAGGGGTGCACCGAACGGCTTTGCAAATGATTCAAAACGGCGAAATACGCCCTATGGTCATCGCCATGCCTTCCGACGGACTATGGGGTGACGGCTCAGGATATCTAGCGCATAATCAAAAAGATTTCGAAAAGTGGATTGTCGAAGACGTAACCAATGCGGTAATCGAAAATATTCCATCGGTGAGCACGAGTTCCGATCTATTCCTTTCAGGACTTTCCATGGGAGGTTTCGGCGCTTTGCGATTAGGTATAAAACACTCCGGAAGGTTTAAGGCCGTTTCGGCCCATTCGGCTATTACCGATATTACACAGATGCCCCTTTTTGTAGAAGAAGACTTGAACAATTACCAACAAGAGGATAGCTACGAGAACTCGGTGCTCGGGGTGATTGAAAACTATAGACCCGATGTACTGAAAATCCGCTTTGATTGTGGTACGGAAGATGAATTGATCAGCCATAATAGACAACTACACGCCGATTTGGATAGATTGAAAATCATACATACCTACCAAGAGTTTCCTGGGGGCCACGAATGGACGTATTGGCAGACACACATCAGGCAATCCTTATCGTTTTTTAACTCAAATACTTGAGAAACATTTGCCAAAGGGGTAATTTTTTACTAGTTTAAAGTGCCCATATGGATAAAAACGCTGTGTACTATTTGTCCAAAGGAGACCAAAGCGAGCGGATTACCATAGAAAATCAACCCAAGGGAAACGGCCGCAAGAGCAGTAAAGCGTTGATCCCAAAGTGTTGGTTAAGATTCAATGTAAAAAGCGATGGTTTGCACAGCTTCAATTTCTTGAAATTCATGGCAGGTAAAAATCATTAAAATCTAACAGGTGAAACTTCAATTCAAATCCTCGGAACACGACTCCCTGAGTTCCATTTATGCGAAAAGAGTCTATCGACCCCATATTGGCGGTGATTGGCACTTCCATAAAGAATTTGAACTCATTTATTTTTTAAAAGGCCAAGGCATGCGCGTTGTGGGCGACCATATTTCAAATTTTCAGAAGGGAGAATTGGTACTTGTTGGGCAGTGGCTTCCCCATCTTTGGCGGAATGACGTGGACAGCCTCGACGATGTGACAACGGATTTTATCGTGGTAAAATTCACAAGAATGTTCGGGGACATCGACTTATTTTCAATGCCTGAACTTGTGCATATCAAGGCACTTTTGAAAGAGGCCGATCAGGGGCTATTGTTTTCTGAGGAGACACGGCAATCGGTACATGAAGACCTATTAAAATTAACGAAAGCCGAATCTTCGGAAAGGTTGATACTTTTACTGGCCATACTTCGAAAATTGCTCATAAGCCAAAATCATACCCTTCTATCCGGACCGAACTTCACCATTCCGAAGCAGGTGGCCGGTGAAAATAGGTTGCATAAAGTCATCAACTACATTTCGACCAATTACGCCCAAAATATCGGTTTGGGCGATATTTCTAAAATTGCCGTGATGACACCGCCCGCCTTTTGTCGGTTTTTCAAGACAAGAACCAATAAGACCTTCTCCTTATTTTTAAATGAAGTTCGCATCAGTAAGGCCTGTCAACTCTTGATCAACGGGGAGGCACCCATCAAACAAATATGTTATGACGTCGGATTCTCCTCGCTGACCAATTTCAATAGAACGTTTAAAAATTTTAAGGGGATCTCACCCAGCACATATCGTGACAACTACAGTAATTTCAGTCAATACAACCTCCCAGAGGTTTCCTAAACCTGCTTATATGCATGGCAATTAGTGTTAAAATAAGGTTAGCCACAGATAAATATGGTTCAATGTAATTCAAATGCCTTTTCTAATTTTAATTTCTCGGATTCGCTCCATTAATACCTGACCAATGAAAATAGCCAAAATTGAAGCCTTCGTCTTATCGAACCAGTTGAAAGAAACCTTTTCTTTCTCACAATGGACGTATAGTGAAAGACGCATATGCATCGTAAAGATTACCACAGATGAAGGTCTCTGTGGTTGGGGTGAAGGGTACGGCCCTGCCGATCTTATAAAAACGGGAATCAAGCTAGTCACTCCGTTACTGATCGGTGAAAATCCGTTAGAGAATGAAACTCTTTGGCATAAGATGTACCGAAAAACCTTGGATTTTGCGCGAAGAGGCGTTTTGGCAGCTTCGATAAGTGCCATTGATGTCGCTTTGTGGGATATCAAGGGAAAGGTATTCAACCAACCAGTAAGTGTCTTAATGGGCGGGCAACATCGCAAATGGGTCATTCCCTATGCCACTGGTCTTTATTTTTCCGAAAGCGATAATCTTACAGTAAAACTGGTTGATGAGGCCCGTTCGTATGTTGACCAAGGTTTTAAGGCCATAAAGATGAAAGTCGGTCTTTCGGTAACTCAAGATATTGCGTTGGTTAAGGCCGTCCGCAAAGCGATCGGAAATGACATTGAATTAATGGTCGATTCCAATCATGCGTATTCACTTCGGGAGGCAACCGCTTTGGCAAAAGCAATAGAGCAGTATGACATCGGGTGGTTTGAAGAACCGGTATCACCTGAATACTATCACCAGTATCGAGAATTAAGGTCAAAAACGACCATCCCCATTGCCGGAGGCGAATGTGAATATCTACGATACGGATTTCAGACCCTATTGGAAAATAATTGTGTAGATATTCTACAAGTCGATATTTGTGGTGCGGGTGGACTAAGTGAGGCGAAACGGATATGTACTTTGGCCAATACAAGGGGTATTGAAATTATACCACATGTTTGGGGAACAGGTATCGCTTTTCACGCCGCGCTGCATTTCATAGCCAACCAAGAGCCGATACCAGGCCGATTGCATCCGCCTGATATGTACATCGAATATGATCGAACGGAAAATGAAATCCGGGAATCACTTACAGTACCTTCTATTCAGATGAAAAACGGATGTATTGATATTCCACAAAGTCCAGGGTTGGGTATAACGGTCGATGAAGAAGTGGTACGTAATTTTTCCTCCGAAATCCTGATTTAAAAACAACGACAATTATGAATTTTGGATACCACAAATTATACATTGGGGGTGCGCTAGTCGATGCCGTTTCCGGTAAAAGGCACACCGTCGTATGCCCGGCCAACGATGAGCCCACAGCCGAAATAGCTTGGGCAGGTGAAGAAGACGCCACCTTAGCATTGGTAGCGGCCCAAAAAGGTTTTGAATACTGGTCGAAATTATCGCTTGCCGAACGTACCGAATGGATGACCAAATTGCGGACCGCCGTTCTGGAAAATGAACACGAATTACGTGCGGCGATGGTCTATGAAATGGGAAAGACCTACGCGGGCGCTTGGGAAGATATTGAAGGAGTCATCAACGGACTGGAATGGTACCCGGCTGCCATGAAGAATATGCGCGATGAACAGATTCCGGATTACGAAAATACCCACACACACAAAATGGTACATCAGCCTGCAGGGGTGGCGGTCGCCTATTTGGCCTGGAATTTTCCTTTGCTCAATGTGGGATTTAAGATGGGTCCCGCATTGGCTGCAGGTTGTTCGCTGATTATTAAACCCTCTGCCGCTTCTCCCCTTTCCGCTTATTTGATCGGTAAGATCTTACACGATATCAATTTCCCTCCAGGAGTTGTCAATATCTTATGCGGACCCAGCAGCACCGTTGCCCACTCCATGACGACAAGCACCATCCCTGCAGTGTTGACCATGATCGGATCAACACAAACCGGACAAAAAGTGATTGCCGACAGTACGACTTCCATTAAAAAATTAGGTATGGAACTAGGGGGAAACGCCCCATTCATTGTATTCGAGGATGCCGATTTCGAAAAGGCACTTAATTTGGGAATCGCTTTGAAATTTGGAAATTCAGGTCAAGTCTGTGTTGCGGCCAACCGCATATTCGTCCATCAAAATATCTATGGGAAATTCTTGGCGGCTTATATCGAACGAGCATCCAAACTTAAATTAGGCCATGGTGTAGACTCCGATGCCGATATGGGGCCCATGGTGTCAAAAAAAGATCGGGACCGTATGTTCGATTTGATCAAAGATGCGGTAAGTAAGGGAGCCACACTTGAATACGGAGGGAAAATTCCCAAAGGAAAAGAAAAAGGCAACTGGATTCAGCCTACCGTACTTTCAGGAATGACCCCAGAAATGGAAGTATTCAAAAAGGAAACCTTCGGTGCCGTGGCATCCTTAATGCCATTTGAAACCGATGATGAAGTGTTGGCCTTGGCAAATGACACCGAATATGGACTGGCCTCCTATATTTTTACCAACGACCATAGACGAATTGAACGATTTTCAAGAGACCTCCAATTTGGAGAGATTCAAATCAATGGGGTCAAATATTCGATATATCTGCCCCATGGAGGAATCAAAAACAGCGGAATCGGTCACGATTGCTCACATTTGGCATTGGACGATTATTTGGTCAAAAAGCGGATTTCAATGGCAATCTAGGATATTATAGGCCAAATAAGGGCAACATTTAGTTTTTGTCGAGTTCACAAATGAAGCAAATTCCCATCGAAACGATACATTTACAATACAAATAGTAAAACAAGAATATGCAACCTATAGTTCAACAGGCCATGTCTCCAGAGTTAATTCAAAAAATCGATACGGCAGGTATCATTGCCGTATTGATCGTTGATGAGGTAAAACATGCCGTTCCCTTGGCCAATGCCTTGCTTAAAGGAGGTGTTGATGCCATCGAATTAACGCTTCGTACACCAGCAGCATTGGAAGCGGCCAAAATAATTAAGAAAGAAGTTCCGGAAATCACTTTGGGATTCGGAACAGTACTGACCGTTGACCAAGTAAAAGCAGTAGTGGATATGGGAGCGGATTTTGCTGTATCACCTGGGTGCAATCCAAAAATCATCGCAGAGGCATATAAACAAGGATTGTCGTTTGCGCCAGGAATCATGACCCCAACAGACATAGAAATTGCCGTACAAGAAGGCTGTCGAGTACTCAAATTTTTTCCGGCCGCAACCTCGGGTGGTATGAAACACCTTGAAAGCATGTCTGCCCCTTACAACTATTTGGGACTGAAGTTCATTCCCTTGGGCGGCTGCAATATCGAAAATGCACCAAGCTATTTACAATCCGATTTGATAACCGCCATAGGCGGTACATGGGTCGCCAAAAGAAATTTGATCCAAGCGGAAGATTGGACCACCATAACACAAAACGCATTGGAAATTAGAAACTTGATCACCAAAATCAGATTGTAATACCACATCATCAAAGCACCATGAAAAAAGTAGTAACCTTTGGAGAAATTATGGGGCGTATGGCCTCACCCGCAAACTTAAGATTGCGACAAACAAGAAATTTTGAAATCACTTATGCCGGAGCCGAAGCGAGCGTAGCGGCCTCTATATGTAACTTCGGAGGAAAGGCACGGTATGTCACGGCCCTGCCCAAACACTCACTAGCGGAAGCTACAATGGATTCCATACGGGCCGTTGGTATCGACACGGATTTTATTCTAAGAACCGATGAAGGGCGATTGGGACTATATTTCTTGGAAACGGGAGCGAACCAAAGACCCAGTAACGTGATTTACGACAGGGCCGATTCGGCCGTATCTATTACACCAGCAAGCGCCTATGATTGGGATGCTATTTTTGAAGATGCACAATGGTTGCATTTAAGCGGTATCACCCCTGCCCTATCGAAGACCGCGGCGGAAGCCACATTGGTAGCCGCCAAAAAAGCAAAAGAAGCTGGTGCTTCCGTTTCCATTGACTTGAATTTCAGGGGAAAACTGTGGAAATGGGACGCCAACTACACCACCAAAGACCTGGCTCAAAAAACCATGCGGAGTATTCTTCCCTTTATTGATGTCGTCGTGGGCAACGAGGAAGACTGTCATGATGTTTTAGGCATCCAAGCAGGAGATACCGACGTACATTCGGGAGCCCTCGATACTTCTAGATACCCCGATGTTGCACGTAAAGTAGTCCAACAATTTCCCAATGTGAGTAAGGTGGCCATTACGTTGCGAGAGAGTCTATCGGCCAGCCATAATAATTGGGGCGCCATGCTTTTCGATGCGGCCACGGATTCCCCTTCTTTTGCTCCCTTGGACTCCAACGGGAACTATAACCCATATCAAATCAAAAATATTGTAGATCGTGTAGGCGGAGGGGATTCGTTTGCAGGTGGTTTGATTTTTGCTTTGACCACCCCTGAATTGAATGAAACCCAAACTGCTGTGAATTATGCGGTTGCGGCTTCTTGTCTAAAGCATTCTATAAAAGGTGACTTCAATTATTCCACCCGGGCCGAGGTCGAACGTTTGATGGGAGGCAACGCCTCAGGAAGAGTTGTCAGGTAAAGCAATACATGGCAATTTTGCGTGGTAATTGAAGGGAACGGTCTTAGTGAATCGACGCAGGCGCCAATACTATTTGCCTGACCGCAATCAATTATAAACCTCGATTATCGAGTCAAGGGCTTCAATCTTGATCAATAATGTCATCTTAAGTAAAGAAACAAAAGGAAATACCTATTTTACATTGGAAGAGGGAAACCATATAATTCAATTCTAACAAGCGTTATGTCATTTAAAAAAATAGTCTCCTTAGTACTGATGGTTTTCCTTTTTTCCTGCCAAGAAAAAGAAGAACCGGAGAAAAAACCCAATATCGTATGGCTCGTTAGTGAGGACAATTCGAAACATTTTCTAAAATTATATGACGAGGGCGGCGCTCCTATGCCACATGTTGAGGCCTTGGCAAAAAAGGGAATCGTTTTCAACAATGCGTTTTCCAACGCTCCGGTTTGTTCTGTGGCGCGAAGCACGATCATCTCCGGCTGTTACGCACCGAGAGTCGGCACCCAATACCACCGAAGAATGGAACTGGCACCCATGCCCGAAGGTTTGAAAATGTTTCCCGAGTATTTAAGGGAAGCGGGGTATTATACCACGAACAATGCTAAGGAAGATTATAATTTCGTAAAGTCGGATAGTGTTTGGGATGAATCCTCAAAGGAAGCCACCTATAAAAATCGAAAACCAGGTCAGCCTTTTTTCCACGTACAGAATTTCCATGCTACCCATGAAGGACAATTGCATTTCACCAAGAGCCAAATGGATAGCACGCCTACCCAAACCTCAGTCGAAAACGTTACGGTTTTCCCCTATCACCCAGACACACCAAGCTACCGCTATACCAATGCCTACTATCGGGATTTACACCAAAAGGTAGATACGCAAATCGGGGAATTCTTAAACCAATTGGAAACAGACGGGGTGATGGAGAACACGATTATCTTTTATTACGGAGACCATGGAGGGGTGCTTCCCAGAAGCAAGGGATACATCTATGAAAGTGGGCTACATGTACCTATGGTTGTCTATGTTCCTGAAAAGTGGAAACATCTGACTCCGATACAATCAGGCAGTAGAACGGACGCTTTTGTACAATTTATTGACCTGGCCCCTACCATATTGAATTTGGCCGGAATCCCTATACCCGAACAAATCGATGGAAAACCCTTTTTGGGAGAATCCGTAAGCTTGCAACAACTTGAACAACGGGATACGGCCATCGGTTACGCCGATAGGTTTGATGAAAAATACGATTTAGTGCGGTCTATTCGAAAGGGGAAATATAAATACATGAGAAATTACCAACCCTTCAATGTAGATGCACTCTTTAATTTCTATCGGTACAAAATGCTAGCCTATTCGGAATGGAAGGAGCTTTTTAAGGCCGGGGATCTAAATGATGAACAGCAACAGTTTTTTGAGGCCCGTACGCCCGAAGCCTTATACGATATTGAAAAAGATCCGCATGAAGTCTATAATTTAGCAGCGGACCCAAAGTATCAAAACACCCTGCTGGAACTCCGTACAAACCTACAAGATCAGGTGAAGTCCATGCCCGATTTAAGCTTTTATCCCGAATCCTATTTCTTGGAAGCAGGCCTTTCCAATCCGGTGGGTTTTGGGCAACAGCATAAAAACGAAATTTCGGAATTGATTGACATCGCCGATTTGAGTTTACGACCCTTTGAGGCCGCCAAAGCGGATATTGAGAAAGCCTTGTTATCCGATAATCCCTGGAAACGATATTGGGGCTTGATGGTCTGCAGTACTTTTGGAAAAGAATCCTCCCCCTTTTTCAAAATGGGAGTACAACTGTCAAAATACGATTCCAACAATCTGGTACGCGCCAGGGCTATTGAATACCTTATGCTTCATGTTCAGAATGTACCCAACACCCTAATTTTGGAGGTACTCGAAAATTCCGAGTCTGAAACCGAGACCAATCTCATATTGAACAGTATTGCATTGATCAAAACACAACGACCCGATTTTAAGATAACCATTCCCAAATCGATGTTTCCAGCGAACTGGACGGATCAAGCTGGAGATTTGGTCAACCGCCGTATCGATTTTATAAATGAAAACTACTAATTGAAATACCACAGCATGAAAAAAAATATCCTAATCAGTGTCGGTTTTTTGCTGGCCTTTGTATCGTGTAAAGAGGAAAAGAAAAGCGTAGAAACCCCCAAAGAGATAACCAAACCTAACATCGTCATCATTTATGCCGATGACCTGGGGTATGGAGAGTTGGGCGCGTATGGAGCTACGGCATTGAAAACACCCAATCTTGATCGATTGGCCAATGGCGGAATGCGATTCACCAACGGTTATGCTTCCTCCGCTACTTGCACACCCAGCAGATATGCACTACTCACGGGCATCTATCCTTGGAGGAACGAACAGGCGAAAATACTTCCGGGTACAGCACCTCTGATTATCGACACAGCGCAGAATACGATTCCGAAGATGTTGAAAAAGCAAGGGTATCATACGGGCATTGTTGGAAAATGGCACTTAGGTCTTGGTACCGGTAATGTCAATTGGAACGAACGAATCAGCCCGGGTCCTAACGAAGTGGGATTTGATTACAGCAACATTCTGGCCGCTACCCAAGATAGGGTACCCACGGTTTATATTGAAAATGGACATGTCGTCAATCTCGATCCAAACGATCCCATTGAGGTGAATTATCAAGAGAATTTTGAAGGGGAACCCACCGGGCTCGAAAATCCTGAAATGCTCAAAATGAAATGGCACCATGGACATAATAATAGTATTGTAAACGGAATACCCCGCATCGGCTTTATGAAAGGAGGCGAGGCCGCCAAATGGGTTGATGAGGATATGGCGGATTACTTTTTGGCTGAAGCACAGACCTATGTGAAGGAGCATAAAGACAAGCCCTTTTTCTTGTATTATGCCTTGCAGCAGCCCCACGTACCCCGAACTCCACATTCGAGATTTGTAGGTGCATCAGGTATGGGGCCAAGGGGTGATGTTATTGTGGAAGCGGATGCCATGGTAGGTGAATTTGTAAAAACTTTGGAAGCGGAAGGACTGTTAGAAAACACCCTTATTGTTTTTTCCAGCGATAATGGGCCTGTTGTAAATGACGGATATTATGATGACTCGGTAGAAAAATTAGGAGACCACACCCCTGCAGGCGTGCTCCGTGGGGGAAAGTATAGCTTATTCGAAGCGGGTACCCGCGTTCCCTTCTTTACCTATTGGAAAGGTAAGATCAGTTCCGGTGTTTCCGATGCGATGGTTTCTCAACTCGACCTGTTTTCTTCTATTGCCGCATTGGTCGATAGCAACGAAAGAACGGATGATAGTCAAGAGTTATTGGATTTGTTCTTGGGACAAGGTCAAGAAGGGCGTGAGCAAATGGTTATCGAAGCGACTTCAAGAACCGCTTTTCGACAGGGCGATTGGGCAATGATCCCACCCTATGACGGACCCCAAATCAATACACAGGTGAATATCGAGTTGGCGAATTCCGATGCGTACTTACTATATAACCTGAAGGAAGATATCGGTCAGCAAAATAATTTGGCGAAAACCAATCCCGAAAAATTACAACAAATGATCAAAGCCTATGAGGCCATTCGTAGCACGGAGCAGATGAGCGTGGAACAACTGGAATTAAAATAGGGAATAAATGACCGGCCTTGCTGTTTTAATCGGATGTATCGTATTGCTCATAGTCGCGATTACGATACTAAAAGTGCATCCGATTCCAGCATTGCTGATTGCCGGTTTGATTTTGGGACTGTCTTCCGGTGGTTCGGTAGAGGCCGTTACGGAAAGCCTTTTAAGCGGCTTCGGCAATACGCTAAAATGGATTGGCCTAGTCATCCTTTTTGGCACCTTATTGGGCGAGATTTTAGCGGTAACCGGTGGTGCCGATGTAATTGCGGATAGCGTCATCAAGGTTTTTGGAATCAAGCGACTGCCCCTGGCCATGGCCGTTATCGGTTTTCTAGTCGGTATTCCCGTTTTTGTCGATGTCGCCTATCTGACGCTGTTGCCAACCATCATTGCCCTATCGCGTAAATCAGGACATTCGGTGCTTGTATTAGGCCTTTCTCTGGCCAGTAGTTTGACTGTTGCGCATGCCTTGATTCCCCCAACCCCGGGACCGCTAGCCGTAGCGGCCATTTTGGAAACCGATATTGGCGGAATGATACCGATTAATGTGACCGTTGGCCTAGTTGCGGTCGTTGGAGGATTGCTCTGGATAAAATTCAACAAACACTACCTCGCCCTTCCGCTTAGTAAAAGACTCCTTGTGGATGAAGGCGACAAAAAAAAGATACACGGATCAAAGCGCGCTTTGCCCTTCATAGCACTACTTATACCACTGATCTTGATGGGAATGGGAAATCTGTTTTCTTCGGATACGCCGGTTATAGCTTTTATCAAAAATCCGGTTTGGGCACTTCTTATCGGCGTCGTTTTCGCGCTGCCCCTGTTAGAACGGAAGGGCTTCTCAAAAAAATTGAATGACTTCTTTCAAACAGCAGGTGCTAAGTCGGCTACGGTTATATTGATTACCGGAACCGGAGGTGCCTTTGGTCAGGTAATCAAGGATACGGAAATCGTAAATGCGCTATTGCCCGATGCGAGTGGATGGTCAGCCTTCGGAATCCTGTTGCCTTTTCTATTGAGTTTTATGTTTACTACCGTTACCGGTTCTATTACGGTCTCATTGATTACCACCGCTTCGATTATGGCACCCATAATTGCCAATGGTAGTCTCCCGCCTGAATTGACGGCTGCTGCCATTGGTGCTGGCTCATTAGGGGTTATACAAGTAAACAGTAGTTTTTTTTGGTTGTTCAAGGAAGTACATGACATCGGTACGACCAAATTGCTGAAGACCTTTAGTGTATTAACCGCGGTAGTCTCCATATTTGCCGGACTTATGGTTTTTGTACTCTTCCTTTTCAAATAGTCACTTCTAGTACATTTCGATGGCTACCCATCAAAACCGATCATTTCCCTTGTTAAAATAGTGCCACCATCGGTTAATGGCAGTTCATTTGAAACAGATACTACTCGCTAATTTTAAACAATCGAACATGGCCACTTTAATGAAAAAGAACATTTCAAGATGATATTTTTTGTTAAAGCAATATTAAAATCATATGTAATACACTAGGAACCATTTGTTCACTAGTACCAGTTTAAAGTTCATCACATTTGTTGGTGTACGTTATCGAATTGTCTAGGTACACTAAATGTATTAAATAACGAATGACACACAAACAATGTTAAATTCTAACACCGCGAAAGTCAATAATGCTGTCAATGATGTCTCGAAAATGTTAAAATTCGAGAAAATCAGCGGACTGTCGCCTTTGTCTAGTTTTAGTCTAGTGCGATTTTTATTATGGTGATGCACTATTCTTAGTTTTACTTAAATCAAATTGCGGAATCAACATTCAAGTGGTAAAAATTTAAGAATATCATACTGTTTTTCAACAAAAAGAACCGACCCTAAAAATATTTTTTAACTCAGAACTATTTCAACTTAAACCAATGATTATGAAAAAACAATTCTTCAAACTTTTAAAACAATGCTTCCTGACAGGGCTGTTTTTGGTGCTTTTGAGTATGCAAAGCGCTATGGCACAGCAAACGGTTACAGGAACAGTAACTGACGAGACTGGGGGACCCGTACCGGGTGCGAACATTGTTGTGCAGGGTACTACAGATGGTACGCAAACCGATTTTGATGGTAATTTCACCATTGATGTCTCATCTAATGCCGTACTTGTTTTCTCCTACTTAGGTTACGCGACACAAAACGTTACCGTTGGAAATCAAACTACCATCAACGTTCAATTGGCGGAGGATGCCAGTCAATTAGATGAGGTAATCGTTATCGGTTATGGAACGGCCAAGAAAAGTGACCTTACTGGTGCTGTTTCAAGGGTAACCACCGAGGCCTTTGAAGATCAACCGGTCACAAGGGTTGAAGAAGCCTTACAAGGTAGAGCTGCGGGTGTAACCGTAGCCCGAGCGAACGGACAGCCCGGTGGAGCGATCAAAGTACGTATTCGAGGGGTCAACTCCATAGAAGGTGATAATAGCCCGTTGGTAGTTATTGACGGAATACAAGGTGCGGACCTCACCACTATCAACCCGAATGACATTGCAACCATGGACATCTTAAAAGATGCTTCCGCAACTGCCATTTACGGGGTAAGAGGTTCAAACGGGGTAATCATCATTACGACAAAAAGAGGTTCGGGAAAAGGAAGAATAAATGTTGATTTCTTTACAACTATCTCTAGTGTACCAAGATTTTTACCGACATTGGCAGATAATCCGGACGAGTTTGCTAGAATAGAAAATTTAAGAAGAACCCAGACCGGGGGAAGCCCGATTTTCTCGGATGCGGAAATATCGAATCTAGCGGCAAATGGGGGTACCAACTACCAAGATGAACTACTTCGAACGGGGATCAGTGAAAATCTCCAAATTTCGGCCAGTGGCTCCGAAGGAAAACTGAGTTATTTCCTATCCGGTAATTATAGGGATGAAGAAGGTGTAGTTATCAATACCGGATTACAACAACTTTCAGTTCGTTCCAATATCGACGCCCAAGTCACCGACAAACTCAAGGTAGGGGTGAATATTTTTGCCGTTAGGGGTGAACTCAAAAACAACGTGCAACGATTTGGTAACGGACAAGGTAGTTTTATCTATAAAGCTTTGACCTGGGATCCTACCACTCCTGTATTCGATGCGGATGGCAATTACAATATTAGATCATTAAAAGGTATAGCCTCATTGAATGATAATCCGGTCAGGACCTTAAATGATACCGACATTCGTGATATTAATGAACGATTGAACGGGGTTCTTAACGTAAAGTATGACATTACCGATAACTTCTCCTATTCAATGACCTTAGGTTCGCAGGTGAATAATTTCAATATACAACGCTATGCGGTCGAAGTGGGCGATGATCAATTGCCGCATACTTCATTTGAAAATAACAAGTTTACCTCCTTCCAATTGACCAATATCCTGACTTGGCAAAAAGAGTTTGGAAAACATGATATCAAGTTAACGGGAGTTCAAGAATATACCAATGCCAAACGCGTTGTCAATGGATATGACGCCAATGATTTGAGCTTAGATGGTAAAAATTTCTATTTTGCAGAGCTAGCTCCGAACTCAGGACAGACTGTCAATAACCGTCTTGAACCAAGAGAACTCTCTTCCTTTATGTTACGTGCTGAATACATTTTAGACAACAATCTGTTTCTAACGGCTACAGGCCGTTATGATGCCTCTTCCGTATTTAGAGAAGAAAACCGTTGGGGTTTCTTCCCTTCTGTAGCGCTGGCTTATAGTTTCAATGATATGCTTGGAGAATCGGAAGCCATAAGTAGTTTAAAGCTAAGAGCAGGTTGGGGCCAGGTAGGTAATCAGAATGTTGATCCATTTGACACCTTTACTACACCGGCATTCAACAGCTATGCCTTTGACGGTAGTTCGGCAACGGCAGGTACGCGTTTGAATAGAATAGGGAATCCTGATTTGACTTGGGAAACCACCAGTCAATTCAATGTTGGAGTCGATTTAGGGTTCAACAATGGTCGAGGTAATATTACGGTTGAAGGATACCAGAAAACAACTACCGACATTCTGTTACCTGTCGCCTTACCGGACACCTTTGGGGGAAACAATTCACAGATTACGGTCCGTCGAAACGTCGGGGAAATGGAAAATATCGGTGTCGATTTTACCATCGGATATGACATTCTCAGTACAGAAAACCTGAATTGGAATTCAAACTTGGCCTTGTCCTATGTTAAAAATGAGGTAACATCCTTATATGATGGATTAGAGCGTATCGAAGGAAGATTTACCGCTCCGGGTGGTCAAGGCAATATATTAAACGGTATCGAAGTCGGTCAACCTATTGGGCAATTCTTCGGAGCCACTTTCTTGGGTACCTGGAAAACAACCGATGATATTCCGTTGAATTCAGAAGGAAACCCAGTGGCCGTGCCTGGTGATGCCAAATACCTGTTGGACGAAGACAACCAGATATTGTTTGGTGCTATTGGTAATGGTACCCCTGATTTCACCTGGGGTTGGAACAATTCGGTCAATTATAAGAACTGGGATTTAAATGTTTTTGTTCAAGGGCAACATGGATTTGATGTTTATAACGTTCAGCAAGGTGGTATCACTGGTGGCGCTGGAGATTCTAGAAGCTTCCTGGCCAGTGATCAGGTAAATGCTTGGACCCCAACCAATGAAACGGACATCCCCGCCTTCGCTCACCTATATGAGTCCTCGCGGTATGTGGAAAAAGGTGACTTTATCCGGTTGACAAACTTAGCATTGGGCTATACCATTCAAGATGTTGCCGGCTTGGAAGGAACCTCTCTTAAAATCTACGCCAGTGGTCAGAACTTGTTTTTGATTACGGATTATTCCGGATATGATCCTGAATCCACCTCAAGAAGGACGAACAATCAAGGAAACGAAGATGCCGCTGCTGGTATTAATATTGGTGCCTATCCAAATCCCAGAACACTTTCAATTGGTTTAAAGGTTGGGTTTTAATATAACTATGAAAAAAATACAAAATATGAAAACAATGAAATTTTATAACGCTATGAAAGTGAAGCTCTGGATGGCGGGCCTCTTGGCTTTCTCCATGACCATAAATAGTTGTGAACAGTTTGATTTGGAAGAAGACCCGACTCAGGCATTACTGGCCGTTGTTCCCTACAATAACATCGCCGAATTGGAGCTGGCCGTAAATGGTATTTATGGGCAATTAAGATCAGCGGCGTGGATGACCACTTTTTATGTCAATGGCTGGTCAGGTGATGATATCACGACACACCGAGCCAGTAACAAGGCAGATTTCCGGGAATACGACCAACGAAATGTGGTACAATCCAACGGTAGAACAGCCACCAACTGGCGTGGTGTCTATTCGATGGTGCTAGCGGCAAACACGGTACTGACCAATTTAGAAGGGGTCGAGTTGACCGAAAAAGGAGCCCAAGATGTGTTTACAGGAGAGACGTATTTTTTAAGAGGATTGATGTTCTACCAAATGGCACGTGTACACGGTAGGATTCCCTTACCCCTCTCCATTGAAGTAGATCCAGAAATTGGACTGGCCTCTCAAGTAGAAGTGTATCAACAAATCGAAAGCGATATGCTACGGGCGGAATCCTTGCTCCCAACGGCTACGGAACTCGGAGCCGCGAGGCCGAATGCCGGATCAGCTAGGGCTATTTTGGCTCGATTGTATTTAGATTGGGCCGGGTTTCCAGTAAAAGACGCCAGTAAATATGCAGAGGCAGCGGCAAGTGCGAAACAAGTCATGGACAATGCTGGGGAACATGGTTTTGCACTAGTTGATGATATGGCCAGTCTGTATACCATTGCCGGAAGATTCAATTCCGAATCTTTATTTACCATTGCATATTGTACCCCTTGTGGTCTTGCGAATCGTAAACATGGCAAATTAGGTCTTCCTAGCGGTGCCCCGACCAATGGTTGGCAAGAGACATTTGCCGAAATCCGCTTTTTTGAAGATTTTCCTGAAGGGCCAAGAAAAGATGCTACCTATCATGTAGCCATGCCTCTAGCCGCTGACGGAAGTATCATTTCCGATGCATCGACCACACCCGTTGACTCGTTACCATGGACAGAATTCAAGGATCAGCAAAATCCGGTATTCCGAAAAATCGTAGGTCCTTTCGAGGAAGGCACATGGCAAGGGTTTCAAAGTGACAGAAACGATTACTTTATGAGATATGCCGAAATATTATTGATCTATGCCGAAGCTTCAGGGGAAGCGGGATCCGCAGGAGCCGATGCATGGGCTGCCTTGAATGCCGTACGCACCAGGGCAGGTCTTCCAGATGTAAGTGCAGCCGATGGTACCATTCAAGACTTGGCATTCCAAGAACGGAAATGGGAATTGGCCGGCGAATATCTGCGTTGGAACGATTTAGTGCGTAAGGAACAAGTCGAGGCGGCCTTAGGTGGAACCGCCAGAGACCCAAGGGTTTCTATAGGAACCGTTTTTGATGGAGATGGCAATGGTACACCGACACCGCTTACTGCTCCTTCAAACCCGATCTTAGGTGGTCTATCCACTAGTAATTACTTTGCACCACTTCCAGAAGGAGAAGTAGCTAGGCTACCAAATCTTGGGAATTAATAAGAATTGAGTTAGTTTATTTTAGTTTTAGTACGGCGGTAAGGTTTATACTTTACCGCTTTGCTTTTTTAGTCAATTCTTCATGTAATAAGCAAGGTTAGATCCCATCCTTGATTTTAATTATTCGTATTTTAGAACATTACTATTCAGACACTTTTTCGATGTACAATAAGAGAGTAACACCATTTTCTAAACTTTTTCTTCCGGTCCTTGCACTGCTCCTTTTTCTTTTTCAATCGTGTCAAAAATCGAATTCAAAAAAAGGGAGTAGCGTCAATGCACATCCACAAAGGAAAATGTTCACTGAAGTTTCCCCAGAGCGATCAAAAATAGATTTTGTGAATACTTTGGAAGAGACCCTAGAATCAAATTACTACCAATATATGTACACCTACATTGGCGGAGGTGTTGCTGTCGGTGATCTTAACGAAGATGGTTTTGTAGACGTGTACTTCACCTCCAATTCAGGAGAGGATAAGCTGTACCTGAATAGGGGCGGTCTTGAATTTAACGATATAACGCAGAAAGCGGGCATCATACACAACGATGGCTTCAACACCGGTGTCACTATGGTTGATGTCAACAATGATGGTATGTTGGATATCTATGTTTCCAGAGGGGGATGGAAAGATGACAATAATAAGTTCGCTAATCTCCTGTATATGAACAATGGCGATGAAACCTTCACCGAAAAAGCGGAGGAAATGGGACTGGCGGATGCAAATCGTACCATACAGACCACCTTTTTTGACTATGATAAAGACGGTGATTTGGATGCCTATGTTTCCAATACACCGGATATTACCAGTAGAACAGAAGTGCTGGATTTGGAAAAAATTCAGAAAGACCCCAAGACCTTAGAACTCAAAGGAAGTGATCGATTGTATCAAAATGATGGTAGTGGGCATTTCACCGATGTTTCCAAAAAGGCAGGGCTACAAAACGATATTGGTTTTGGTCTTAATCCACAGGTCGGTGACCTAAATAATGATGGGTGGCCGGATATTTATGTATGTAATGATTTCAATGTTCCGGATCTGGTGTACATCAATAACCAGAATGGTTCCTTTACAGAATCAAGAGACCAGTTTTTCAAGCATATGTCATTCAACAGCATGGGGAGTGACATGGCAGACATTGATAACGACGGGTTGTTAGATTTGATGACTTTGGATATGAATCCGGCAGACTACGTGCGATCGAAGACCACCATGGCAATGACCTCTATCGAGCAATTTGAATTGATGGTCAACGAGGGGTATCACCATCAATACATGCACAATATGCTGCATATGAACAATGGCAATAGTACGTTCAGCGAAGTAAGCAAAATGGCTGGAATGGCCGATACCGATTGGAGTTGGTCTATCTTATCCGCCGATTTTGATTTGGATGGATTCAATGACCTATTCATTACCAACGGGGTGTACCGAGATGTTATGGATCGTGATATGCTCGCCGAGACACTTGATATACTCAAAGCCAATCAACGCAAGCCTACAGACGAAGATTTTCTTCAATTTGCCAAAATGCTTCCGCAACAAAAACTTCAAAACTATTTTTTTAGAAATAAGGGTGATAGAACGTTCGAAGATGTAACCGACGAATGGTCCGACAACAAGGCTACTTTCTCAAACGGGGCGGTATATGCCGATCTAGACAACGATGGTGACCTTGATGTGCTAGTCAACAACATCAATGACAAGGCCACCCTCCTGGAAAACCACAAAATGAATCCTTACGAGCGTAATTATTACCTCAGGGTTAGTCTAGATGGTCCGCGTGATAATCAATATGGGGTGGGAACCACAGTAAAACTACATTTTGAAAACGATTCCGTACAGGTCAGAACCTTGGTCAACACCCGTGGTTTCTTATCATCGGTTTCCAATAACCTGCATTTCGGAATGGGCAAACATTTGAAAGCCAAAAAGATGGAAATCATATGGCCCGATGGCAAGGTACAGGTCTTGGAAGATGTGATGGCCAATCAGTGGTTGTTCATGAACCATCAATTCGCTGAAGAAACGGAACCAGTTGTATCGCATAGCGATGAAAAAATATTTGAAAAAGTCGATTCACAAATTTTGCACGAAGACCCCTATTTTAATGATTATGCGATACAAATACTCCTACCGCATAAATTATCCCAAACCGGTCCGGGGGTAGCAAAAGGCGACATTAATGGCGATGGCTTGGAAGATCTTTTTATCGGGGGTGGACGCAATCAAAGTGGGCAACTACTTTTAGGAAACAAAAAAGGTCCTTTTAAACCGCTAAACAGTGATGCATTCTCAAAAGACAAAATGTATGAAGACGTAGGTGCTACATTTTTCGATGCCGATAATGATGGAGATGATGATCTGTATGTCGTAAGCGGTAGCTACGAGTTCATGGAGAATCCTCGATTGTTGGTCGACCGATTGTATTTGAATGACGGCCACGGTAATTTTGAAAAGGCTGCGGACGCGATTCCGGAAGTCGGAATCGCCGGATCGGTCATCGTACCTTCTGATTATGACAACGATGGTGATATCGACCTGTTCTTAGGAGGTCGGGTCATTACGGGAAGATATCCCCATCCGGCCAGCAGTCTATTGCTCATAAACGATGGAGGGCGGTTTACGGTCCAAAACGACAGATTAGCTCCCCAGCTTAATAGCATCGGTCTGGTCACCGATGCACAATGGGTAGACCTCGATAACGATACAAAAACAGACTTGGTCATCACTGGTGAGTGGATGGGCGTACAGGTCTTTTTAAATCAAAACAACCAGCTGGTCCGAAGTGATAAATACACCACCTTATCAGAAGCGGTCGGATGGTGGAACGAACTTCAGGTAACCGATATCGATAATGACGGTGACCAAGATATCATTGCTGGTAACTTGGGGTTAAACTATAAATTTCACGCATCGCCGGAAAAACCGTTTGAAATCTATACCTCTGATTTTGATCTCAACGGTTCGCAAGATATCATTCTCGCCAAGGAGTACCAGGGAAAGCAAGTTCCTGTCAGGGGAAAAACCTGTATGACACAACAGCTGCCCTATCTCGCCCAAAAAATACCGACCTACAATGAATTTGCCACGAAAGACTTAAAAGGGATTGTAGGTGAAGAACTTGAAACCGCATTGCACTACAAGGCCACCGAGTTTAGATCGGGTATCTTTCTGAATAATGGCAAACAAGATTTTTCCTTTATTCCTTTTAACAATGCCGTACAACAGTCGCCGGTTAACAGTATCGTATTCGAAGATTTTGATGGTGATGGTCTTAAAGACCTCTTATTGGCCGGAAATAATCATCATTCCGAGGTAGAGACCACGCGATCGGATGCCGGTATCGGCACTTTCTTGAAGGGAAATGGCAAAGGAGAATTTCAGCCTATTTCCTTTATGAAGTCCGGCTTTTTTGCAGATAAGGATGTGCGCGATATGATTCTCTTCTATTCAAGCAAGGCGAAGTATGTTCTGGTGGCCAACAATAATGATACGCATGATCTCTTTAAAGTCAAGACATCCCTAAAATGAAAAGATCAGCCCATGGCATATCGGTCGTTCGGTTTTTGACTATGGGTTCATTTCTCATGGGCATATTGGTCGCCAGTTCTCAAAATACAGATGCTGCCCAGAGCGAACTGACCACGGATGAATATTTCGATGAAGCCAAGGCCATTCGCTTTAAAAACCCCGATCGGGCAGTGACCTTACTGCAAAAAGTACATGAAGATTTTCTCAAGAAAGGAGATACCTTGAATGCCATTGCCGCCCTGCTTGAAATGCCCTACCACTACGGACAAAAAGTGGATTATGCCAAGTCATATGACGGTCTTTGGTTAGCGCTTTTTTTGGCAGATGACTTGAAGAACGATTCGCTTAAGGCAGTGATATACGATCGCCTTGGCCGGTTGTATAGTTTCTACAAAAAGGAGGGGAAAGCTTTTGAATATTTGAACACCTCCTTGGCCCTGAACAAATCATTGGTAAAAAAAGGAGCGTTAGATGAGGCATCGTTGGTCCAAAACTATTATCTGATTTGTGCCACCTATCGTGAATTGGGTAAACCCGAAATCGGAAAAATCTACCTCGATAGCTGCTTTCAGAAGTACGATTCCAAAAGGAATAAATTGGATCGAGCCTATTTGGATTTTGAAAAATCCTTTATTATGGCCCAGGAAGGACAGAACGATCAAGCCATAGCCATGCTCAATGAAATAGAACCATGGTTTCAAGAGCATCGCCCGTCTTATCTGGTTTTGGTGTATACCTATTGGGGCGATATCTACAGAAATCTTGATGATCTGAGGCAAAGAGAGAACTACTACCAAAAAGCCCTGGCCATTTCAGCCGAGTATAACAGCCACGTCGATTTTTCCGTGTTGGTGCATGAACGCTTAGCCCAGCTCTTTATTGAAAAAGGGGATTTTGAAAAGGCATTTTACAGTCAAAAGAAAGCCAAGGAACTGGATGCCCAGTTCTTTGATAGCCGTAGTACCGGTAACCAACCCCTTTTAGAAATAAAGGATGAGTACCGGATCGAGAAAGAACGACAGGAAAAACTCATTCAAAAGCAACGTCTAGAGCAATTAGAGCAAGAAGATAAAATCTCCTTTCTACAACGTATCATCCTATTGGGCGCTTTGGTATTCACGTTGATCATTGCCGTCATCTATATTCTTCAGATCCGTGCAAAACATAAAATAGAAAAAGAACTCATCAGACGAAACAAGGAATTGGAAATACAAAAAGCGAAGGAACTCCTAGAACTAAAAAACAAGGAATTGGCCACCTCAGCCCTACAACTGGTCGAAAAAGATGAATTTCTAAAAGAATTAAAGGGTACGTTGAAAGGCAATGATGGCAAAATCAAAACCGATGAAATCCATAAAGTCCTGAAGTCGATATCGACCAGTAACCAAAACAACTGGGAGGAGTTTAAACTTCGTTTTACCGCGGTCAATGAAGCGTTTTATAAGAAGGTGACTACCCGGTACCCGAAACTCACGCAGTCAGACCAAAAAATTTGCGCCCTGATCAAACTCAATTTTTCAAGCAAGGAGATGGCAAGGTTACTGGGCATATCCGTAGAATCGGTACATACCACACGCTATAGACTGCGCAAAAAAATGGGGCTGGAAAGAAGTGTCAATCTTGAGGAGTTCATCGCGAATCTATAGGGATTTTAATCACTGTTTAGGTTTTGTCTAGTTCGTAAACCTAAGTGCAATGGGTGATTCGATTATATTTAGCCCTTCGCCCAGTTATTTTTGACACCTGTAGATAAACCAAATATAAAATGAAGATTTTTACCTTTTTACTATGTTCCGCACTATTGATCGTAAGTTGTAATTCGCAACATCAAGACGCTGAACCCAATGACCAAAATGATTCCGAAATGAAAATAACCCAAGAACAAATCGACCATTTAGGAATCACCGATCCCGAATACCTTAGCGCAGCTTCAAAAAGGGCCTTGGAATGGCCTATTGACCTTGGCAATGAATGGTTCATTCAATTTGGTGCTTTAGAACCCTTAAAGGGTGATTTGGCCTACGAAAAAGGAGTGGTACGTAGGGATCCCAGCGCCATCATCAAAGAAAATGGCAAATACTATGTATGGTATACGAAGAGTACCGGTCCAACTCAAGGTTTTGGAGGTAATATAGAAACCGAAAAGGTATTCCCTTGGGATCGTTGTGACATCTGGTATGCGACTTCAGAAGATGGATGGACTTGGAAAGAAGAAGGTCTGGCCGTACCTAGAGGACAAAAGGGGGCTTATGATGACCGCTCGGTCTTTACGGTCGAAATCATGAAATGGGAAGATACCTATTACCTAAGCTACCAGGCGGTCAAATCGCCTTATAATGTCCGTGTAAAAAACACAGTGGGGCTGGCTTGGTCAGATTCCCCTGATGGGCCATGGACAAAAAGCGAGGAACCCATTTTACTACCTGCCGATAATGGGGTCTGGAAGGGTGAGGAACAAAATCGCTTTATGGTAGAAAAAAAGGGGGATTTTGATAGTCATAAAGTACACGACCCTTGTATTCTACCCTATAAAGGCAAGTTCTATTTGTATTATAAAGGTGAGCAAATGGGTGAGGAAATCACCTTTGGAGGTAGGCAGATCCGCCATGGAGTAGCCATTGCCGATAATCCAAAAGGACCTTATGTAAAATCCTTGTACAACCCGATAAGCAATAGCGGACATGAAATCTGTGTTTGGCCTTATAATGGGGGTATCGCTTCATTGATTACCACCGATGGTCCCGAAAAAAATACCATTCAATGGGCGCCCGATGGAATCAACTTTGAAATCATGTCGGTTATTCCAGGGGTAAACGCGCATGCCATCGGTCTGAACCGCACGGCAGACAACGAAAAGGAACCTACTGAAATTCTCCGTTGGGGACTCACCCATGTGTATAACAATAGTGACTATCAAAGTATCATGCGATTCTCGTCGAAACGAAAAACCAGGCATGTGGCCAAAGGAGTAAAATCAAAATAAACAGCGTGTAACGCATACATTAAAACAATGAAAGCAACAGTATATCAGGGGAATAAGACGTTTTCCATCATAGAAAAGGAGATGGAAAGTCCGTCTGCAGAAGAAGTACGAATCAAAGTGGCCTACTCAGGTGTTTGTGGTACCGATGTACATATCTATCACGGAATGATGGATCAACGCGTGAATATTCCGGTAACTATAGGTCATGAAATGTCGGGTACAGTAGACGCCTTAGGCGAAGAGGTTACTGGTTTTGAAGTTGGGGAAAAGGTAGTGGTAAGGCCTTTAGATGACCGTGGGGTCAAACCCTCCGACAAAGGCTTTAATCATATCTGTGAAGATTTGAAATTTATTGGCATCGACAGTCCGGGTTCCATGCAGCAGTATTGGAACGTACCCGCCTTCACGCTTCATAAGCTCAGAGCCGAGACCGATTTAAAATTGGCTGCCTTGATCGAGCCTTTGTCCGTAGCGGTGCACGATGTGCGTCTCAGCGAATTAAAGACGGGGGAAACCGCAGTGGTTTTAGGCGGCGGTCCCATCGGACTATTGGTGGCGCTGGTCGCCAAAGAAAGTGGGGCGAATGTCATTGTCTCGGAAGTGAACGAGAATCGTGTCGCCAAGGCAAAAGAGTTGGGGTTGCATGCGGTGAATCCACTAAAGTTGGATTTGGTCGAATATGTGAAGGAACAAACCGAGGGGCGACGGGCCGATGTCGTTTTTGAAGTGGCCGGAGTGCAACCCGCATTGGATGTCATGACAGAGATTGCAGGAATTCGTGGTAGAATTCTCATGGTGGCCATACACGGGCAAAAAAGAGAAATTGACCTTTTCAAGTTCTTTTGGAAAGAACTGAAACTCATCGGAGCCCGAGTTTATGAAAAAGAGGATTATGAAAAAGCCATAGCACTGATTACCGAAAATGCACTACCGTTTGAGCAGATGATAACAGACGTTCAACCTTTGACCAATATTCAACAGGTTTTTGAAAACATCGATAACAATCCGGATGGGATGAAGGTTTTAATGGATTGTCAATCCTAAGAAAGACCCATCAAATAAACACTAAAATATAAATCACTTAATCAATGAGTATATTGAATCAATTTAGTCTAAAGGGAAAAACGGCATTAGTTACCGGTTGTAAACGGGGAATCGGCAAAGGAATGGCGGTTGCTTTAGCAGAAGCTGGCGCGGATATCATCGGTGTCAGTGCCTCCTTGGAACCTTACGGAAGCATTGTTGAGCAAGAAGTCGAGGGGCTGGGCAGAAAATTCAAGGCCTACCAATGTGATTTTAGCAAGCGTGAATCGCTTTATGCATTTATAAAACAGGTAAAGGATGATTATCCCAAAATTGACATTTTAGTCAATAATGCAGGTACCATTTTAAGGGCACCGGCGGTAGAACATTCCGATGAATACTGGGATAAGGTAATCGAAGTCAACCAAACAGCACAGTTTGTATTGACTCGTGAGCTCGGAAAGGAAATGGTCGCACGAGGTGAAGGTAAAATTGTTTTCACCGCTTCCCTCCTCACCTTTCAAGGGGGAATTACCGTTCCCGGATATGCAGCAAGTAAAGGTGCTATTGGTCAAATGACCATGGCCTTTGCCAATGAGTGGGCCGGTAAAGGGGTCAACGTGAACGCCATTGCCCCAGGCTACATCAGTACCGACAATACGGAGGCCTTACGCAACAACCCAGAACGAAACGAATCGATTCTAGCACGTATCCCGGCCGGAAGATGGGGACAACCCGAAGATTTCAAAGGGCCGATAGTCTTCCTATGCTCAGATGCCTCAAGTTACATGCATGGTGGAACAATGCTCGTTGACGGTGGCTGGATGGGACGCTAACCCAGAACCGACCGAAGTCAAAACAAAAAGCCGAAGGCTGAATAACCAACAAAACGATGTCAAAAAGCCGAAGGCTGAGCGTAGCCGAAGCCCGAATAAAGTGCATCTCAAATAAAAAATACCTTAAGTAATCATATCATGACAGACCCTAAAGAATATCAACTATTTATAGACGGCAAATGGATAACCTCGGCTTCCGGCGATACTATTGATGTGGTCAATCCCTCAACAGAGGAAATTGTGGGGAGAGTCCAAAATGGTACCGTAGGAGAAGCACAGATGGCCTTGGAAGCAGCGGAACGAGCCCAAAAATCATGGAAAAAATTACCTGCCAGGCAGCGTGCGGAATTATTATATAAGTTGGTCGATGAAATCAAAGCCAATGCCGACTATTTAGCCGAACTTCTGGTCAAGGAACAGGGCAAATTGCTTAAAGTTGCAAAAATGGAGGTTGCCGTCACTGCTTCTTTCATTGAATATGCCTGTGAGGGAGCGCGACGGATAGAGGGCGATATTATTCCTTCCGACAACCCCAATGAGCAGATATGGATACAAAAAATTCCTAGAGGTGTTGTTGTGGCCATCACCGCATGGAACTTTCCATTGGCTTTGGCCGGGCGTAAATTAGGTCCCGCATTAATAGCAGGAAACACCGTGGTGATCAAACCCACTTCCGAAACACCCCTGTCAACTTTGGAATTAGGTTATTTGGCTAAAAAGGCAGGACTCCCAGATGGGGTTCTCAACATTCTTACAGGTCCTGGACGCGCCATGGGAAATGCCCTTGTGGAGAGTCCGATTACGAAAATGGTTACGATGACCGGTTCTACTCCCGTTGGGCAACAAATCGCCCGCAATGCGGCCCAAAATCTGACCCACGTACAACTGGAACTCGGTGGCAAGGCTCCTTTCATCGTATTTGAGGATGCAGATATTGATGCAGCTGTAGAGGCTGCCCTGCATTCGCGATTCGACAACTGCGGACAGGTTTGTACCTGCAACGAGCGTATGTACGTTCATGAGGGCATCTACGAACCTTTCATGGAAAAATTCATTGCCAAGACCAAAGCCTTGAAAGTTGGTGATCCCATGTTGGGGGATACTGATATGGGACCAAAGGTTAATGCCTCCGAATTGAAACATATGCAGCATTTAGTGGAAATCAGTTTGAAAGAGGGCGCCACATTGGCTACAGGAGGCAAACGCCCAGAAGGAAGTCAATTCGAAAAAGGCTATTGGTTTGAGCCGACAGTTTTAACGGATGTCAAACAAGACATGACCATTGTACACGAGGAGTCTTTCGGACCGATTCTGCCCGTACTGAAATTCAAGACCTTCGATGAAGTTGTAGGGTATGCCAATGATTGCGAATACGGTTTGGCGGCTATGGTATTTACGAACGACATGAATACCATTATGAAATGTAATGACGAATTGGAATATGGCGAAATCTATGTCAATCGAGGTCACGGAGAGCAACACCAGGGTTTCCACAATGGTTACAAACTTTCCGGTAGCGGCGGTGAGGATGGCAAATATGGATTCGAACAATACTTGGAAAAAAAGACCTTTTACATTAGGCATAAAGCATAAATGGGCACACAGATAAAGACCATTAACTGTACCTTGTTCCGAGTGCCGTTACCCGAAGTGTTGAACGACGCCAAACACGGCGACCATACCCATTTCGAGTTGGTCACAACGACTATCATCTTGGAGGACGGTACTCATGGAACGGGTTACACCTATACAGGGGGTAAAGGAGGGCATGCCATTAAGGCTATGGTAGACCATGATATCCGCCCTGCGCTGATCGGAAAAAATGGGGCTGATGTAGATGGTATGTATGACTTTCTGGAATGGCATATGCATTATGTCGGCCGTGGTGGAATTGTATCCTTTGCGATTTCGACCATCGATATCGCCCTTTGGGATATCAAATGCAAAAGAGCGGACCAACCCCTTTGGAAAATGACCGGGGGTCACGCAAATACGTGTAAAGCCTATTGCGGAGGAATTGATCTACAGTTTCCTATTCCGAAATTGTTGAAAAATATAGAAGGTTATCTAGCCGCCGGATTCAATGCCGTTAAGATCAAGATCGGTCGTGAAAACTTGGATGAGGATATCGAGCGAATCAAAGCAGTACGGGAATTTATCGGGCCTGGGGTCACTTTTATGGTCGATGCCAACTATTCAATGACTATCGAGAAAGCGATTCGAGCTATTGAAAGATTCAGACAATTTGATATTACTTGGTTTGAAGAACCAATTATCCCTGACAATTACAAAGGCTTTGCCGAAATAGCGGACGCTACCGGTTTCCCCCTGGCTATGGGCGAGAACTTGCACACCATACATGAATTCAAATATGCTATGGAACAAGCGAAACTCTCATACCTACAACCAGATGCCTCCAACTGTGGTGGAATAACAGGTTGGTTGAATGCCGCGCGCTTGGCCCACAAATACGGTATTCCCGTTTGCTCCCATGGCATGCAAGAGTTACATGTGAGCCTAGTTTCGGCGCAACCCAATTCAGGATGGTTGGAAGTCCATAGTTTCCCCATAGACCAGTACACCAAAAGACCTTTGGTTGTTAAAAATCACCGTGCCGTCGCTCCGGATGTCCCAGGCATAGGAGTCGAATTTGATTGGGACAAATTGAATCCATATCAACAACACCAATGAAGACCGCAGCGACCTATTTTGGGAAACTTGAAGGCAAAGAAGTTCAACGATTTACCTTGCAAAACGACAACGGTATGTCTGTCAAAATTTCCAATTATGGCGCGACCATAACCTCCATATTGGTACCGGATAGAAGTGGGGAAAGATCAGAGATCGTCTGTGGTTTCGATACGTTCAAAAGTTACTTTTCATCAGAGTATCAGGCCAATGCACCCTATTTCGGAGGGACAGTTGGCCGGTATTGCTCCCATATCAAAGATTCAAAGTTCCTCTTGAACGATGAAGAATACCAATTGGCTCAAATGGTTGGTGAGAATAATCTTCACGGAGGTCAAATCGGTTTTGATAAGAAAATATGGCAGGTACAGCCGTATGATGGATATGCCGCACAACTAAAAATGACCCTGCAAAGTGGCCATTTGGAAGAAGGCTTTCCCGGTAATGTGGAAGCCACGGTCAAGTTTACCTTGACTGATGAAAATGAGCTGCGAATTGATTATCAAGCTACTACCGATGCAGACACTCCCTTTACAATGACCAATCATACCTATTTCAACCTTTCCGGTTTCGTAGAAGACATCGAGGGGCATCGGGTCCAGATCCATTCGGATAAAAAACAAGTTTGGGATGAAACAGGAGCCGCTACCGGAGAAACGGTTTCCGTTAGTAATGCTCCGGATGACCTTAGGGAAGGCAAGTTGATAGGCGAGGTCCATAAAGCTATGGGGGACGGTTTTGAGCATTTTTACCTTTTTGAGGCAAAGGGTTTTGATCTTGACAAAGTGGCAAAAATACATGAACCGAAAAGTGGAAGAACCTTAGAAATTTTGACCACCGAACCCGGGATGCTTTTTTATACCGGCAAATACACCTCGGACGCCCTAAAACGGGAGTCAGGCCTCCAGTATGGTAAATTTCGCGGATTTTGTTGTGAAACACATCGGTATCCCAACGGACCTAATATTCCCGATTCTCCAAAAAGTATCCTCAAGAAAGGGGAAATCTATAATAGCACTACCATTTTTAAATTCGATTGGTAGTGAATGAAAGACCGTCTATTTAACTAAAACCAAAAAGATGACAACAGGTATTCTGCTCGCAATTTTCGCCGGATTAATGCTGGGCCTTTATGCGCTTCCGGAAAAATTCACCAAGGACTTTACGTATGAAAATACCTGGAGCCTCTTCTTTCTGCTGACCATGTTCGTAGTGCCGATAATCGCCTCCGTTACTTTAATTGATGGATTTGCGGATGTCTTCGGAAACATGCCAACAGCGATTTGGATAAAAATGGGGCTAACCAGTTTTCTATGGGGTATCGGGGTGATGATGTGGAGCAAGGCCATCAACCATATTGGGCTTTCCCTGGGGTTCTCGCTCTTTATCGGAACGGTCATTTTGATAGGTTCCTTACTCCCCTTTGTTGTTGATGGCTTGCCACCGAACAACGTGCTCCTATTTATTTTGTTGGGTATCATCATTGTCTTGATCGGTGTCATTCTGAACGGGAAAGCGGGCCTTATGCGCGAAAAAGACGAGGCGGAAGAAAAAGTGGATATCGTATCGACAGGAAAAAAATCTATGACCACGGGCATACTCATTGCAGTCATCGGTGGACTGTTAGCCACCGGTTTTAGCTATGCCAATGCGGCCGGTGCTCCCTACCTTACAGAAGCCCTGAAGCACTATGACAATGCCGATTGGATTACCGGTGTTGCCGTAATGTTTCCCATATTCATCAGTGGTGGAATTGTGATGACCGCCTATTTTCTATGGCAATTAAGCACGAAAAAAGCTTGGGGTGATTTTAGCACTCCAGCCTTCACAAAAAATTTCTTTTTGATTTTGATCATGGCCATTTTTCACTATGCCGCCTCTGCCCTATTCGGTTATGCAGCCTCAAAATTGGGGGCTTCCGGGAATACCGTTGGTTATGCCATTTTTAATACGTCAGCCGTTGCAACGGCTATTGTCAGTGGTCTGATGACCAAAGAATGGGTAAAAGCTTCTCCGAGGGCCCGAGGGGCCTTATTCGGTGGTTTGGCCTGTATGATTATAGGAATTATCATTATCGCCTATAGCAAAAGTTTAGGCTAAGTAGCACTATTGCTTTTCTTCAAAGTGTACTGACGACCGTATGAAGTGCGGCGATACCAAAATTTGTTGCATATAATTAAACATTTGATGTACTGTTCGATCCAAACTTTGTAAAAGATAAGTTGTACATTCTACCTTCAAAATAAACATAAAATGAACCTATTCAAATTCGCATTGCCACTACTTCTTTTTTTTTCGATACAGCCGTTAAGTGCTCAAGAAATTCAAGGAGAATTGAAACAATGGCACAAGATCACCTTGATATTTAATGGTCCTGAAACCTCCGAACAAGCAGAAGAAAACCCTTTCTTAAACTATCGGCTGAATGTGACGTTCACACATGAATCCGGGGAAAAACGGATTATCCCTGGTTACTATGCCAGCGATGGGGACGCGGCAAATAGCGGCAGTACTTCCGGAAACATATGGAAGGCGCACATTGCGCCTCACAAAACCGGCAAGTGGACCTACGAAGTCGATTTTAAAAAAGGAAAGTGGGCCGCAGTCCGTACTTCCGAAAAACTAAAAAGCGGCAGTTTTATGGACGGACTCAAAGGTACTTTCACGGTTCTTGCATCCGATAAAACCGGAAGGGACTTTAGAGGGAAAGGTCAATTACAATATCAGGGCAGCCGCTACTTGAAGTTCGCCAATGGGGAGACATTTTTGAAATGTGGGGCTGACGCACCAGAAAATTTCCTAGCCTATGACCAATTTGATGGTACCTTTCAAAATGACGGTCATAAAGACGAATTGGTCAAAACATGGTCGCCTCATTTACAAGATTGGAAAGAGGGTGATCCAACCTGGAAAGAGGGTAAAGGAAAAGAAATTATCGGAGCCATCAATTATCTAGCCTCCAAAGGGATGAACGTTTTCTCATTTTTGACGATGAACATCGCCGGGGACGATCAAAATGTGTTCCCCTATGTGGATTATGACACATGGGATAGATTCGATACCTCTAAATTAGATCAATGGGAAATACTTTTCGAACATGCGGATAAACTAGGAATGTTTCTCCATTTTAAAACCTTGGAACACGAAAATCAGGGGCTTTTGGATAATGGGGGAACCGGCTTATATACCAAACTTTACTATCGGGAATTGATTGCTCGCTTTGGTCATCATTTGGCCCTGAATTGGAACCTAGCGGAGGAAACCGGCGACTGGACAGAAACGCCACCGACATTCCCCTTAGATGCTTTGGAACGAATTCGTTTGGCGGAATATATTTCTTCCATTGACGCCTACAAGCACCATTTGGTCATCCACAATGGGGATTGGTACGACCCTATTTATGGTCCAAATACAAAATTTACGGGGGCATCCTTACAAACGAACAATGAAAAATTCATCAATGTTCATCCATGGACGTTAAAAGTACTTAAGGAAGCAAAAGATGCCGGTAAGGTTTGGGCTGTTGCCGTCGATGAACCCGGAGACCACAGACATTCCCTAATCCCCGATGCAGAAGACCCCTCGCATGATATTCCCCGAAAAAATGCACTTTGGGGTGCCATGATGGCGGGTGCTTGGGGCACCGAATGGTATTTTGGCTATGAGCATCCACATTCCGATCTCACCTTACAAGATTATCGTTCTAGGGATCTATGGTGGGAACAAGGTAAAATCTGCCTGGATTTTTTTAATGACAATAGCATACCCGTATCGAATATGGAGCCCAATGATAGTTTGGTTTCCTCAGATGGCGATTATGTTTTGGCCGAAGAAGGACAGACCTATGTAGTCTATTTAAAGAATGGTGGGGAATCGACACTTGATTTCGGTTCTTCAGACGGAACATATGAGGTTTCATGGTACAACCCTAGAGCAGGAGGCGCACTTCAAAAAGGAAAAGTAAAATCTATTTCAGGTTCTGGTAAACAGTCTCTCGGACTCCCTCCGAGCAAAAAGGATAGAACGTCGGATTGGGTCGTTCTGGTCCAAGCGCGCAAAACGGAATGAATTGAAAATCACTAAAAAACGGTACAACATACTTGCTATGATATTTGTGACGGTCGTCATCAATTACCTCGACCGTACCAATATGTCAATTGCGGCATCGGCATTGAAACAAGAGCTTAACATCGATGCCATTCAAATGGGCTATATATTTTCCGCCTTTGGTTGGACCTATTCACTTCTACAGATTCCAGGTGGAATTGTCGCCGACAGGGTAAAGTCTAGAATACTGTACCCCATACTCATGACGCTATGGTCCATAGCGACCCTTTTCCAAGGGGTGGTGAACTCTTTTGCAGCGCTTATCGGACTGCGAGCGAGTATTGGTGTTTTCGAGGCACCCTCCTACCCTATTAACAATCTGGTAGTTACGCGATGGTTTCCAGAAAACGAAAGAGCCTCGGCAATCGCAACCTATACCTCAGGCCAATTTTTGGGCATGGCCGTTTTACTTCCCGTTTTGGCACTTATTCAAGATGCACTGGGCTGGAGAGGGTTATTCGTCGTTTCCGGTATTATCGGATTGGTGTGGGCCATCGTTTGGTATATCTGCTATCGAGATCCCCAAAATCATACGAAAGTAAGTGAACAAGAATTGCGCTTGATCGAAGCTGGTGGAGGAATGGTCACCAAAGAGGGTAAATCGAAAGCCGTTAAAAAAATGGAATGGGCCGATCTGGCCCTAGCTTTTCGCTATCGTAAACTATGGGGATTGTATCTCGGTCAGTTTTGTTTGGGTGGAACAACAATTTTCTTTTTGACCTGGTTTCCCACCTATTTGATCGACTTCAGGGGATTGGATTTTATCAAATCGGGGTTTTATGCCTCCATTCCATACTTGGCTGCCTTTGCAGGGGTTTTATTAGCAGGTTTTACCTCAGATTTTTTAGTGAAAAAAGGGTACACCCCGGAAGTCTCGAGAAAAACCCCGATCATCATAGGTATGCTACTATCAACGGCAATCATTGGTGCCAATTATACGGATAACAATACCTTGATCATTTTCTTCCTCTCCCTTGCCTTCTTCGGAACGGGATTGGCCAGTATCGCCTGGGTCTTCATTTCACTAATAGCTCCCAAAGAACACTTGGGGCTTATCGGTGGAACCTTTAACTTTATTGGCGGATTATCTGGTATCGTAGTTCCTATTGTCATCGGGTTTTTGGTACAGGATGGTGATTTTAGTCCTGCGCTCTACTTCATCGGGGCAATGGCGTTATTTGGATTGATTTGCTACACGGTTATCGTAGGTAAAGTAGAACGTATCATTCTCAAGAAAAGAAATACACAATGAACATAGCAGCCATAAAAACATATCCGATCAATTTGAAAAATGGTGGCGTACAACTTGTGGTCAAAGTGCAAACAGATGCCGAGATCCATGGTTGGGGGTGTTCTGGGCTGTCGGGACGTGAACTGGCCGTGGTTGGAGCAATCGACCATTTTCGTGATTTTTTGATTGGGCGGGATGCCCGTCAGATCGGGGCCCTCTGGCAAGAAATGTATCGCGGTCAATATTTTGAGGGCGGGCGGGTGCTAGCAGCAGCCATTTCTGCCATCGATATCGCCTTATACGATATCAAAGGGAAAGCCTTAGGTATACCCGTATACGAACTATTAGGAGGGAAACAGCGAGACTACGTGGAATGTTTTGCCTCGGTTCGATTCACGACCAAGGAGGAACTACTCAACTATTCGAAGATATGTGTAGCCGAAGGTTGGAAGGTTTTGCGACTGGCCCCTGCGGAATTCGAATCACAGGATAACAAAACTAGATTCGAGCCTCGAGAGTCTATTGCAAAACTTTCTAAATGGATTACCGAATTACGAAATGAAGTAGGGCCGGGTATCGTTATTGGTGTTGATTATCACACACGTTTGAACGCTGCGGAAACCTATTCCTTTATGAAACGAATGCCCCCTGGGACGATCGATTTCCTTGAGGAGCCTATTCGTGACGAAAACCCTGAGGCCTATCAGGCTCTGAGAGCGATGATCGATGTACCTTTCGCCATCGGTGAGGAATTTTCAAGTAAATGGCAGTTCAAGCCGTTTCTGGAAAATGACATCGCACAATACGCCCGAATCGATGTTTGCAACGTAGGCGGTATTACCGAATCGATGAAAGTGGCGTCAATGGCGGAAACCCATTATGTCGATTTGATGCCACACAACCCCCTGGGACCTATTTGTACGGCTGCTAGCATTCATATGGCAGCCGCATGTCCGAATTTCAGTTATTTGGAAGAAGTAAACACCCCTGCTCAATATATGGGAACGAACGCACCCGATTTCTATCCGATACAACCCAAATTGGAGGGAAACCGTTATCGCGTTCCGGATACTCCAGGGTTGGGTGTGGAATTCAATGAGGCATTGGCATTGGAGCAGGACTTTCAATTGGTGGATATTCCTCGGCTTCGCAAAGATGACGGTTCGCTCACCAATTGGTAGTATCAAAAACTAAAGTAAAGAGAAATGAAGACCACAAAAGACCTTGCAGAAAAACATGAACTACTGTCCGAGCTTTTCAAACTGCCGAAGACCAAAGAAGAATGGGATCAGTATCGACTAAGTAAAGATCAGCTTGATCACTTCGAGGAATACGGTTATGTTTCGGGCATTAAACTGCTCGATGCTGAGCAGATAGAAGTATTACGTAAAGAATTGGATGAATTGCGTGACCCAAAGCATCCATTGCATCATTTGTTCTATGAGTTCCATAGCAATCAATCCACAGACCCAAATACGGTCTTATTTCACTCTCTGGGCCATTGGCGGATTACCGAAGGATTTCATGACATCCTCTGGAATCCGGCTTTTACTATGGCGGCATACCAACTTTTAGGAGAGCGATCCGTACGATTTTGGCACGACCAATTGTTTTGCAAGCCCGCTCGTCATGGAGGTGTTGTGGCTTGGCATCAAGACTATTCGTATTGGACAAGAACAGTGCCCATGCAACACCTGACCTGTTGGACGGGCTTGGATGACGCCACTACGGCCAATGGATGCCTTCAGTACATTCCGGGAAGCCACCGCTGGGGACTGCTTAGAAAGCCAGAACTTGCCGGAAACATGGATGCGCTGCTCGATATGCTCACAGCGGAACAAAAGGCGAACTTCAAACCGGTAGCTATAGAACTTCAAGCAGGCCATGCGACCTTTCATCATCCATTAATGGTTCACGGGTCTTATGAAAACACTTCTTCTATCAGCAGAAGGGCCTTTGTAATCAATGTATTTGCCGATGGCACCGAAAGTGATACTGACGGTGAAATGTTACGAGGAAGTACTATTGGAGTCAAAAAAGGTCAGCAAATGAAGGGCAAGTTCTTTCCATTGTTGTTTGACAACAGAAGTATCGACTAATCTGTAAACAGTACAAGTCCAAAGCGATTGGCCTGATGCACATTTTTTGAAATATCGTAAATTGGAAAAATCGTCGATGTAGAGCTTCGATTTCCCTCGATAACCGGAGGGAGATGCATTTCGAACCAGTTATCGCTATTCTACCTTTTCATTATATCGAATTAGGGAGCGGTCAAATTTCAGACATCACTTTTGCCCAAAGGTTGTTGGGATAGGTCTCCGTGGCGCTTTTGAGCAGACGTTTTGCCTCCTCCATTTTACCAAGGCCCATATTACCAAGTGCTTCCAAGAGATACGACTGTGACACGCCCTTTTTATTCGTGACCGATGCCTCTTCCACAGCTACCAACGTATTATTGCTACCGCCAGAACGTTGTTGTTGCCCCAGTTTAATAAGGTTTTGAAACATACCTACCGCACTATCTTTTCTACCTAATTTCTCGTTGGCCATCGCCTGATAAAAGAGTAAATCGTGCATTCCACGCCCGTTCTCGGCTTCGGCACTTTTCTGATAGCTTTCTTTTGCCTTTTTCGAATTCCCGAGAGCCGTATAGGCCTCGCCCATCTGATAATAGATCATGGCATTTTTCTCATCATGTGTGGGTTTACCCACTTCCAGGTTTTCGGGGTATTCCAAGGCTCGTTCTAAATGTGTAATGGCCTTTGTAAATTCTTTTTGTTGGATCAACTGTTTTGCCTTCAACGTATGGGCATCTACATAATGCCAATAGGTTTCACGACCGCCTTCCCAAGTTCGGAAGTGGTGTTCCCCTAAAAATCGGATGGCTTCATCATAATTCCCTTCAAGGTTTAACAGCTGCACCAGTGTTTTTGGGGCCGCCACATCTTCACGGACCACGGTGATATTCTCCTGCAATATTTTCAGGTTCTCACTGCTATCTTCTTCAGATTCATCATAATACTTTGAGATTTCGGCGAACCATAGCGGATTCTTCCCATTGATGGAAATGGCCTTGGTCATATTTGCGATCGCCTTTTTTGGATCCTTATGATGATAAAATTGACCGAATGCCAAGTTTCTCCATACCATAGAAATGGTAGCGTCGGCTTCGGCGGCCATTTGCCAAGCGGCCATGGCATCATCGGGTCGATGGTCATAAAGAAGATTGCCCAAAAGATAGTTGGCCTTGGCGTTGTCATCATCCATCACCACGGCATTTTTCAATACAACCTCAGTTTCGGCCCTATAGGGAAAACTGTAATCGAAGGAGCAATTTTTGGCACCTGCCAAGTACAACTGTGCCCTGCTCGTGTTCCCTAATTGACCGTTAAACCATGCAAGATAGTAATGTACCAATGGATTTTTAGGGGCCCTAATGTCCGATAACAGGTTGATTCCGTCTTCGTAAAGCCCGGCGTTCATATAATTCGTGGCAATTTCTAGGTAATTGTTTTCGACATCTTGCATGTTTTTATACCATGCGGTTAATGTCGATTTTCCATTTAGCAGCTGTTGCTCGTAGAGGGCAGCAAAATTTAAGGGGTCATAGGCCAATTGATCTTCAAGGAGCGATTTCGCCTTTTCAGTATGGCCTGTCTTTCTCAAAAGCGTCGCATATAACTGTACGATGCGTCCATCCCTGGTATTGGTGGAATAGGCTTCGGCACTATACTCCAGGGCTTTATCAAGATTCCCTTTTACGCTCTCTATTTGTGCTAATTGAAAATTACCGGCGGCGTACCACTGATAATACCAGGTTGATCTGGCCAAATCTTTGTATGCATCCTCTGCATTGCCAAGCGCCCTATGGGCCAAACCTCTGTAGTAGAATAATTCACCTTCTTTAGGTTGGTAGTACTTTACATTCAGTTTATCGGCGGCGGCTTGTAAATACGTTAAGGCTTCCGTATAGCGCATTTGGTTCAAGCGACGTTGGCCTAAGGCAATATTAGTGCGATAATCATTGGGTGATTTTTCCAAAGCGGCCAAATAGTAATCATCCGCGTTCATTCCCGGGCGGTTGAACTGCTCCACAAACCTACCCGTCAAATACAAATCCTCTACGGAATCATATTCCGAAGGGCTCTTTACCCGCTGCTGTGGTTCGGGCAATTCCGGTTTTTTTGGTTTGTAGGGTCGATACGACACCAATTCCCTCCCCGTCGCGTCATAAAGTGCAACATGCAGCTGATACTCATCTAATGGTTTTCGGTTTTTAAAGGTATCCGTAAAGGGAGTCGCCGGGTCGATATCCGTAATTTTCTCTGTGAGTACATCTTCCCCATATGTCAAGACCACCTTCGCATTCTTAAAAACGGATGTCGTATTGAATCCGTAAAAAACAGTCTTCGCATTTCGCATTTGTAGTGTCACGGAAGCATCTATGGTTGAATTTTTAACTACTTCCAAATCTCGAAGCGGGTACCAGTAATTCTTGGCATCCTTGACCGAATGGGGAAGAATCCAGCTGTAATCAGGTTGGTTGTTCGAAAAGGTTCCGGTCATTAATTCCACATACGCCTTACCATCATCGGTAAGTTTCCTTCGTGCATTTTGCCCCTGTAGGCCCGGTCCGAATTGCCATAATTTGGAAGCATTGTTTTCGTGCGGGTCTCCGACGTGAACAGTACCTGCTTTTTGTGCATAGTCATATCCGCCGATGAACCCTTCTTTGATATCCCACATAAAAAAGGAAACAGGATTCGGATGATTCTTCCACCAGGTCAGATCGACCCCTTCAGGATAACTGGTACGTCCATAGTCATCCGTGGCATTGGAAATCGGCCATTGGATAAAACTTCGGTTATTATGAAACACCCCGATTTCTTGGCTTGGAGGCCAAAAGGTTCTAAAATCATCATTTGAGGTAATGGCCACATTGGCCCAAAAGAGAAATGTCTTGGTCAGGGTATTGGCATTGTTAATTCGATAATCGACTTCAATATATGACTTGCCTGGGTGGAGTGTCATACCAATAACGCCACGCATGTCCATAGTTTTCTCGGTTTCTCCGATCCATACCGTGGCACTCCCATCCTCATTGTTGACCATGCGATAATCGCTCTTCATCAGTGTACTCGTTCGATGATGATGTGGAAAACACCATTCGATACCCCCGGAAACCCAAGCGCCAAGCGTACCGATCAAATCTGGCTTGATAACACTATTGGTATGAAAAAGCTCGTGCCCGTTGGTTTTATCAATAGCCGAAAAAAGCCGCCCTCCAAAAGCGGGGAGCACTTTCACTCGTATGTATTCATTTTCCAGATAAACCATTTCATAGGTCACATCGGTCAAGGAATCGCCCAATTTGGTCTGCGAGGGATACGGGTAGACCTTTCCTTGGGCTCCCTGCACGCCCCTCCCCGTATAAAAAATCGGGCTGACCTCATCAGCGCCTTTCTGATAGGTCGGAATGATCTCGGTGCCTTCATAAACTTTTACTTGAGCTTTTAGGGATAAAATACTCAAGAACAAGGCAAATAGTAAAAATGGAACGCTGTTTTTCATAATGTCTTCTATAAGCACTAAAACTAGTTAATCGATTCGGTAAGAAATTGTTCTGATGTTCTAATCTATACATGGTATGATCAGTTATTCGCACTACTTTAAATTTACCAAAAATCGTTGGAGAAGACTTAAGGGCCATTGACTATCTATGGGCGTATTTTAACCTTACGCCCAAAAATGCGCATTTGTTCAGTATATGTCTAGTTCCCTATTGTTAAACGTTTGGTCATCATAAGCCGAATGCTAGGAAAATAGCAAAATTCAAACCGGACTTTTGAACACGAACATAATCTATCTCAGAAAACAATCAGAATTTTGAATACGGGAGCGGGCATTTGGCAAAGAAGAATTTAAAAGTCCGGGGCCCTCCTTTACAAGAGGTTGTTCTTACTTACGGTACTGCGCTATTGCCTCCTCAAAAAATGAGACCACATCAGACAGTGCAACATTTTCAGCAGCAAGCACGCCTCCGACGAAAGTATCGTTCTTCCATTCCCCTTTGGAAAGAGGCAAAAAACTGTCCGGAGCAATAGAATCATGCCCTCGATATCCACTGATATAAAAATAATATTCATTGCAGACACTGTCCGGAATCGCCATCCCGAAACCTAGGGATACCTGTTCATTCAGTCTTACAAATGCACCACTATCAAAATGGTGGGGCCATACCCGAATAGGGGATTCTAATTTAGTCGATGCCAAAGTTTCTTTCAGAGCCGATTGCGCAAGAATTCGTAGTTGTTTTAGCTCCGCCAAACGTTCTGAATCGCTGAGCTCGAATACATGGTCATCTGTTATTTCATAGGGCAACTCGTAATGAAATCCATAGGAATAGGCTTCGCTTAAAAAGCGTTCTGATAAATTGTTAATCCACTGTAAAATAGCCTGATGTGAAACTCCATCTAATGCTAAAGATTCGGTGTTATTTGGCGAACTCCATTGCAAACTAAAGCTAGCATAACTCAATGAAAGGGTATCTCCTTTTTCGGAAAGTGGATGTGTTTCCAAACTTCTCTTAAGTATTGAAAACCCCAGATTGGTATGACTGTCATCCTCTTTTTTCGGAACGAAGTTTATTCCAGCGGCGGCCAAATATTGTGCAGCCAAGTGCATTTGTTTGTCCATGTTCCCCATTAAATTCCGGCGTAACTAATTCCAGTTAATTTGTGCATATCCCAATCAAAAGTAGACAAGTCATCAGGATTGAATTTACTGATGTCATCATATCCACACGATCGGGCCACTACTTGTATCAAGTGATTGGTCGCGTCAAAAAAGTTATGGAGCTGCTTTGCGGAAGATTCGATAATCAATCGGCTGCGCAAGGACTCTTTTTGAGTAGCAATACCTACGGGACAATTATTGCTTCCACAGGCACGCATACCCAAACAACCAATGGCCTGTAGGGCCGAATTCGATACGGCGATAGCATCGGCCCCCAACATCAGCGCTTTCGAGAAGTCCTCCGCTACGCGTAAACCGCCGGTAATGACCAAAGTGATATCGGTCGCGCCTACCTTATCTAAATATTTTCTTGCACGCGCCAAGGCCGGTATAGTCGGTACATTAATATGATCTCTTAAAATGGTGGGTGCCGAACCCGTTCCACCTCCTCGACCGTCGAGAATAATATAATCGACCCCGGCGTCAAGGGCAAACTGAATGTCTTTTTCTATATGACTGGCGGCGATTTTAAAGCCGATGGGAATTCCACCTGTACGTTCACGAACCTTATCGCCAAAATCCTTAAAATCTTGGGGCGTATGAAAATTAGGGTTGGCCGCTGGTGAAATTGCGGTCTCCCCTTCTTTGAGTCCACGTACTTCTGCAATTTCCTTACTCACTTTATTTCCGGGCAAGTGTCCTCCGGTACCTGTCTTTGCACCCTGTCCTCCCTTAAAATGGAAGGCTTGTACATTATCCAATTTATCCCAACTAAAACCGAACTGGGCCGAAGCCAATTCGTAAAAATACTTGCTATTACTTGCTTGTTCTTCAGGCAACATTCCACCTTCACCTGAACAGATACCGGTACCCGCTAGCTCGGCTCCCTTAGACAAGGCAATTTTTGCCTCTCTAGACAATGCCCCAAAACTCATGTCACTAACAAATAATGGGATGTCTAGTTCAAGGGGCCTTTTTGCTCTTGGGCCGATGACCACCTTGGTCGCCACGGCTTCGTCATCCAATAAGGGTCTAGAGGCCAACTGGGCCGGCAAAAATTGAATATCGTTCCACTTCGGAAGCGTATTCCTATCAACCCCCATAGATGCTGAAAACCCGTGATGTCCTATATTTTTAAGTCCGTTTCTGGAGAGTTCCTTGATATAACCTGTATAGGGTTCCGTATCTTCAGGATGGGTGTCGGCATATGCCCCTAAATACTCATCTCGATTAAAGGGCTGGGCATGTTTCACTAAATAGGTATCGATTTCAGCCTCATCTACAAATAGTTCTCCATCCCTGATTTCGGTCGTAAATTTATGGAGCACCTCGTTGTTATTGTACTCAGAAACACCCGTATCATAGCGATAATCCCAGCCGTGTACTCCACAAATGAGATTGTGGCCATCGATATGACCGTCAGCCATCAAAGCGCCTCGGTGAAGACATCTTCCATAGAGCACGGAAATCTCCTCGTCATATTTGACAATGACCAAATCAAGGCCATTGACCAATGCATGGGCCGGTTTTTTATTCTCAAGTGATGTTATTGTTGCAATTGCAATAGGTTTTTTCATTGGTATTGGTGTATTTATTGATTCGCATTTATTTTTTAACTATTGTACGACTTTCCGATAAACCTTCTTCTAGAATCTTCTTCAATGAAAAGCCGCTTTTTAGAAAGGAACGACCAGACTTCTTTCACATCTCAGAATCTTCAAGCATATGGTCCGTTGGTTCACTTCAAAGAAGACAGAGTTTCGTAGTACTGGTGATGATTAAATGTAATGATTCTAATTTTAGTCGCGAGTAGCTAAATTTCTTAACAGTTACTTTAGACAATAGCTGTAGGGTTGTGGTCTTTTATTAAACTATGGGTCATGGTCAAGACCGGATTTATGGAAGATCGAATTGCGCAATGCACCATCCATAATATTGCAGAAATCCTTTACAAATCGATAGGCAATCCTGATTTATCGGATTTGTATACTTTTTCAAGTACTTCAATGTTCTTGAGGTAGTTCGCAACAGCTGTTTCAAATGGACTATTCGATACTAGACATTCTACGAAATGTTGTTGGGTATGAAATACGCAATCGCCCGCAAAATTCCTGTTCTCGAAGGCATACTCATGTGGCTGCTCTTTTTCTCCTAATACTTGTATGGTAATTTTTCCATCTTCATACAGCCGAATACTTCCTTTATTTCCTTCCAACAAGAGGGCGCCAAAAGTCAGTCTGGCATCAGTAGTTGTACTTTCATTGTAACGGTTGGCGTCAATAAAACCTAGTCCGCCGTTGGCAAAATCCAATTGTACCCAACTAAAGTCCTCCCCTTTAATATTGGTGTTCAAGCGCTTCAGTCGGGCATACACTTTGGTGATTTCCCCACCCAGATAGCGGAAAACATCAATAAAATGTACTCCGGTTTCGTACATGAGCAGCTGCTTCATCTTTCGAAAATACGGTTGACGGTTCATATAAGCATCCTCTTGCCAACCATCGCCCATGCGCATTCTTAAATGAAGCGCGTGTATACGGTTCCCTACCACATCTCCGTTAAGGAGTTTTTTGATTTCCCGGTACCAGGGCATGAATCGGAAGTTTTCATGCACCATCATTCGCACTTCGGATTTTTCAATGAGCATGGCAATTTCTTCAGCCTCTTTCAAATTGGGCGCCAGCGGTTTCTGGCAAATGATATGAATGTTATGCACTACGGCCAAACGACAAAGTTCTAAATGGGTTTCCGGCGGCGTAATAATATCCACAAAATCAGGTTGTTCGGCAATGAACATTTGTTCTACATCGTCATATACCTTTCGAATACCATGGGCTGTCGCTAATTTCTCTGCGCTTGCTTTGTGCACATCGCAAACAGCCACAATTTCTACTTCTCTCAAGCGTTGCCAAGCTTCGACGTGAAACTGACTAAAATATCCTGCCCCGATACAAACGCCTTTAAGTTGTGTCATAGCCTCAGGTTGAAAAAGGTTGTTGTGGTTTCATATTAAACCACATGAGAATGGCGATACTATTTAATAGTGCGCCCACTACAAAAAACGGAGTGGTAGATTGTGTCCAAGACTGTAAATAGGGAAAGGCCAATGCGGTCAAAAAAGCACCTATGTTACCTGCCATGTTCATCGTACCCGACACCGCTCCTGAATTTTCTTTACCAATATCCACACAGAAAGACCATGATGGAGGCAAGGTCATATCCGCGCCGAAAATAGCGAGACTTAAAAAAACGATCGCTCCTACGGCACTATCCATGTAAATACTCCCTACCAATCCGACAGCGGCCAGCAGAAATCCAAGTGATGCAGGAAAGATGCGCGACCTATTCCATTGACCACTTTTGAATATCCTATCCATCATTGCTCCTGAAAACCAATTACCAAAGGCTCCGCAAATCAGAGGTATCGAGGTATAGAAGCCGGCTTCTAACGTATCTAAATTATATTCGCTTTTTACGTGTGGAAAAAGCCAAGTCAAGGCAAAGAAAAAAGTGAAATTACTACAAAAGTACTGTCCCATAGCCAGCCACATGTTCTTTGACTGTAACAAGGTAGACATTCTAATTTTATTTCCATTTTCACTAGCATCTTGTTGTTGCCTGTTCGCAAGAATAACGGTTCTTTCTTCTTCCGAAATGCCCTGATGTTCCTCTGGTTTATCGCGAAAAAATACATACCATGCACCCGCCCATACGACACCGATACCACCCAGAATCATAAACGTTGGCCGCCATCCGAAATCACCTATCATCCATGCCACAAATGGTAAAGCAAAAGCAGCACCTAATCGGGAACCTGAGAAATTCACTCCGGTGACCAGACCTCTTTCGTTAAGGGGAATCCAACTGTATATTGCCCTTGACATACCTGGAAAGGCACCAGCCTCCCCTGCGCCAAATAAAAACCGTACCACCAAGAGCGAAATAAAATTCCAAGCCGCCCCTGTCAAGGCGGTAAATGCTGACCAAACGGTCACAATAACCGAAAGCACCTTGCGAGGTCCCAATTTGTCCGACAACATTCCGGCAGGGGTTTGAAAAAGAGCATAACCCAATGAAAAAGCGGCCAGCACCCACCCCATTTGTTTATCATTCAAATTAAGGGTCTCTGAAATAGGTTCTTTAGCTACCGAAATGCAGACACGGTCTATATAGAGTAGCAAGGCCAACAAAAAGGTACCTAAAACCATAAAATACCTCTTGGGAAAATACTTTTTTGTACTCATGTCAACTTTTGAATTATCGTAAAGAGGGCATTGTCTTCGCCAACATTGCCCGGAAAAACAATATAAGGCAATTCCCTAAACTTGGCGTTTTCGTCCAAGCGCCAAACAGGCACTCCTTTAATGGCCTGACCAAGCACCAGTGCACGTTTCACCCCTAATGCCTTTACGGCAATATCACTTGATGTTATACCACCTTTGGTCAATATGTATTTAGGCTTATTTTTTAGGCTTTTGATAATAGCAATCAGGTTTTGGGATACTTGATTGACGATTTTAAGGCTTTCTTCCTTCGTATCTCCTTTGATGACCTCCCTCGCGGTATACAGGACGACATTACTCTGTTGCTGAATTGAATGGTCTATTTCGATGCCAATCCGCGTTAGTTCCTTTTCCATGGAACCTTTCCTTATCATTTTAGCAACATCAAATTTGATAAATGAGGCCTTTGAATGCTTTTTCAAATACTCTAATTGCCGGGTTGTCTTAGGAACGTACGAACCGACCACAATCAACCCGCCGTTTGATCTATTTTCTGTGAAAATAGTATCTTTTTCAAGAAGTGGTCTTATTTGGATTCCAGCTATCGCATTTATAAAAGATGCCCCTGTTCTATAAATAATTCGGGCCGTTGACCGAAGTCCGGCCAAAGCTATCGCATCCATATCACAAGAGGCCGTTGCATTTGCGATATAATGATTGGTATCACCATTTAAAATATCTTGTATGGCCTGAGTAGGTCGGTTTCTAAGAACATCAAGGCTCAAACTTTTGACCTCCGTATCCTTTACCTCCCCTTTCGTTTTTTCCGCAATCCAAGCCTTTAAGTCGGAAGAAGCATACCCAAAGGTATTGTCCTTGGCAAAGGGTGTTTCAGCTGCCGGTATGAATGCATCTCCTTCCTTGACATAATGAACATCTTTATAGGTATATCTCCCACCCTCAAAAAAAGCCGGAACCAATAGGTGTTTGGCATTATTCCACCCAAGTCCAGAAGCTAGGGCATTCACCTCGTTAGGGTAGTGTCCGCGCAGTGTGGAATCGCTACGACTAATGACTACCAGGTTCTTATTGTACTTAGCGGCTGCTTTTTGCAATCGACGTCCGATCAATCTTCCCAGATTGTCCGCTTCACCGGGCAGAAGACTCCTCGAATTCGTTAAGATGAAGAAAACAGGACTATTAAGAATCTCCTTTTCGATGACTTCCTCTGTCCATTGTGTAATGACGGGTATGTCGTGAACCGTTTGGGTACCGGTGGGATCATCATCCAAAATCACTATCGTTTTAGGATTGAACTTAAGCTCATGCCAAATTTCATCCAGATAACCAGGTCTCTCCTGTCCTTCCGCTATCGATTGTATGATTTCTTGGTCGGTCATCAGTTTATTCTAACGCAATCACCCTAGCGGAAGCGCCGTCTCCATTTTCGACCTTTAAGGGCAAGGCGATTAGAGTTACTTTTTCTCGGGACAATTGTTCGAGATTGGTCAGCCCTTCGATAATAACGATATCATTTTGCATCAATATCGTATGAACTTCCGCTACTTCTTTCAAATCATTGACATCGGCAACTGAAGGGGGCTCCACACCCAGCATATTCACTCCTTTTTTACCGAGCCAATGTGCTAATTCAGCACTTATTCGGGGAAGTTGATTCCGGTAGGCATCCGTTCCCAATCTTTCACTCCATCCGGTATGCAATAGTACACTTTGGCCTTTTTGAAGTTTATTTTCTATACTCTCCAGATGTGCAATGGTTATAGATTCTTTCGGTACCACCGAAGTCAAATCGACCACCCAGGCCTCGGAAATTAATCGGGCAGCCGGAATTTTGTCCATAGTTTGGTCGTTGACCCCAAAATGATGCGGAGCATCCATATGGGTACCACTATGGGAATACAAATGCAAGGTTGTCGCATTCCATCCATCCTCCTCCACGGTTTTGGCAGGTTCGATCAACACTCCGCTAACCTCCCCATTGATGGGCAAGGTAAGGTCAATGACTTTTTTAGCTATCATTCTAAATTATACAGTTGCCATTTTTGCGGCTCGAATAAACTCGACCACACTATCGGCCACTTCAACAGTGGTAGCAGTTCCTCCGAGGTCCTTTGTGAGGTTGCCCTGGGCGGTGGTATGTTCGATACCGTCCATAATATCTTGCGCCGCTTCCATTTCCCCTAAATGTTCCAGCATTATTGCCGCGGACCAAATTTGCCCTATCGGATTCGCACTATTCTGCCCTGCAATATCAGGAGCGGAACCATGGATGGGTTCGAACATGGATGGGAATTCTTTCTCAGGATTGATATTTCCACTACCGCCAAGACCAAGACTACCCATAATAGCGCCACCTAGATCGGAAAGTATATCCCCAAAAAGATTGGTCGTCAAAATGACATCGAAGATTTCCGGACGTAGCACAAAACTGGCAGATGCATTATCGATATACATTTTGCTATACTCCACATCGGGATATTCTTCCGCCACTTCGGCAATCACTTGATCCCAATAGGCGAGGCTACTTATCAAGGTATTCGATTTTGTCACGTTAGTTACCTTCCGGTTTCGTTTACGGGCCAACTTGAATGAGTAATGCGCTACGCGCTCGATACCAAATCTTGTAAAAATACTGGTATCCACAGCCAAACCGGCCGGTTTATCGGCATGGAGAATTTTACCGCTTTGCACAAACTCCCCTTCATTATTTTCCCGTATGACCACAAAGTCAATATCCTCTTGGGTTTTGTAACGCAATGGACTATCCACACCAGGGAATAATTTCACAGGACGATAATTTATGTACTGCTGAAAAGAAGTCCGTACTCTGAACGTATAATCTCTAGCAGGCAAGGTATCATCGATTTCGGGTAGACCAACCGCTCCGAAGAATATAGCATCGAATCCCTTTAAGGTTTCCAAGGCATCATCCGACATGAATTTTCCATTTTCCTTGTAGTATCCTGCACCGAAAGGAAACGCTTCTTTATCCAATTGAAATCCGTACTTTTCCGCTACGGCATCGAGTACAGAAACCCCGGCCGGTACGATCTCAGCTCCTACTCCATCTCCATTTACCACTGCAATTTTATAGGCTTTTTTCATGATTCATATCACATTTTTAATTTTTTGCGCAAATTTGCGCATATCCAATTAGACCAATTATTCAAATATATTTAATAATTAGTTTGATGCGCGAAATTATTTGCATTATTTTGCGCAAACATTTGCACAATCTAAATTACGAACACTATTGAAATCCAAACCAGCGACTTTAAAGGATATTGCCGAAACACTAGGCCTCTCAATCTCTACGGTATCCAGGGCCTTAAAAGGCCATCCTAGAATTGGTGAAAAGACCCAAAACAAGGTTCTGGAAGTCGCCCGTGCGCTTGAATATATGTCTCCAAGTATGTTGGCCACTGAGATACGTAAACGAAGTAACTTTATCGGCGTCATCGTTCCAAAAATAAGTTATCACTTATATGCCATGGCCATAAGTGGGATCGAAAAAGTAGCTGAAACCCGTGGCATGCATATCATTGTCTGCCAATCTAACGAATCACAGCAGCGAGAGCACAGTCTTGTGACCGAATTGATAGATTTGGGCGTAGCGGGCGTCATTGCCTCCTTGGCAAGTGAGACAACCGATTTCAGTCATTTTGAAGCGTTGAAAAACAGAAAGATTCCACTGGTTTTTTTTAATAGACAATGTGATGACGTGGAAACCGATAAAGTGGTAATCGACAATTACAAAGCCGGTGGGGATGCCACCCAACACCTCATCGATGTCGGTTGCAAAAATATTGCCTACTTCGGTGGACCCAAGATCCTTCAAATCAACAAGGCAAGAGCTGCCGGTTATTCCTCAACTTTACAGAAAAAAGGGTTGCGACCCAATGCGGATTATATCGTGTACAGCAAGTTCGATGGTGAAAACGCATTAAGCGCGGCACGCAGCCTCCTTTATGCGCCCAAAACCCCTGACGGCATTTTGGCCTTTAGCGACCAAATGGCGATTCAGGTAATGCTAGCGGCCAAGGAGCGCGGCTTAAAGATTCCGGAAGACCTTGCCATTATCGGGTTCAACAATGAGCCGGTCGACGAACTTTTGCAGCCTTCGCTAACCAGTATGGACCAACCTTCATATCGTATGGGAGAAGAATCGGCCCGTCTTATTTTAAAACAAATCGACCACTATGAAGCGGGCTATGAAAAAAAGGTTTTAAAGTCTTTCCTTGTAGTCCGAAATTCGACCAATCGCAATAGATTGCCTTGAACTATGGTCGACCGCTCTGCGATGTGATCTTCGTTTTCACAGTTCCAATCTTGTTCTCTAAGGCCTTTCTGCAATCACCCCCATATCAAGTAATTTAGCCCGAAAGACATTTTCATTTAGGCTTCGCAGGGAACCGATACGTTTTCCTGCGATTATACGCATTGATTTCATGGCAAATGATATTCATCATTTCCTATGGCCCCTATAAAAGGTAGTTTGAGCTCTAAAGCTAGGGACATGCTCACGCGTTATTTACCACTTTTTATTATCCTTTCTATCGTAGCTGAAATACTGGGCACGGTCGGTGGTTTCGGTTCCTCCGTTTTCTTCGTGCCCATGGCAAGCTACTTTATGGATTTCCAGACGGTCTTGGGCATAACAGCGCTATTTCACCTTTCAAGCAATATCGCTAAGATTGGATTCTTTCGAAAGGGGTTCGACAAAAAGCTCATGCTCTATTTGGGTGTTCCAGCCATTCTATTTGTCACACTAGGAGGTTTCTTGAGCAAATATGCGAATCCTAAAATACTGACCATCTTTCTGGGTGTATTTTTGGTCGTATTTGCTTTATTATTTCTCATATACAAAAACCTTAAGGTCGACGACACCAAAAAAAATGCGATCATTGGAGGTTCCCTATCCGGCTTGTTTGCCGGTCTATTAGGAACAGGTGGGGCCATCAGAGGTGCTACCATGTCAGCTTTTAACCTCAACAAAGAAAAGTTTATTGCCACGTCGGCCATCATTGATTTGGGTATTGATCTGAGCCGCAGTATCGTTTATACCTACAATGGCTATGTTCACTGGCATGATATGTATTTGATTCCTATCCTGATCGGAGTGAGTATTATTGGAACTTATTTGGGCAAGAAAATACTCGACAGAATTACTCAGGCCCAATTCAAACGTTTCGTATTGTTCCTCTTGCTCGGAATCGGGCTACTGACCGTAATGTCCAATATATAAACATACGTACCATGTATAGCTATCTTTTTTTATCCCTTATTGTCTTTCTGGCGCTTCTACTGTTCTTCGGGTTTTATCGATTTCAAGACGTGGTTTCAAAAGAAAAAAACGCATTGTTCCATCAATATCCTAAAGGACAAAAACGAATCACCGAAGCCGATTTAAAACACTTGCCCAAACCCCTAAGCATCTATTTAGAGAAGGTAGGCGTAATTGGTAAATTCATGGATGGACATGTTTCCTTTAGGCAACAGGGTCGTATTAAAACCAAGGTCGGAAAAGGATGGACGAATTTCAGGGCGATCCAGTATATGACCGCTCGTTCCCCAAATTTTCTCTGGAGCGCTCAGGCATACCCCTTGTTCATACGCGACAAAAGTGTGAGCGGGAAAGGTGAGGTGAAAATCAACCTTTTCGGCCTAAAAAATTTAGCCATTTTCCATAACCAAAAAACCGACGAAAGTGCTCTGGCCAGATGTTTAGGCGAGCTCGTATGCTACCCTGTGGGGTTTTTAAGTAAAAATATCGCTTGGGAGACCATAAATGAACGAAGTACTAAAGCGCTAGTACAATTCAATGGCACGTGTACAGAAGGAATCTTTCACTTCAATAAAGAGGGTCTAATTACACATTTTCAAACCCAACGATATAAAGATGAGTCCTTAGAAAAGTTTACAGGAATGGTAGAAAACTATAAAGAAATGAAGGGGCTTTTGATTCCCAGCAGGCTACGTGCTATATGGAATTTAGAAGAAGGTGATTTTGAGTATTTCAATGCCACCCTTACCGCCTTTAGTATAGAATAATCCATGAGAAACTAAAGGAACCGGCCTTTGGCACAACTGATATATGACTTTGCCCTAAGGCCTAGACTATTCGAGTCTTCTACCTCGGGATAGCCCATTTCCGAAAGTTCTTTCTTTACCAAGGCTAAATTTTCTTGTGATAACTCTTCAAATCGCAAACTAGACGCTTCCACATCTACTTCAAGGTTTTTAAGAAACGGTAGGCTTTCCAATTTGTTTTTGATGGTATTGCTGCAGCCGCCACATTTAAGGTTTTGTACTTCTATTGTCATATTGATACGTAGGCATCTACCCGTTTTTTGAATCCATTGAAATCGAAAGCACAAAGATATTGTTCATAGTAAATTCAGCATATGATAAATATCATTTCACCGCACCGAACGCTAGTCTATCCTTCGGGGAAAGAGCAATTAAAATGTTCTTTAAAAAGATGTTTCCCAGATTTCAAATCGGTGGGACCGGTAAAAAACATCAACTTATGTACTGCACTAGAGGAAACAAAACTATGAATCGCAGGTCTGTCTTTATGGAATGTTAGCCGTCATAGCATCTTCTTCTGTCCTAGAAATTATCAATTTTCATGAACCCTTTTCCTTTATTATCATCTCAAATCCAACTTTCGAATCTCCAATAAATTATCATTTCCACGAACTGCAATCAAACGCTTCGACAGCATTTTTGTCCGAAGCCAAGGCAATTCATATCGAGACTTCCGCATTTGAATATTCTCTGGTTTTACCAAGTATTCATGAATTTTTCCTGAGGTATCCATAACCACTTCGTGAAATTTATATTTGTAGACTTCCATTTTGATTTCATTTCTACCTTGTAATACCTTTTCGTAGATAATACCTGTAGTATAGCCATCATTAAAAGGGGATACATTCAAGAATTTATGTGGAACCACAAGTTCTCCATTTGTATCGATAAAACCGTATACGGGAATTTCCTCGATTTCCTTTTTCACAAGACACCTCCCATTTTTAAAACTAGGTCGGCGAATCGCTTTTACACCTGACGTAGCGTTATCCGCATTCTCATTCCAGACTAAATCATCTCGAAAGTCAATAACCAATGTTCCCTCTTGGTCTATAAAGCCCCATTGATTTCCTTTTCTAACCCCGGCAAGTCCCTCACTAAAAGGAGCAATTTCATCTACTTGACTAATTTGCGAAGCGGTGATTAACGGAAACGTTGTTAAAAGAATCAGTACTATTATTTTTCCCATGACGTTAAATTTATTTGGATTTCGAAAGTAAGCTGTCCCTTCTTTTTTCAAAATGATATTAGTCATGCACATTGAAAAAAGTTGCTTCTATATTTACACTTTAACCTAAAAACATAAACGTGCGATGAAGATCGATATACAATACGTACAAATGCCGACAAGTGAAAGTATGGACGCTTTCGTGCTTAAAAAATTGAAGAAATTAGCCCAAAAATATGATTGGGTCATACGGGCGCAGGTATATTTTAAACTAGAGAATGACCCTGGTAAGAAAGGAAAAATATGTGAAATAGAATTAAGCGCTCCCGGACCACGAATTTTTGCCAAGTCTCATGAAGAACATTTTGAAAAAGCAGCAATAGCTTCTATAAAAGATGTAGAAAAGCAACTGAAGAAACGAAAGGAAATCTTCTCAAAGCATTGAAGCAGAACGTCTAAAGGAACCCCGCGGGTGACCCGTCGGGGTTCTTTTCAAATATCAAACCGATGTTTAGTGTAAGAGCAATCTTAATTTGGCCAAAAGAATCAATTCAGACTTGTTTTTGTTCGCAAATGACGAGGCGATATCATCAGCCGTTTTAAAGATGAGTTGCTTAATAGTTGTATTGAATTTGCTGGGGTGTTCATGGTAGAAGTCGACAAACTCCTGATAATAGGTATTGCTCTCCTTCTCCTCTTGCTGTAGCCAGTCAAATACGATTGCTATTTGGTAACCGGCATCCGTACCGAATTCATCTTCAATGGCATCAACGGATAACCAATACTTTTGAACATCTTCATTTAACCGTTCTATCTCTATTGGGCGAACATTTTTATCGGCCATTGCGACCGCATAAAACAGCTTACCTAAACTTTGATAAAATTCATTGCCTATTTTTTCGCTTGGTAACATCATATTACAGGGTTTAAAACTCGGAAGGTAATTTGGAATCCCTTGTCGTTTCCTGAAGGTTCGGTTCTTGATAGGTACATTTTGTAATGGGATAACCGATGCTCAAAAGCTCGCGTTTCGCCATTTCAAAGGCGAGCATACTATCGTAAACAAGGTGAACGGTCTTATGCTCCAGATCGATATCCAAAATGCGTAGGTTGAGAATACGACTTAAATTCCGGACAATACAGTTTTTTGAGTCCTTCGATTTCAGATTATCAATTGTAGCGATCGCCTTCATAGCTTCTGGTGTTCAATAAATCAAATTTAGCCATAGCATCATCCGAACGAAATGATTTTTATCATGTAAGGCAAACGGATTTTTCAATTACTTTGTTCGTTTATTGAAACCATGAAAAAGGGAGTTGTTTTGGGCATTGATATTGGCGGTACCTATACCAAGCTTGGTTTGGTCGATTCTTCCGGTCAGATTCTCAATAGTACAACATTCAAAACAGGTGCCAAGGGAGCCTTCGCCGATTTCTTTCAGCGGCTCCAAATTGAAATTGAAGCTCTTCAATCTCAGAAAAAAACAGATCAGGAACTTATGGGAATTGGTGTTGGTGCGCCAAATGCTAATCCTTATTCTGGGGCAATGGAAAATCCCCCTAACTTTCGATGGGGCACTATAGTGCCTTTGGCAGCATCGCTGAAAGAAGTATACCGAGTACCCATAGCGCTTGCCAACGACGCCAATGCATCAGCAGTTGGCGAACTAGAGTTCGGACTGGGAAAGGAAATGAAAAACTTCGTGGTACTCACTTTAGGAACAGGACTTGGCAGCGGAATTATTTCAAATGGTAATTTATTGATAGGCCAACATGGAATGGCGGGTGAGCTAGGACATGTAAACGTAGATTCGAGCCCAAATGCAAGACAATGTAACTGTGGACTACAAGGGTGTTTGGAAACCTATGTTTCGGTAACGGGTATACGACGCACTATTTTTGAACTTATTGCCGAAATGCGCGACGATTCTTCGTTGCGCCGTATTAGTTTTGATGACATGACTGGTGAGCTTATCTCAGATGCCGCGCTTCAGGGTGACCCCATTGCGTTAAAAGCCTTTAAACAAACGGCTGAAACGCTCGGGGTACAAATGGCGGACACTGCGGCACACTTGGATCCAGAGGCTTTTATCTTACTGGGCGGGCTGAGTAAAGCAGGGGAAATCTTGGTTACACCTACTGTCAGAAGCATGGAACAACACCTTTTCGAGGCCTACAGGGGAAAGGTAAAGGTATTGATTTCAGACAGTCCGGGAAACAACTCGGTTTTGGGACCTGCGGCACTGGCCTGGCGCAAATTATGACACAAAAAAAGAAACCCACAACAACGAATTGGCACAAAATCAAAGCGTTATTTGTCATCCTACTTTCTTATCTTTATACTTGGTCAACCACCAAAAAAATAGCCTTGTAACAGGATAGTCCCGTAAAGTCAACTCTCCCGTTTGTAGTTAAAAGCAATTTGGTAATACCATAGGCACCTATGACCTTGGTCATGTGCTTTACGCCCGTTTTGCTTCATCTTTCCATTTTTTATTGGAATACATGGCATAGCATGCTCTGAATTTTTGTCATTTAGATATCGGTAAGGAATCAAACCATAAAAAAGTAGGCTTCAAATAGGTGAAGTAAACGTAAAAGAAACTCGAAAGAAAAATGAGGGTTTTCGATCAGAATAGCAACATATTCAATTTACTTTCGGAGGCAGTATCCGAAGGGATATTAGTCGTCAACAAAGATCAGATTATCGTAGCGACCAATAGTAGAACAAACGAAATGTTCGGTTATGAGACTGATGAACTCAAAGGAAGTTCTTTAGACATCTTACTCCCACCTTCTCACCACGAATTCCACAAAAAGCACGTCGCACAATATCACAAAAACAGAAACAAACGAAGAATGGCTCATGGACGTGAGTTATTCGGGTTGCGAAAAAATAAGGAACAGTTTCCGTTGGAAATAGGACTCAATCCGTTTTCGCTTTATGGAAACTCCTACGTCATGGCACTTATCATCGACATTACCGATGTCAAGGAAAGGGAGCGCGAAATACATGAGCTCAATGCAAACTTGGAGAAAAAAATAAAGAAGCGAACGGTAGAATTAAGAGACACCGTGGCCGAACTCAAAAAAGAAATCAAGTTAAGGGTATCTGCTGAGAAAAAAATAAAGAACGCATTGCAAAAGGAAAGGGAACTCAATGAATTGAAGACTAAATTTCTTTCGTTGGTTTCGCACGAATTCAAAACCCCTTTGAGCGGAATTATGACCTCGGCTACCCTGGTAGGCAAATACAAAAAAGAGGAGCAACAAGAAAAAAGAGATAAGCACCTTAAGACCATTATTGGCGAGGTAAAGCGATTGAATACCATTCTTACCGATTTTCTTTCCATTGAACGTTTGAGGGAAGGGAAAGAGGTCTACAGGTTTACCGATTTTTCGTTAAGCAAGGTGATCAACGAAGTTGTTTACAACTCCAACATGCTATTAAAAATCGGACAGCGCATCACCTATCCACAAAATATAGAGGATGTCATTATTCGCCAAGATGAGAAAATTGTGAACTTGGTTTTAACGAATCTATTACACAATGCGATCAAGTATTCTTCGGAAGATACACTTATTGACCTTAAAATAGAACTCGGCACCAATCAAATTATTTTTAGCGTAATCGACCAAGGAATAGGTATTCCCGAAAAAGACCAAAGACACATTTTCGAACGCTATTTTCGGGCTGAAAATGCCGTACTGAATAGTGGAACGGGCATTGGTTTGCACATCATCAAGGGACACTTAGAGAACTTAAACGGTAGCATTTCATTTGTAAGCCATGAAAATAAGGGAAGTACGTTCACGGTCACCCTACCCCTGGCAGATGCAAATGGCAGCTGATCCAGGCCTTTGGAAGCACCCTGAAAATAGAACGGATCAACCGGAAATGAACTTAAACATACATTTTACAACATTGCCAAAGGCGTAGGTTTCAAATATATGGGATAGCATAAAACAACTGGGATGAAAAAAATAGTACTGATCGAAGACGATACCATACTGCGAGAGACGACTGCGGAGCTATTGCAATTATCCAATTATGAAGTACAGACCGCATCGGACGGTAAAAAAGGAGTCGTACTAGCTCAAAACTATCTACCGGATGTGATTGTTTGCGATATTATGATGCCCGAATTAGATGGCTATGGCGTACTGCAAGCGTTATCGGAAAATTCAAGTACCAAAAGTATTCCTTTTATTTTTCTATCCGCAAAGACCGAACGCAAAGATATTCGCAAGGGAATGAATCTCGGTGCTGATGATTATCTCACCAAACCATTTGAAGAGCAAGAATTGATTGGTGCCATAGAGAGTCGATTGGCGAAAATAGCCATTCTTAAAGAATCGAAAGAGACCGTCATAGCAGCACCTTCCGACCGGAACCCTATACTGCACAGCCTTCATCAGCTCAAAAATTTCATAGATGATCACGGTGAAGCCTTGAATTATGGGGCTGGGGAATGTATTTATCGAGAAGGTATGCATTCCAACAGGGTATACCTCATTATCAAGGGAATCGTGAAGACCCACAAACTTGATGAAATGGGTAAAGAATTGATTACCGGCATCTACAAGGCCGATGACTTTTTCGGGTTTACCTCATTCACTAAGAACACCCCTCATCAAGAATATGCAACGGCCATGGAAGAGATCGAAATGATGAGTATCTCGGCCGAGCAACTCAAAAATCTTCTTGAAAAGAACCATGCCTTGACCATGGAACTCATGCAGGCCCTATCGGAGTATCTGTCGGAAGCAAAGGAACAACTCTTGGAAATGGCTTACGGTTCGGTCCGTAGAAAAACGGCCCTTACCCTTCTCAAGTTCTCTGAAAAACTGCAAAAAGATTCCGACGATAACCTTCATGTTTTACGAAGTGATCTTGCCAGTGTCGCCGGTATGGCAACAGAAACACTTATTCGTACGCTATCTAGCTTTAAGAAAGAGGGACTCATACGTATTGATCATAGAAACATTAAAATTATGGATGTAAACGCTTTAAAACGAATCACATGAAGCGGGTGCAAATATGACCTTCGTCATTTTATTGGTCAGATGATGGTTCTAATTTTATGCCGTAAACCACTAAACAAACCGGCATGAATCAAATTCTTATTCCTACTGATTTTTCAAAAAACGCATGGAACGCCATTGTGTACGGACTTGAATTGTTCAAGAAGTCAAAATGCACCTTCCATCTGCTCAATATCAATCCCATACCTCCCTATTCCGGGGCTGGAACTGCGATACGTAGTGCTGCTGAAAATTTCAAGGACTATGTACTTGAGGACAGTAAAAAAGAATTGAAGGAACTATTGAATCGCATTGAAAAACTTCCTTTGAACACCAAGCACACTTTTGTTACATCTGCTATTCATGACTACTTCATAGATGCCATTAAAAGAGAAACCGAAGAAAAGAAAATAGACCTTATCATCATGGGAACCAAAGGAGCTTCTGGATTGAAAAAGGTCACTATAGGCAGTAATACCGGTGATGTTATCACTAAAGTGAAACGACCATTGTTGGCAGTTCCTGAGGGCGCGGTATTTTCCAATCCGAAAGAAATAGCGTTCCCCACGGACTATCATATCAGTTACGACGTGAACGTCTTGGATACCTTGATTCATGTGGCTACCCTGAACAACGCCATTATCCGTATTTTACACATTTCAAAAAAAGGAGAAGAGCTAACGGAATCGCAAAATAAAAAGAAGGATTTTTTAGATGATTATCTGGTGGACGTGGCCCATAGTTTTCATTCCCTGACCGGTACAAAATTAGAAACTGCAGTACAGTGTTTCACTGAAAGTAGGGATATTGACATGATTGCCATGGTGGCCAAAAACTTGAATTTTTTCCAGCGGATCTTATTCCGACCCGCAGTGGAAGAAATAAGTTATCATACGGAAATACCTTTTTTGGTACTGCATGAATAAAAATCAATGCCGCTCTTTAGAAGGTACATTTGGTGTCCTTACTCCATAAAATCCATGAGAGTCGAAAAATTGAAATGACAAACCCGGACCAATCGGCAACACGAAGCAAATAACTAAAAACTTACAAGGTGTAGCACAAAACGCAAGGCGTAAAGCGTAAAGCGTAAAGCGTAAAATAATCCAATTAAAAATGCCAAGACCTAAAACCAAATCAGCGCTACTTTCCTTAAGTCAAAAGAATTACAAGAGACTTATGGACCATATTGATTCGTTACCTGAGAACCAGTATCGAAATGAATTTCCCAAAGGGTATCTGAACAGAAACATACGAGATGTCATAGCGCATTTGCATCATTGGCACCTTATGTTTCTAGAATGGTATCAAGTTGGGATGGCCGGTATCATGCCTAACATGCCGAGCGAGGGGTATACTTGGAAAACGTTACCCGATTTAAATCGCAAGATTCAAGAGAAGTATACCAACATTTCTTTGAACGAGGCAAGGGCACTATTGGACAGTTCCTTCCAAACCCTTCAAAATCGAATTGAAAAGCATTCGGATGCCGATCTTTTCGAAAAGAAAAAATATATCTGGACGGGCAGCACCTCATTGGCCGCGTACCTCATCTCGGCTACCTCAAGTCATTATGATTGGGCCTACAAATTGATCAAAAAATGTATGAAGGAAGCAGCCTAGCGCTACAAATATGCTTTGATTACGCTTATGATATCGTTCTTTTGTACCACTCCAGATTGTCGCCATGCAAGCTTACCATTCTTAAAAAGCAACATTGTGGGCACTCCCCTAACCTGATAGTTCTGCGCTAAAGATTGGTTTTTGTCCACATCGATTTTCACGATTTTTACAGCGGCCCCAAGTTCATCCTTTACTTCTTTTAGAATGGGCGCCAGCATTTTACACGGTCCGCACCAATCTGCAAAAAAATCTACCAGAACAGGGGTATCCGTTTTTATGATTTTGTCAAAAGTACTCTTCATCACTCTAAAATTGCAGTTCTGCGAAAATAAGAAATCCTGAACTGTTGTAACTGACGGATATCATGGTTTAAAGAAGCAACGGCCCTTAATTTTGGTTCAAAACTAAATATCATGAGAAGGGTTTTGATACCAACGGATTTTTCAGATAATGCTTTTAATGCCCTGAAATATGCTTGCCAGGTATTCAAATATGAAAAAAGTGAGTTCCTGATTTTACACGCGTATGCCGATGAAGTTTACGATCAAGATATCAAATCAAATCGCAGTTTTTTGGAAGGGCTCAAAGAAACGACCGCCCACTACGTAGAAGCTCAATTAAAAAAGTTGTTACACGAAGTCAAGCGCTACGCCCCAAACCCGAAGCACAAGTATAAAACCGTGGCAGCCTTTGGTGCCCTAGTAGATGAAGTCAATGAATGGACAAAAAGGGAAAACCTTGATATTGTGGTTATGGGAACCCGGGGAAAGACCAATGATCGGACCTTAAACTTCGGAAGCAATACATTACAAGTACTTAAATATGTGCATTGCCCTGTACTGGCCATTCCTGAAAAATATGAATACAATGCGCCAAGAGAAGTTTTATTTCCCACCGATTACCTGGTGCCTTACAAGCGAAGGGAATTGAAACTGCTTGGGCAGATGAGCGGTTCTTTTCGATCTACAATTCATTTTTTATACATCAATCCTATCAAAGAACTTTCAACGCGCCAGGCAGATAACAAGTTCTTTCTTGAAAGTTGTTTGATGAAGGCGAAGTTGACTTTTGAAACTACCGTAGACGCTGACAAAACCGATGCCATTACAAAACATATCGTTGACAAGAAAATCGACTTATTGGTCATCGTCAACTCAAGACATTCCTATATGGAAGACATGCTATATCAGTCCACTATTGACAAAATCGGATTACATCTTGAGATTCCTTTTTTGGTGTTACAGAACATTTCAAGATAAAATTAATTGAACCTATTATGAAAAAAATACTCTTGCCTACTGATTTTTCGCGAAATGCTTACAATGCATGCGAATATGCCATGAAACTATTTACAGATGAAGAATGCGTTTTTTATCTAGTCCATACCTATACACCAGTCGTTTATCAGCCTGAATATATGTTGGGAAATCCAGGACAAATACCATTAGGGGATGAATATCAGGCCAATGCGCTAATGCAATTGGAAGAACTACAAGCTACTTTAACGACTCAATTCAATAATCCAAAACATCTATTCGTCCCACATGCATCATTTAACTTATTGGTGAACGAGGTGCTACAACTTGTCGAAAATGAGAATGCAGACTTGGTCGTTATGGGCACAAAGGGTGCCACCGGGGCCAAGGAAATTTTATTGGGTACACAAACCGTACACCTCATCAAAAAGGTCACCTGCCCTGTAATTGCTATTCCATCAGGATTCGAATATGAAACCCCAAAAGAAATTCTGTTTCCAACGGACTATGAGGTCGATTATGAAAAAGAGCAGTTGCAGGAACTACTCGACATTGCCAAAAAGCATATTTCGAGCATTGAGGTGATGCATGTTTCAACGGGTAACGAATTAACGGAAGAACAAGTAGAAAACCAGCAGAAGCTAAATTACCTACTAGCGGAAACCGCTCATTTGTTCCACGATTTGCCCAGCCAAGGTATCATTGATGCCATCAATAATTTTCAATTGAAAAAACGGATGAACCTATTGGTGATGATAAAGAACAAACACACTTTTTTCGAGCGTCTTTTTATCGAACCTGTCATCAAGAAAATCGGTTTTCATATCACCATTCCGTTTATGGTCATCCCCGAACCTAAAAAATAAAAGAAAATGAAAAATATCCTAGTTGCCACTGATTTTTCGTCCAATGCCTACAATGCCCTTTTTCATGCTACCCGACTACTTGGGGACTCACCAGGCAAATTTTACCTGCTACACGTGTATGATGAGAATACAGTATTGTCCGGTCTAAAAGATGCCGTCTCGGAATCACAAGCGTTGGCCGACCAATCGATCGATGGGCTACGCGAAACATATCATAGGATCAAAAGGGATCGGCCCGACTCCAATTATGATTTCGAAACCTTATCGGTTCAGGGTGATTTAGTAGTGGCCATAGAAGAAACAATTCAAGAGAAAAACATTGATCTTGTTGTAATGGGCAACAGTGGTTGTTCAGAAATGAAAGCTATTTTTTTGGGGAGCAACGTGCTTAGGGCTATTGGTGGAATTAAAAAGTGTCCGATTCTGACGATTCCCAAAGAGATAGATTTCAACCCGCCCAAGGCTATTTCCTTTGTTACGGATTACAAAAGCAATTTTGATGTCGAACTTTTAGAACCGTTGCGGTTTATCGCAAGGCAATTCAATAGTAAAATACGAATCATGCATATTAATGAGGAGGAAACTTTCACTGAGACACAACATATGAATCGAGGGCTCTTGTTGGATTATTTCTCCGATTTCGACCACACCTTAAATTGGATGCCCTTATTCAAGAGTAAAGCTACCGCAATTCAAGGCTTTTTAGAAGAGATGAACATAGACCTGCTCGTCATGGTCAACTACGAACATAGTTTTCTCGAAAAAATAAGCCGAGAACCGGTTATCAAACGAATAGCCTTTGATCTTGACATTCCATTTTTAGTGATTCCGTATGAAGACTGACGATGGTCATAGCACGGTTGGTCTTTGGCCTCTAATTTTATGACATCATCTCAATTATCAAGATATGGACAAAAGAATTTTATTACCCACCGATTTTTCAAAAAACGCGCTGAACGCAATTCGTTATGCGCTGGAACTCTATAAAGACCAAACCTGTGATTTTTACTTACTGAATGCATACTTGGTCAATGGGTATTCCATAGATAAGTTTTTCGTACCTGAACCTGGTGACCAAGCCTATGAAAACGCTAGGCACACTTCGGAAAAGAGATTCGAAAAACTCATGGATATTTTGGCGCTGAATCAAGACAATCCGAAACATCGCTTTCACACCATTTCAACTTTCAATTCGCTATTGTTCGCCATCAAATCGACCATTGCCAAATATGATATTGACATGGTCATCATGGGTACAAAAGGAGCAACAGGTTCTGAAAGTGTGGTCTTCGGAACGAACGCAGTTGATGTCATGGAGAAGGTAACCGAGTGTCCGGTAATGGCAATTCCACAAGAGCTTCGATTCAAAGCACCCAAAGAGATTGTCTTTCCTACGGATTACAAAACCAATTTTAAGCGTAGAGAATTGAACTACCTCTTGGAAATAGCCTCATTTCATCATGCAGCGATACGGGTTTTACATATTGAAAAAGAATTAAAACTAAATCGTGAACAAATGAGCAATAAGGAATTGCTCGAATCGATACTTGAAGGTACCGATCATAGCTATCATACACTGAGAGACCTAAAAGTAAAATCAGGAATCAGTGCATTCGTCGAAAGTAGGGAAAGTGATATGATTGCATTTGTCAATAAGAAACATAGCTTATTTGGAAGCATACTCTCCAACCCTTTAGTAAAAGAAATGGGATACCATTCAAAAATACCCGTGCTCACTTTGCACGATGTAATCTAATTCTACCCGCATAATGAAAAAAATAGGAATTTGGATGGATATCCAGAAAGCACATATCATCACATTGACGGAAAAAGGAGAAGTCAGACAAACCCTTTTTTCGGAGGTCGAAAATTATCGGCCTTCGGGAGGTTCGGGCACTAAATTGAAAGGTGGCCCTCAAGACGTTGTACAAGACAGCAAATACTCGGAACGTAAAAAGCATCAAATTAAAAGGTATTTCAATACGCTCGCAGAACTAGTCAAAGATGCTGAAGCGATTATCATATTTGGTCCCGCTGATACCGCTACTAAGTTCAGAAAAGAGCTCAACGATAACCACCGACTACTTGCAGCAAAAGTAAGATCGGTTATTAAAGTGGATAGCATGACCGATAATCAGGTGGTGGCCCTGATACGGGATTTTTATAAATAGCAGCGTATGACCTCTCAAAATCAATTCACAAAGGCCGATCAGTCTCAAAAAGTAGAGCGCTTGCATCAAGAGTTGAGGCAATGGCAATCGAACCTTTACTTCATGCAAGACGAAATACTATTCATTGACCATCTTCTGAACGCTTATATTTTTCAGCCTACGACCCCGAACTTATTCGAACGCATCCAAGATTATCTATTCCGTCTCAAAAAAGTCAAGCAACAAAAAGAGAAATTGGGAACTCTTGTCAGCAACCATGAGAAAAATCTTGTAGGAATGTTAAGGTGTACCGATTCTAAGTGCGATGAACCTTATTATCAGCGACATGACACGATGAAAGTCGAAGTTACCAAGTGCTTGAAAAGTTTTCAGATGCTGAAATCGGAAATATTCAATTATGCCGGGGGAATTTTGAAAAAAAATAAACCCAAATCGAACCCTTAGTCGCTCGTAACTGACCAAAATCATTTTAAATTTTGTGATGGGAGTATACTTTAGCCTTGAATATGAATCGATGTATTAACCCTCAAAAATCGAACACTATGTCACTTATCAAGTTTAACAAAAACCGATTTCCCTGGAATAGTAATTTGGTCGATTTCTTTGATCGTGATGACCTATTCCATAGCGATTTCTTCAACTTAGAGAAGTCGCTTCCCGCCATGAACGTGAAAGAACATGATGATGGCTTTGAGATAGAGTTGGCTTCTCCCGGCTTCGAAAAAAAGGATTTCGAGATTACCATGAACGATGATATTCTCGAAGTATCCGCCGTGAAGAACGAAGAGGAGGAAGAGCAAAATGATGCGTATACCCGAAAGGAGTTTAACTATCGTTCTTTCAGAAGGTCCCTTCAATTACCAAAAACTGTGGACAATTCGAAAGATGTGGAAGCTACCTATACCAATGGCATACTAAAGCTTCGGCTTATGAAAAACGAAGAAACATCGGAAAAGCCTAAAAGGGTTATCGAAGTAGCGTAATACGCACTATGCGTCAAGCGGATGGTATCCGCTTGACGTTTTTATAGCACATGTTTCAAATCCAAAACGATGAAAACGTATTACTACATACAATGGTTGAGCGCTGATGAACTACATAAAGAGACCAAGCTTTGGCTTTCAGAACTGAAGTTCATGAGGGAGGAGCAACTTTTCTTGAACAAGCTAGTACAATCATTTACACTTCAGTTAATCGACTCGAGTATTTATCAGAAAAGCAAAACCCTTGTCGGACAACTCCAAACAGCCGAAAAAAATAGTGTTCCGCTCTTCAAAAAGGTGCAGGCCCACGGAAATCAACTGGAGATACTTGTTGATGATATCGATCAACTAAAAATGGAAAAGGCCTATTTGGCCACACACGAAGAACTCAAAGGAGAAATGAACGATTATACCCAAGGATATCGGGCAATCAAAGAGCGACTTTTTAAACTGCTAAGCTCGATTAGAAAAAAAGACAAACGAGAACGACTACAACCATAAAAAGGAAATGATGAAAAAACTACTATTGTTCTTCCTGTTGGGCCTCATAGGATGCTCTTCAACAGAGATGGTCCAAAATTGGAAAAATCCAGATATCGTCATCTTCGATGCAAATAAGGTACTGATTGTCGGTATCAGTAATAATAGAAAAGCCCGAGCAAACTTCGAGACCAAATTGCAAAAACAATTCGAAGCCAGAAATATAGAGGCCGTCAGAAGTCTTGATGTTTTTGATGTGAACTTTACCGATTCAAGACGAACCGAAAAAGAACTGAACAACTTCGAACAAAGTCTTTTGGATAAGGATTTTGACGCCATATTATTGACAAAAATAGTTGGGTCTGAAAGCAGACAATCTTTTATGAAGTCCATAGATGATCTTTACAATAGTAACGAAGGATTCAGTGAAGATTATAGAAAGCATCAAAGTATCTATTATGAGGATGAATATTATGAAACCTATACGGTGTACAATGCCGAGACTTCGCTATACTGTATATGTGTTGGTAAAGAGCGTTCATTGATATGGCGAGGCAGCGTTGATATTCTAGATCCCGACAATGTTGACAAGACGATTAAAGATTATGTGCGACTGATCGTGGTCGCTATGGAAGAGCAAGATTTGATCTTTAGAAAACCGAACAACAATGAAGGTACTGATCTATAGCGCAAAGGAATATGAAATTCCTTTTCTTGATAACGCAAATAAAAGCGGTCACAAGGTTACCTATACCGAAGACGCCTTAGATACCGATACGGCTATTCAGGCCATGGGCTATAAAGCGGTTTCAATATTCTCGGGTGATGATGCTTCAAGTATCGTGCTTGAAAAACTCTGGAACTTAGGTGTACGATACATTACGTTGCGCTCTGCAGGTCATAATAATATTCGGATCAAGACCGCTAAGTACCTTGGTTTTCAAGTAGCCAATGTTCCGGAATATTCGCCTCACGCTATTGCCGAGCATGCTACTGCGCTGCTACTTGCTTTCAATCGAAAAATAGTCTTGGCCCATAGTCAGGTGATCCGTTATAATTTCTCACAGAAAGGGTTAATGGGTTCAAACCTGCACGGAAAGACCGTTGGCATCATAGGTACCGGAAAAATTGGAAGTATTATGGTCAAGATCATGCATGGCTTTGGGTGCAAGGTTCTGGCCTGCGATTTAAAACCGGATGCGGATCTAGTCGAACTTTGTGGCGTGACCTACGGGACTATGGACCAAGTTTTGAAAAAATCGGATGTCGTAAGTCTCCATATTCCCTTGACCTATGACAACTACTATTTGATCGACAGGAAAAAGTTGGCCTTAATGAAACCAAGGGCCATTTTAATCAATACGGCACGTGGAGCCATTGTAGATACAAGGGCCCTAATAGACACTTTACAAAAAAAAGAGATTGCTGGCTACTGCACCGATGTTATTGAAAAAGAAAAAGGTACGTTCTTCAAGGATCATTCCAATGAGGGTATTGAAAATCAACAATTGAAAATATTACTTGCTCTGCCCAATGTACTGTTGACACCACATCAAGCATATATGACCCCAGAAGCCCTATCGGGTATTGCCGCTACTACCTTTAAAAACATAGATGATTGGGTCTCGGGTACTGTATGCAAAAACGAATTAGGGTCTGAGTGGGTACTTTCCTAGTGTTGGAATTCTAAAATAAGAGTACCCGAATGATACACCGGATTTGGTTGTTTGTCTTTAGACCTCATCCATCAATAACCCTAGTAATTGAATGGCAGTATCACTTATTTTGGTACCCGGACCAAAAACCGCAGCCGCCCCTGCATCAAATAAGAACTGATAATCCTGCTTTGGAATCACTCCTCCCACAATGACCATAATATCTTCACGACCATAGGTTTTTAACGCTGTGATAACGGCCGGAACCAACGTTTTGTGTCCTGCTGCCAATGAAGAGACGCCAAGAATATGTACATCATTTTCGACCGCCTGCTTTGCAGCTTCTTGAGGAGTTTGAAACAAAGGACCGATATCGACATCAAATCCTAAATCGGCGTAGCTTGTAGCCACTACCTTTGCCCCACGGTCATGCCCATCTTGTCCCATTTTAGCGATCATAATACGTGGACGACGACCATCCTGTACTGCAAATCGATCGGCCATAGCCCGCGCTTTTTTAAAACTATCGTCATCTTTTATTGCTTTTGAATACACCCCTGAAAATGAATTTATCACCGCTTTATGGCGTCCGAAAACCGATTCGAGAGCGCTGCTGATTTCACCTAAGGTCGCCCGCAAGCGCGCCGCCTCTACCGCTAAAGCTAGCAAATTATTACCCAGAGGCAAATTTTCGTCACCAGATTCCATTTTCGATAGGGCCCCAGCGGTCAATTTGGCCAATGCGCTTTCTACAGCTTTCTCATTTCTTGAATTTTTAAGCGCAGCCAGACGCTCTAATTGTTGCCTTCGTACTTCTTGGTTATCGACTTCGAGAATATGAAGTTCCTCTTCTTCCTCAAGCTGAAATTTATTTACCCCTACTATGACGTCTTGACCGCTATCAATACGCGCTTGTTTTCGTGCCGCAGCCTGCTCAATACGCATCTTCGGAATTCCTGCTTCAATGGCCTTGGTCATTCCGCCCAATTCCTCTACCTCCTGTATCAAGTCCCAAGATCTTTTGGTGAGCTGATCGGTCAAGTATTCCACATAATAACTACCTGCCCAAGGATCCACGGTTTTGGTGATTTTTGTTTCTTCTTGGATGAAAAGCTGTGTCTCACGTGCTATTCGGGCCGAAAAATCAGTGGGTAAGGCAATCGCTTCGTCCAAAGCGTTCGTATGCAAGCTTTGCGTACCTCCTAAGGTCGCCGCCATCGCCTCAATGGTGGTTCGGGCCACATTATTGAAAGGGTCCTGCTCCGTCAAACTCCATCCACTTGTTTGGCAGTGTGTGCGCAAGGCAAGCGATTTCGGGTTCTTCGGATTAAACTGCTTTACCAATTTGGCCCATAGCATTCGTGCCGCACGCATCTTGGCGATTTCCATAAAATGATTCATCCCGATACCCCAAAAAAACGATAGACGCGGCGCAAAATCATCGATTTTAAGTCCGGCTTTGAGTCCGGTCTTAATATATTCCAGTCCGTCCGATAAGGTATACGCCAATTCAATATCGGCCGATGCCCCGGCCTCGTGCATATGGTATCCGGATATGCTGATACTATTGAACTTGGGCATGAACCGACTGGTGTATTCAAAAATATCGGCCACCAGTTGCATCGATGGTTTTGGAGGGTATATATAGGTATTTCGAACCATAAACTCCTTTAGAATATCATTCTGGATGGTTCCCGCTAAGCGTGCCTTATCGACGCCCTGTTCTTCCGCGGCCACAATGTAAAAGGCCATGATCGGTAAAACAGCACCGTTCATGGTCATGGATACGGACATTTGATCCAGCGGAATTCCTTCAAATAAGATCTTCATATCTTCGACTGAATCAATAGCGACCCCAGCTTTGCCGACATCACCGACCACTCGTTCATGGTCGCTATCATAGCCGCGATGCGTAGGTAAATCGAAGGCGACCGATAATCCCTTCTGGCCTCCCTTCAAATTTCTTCTGTAGAAGGCATTGCTCTCCTGGGCAGTGGAAAATCCTGCATATTGGCGAATCGTCCAGGGGCGGCGTACGTACATTGTGGAATAAGGGCCTCGCAGGTATGGTGGAATTCCTGCTGCAAAATTCAAATGCTCCGCATCTTCAATATCCTCTTCGGAAAACAGCGCCTTTATCGTGATTGTTTCCGCGGTTTCGAATGGTATGCTATTCTCGACTAGGTTCGAACCGACATCGGTTTTTTCGGCCTGCGTCTTTGACTTTTCATTTTCCGTCCTTAGACCGATGTTTGATACATCCCTCCTACTCATCGTCCAAGCGTTTTTGTTCGATGCTTTCAGCCAACCGTTTTTCAAGAATCGGCTGAACCAGGGTTTTTCTGGGATTCGTTTTTAAGAAAGGGTACAACTCGATTTCATCTTTCATTTTGTCATTCTGGTTGCGGTACTTATTGGTACCCACTAAAACTTCGGTGCCATTCTCAAATTCACGTTGCTCTTTTTGAGCACTTTCGCTTATTTTTCTTTGTAGGGTATGGGCCTTTAATTGCTTTAAAAATCCCCCTCCTTTTTCAATGGACTTGAACAGTATCAGCGCCTTTTCAGCCAATTGAGAAGTGATGGTATCAATGAAATAAGCTCCATCCGCTGCATTTTGCACCTTATCAAAATAGCTTTCGTTTTTCAACAATAGCAATTGATTTAATGCAATGCGATCACTAAATTCATTGTTTTTATGATATATCGCATCATAAGGTATGTTCATTACTTCATCGGCCCCACCCAAGATAGCCGCCATGCACTCCGTAGTCGTACGCAACATATTGGTATTGTAGTCGTATAAGGTTTTATTCCTCCTTGTTGGACTGGCTATGATATGCATTTTTACATCCGTAGGGTAGGCCTCGATCAAGGCGTCCCATAACCGTCGTAGCGCCCGCAACTTTGCGATTTCAAAAAAATAACTGGTTCCAATGGAAACAGTAAAGGTTAAGCATTTCGGATGTGGATCATCATTCGTATTGATAAAGGCATTGAGATATTCATTCGCATGTGCCAAGCCGTAGGCCAGTTGCTGTACCATATTCCCTCCGGCATTTTGATATAGGGCCAAGTTTACACTAAGTACGTTTGCAGCGCTTCCGGTCAGCGTATCTTTTAGGAATTCAAAATCCTTATTCCAATTATCAAACCAGTTACCGGTTTTAGCGAGTTGCCCCACAGGGTCTATATGGAATGATACATTTTCTAAGGAACTTCCATAAAACTCAACCACTTCATTTAGGTACTTGCGCGATAAAAACGCCATGTTCAAATGGATAGGAACTATCTTGATGTCAATACCTTCAAGCAAAGTCGTTATTTTTGTTTCTTCGGACGGAATCGTAAACCTTAGGCTTTCAACCCCTCTTTGAAGCATATTCAGGGCTCTTTTGTTCGCCGTTAAGGCATTACTAGCATCGATATTGAATCCTATTTTCCAGGTACCATTCTTTCGTTCGTTTTGCACCATCGGGACCTCATCATCAGTGTGATAAAAAGGCTTGACTTTAATCCCTTCGAGAGACTCCCAGACCAGAGTTTCATTGTAGTCCGCTCCTTTGAGATCGACTTGTATCTTTTGTTTCCACTGTTTTGCGGAAACTTCTTGAAATTCGCTAAATAGTTCGCGATTTGACATGCCTACCAACTTTTACCCATTCAACCTATGGATTATCGATTGAACCTAAGTATTGTGTTACTTGTGAAGCAAGTTAGCCACTTTGTTCTGAAGTACGTAAAACTTGGTTCATTTTCTTGTTGCTGACCCACATCCTTAGGCTGATAAGCACATACGATTCGAACAACAGATATCCATGTACTGTTAGTATCAATTACATGGTGTTTTAAAAATCGGTCAATATCCGAGTTTATCAATCATAGTGTACCTACCGATGCATTCGATCCAAAATCTCAATGATCTCCGTTTTCTTACGGACCGAAACAGGTACATTCTCCCCATTTTTAAGCATGAGATAACCCCCATCGGTCTTGATGTACGCACTAATGTATTGCAGATTGACCAGGTGGCTTTGATGGATACGTACAAAATCATAATGTCGCAACATCTCCGAAAAATACTTTAAGGTCTTGGTCACAAATACCCTACGCTTGTCTTGAAGGTGGAAAATAGTATTGTTACTGTCGGACTCACAGCGTACGATATCATCTAAATTCACGATGATGATCTTGTCTAGGGTATGCAACGATATTTTATCTGGTCGTTGCTCCGGAGCGACAAGGGTATCCTTTAAAATCGCTAAACGTTCTTGATTCGGTCGAATCTGCTCTTTAGCCCGTGTAATTGCCAACCCTAGTTCTTCGTGGGAATAGGGTTTCAGCACATAATCGATTGCCGCAAATTTGAAGGCCCGTAACGCAAATTCGTCACTTGCCGTCACGAAGATGATCTTGGATTTCAGGTCAGGGAAGATCTCTAGGATATCGAAACCCGTTCCGTCACCGAGCATGATATCAAGAAAGAGGATATCAGCGTGGGTTTTTCGCAACACTTTTGCAGCTTCCACTACACTCTGAGCCGTTGCGACCACTTCGATATCAGGATGTTGTGTCATTACATCCTGCTTTAATAGTGCCAATGATTCAGGCATGTCCTCTACGATAATCGCTGTGAGCATAGTCTATTCAATATTCAGTTAACAAAGGTATTTTAAAGCTAATTTCAGTTCCGCCAACAGAACCATCGGTATTCTTGATTTCGTCGATTTGCAAGGTGTTCGTCCCAGCAATCGATTCTAAACGTTCTTTGGTTACCATAAGCGCCATGGATTGGTGATCCGTCTTCACCTTTTCATTTTGCGATTTGTAAATACCCATACCGTTATCAATGATACGACAATGCAAATCGGTTTCGGTAGCATGGAAACCTATTTCAAGCTTTCCATCGCGATCACCTTTCAAAATACCATGACGAATGGCATTTTCAACAAACGGTTGGATTAACATCGGTGGAATCAAAATTTCTTCGGCACTAGGTTCAGTCTTTACATCAATACGATAGCTAAAGGACTTGGATGCCATCAACTTTTCAACTGCTATATAGTGGTTTAGGGTCTTGATTTCCTGGGCCAGACTAATGAATTCCTTTCGTGAATTATGCAAGGTTTCGCGGAGCAGCGTCGCAAAACTATTGATAGTCGAATTCATCTTTTCGGGCTTGCTACCGGCCATACCCTTAACTCCATTCAGTACGTTGAAAATGAAATGTGGATTCATTTGCAACTGCAGGGCTTTCTGTTCTAGGGTCAAAAGGTAGTTTTGGGTTTGCAAACGTTCTTGTGCCGCCTTGTTTTTGGCCTTTATCTTTCTAATATAGAACAGACCCATACCCAACAGCCCTAAAACCGAAATCGCCAAAACCGCCCATTTAAATCCGTCTTTTTGATACAATGGCCTGTCAATAAAAAAACGGAATCGTATGGGGTCACTTACTGTCCAAAGATGGTTTCGTGATTGAACCGAAAAAATATGAGCACCATAGGCGAGCCCCGCAAAATTTTGTCTGTTCTCTTTCACCCATGGGCTCCATTCGGTATTATCCAATCTGGTGCGGTATTCAATTTCGTCGGGATGATTTACATCGACCGTTCGAAATGAAAACCCCAATTGTGTCTGCTCAGGCGTCAATTGCAAGACCTTTTCACTATTTGTCCAGTCCTTCAGCGGAAGCGAATCAATGGCCTTATAGGCCTCTTCGATTCCGATAAAATAGACCTTGGGTTTGATAGTCGCCCTACTATTTTCATTAGGTATGTATTGTGTTAGCCCATAAATACCACCAAACCACAGATTACCTTTATTGTCCTTATCCACAGCATTCAAACATGTTTCTATACTCAGAAAGCCATCATTTTTACCAAAATGGCGCACATCTACGATTTCACCTGCTGGGTTCAATTCGATCTTATCGACCCCTTTCTCAGTACCGGCCCATAAATAGCCCTGATCATCAAAAATCAATTGATAGACATTCGCAGATGATACGTTTTTTGCCCCCTTCAATGGTCGTACGGTCTCCAAGTCCGAACTTTCGGCATGCCAAACACCTTTACCAAAGGTGCCCAAGAAAAGCTTGTTTTCATAAAACAATAGAGATCCTATTGCAGTATGCCGTTCTAGTGAGGTATGAACGGGGGTAACAACATCATCTTGAATATACCCAAGGTATCCATTTCTCGTGGCATACCACAGCCTGCCAACCGCATCTTCAACGAAATCATTGAGCAGTAAATCATGTAGGCCCTCTTTCTTACCAAATTGTTTACGGATCACCAAGCTATCTTGCTCCGGGAAGTAGTTGAATTTCACGATACCACTAGCGTATGTGGCCGCCCAGATCGCGTCATCAGTGATCACTACTTTACGAATCCAATTGGACGGAAAACCATTGTCTTCATTGAGAACATGGGTTTTGGTTACTTTTTTTAAAACGGTATCGATATGAATCTGAAAAGCGTCATATGCCGTAAAAACAAGACTGTCTTCCATTTTGGTTTCCCGAAGCAAGACACCTCTATCATCAGACCCGGCCCAAATATTTCCATCAGCATCACTGGCAATTGTCTTGATTTTCACATCGGCGAAATCGGTGACGTTTTCAACAGGATGAAGACCTAAAGAATCGACTTTCGTAAGACCGCTCTCCGAACTTGATAACCAAACCCCGTCTTCAGCGTGGTGTACTGCATAAATACGGTTTCCTTTCAGACCTGTCGTCTTATCATAATGCTTGAAATTGTTCTGAAAGTACTTATAAAATCCACCTCCGGAGGTCGCTATCCATAGATTGGAACGGTCATCCTTCATGACCGTCCTCACATGTGGCACGGTCAGTCCATTCGTTGTATTCAGGTTTTTTATCTCCGAGAATTTTCGGGTTTCAACGACTACAGCTCCTTCATTATCAGTAGCTATCCATAGTTCATCTTCATTTTGGATTGACATGGAATTTATACGTGTCGGCTCGGGCATAAGAAAAGGATCTTCGGAATTCTTCGTGTCCAAAATAAAGACCCCATCATCGAAAGTAGCGGCAAAAATTCGATTCCCATAGGCAAGAACGGATGTGAAATCATTGCTTTCCCATTTCGTGACTTCCGCGGCTGAAGCGTTCAAATCGCTAAGCCTCCAAAGTCCTGTATTCGTAGCGATCCAATACACACTGCCATCAAAACAGATCGCATTGACGCTACTTGCATCAATCTCTGGATGTATCTTGAGCTGCTGTACTTTTTTATCCTTGGAAAAAAAATAAATGCCATTTTTAGTAGCCAGGTACATCCTATTCTTGAACGAATAAATTTGTTGTACCTGCGGAGCCTCATAATTTACGAAGCGATTCTTGATCTTTATGGACAGTCCGCTTTGGCTACCGATAAATAGAGAATCATGTTGCACATAAAGCGAATGAATATAATTGGAAAGTAGGCCCTTATCCTCATTAAAAACCTCGAATTTTCGACCATCGAAATTGGCGAGTCCCCCACCCTGCGTGCCCAACCAAAGGTAACCGATTTCATCTTGTACCATCGCATAAACCTGTGATTGCGGCAAACCGTCTTCAATGGTATATGCCCTAAGCTGGCTGTTTTGAGCCATAAGTCCGTCTGCCATTGTACAGCAAAAGAACAGTAAAAGGTATGTAGAAATCGATTTCAATTTAGTTGATGCTGCTTGGGCCTGCTATCCTTATGCCCGTGTTATTCGATGCTCATGTAACGAAAATACCGTTATAATATTTGATAGAGTAGTCGGTCATCCACCGCCGGCTCCCGATACTCGCTACTATGGCTATCCCGCAAAATGGGTGCCAGTACACAGAGTACCGTGGTTTTTCCTTTAATCTGGAGTCTATTTCCACTTAATTTCCATCTCCAACGATAGTTCTCTATTGGAATATTCAAGGTGAAGAGGGTCGCCGCTATTTCCGGAGATTCCGATATAAAGTCCAAGAGAGCCTCCTTGTCTTCCAAGGTGGGGATGTCACTACCCTCATCAAATGTAAACTCCCAGTTTACCGGAATATTGAACTTATAACTATAGGGTACTCCTGCATGGGTTTCCGTTCGTGTTTTTACGGCATCGAACCAATCGATTCGGGTATCGGGGTACTTTTTCGCAAATTCTTCGGAAAGATACAAAGGACCCTTTGACGCTCCGGTCGGATAGAATCCGTAGTATGGTCGAGCCAAATAGTGCCCTGCAAACTTCCCTCCAAAAACATTGAAGAAGGCCGAGGCATATACCTGCGGCCCGCTCTCATTTGAATTTAATCCTGAATTTGTGTTCGTGTTTGAAAATGCACGCTTTAATTCCCTCAGCAGTTCTTGATTCTCACCCAGTCCGCAAGAATGGAAAACAATTTTTGTTCGGTGGGTTACTCCATCTTGGATTTTAGGAAATCGATGGTATCGCTGTACGTCTTGCAGCGCTTCTAGCGTAACACGTTTGCCATTTTTGGTGGTTCTTAAGGACATTCCCAACCAGGCATTGCTATGGCTAACAATATGTATTTCGTTGAAAGAAGTATGGTATTTCGCTCTTTGGTTCAGCCATGTAATGATTTCCTCTATTGAAAATAGGGTGTCGACAATCGACATTCCCTTTCCTGAAAAATACGCTTTGGCATTGGCATAATATTTATTGTCTCCCTCATCGAAACCGGCAATAAACACGATGGATTCTTGTTTTTGCTCTTGCTTTAAAGGCAAGGCAAGAACCGTTTCCGGAGTATTCGAAAACGGTTTCTTGCAGCCCATGCACATTAAAAAAACTATGAAAATCACTTTAAGTTGCATCTTGATCTTATCTATGAAGGGTGCTGACCACTACATTTTCAGAAATCACCGGAATGTGTTCTTTCTTTAACAACTGATAGCCATTCCATGTATAAAAACTCGAAGTCCATTTTTTGCGTTGTTCGATCTTTTCCTTTTCCAGTGTTCCATTTTTATCGGTAATTGTAGTTTTCAATTCCAAAGTACTTTTGATGCCCTGCATATCGGATGGAAAAACAAAGTATTCACTTTTGGCGTATGCATCGGTCTCCTGGTCTCTTAAATTGGCGACATTCGTAAACCTGCCGTTGTTCCAGAAGATATAGCTCTTTCCAATCGTATGCCCGGTATTGAGATCAGCCAAGTCGAGGGCAATGATATCCTCTACATTGAACAGCCCTTTATTACCGATGTTTTTTATGCCTAGAGGAAAAGCGGACAGACTATCCAAGACAACTTTATCTAATTGAACACCGTCTTTAAAGGCCCGTAGTTGGTACTTGGTCTCATTGATACCAGCTTCGGTTACCGTATTACTCTCCAATCCATAAACGAATTTTACCTTATAATCCGCACCACTGCCGAAGGCCTTTTGGGCAATCATACCACCCCAGACCCATCCTGTTGCCTCTCCAACGGTTACACGGTACCAGTTGCTGTTTATACCGTTGATTTCTTGAGCGTGCTTACTTTTTTCCCGTACGACCATACGTGTACCGATATCTAGAACTCCCAATCGTTTCGCTTTTAATGAAGGCTTATCACGCAAGAATACCTTGTGGGCCAAAAGGTATTGATAAGATAGTTCTTCCACAGGGGTTTCGACGCTCATGGTTTCAAAATGGACTCGTGGGGCCGTTTGACCGAACATTTTCGCTAGGGCAAACAGACATACTACTAAGACACTTCTTTTTACATTTTTCATTTTTTTGAATTTTAAGGGTTACTATTACTTTATTGCACTTATTGCTTCTTCTTGATCAAAGTCATCATCATTCCAAACAAAACTCTGGGTGACTTCGATTTCCTTTGTTTCATGGGTTGCTGTATAGTGTTTTTTTGTTCTGAGAATCATTCCTTCCCGGCCGTAGGATTGGATGGGGAAAATATAATGGGTATCGGTTTCTGGGTCTTCACAATACACGTTTTCAAGTCGTGGCAAATTGATGAAATCCCTATCCTCGGATACCAAAAAATAATACGTGTCGGTGCTTACACAACAGGCTGAATAGACCAACTCCACTTTTAGAATCTCAACAATAGCCTCTAAACCAGGGGCTTTTAGTGAAGTAATATGAACTTCTTCCAATAGTTCTTGTTCGGCAATTTTCAAGGTGGCAATCGGATTCGAGAGATTCTCGGTTGCGACCAGATCGATGAGGGCACGGCCATTTTCTTCCTTTTGATCGAGACTACGCTCGTTTACAACCGTATACTTTTCAGTCGCTGTGAATTCTTGGGCATAAGTGGCAAAACAACCAAGTACAATTGCGAATACTGTTACTATTTTTTTCATGGGTCTTATTTTGGTTTATTTTTTTATATACCTCTAATGTATAGCGCACAGTTGGGTTTAGAGGGGGTCTTCTAGTATTCGTAGTACCTCAACTAGAATTCGTTTGTAGCATAGTTTGCCCAGTTTTACATTAGGAGCCGTTTCTTGCCTATGTACAGGTAAAGTGCTTTGATGACCAAAGAAAAACCTGCAAGATTTTCTAGATCTTACAGGCCTTCTTTCCCCTCAGGGAACACAACAAACCAACTAAAAACTATTCTATTTCGTTAAGGTCACTAGGAGTTCTTTGGTAATACCCATTTGTTTATTGGAAAAACTGATGAATTCTTTGGTTAGGGCCTTGTCATAAATCCATTCCCCATTTTCCATTTTTTCGATACGAATTATCTTGCCGGTCGCATTGAATTGTATACGTATGCCCTTAAAATCATCCAAGCAACGCTCCACTAGTTTTGAGTATATCGCCTTAAATGCCATCGTAACATATCTTTTTTCCGATGTGGAAAACGCTTCGTTGAAAACAACCTTGAACGCCTTTTTAAAGTTTGTCTTTACGTTCACTTCCGCCGCTGCTCCCACTGCTGAATTATTCACATGTTGCGGCATAGGCAAGGGTTGTTTTATGGTTTTTAGGTCGCCATCTTTGTTCACAATTAGTTCATCCACGGCGACGAAGGAGGTATAATTAGTCGCCAGATTGTATTGTAGCCCTAAGGCGATGACGCTATCCTTGACGGGGTCATTGAACAACTTTTTGTAATCATCCAGTTCCGCGATTTTTTTTCGCGCCCACAGATACCGAAGTGCCTTATTCGCTTTGCTCAGATGGCCATGTGATACGTTGTATTCTTGACGAAACTTTTTCTTGCCCTGGTAACCGGTAATAAGGAGCTCGCCCTTGGGGTTGCCGTGGTATTTGCCATAGACGGTCACCGGTCGTGCCGCAAAAAGATCTGGAATACTATGGGGAGCCACATCGTATACATCAAAGCCTTTTGCTTCGATCTTTACTTGAGTCAACAAAGGCGTGGCAATATATTTCTTAAATTTCTTCGCTACTTCTTGGGCTTCCGACATCGTAGTGGCCACAAACGATTCACTATTTGCTACTTTTGCCATACCCTCTATGAGGTAGCGATTTACACTTGAGCCTATACCAAAAGTAAAGACATTGGCTTGGTCAAGATTATTTCGGATCAGTTCAAAAGCCTCTTTCTCCACACTGACATAGCCATCGGTGATAATGACCATAGAACGGGCACTACCGCGATCTTTTCGGGTTAGCTTGTACGCATCGGTTAAGGCGCTCAGCAATTGTGTGCCACCTCCACCTTGACCTTCCGAAAGAAAACGAATGGCCGCTTCGATGTTTTGCTCATTCGTTTCCAATGGGACCGCACTAAAAACCGTGGAACTTGAAGCGAACAACTGCACATTGAAGGTATCCGTTGGCCTTAAATCACAGAGTAGGTTTCGCATGAGTTCTTGCGAAACCTCCAGTGGGTATCCGTTCATAGAACCCGATACATCAACGATAAAAAGGTATTCTCGAGCAGGAATCTCATCTAAGGCAACCTTGCTTATAGGCTCCATTTGAAAAGCAAAGAAGTTTTCATCTTCATGTTCATACAGGAGGAGCCCGGATTGTATGTGGCCACCTCGAAGGTTATAGTTCAGAATGAAATCCCTATTCGCAGGGTTCTCATTGCTTTTCGACAAAAAGACCTCAGCCGTTTTGGCATCGGGATAGTTCACATTGACCTTATGGGTACTACTGCCTATATTTTGAATGATCATGCCCGCATTCAGGGTAACGGTCATGTCAAAATCAAAGGCATCCGCAATTCCCTTTTCGGTATAGGGAATGTTGAAGCTTTCTTCCCTATTGGTGCTTTCTCCAGTAAATCTTGGACCTACGACAGCAGGAGCAACAAATTGGTACGCTCCATCTACCGGCACAAGCATTTCTGTGTAAAAGACATCAATGGCGATTTCATCATTAGGCATAATATTACCTACGCTCATCTGAAACACATTGGGTCGATCTTGGTCTAATTTTGCAGCACGTTTTCCTTCTTCAAGAGCGGCGGTATATACTTTCTTCGCTTCTTGCCTTTCAAATATCTTGGCATTGACTATTCGGTCACCTATGGTCATCTGCATTTTGTGGACGGCCGCTTTGCTCGAAAGTGGGAATACATAGTTGGCTTCAATAGGTCGATTACCCAAATTTTGGTATACCTGGGTGATACGCACGTGGGCAATAGTACCGGAAATCTGCACTTCGGATCTAGCTACTTTCAAAGGTATCAGGGCAGCTGCTGTATTGACGGATAAATAGGGACCACTGGTCTCTTGGGTAAATCCGAAAGAAAGGGCACATAAGAATAAAAGGGTATATACTAATTTCATCATCTTTAGTTTTAGAGTATCACTTTTTGGTCAAATCTAGCTTTGATGATTTGTATTGATAGGACGGTTTTAGTATTCGTTGACGATGGAGTAGAATTCGTAGCCCTAAGCTTAAATATCAAATTTTGGAGACGGAGTTCAAGTCGTAGAACAAATACACTTCATCGTAAACCCCTTGAAAATTTGGAAAAATGAGCATAAATGCTGCATCTTTGTATCAGTTCATTGAGAATCGTTCTTTTGAAAATTTTATCGGATATGCATGCCAATAGTGGTCTGCATAACTTTTAAAATTTAAATGATGAATTGGAAAATTCAAAAATTACTTGATGGGGAAACCATCATTTCAAAAGAACCTGGTAATTCTATGTTGCCCTTACTGAAGTCAAAACAACCGGTGCGCCTTGCGCCCATCAGTTGGGAAGATTGTGAAGTTGGTGACCTAGTGTTCTGTAAAGTACGTGGAAACGTATTTACGCATCTCGTAAAAGGGAAAAGTAACAAGCGTGGTTTGCTGATTGGCAATAACCATGGTAGAATTAACGGATGGACAAAAAATGTGTATGGTAAGGTAATAGAGATATTATAGGCGCCATGCCATTTTCAATATTTGAATTTTAAAAGTAACAGTATATGCCAAATTATTTACATCACATATCGGACGCTGCAAAGCTAGGATTGCATCGAATTGATGGGTAGATACTATTAAGAAAGCGATACAGAACTAGAGCGTCCAAGAGATTGGGCGCTTTTTTTTTGGGACGACTGGAAAAAAGTAAGTAGCAGGTTAGAATGCGTCAATGTGAGCTGGCGCTTTTTTTATGTCCTGACAAATCAGTTAATCGGGTAAATAATCATCTTATCGGCACTGATTTTCTTTTTTAACTCGTACCCTTCATCGCTCGAACCTCTAATCCTAAATACGTTTACTTTCAACGTTTTCATTTTGCGTCCATGTAGCCCCATTCTACCTTTGAGCAAGATGAAGAACTCTTTACAAGGTTAAAGATTCTGTCCCTATATAATTGACAACCTAAAAAATCGGCATTGAACGGACGAAAAAGAGCTTTATTTTCCTTGGAACGCATACCTGCGAAGTGGGTAATTTGTTTCATTTTTTTGTCTGGCCCTTCCATTATTTCTTCGCAAGATTTCACTGAAACATGGACCGGTAGTGGCACACGTTGGACTTCCAATGTATGCGACCTCAACATCACCACTTCCGTTTCTGGATTACGAAACAACGCATCGGTCAACTTTAGTACCGGTTTGATGGGATGTAACATTCCCAATACCTATTCTTCAAATACGATTGTCAATCGTGGTGCCTTAGCCCCCTTTTTAGATTTTGGAACTAATGGAAAAGGAATTTTGACATTTACCTTTAGCCGTCCGGTAACAAACCCTATCCTACATCTAGACAGACTTGGTGGCGGATATGGATTTGGACCAAATGCCAATTCGGCCCTCCTGACACTTCTTACGCCTAATTTGACCCTAAGAAGACTTGCTGGAAATGGGGATCACTTTGAAGTTACGGCAAGTACGATCACTCGAACGCCCGACCAGTTATTTGGAAACAATACCACCTCAGAATGTGGAATACCAACAGTTGGAGGGGCAGCGGGATCTGTTCAAATAGAAGGTATTGTGACAACAGTATCATTTGAGTTTGAATTAAACGGAGCGGACGGCTTTGCCGATGCTATAGAGGTAGTTTGGGAATTCTACTGTGATTTCGATAAAGACGGCATTACCGATGATGTTGACCTTGATGATGACAATGATGGTATTTTAGATACTACTGAGCTTGGGGGAAATCCGACTTTGGATACGGATGACGATGGACAAATTGATTCCATAGACTTAGATAGTGATGGCGATGGTTGCTATGACGTCATCGAGGCGGGCTTTAGCGACCCTGATGGCGATGGGGTACTGGGTACACGTCCGGATATCGTTGATTCAAATGGCTTAATCGTGAATGAACCCGATGGGTATACGGCACCACAAGATATCGATGCCAATGAAGTATTCGATTTTCAGGAAGATACCACCCCCATAATTTTAAGACAACCTATCGATTTGGTGGCATGTGAAGGAGACAATGTAATTATTTCGGTTTCTTTACAACACCCGAATTCCCTAAAGTGGCAAGTAAGTACAGACGCAGGATTAACTTGGGAAGATTTAGCCAATAACACCAGCTATAGCGGAGTACATCTTGAGGAATTAAAGCTGTGGAATGTTTCTCCTGATTTCAACAATTATTTGTTTAGAGCCCAGATAGATTTTTGTACGACCCAAATTCAAACGGAAACCGTAACCCTTACCGTACTGGAAAGCCCAAGTGCGGGAATCAATGGTGCAAAGCTGTTTTGTTTTGATGATACCCCTGAGAATTTATTTGACTATTTAGAGGGCAACCCAGACCCGTCGGGCACATGGAGTCCCAATTTAAGTCAAGGTAATGGACTATTTAATCCTAAAATTGATTCTCCGGGAACGTATACCTATCTGGTGGACAATGGGTTTTGCACACCTGCAGAATCCGTTGTAACGGTAGAGGTTGTTCAAATGCCGATAATTTCCAATATTGAGGTCATCGAATTTAGTGATAATAATAGCCTTGCGTTCGAGGTCAATGGTAATGAACTTTACGAATATTCCATAGACGGTATCGACTATCAAGAACATCCATTCTTCGATAGGCTTGAACCGGGTAGCTATATGATTTACGCGAGGGATAAAAGAGGCTGTGCGGTCACAACGGCAACTGCGGTCATTTTGGGGTATCCGAAGTTTTTCACCCCCAACAATGATGGGTATAACGACCATTGGAATATCATTGGAAGCAAGGATATGGCATATACCATTGAAATATATGATCGCCATGGGAAATTACTTGATATTCTAAATGATAGTTCAAAAGGATGGGATGGAAAATTCAATAATAAAGACATGCCTTCAACTGACTATTGGTTTCGATTTTCAACTGACGCAGGTTTCACAAAGACAGGTCATTTTTCACTTAAGCGTTGACTATATGAATCATGCCGAATGTACATTTCGCTGTTCGTACTTCAGTGTCTAAATGAATTAATTCTTTCTGATAACTTTCATTACTAAGCAGGGCACTTCGGTTTTCATCGGAAGCAATCACTTTCTAAAGGGAAGTACTATGATTTTCCAACGAATCATGTTCGTTTTTAATCTTAATTATATTCTCCACTCCTTTTATCATTTTGTATTGAAAATAAAGAGCCACTTACATTGGTTAGCTGTAAGTGGCCTTGTAATCTGGTTTTTAAAAATCCGTAAAAGTCCGTATCGCTCTTACGTGAAATATTGCTGCTTTCTGATTTGAATTCTGGCTACCGAAATTAAAAAATTGATTTAATGCCCTAGTAGGGTCCGTAGCATGTTCTGACGAGGTCCAATAGGCGTAATTTTTAAAATTAGCTCCTCCATTGGCAGCCGAAGTAGTTTGAATAATTGACTTGTTTACAAACATTTCATTTAGCTCGTCTTTTGATGGCAAGTACCAATCAGAATACCCATTCGCTGTATATGAATTGCACAATTTTGCCGCATTCGTTCCCTGTGTATGTACAGCTAAAATTGCATTGGTGTTCGCTTGTCCGGTTCCTATCGCCGTAGCAACATTACCAATAGTTGGAGTATTACTTCCCCAAGAAGCACCGATGCTATTACTTTGGTCGCTGACGGCACAAACTAAACCACTACTATTATTTGTTGCAGGATCTAACCAAAAAATAACACCACCATAATTAAAATCTCCAATCTCATTTATGTTGTTAAGATTAATCGTCGCATTTACATTTACGGAATAAACGGAATTATCAACCGAAACAACCGCGAACATATTTGGATTGGTTTCATGATCAAATAACGTTTCATCAGCAACGGATAACTCCCCTGTATTTTGATCTATAGTCAAAGCTCCGGCTGCAGATTGATAGGTTATGGTATACGTCAAACTTCCACTAGCACTGCCTTGTATTGTTCCGACAATATGACCATTCATTGGGTTTTCATCTATATCAGCGATCAAATCTTGAACCGTTATTTCGTCAACATCTTCAAGATTAATAGTGGCCATTGCCGTTGCAGTTTCAACTGAATTGTCAACAGAAATATCCGCAGTAATCACTGGGTTTGTTTCAAAATCAAATAAGGTGGGGTCCGCAACCGTTAATTGCCCCGTACCAGCATCTATATGTAAAGCACCTGCCGGCGTCTGGGAAGTTATACTAAAACTTAAAGTTCCGGTGCCATCTACTTGTATAGTACCTACAACTTGCCCATCCGTTGGGTTTTCATCAAGGGAGAGGGTTAAGTCTTCCACACTTATTTCATCGAGATCGTTCAAATTAATGGTAACGGTTGCCATACTTTCAGCACCAACAACTGCAATAGTTCCGGTGATTGTAGGATTTGTCTCAAAATCGAACAGGTTGGCATCCGCAACCGTTAACTCTCCAGAAGAGTTATCTATACTTAGTGCTCCTGCTGGTGTCTGAGAATCGATGCTAAAATTGAAAGGCCCGTCTCCATCAACTTGAACCATACCGACTGATTGGCCATTAGTTGGGTTTTCATCAATTGCTGCGGTCAGATCTTGAACCCCTATTTCATTCAGGTCGTTAAGCCCAATAGTAACCGTCGCTGTGTTTTCAGCTCCTACCACGGCGATAGTGGCCGTAATAATTGGATTCGTTTCAAAGTCAAATAAAACGGCATTAGAAACAGTTAACTCTCCTGTACTTGAATTTATGCTTAAAGCTCCTGTAGGTGTTTGAGATGTTATGCTGAAACTTGGGGTTGCATCACCCTCTGTTGGTACGGTTCCAATAGTTTGGCCATTGGTCGGATTTTCATCGATAGCAACATCCAGATCCTGAATACTGATCGGGTTGCCTGCAGGTCCTTCGTCGTCCTTTTTACAGCTAAGTGTTGTAAGCAAAAAAGCCATGGCGAACAGGTTGATTAAATTGAATTGTTTTTTCATGTTATTGGTTTTTAAATTATGTTAAGGTTTGATGTATCAATACTGTATTTCAATGCGTGTATACGTCTGTTTTTGTAGTTTCATTTTATTCCTCTTCACCTCTTCCGAATAGGAAAAAGAGTGTACCTCCACCGACGATTAATAGGATTCTAATTATCCATCCCATGGTATTGCCCCAGATGTCTATCCAAGCGAGAAGCCGAATGTTATAATTGAAGATTGACAGCACAATAGACATGATGCCCATTGCCCCGATGATTAATCCTGCTTTACCTAATTTTGATTTGATATCGTCCATATTTTTGTTTTGTTTAGAACGGCAAACCAGAAGGACCTAGTGTAGTTGGTTATAGGGGGTTTATTTAAGAGTACTTGAAACCCATAAGCGTAAAAGTTTGGCCTATATCCGTAAATGTGTAGTTGGAAGAAATTAGCTGAAAAGGAGCTGAAAACAGCTCTTATTCACTGTTTTTGTTCAAAAATGTAGCAATGAAGTGGTCTTTTTTACGGGAAGAGACAGGAATCGTTGTTCCAGTTTTTAAGTGAATCACTCCTGATTTATCGTATTTGTCAATAAACTTCAAATTGACCATGTACGATTGGTGTGGACGAATAAAATTGAATGCAACCAAGCGCGCTTCGAATTCCTTTAACGTTTTAGAGACCAAGTGGCTTTTTCCATTCGTACAATAAAAGGTGGTATACCCTTTATCCGATTCGCAGTACAACAATTCGTTCAGATCAACGACTTGAAAGCTGTCATGGAGCGATAATATCAATTTGGAGGCATCACTGTGCCAGGCCGCTTTTGCTGTTTTGATATGTACCCTTTGCTCAGCAACAGGTAATTGGGCCACTTTCTCAAGGGCTGCCTTAAGTTCTTCAATATCCACTGGTTTAAGCAAGTAATCCGCCGCGCCTGCCTTTAAGGCCTTGAGTGCGTACTCTTCATATGCGGTGATAAAAATGACCTTGAAGGAAAGGTCTTCCGTTCGCTCTAAAAAATCAAAAGCGGTACCGTCTGTGAGATTGATATCGAGAAAGATCAAATCGGGTCTGCAAGATCGGGTAACCACCAAGGCATCTTCTACCGATTCACATTCCCCTACCACCTGTACCTCAAAGTCTATGGATTGCAACAAGCTCACCAACCCCTTTCGAATGTAGGCCTTATCTTCAACAATCAGTGCTTTCATATTATTTTCACATAAGGTATTACCAAGGTGACCAAAGTACCCTGTGCATTGTATTTCTTGCGATCCTCCACTGTTACGGAACTTTCCATTTTTAAATCTTTGGCCAATAACTCAAGACGTTCGGAGGTAATCGTTGTCGCCATCGATTTTTTGTCTTTGCCATGCCCCTTCTTTTGCAAATCAATACCAATACCGTTATCGATAATGGTGCAGGTCAATTTTTCATGGATATGCTTGATATCAACCTCGATTTCCCGATTTTCCTTTTGATCCGCAAAGGCATGCTTCACGGCATTTTCGACGAAAGGCTGTATTAACATTGGTGGAATTTTAAACAAGGTAGGGTCGATCGTATTCGCTACGCTTACATTATACAAATATGCTTCATTTTCCAAGTTCTGCAGCGCCAGATAATTTTCTACCCCAGTAATCTCTTCAGACAGCAAAACCGTTTTGTCTCTGGAGTTTTCTAAGGTAATACGCAATAGTTTTGAAAACTTGGAAAGGTAGGATACAGATTTCTTATCCTCATTATTCAATATCATTCCTTGTAGTACGGACAATGAATTGAAAATAAAATGTGGTGTCATCTGCGAACGTAATAGTTTCTGCTCCATAACGATGTTTTCATTTCTGACCTTCATGTTTTTAAACTTCTGATAGAAAATAATGGCGCCCAAAAGCAAGGAGACCGAAAGCACGCCGATGATTGCCCATAGGTACTTCCGCCTTGATTTTTCCAAATCCAAATTTGTCGACGTAACCGTTTTTGTAAGCTGTAGCTCTCTGATATTGACCGAGTCCATGGCCTGTTTGTACTTATATTCATATTCCAACTGGGCAATTTTTTGCACATTCTCTTTATTGAAAAGGCTATCATTTAAAACTTTGAACCGTTGGTGGCTCTCGTAAGCTTTTTTATAGTTCCCTCGATTGATATGTATTTTTGAAAGTAACTCAGATACGTCTCTTTGGTATTCCAAGAACTTGTTTTTACTTGAGATTCCCTTGCTTTTTAAGGCATAGATCAAAGCCTTATCATTGTTTTTCTGACCCACATATACCTCCGCAAGTCCTAAGTATGAGACGCACAGGCCAAGTTGGTTATCAACACTTAGGTTTATGGTTTTTGCCTGCTCAAAATGATGTAATGCTTGTTCCAGCGCCCCCTGTACTATGAAAACATTCCCCATATTATTCAAGGCGTAGGCCTCTCCTGATTTATAGTTGATTTCCTTGCATAGGTCAAGTGCTTCCTTTAAGTAATTATACGCGGATTTATATTCTTTATTCTGCTCATACACAAAACCCAAATTAATCAATATATCGGCCATATTTTTTTTGTTACCGTACTTCTTTTGCATTTGCAGGGCTTGTACATAATGTGCTATGGCCTGATCATAATTTTGCATCGTTTGATAGATAATGCCTTTATTATTTAGTACTGCAATAATTCCTAAGGTATCGCCACGCTTTTCGTCGATGGTTATAGATTTATTGTAATATTCCAGCGCTTGGGGGTGATTTCCTTGATAGGCGTATATTACACCAATGTTGCCCAAATTTTGGGATATTTTTTCCTCATCCCCTATTTCATCGTCGATAGCCAAGGCTCTTTTAAAGTAAGATACGCTTTCAACATAATTGCCTAATTCAAAGTAAACCCTTCCTATATTGGCCAAGTTGGTTGAAATCGCTTCTTTATTGCCCAATTCTTGATTGATGTCCATAGATTTTTGATGATGTGCTATGGCCTGTTTCTGATCTTCCTTTCTATAGAATAAAAAACCAAGGGTACTATAGCATTCGGAAATACCTTTTTTGGATCGCACTACTTCATACAATTGAAGCGCCTCGTCAATAGTTTGATATGCTTTTTCGAATCTTGATTGTTCTATTTGGGCCTTTCCTTTTATGAGCAAACTTCTGGCCAATCCCTTTTTATAACCTAAGGAATCGGAGATGCGCTCCGATGCGGCCACATAAGACATGGTTTTATCCAAATTCTTCTTGTAGGATAACTCTGCAATTTCATTCAACAGGTTTACCCTTACACTATCTTTTTGTTTATGGTTTTGCAATGCGATTTCAAGACTGTCCAACGCTGTGCTTTGGGATTGTACGCCAGACAGAAGAAACAATGAGCAACACAGGGCCACAACGACCTTAGGCTTAAAATTCATATATAGAAATTGGTACTATTCAACTCATGAGTGTTTATCATGTGGTAGTGGACATTTAGAAAACCATAGCACTTGATTTATGGCAAGTATATCAATAAAAAAGAAGTCTTGCATTTCGTTTCTAACCTTCACGCTATGAAATATACAAATACTATTTTTATGATATTCAGTGCGCTATGGGCCTAACAAGGCATTCATTTTACGAATAATTATTCAAGTATTACGCATATTACTTTTAAGCCAACGGAAATACATTTGCTGCTTTAATTTCGGTCCTTGGGTCAAGGTCAGAGGTATTCACTTGAGGTAATCAGTGCTGCCATTGCGAGTGCTAAAACAAAATAAAAAATGCAAATAACCCTAGGGTCATTTATGAAAAAGATGTTTGGAGAAATTTATTGGGAGAGCGCTCCGTCGGGTAAAACCGATGTGTAAAACTGGTTTAAAAGACATCAAAATTTGAATGCTATGCAGGTATTCCCCTTGCATAATCATAAATTTTGAAACTGTTGGCGGTAGACTTTGGGAGACATTTGTTTGTATCCACTAAACCGTCTATGAAAAAAAGACAGATTATTATACCCTGATTGATAACCGATCTCAGACACCGATAAATCGGTCTCAATAAGCATTTTGCTGGCTATAGTTATTTTATACTCATTTATGTAGGTGGTAAACGTCTTATCAAAGGTTTTTTTGAAAAACCTGCAAAAAGCCTCTTTGCTCAAGAAAAGTTTCTCAGCCAGCTCTTGAAGTAAATTTTGGTGATGAATGTTGTCCTTGATATAGTTATGAATGATATTGACCCGATGGCTTTCCTTGGAAGAAAGTGCCTTACCAAATCCTGGGCCGGCCAGCAATTGTGTTTTGGATTTTGTTGCCAAGGTATGGAGTATGTGCATTAAAGTCATTAACCGTTCAAAAGGAGGTTGCGTGGTAATGGCACTAAAAGATTCTTCAAGGGAAATAGCGGTTTCATAATCAAAAGAAACACCATGTGATGATTTTTGAAGCAATGATTTGATGGGCACCAGTTCAGGTTTGTCTAGCCAATCTTTGAGCAAGGTTTCATCCCATTGAATAATTACACATTTAACATGCGCACTTTTAGTATCGATGGTCTTCCATGAGTGTGGTACATTTCTACCGACCAAAACCAAATCACCTCGCTTGAATTGGTGCATGGAATCTCCAACATAGCGAATCCCCGTGCTTTGTACCATAAATGTCAGTTCGTACTGCGGATGAAAATGCCACTCGGCCTTAAATTCGCGGTCCTCAAATACTTTGACCTTAAACGAATTATCCGGTGAGGTCGTAACTTCTCTAAGATGTGCTTTCATAGTAGTTCATTTCGAATAACCAAGGCAAAAATGACTATTATTAGTAAATGATGTACCCTAAAAATAATATAAAGTCAATATAGTGCACAAAATGAACCATACGCTGTACCGATTCCTCACTGAAATCAAGAATCTTTGTAAGACATGAAATACCGAAGAAAGTAATATGGATGATTTAGCCATCAGGGATATAAAAATATATAAGGCTTCCACAGACCTTGAAAAGCCTATTTCAGATTCCACACATACATTGACCGAGATTTCTTTTATCGTGATGCGAATTCAATTGGAAAATGGGATCATAGGCGAATCGTATCTTTTATCGTTCCAATATTCGCCAAATGCTATCATTGGGGCATTAAAAGATGTCATTTCCGTAGTTAAGGGCTATAAATGTTCTGATACGAAAACGGTATACCAGAAACTGGATAACATTTTTGAATACTTCGGAAATCAGGGGATATTGAGGTGGTCACAGGCGGCAGTGAACATTGCCATGTGGGACGCTTGGGGAAAATCCCAAAATAAATCCATTCATAAATTAATAGGGGCAACAAAGAACCAGGTCGACATATACGGAAGCGGAGGCTGGATTTCTTACTCCATCGACGAATTGTTGGAAGAGGTGACCAACTATGCCAATCGCGGATTCAAGGCCGTGAAGATAAAAGTAGGCTCACCTAAGGTGCATACCGATTTGGAAAGATTAAGAAAAGTTCGCGAAGCCGTCGGTGACCGAGTAGACATTATGATGGATGCCAATCAGGGTATGAATTTAGAATCGGCCCTAAAGTTATCGAGCAAAGCCAAAGACCTAAATATCCATTGGTTTGAGGAACCTGTGCACCATCAAGATTTTGAAAGCTATCAAAAACTAAAAGCGCAAACCGGTGTATCGTTGGCCATGGGTGAAAGAGAGTATGACACACTACCGCTTCGTGAATTGGCATCAAGAAAAGCGTTGGATATTTGGCAGCCGGATATTTTGAGAATCGGGGGTGTAGAAGCATGGAGAGAAAGTGCGGCTTTGGCGGATCGTTTCAGCCTTCCGGTACTTCCGCATTATTATAAGGATTATGACGTACCCTTACTCTGTACCATAGCAAATGGGGTTGGCGCGGAGTCATTTGATTGGGTCGACCCCTTGATCGACAATCCGATGGTAATCAAGGATGGTTATGCCGAGCCACATGATCGACCTGGTTGGGGTTTTAGTTTTTTAGATGATAGACTTACAGAAATCAAGTAACATGGGAGTATCCGTATTTTCACTGAAAGGAAAACTCGCCCTCATTACTGGAGGCGGAACAGGTATAGGCTTAGGAATTGCGAAAACAATGATAGAAGCTGGGGCCAAGGTAGTAATCACAGGCCGTAGGGAAACCGTACTTCAGGAAGCTGTAGATACATTGGGAAAAAATGCCCATTACCGTGTAAACGATATTACCGAAAAAGAAACGCTTCCAGCAATGGTGGAAGACATAGAAAACTCCATTGGACCAATCGATATTTTGGTCAATAATGCCGGGACGCATCACAAAGCAACAGCCCAAGAAACATCCGATAAAGATTTTGAAAGAATCTTGCAGACCAACGTGATGAGTGTATTTGCGCTTACTCGTGAGTGTGCCAGATATATGCTGCAAAGAAAAAAGGGTTCCGTTATTATGATCGGTTCAATGGCAGGCCTATTCGGTATTGACAAAATAGTGGCCTACGGGACGTCAAAAACGGCATTGACCGGTTTGGTGAATGCCCTGGTCACGGAATATTCTAAAAGCAATGTCAGGGTAAACGCAATTGCACCCGGTTGGATTACATCTAATATGTTCTTAAATGCCATTGCTAATGACCCGCAACGGAAACAGCAAATTACGAATCGAATCGCGATGGATCATTTTGGTCAAACGGAGGATATCGGCCATGCCGCTGTTTTTTTAAGCTCAGAAGCCGCAAAGTATATTACTGGTGTGGTACTTCCCGTTGATGGTGGGGCAACAGTTAATTTTTAATAGAACAAATGAAACCAACATTCATCACAGGAGACCATTCGAAAAGCCCCACATTCAATCACGAAAGCAGGCTGGTGTATGGCACTTCCGGATTAGGGGGTGTTTGGGGGAAGGTGGAACAAAGAGATTCCATCGATGCCCTGCTATATGCTTTTGAGCATGGTATTTCCGTTTTAGATACGGCACCTTCTTATGCCAATGCCGAATATTACGTGGGAATGGCCCTGAGGGAATGGCATGGGCCAAAGCCATTTGTGAGCACAAAAATTGGACGTTTAAAAGGAAAAGATGCTTTTGAAACCAAATTGGATTACAGTGCCGAAGGCATGAAACGAAGTTTGGACACTAGTATAAAAACGCTCCATCTCGACAAAATAGATCTATTGTTTTTACATGAACCACAATTGGTCCCTATTGAAAACATAGATAACATTCTGAAGACTTTATACGACTTTAAGGCCGCAGGTTTAGTGAACTCTTTAGGTGTGGGGGGAAATCCTTCGCCCGAATTCATGCCCTATGTCACCAAGGAACATTTTGATGTAGTTTCAGGCTTCTTACATCTAGATGCCTGTAATTTATCCGCACTTGATGGTGAAATCCAGAAGTATAAAAAAGAAGGAATAGCGTATTATGCGGCTTCCGCGCTCCACTTTTCATTATTGGGAAACCGTTTTGAAAAATATAAAAGCGAAGGTGTTGATGGAGAGTGGATCACGCAATCGGATCTAGAAAATGCGACCCGCGTAAAAGAAGTGGCGGATAAACACGGTATGTCTTTGGCAACCTTGGCACAGCGTTATTTATTTTCTATGGAAGAAGCGGATAGGGTGGTTATGGGAGCACGGACCCCTGACCAAATTAAAGCGACCATACATGATTGGAATGCCGGAAAGTTATCCGAGGACATTTTTAATGAAGTTACAGCATGTATTCTAACGGAATCAAAATGAAGGTAATCAGACTAAAGGAACCGGGTACGTGGGAATGTTTGGAAGTCAAAAAGCCAACTGAGGAATTGTCATCTGGCAATGCACTTTTAAAAGTGAAAAGAATTGGTGTTTGTGGTACCGATTTACACGCCTTTAAAGGCCAACAGCCATTTTTCAGCTACCCAAGGATTCTAGGACATGAATTGGCCGTCGAAGTGGTCGCTATAGCGGAAGATGTTACGAATGTAGTTGTGGGTGATTCCTGCTCCGTAGAGCCGTATTACAACACTATCATTGGACAAGCGGTACGGAGGGGCAAAACCAATTGTGGAGAGCATTTACAGGTTTTAGGAGTGCATGTGGACGGAGGCATGCAAGAGTACTTCGTATATCCCGCGAAATTTTTACATGCTACGAATTCGTTAACGGATGATGAATTGGCAATGATAGAACCCTTGGCTATTGGCTGTCATGCGGTAGACAGGGCGAATATCGACGAAGATGATATTGTTTTAGTCATCGGTTTAGGACCAATAGGTTTAGGTACGATTCAGTTTGCGCAATTGAAAGGGGCGAGAGTCATTGCAATGGATATTGACGATGCGAAATTGAAAAAGTGTCATGAGATTACCAACGTAACCGATACGATTAATGCTTTAGGTGACATAGAAGAGGAATTGACAACACTTTTAAATGGTGATCTACCTACTGTAATTCTAGATGCAACAGGTAATGCCACTTCTATGATGAACACATTTAAATATGCCGCGGCAGGGGGAACAATCGTATTTATCGGTCTTTTTATGGGCGATGTCGTCTTTCATGATCCTTCATTCCATAAAAAAGAGTTGACCCTTAAGGCAAGCCGTGCCGCATTGAGTAAGGATTTCGTCAAAATCATCAAGTTGATCGAAGCAGGTAAAATCGATGCAACATCCTTTATTACCCATCGCATGAATTTTAACGAGATACCCAAAGCATTTGGGAAGCTCTATGAAGCCAAAAATTTAATAAAGGCAATTATAGAGTTTTAAGTACATAATTAAGATTTGATGCAGCCCAAAAAAGAAAATTATTCTAGATTTTTAGTGCCATTAATAATAGTTATGGCACTGATGTTCGTTTGGAATTTAAGCAGAAACATCAATGATGTCTTGATTCCTCACCTTAAAAGAGCTTGTCAACTAACCGACTTTCAATCGTCATTAGTGCAATCCGCTTTTTTTGGAGCTTACTTTGTCGTAGCCTTACCAGCGGGATGGTACATTCAGAAAAAGGGATACCGTCAAGGAATGATCGTCGGCTTGCTCATTGCAGCAATTGGCGCTTTTTTATTCTATCCGGCCGCGGAAACCCGTGTATATTCATTTTTTCTGGTGGCCCTATTCGTTATGGCAGCGGGGTTTGCGATCTTGGAGGTAACGGCATCCCCGTATATTACCAAGTTAGGTAGTCCAGAAGGAGCATCAAGTCGTTTGAGTATGGCGGCGGCTATTGGTTCTTTGGGTGCCACCATTGCTCCTTCGCTGGCGGCGATACTGCTCTTACATGAAGTAGACATATCCCAATCGACCATTGATGCCTTTACCCCTGGTCAGCTGGAAACCTTTTTATCAGGTGAGGCAGATTTAGTAAAGCCACCTTATATTGTATTAGGAGCCTTATTGATTTTAATAGGCTTGGTGGTCGTCTTTACAAACTTACCGACGATAAAAGACGAAGAAGGAGGGGATAAAAAAGCATTGATCGACATCCTAAAATTCAGACATACATTGTATGGCGTGGGAGCGGAATTTTTTTATGTGGGCGCCGAGGTCGGAATCGTCAGTTTCATTATTAGATATGCCAAATGGTTTAACCTTCCAGACCTGACAGAGCAAAAATCAGCACAATACATCACTGCATTCATGGCTTTGGTGCTCATAGGTCGGTTGTTGGGCATCTATATTTTAAAGAGAATCAAGCCTCAAACCGTTCTGGTTTTTTGTAGTATTGGTGCGTTTGTAATGGTATTTTTAGCAATCATTACAAATGGCTATTTCTCATTGACATGCCTGTCTCTAGTTGGGTTTTTCACTTCCATCATCTATCCGATTATATTCAGTCTGAGCATGAAAGATTTAAAGGAATACACCAAAACAGGTTCTTCCGTGTTTCTATTGGGAATTGTTGGTGGGGCTATTGTACCTCCAGTAATGGGCTATATTTCAGATACCGTTGGAATCAAATACGCTTTCATTGTTCCGCTAATTTGTTATGTATACCTATTGTTTTTTGCGATAAAGGGTCATGTAGTCAAAACACACGCTTAAATACATATGGATACCGCCCTATTTCGCCGATTTACATACCTGATTCCTGACGATTACAAGCATATCTATGAACTAAATGCGCAACTAAAATCAATAGCGGTCGAAGACCATTTCAAAAAAGCGGGGATATTCCGCCTTGAAATCTATCAAAAGGAACACATCTATTTTTTATTGGTGGATACCAATGTGTCGTTCAATTCGCATAAATTGTTTCAGCTGTTGAAAGCATCCGAGACCTATGGTACTTTCCCTTTAAAAATGCCACAACATGATAAAGCCTTGGAACGAATTTATAAACTTGACCAAAAAGACATCTTTACACCAACGGAAGGGCAGTTAAAAACCTCGGTTGAACCCTACAAGAGGTTCGTTTTTACTTTATCATTAGTCCCCAATCTCATAGAAGAATACAAGAGGATTCATGGCATAGGGCAAGCTTGGCCCGAAATAACAGCCAATATGAAATCTGTGGGGGTCAAAGACATGGAGATTTATTTGGCCGGTACCCAGGCCTTTTTGATTATGGATACCAACCCTGATTTCAATATAGAAGAAGTCGGGCCGAAATGGCAAAAACTACCAAGAGAAGAAGAATGGCAAACAGCGGTAGCTCAATTTCAAAAAACGGATCCAGATAGCGCTATTCAAGAGAAATGGAAGGATATGAAAAACATGTTGTCCAATTGAAAAAAAAAGGAACTAATGAAAACAATACAATATCTCTTAATGATCATCCTTTTTGTGGGGTGTAACCCTAAAAAAAAGGAAGCGAGGAACGAAGCGCTCGAACCTGAGATAAGCTTCGAGGAAAACTGGGAAAGTCTAGAACAATACGAAATTCCACAATGGATGAAGGATGCCAAATTTGGAATTTTCATTCACTGGGGTCCAAACTCAGTCGCGGAATTACACACCGATTGGTACCCACGTTGGATGTATTTGGATTCAGGACATGTTGACCATGTAACCGGAGAAAAAATAGATGACATTCCCCACCCGGCATCGGTTTACCATAAAGAGAAATTTGGCGACCCCAAAGATTTTGGGTACAAAGATTTGATACCGATGTGGACTATGGAAAATTTTGACGCCAAGGCCTGGGTCGATCTCTTCAAGGATGCAGGCGCTCAATATGTAGTACCCGTTGCGGAACATCATGATGGGTATGCCTTGTACGAGTCTACGATTACACCGTATAATGCCGTTGATATGGGTCCAAAACGTGATGTTTTTGGGGAACTCACTGATGAAATAAAAAAACAAGGTTTACTATCCGGAGCAAGTTCGCACTTAGCATTTAATTGGAATTTTTATACACAAAAACCCCATTTTGATACAGGTAACCCACAGTACGCCGATTTATATGCGCCGCCACACGAACCCTATACGCCTGCGAGCGCAGACTGGTTGGCCAATACATGGTGGCCGAGAACAAAGGAAATTATTGATAAATACCAACCGGATATTTTGTGGTTCGATTTTTATTTAGACCGTCCAGAGTTTGCTCCGTATCACAAAAAGTTGGCGGCCTATTATTACAATTCGGGGATAAAGCGAAATAAAACGGTCGTACTTCAAACTAAGAACTTAAGATATGAATCGTTCAAACCCGGCACCCACATGCTGGACTTAGAACGAAGTAAAATGGATTCCCTACGCAAAGAATATTGGCAAACGGATACCTCGATCGGGAAAAACTCCTGGTATTACGCTGAAAACTGGATTCCCAAGACGGCCGGAAGTCTCATAGCCGATTTAATGGATATTGTAAGTAAAAATGGTTGTTTGTTACTTAATATCGGGCCAAGAAAAGATGGTATTATTCCCGATGACCAAAAAACCACGCTTTTAGAAATTGGAAAGTGGTTAAAGCTTAACGGAGAGGCCGTTTATGGCACTAGGCCCTTTGAGGTCTATGGTGAAGGACCAACTAAAACCGAAACGGGTCACCTGTCCGAGGATAAAAACAAGGGGTTCACGCAAGAAGATATTCGCTTTACAACCAATAAAGGTGCCCTTTACGCAACGGTTTTGGCTCCACCTACCCAAGACATTACGATAAAATATCTTTCGGTTTCAAAAATCAAAATTAAACGTATAGCACTCCTAGGATATGATGGCGGTATTCAATTTAAGCAGACCGAAACAGGAACCATCATTTCATTACCAAAGGATATTGACTTAAAACATGCCTGGGTCTTTAAAATTCTTTCATGAGCATAACACTGAAGAAACCAAAAATGAAAGCGAATCGGTCAACTGTTATGAGATTTAGGAAATTCCGTTCATCAAAACTATTCCCCTTAGGCATAATAGTATGTTTATATGTGGTTTCATGTTGTACGTCTCGCACACAAACAGCATCTGCCAACAAAGCACCAAATGTTATTCTAATCGTCACTGATGATCAGGGATACGGTGATTTGAGCTGTCATGGCAACCCTTATATCAAAACACCAAATATCGATAGGCTCTATAAGGAATCGGTTCGATTTACCGATTTTCATGTGGACCCCACTTGTGCGTCCACACGTGCAGCACTTATGACAGGAAAATATTCTCATCATGTGGGGGTTTGGCATACCGTAAGTGGTGGTAATCATTTGCGGACATCGGAAATCACAATGGCCGATATTTTTAAGTCATCAGGATACAGAACAGGACTTTTTGGTAAATGGCATTTAGGTTCAAATTATCCGTATCGTCCTATGGACCGGGGCTTTGACGAATGGTTGGGGCAAGGTGATGGAGGTACCGGAACTACTGATGATTGGTTTGATAATGACCGGGTAAATGACCATTACTGGTATAATGGCAAACGCGAAAAACGCTCCGGATTCGCTCCTGATGTATTCTATGCAGCCGCCATAGATTTTATCAAAAAAGACCATAAAGAAAACACGCCTTTTTTCATATACCTTCCCACCTACTTGCCCCATGACCCACATACACTACCGAACAAATCCTTAGCTGATAATGATAATGCTGCCCTAACAAAAGAAGTCTCCTATTTCTTTGCTGGTATCGAACAAATTGATTGGAATATTAATCGTTTAAGAAAAGCCCTCGAAGAATCGGATCAAGCCAAAAACACCATTATTGTTTTTATGAGCGATAATGGAGGAACTGCCGGTGTGAAACTATTTAACGCTGGCATGAGGGGATATAAAGGACAGGTATATGAAGGGGGACATCGCGTTCCGTTCTTTATCCATTGGCCTGAGGGACAATTCAAATCCGATGTTGATGTCAAAGCGTTGACCGCTCATATCGATGTATTGCCAACATTAATAGAGTTATGTGATTTAAAGCTGGAAAGTGAAATCGATTTTGACGGACGTAGTTTCAAGCAGCAACTATTTGATTCGGAATTGGAGCTCTCGGCACGCACATTATTTGTTGAAACACAACGCACCTATAAGGCAAAACCGTGGGTAAAAACCGTAGGAATGCATAAACAGTGGCGATTAGTAGATAATAAGGAATTATACAACCTTCAAGATGATCCAGCCCAGAAAAAGGATTGTATTGGCGAACATCCTGAGGTAATAGAAAACATCCGTAATGCACACAAGAAATACTGGTCTAAGGTCACACCCATGCATCGTGTTCCACCGTGCCCTATTGTTGGGCATCCCAATGACCCTGAAACGTTTTTATCTCCGTCAGATTGGTACTTGCCAAAAGTCCCTTGGAATCATGCCCAGGTGGCCATGGGTAGTCCCGAAGTTGGTGAATGGCATGTGAATATTATAAATCAAGGGAAATACAGGTTTGAAGTCAGGCGGTGGCCTCGGGAAGCAAATGCAGCAATACAAGGTATCCCAATATTCACAAAAAAGGTAGATGCATGGGGTACTGGTGGCCCAATTGAGAAGCTCATTTACGGTAACCAGATGAATCCACTACCGGTGCGGTCAATAAAGCTCGATGTAGGTAAATTTTCAGAGATAATTCAAGTAGGTTCAGAAGACAAAAAGGTGGTCTTTGAGATGAGTCTACCCGCGGGCAATACCAAGATTAAGGGCACTATGCTCGATGGGGACAATCAAATCATCGCCGGCACCTATTATATCTATATGACAAGATTGCAGACATTGGTGCGCAATTAAATCATATGATAATTAATCGTTGACTAAGACTGAAGATTGAAATGAAAAACAAAAAAGCCAGTTCAAAAATGAACTGGCTTTTGTCGGGGTGGCAGAACTAAATATATCGCCACAATATGTTAACTAACAGCCTTTTACAGGCTTCATTTTAAATGACTAACCGAACTCTAAACTCGGTTCAAAATGGTACAAATTGATGCAAATTTTATGCGTCTTTTGCTTTACTAAATTAGGGAATAAATTGTTACAAATTAGATCTTTTCAAAATTTGATTGGATTTAAAATTTAGAACCTTAAATTTCCAACCTCAAGTTCATCTTCTTCTTTATCAAGTCTTACTACCGTTATTTTACGTTCTTCATTTGGCTTGCCGTAATTGGTAAACATGGTCACCTTTAAAACCGTTGGGCCTGATATTTTTTGTACATCATCAGCAAAATAGTCGACCAATATTTTGTACCTCCCGTTGGGCGCATCTTTTAACATGAATTCTTCCGGTCCATAACCTTCTGTCATATCTTCTGACATATGACCACCTATATTGGTTTCCGGATTTTTGTAGTAAGCCTTTTCGTCTCTTGGGTCTTCAACCCATAAATCAATATCAGTATCGTTATGATTCCAATCGATAACGATTCTTACATCCATCGAAAGATCTTTAAACTTCTCTTTTTTCGCTTTATTTAGTTTAAGCTCTTTCCCATATTTATTGACAAGTCTTGTAAGTTCAACAAAAGCAATTTGTTCTATTCCATAGAAACGATCTTCTTCATCCTTTTCTAATAAATCTCCTTTATATAATTTGTATAGCAAATCATAACTCTTTCTGACTTCGCCTGACTGTTCATACGCTAAAGCCAAATCTCTATATGACTGAGGTTCTTCTGGCCGCAACTCTAATACTTTTGCATAAACAATAGCGGCTAATTGGTACTCTCCATAATATTCCAACTTATAAGCCAAAGCTTTCATGATTTCGTGATTATTCAATTCAACTTCCATTAGATTGGTGAGAATTGTAATGGCGATATCATATTTTTCTTTTTTCTCAAAAAAGTCAGATACGTCAAGATAAAATGAAGGGCTGTTGGAATAATCATCTCTAATGTCCAGATACTTTTTATAAGCTAATTCAGCGGTTGCCTCCTTTTCTAGAATCTTAATATAAGGTGTATCTGGATTCCATGATTTTAGTTCAATCTTATCCGTTATTTCTTTATTCAATTGCTCTATCGCTTCTTGATTGGATTCCAAGCCTTCCTTTGTAGTTATAATTATTACTCCATTTGAAGCTCTAGCACCATAAATCGCTGCGGCACTTAACGCTTTCAAAACCTGTATCCCTTCAATATCTTCGGGTTTTAAGTCCTGCATCGGATTATTTGTTGCTATTTGCCCGTCCACAATATAAAGTGGATTGTTATTGTTAGACATTGGACTCACTCCCCTTATTACAACATTTGTATTTGAACCTGGCTCTCCAGAATTTTGGGTAATTTGAACCCCTGCTACGTTCCCTTGTAAAGATCGGGAAACAATCGAGGTAGCTGAGGCCGTCATTGCTCTTTTCACTTCCGTTCCGTATCCTACAACAACTACTTCCTCCAACGCTGCAGAGTTTTCTTCTAATGAAACAGAAATAGAATTTGAACCATCAATTGTTATGCTAGTAGTATTAAAACCTAAATAAGAAATTTCTAATTCATCATTTTCATCTGCATTGATGCTGAAATTACCATCAAAATCGGTTGTTGTTCCGGTCGTTGTTCCTTTTACAATCACATTCGCTGCCGGTAATGGTTCTCCATCAACGTCCAAAACCGTACCCGAAATTATTCCTCTAGTCGAATCAATATTGATATTTATTCTTGCAGATGGCGGATGGCTCGTAAGACTATCAGTTGCTATGGTAGTGTCCACATTAGCAGTAATAATTAGTGGTGTGGAATTATCTTCATTATTTGATGTTTCCCGTTTAGGTTGTTTTACTTTCTTTTTTGGATACTTGGTAGCGTACCATTCCAAAATAGCTGTGTAATCATCAAACAAATCTTCTTTTCTGTCATTTAAGTCTTCAAGGTTATCAACTTCTTCTTCTTCTAAATTTTTAATCCGTTCCTTATATTCAGCTTTCAATTCCTGAGGTGGCTCAATACGATAACGCACATAATCTTCAATTCTATCTAAAATCAACATTGAGGTATAATCTGTTATCAAATGATGGCTTTTAGCAAGTGAAATTATTTTTCCTTTGTTCTCCCCTTTGTTAGTATTTAAGTGCTTTAGCTTTTGTTTGGCCCATAATCTTTTGACCAACTCTGTAGCTTGAGATTCTTTAATTTGAACCTTGATTCTCTCAGTTACTTTTCCACCATACCCGAATAACAGTTCTACGGAGGTTTCTTCTGAAAATCTCCCGGAAATAGAAAAATCTTTGGAAACGTATGTTTTATTCTTTGGATATACTTCCCAGACAGCACTGTTATGTTTAGCTCCTAAAAATTGAAACGTTTCTTGTTTTAAAGTATTTATGGCTTCTGTTTGAGGTAACCGAACTAGATTGATATAAGTGCCGCCAGATGAAGTAGCTATTTCTCGTAGCAATTCATGATTTGATGAAGTAGTTGAGTTGATTGTATAAATAGCTTGTTTATTCGTAATGGAGAAATCTCCAAGATTTGCTAACCCATCCGTGAACATAAGCGTCTCGCCCGACTTCTTGGGTAGTGATTTGAACAAATTCATAGATGTGCCCCCATCATAAACAGCTTCTTTCAGTACTTTTTTCAGTCCTTCCCAATTCCCATTCTGAACCTGGAAAACAATGTTTTTGTGTATAGCATTACTAAAGGAAATAAAATGTACTTCAACGTCTCCGAGGTATTCGAAATATTCGCCTAAAATCGATAGCTCTTTACTTAAATTTCTATTTCTTAATGAATAAGACGTATCCCACAGCAAGTTGATTTTTTTAGGTTTTTGTTTTAGTCTGGTGTTCGGTTTGAGTGTCTGATTCACATAAAAATAATCCCTATAGCTTAATATTGTTTCTGTATTGCTTGTATTTAGTAGTTCTACAAGTACAGGGGAGGTTGGAGCATGATTTTGCCGCTCTAAATTTGCAGTAAAAACATCATTCTTCTTTTTAAAGAAGAAGTTTTTGTAGCTACTACTTTTTATTTTAGGCAGCATCTCTCCATTAAAAACTTGCATTTGTATTGAAAAATTATCTAAATCTGCCTTTATACCTAATGGCAGTTCATAGGTTTTATGCTTGTTCGATGTTGACAGTTCTTGCTCAAAAGTCAAAACAACATGTTTATGCTTTCTTGGTAATATGGGATATACTCTTGCCTTATAGTTGTTTCCCTCCGTTTTTTCCAATAGGCCTGGGTCAATGTTCTGCCTTACAGTACTTTCAAAAGCAACACGAGCCAATTCCTTTTCCACAATGACTGCTTCACGAAGTTTGCCGTTAACATCCATAGCAAATTGAGAAACTGATTGACCTTCTCCTAAAGGAAACACTAGTTCTCCTTCCAAAGTTCTATCTAGTTCGTTGTAGAACTTCATATCGTAGGTAGTAGTGGCAAAATTACCAACGATACTTACATCTATTTTTAGACTAGTAAGTTTTAATCTACTAGAATCTTTTAGTACTATTTCCAGAGACTCTTGGGCAAAAAGCTGGGAGCATACGGACAAAAAAATAAGTGAAATTAGCTTTTTCATGGTTGGTCTGTTTTATTGTTTAATGTAAAACTCGCTCCAAATTATCCTTTATAAAATAGGCATTGAGGGAAAGAGTACTTTGGCTTAGGGAAGTGTAAAACTAACTTTTGCTATACAGACTTATAGCTTTTTCCAATTTCTTAGCAATTCGCTTGCGAAGTCTTTCAGGTTGAATTACTTCAATAGCATCCCCAAAACCCAAAATCAAACGTTCCAATTCAAAGTTGATTTTCACTTTGATATTCACTTCAACACTTCCATCCTCATTTTCTTTTTCAATAATCTGTGAATGATGTAAAGGTTTAGTGACGACATAAGGAGCATTGTATTTGTCAATCCATAATTTAATATTGGAAGCCCGTTCACCTTGGTTAACGGTCACACCTACTACGTCTTTATAAAAGCTGTCTGCATCAAATTCATAATTGGAATATGGAGTTGTGAAATCATAGTCAATCGAAATGATTCGGTCAAGGGCCAGATTTACGATGCCTTTGTTCTTATTTCCCATCCCGATCAGAAACCATCTGTTGTTAAATTCCTTCAATAAGCACGGATGAAAAGTAATTACATTAGCCGTAGCTGCTTTAAAAGACTTGTACTCCACTTTCAAGACTACTTTTTTCTGAATGGCTTGATAGAGTTCGTCAAGCCAATGTAATCCTTTGAGATTCTCGTTCTTATCTAAATGAATTATGGATGATTGACGCGTCTTCTCAGTATATACTTTATCTTCTAATCTTTGAATAATTCCACCCAGTTCTGAAAACAAAGAAAAGTCTTTAAACTGCTTTAGCATTTCTACAGTTTCAGAAAGGACATTCATGTCGTTCTCCGTTATCGGGATATCCGTAATGGAATAATCCTCATCTGCGTATTTGTAATACTTTCTATCATAAGCAACAATTGGAGCATTATACCCCAGTTTATCACTCCGCATCAACTGAATATCGAGTTGCACGGTCCGTTTGCTTACATTCACTTCCCTACCCTCATATTCATATAAGGCATCTGAACACGCTTCTATCAAATCATTCAGAGTCCATTGCCGATAGTTGTTTTGAAGGCATTTGTCAATAGTTTTGTAGCGGATAAGGGCGTTTTTATTGAGAGCCATTATAATGTATTTAGTTCATTGGTCAAATTTGCTCTTGCCTGTTTTTCAAAAGCGGATTGAAAACCCTTAGTTTGATAAATTGAGCTCTTGTCTAGAAAATGCTGTAGCACTTTTTTTCTCCCTTTACGATACATAATACCTGGAATTTTAGCATACTCTTTTCTAATCTTCCGTGCGTAATCTTGGTATACCTCTTCGGACTGCCCTAAAATTGCTAAATCAAAATCTATCAATAATTTCTCATCATTCGATTTGCCATTATGGTGTTTCGTACAAAGAATAAGTGCTTCAATTCGTTGAATTCCGTTTACATCAAATCCAATATCTTGTAATACCTGAGTCGCTTTTATTACACTTTTCTCCTCGTTATCCTTTTTCCAAATACTATAGATAAAATCATGATAGTAAATAGCCAAAAGCATCTCTTCAGCATTTTCAATATCATCTTTGAACTTATCGAAATAGCCAAAGAGTTCGGTAAGGTGATCTAGATTATGATATTTTCGAAATTTTTGTTGGTAGGCATCTGCTAATTCATTCCAGAGTGCAATTACTTCAGTTTCTTCGGATACGTATTTAGAGAAAATCTTGGCGTATCTTTCTTTTAAGTCCATACGTTCTTTAAACTAAAATTAAGAGAAAAGAATTACTACGCAAAATAATTGCGCACATGAGTCGCAAGTTTGTACCGGAATCATAAAGAAGCCGGTTCACCGACTTCATGTAGCGCCCCGCCGAACGCTGGAGTCGGTGGGGCTAATTAAAAGAAATTATGGAAAACAGAGTAAACATTACTGGAAAAGAATTAATCTCCATGGGCTTCAAATCAGGAAAATGGATTCCTGAAGCCTTGGCACATATCAATACCAACCAATTGCGGGGAGATGCCCTATTGAACTACTTGGAGCAATTTCGACCAGGACCAATTGTGGATCTGCATTCGGAAATCATGCCGTATTCAGTGAATATCAAAGCAGAAAACGAATTGGAGAAGAGCAATGTAAACTCCGTTTTGGAATCTATGGATATTTTGATGCGCACTCCTACCCTAGTTGATGGTGCAGTGATGCCTGATGCTTGTCCGGCTGGGCCTAAAGGAACTATTCCTGTTGGTGGAGTTGTTGCTGCTAAGAATGCCATTCACCCAGGTATGCATAGCGCTGATATCTGCTGCTCGGTGATGTTGACGGATTTTGGTTCAGCTGACCCAAAGGATGTCTTAAATGCCGCACATGCCAGTACGCATTTTGGTCCTGGTGGACGAGATAGAAATGCCCAGTATCGATTTCCTACGGAATTGTTAGAAGCATTTGAAAGCAATTATTTCCTTAGAGATAATCAAATGATACAAATTGCTAGAACGCATTTGGGAACACAAGGTGATGGCAACCATTTCTTGTTTGTTGGAATTTCCAAAGAAACCGGAAACACCATGTTGATTACTCATCACGGTTCGCGTGGTCCTGGCGCTCGTTTGTATACTAAGGGGATGAAAATTGCCGAACGTTTCCGACAAGAGCTTTCTCCGGAAACCTTAAAGCAAAATGCATGGATTCCCTTTGATACTGAAGAAGGTGAAAACTATTGGCATGCTTTGCAAATCATAAGAGCATGGACAAAGAAAAATCATGAAGTTATTCATGATGCCACTTTGGATGCTTTGGGAGTCAAAATTGAAAACCGTTTTTGGAACGAACACAATTTTGTATTCCAAGATGATGATATATTTTATCACGCAAAAGGTGCTACACCTTTGGATGCCAAGTTTATGCCTGATATTACGGGGCCAAGATTGATTCCTTTGAACATGGCCGAGCCTGTATTAATAGTTGATGGAAATACCACAGCAACGAATTTAGGTTTTGCGCCTCACGGAGCAGGTCGAAACATGAGTAGAACACAGCATAAGAAAAACAAAGCTGAGTTCACTAATGAAGAAGTATTTTTCGAAGAAACCAAAGGATTGGATGTACGTTTCTTCTCGAATGAGATTGATGTATCAGAATTGCCTAGTGCCTATAAAAATGCAGCTACAGTTCGAGACCAAATGAATGAATTTGGATTAGGTACGGTTCAAGATGAAGTGATGCCTTATGGATGTATCATGGCCGGAGATTGGATGAAAAATGCGCCTTGGAGGAAAAAAAGAAAAAATGGAAAATAAAGAGCAATATATAAGATATCCTAGTGGAGTTTCTGAAAAGAAATTATCTAATCGTTTTGGATTGTACTGGGAACAGTCAGTGCAAGATTGGGAATTTACAGTATCTGATTCGAGTAGAATTTCCGAGTTCTTAAAAGTTTATCAAACTGAATTATATGATGATGATGACAAGTTTACATTAATGGGATTAATAGTTTCCTCATTTGACGATGATATTTCTGAAGCTGACCATCAAATGAAAGAACTTTGGAGAATTTGCAAAATCATTCTAGAAAAAGAGTGTTTTTTGCATTTCTCTATTATTACTTACTGGAGTCTTTTGGAAGAAAAAAATATAGAAAATGTCTTTTCAATTACTCCATTTATGAGAGAAATATGGAAGAGTGTAAAGGCGAATTTTATATAGTTCCTTTTAAAGATTATTAAATAATCGCATCTTTGCACCAGTTCATTGAAATAGTTCTTTTGAAAGTTTTATCGGATATGCACACCAATTATGGTCTGCATAACTTTTAAAATTTATAGTATGAATTGGAAAATTCAAAAACTACTTGATGGTGAGACCATCATCTCAAAAGAACCCGGTAATTCTATGTTACCCTTACTGAAGTCCAAACAACCGGTGCGCCTCGCGCCCATCAGTTGGGAAGATTGTGAAGTTGGTGACATTGTGTTCTGTAAAGTACGTGGAAACGTATTTACGCATCTCGTAAAAGGGAAAAGTGACAAGCGTGGTTTGCTTATTGGCAATAACCATGGTAGAATTAACGGATGGACGAAAAATGTGTATGGTAAAGTAATAGAGATATTATAGGCATCATGCCACATTTTAACCTTTGAATTTTAAAAACAAATAATATAAAATAGTACATGCCAGATTATTTAAATCACATACCGGACGCTAACAAGCTAGGATTGCATCGAATTGATGGGTAGATACTATTGAATAAAGATACATAACTAGAGCGTCCAAGAAATTGGGCGCTTTTTTTATGTAAATTTTTTGAGAATTCTCAAAATTCTAAAAGAATGCCATTTGAAAGCTAAGTATTTGAAAAACAGCAAATTGATAAAATATGCTGCCATCTGTTAAACAACGGAAAGGAATATCTATGTTTAAATTTAAACATAACTAATTGACAATCAATAAATTAAATAAGTATTTTCTTGTGTAATTCAAAAAAGCATTTTAGCTTTGCACCGCAATACAGCAACAAAATTTATTAACTGAAGTATATATGACTTTTTCAAAAACATATCAGAATACACTAAAAGCATCAGGTGCTTTATTAGTGTCGCTTCAGGACTTCTACAATACATAAAGCTGCCATAGCTTAATATAGAAAGTCCGAAGCCCTAACGTTTCGGACTTTTTTTATGCCCATATTTTTCGAGGCACAACTTTCCGGGATAATAATCAAGTGAATTATTGTACTCAAAGATGTCTTACATCTTGAGTCTAACATCTAATATCTCATAAATCATGGGAAAGAAATTAAGTGGAAAAGACCTAATTAGATTAGGTTTTCCAAAGAATAATAGCATCAACATTACATTAGGCCAGATCAATCGATATCACAAAAGAAAAAAGAAAGAACAGGTATTGATGGAGGCCAAAAAAGTATTGTTGCATCCTGAAAACTATAAAGGTGATGGAGTTTGGGGTAAGATAGCAGAAAGCTTGTTAGATCCAGTTGTGGTCAAAAAACAAGTGCTGAATTCGGCAAGAGCACCTTTCCAAATCTATGGCGAGAACGAAATAGAGGAGCAAGCAAAATACCAATTATATGATGCTTTAAAACTTCCGATTTCTGTTGCTGGGGCTTTGATGCCCGATGCCCATAGTGGTTATGGCTTGCCTATCGGGGGTGTTTTGGCTACTAAGAATACGGTGATTCCATATGGAGTTGGTGTTGATATCGGTTGCCGAATGTGTTTGACTATTTATCCGATTCCGGTTTCTTACCTCAAAGGAAAGAAACATCAATTGGCAAATATGCTCTCGGAGCATACCAAGTTCGGAATGCGGGAAACCCATAAGATAAAGCATGACCACGAAATCTTTGAGCGTGATGAATTCAAAAACATTCCGCTGGTAAAAAGATTAAAGGACAAAGCGTACAAGCAATTAGGAACCTCAGGTGGTGGAAATCACTTTGTAGAATTCGGAAAGGTCACTATTACAGATGACAAGAACGAATGGGGATTGAAATTGGGCGAATATCTAGGTGTGCTTTCCCATAGTGGTTCAAGAGGATTAGGTGCAAACATTGCAAAGCATTACACCTATTTGGCAACAAAACAATGTCCACTACCCAAACACGTGCAGCATTTAGCATGGTTGGATTTGAATACGCATGACGGACAAGAGTATTGGCTCGCTATGAATTTAGCTGGTGACTACGCAAAGGCATGTCATGATGATATTCACGCAAGACTTGCCAAGCTTTTAGGAGCAAAGCCGGTGGTTAAAATAGAGAACCATCACAATTTTGCTTGGAAACAGGACGTAAATGGTGCCGAGTGTATTGTGCATAGAAAGGGAGCAACTCCCGCCGCTAAAGGCGAGTTGGGAATTATTCCTGGGTCAATGACGGCACCGGGTTACATCGTAAAAGGTTTGGGCAATACAGAGAGTTTAAACTCTGCTTCCCATGGTGCTGGACGGCTTTTTTCAAGGCGAAAATGTAAAGAAACGTTTACAAGAAGCGAAATTAAAAAGCAATTAGAGGCAAACGAAGTAACACTAATTGGTGGAGGAATTGACGAAGCACCCATGGCCTACAAAAACATTGAAAAGGTCATGGCAAATCAACAAGAATTGGTTGAAGTACTCGGAACCTTTACACCCAAAATAGTACGAATGGATAAATAACAGATAGTAGTTAGCGACGGTATTCATAAAGCATATTGAAAACCTAAGGTTATTGGAATACCAACGCTAGCTGCTTCTTTTAAAGAAATAAAATGGAAAAGATAATTCAAATAACAGCAGGTAGAGGCCCCGCGGAATGTAGCTGGGTCGTTGCCCAAGTACTCAAGCGATTTTTGGAAGAGACCAAATCGGGAGGATTTAAACATAGTATCCTCCATCGAGAAACAGGAAGCCAAAACGGAACAGTACAATCGGTGACTATCCGCTTGACAGGAAAAAATATGGAAGCATTTTTAGCAACTTGGTTGGGTACTATTCAGTGGATAGGTGTTTCAACATTTCGAAAATACCATAAACGAAAGAATTGGTTTATTGGGGCTTTCGAATTGAAACAAACGCAAACTACGAAAGTGGATGAGCGAGATATTTCGTTTCAAACCATGCGGAGCACCGGTCCTGGCGGCCAGAATGTCAACAAGGTTAATTCTGCTGTTCGGGCAATTCATACCCCCACAGGAGTACAAGTAGTTGCCATGGATAGTCGTTCGCAACATCAAAACAAAAAACTTGCGATAGCCCGATTAAAAGAAAAAGTAAACGAGGCTAACATAGAAAAGCTGAAAGAAAGGATAACGGACCAATGGGAAAATCATCTGAATATAGAACGCGGAAATCCGGTTCGGGTTTTTAAGGGAAAGGATTTCAAGTATAAAAAAGAAAACAAAAGCTTTAAACCAAAACGGCAAAAGCTAAAAAACGATTTAAAACAACAAAAATGGGACTAACTATAGCCGATACCTATTATTTAAAAGCAAAGGCAGCATCGGGTTACGATTGGGACGAAGTTTGTGAATCATTGAACTACGCCCTGTCCTACGATGAAAATCATTGTGCCTCCCTTTGTCTTTTAGGTAAAGTTTATGCAGGAAACTTGAATCAGTATACTGAAGCTTTCGATTGCTTTGACAAAGTAATTGCTATTGACAGTGAGTATATGGATGTCTATCCTGTCTACGCAAAATATCTTATTTGGGCTGATGAAATTGAAAGAGCAACAAAACTAATTGCTTTTGCTCTCACCATAAAAGGCATATCAAAAGGAAGTTTATTTTGGCTTTCCGCGTATGCATCTGAAACCAAGGAAGCTTATAAAGATGCTCTGAAACATCTTAAGAATGCTAAGAAGTATTCATATAATGACGATTACTTTTCTTTCATTGAAGATGAAGAAAATAGAATTAAAAAGAAATTGAAATTGGATAAATCCAAGGTTAAAAAGAAGAAATCATCATCTAAAAAAAGGAAGAAAAAGAATAAATAGTAGTAACAAAACGTTTAAAAATCACATCTTTGTAAAACAAATGATACCGAGAAAGTTACATATCATCCAACAAATAGAGCTTTGTCTCTTCGATTTTCGCTCAGAATATAGTGAGCGAAACGGACGCTATGTGACTTTATCCAAGAATTGATTCTATGAAATAACTCGATTAAGCGATAAAATGAAAGCGTCCAATTACAATTGGGCGCTTTTTTTGTGGAATTTTTTAAAGTAAAATGTGAAAAGTAGTAAACGAATAAAATAGCATAGTTGAAACAGAAAACAATTGGTAGACAGACAGTTGTAATAAATGTTTAAAGTCCGCAATATGACGGACAGGGATTCTATTGTTTATATTTTAATATAACTATCTGATTATCAATAAATTAAATTGATTTTTTCTTGTGTAATTTAAAAATCGTTTTCATCTTTGCACCGTCATAAATTATAAACCCATACAAATGGAATCTTTAAAAAGACATATACAATTATTGGAACTACATCTCTGTTCGCCGAAATGGTTTGAACGGTTTTATAGTGATCAACTGTCCATTTATAAACAAAGGAGAAGTACGTGTATCATGTGTTGACGTCATAGACAACATTCACATATGTACTAAGCATCTCCGATAAAGAGATGCTTTTTTTATGCGCATTATTCTTTGAAAAAAGGAAGAGCAATCCGCCAGTTGGCGGAGGTGGCCACACTCTTGGCCCGAGCCGGGCAGGTGAATAAATGAAACTCGTTCTGAAAAAATATGAATAAAAGTGTTCGCAAATAACGGCTCATGGAGATTCTCGGCTAGTCTAGCAAATTGAGACTCCCAGGGCTGAAGTAACTGGAGGGTAGGCAAATACTGGTTTGTTGCGCTCGCCTGCTAAGCGAGTCTACCAAAGGTAGTGAAGGTTCAATTCCTTTACCCTCCGCCAAATTGACAAGGTGACTGAATGGTTAAGGCAATGGTCTGCAAAATCATTTTTTATGAGCCTGCCTGCCGGCAGGCAGGTTCGAATCTCATCCTTGTCTCCAAAAATTATGGAAGTATTGAGCAATTGGCTGGCTCGCCTGACTGAAATGAGTTTACGAATTCAACGAGACCAATAAAAACAATAGAAATTAACGAGTTAAAATCAGGTTCAGAAATGACATGTAGGTTCGAGTCCTACTACTTCCACTTTAGTACCGTAGTTCAAAGGCTAGAGCGCCCGACTGTCTATCGGGAAGGTACGGGTTCGAGTCCCGTCGGTACTGCAAAACTGGGAAGATAACGGTGGTTGTTTACCCGCCTTGGACGCGGGAGGTCGCAAGTTCGAATCTTGCTTCTCAGACGACTTAATCAAATCAAGTTTACTTGAATTTGATTAGCAAGGAGTAGTAGCAAGAAAGACGCAGTCAATCTTGCTTCTCAGACTTTTGCTCTGTTCGTATAATGGTAGTACGCCTGACTTTCTATCAGGAAACAGGGGTTCGATTCCCCTACAGAGTACAAAATGAGGTATAACTCAGTTGGTAGAGTACCGTGCTTTTAACACGGGAGTCTTAGGTTCGAGTCCTAATGCCTCAACAATTGCAGGGATGGCGAAATGGCAAACGCAGCTGGTTTAGAACCAGTACTCTGAGAGTTCGAATCTCTCTCCCTGTACGATGCCCCACTAGCCCAATTGGCAGAGGCAAAGGACTTAAAATCCTTAAAGTCCAAGTTCGAATCTTGGGTGGGGTACAGTATAAGCTTATGGTGTAATGGATAGCACGCAAGGTTTCTACCCTTGAGGTAAGAGTTCGAATCTTTTTAGGCTTACGACTAGACTCGTGATGTAACGGTTAGCATACAAGGTTTTGATCCTTGTTGTAAAGGTTCAAATCCTTTCGAGTCTTCAAATGGTGTCTCTAGCCTGCCTGCCGGCAGGCAGGCTTATCTGGTAAAGCGTCCCACTGTGAATGGGAGGAACAGGGTTCTCCCGATAGCTATCGGGACGGAGTACACCCAAAAGGGAACAGTAGCAAAGATGGTCAATGCTGCGGATTGAAGATCCGAAGATACAGGTTCGAGTCCTGTCTGTTCCACAACAGGAGTATAGTTCAATTGGATAGAACGCTGGGCTACGAACCTAGAGATGTGAGTTCGAGTCTTGCTACTCTTACTAAAAGTAAAAGAAATTTTAACTACGCATAATAATTGCGTAGTTGTGTTTCAGTTTTGTGGAGTAATTAGAAAATACCTCTTTAGCTTAAAAGGAAGAGCTGTGGTAAAAGATATTGATCGTAGCCACGCAGTGATTGGAAGATGTTGTTGGCGGCGTGCCTGCTAATGAATAGAATTTGCAGAAGCACCGAAATGGTCAAGAATCAAAGTAGGGAAGCGCATTTATAGCCAATTTGTTCGTTTCGACGAAAGTGCCAGTTCGAATCTGGCAAGAGGTACAGAGTTCATTGAAATTAGAAGTTCCACAATGGAGCTTCATCGTGTAAAATCGTCATTTATTGTAAATGACGGGGCGGCTTATCGTCCTTAGATAAACTTGGTAACAAGGATAAATCTGTTAGCTGGCACAGCAAGCGGAGACTGTTTTTTGCAATACAGTACAGGTAAGCAAGCAACCAACATAAGTCATGATTTGCCAGGGGCGACCGCTTAAGCAGATTAGGACTTATAGCCAATACTTTTTGGGTAGGCTTGAGATGGAGACATCAATAGGTGAAGTTGTGGTAATGGGTTACGTATAGGTCATCCAACCTAGCGGAGCTCATTGCAGCATAAAAGGTACCCGACGGGAAACTGTTCGGTAGCTTAAAGTGCTGTGTGTCGGGAGACATACAAGAAGAAGGTTGGTATTTTGTAGGCAAAATCTACGGAGCCATTCTCGAAGCCCTTCTTCTAGGTCAAAGTTTTGTTTGGGTTCGATTCCCGAGAGAAACCATTTTCCTCTTAGCTCATTTGGGAGCATCAGAATACGCAAAAGACTTCGGGCATTGTGGCAGTTAGTAGTTGCCTAAACCCATTGCAATATATGGGATGGTATAGGTCGCAAGCCTATACCATGCGGTGAACATTCTAATAGGTCGCCCAGCAAAGGGACACCTATGAACGGTGGGGAAGCCAACCCCTGTAATTGCAAAGCGTGGCCAAAAGCCTCTATGCAAACCAAGTCTAAGTTGCCGAACAGCTACAATGATTTCTGGCATCGGACAAGTACGTAATTTCCAAAGCAACGGAGAGAACGTGGAAAAATAGGGAAGCCTCGGCCATAATCCTATGAAAGTCTGTCCATAAGCGTGGGTATTCTCAGTACGCTTTTTAAAATATTGTTCAAACCAAGCAGAATCGTGGTTTGCAGAAGTGCCTCGCAATAGCAAGGAATATTGCGAGGCTAAAAGTTCATTAAAATAGTTTCCTGCATTTGCAGGAATAACAATATCAAGCTGGTCTTGTTGGGTGTTTCTGTATAGCACTATTGTGTGAAGTTTTACTGAGAAGTATAATGTCTTCATATACAACTTGACTTGAAGGTTTCGGCTGTTTTCCAAAAAATAGTCCCGACTCTATAGGTCGTGGGTTCGATTCCCACCTTCCCCACAAATTATACAGGAAAAATGGGGAAGTAGCTCAGTAGGTTAGAGCGATAGACGTAGGTGTCGCGGGTTCGACTCCCGCTCCTATTACGCATAGGATAGCTCAGTTGGTTAGAGCACTACACTTTTAATGTAGGTTATGGACTCAAAATCCATTTTCAACAAGAAGGTCACTTGTAAAAAGACCACCGGACGGTCACTCCGTATAATTGACAAAAAGCCGTAGTTATACCTCGGTTGGTTTTTCTTCGGATGAATCAACAGTCTTGAAACTACTTTGAAATATTGAATTTTTGATGTGAAAGGCAATTTCTTTTTTGAATATCCTTCCCTCGGAAAAACCAATAAATAGTATTGGAAACACCGACCGAAGCATACCAAAAAACAAATCGTAACGAACTTCGAAAACCAATATTTCCGTATCGAATAGATGAGTTATAGTTGCGGTTTTTTAAAAGAGAAAAACAAATTAATAATAAATGAAAATAGTTTAACCCGTTCGTCCGTCAATCGACTGGCGGACACAAATTTTAAGTAATGAAAAGAGTACGGATCAATGCAGGAAAAGTAGGTTTGGTCTTCAAAAGAGGCGATTACCAAAGAGTTATTACCCATGGTACACATTGGGTAGGCTTTAGAAACATGGTTAAGGTTTATGACCTTACCAAATCCTTTGTGGCTCCTATAGCATTAGAGATCTTGCTACAGGACCAAGGTTTGGAAGCCATGTTACATATCATCGAAGTTAAGGATGCCGAATTGGCCTTGGTTTCTGAAAACGGAAACTTGAAGCAAGTCCTTACCGCTGGTAAGTACGCTTTCTGGAAAGGTCTGATAAACTTCGAGTTCGTTATGGCGGATTTGAGTAAGATCTATATCACAGAAGCTATCAGCAAAGCTATGCTGAGCCATCCTCAGTTGCGAGCTTATGTTCGTACTTTGGAAGTTGCAGCTTATGAAAAAGCTGTCCTCTTGGTTGATGATGTTTATGTCAAAACACTAGAAAGTGGTACATACCATTTCTGGAAGAATGACATCTCCATCAAAATGGCCAGAGCGGATATGCGTCAATTACAATTAGAAATTTCAGGTCAAGAATTGTTGACTAAAGACAAAGCTGCAATTCGTATCAACTTCTATACGCAATATAAAGTTGTTGATATTGAAAAGGCCTTGCTAGGAAGCAAAGACTATGAAAAGCAATTGTACATTGCCATGCAGCTGGTATTGCGTGCCTACATTGGCACCTATACTTTGGATGAGCTTTTAGAGCGAAAAGAGAGCATTGCAGAAGCTGTATTTGCAGATATCAAGACGGCCGCTACCCAATTGGGTGTTGCAATTTTGAGCTGTGGTATCCGTGATGTTATCTTGACCGGTGAAATGAAAGATATCATGAACCAGGTTTTGGTCGCTCAAAAAAGGGCTCAGGCGAATACCATTACCCGACGTGAAGAAACTGCGTCTACCCGAAGTTTGCTGAACACCGCAAAGTTGATGGAAGAAAACGAAATGCTCTTCAAATTGAAGGAAATGGAATACGTCGAAAAGATTGCCGAGAAAATCGGTGAGATTACTGTCTCTGGCAACGGAGGTATGGTAAAGCAATTGAAGGAGATTTTCTCCGTCAATAAGTAGGTTGGTTAGAATGCGTCAATGAGAGTTGGCGCATTTTTTAGTCACCATTTCATTGACAGCACCAATTGTCGCACTACATATAAAAGCATTACTCTGAAACAGTTTGGGTTTTTGGTTTTGGCACCCATTCCACAAAAGAATCTAGGTCTACCCATCCCATAGTATGGATTGCATAACTTGAAAATAAAATAAAAAGAAATATCAGAACCCCATAAAGAACTTTAATAATAATTTTGAGTTTATCAATTTTGTTTTTAATTTTTTTGAAATCGGCCTTGAAATCATCGAAAATGACATTATATGAGACCTTTATATGATTTTCCTCACTCAAAACATCCTCCTCTAAACATTTAACGTTGTAAGACGTCATTCTTAAAATTAAAAACGCCACTATCGAATACAATAGATAAGCTAAAAGAATAAGCAACAAAATACCCGGTTGATCTTTTACTTTGTAGCTCGCGAATATAGTCGCAGCGAATGTTAGAGGAAATGAGACTACTTGCTTACCAACAGACGCAATACTTTTATCAAGACTGTCAAAATACAATTCGCGTTCTGATTTAAATTCAGACTTAATCTTATCAAAGGCAAAACTAGACACATAGGTTTCATAATCACGTTGAGCCAAACTTAGAAGTGTTGAAGATGTCTTTACTATTTCACAATATCTTCTCTTTTCTGGAATTTGATGTACACCAGCAATGATAATCTCTTTAAAGAATTGTATGAACTCCTTTTTTGTGAATTCTTCAACAAAATTTGATTTTAGCCCGGACAAATTTTGGTTAAAAAAATAATCTTTACCTGGCAATCCGTAACCAATATTAAAAACACCTTTTTCTTTGCTTATTATAGTGAAAGTCTTGTCTGCATCGCTTTTATATGGGGTCAATTCTGGTGTTGACAGAAAAAGTTTTAACGTTTGCTTGAATTCATGAAAATTATGGATGAACTTGTTCTTATCGCTATAGGGTTCATTAATCCCTTTGACTATACTTTCGGAAGATAGTTTAAATATGATTGCGTTACTTTGTGCATAGTGATCTTCAAGAACAGAATAACGGTTCATGAAGTCAATTTCGTTAAAAAAGAAGTAATAATTCTCAAAACAACTATTTAATAATAAAATTTCAACTTGATTCCCTGGAAGCTTAGAAACTGTTTTAAAGACTTTTTTTATCAAGCCTAAGTCAATTGAAAACTCTTCTGTAGACTGTAATGTCAAAGTTCTACCATCATAAGTAACAAAATTCTGTTCTTTTAAAGATTTAAAGAAAGCTAAAATATTTACTACTTCGGATGGATGATTATTAGTCATTTGAAGTCTGGGCTATTTGATGCTTTTTAGCTATTAAGGAGGCTAAATCTTTTGAATGAATCACTACTCTATCTTCTAGTACTTGAACATTTTCATCGTTAATTTTATCGTAATCGATATCAATTTTTATTCCTTCAACCGAGGCTCGAATAGTAATTAATGACTTCCATTTGGTTGTACTAACTTTGAACTCAGGGTCCAAAGTAATATCATTTGCGTCTGCAAAATCCTTTATTGCAGATTGAGAGTCTTCACCATAAAAATGAGCGCTTATATCATATATATTAGCTCTACCACGTTTATTAGTTCGAACATAATCATACACCTGTCGTTTGAAATCTGCTCTACCTATTTCATTACCTTCGGAATCAATTGGAAGACCAATAGATTTTAGAATGGTAATGAATCTATCGGTATTAACGGCATTTTTAATTAAACCTTCAGCTAAAACCCATTCCTTAAAATACTCCGAAACTTCTCCATCTTTCTGGGTGGTGATTAATGCTAAATAATTTCTATCGTCAGCAGAAGAAGAATAAATCTTATGATTTAATCTGGCAGCCATAGCAATCTTCTCAATATTGATGTTTTCCGAACTATCAAGCTTAAAAACTTCCTTTTCTTTAATAATATTAATTCCAGATTTCTTGCGCAGTAAAACAACAGACAAGAACCTATTATCATTTATCACGTAATCACAAAACAAATAATACCCGCCTTTTGCAAATGATTCTTTTTCTACTTTCTCTCTTAACAATGACAATGAATTTGAAAATGTAATAAATGTATTATCGTTTTCAGAATTTAAATATTCATCTAAAGAATTAGTAAATAAGTTGGTTTCATCATTTTTGAACGCTGCGTTTTTCAAACTTGGACTCGAACTTATTGATTCATGCAATTCCGAAACTAAGGTCTCAGCAAACTCGTCTACTTTTAACAATTCTTTTGAAGGGTCTATTTTAGCAGTAGTTGTTTTGGCTTCTTTTTCTAAAAAATGAACAATTATTCTTCGTATCGAGAGCTCCATCTAGTATGGTATTTTGGTTAACGGCGCCTAAAAATAATCGTTTTTAAGCTCATAAATATACTTTTTCCTACAAAAATTATAAGTGCTAAATACAAGAATAAATCCTAAGCGCTAAACTTTTATAACTGAATCAGTTTATTCTTCAAGTAAAATAAACCTTTGAATATAGTTTGGTTTTGCGTAAACATTTAAAAATCAAAACCACACCCTAGGCCGCACTCAATACAGACAATAACTTCTACATTATTAAATTAGCCTTCTCTTCAGAAATCCCTATTTCCACTATACTCCCTGAATTAAAGTTCAAAAAATCAGATTCAATTCCATCACTAAAAATCACTCCTTTAGTTGGCATCTTAGATTCAATTTTTAAAGTTTTTCCTCTTTTAATAGTTCCATAACCCAAGTCAATCTGGGACATTTTACTAAGGAATGGCTCGCGAACCACGAATAACAACTTATCATCTTCCCAATCCAATCCAGAATCAAACTCTTTCTTCTGATTGTAAAAATAGTTGTTAATATTATTTGTCATATTAAAAACAGAGCTTATCCAACCCGTAGAGCCAGCACCTGTTGAAACCAAAATACCACTAGAGGATTGGTTTTCCTTTTTTCCTCCAAATTCAAGACTATATCGTGAAGATATATGCGAAGCAGCCCCAATATAAAAATCGTTAAATGCTAAAAGCGTTTGACCATCATTCATTGTGGCCTTAGCCATAGTTACCCTTTTTGATTCATATGTTCCATTAACAAAACTCTTTACTGCCGATAAAAAATTCTCTGGACCATGCGGTAGTAAAACACCATCATAACGCTCTTCATCAGGGTTAACAGCAACAATAGGAAGTCCGTTTACATACTTTGCCGTATTCGCAACCAGCCCATCTTGACCAATAACCACTATCAAATCTCCATCCGCGAACATATAGGTGGGTAAAAAAGAACGGAATAAGACTTTATGCTTGAACAAGGGGGAGACTGCTTTTTCCACTTGATTCAAGGAAGTGTAAAATGTATCATGCTCCTTCTCGTAGAAACCGAAATCTTCCCCAGAGCGTTCCAAATAAAACTTGGCTTGAGCCTTGGAATTGAATCGCTCTATGAGCTGCTCAAGCCTAGTCTTATCTCTTATAACAATTACTTTATCCAGTTCCATCTTACTTGGTCTTGGTACTCATGATAGATTCTAACAAGTCTGGTGAAATATTGAGGTTGCCAATTTTATCAGCGTTCTCAGCTAATTCACGAAACGCAAGAGCTATATGATTTCTTGGGTCAATACCCTTCGAATTTATAGCCATAAGAGTCTTCCAATCCAATTCTTTATATGGACGAAGATTAGCGTGTAAAACATACTCTTTAACATCAGCCTCCTTCTTCTCGTTTTCCACTTTTAGTTCAATTAATTTCTGCTTTGCATCCTCTAAGGAAATGTTTGAAGCCATATCCATTTCCTTCAACTTTTGTTCGTTTTCTTGTTTTACGACTTCTGTCTCCATCTGCTTTTCAGCAATTTGTTTTTGTTTTTCCTCAACGGCAATTTCGGTATTCAGCTCCGTTTCCTTAATGATACGTTCTTGTTCGACAGCAAAGTTTCTTCGCTCATAGATTGCTTGGTCAGCCTCTTTTTGCAGGGATTCTCTCATTTGAGCTTCTAAAGCTCTAGCCATTTCGGGATTAGGAGTCACACCAAGAACATTGACACTTAGAATTTCAAGCCCCAGCATATTCACAGTTTTAGAATTTTGAACACTATCCATAATCTGAGTTTCTATTTGCTGTAGTTGTCGCAGAGCCTCTTTCAAACTCAATTTTTGTATTACCCCAGCACTCGCCGTTTGAGCTTCATTTATGATACGTTGTTGAATTTTCTCATTATCATCTTTTACATAACAGCCCTTACTGTCTACTGTAAAGTCAAGAACTTCAGCTAATTGTTTTGGGTCCTTTACCTTATAGGTTATCTGACCCTGAATAGAAACTTCCTGATAGTCCTTAGTGGTCTCATTAAAAATGAACTGAAAATCTTTACTCTCCATAGGTATTGAAACTATTGAAGAGTTAGGAGCAAAGTAGAAAAAGGACAATCCCCTACCCTCATTCTTAGTTTTTCCATTTTTAAAATGGATAACATAATTCATCGAATCGAATTTGATATAGTTTATTCCGAACATAATATATAGTTTTAAAATTATTTTGTGTATTTAGTACGCAAATATAAAATGTGTTTTTGAACTTCACAAGATATTTTGTGTTTTTTTTACGCAAATTAAAATTTACAGGATAAAAAAAGTTTTAGATTTCGAAGATTATGCCCTCATTTTTCAACTGGAAGTAGCGCTTTTTGTTAAAGCTAAAAAGACTGGCAGGCCTACCTCTGCCGATGGAGACCTTCTCATCCAACTCATCTAAAACTTTTAGGCTAGTAATTTTCTTTTTAAAATTTCGGCGATCTATTTCTCTATCTAAAAGGGTTGTATATAATTTCTCCAAATCGGAAAAAGGGAACTTTTTATCGAGTAATTCAAAGCCGATTGGTTCATAAGTAATCTTTCCTTTCAGTCTTTCAATGGCAATTTTTAGAATTTTCTTGTGATCAAATGCCAGCTTCGGCAACTTCTTGATATCGAACCATTCAGCCATCTTTGCGTCAGTAGAAGCTTGTAGTTTAAAAGCATTGGGTTTAACCAATCCAAAATAGGCTACGGAGACAACCCTACCTCTTGGGTCCCTCCCTAAATTCCCAAAAGTATATAACTGTTCGAGGTAATTTATCCTGACACCAGTCTCCTCGGATAGTTCTCTTTGTACGGCTTCCTCCAAATTCTCATTTTCCAAAACAAAGCCTCCTGGTATCGCCCACTCATCTTTGAAAGGTTCGTATTTGCGTTTGACCAGCAGTACCGATATGTTTCCGGATTCATATCCAAATACCACGGCATCTACGGTAAGCTTAATTTTGTTTTTCATATGGCACTAAATTTTAATTCTAACTTCTTGCAAAGCAACTCTATGTCGTCCAACCTAGCCAAGCTATTATACCAGCTTTTCGGGAATGCCTCGGAGCCATAAAACACACCGGCCAATCCGCCAACAATAGCAGCAGTAGTATCTGTATCATCTCCTAGGTTCACCGCTTCCAATATGGTTTCCTTATACGTTTTGTTATTGAGAAAACACCAAATGGATGCCTCCAAGCTATGAATTACATATCCACTTGATTGAATTTCATTCCTTGATAAGAGCTGAATATCATTTTTAATAATTCTGTTAAAAACTTGAACTTCTCTTTCAGCAATTTCCCTTAGCGTAAAGAATTTAGTTATCCTTTCTCTTGTATTTTGATATGCTATTTGCTTTTCCCTGCCATTCATTAATTCATCAATTATGACCAAATAGATTAGACAGGATATTGCAGATCTGATATGACCGTGTGTCAATGCTGATACTTCCCATATTAAGTTAAACTCTTCTTCGATTACCTTGTCTTTCAAAACATAATAGAGTGGAAGAATTCGCATGAGCGAGCCGTTCCCATTTGTATATTCGTCAGCTTCGTATCGAAGCAGTTTCAAACTATCAAGGTCTTTTTCATTCAAGATTTTTTGAAGAGTATCGATAGATCTACTGGTTTGAATTCCGATATCAAAAACCTGTCCGTGGGGTGTCCAGAGTAAACCACCTTTCCAGAGAATAAAATTATTGGCTATTTTTCGTAGACTAAAATCTTCCAATAATGCTTCGGCGATACAGAAGGTGAGTGAACTATCATCGGACCATGTTCCTGATGGTTGATAATGCGCACCATACCCCCTCATATCAACTACAGGTGAGGCATCAAGTTCTTCTCTTGACTTGAATTCAACAGGCACACCAATCGCATCACCTATAGCAAGTCCCAGTATTCCATCTTTTATTGTCCTCATTTTATTTGACAAATCTATTTTTTGAACAATCGATCGCGCACTTCCATCAAACAAAATCCTAAAAGATTTTGACCCCTCCAGTTCTTGGGTTCGGAAGCATTTTCATTGTTCTTACTCATTCCTATTCCCCATATTCGATCTCTTGGACTAGCCTCCACGATAACTCTTTCTTTGGTTTTCAATAAAAAATCTTTAAGTTCAGCGTTTTGCGAAAACTTTAAAAAGTTTCCTTGAACAACAATTTGACAACGGTTGTTTTCCCATTCGGTCGCATCAAAATCCCTTACCATTCTTCCAAGTTTTTTTGCTTCTGCCGGATGTTTTGATTCGATGATTTTTTGTAACATTTCATTGTCATTGAAAAGTTTAGCTTTTCCCGCCATCATATAGTGTTCAGTAGTCTGGAAGATAATACCATTTTCCTCGAAAGGATGACCAGTCCACCATTGACTCAGGCAAGTAGAAGAAATAGTCACATCCTTTGAAGGAGTATGCCCCCAAAAGAACAGGTACTTAATTTTTAAGTTTTTTTCCAAGTTTTGAATTAACCAAGATGTGCTATACTTCATTTTTTCTCAATTCATTTTTGTAAATGATATAGTTCTCATCATCAAAACATACAAAAACAATCTTTTCAATTTCAGATTGATAAGGGCGGACACTCTCGATAGCTATTTTAGCGGCTCTTTCTTTTGGAAACTTGTAGATACCTGTGCTTATATTCGGAAAAGCAATGGATTTCAAGTTGTATTCTTTCGCGATGCTCAAACAGTTGACATAGCAGTTCTTAAGTTTTTCTGCTTCATTGGATTTTCCATTGTTCCATCTTGGACCCACCGTATGAATTACATGTCTTGCATTCAGCTTACCAGCGGAAGTTATTACAGCTTCACCAACTTTACATCCACCTTGTCTATTTCTAATTTTAATACAATCCTCCAAAATTTGTTTTCCACCAACCTTGTGGATTGCTCCATCAACGCCTCCACCGCCAAGTAAAGAAGTGTTTGCAGCATTCACGATGGCATCTATCTCTAGCTTGGTGATATCACCTTTGACTAATTCAATTTTGGTATGAGGATTCACTAAATCAGATTCTAGTATATTTGCGTATATAATACACAAATATACATTTTATTCTATAACCTTTCCGCTATTGAACAGAAAATTGGTATACAATCTAATAATAGCGAACGAAACGAAGTTTCGTGCTGCAAGTCCCAAATCCTTACCAAACTAATCTGCTTGCGAGGCATTTTTACAATTGTCTTGTCAATTGCCTTTTAAGTTTCGCCAATTCCATCGGGCTGATCTCCAATTTGAGATAAGGCTTTCCGAACCTTGGTTTTATCTTTTCGACCTTGTTCAAGGCTGCTATCATTCGCTCCAAATTGTCAGTATGTTTTTCTTTAAGTCGGTCGTATTTGATACTTGAGACCTTGCTCTCCTTTTTGTTCCATTCTTCCCTTGTGAGCTTTTCGAACTTCGTTTCTACCAATTTCGGTTCTTTTCTTTTCCGTACGATTTCATGCTTTCCGAATAGGGCTTCCAGCATAATATTGGTTGGCAGCGTCTGTGTCTTTTCAATGTTCCGGATTATGGCGATCGCTGCCTCTACCCTCTTCCTTGTTTTCGCTTCTTCTTTGTTAATCTGGTCCGCAAAACGTTTGGAAGGTAATATTCCATGCCATTCAAAAAAGTCCATAACCGCCTCCAAGGTTTCCGAATAGGAACTTTTGAATTTCCTTGAAAACCCCTTGAACCTTTTGATGGTTCTATGATGTAGCCGTATGGTACCGAATCCATCCACTTTGCATTCCGTTTTTTTAACGATTGTTACAATTTATCTCCCATTTCATGGGGATGTAGTACTAATTGTTACAATTTTGATGATTTCCTTAATTTTAGATTTGTATTTAATGTATTGATTATCAATATATTGTTATTAAAATTAGATTCACAACGTCGCTTTAGCGCGTTGTCCTCTTGCTATTCAAATCTTCTCCGTTTCACTCCTAAGTTTTGAATACCCTATACAGGGCTTTTTAATGACCAAAAAGTAGGATGCGCCCTATTCCATTTTTGCTTCACGCTTACCTATCAGGACGCTACAAAAATCCAACAGGGACCATGCGCATTTCAGTTATGGTAAGATTTGGGGGCTTCGCTTCTTTGTTTCTCCTTTGCTTCAAAAAGGTTCATCAGGTCTTGCATATCCTCTCCGACTTTCTTTTCCAAGACCCTTGCATAGATCTGGGTGGTTGTAAGCTTGGCATGACCCAACATTTTGGAAACAGTTTCAATGGGTACTCCATTGGCAAGGGTTACCGTTGTGGCAAAAGTATGACGGGCAGAATGAAACGTAATGTTCTTATGTATTCCGCAAGCTTTGGTAATTACCTTCAAGTAGCTATTCACTTTTTGATTGCTAAATACGGGAAGCAACTTGCCATCTGGACTTTGCTTCATTTCTTCCGTGTATTTTTCAATTATGGCTTTTGCTTTTGGTAATAATGGAATCTTCACAATCTCATCGGTCTTGGCCCTTTTGGTATGTAGCCAGTAATTGCCGTCAATTCCCAGAACCAGTTGTTCTTGAAATAGTTCTTTGACGTCAACATATGATAGACCTGTGTAACAAGAAAAGAGAAATACATTTCTAACCTTTTCATAACCCTTACCTTTAAAAGTGGTCTCCTCTATTAGTTCCAGTTCCCTTTCGGATAGGTAACTCCGATTGTGTTTCTGAAAGTTGAGCTTAAATTGGTGAAATGGGTCTTTGTCCAACCATTCCAGTTTCACGGCAAGGTTGGTCATTTTCATCAAACGTTCCAGATGTTTCATAGCTCCATTATTGGAACAGGTCTTTCTTGCCTTCTCAGGTCGATAATTTAACAGGTACTGTTCAAAGTCGACGATGAACCTATAGTTCAATTGTTTTAGGTAGATGTCGGGGGTCTTGAATTTGTCTTTGATGAATTTATGTAGATATCGTTCGGTGGAGTAGTAGTTTTTCATTGTACCATATTTCAGCACAGAGTCCATATTTGTATTGTGATATGCGACTAACTCCTTTAAGGTCTTATGTTGGTCGTCTTGTCCCAAATAGCGGGCTTTAATGGCTTGGGCGGTAACCAACTTTCCTTCTGAAAGCAGTTGTTTGTGTGCCTCCATTATTTGCACGTACACCTAGTCTAAATAACTATTCAGCATTCTTGCCTTTTGGGTCGTTCCGATGACCCTTCCCTTTGAAACGTCCCAAACATTCACCGAGGTATTACGTTTTAAACTGATTTCAGCACGCCTTCCATCAACGGTTATACGGGCATAGATTGTGAGTTTTTCGGGATTGCAGTTAATGTCCCTTGTAAAAATGAGTACTGATAAAGTGCTGTTGTTGCGCATGATACGAGTCTTTTGAGTTAAACAAACCTTGTTTGCAAAGACGACTATAAATAGCCCTATCCACTACCAAAATTATGCACAACCATCGTACCAATCCATTCACCGAACTCTACACCTTTTATTTGATATTAGATGATATCGGATGAAATCATAAAAAACAAAAAGCACTGTCAACCAGTCAGTTAACAGTGCTTTAATACCACTTGAAAAGTGGTTCGTCGGGGTGGCAGGATTCGAACCTGCGACCTCCGCGTCCCAAACGCGGCGCGATAACCGGGCTACGCTACACCCCGATGGTTATCCTATTTAAAATGTAAAAGAAAATTGCGGAGAGAATGGGACTCGAACCCATGCGACACTTACGCGTCGACAGATTAGCAATCTGCTCCGTTACCACTCCGGCACCTCTCCTTTATTTTCTCAATGAACTATCGCACAAAATGCGGATGCAAATGTACTGTTTCAAGAATTACTTAGCAACTTTTTTGATTATTTTATGTGATGTAATTTTAGAAGGATTGAACGACCCTTCCCCTTCTACCCTCCGGGGTTAAGATAAGTGCTTCAAACTTGATTTTCAGCGCCTCGGATGGAAGCTTTACTTTGATAATCGCTTCCCCATTTTCATCGGTATTCAAAGAAGGATTCCAATAGAGCGTTTGTGGGAGTTTCTCTCTTCTTCTATTCACTTTACGCGATTCTTGATATGCTGTAAAATCGACCGAGTTGTGGAATCCCTGAAAAATGGTTTGGCCATCCTTTCTTGCATAATATTCTTCAGTATCTCCTGATCTTGTGTTTATGGAAATTACACCGCCAGAAGCCCTTGATCCGTATATAGCGGCGCTTGGCCCTGACAAAAAATCAATACGCTCAATATCGATATAACTAAGCAAATTCATTACCTCACGTAACGAACTGGTTTCTTGGTCGAGTGGAAAACCGTCAACCACCCAGAGTACGGGGCCAATACCTACGGATTTCGGTATTACAAGGGTTGGATTCAAACCGCCCATACCGCTAACTTGAAAACCAGGAATACCTAGAAACAATTGAGGAATCGTCCTCGGGTTTTCCAAATCTTGATATACTTGTCTGGTGGGCTCAATACCGTATACCGACTGAGCAGACATTTTTCTTGCTTTTTCTTCTACCAAGGTTACCCCATCCAACATAATGACGCCTTCCTCTTGTGCTAAAGAGGCTCGCTTTTTTTCAGGTGTTTTTAGAACTTCGGGCCGCGATTTCCTCAAGTTAAGGGCACTTATATTGTTTTCATTAGAAGGTACTTTCAATGGTGGTATTTCATATGTGTACGTATGTACGCGTATCAGTTTTGATTTGGTATCCTCAGCCACCCTTCTAAAAACCATCGTCGCAGCTCCTTCTAACTGAAGCCCCGATAACTTGAGCATTCCATTAGAATCTGTTCGGACCTCTTTTACAATGTTACCTTCTTCCGTCTTAATAAGTATTTGCACCGCAGTATTGGCAATCAATTTGTTATTCAAATCATATGCCTGCCCATAAAACTCCAATCCATTTTGAAAATCATGGTATATTTTATCCGGGAAGTCCTCGGTGCTATTTGTTCCAGAATTGACAGGCAGCTGATGGGTACGCAACAACAGATCATTTATAAACCTCTCTTTCCTACTCATACCAGAATACCCGGACAGGGCTTCTCCATCAAAAGGTTCCAAAGTATTCTCATGACCCTTGAAACTAACGCTCAACTCGGCAGCAACGGGCTTGCCCTCCCTATCTGTCACTTTAATCGCAAACGATTTTATCCCTTTAGACAGTTCTTTGTCGATTGGTTCTAGTGCTATCCGTAACTGGGACTCGCCAATCTGTAACTTTCTTTTCGCTAATACCTCACCACCCTCATTACGTAAAGACAACTCAAATAGCCCAAGCGGCAATCCTTTTTTAGGTATTTGAAAATCAATGCTCGAACCATCTTTAAAATCAACTTCGGCATTTAAATACCTTATACCCTTAGACTCCCCAATAACATGAAGTATTTCATTCTGAAACTTAGGGCTCGCCAGAATACGCAAATCAAAAACATCCTCTTCAATAGTATTGACCTGTAACGTGTAGCCCGAATCTTGAATGGGTGGTAGTGGATACTTTAGACCATTATTGAATTTGAGAAAATACCGATTCTCCTTCTCAGGTTTGAAAAGTACGGAGAATATATTCTCACCATACCTCACCACATTTGAAACACTTTGATCTTGTACATCGACAATCTGAACATTACCTATTCTATTTCCATCGATTCTTATAATCAATTTATTCTCCAAACCAGCGACTAACGCACCTCCCTCGGGATAAAATTGAATTTTATCCACAGTCGAACTTCTATCGAAATCACCTACTTGAATTTTTTGAAGTGCAATTTGTTCGGCACCATAATTTAGCATCCATTGGGTATATGCCCTAAAAAAGTACGTACCCTGTTTTAGTTTTTTGGGTATTTCGAATGAACCGTGGGTTTGACCGCTTAGGATCTTATGGTTTTGACTTTTAATCAATTTACCTTTCCCATCCAATAATTCGACTTTAAGAACGTCACTGGCACTTACTCTCAGTTGTTTGGGTCCCGTGAGAACATAAGCTTTAAAAAAAAGTAAATCTTTAGGCATCACCGCTTTCTTATCCAATTGGATCGCGATTCGCTCTTGCCATTCCAATAAGGAATCACGAAGGCTATTATCCTGAGGTAGCGTCTTTGTAAAATCTCCACTTATGAATTCTTTGAAAGAATCTCCTTGTGCAGTAGCGTAGTGACATTGAAAAAGGGAAACAAAAAGCAAAATAGAAGGCAGTATTTTCATAATCGTATCGCTATTTTTTGATTAGTAAAATGCTACAAAAATCATTCCGTTTCACACGGCTCACTATCTATTCAGGATACTCTACTCTAAGGTGATAAATATTAGTCAGTTTTTGCTTGAAGATTTTTTTGATGACCTCTATTTCCTTAAAAGTGATATCGGCATTCACAAATTGGTTCGCCGACATTTGCCCGGCGATAATCTTATTTACAAAGGCATCGATTATAAGAAAGGTTGGGTTCTTTAAACTCTTAGAGGCTGCCTCTACCGAATCGGCCATCATTAGAATCGCGGTTTCCTTAGAAAATGGAATGGGGCCAGGATATCTAAAATCATCTTCATTGGCTTCACCATCGAGTTCCTGTTGCTTTTTAAAGAAATAGTAGACCAAGGTAGTTCCGTGATGTGATCGAATAAAGTCGATTACACGATCAGGTATACCATTTTTACGTGCCAGTTCAATTCCGCCAATCACGTGATCGATAATAATCTTAGCGCTGTCTTTTGCCGATAGCTCATCATGCGGATTTACATTGGTAATCTGATTTTCTGTAAAATAAGTCGGATTCAACATTTTACCAATATCATGATAGAGCGCACCAACACGCACCAACATTGAATTCGCGCCCACTTCATTCGCTGCAGCTTCGGCCAAATTGGCCACTTGGAGTGAATGGTGGAACGTACCCGGCGCCTTGTTCGATAGTTCCTTCAATAATCTAGAATTGGTATCTGAGAGTTCCAAAAGTGAAACATCGGACACTAGGCCGAACACCTTCTCGTAGATATAAATGAGCGGCTGAACAAAAAGAGTGATCATACCATTGAGTAGAAACAGTCCAAGGGTGAACCACACGATATTTTCCAAATTTCCTTCATGGATGATATGAAAGGCCAAGTATCCGATGATATAGATCAAGGTAATCTGCCCAACCGAAATGAAAAGATTCGCGCGCTTGTATAATTCTGAAATAGTGAGAATGGTAACAATACCAGCACTGATCTGCAAGAAAATATATTCGAAGCTATTGGGTACTACAAAACCTAATATCAACACGGTAAGCACATGTACAAAAAGCCCCAGACGCGCATCAAAAAAGGTTTTCAACACCAATGGCAGTATGCAAAGTGGTACTACAAATACGTACATCTCATTGTATTTGACCATCATGGTGGTGACAAAGACCATCAGTAGTATGTTGAAAAAAATGAAGGTCACCTTCGTGTTGTTCTGATAGATCTCGGGCCGGTACTTCTTCAGAAAGAAAAGAAGCATCATCAGCACTAAGGCTACCAAAACGGTATAGCCGAACAGTATAAAATAATAGTTGCTGGCCGCCCAAAGTTCGGATTCGTACTCCTCACGTAACGAATTCAAGATCTTGAAGTTTTCGGCCTCGACTACTTCCCCTTTGGCAATAATCAATTTTCCCTCATCGATTGTTCCCCTGGTATGTGAAATTTTGGCTATTTCACCCTCCAATGCTTTTTCGGAAAGACTTTGGTCATAGGTAACATTAGCCCTGATAAACCCACCCAGTAATTGCTGAAATTGACGCGCGAACATACCGAGTCCATTCTCCCGCAACATGTCCCGTATTGCCTTATCAAGCCTATCCAATGCATACAACTCCCTGAATACAGTCGCTTTTTGAAGGTTATTGACCACCAGATAGATAGGGTCATCAGGGTTCTTATCCGAAATGGATTCAATCACCCCCTTGGCATAGAGTTCATTTATAATCTTTCTACCTGCTTGCTTTAAAGTAGGCAGTTGATTTTCGTTGTAATTTTCAGTTGTAAAAACAGTGGGGAAATTAGCCTCATACTGTTCTTTTGCCTGATCTAGAACCGAGGTATCTACAGTAAAATAGTCTATTTGCCTACTCTTAACGAGTTTCTGCTCATTTTGGATTTCTTCCGCAGTCTTGGATACCGAAAAGTCAAACGGAGCATAGAGATTCTCATATTGCCAAGGTTTTCCCTTTTGAAATTCATATTTGAACTTCCCTCCTTTTGGAAAAAAAAACACGATTCCGAATACACTGACAGCATAGAGTACATACTTGTAAATCAGTGATTGGTTTTTGTAAAGGTTGTCTAGGGATTTTCGCATTGAAAAGACGTCAGATATCAAAAATAGAAAAATATACCCGTAAAAGAAGTTCGTAAGTCATCCAATTTAGACCTACATTCCATAAAAAACCACTCAACCTATTGGTTTTCAAGCGATGTAACCCAATTGGCCAATAGGTAACTTGATTTTAGATTAACCCACTTAATTTAGTAATTTCGCAAAATAAGACTGAATAAATTGTTCATATGAAAGATGTAGTCATTGTTTCCGCAGTACGGACGCCAATCGGCAGTTTCATGGGTAAACTTTCAAGCATACCCGCTCCTAAGCTAGGAGCCATTGCCATAAAAGGTGCTTTGGAAAAAATAGCACTCGACCCTAATCGCGTCGATGAAGTTTTAATGGGCAATGTCGTTCAAGCCGGTACCGGACAAGCTCCGGCACGCCAGGCGGCTCTGTTTGCGGGCATTCCTGATCGTGTTCCCTGTACCACGGTGAATAAGGTTTGCGCCTCGGGTATGAAAGCCGTCATGCAGGCTGCACAAGCAATTGCCTTGGGCGATATAGAAATAGCTGTTGCCGGTGGTATGGAAAATATGAGTCTCATTCCGCATTATGTACATATGAGATCCGGCCAAAAATTCGGGCCTACCTCCTTGATCGACGGAATGCAGAAAGATGGACTCGTGGATGTGTATGATCAAAATGCAATGGGTGTTTGCGCCGATGCATGTGCGGAAAAACATAATTTTAGTCGAGAAGATCAAGATGCATTTGCAATACAATCGTATCAAAGATCGGCAGACGCATGGGAACATGGCCGTTTTACGAACGAAGTGGTTCCGGTAGAGGTACCTCAACGGAGAGGCGAGCCAATTTTAGTATCTGAAGATGAGGAATTTAGAAATGTGAAACTCGAAAAAATACCTGCCCTTAGGGCCGCTTTTTCAAAGGGCGGAACAGTGACCGCCGCCAACGCGTCTACTATTAATGACGGAGCTGCCGCTCTCGTATTGATGAGTGCGGAAAAAGCGAAAGAACTGAACTTGCAAGTACTTGCGAAAATAAAAGGATATGCCGATGCGGCTCAAGAACCAAAATGGTTCACGACGGCCCCGGCAAAAGCATTACCTAAAGCTCTCTCAAAGGCAGGTATCACTATTGATGACGTGGATTTCTTCGAGTTTAATGAGGCATTTTCCGTGGTTGGACTGGCCAATATGAAATTATTAGGACTGACGGACCAGAATGTCAATGTTAATGGAGGTGCGGTCTCCTTAGGACACCCTTTAGGTTGTTCCGGTGCCCGAATTCTCGTGACCCTACTTCACACCCTAGAACAAAGGAAATCAAAACTCGGGGCAGCTGCTATCTGTAATGGTGGTGGAGGTGCTTCGGCCATAGTAATCGAAAGAGGTTAATTCTGAACTAGGTCGTAACATTCATGCAGTACGGTATTTGTCACCTTAGCGTTGTTCCGGTTCGATCTATTGCAGATGATACCGGTGAAATGGTATCCCAAATACTCTATGGCGAACATTTTAAAGTCATTGAGTCTAGAAAGACTTGGAGCAAAATAAGGTTAGCTTTTGACCAATGTGAAGGTTGGGTACCAAACAACCAAATAGTTCACATGACCCAAAATGACTACGATGCCATAGAAGCCAAGGAAAAAAGGAAATATGCGGCCGACCTGATTTCCTTTGTAACCTCAAAAGAAAGTGTCTTGCATCCTCTTGTATTAGGGTCATCGGTACACACGGCGGACATTCTGGGCCATCGATTTGAAGGAAGCTATTTTGAAAACGAGCAAGATAAATCAAGTTTGATACAAACGGCATTATTATATCTAAACGCCCCATTTCTCTGGGGCGGGCGCACTCCATTTGGCCTAGACAGTTCAGGTTTTACCCAAATGACCTACAAAGTCAATGGGTATCGATTAAAACGAACAGCATTGGCGCAATCTGGCCAAGGCGAAGCACTGAGCTTTATTGAGGAAAGCGAACCTGGAGATCTTGCATTTTTTGATACTAAAGAAGGGGTTATCGATCATGTGGGCATCGTCATGGAAAACAACTACATCATCCATTGCCACGGAAAGGTCAGAATCGATCGAATAGACCACACCGGAATTTTTAACAACGAAGCCAACCGATATACCCATACACTTCGGGTCATCAAAAAAATCATATAAAAAAAGGCCCCACTTCGAAGTAGGGCCTCTTAAAGAATCATTTTTGGGTTCTTTTACTATTCACCCAATAACTTTTTAAGTCTCATGAAATTCTCATTATCTCCCATGGCCCCGTAGATATTCTTCAATTGGGTCAATATCCCTTGATTATCTGGGTTCTCCTTCAATGCATCTTCAAGTACCTGTGCACCTTCCATAAACAGATCATCTTTTTTCTTCTTAAGCTCATCGTATCTGGCGATATCCGCGCGTGAATTGCCCAAAGAGTTCATCTCATCGATGAGTCCGTTACCTTCGTTCACATAGGTTGTGGAAAGGTTAAGTTGAGCGTTCGTATAGTTCGGATTAACTTCAAGAGCCTTTTTGTACGATGCACGAGCTTCTTCGATATTTCCTTGTTCCATATTGATTACCCCAATGTTGTAGTGCAAATCTGGATTATCAGGCGCAACGGAAGCCGCTTCGGACATTAATTCCTTGAACTTTTCCTTGTCGCCCATCTTATAATGAAGATTAGCCTCGTTCAAGATTAAATTCACATCTTTAGGATCATTGGCCCTTGCGGTTTTATACGCTTCCAAGGCTTTTTCATCTTGACCCAATTGCGTGTATATCAGCGCTGTATTTTTGACGATTTCAGCGGTTTTTGATGGTGTTTTCTCATCAATTGGATCTTTAAATGTTCCTGATTTCACCATAAGGTCGCGCTGTACCTTGTCCATTGTTTCAACCTCTCCTGTTTCATTGTTGGTCGCCTTATAAACTATCCCACTACCGTCATATCCAATAGTTTTAAGTTCATCGTAATACGTAAGGGCCTCTTCAAAATGTTGACCATTTACCGCACTACTTGCGGCATAGTACAGGTAAGAAGTATCTTGAGGACTTAATTTATACGCCATGTATAGTTTTTCGGCGGCCTCTTTAAAGTTCTTTTTGCCGTTGTCCTCAACTGCGGAATTCACCATATCGGCGGTCAGGGCCGCTATCCGTTGCTTGGTCTCTCCTGAATATTTGGATTTCCCCATCTGCTCTTCGACCTCAACGACTTTTTTGAAAGACTCAGCGGCTTCTGTGAAAGCAGCGTTATCTCCCTTTTTTCCGAGATCTGCATAAGCTTGCCCCCTGAGGTAGTGGTATTGCGCTTGATATTTTTGATCCGCTCCGTCAATCATTCCGGAAATACCGTCAAGCGCCGTCTTTGCAGTAGCCATATCGCCACTCTTGACCGCCTTCTCCGCGGTTTTGAGTTCAGCCTTCTGTGCAACGGCCACCATGGCAAATGACATTGTTGCAAGTATTAAAATTTTAGTTTTCATCTTCGAATATATTAAAAGTTAGAGTTTAAAAGGTTTATTATTTTATTCTTCTTCGGAGCTGTTTTCCGTAGCATCCGCACTTCCATTATCAATAGCCGTGCCATCTTCAGTGGTCACCTCGATATCCATAATGTCCACCTCTTCTAGTTCATCATCATCTTTCATCACTTTGGCTACCGCGGCAATGCTATCATTTCCCTTGATATTGATGAGCTTTACCCCTTGGGTCGCCCTTCCCATGACACGCAGATCTTCAACGCTCATGCGAATAGCTATCCCTGATTTATTAATGATCATCAAGTCATCGGAATCACATACATTTTTGATAGCTACCAAACCACCTGTTTTCTCCGTAATGGAAATCGTTTTGACCCCCTTACCGCCACGATTAGTGATTCTGTAGTCATCGATACTGGATCTTTTTCCATATCCATTTTCGGAAACGACCAAAAGTTCATCTTCAAAATTATGAACCGAAACCATTCCGATTACCTCATCGTTTTCATTCGCTAGAGTAATTCCTCTAACACCGGAGGCATTACGGCCCATTGGTCGTGTCTTGCCTTCCTCGAAGCGAATCGCCTTTCCTGATTTAAGTCCTAGGAAAATCTGACTCGTTCCTGTGGTCAGTTTGGCCTCTAACAGCTCATCTCCTTCACGGATACCGATGGCATTGATTCCATTTTGCCTTGGTCTGGAATACTGTTCCAAAGAAGTCTTTTTCACTGTTCCCTTTTTGGTCGCCATAATTACGTAATGACTATTGACATAGTCTTCGTCTTTAAGGTCTTGGGTACAGATAAACGCTTTGACCTTATCATTGTTCTCGATATTGATCAAATTTTGGATGGCTCGCCCTTTTGAAGTTCTACTTCCCTCGGGAATTTCATAAACCCGCATCCAGAAGCATTTCCCTTTTTGGGTAAAGAACAACATGTATTGGTGATTCGTACCTACGAACAAGTGTTCTAGGAAGTCCTCATTACGAGTTGATGAGGCTTTTTGGCCTACTCCTCCCCTGTTTTGGGTCTTGTATTCGGTCAAAGGAGTTCGTTTGATATATCCCGCATGTGAAATAGTGATCACCACTTGTTCATTCGGAATCATATCTTCCATACTCAAATCACCACCAGCAAAATTGATTTCAGAACGTCTTTCATCCCCATATTTATCTTTGACCTCAAGAAGTTCATCCTTGATAATCTGCATCCTTCGTTCCTTTCTCGCCAAGATGTCCTTTAAATCGGCAATGGTCTTGATGATCTCATCGTACTCGTTTCTTAACTTGTCCTGCTCGAGACCCGTCAATTGGCGCAATCTCATTTCTACGATTGCCTTGGCCTGGATTTCGGTAAGCTTGAAACGCTCCATCAAATTCTCACGGGCCTCATCGGCGTTCGAAGAAGCTCTGATAATCTTTATGACCTCATCTATATTATCGGAAGCAATGATCAGTCCTTCTAAGATGTGGGCACGGTCTTCCGCTTTTTTCAATTCATAGGTCGTGCGCCTTACCACCACATCATGGCGATGCTCCACAAAATAGTGGATCATTTCTTTTACATTCAATAGCTGTGGTCTTCCATTCACCAGTGCGATATTGTTCACACTGAACGAAGATTGCAAGGCCGTATACTTATATAGGGTATTTAGAACTATGTTAGGGATCGCATCTCGCTTCAAGATATATACGATACGCATTCCCTTACGATCGGACTCGTCTCGTATACTTGAGATTCCCTCTATCTTCTTATCGTTGATCAAATCGGCCGTCTTCTTGATCATATCGGCCTTGTTGACCTGATACGGAATCTCATCAACAATGATACATTCGCGTCCCTGTACCTCTTCAAAAGTAGCCTTTGCGCGCATTACAACACGGCCCCTTCCGGTGTGGAAGGCCTCCTTTACCCCATCGTATCCATAAATGATTCCACCGGTGGGGAAATCAGGAGCTTTAATATGGGTAATCAACTCATCGATCTCGATATCGTTGTTGTCGATGTAGGCCACCGTACCATCTACCACTTCCGTCAGGTTATGGGGTGGCATATTGGTCGCCATACCAACTGCGATTCCCGACGCTCCGTTCACCAATAAATTGGGGATTCTTGCCGGTAAGACGGTCGGTTCTTGCAGTGAATCATCAAAATTGAGCTGATGGTCAACGGTATCTTTATCAATATCCGCCAACATGTCATCCGCAATTCTCCGCATTCGCGCTTCAGTATAACGCATTGCTGCAGGACTATCACCGTCTACAGACCCAAAGTTACCTTGCCCGTCGACCAACATATAGCGCAGACTCCATTCCTGTGCCATACGCACCATCGAATCATATACCGACGTGTCTCCATGAGGGTGGTACTTTCCTAAGACCTCCCCAACGATACGAGCCGATTTCTTGTGGGAACTTGTACTACGAACGCCTAATTCGTACATTCCGTAAAGCACCCTTCTGTGTACCGGCTTAAGACCATCCCTGACATCAGGTAAAGCACGTGACACAATGACCGACATTGAATAATCAATGTAGGCAGATTTCATTTCATCTTCGATGTTAATTGGAATCAATTTTTCTCCTTCCGCCATATGCAATTCTTAAAGTATTTAATTGATTAAAAAAGCATGCCAATATACGTAAAATCATAGCCTTCAAAGAACACAAACCTTACTTTATTCAACAATTTATTAACACTTTTTGCGTTGTAGGTAGTTGATAATTACCCTATTGATTATTTTGTAAATCGATGCTTTTTTCGTCAATTCGATATAGTTTATCGAATATGGGTACGGTATTTGCCTAAGATTGTTCTAGATTTACTAATTTTAAAGCTTATACGGATTGTTTTATGGATGATAATTTTTCGCCAAGAGTTAAGGACGTAATTGCGTATAGCAAAGAAGAGGCATTACGGTTGGGTCACGATTTTATCGGTACCGAGCACTTGATGTTAGGTCTTTTGCGCGATGGAAGTGGAAAAGCAATCACTATTTTAGATGCACTTGATGTCGATTTAGACCATCTGCGCAGAAAAGTAGAAATTCTTAGCCCCTCTAACCCAAGCCCCAGCAACGTTCAGAAAGATAAGAAAAACCTGCACTTGACAAGGCAGGCAGAGCGTGCCCTGAAAACCACATTTTTAGAGGCAAAGCTATTTCAGAGTTCGTCGATCAACACAGCGCACCTTTTGCTGTGTATTTTGAGAAATGAAAATGACCCGACGACCAAGTTACTTCACAAGTTGAAAGTAGATTATGATGGTGTGAAGGAGCAGTTCAAATTTATGATAACAAGTGACGACGATATCGTAGACGCCCCCACCTCCGAATCCTTTCCCGGTGATAGTGATGAAGCGAATGAAGGTAAGGAAAGTACATTTGGTAGTACTTCAGGTCAAAAAGGAAATAAAAAATCGAAAACCCCTGTACTGGATAATTTCGGGCGAGACCTCACCCAAATGGCGGAGGAAAATCGCTTGGACCCGGTAGTCGGAAGGGAAAAGGAAATCGAAAGGGTTTCGCAGATTTTGAGTAGAAGGAAAAAGAACAACCCACTGCTCATCGGAGAACCAGGTGTTGGTAAAAGTGCCATCGCCGAAGGATTGGCCCTGCGGATCATCAACAAAAAGGTTTCCAGAATACTTTATGGGAAAAGGGTTGTTACCTTAGACCTCGCCTCATTGGTTGCCGGTACAAAATATCGTGGCCAGTTTGAAGAGCGTATGAAGGCCGTAATGAACGAATTGGAAAAAAACGATGACGTTATCCTGTTCATTGACGAAATACATACCATTGTCGGTGCTGGAGGAGCAACTGGAAGCTTAGATGCCTCCAATATGTTCAAACCCGCGCTTGCCAGGGGTGAGATTCAATGTATCGGAGCGACCACCTTGGATGAATATCGACAGTATATCGAAAAAGATGGTGCGCTGGAGCGTAGATTCCAGAAAGTAATCGTTGAGCCGACATCGGTAGGTGAAACCATCGAAATATTACAGAATATCAAAGGTAAATACGAAGATCATCACAATGTGGATTATACCGATGAGGCCATTGTGGCCTGTGTCAAACTGACGAATCGGTATATGACAGATCGCTTTTTGCCCGACAAGGCCATCGATGCTTTGGATGAAGCCGGTTCTCGAGTTCATATCGTGAACATGGATGTACCAAAACAGATCGTGGACCTTGAGAAGCAACTCGATGATGTTCGGGTATTGAAAAACAGCGTCGTTAAGAAACAGAAATACGAAGAGGCCGCAAAATTGCGTGATGATGAAAAACGTCTCGAAAAGGAATTGGCCGCTGCGCAAGAACGATGGGAAGATGAGAGTAAGCTCCATAAGGAAATAGTTACAGAGGAGAATGTTGCCGATGTGGTGTCTATGATGAGTGGTATACCTGTCAATAGAATTGCGCAGACCGAAAGCAATAAGTTGGCCGAATTGCCGGAATTGATCAAAAATAATGTCATCGGACAGGACGAAGCCGTAGCGAAAGTGGCAAAAGCCATTCAGCGAAACCGAGCGGGTCTAAAAGATCCGAACAAACCTATAGGTTCATTTATCTTTCTAGGACAAACGGGTGTAGGTAAGACCCAATTGGCTAAAGTTTTGGCCAATGAACTGTTCGACTCGGAAGACGCCTTGATTCGCATCGATATGAGCGAATACATGGAAAAATTTGCCATTTCAAGGCTTGTCGGAGCACCCCCGGGATACGTTGGCTATGAAGAAGGCGGACAGTTGACGGAGAAGGTAAGAAGAAAGCCCTATTCGGTGATTTTGCTCGATGAGGTCGAAAAGGCGCATCCAGATGTATTCAACATGTTATTACAAGTGTTGGATGATGGATATCTAACAGATAGCCTTGGAAGAAAAATAGACTTCAGAAATACGATCATCATCATGACATCGAATATCGGGGCACGGCAATTGAAGGATTTCGGTCAAGGAGTTGGTTTTGGTACTTCCGCAAAGAAATCGCAAGCCGATTCACATCAGAAAAGTGTTATCGAAAATGCGTTGAAGAAGGCTTTTGCACCTGAATTTTTAAATAGAATCGATGATGTAATTGTTTTCAATCCTCTTGAACGGGAAGATATCCATAAAATCATCGATATTGAATTGGATAAGCTCTATGCGCGCATCAATGATATCGGATATGACTTGAAGCTATCCGCTACCGCCAAAGACTATATCGCTGAAAAGGGCTTTGATAAACAATACGGTGCTCGACCACTTAAGAGGGCCATTCAAAAGTATATCGAAGATGCCTTGGCTGAGGAAATCGTAAATTCAAAACTTGAAGAGGGCGATACCATCTCAATGGACTTGGACAAAAAGAAGGAAGAATTGACGATTAAGATCAAGAAGGCCGAAAAATCTTCGAAGACTTAATATACCGTAAGAAATTGGAATCAAAGGAGTCATACAAAATGACTCCTTTTTTTATGGGTAAAAATTAGCCTCGTAAGAAATACAGTGCCAGCCAATTAACGATTTCGTCATATAAACGATATTTACGCGTTTAATCTAATATTTTTCTCTTTAGGACTTGTTAATTCTACTTTCGTTTCAGACATTACAACTATGGGAAAAATGAAAGTGGGACAAACCAAAAACAAAAGAAAGAGAGTAGTCATACGAGAATATAAGTTGGACGTGGGCACGGTTCAAGTATATGACAACTACATGGTAGCGAATTTTGATGAGGGCGCAACGATCACATTAGAAAGGGCATATCAAATTATAGGTATTTCAGAAATACATTTCAGGGGTAAAGACTTCGGGTATATTAGTTTACGCCAAAACTCATATGCTATCGACCCTACGATTTACACCTATATAAGGCAATTGGAAAACCTTAAAGCCTTCGCTATTGTTTCTATAAAGGAAATCGATATGCACAATTTCAAAATCGAGAAATTGTTCTACAAAAAACAAATGAAATTTTTTATAGAATTCGATAATGCCCTTGCATGGGTAAAAAGAAGAGTTAAAAGCAAATAATCTATATTTTGACCATTTAAAATCAGAAAGGCCTTTTTAAAAGGCCTTTTTTATTGCCCTTGTTCTTCTTGCTCTTGCGGTTGTGGTTGTTCAGGCATCTTGAACAAATCGATAAAAGCCATTCCAATGGTTTCGTTAATCGCTGAAGCTGTCAAAGATTGGTAACCAGTGTGTTCAACGGCGATATCACCGGCCCTACCGTGCAGATATACTCCAAAAAGGGCCGCCTTTAGAGGTTCGTATCCCTGTGCTAGAAATCCTGAAATGATTCCGGTTAGCACATCACCACTACCCGCAGTGGCCATCCCTGGATTACCCGTGGTATTCACATAGCCCTTATCGCCATACACGGTAATGGAATGCGCCCCCTTAATAACGACAATACAATTGTACTTTTTTGAAAATGCCTTGGTCTTTTCGAGCTTGTCGAAATCATCTGCCCATTCACCTATCAACCGTTCCAATTCTTTTGGATGTGGGGTTAGAACTGATTGGCCCGGTATATCATCCAACATACTTCGGTGTTCTGAGAGCATATTAAGTCCGTCAGCATCTATAACCATTGGTATTTCATTGGTCTTAAGTAAATCGGAAAAAGCCTTAGCGGTTGCTTTATCCATTCCTAAGCCCACTCCTATCCCTATAACAGTCGGGGAAAGACCGAATTCGATTTTCGAGATGAAATTTTCACCTTCGGTTATCACCATTGCTTCTGGCAGCCCTGTTTGTAACGGCAGATAACCACATTCAGGCACATAGGCCGTGACGAGACCACTGCCCGCATTCAAACAAGCCCGCGTAGCCAACAATACCGCCCCGATCTTGCCCTTACTACCACCAATCAAGAGTGCATGGCCATAAGTGCCTTTATGAGAGAACTTTTCCCTAGGAATATAAAATGGAAGCACCTCGTTCTTACCGATAAGTTCGTAATCAGTATCCGTCGTCATTAGAAATTCCGGGTCTAACCCGATATCCAAAAGCTCCCATTGGTTGCTGTAAACACCAGTCTCAGGTAAAAAGAATATCAGTTTTGGAGCTTGAAAACTCAGTACGAAATTAGATCGGACAATAGAATTCTTATCGGCTGATAGTCGATCTGTATATAGTCCTGATGGAATATCGACCGAAAGGATAAACGCCTCTGAACTATGCAAATGCCCCATGAGCTGAACCACCCAATCCGCGGGTGGTCGATTTAACCCTATCCCGAAAATGGCATCCACAATGATGTCATCACGACCGATTTCAGGAAGTTTGTGATCGGCATCCAAAAATTCAGGCCACACCTTTCTTGCCTTTAATCGTTCCAGATTGATTAAAAAGTCCTTAGAGCGTTTTTTACTGTAATTCACGACATAAACAGCTATGTTATAGCCGTGTTCTTGTAGGTGTCTGGCCAATGCGATACCATCGCCCCCATTGTTTCCAATACCACAGAACAAATGTATTTTTACCTGAGCACCTTGCATTCGGGTATGTATCCAGTTGAAAATCTGAACGGCCGACCGCTCCATGAGCTCATCGGTCGTAATCTGTTGCTTTTCAATTGTAAATTTATCGGCGGCATAAATCTGCTCTGCAGAAAAAATCTTCATATGCGTTCTTTATATTTTAAACGGTTTGACCCAGTATCGGCATTCGTAAGCATTATTAACGATTTAAGAACCTTATTTTTAATAATTCCGTAAAAATTATCGGCAAGATTTGCTAGGCACATCAAAAGTACTACATTTACCGTTCTATTACTGAGATGGTTTTTTATAAAACGGACATAGCAACATTTTTCAAGACACACACAAGTCACTGCTACACGGCTTGCACAACCCCTTTGGGGTAATCTGCTATATATTCGACAACACCTATTTCGGGCACTTTTCAAAAAAATCCACTTTCAATTCAATGACATGCAAGTTCTAAAATTCGGGGGTACTTCCGTAGCCAACGCACAAAACATAACCTTAGTAAAAAACATCGTTTCCGACACCAAGTCGGATAAAATCGTAGTGGTCGTTTCGGCTTTTGGAGGAGTTACCGATACCTTATTAAATGCATCGTTACTCGCTTCTAAACAAGATGCAGCTTACAAACCGATGGTTAAAGAATTAGAGGACAGACATTTGTCAACAGTCAAGTCACTTATCAATATAAACGTTCAAAGTGCTATTTTGAGCAAGGTAAAAAGTGAATTGAATACCCTGGAAACCTTACTTGAAGGTGCTTTTTTGATTGGGGAGATTACGCCACAGCTTTCGGATAAAATCGTGAGCTATGGAGAACTATTATCGTCTTATATTATTTGTGAGTATTTCAAGCAAGAGCAGTTAGACGCGATTCATGCGGATAGTAGAGCGCTCATCATCACGAACAACGTAAACGGCAAGGCCACGGTCAACTTTGACTTGACCAATGCGAACTGCAACACTTTTATAAATAAAGCTTCTCAAAAAGTAATCGTTGCACCAGGATTTATCGCATCTTCGGAAAAAGGAAATGCGACCACCCTCGGCCGGGGAGGTTCTGATTATACCGCCGCGATTATAGCGGCCGCCATCGATGCTGAAATTCTGCAAATCTGGACGGATGTCAGCGGTATGTACACCGCCAATCCGAAATGGGTGAAACAAGCCAAGGCAATTCCACATATCTCCTATGAAGAAGCCATGGAACTTTCTCACTTTGGTGCCAAGGTGCTCTACCCGCCTACGATTCAACCTGTATTGGCCAAAGGAATTTCCATCGAAATCAAAAATACTTTTCAACCCGCTAATCAAGGAACCTCAATTACCAAGAACTCTACTAGTCAGGGCAAAACGGTCAGAGGTATCAGCCACATAGCCAACACCGCGCTATTGTCCTTAGAAGGTCCGGGCATGGTCGGTATTCCGGGAATCTCCAAACGCTTCTTCGAAGTACTATCGCAATCCGATATAAGTGTAGTTTTGATTACACAGGCCTCATCGGAGCATTCGATTTGCGTCGGTATTTCAGCGGATGACCTAGATAAGGCGGTAACCATGGTAAATTCGGCTTTTGAATATGAAATCGAACGGGGGAAAATCAAACCTGCAATCGCCGAAAAAAGATTGGCCATCATTGCATTGGTCGGTGACCGTATGAAGAGCCATCAAGGACTTAGCGGAAAAATGTTCAGTACACTCGGAAAAAACAATGTGAATATACGGGCGATAGCGCAAGGGGCATCGGAGCGCAATATTTCGGCGGTCATCAAGGAAGAAGATGTAAAAAAGGCGTTGAATGCCTTACATGAGCAGTTTTTTGAGGAGAATATAAAACAGCTGAATTTATTCGTAATGGGCGTCGGTAATGTCGGTTCCAAATTCTTAAATCAAATACACCAGCAGAAAAAATACCTCAAGGAAAAACTCAAGCTCAATATCAGGGTCATTGGACTTTCCAACTCAAGGACCATGTTTTTCGACGAGGACGGGATTTCCTTGAAAGACTGGGAAGAACAATTGCAATCAGGGCAGACAGCAGATAAGCACAAGTTTTTTGAAACCGTAAACCAACTGAATTACCGCAATAGCATTTTTGTGGATAATACAGCAAGTGCCGAGGTTTCCAAAACGTACAACGCTTATCTAGGCAATAGTATTTCCGTAGTGACCTGCAACAAAATAGCCTGTTCATCGGTATTTTCAAATTACCAGGAACTAAAGGAGCTAGCACGCACCTTTAATGCTCCATTTTTATTTGAAACCAACGTCGGCGCAGGATTGCCCATTATCGATACCTTGAAACACCTGATGGCTTCGGGAGATAAGATTTTGAAAATCCAGGCCGTTTTGTCGGGAAGTCTAAATTTTGTTTTTAACACCTTTAATGACAAGGTCACTTTTCATGATGTCGTCAAAGAGGCTCAAGAGCAAGGATATACCGAACCAGACCCAAAAATCGATCTCAGCGGGGTCGATGTTATGCGAAAAATCTTGATTCTGGCCCGTGAGAGCGGAAGCTTGTTGGAAATAGAAGATATTGAGAACCATTCCTTTCTTCCGCAAGAAAGTCTGGCTACCGACAACAATGGGGATTTTTTCGCTTCCTTGGTCCGGAACGAACCTCATTTTCAACAGTTGTACAAAGATGCGATCGAAAACGGTAGTAAGTTAAAGTATGTGGCACAATTCGAAGAGGGAAAAGCCAGTGTAGGTCTACAGCAGATTCCCAAAGGTCATGATTTTTATACGCTTGAAGGAAGTGATAATATCGTGTTGTTCTATACGGAAAGATATCCTGACCAGCCCATGATCATTAAGGGTGCGGGAGCAGGAGCCGATGTCACGGCTTCCGGTATCTTTGCGGATATCATTAGAATCGGAAATTTCTAAAAAATGGAAGCTGTAAAAGTGTTTTGTCCGGCAACGATTGCCAATATCTCCTGTGGATTTGATGTACTTGGCGTCGCCCTAGATAGTATAGGAGATGAAATGGTCGTTCGTAAAACTTCGAAAGAGGGTATTCATATCACAAAAATAGAAGGACAAGACCTCCCTATGGAAACGGCCAAAAATGTGGCCGGAGTGGCCGGAATGGCATTGTTGGAAGACATTGGGCATCAAGGAGGTTTTGAGATCGAGATTTATAAACAGATCAAGGCAGGCAGCGGTATTGGGAGTAGCGCAGCAAGTTCTACCGGAGCGGTTTGGGCCATGAACGAATTATTGGGCAAGCCCTATTCGTCATTGGAACTGGTCAAATTCGCTATGGAAGGAGAGCGCCTTGCCAGTGGTGTCGCACATGCCGACAATGTAGCCCCCGCCCTATTCGGTGGATTCACCTTGGTACGGAGCTATGCCCCTTTGGACATCATCCCGATTCCAAGTCCTAATGAATTATACGCTACCGTTATCCATCCACAAATAGAAGTGAGGACCGCGGATTCACGAAAAATACTGAAAACCAAGATCACACTAGCCGATGGAATAAAACAATGGGGAAATGTCGGTGGGTTGATTGCCGGACTCTTCACCGCGGATTACGACCTCATCGGTCGTTCTTTGGAAGATCATATTGTCGAACCCATCCGGTCGATTTTGATTCCTGGTTTTAATGAGGTAAAATCAGAAGCACTATTGGCAGGAGCTTTGGGTTGTGGCATTTCAGGATCAGGACCTTCTATTTTCAGTTTTAGTAAAGGAAAGCAGACCGCCGAGCAGGTCGGGCAAGCGATGGAAAATGTCTATCGGAACATTGGAGTGGACTACGAAATACATGTTTCGCAGGTCAATTCAAAAGGAATAAAAATAGTAGATCGCATATGAACTTTTATAGCCTAAACCGTACCGCACCAGAGGTTTCTTTTAAAGAAGCCGTCATCAAGGGAATCGCTCCTGATCGAGGATTGTACTTTCCTGAAAGCATCACCCCGCTTCCAACTTCTTTTTTCGAAGGAATAGAAAGTCTATCGAACCACGAAATCGCATTTAATGCCATCCATCAATTTGTCAGTGATGAAATTCCCAATGACGAATTAAGAGCAATTCTAACGAATGTACTCGACTTCGATTTCCCGGTAGTTCAGTTAGAAGAAAATGTGGCGACCCTAGAGCTATTTCACGGCCCTACTATGGCTTTTAAGGATGTTGGCGCCCGTTTCATGGCCAATTGCCTTGGTTACTTCTCAGGGGGAGCTTCACAAAACGTAACCGTTTTGGTCGCCACTTCGGGAGATACCGGCGGAGCTGTCGCCAATGGGTTTTTAGGAGTGCCCGGCGTAAACGTGGTCATTCTCTACCCTAGCGGAAAAGTAAGCGACATTCAAGAGCGCCAATTGACCACTCTTGGGCAAAATATTACAGCGCTGGAGGTCGATGGCACCTTTGACGATTGTCAAAAGATGGTAAAAACAGCCTTTTTGGATGAAGCGCTTTTGACACTTATGCAGTTGACCTCCGCAAATTCGATAAATGTTGCGCGATGGCTCCCACAGTTATTCTATTTTTTGTTTGCGTATAAGCAAGTAAAATCACAAAACATGGAAATCGTTTTTTCGGTACCCAGTGGAAATTTCGGTAATATTTGTGCTGGTATGGTCGCGCAACAATTGGGAATGCCGGTTCAGCACTTCATAGCATCAACGAATGTAAACGATACTGTTCCACGTTTTATGCGTACGCAAGAATACGATCCCAAACCTTCAACCGCGACCATTTCAAATGCAATGGACGTGGGAGATCCGAGCAACTTCATACGCATACGTCATCTTTTCAAGAATGATTTTGAGGCATTGTCCCAAACGCTTTCTTCCTATACCTTTTCGGATATGAAAACCAAAGAGGCCATGCGAAACATCTACGACCATTCAGGATACATTGCAGACCCACATGGGGCAGTTGGCTACTTAGGATTGAAAAAGTACCAAGAAAATCATCCCGATACCTGTGGAGTCTTCTTGGAAACCGCGCATCCGGTAAAGTTTTTGGATGTTGTAGAGGAAACCATTCCTGAAAAAATAAGTATTCCAGCGCAAATTCAAAAGGTCTTGCATCAAAAGAAAAAGTCCATTAAGATCTCTTCATACGAAGAGTTGAAAGCTTTTCTACTACAAGCTTAGTCGAGCTTTGGTAATACAAAATCATCAAGCGGACTCGGTTGCTTCATCACTGCTTCAATGGCTTCAGTTGTTCTTGGAGCCATTCCCGACAAATTCACTGGGCCTTCATCGGTAATTAAGATATCGTCTTCAATGCGTACGGCAATACCCCACCATTTTTCATCACAATCACTTCCTTCGGGAATATAGATTCCTGGTTCGACGGTAATCACGGTATTGGGTTTGAAGGCCCCATAAGTGCCTCGATCATGCACATCCAATCCGAGGTAATGCGAAGTTCCGTGTGGAAAATAGGTTCTGGAATCCGCAGCATCCTCTATTATTCCTAAAGCTAAGAGTCCGTCTGTTACAACCTTACTCGCAGCTTCACCCGGTGCTCGAAATGGCGCCCCCACCACACTTGCTTTGATGCCAGCTTCCTGTGCATCATAGACAATATCGTAAATCTGTTTTTGTTCCGCGGAAAACTTCCCATTCGCAGGTATGGTGCGCGTCACATCGGCCGTATATCCGTGATATTCCGCTCCAAGGTCCATCAATACCAAATCGGTACCTACCTGAGTTTTGTTATTTTCTATATAATGGAGAATACATCCATTGTTTCCCCCGCCGACAATGGAAGGATACCCTTCGTATTCGGCTCCATATTTTTTGTAGACATACTCGTGCACCCCCTGTATTTCGGTCTCCGACATATTAGGATGCATTGCCTTCATCACTTCAATTTGACCAACAGCAGAAATTTCGACCGCCTTTTTCAAAAGCACCAGCTCCTCTTTGGTCTTTGTTTCACGCAACGAACCCATGATTTCGGATAGCAAGGAAGAGTCCAGATTATGGGCCGCCAACTTCAAGGATATCTTTTTTTTGATATCGCTGATTTGTTGATTATCATTCGCTTCTACAAAGTTCTGAAGTAAATCATCTTCCTGGAGCGATTCGTTGAAATCGAGATAACGTCTTAACGTTTGAACTACTTCGGCCCTATTCTCATCCGTAACCGAATTGATCATGCTGTACAGCTGCTGTTTGGTCGTATCATAATCCGACGGATAATTGGTTTTCTCTTTAAAGCTTTTGATCAAATCGAATAGGTCTGCAGTACCCCTTTTATCACGATAATCATTTTCAAAATCGAAAAAAAGGACTTTGTCAAAAGCGCTGAAATCGGTCTTCGAATTTGAAAATTCGGCTCCGTTAAATGCCATTTCAAAACCGAGTAGCGCTTTGGCGCCTTCAGTTCCTAAACGTTTGCCATTCCACTGTTCAGCTTTGGGGTCTCGTTCTTGAACATAGAGCATCTCGTCATAAATAGCACCTGTGTCGTTTTCCTGTACTTCCGAAAATAGAAGCAACACCGCATTGGGCTCTCTATATCCTGTCAAATAATAAAAGTCGGGATCCTGGTGATACACATAATCTACATCATTGGCCCGATTGCGTTCGGCATTCGCAAAAAATACAGCAACAGTATTCGGTGGCATCTTTTCGCGTACGGCGGCCCTTCTTTTCTTATGAAAATCAGCTGACAAAAAATCGGTAGGTGTTTGTTGTCCAAAAACCAATACTGCGGAGAACAATGCCAAAACAGGTAAAAGAAAAGTCTTCATCATCAAGGGTATAATTTCGGCCCAAAATAGGCATTAAAGTTCAGTCCCGCTGTTAAAACCACAACAAAAAAAGCGCCATAAAATCAATACTATTATTTCAACTGTTCCCGACGATCGAATTGACCTAATTTGGAAAACAAAAAAATACCCACGCTTTCCTATCCTTAAATTATTCGATAGCTTTGCCGCATTAAAACAAGAGAAATGAAGAACACCGCCTTAACCTCAACCCATGAGGCTTTGGGTGCCAAAATGGTACCTTTTGCCGGATATAATATGCCTGTTTCTTATGAAGGTGTGAATGTCGAACATGAAACCGTTCGGAACACCCTTGGTGTTTTTGATGTTTCACATATGGGCGAGTTTTTGATTAGTGGACCGAATGCCTTAGGTCTCATTCAAAATGTCACTTCAAATGACGCCTCAAAATTAACCGTCGGTAAAGCCCAGTATAGTTGCCTACCCAATGAAACAGGTGGTATTGTAGATGACCTTATCGTTTATCGGATTAAGGAAGAACAATACCTACTCGTAGTGAATGCTTCGAACATCCAAAAAGATTGGGACCATATCTCGACCTATAATTCAGAGTTCAATGCGGAAATGAGAGATCTTTCCGAAGGATATTCCCTATTGGCCATTCAAGGACCAAAAGCAGTGGAAGCCATGCAGTCTCTAACTTCCGTCGATCTAGCGGAGATCAAGTTCTACAATTTCGTGGTAGCTGATTTTGCAGGTATTGAACATATTATCATATCTGCTACGGGCTATACCGGTTCGGGTGGATTTGAAATCTATTGTAAGAACGAAGAAGTCAAACAGGTATGGGACAAGGTCTTCGAAGCCGGAGCTGAATATGGCATAAAGCCTATTGGCCTGGCCGCCCGGGACACCCTTCGTCTCGAAATGGGCTATTGCCTATACGGCAATGATATCAATGATGAAACCTCGCCTTTTGAAGCCGGTTTGGGATGGATTACCAAATTCACAAAGGACTTTGTCAATAGCGCCGCCCTAGCCAAAGAAAAAGAACACGGCCCTGAACGTAAATTAATCGCTTTCGAATTGGACGATCGTGGTATTCCACGTCATGACTACGACATTGTGGATGGGCAAGGGAAGAAAATCGGTGTCGTAACTTCAGGAACCATGTCCCCATCTATGGGAAAAGGAATCGGACTTGGATATGTGCCGATCATTTTTTCCGAAATAGGGAGTAAAATACATATTCAGATTCGCAAAAAGGCCGTCGCCGCGACGGTCGTGAAACTACCCTTTTATAAAAAACAATGATCAACTATCAAGGAATACTGAACAGCATTTCTGCCGATTGTTCTTTGTCAAAAGATCGTGGTAAAGTCGCTACTTATATTCCTGAGCTTGCCAAAACAGATAGCTCAAAATTTGGCATTCACTTAGTTGATTCCAATAAAAACAACTTTCAGGCCGGAGATAGTGAAACCGTATTCTCCATTCAAAGTATTTCAAAAGTACTATCATTGGCCCAAGCGATGGGTCTTATCGGAGAGACTCTTTGGACACGTTTGGATGTTGAACCTTCCGGTGACCCTTTCAACCATTTGTCGCTATTGGAACTAGAAAATGGAATTCCAAGAAACCCTCTGATCAACGCTGGTGCCATAGTCATCGCTGACATTCTTGTTTCAAATTTGAAAAACCCTAAATCGGATTTTCTTCAGTTTGTTCGGAATTTGGCCGGGGACGATGATATCGATTTTAATCGCGAAGTCGCAGCTTCAGAAAAACGGACCGGTTTTCGAAACTACGCGGCGGCCAATTTATTGAAATCCTATGGCAATTTGAAAAACGATGTGGAGACCGTTCTGGATTTCTACTTTCATCAATGCGCAATTGAAATGAACTGCTCACAATTGACAAAGGCATTCTATCTTTTCATGAATCGAGGAAAATGTCAAAAAGATAAGACCTACCTTACATTGCGACAAGTAAAGCGTATCAATGCCCTGATGCTTACCTGTGGCTTTTACGATGAAGCAGGTGAATTTGCTTTTGAGGTAGGGCTTCCAGGAAAGAGTGGTGTTGGCGGAGGAATCGTTGCCCTATTACCCGAAAAATTCTGTGTCGCCACTTGGTCACCGGGATTGAACACCAAAGGAAATTCCAAATTGGGAATGGAAGCCCTTGAACAATTGACGACAGCAACCGCCCAATCGATATTTTAGGTTTTGGAAGCAAAAAAAATACTCATTTTAGGAGGAAGTGGTTTTTTGGGAAATGCCATTTATAAGGAACTTTGTAATTATTTCGATACCTATGGCACCTATTTTACCGCTCGAAGGACATTCGAAAACAATCAGCAGTTTTTCCGCTACGATATGCAGGAAGATGATGTTTTTGAATTGGTGGATAAAGTCCGCCCACAACTCATCATTTCGGCCCTTAGAGGAAATTTCGCTGCCCAGGTACAAGCACATAAGCATCTGGTAGAGTATATCTCAAAAAGAGACTGCAAACTTTATTTTATTTCGTCGGCCAATGTATTTGATGCCTACAGTAAATACCCCTCATACGAAAATGACAAGACCCTATCGGAAAGTGTTTATGGTCGGTTGAAAATCAAGATCGAAAACATGCTTCTGCGATTACCTGCGAAAAAAATGGCTATCTTAAGGGTACCTATGGTTTTTGGCAATGCCTCACCACGAATCAAAGAGATAAAGAAATTCATTTTGGATAACGAGCCGGTGGAAGTCTTTCCGAATCTGATTCTCAATGTAACCAATGATGACAAATTAACACAGCAGATTCACTATTTGATCAACCGAAACAAAAGTGGAATCTATCATTTGGGAAGCAAGGATCTGGTGCATCATGAAGACTTCATCAAAGAGGTCGTGGATCGTATCGGTAACTTCAATCCCATTTTCAAAAGGGTTTTCACTACGAATGACGAGCGTTATTTGGCCGTTCTTCCCAAGGATAATAAGTTACCCAAGAATCTACAGATCGGCTATCAAGAAATCATCGATCATCATATGATGACATAGAAACAAAAAGAGAATTATGGAAAAACTATCAGATCAACAAATCAATGAATATTTGGGAAAATTAGAGGGCTGGGAGTATGTCGACGGTGCTATTGAAACCTCTTTCGAATTTGCCAATTTTAAAGAAGCCTTCGCCACGATGACGCGAATCGCTTTTGAATGTGAAAAACAAGGCCATCACCCAGATTGGAGCAATGTATACAAAAACCTTCATATTCGGCTGAATACCCATGACGCGGGTGGTGTAACCGAAAAAGACTTCAAGTTGGCACATACGATCGAGGAAATCATCGATGGGGAGTGATATCTCAAGAGTTAGGAGTTAGGAGTTAGGAGTTAGGAGTTAGGAGTTAGGAGTTAGGAGTTAGGAAAAGTATTGAAATAATTCATTCTTTACACCCTGCTTGTGCTTGAACTTGATTTTCTTAAATTTGCTATCGTTCAAATTAAAATAACGATTTACCATGGGAAGAGCTTTTGAGTTTCGAAAAGCACGTAAAATGAAACGGTGGTCCGCTATGTCCAAGGCCTTTACACGCATTGGCAAGGACATTGTTATTGCGGTCAAGGAAGGTGGACCAGACCCGGATGCCAATTCTCGACTACGTGCGGTCATACAGAATGCCAAGGCGGTAAACATGCCCAAGGACAATATCGAGCGTGCCATTAAGCGGGCAAGCGATAAAAATCTAGGGGACTATAAAGAAGTGCTTTTTGAAGGCTATGCTCCACACGGTATTGCCATATTGATAGAAACCGCTACGGACAACAACACCCGAACAGTCGCCAATGTGCGCAGCTATTTTAATAAGTGCAACGGAAGCCTGGGTACTTCAGGTTCGGTAGAATTTATGTTCGACCATACCTGTAATTTTAGAATTCCTTCTGAGGGCATCGACCCGGAGGAGCTTGAATTGGAAATGATCGACTACGGGGCAGAGGAAGTTTTTGTTGATGATGATGGTATTCTGATCTATGCGCCTTTTGAAAGTTTCGGGGCCATTCAAAAAGAATTGGAATCGCGCGAAATTGAAATATTGTCTTCTGGTTTTGAGCGTATTCCACAAGTGACCAAACAACTTTCCGAAGAAGATGCCGCAGATGTGGAGAAACTATTGGAAAAAATTGAGGAAGACGATGATGTGCAGAATGTATATCATACCATGCAGGAGTAACCTTCACGATATATAACCAAAAAAAGGAGGTCGATGGACCTCCTTTTTTTTAGTTAGATTATGTTTTAGCGTTCAATCGCCATTTGCTTTTGATAGGGCACGCCGTTTTCATCATACGTTCTGATGAAATAGATTCCACTTTGCAAGCTTCGTACATCAATTTCGAAAGCACCTTCGATATCCGCTTCCGTTGCGGAAACCGTACGTACTAATCTTCCTGTGGTATCGTATACCATGATGTCGTTCACGAGCTCTACCCCCTCAGGAGATACAAAAGATACCCGAACCTCGTTCACCGCCGGGTTAGGTGACAAACTTAAGATACCCGATAGACTTGCTCCAGACCCCAAGGTGTTAATTGAGGTGGTAGTCACTACCAAGCGTGGCGCATTAAAGGTCTCATCGGAAGCGAAGGCCATATCGTTGCCACTACTTTGCTTCACGATCAAGGTCAGTTCGCCTCCTGTGGATAAAGAAGCAACATCCAAATTCCAGACTTTGGCCTGCCCTACCGCATGTGATCCGCCTATGGCAGCCAGTGCAACTCCTACACCGAGTGGTTTGTTGCTACCGTTTAGGCCAGTTTCGGTCCAGTTTGAATTACTTCCCAAGAAAACCTCAACAGTTCCGTTACCCGGGTCGCTCGCTACCTGCATCTCCAATCGGGCCTCAGTTATTGAACCGGAGAAGTCGCTCAAATCAAACTTGAGATACGTCTCTCTTATTCCCTTTTCAACGCGTAGCAAAGGACCATTGGGTTGGGGATTATTGGCTCGCTGAAGGTAGGTCGCATGAATCAGGTCGGCTTCTCCTTCTACAACAAGACTACAATCTGTGGCCTTGCCCCCATCAGTAATAATCCAATCAAAATCGTCGATCAACTTTTGTCGGGCCACTTCACCAAGGCAGTATTGACTGTTACCGCCATCAAATTCTACTCCGTTTTGAAGCGATTGCGTACTCCAACCTTGCAAGGTTTTGTCATAATTCTCTACCGATAAAGCAGTGGAGCCGAATATTCTTCTCATTGAAGTTACTGAACTGACATCCCAAGCCCCAAGATTTTGGTCAAAAACAGTGGTTTCTCCAAACATTGAATTCATAGTCGCCACCGAACTGGTGTCCCAACTGCTGATATCCTGATTAAATGCGTCAGAATCATAGAACATTGAATTCATATTCGTCACCGAACCAGTATCCCAACCACTGATATCTTGGTTAAAGGACACTGCAAAAGGAAAGAGGCTATCCATATTGGTGACCGAACTTGTATCCCAACTACCGATATCTTGGTTAAATGCGGTTGTCTCGATGAACATTCCCCCCATATCCACCACAGAACTAGTATCCCAAGCCCCAATATTCTGATTGAATTCAATGGTATACATAAACATTCTATTCATGTTCGTAACGGACCCTGTATCCCAACGGCCTATATCTTGGTTGAAGATATTTGTGAAAGCAAACATTTCACGCATATTGGTCGCAGCACTCGTATCCCATTCATTGAAACTATCGTTTCCTTTTAAGGATGCGCATGAGTCGAACATTCCACTTAAGTCAGTAACATTTGACAAATCCGGTACATCAAGTGCCACGACATCCAGATATGCACATGCTGCAAAAGCCGACGCCATACTTGACCATTTTGTAGAACCCCATTGATTCACCTCGATTATCTTCTGCAATCCCACGAAGTGAATTCTTGGAAAAGAGCCTGAAATGGAAACCTTATAAATGCCTACCTCTGGATAAGTATGGGTGATATCGCCCGTAACTCCCGAGTCAGAAGTACCATCGCCCCAATGTACCGTATAGGCATAACTTTCCTCCTGATGGGTTTTTATGGTAATTTGATTATCCGATCCTTCTAAAAATCCGGGATTATCCGTTTTCCAAGTAGTGACAAATGGACGTTGCGGTTCAGGAACCGTACTGTATGAAACAAATAGTTTTGGTGCGTTTACTGTCTCATCGGATGCAAATGCCACATCATTGCCTCCACTTTGTTTGATAATCAAGGTCAAGGTATCATCCGTGGATAAACTTCCAACGTCAAGGTTCCACACCTTGGTTTGACCTACGGTGTGCCCTCCAGTAATGGCAGCAAGTGCATTCCCTACAGCCATGGGTTTATTTCCTCCATTCAATCCGGTCTCGGTCCATTCCGAGCTGCTCCCTAAAAACACTTGCAGGTTTCCATTTCCTGGATCGCTAGCCACTTGCATTTCTAAACGGGCTTCGGTAATAGTACCATTAATGTTACTCATATCGAATTTAAGGTAGGTTTCTCGATTCCCTTTCTCCACACGCAGAATGGGCCCCAAAGGCTTAGGGTTCTTAGAACCTTCTAGGTAAGTAGCGGCTAGAAGATCCGCACTGACCTCTACTGTTCCGGTACAGGCTGCCCTTGCAGCTGTCTCATCCATACAGGCTCCAGTATTGCCCGAAATCGTGACCGCACCCATCACTATGGTTTCCGAATCACAGACCGCGTCAATGGCACAATCTGATAAGGCTCGGTTTCCGATAATAATCACATCCCCACCTATGAAGTTCACATTAGTGAGTCCACCGAGATTGGTCAACATATAGTTGTCAATAATACTTAAACCAAACATATTGGTAACTGAAGACAGGCCATCCACGTTTTCCAGTGCTGGATTGGACTGTATGGTTAGGAAAGACCCCAGACCATCTAAATTAGATAGCCCGTCTAGGTTGGTCAAGGCTTGATTTGATACCACGATCAAATCATTATCAATAATAACCAGTGATGACAGCCCATCAAGATTTGTTAAAGAGGCATTATTCCGTATAATTAAAGAATCGGAGATAACCAATAATAAGGACAGCCCTTCAAGGCTACGCAATGAAATGTTGTTTTCTATTATTAAATCCCCGAATACCCGAGTTAGCGCATTTAGCCCGTCAATATCAATCAAAGACGGATTACCTGATATTGAAAGTCTACTGATAGAATTTAATAAAGACAACCCATTAACATTGGTAAGTTGGTCATTCTCAATGATACTTAATTGGTTCAATGAGGTTATGGAAGATAGGCCATCTATATCCTCTAACAATGCATTATTCTGAATTAATAGTGAAGTTCCGACATCGCTTACCGAAGATAGTCCGTCCAGATTGGTGACCTGCGTATTAACAATATTTAAAACACCCCCAACAAAGCTCAACCCTGAGAGACCATCCAAGTTAACAATGTCTGGACCTTCAATTCGGATACCTCCTTCAAACGTACAATTCACAATATCGTATGTTATGGCAAAATCATCAACCTGCTGTTGCGTATTCATTATGATTTCTGTTGTCGGACAAGGGTTGCAATCCATAGAAATTCCGCTATCGGTAATAATCCAACCAAAGTCATCGATGAGTCTTTGACGGGCGTTTTCAGCTAGGCAATATTGATTATTCTGCGCTCCTAACATAACATTGTCTTTTAATAAAGAGGATTCGCCCCAACCTATCAATATTTTGTCATAATTATCGTTTGACAAACCTGACCTATTGAACATTCTATCCATATTCTCTACCTTTGAAATGTCCCAATTGCTCAAATCTTGGTTCATTGAGGAAGCATGTATGAACATACTGTTCATATTTCTTACATTACTTACATCCCAAGAAGATATGTCTTGATTAAATACTGAGGCCAACGCGAACATATTGTACATTAAGTCAACATCACTAACATCCCAATTATCAAGAGGCTGATTAAATTTGGTTGCACCATGAAACATATAAGCGGTGTTATCTACCCTAGACATGTCCCAGGAGTTAATTGTCTCGTTTCCTACAAATGAAGTGCATTCAGAAAACATACCAAACAAATTTGGTCCTTGAGAAAAATCTGGAATATCTGTTGCCCTTACGTCCAGATTATTACATCCCGCGAATGCAAGTCCAAGCCAAGTCCATTTTATATCACCCCACTGATCAATGGAAATAATTTTATCATCGTCTCGCAACCTTGCATTTCCTCCATTGTTAAAGTACATACCCGGAAATGAGCCCGTAATAGAAACTTGGTATGTGCCAGGTAAAATATAGGTATGGTCAATGTCTCCCTTAACCCCAGTATTTACCGTACCATCTCCCCAATCAACGTTATAATCATTATTTTCTCCAATAGTATAGATGGTTATTTGATTATCCTCAGAAACTCCAGGATTATCCGTTTTCCAAGTGGTGATAAACGGGCGTTGCGGTTCTTCGCAGTCTACGGCCTTCCCTCCATCGGTAATGGTCCAACCAAAATCATCGATGAGTTTTTGACGAGCTGCTTCAGCATTGCAATACTGGGCATCGGCATCTAGTCTGACCCCCGGTTGAACGGTTTGATCACTCCATCCGATAAGGATTTTATCATAGTTCTCGTTTGTTAGAGCACTTTGATCAAACATTCCACTCATCTCCTCAACCTTTGATATGTTCCAAGTACTTAAATCCTGATCGAAATTTTTAGTTCCACTGAACATAATTTTCATATCAGTTACATTGGCAACGTTCCATTGGGTTATATCTTGATTAAAAGGTGTGGTAGCGAACATTCCCATCATAGCCGAAACCTTGGAAACATCCCATTGCTCGATACTTTGGTCAAATTGGGTAGACGCAAACATATAGCTCATATCTTCAATATTGGAAACATCCCAGGTTCCCATTGATGGATGACCTTGCATTATTGAACAACCTCCAAATACTCTAGACATACTTACTACTCTTGTTAGATTCGGAACATCTTCCGCTAAGATTTCCATTTCACTACCCCATTCAAAGGCTCTTTTCATGGTAAGCCATTCCATATCTCCCCATTGATCGATAGAGATTAACTTACGGGCATCATCCCTTGTGGTCAAATCAAATTCATTTTGAAGGAGAAAAGCGGGAAAGTCCCCTGAAATGGATACTTGATATATTCCTGGATTCTCATAGGTATGAACGACCTTATCTGTAAGGTTAGACGAAGAAGTGCCATCGCCCCAGTCTACGGCATAGTGATAGGTGTAGCCTTCATCAGTATTCACTAGTATGGTAATCTGATTGTCCTCAGAACTTCCAGGGTTATCAGTTTTCCAAGTAGTTATAAAAGGCCTTTGTTCCGAACAGTCGACTGTCTTACCACCATCGGTAATCGTCCAACCAAAATCGGCCATTATTTTTTGACGAGCCTCTTCAGCTAGGCAGAATTGGCTGTTACCGCCATCGAATGTCACTCCGCTTTGGAGTTGCTGTGCACTCCAGCCAATTAACAAGCTATCATAATTATAGGTAGAAATATCCACGCCTAAAAACATTTGACTCATATTGTTTGCGTTCTCTACTTTCCATTTACCTAAATCTTGGTCAAATGATGTGGCGCCAAAAAACATCCGGTCAAAGTCAGTGACCTGAGAGACATCCCAGCCTCCTATATTTTGGTTAAATAACTCGGCCCCGAGGAACATGGTTGACATCGTAGTTACATTTCCGACATCCCAACTCCCAATATCTTGATTAAATGACTTGGCACTGCTAAACATTTGCCCCATTTGAGCGACGTTACCCACATCCCAATTTCCTATATTTTGATTAAATGAAGTTGCGTCAGTAAACATTCCGAACATTGAATTAACAAGGCTTGTATTCCAGTCTCCGATATTTTGATTAAAAGATGTCGCTCCACCAAACACACCGTTCATAATGGTGACACTTGCGGTATTCCAACTTCCAATATCTTGATTGAAGAATTTGGCGTTGCCAAACATAGATTCCATATTTTGTACATTGCCCACATCCCAAGAGCCAATGGACTGATTAAAATTTGATGCTTGAAACATTCTAGCCATGCTCGTAACATTCGAGACATTCCAATTACCTATTGGCTGGTCAAATTGAGTCGATAGACTGAACATTTGATCCGTATTTGTAATAGATGATAAATCCCAATCATTAATGCTCTGATTATATACTAAAGATGATGTTCCCAAAAACATACTATGCAAGCTTGTTACGTTAGATAAATTTGGGATATCCGTAGCTACTACATCCATTTTAGAACATTCCATAAATGCAAACACCATTGATTTCCACTCAATATCACCCCATTGATTAACAAACAGAAGTTTTTCATTGTCCTTTTCACCATTCAAACTAAAAAAGGAAATTCCCGGAAATTCTCCTGAAATTGAAACCTGATACGTACCAGAGGACTCATATGTATGCGTGATATCACCCGTAACCCCGGAATTAGAAGTACCATCGCCCCAATCCACGGCATAGTTATATACTTCACCTTCAAAAGTCGGTATGGTGATTTGATTATCTTCCGAACTACCAGGGTTGTCCGTTTTCCAGGTAGTGATAAAAGGGAAAAAACCAATTTTTGTCTTAAAATTGTATTCATCTCCTGAAGTGCCCATAAAATCATTCCCAGATAAGTCTTCGATTACATTATAGTTTATCTGAAGATTATACTCCGTATCATACTTAAGTCGTTCAGGAAAATTAATCGTAACTGTATTATCATTAAATATGACATTTGAATTAGGTACAGCTAAACTTTGGGTTGGTCCATTTGCTTGAGTACCCCTTTCCCATAAATATATCCACCCTACAGCAGCCTGAACAGGCTCATCGAATGTTAAAACAAAACTTGAATCAATATCGACGTCTGTAGCATTGTCCATTGGACTTAAGGCAACCAGCTGAGGATCATCTTGATCTTCTGTACTGATCGTTGAAAAATTCCAAGTCGTAGCATCATTAAACCCAACAAAAGAATTGCCTGACAAATCTTGAAAAGCATCATCTTCAATTTCTAAATGATAGCTCACATTTGGGTTTAAACCACCACCCCTAGGAATGGTTACCGTACTACCATTGATGTAAGAAATAGCAGTTACAATAATTCTGCTACCCAATTCTCCAACATTGGAATCATCCACCCAAATTACATCTCCCGATCCTTTTTGAACAGGTTTGTCAAAAGTGAATGAGATTTGAGAATCTAAAGGCACCTCAACAGCGTTATCGGCAGGGTTTAAGGAAACTATTACAGGTCCGTTTGCACACCTTAAACCAGCATCATTTATAATCCAACCGTATGTGTCAATAATATTTTCTCGGGCGGCTTCACTCAAGCAGTATTGACTGTCTCCAGCATCAAGGGTTACGCCATTTTGAAGTTCTTGAGCACTCCAACCAATTAAGGTCGAATCGTAATTTGACGTAGACATACCTGACTGGAAAAACATATTCGACATGGATGTGGTTTTACCGACACTCCAGTTACCCAAATTTTGGTCGAAAGCAACGGCTCTGTAAAACGTTCCTGAAAAATCAGTTACATTTGATGTGCTCCATTGACTTATATTCTGATCGAAAGAATCTGCCTCAAAAAACATACTGGACATGTCTTGAAGGGTTTTTGTCTCCCAGTCTTTGAAGGTTTCGTTTCCGACCAAATTTGAACAATACGCAAACATTCTAGCAGCACTTTCCACATTCGAAAGATCTGGAATATCTTGAGCCAAAACTTCCATATTTCTACAGCCGGCGAATGCTCCTTCCATTGATTCCCAATCAATATCGCCCCATTGGTCCACTGAAAGTAATTTTTGGGCATCCCCATTATTCTCGAAATCAATACCGGGAAAATCACCTGTTATTTTAATGGTGTAAGTTCCGGGTTGCTGATATCTATAACTTGTATTCCCGGAAACACCTCCGTAAATAGAACCGGCACCCCAGTCCACATCGTAATATGCTGACTCCCCAGGAGTAGTCTTAATCGAGAAGGTTCGATCATCAGAAGTACCCGGATTGTCGGTTTTAATTCTCATGACAAACGCCCTTGGCACACTATCCAAAATTTTGAAATTCAAAACCAATGGATTTCCTTCACTACCTGTCAATCCATCTTCCGCAAAAGGCGTTACTTTTAAGGTATAATTTCCATTTTCCAAAGTGCTACCCAAATAATCAGATTCATTTGTCCCGAATAGTGTATATGGTAACTCATTACTCGTCTGAACGATATTGGCTCCATCGCTTAGTTCTATTTTTACACTTTCTACATTTGTGGAAGTGATTATCTCAAAATTCAACAAATCTGAAGGTAATGAACCTGAAATGATCTGCATGTTGTCTCGCAGCCTGTACACAGGTTGATTATTTTGGGCATCTATTAACATAACTCCTTCTACATAGAGGCCTGAATTGCAAGACTTTCCTCCATCGGTAATTTGCCAACCCCAATTATCAATCAAATTCTGTCTAGCGTTTTCACCATCGCAATACTCACTGATTCCGGCACCAAAATCCACATCTCTTTTTAGGTTTGGCAAGGCGCCCCAACCCATTAAAAGTTTGTCATAGTTGTCCTGAGAAAGCTTTACCCGATTTAACATGCTAGGCATTCTAAAGACATTTTGAACATTCCATTCACTGAGATCCTGATCAAAGGCCAACGCTCCCGAAAACATGTGTGACATCGATTCCGCTCGACTTACATTCCACCTAGAAAGATCTTGGTTGAATGATCGAGCTTCGTTAAATGCATACCCTAAGTGTTTTACATTGCTAACGTCCCACTCTGAAATATCTTGATTAAATGCATAGGCATGGGAGAACAAATCAATTAGTGCCTCTATGTTGCTTACATCCCAATCTCCAATTTGCCCGTTAAAGTTAGTAGCGCGTTCAAAAACACTGTCTAAACTTCTCACTTTCGGAAATCTCCATGCGCCAATATCTTGATTAAAGGAAGAAGCATAGGCGAACATATCGTTCATTTCATCCACATTTCTTAAATCCCAAGCACCGACATCCTGATTGAATGAACCTGCTCTATAAAACATGTATGAAATATCTACAACGTTTTCCATATTCCAATCATTGAAATATTCATTCCCAACAAGATTCGAGCAGGAAGCAAAAGCCGCCGAAAAAGAATCAACATTAGTGAGATCAGGAATATCTTGGGCAACGATATCCAAATTCTCACAAGAACTAAAGGCCGCCGCAAAGGTTTTCCACTCAATATCGCCCCAACTATTCACTTCCAAAATCTTGTGTGCATCCCCAGGTCGATCGGAAATTTCCGATCCATTACCGCCAAACCATATTCTAGGGAAGCTCCCAAAAATGGAAACCCGATAGATTCCCGGTGTGACATAGGTATGTGTTATATCCCCACTGACTCCGGTGCTTTGTGTACCATCACCCCAATCCACCGAATAATCATACACCATATCATTCTTCGTGGGAATCGTTATCTGGTTGTCACCAGAAGCTCCGGGATTATCTGTTTTCCAAGTAGTTATAAATGGCCGCTGTATGGGTATTTCAACCATCTTGAAGTTGATAAGAAGACGTTGGCCTTTGATTCCACCTCCACTTACTTCTGAAAAAGGAACTCCTAATAACGTATACGAGCCTTCCGGAAATACTTGACCCTCATAATCTCCTGCTGGAAAATCCCCATATAGGGCGTACGGTGCAGCACTTTCTGTCATTGTATTGGTCAAGGTACCCGTCAGTTTTAGGCGAACACTTTTTACTTCGTTCGAAGTATTCGCCCGGATATTGAATTCAACGCCCGGATACTCCAATAAATTGATCTCCGTACCCTCTGAGATTTCTAAGATATCGTCATTGCTATCAGCGTTAACTAAGGTAAAACTGGTGATTGTAGGATCTTGGGAAAATAGACCAACGGAAAAAAGAAAACTAAAAAAAAGTAACGTAATTTTTTTCATAAATAATAATTGATGAGAGGCTGTGTGCCCCGAATGGGTGGTTAAAAAAAATAGGTAGAACAAAATCTTGCTAAAAACCGAAAAAAGTCTGCTTAGAAAACTCCGTTGAAAATGGGAAAGAAATATTTTTACATTTAAAACTTAGGAAGGAGCTTTTCATATTGATTTGGTTTTTATGCGACAAAAAGAACATTAATTTCTTACAAATCATAGCGAAGTACTTAAATGATCCTGAGACCATAGCTTTAACTAGACGATTTACGGAATATATCGTTGTAAAACATTTACAGATACAACATGTGGCTCATATGCCTAAAACCTCATGACATCGATGTCACCTTCTTGTTGCAACTAAACTCTTCTAAATTGAGTCACTTCAAACAAGTCAGGGACCTCTCAACAACCAAATGCATGGACTCAAAATCAAAATAAACTTCCATAGATAACGGCTTTATAACGCCTGTATTGCCTTGCTTCATCGATAAAGTGCATGATTCTTTCGATTAATGGTATTCAGACCAAACGCATTTACAATAATCGATTGGAAAAGGGGTTTTGTAAATAAGGCTGTCATCGAACGACTTAATCCGTAAAGAATTCCTTATGCGTAAATTCCTATTCCTTTTTATATTTTTCTCAGTTGTTCACATATCACATCTGAAGGCCCAAACGATGTCACCTGAAAAACTTCAGGAACTCATTTCACAGGTATCCGATACTTTAATGGTCAATGGCAATTCCATTCAGTTTCTATATCAAGAGACCCCTTTGATCTGTGTTTATGATGCCAATGCCAACCGTATGCGCATCATCACTCCGATTATCGAAACAAAGGAACTTGAAGAAGAACAACTACTGAATATGCTCGTAGCCAACTTCCACTCCGCCCTGGATGTGAAATACGCTTTGAGCGATGAGATCATTTGGTCAGTGTTCATCCATCCGTTGAAAGAACTATCGGACCATCAGGTATTGGATGCCATCGACCAAGTCTATTCGGCAGCGGCGACATTTGGCACCACCTATTCAAGTACCAGTTTGGTATTTCCCGGAAATACGAAAAAGAAAGAAAGCCCAAAACAAAAAAAGCTAATCAAAAGAGGATGAAGCTTAATGATATAAGAAGCCCCTTGCACATGATGCAAGGGGCTTTCTTATTTGAATAAATTTAAGTTTTATTTAGGGGACTTCCTCACCTTGGGTATTGAAATTAGAGGCCAACAATGAGAAGTCGACCAAGGTCACAAAACCATCTCCATTAAAATCGGCGCGAGGGTCATAGCCGGCTCCTCCTTCCTGTAGATTAAACGTACCCGCCAAAATCGAAAAGTCTTGAAGCGTTACAAAGTTATCGTTATTAGCATCTCCCGCCCTTAGCTCGGCTACCGACGCCGTGTTGGCACCAGCCACGATGGTAACTGTGGTCACCCGTTGTAAGTAATTGGATACTTTAACAGCCACTTCATAAGTGCCCGCTTCAATACCGGAAACCGTTACCTCACCTCCAGCGCTTCCCGTAGGCGTAAATTGATAACTAGGAACCGATGCTCCTTGCTCATATACCTCAACGGTCATCTCGGTCGTTAGGTCAGTTCTTCCTTGCATGGTGTAGGAAAGGGTCAAATCACCGGTATCGACCGCATTTGGATCATACAATAACGTCACGACATTTGAAGTATTACTGACAGGTTTATCTGGTGCATACGCCCCGGAAGACGTCACTGCCACCAACTGATTCAACCCACCATCGGGAGTACCGTTACCGAACGAGGTCTGTAATAGCTCAATAGGAATATCCACAGAACCTCCAGTGCCGATCAACCCTGTATAAAGACTTTTTGCCATGGCTTCATTGGCGTAGTATGTCGGATCAGGAACATTAAACGGATCACCTCCTTGCGCGATATACAATCTCGAATCAACGACCATCAAGGAAACTACATCTCCAGGGGTTCCGGTCACGGTTACGACTTGATTTAAGCTATTGACCGTTGCCGGCCCGACTCCAGTTCCAACAACCGAAATGGATGGGGTCACAGGAGTGTCAAGAGCCGCTATGGCCTGGCCTCCACCCAAGGAACCATCCTCATATATACTCGTCGTCAAATTGGAACCATCACTAAAGGATATGGTCACCGTTGCGCCCACCACTTCAAAACCGGAAACCGATCCCGCTGCTCCTGCTCCGGGCACCGCTTGAATACTGTTTGGATCGATATCCGTAGCAAAGGTGAAAATCTCACCTGGGTCAAACTCCTTAAAGTCGATACTCATCACATCAAAACCTCCGTTTCTAGGTTGCGAGAATGGTGTAGCGCAAGGATCAGTAGGCACTACTAAACCTACAGCCGTTGCGCCTGTACTGGCCTCGAAACACTTGGCCGTAGCGTCACCACCATTACCTAACGGATCGAATACCATATCTGGTAAGATACCCGTACTAAGGTCAATGGTGACATTGGTAATCTGCAGGGCTCCTGAAGAATTGTTGGTAATTTGCATGCTTCCAGCCGTAAACGTACTGGTATCCAAATCGGCTCCTGGTGTCATCTCGATCAACACGGCCGGACCTATTATGGCATCGGGATCATATTCCAAGACAATGACATTAGAGGCTATACTGTTTTCCCCATTCGGTCCGTTGACCACGGCAATAAAATGGTTCAATCCACCATCTGGAGTGTTGGTTGCCCCTGGGGTCTGGGTTAGGGTCACGGGTATGTTCGCAACACCTGAAGGACCCAATTGTACGGTGTACAGTTCTTTGGCTAAGGCCTGGTTGGCCTCGAATAAATCGATATCATACCCAACACTCGGATTACCCGGATCTATATACAAACGTCCATCTACTCGTAGAAGGGTGATTGAACTATTCGGTGAACCCGTTACCTCTACCAAGTGATTGGCGTCCGTAACCAAGCGTGAGGTAGCCAGTCCGTCAACGAGAATAGATGGAGCGATCAATGCATTACTATCCCCATTGATGATCACATCGGAACCGCCCAATGACCCCTCATCGAATAAACTTGAGGTATATACAACACCACTTGCAAATTGAATACTAATGGTAGCGCCAATCAGTTCAAATCCGGAAATCGATCCCGCATCACCAGCCGTTAAATCTCCTTTTATAGTTGTAGGATCCATATCCACCCCAAAACTAAAGGTCTCACCAGGATTGAAATCCGTAAAATCAAGACTCATGATATCATACCCTTCTTCATCATCGATTCCATTGTGAAATTGCGTGAAGATGTCCACACAATCATCTTGCCCGCTTCCATCAGCCCCGGCGGTAAGACCTACAGGTCCTCCTGGGTTCGAACCAGCAGAAAGACATTTTGCAGTAGAATCGCCTGCAGTACCTACCGGATCGAAAACCACATCTTTCATAAACCCTGAGGTCATATCCAAGGTAACATTCACAATTTCATCATCACCCGTATTCTGGATTACAAAAGAATTGTTTCCAAAAGTGGATGAAGTGAGGCCGCTACCCGTAGTAACTCCCACAGTTGCCGAAGGATTTCCAATTTCGGTGGCGGTAACGTTCCAAGTAAATTCTACCTGGGTAGTGCCTTGAGGATCACAAGCATCGGCAACATTGACGATAACATCATACGGGCTATCGGCAGAAGCACCCTGTACCTGCCCGACAGCTCTCTCTGACTCGGGAAGGGAAAGGTTTTGTTCATTACCACTAAAACCTGAGTGGGCCAAGACCATTCGATCCAACGCATGATTACTCGAGCGAACCGAAATCAATATATTGTATGTACCCGGATTGTCAAAACGAGCGAATATTTGATGTCCATCATTGTCACTGGTCAACGTGGACCATGTCCAGTTCGTTGAACCACTTGAGAAGACCTTGAACCAGCCATTTCCTCCAGCACCTTGGGGCGCATTCCCCGTACAATCATTCGTACTTCCATTGAATCCTTTTGGACAGACAATACTACTCCCATTACCTTTTTGTCCATAAAAGGCATCCCCTTCGATTTTCAACCAAGTATCATTGTGATCCGTAGAACTGGTGCCGTTCCCCACTTGGGTCCGCCATTTGAATTGATAGACACCCGTGGTGGTTATTTCTACCGGATAGGTAATAGTTGAGACACCTGTTTGACCTAGAAACTGTCCTGCTTCCCAAACGATAAAATCATCGCCTGTGGCGTTTTCTGGGCTCGTAATGTTTGGAGAAGTCGCATTTGCAGCATTTACCCAACTGCCCGGCAAATTATCAGTAGACTCCATTTCGATGACCACCAGACCATTTTCTTCAATAAAGGCCCCAGCGGTTCCACTACCGGTACCTTCAAGCAAGGTGCCTGAAATTACTCCGGTCGTCTCATCGATTGTCAGATTTTCCGGAAGATTTTCAGCAGTGTATGTCAATGGCCCACAAGGCGGACTTGTTCCATCGAGCGCCACAATCGGCAAATTGATCACATCTCCTTCAACGCTCACTTGAGCACCAGGATTGGTCACTAAGGGACCTCCTCCCGTTGTCGGGGTAACACTTAGGATTTCAATTCCTTTTATCGCTGGATTTTGATTCCCTTTGATAAAATCAATATTCAATGTACCGTCATTTACAATGGCCAAGAAAGACTCGACTTTGGCGATATTTACATCGGAACCGTCTCCTGATGGACGATAATCATCCAAAACCAGGACGTCTTCGATTTCAACATCGAAAATACGATTATTGGCCGGTGCTGCGTTTTCGTCCGCCCAGTTCTCATTGAACAAAAGGTTTACACGAAAGGTGCCATCCCCTGTCGGGAAGCTCCAATTCATATTGTTCGGATTGGCCGCATCGCTCCAGCGTTCTGTCTGGAAAACTGCATCCGGATAGCCCGTGGTATTTTGCGCCAATGCGGCGTTTGAACCAAAAGTATTATCCACAGCTGGAGCTACAGTATTGACGTATGGCGAAGGTGTTCCCGTATTTGCAGATCCTCCAGCACTGGCAGCACTTTGATCTTCTTCGAAGTCGCCCGCTGCGTCCACCACCAAGGCACCTCCAGCATTGATACGGTAGAGTACCGCATCTATGGCTTCCCCAGAAACTATTGGAGAGTTCACACTTTTTCCGTCATCATAAGCCACTACTAAACTAGCCGTTTCGCCTTGGGAAGATCCCGTATGCACTATTGAAACGGATACCGTCTCTCCCGGATTAATTAGACCAAATCCTGTATTCGAAGAAATCGAAAACTCACTTGCATTGGTTCCACCTAATTGTATACTTGTAATAATCACCGCCGCGTTACCACTGGAATGGGTTATTGAAACCGTTTCCGTACCTCCCGTAGGGACAGTGATGTCAGCAGGTAATGTTAGCACGCCTGCAACCAACGGAGTACCTTGTGGGTTATCTGTACCAAAGAACTCCATGTTCTTCATAGTACCTCCACCGCCTTTAGAGCTCGAACCGGCAGTAACATGTATGCCGTTCCCTGATACAATAGCTTGTGTGCCATGTCTTTCGGTGATTAAGTCGGCCCTAGAGGTCCAATTCCCTGTAGCGGGATTAAAAGATTCTGTTGTTGTAACCGCATCATCTACAAGATTACCATCAAGATCATTTTCGATTTCGCCTCCAATAACATACAACTCATCTTGGAAAACGGCTACCGAAGCGGCTGCTCTTGGGGTCGGTATATTCTGCCCGGCTGGTAAAGTAGACCAGGTTCCAGCAGAAAAATCGAAAACATCGACTTCCGCAATAAGTGGACTAAACGTTCCACCAGGTCCTCCAGAAAGACGTCCACCAGCAACATATAATTTATCGTCTATGACTCCGGCGTGAAAGTGATCCCGTGCTCGTGGAGCATCGGCCAATGTAGTCCAAATACCGGTAGCCGGATCAAACTCATCAAACCACGGCACATATTGTCCATCGTGACCGTCTGCATTCCCTGCAATGACATAGAACTTGTTATTGTACATCACAAGACCGGCAGATCCTCTTTTTCGAGCATTTGGCACCGCAGGCCCTTGTACCCAATCATCCGTTGCCGGGTTGTAAGTCCATACAAAATCGGCAGGTACCTCATTCGGGAAATCATTATCCTTAAAGGCTCCAATAACCCAAATCAGACCGTTGTATTCCACTGCCTGAAAGTGATTGAAATCGGAAGGTGCCGAAGATCCTATAGTACTCCAAGTTTTCGATTGATAATCGTAAACGTCCAAATCAGCTGGGTTCTCCCTACCACCGAACAGATAAAACTTATCGCCGGCCTGAACAAAAGAACATTCATGCCTTGCCGTATGGTTTTCATCATCGGTTTGTGCAGTCCATTCGTCATTAACTGGTGGTGCCGCAGCAATAATCTCGATTCCCTTAATCGCGGGATTCTGGTTAATTTGTATAAAGTCTATATTCAAGGTACCATCATCTACAATAGTCTGAAAAGACTCAACTTTCGCAATATTCGTTTCAGAACCATCGACGGAAGGACGGTAATTATCCAGAACAAGCGCACCTTCTATTTCAACATCGAAGATTCGGTTATTCGCTGTTTCGGCATTTTCATTCGCCCAATTTTCATTGAACAATAGATTTACTTGAAAAGTGCCATTACCGGTGGGGAAACTCCACTTCATATTATCCGGTACCGGATTGGAATTATAGCGTTCCGTAGCGAATAACGCATTCGGGTAACCTGTGGAATTCACGAACCCTCCTGGTAAATCAGCTCCAAAAGTCAAATCTTGGGTAGCGAAATTCACATAGGGAGAGGGCGTTCCGGTTACTGCATTACCTCCTATGTTTCCTGGGCTGCCCGCAGATTTTTGATCTTCTTCCCAAGCTACGGGTGAACTATCGTTTGAAGAGGTCAGACCCCCTCCGGTATTCACACGATACACTACCCCTCCTGGATTTGAACCATCATTGACAGTCCAAGAAAAGGTAGTACTCACTGCATCACTGGAAGTTTTGTCTACGGTAATCTCTACCGTATACGGACTGCCTGCGTCTGCATTTGCTTCAATTGTTCCGTTAATATTTCCTGTGGTAGGTTCTATCTCTAATCCCGGAGGCAGGCCGGTAGCGGAATACATGAAGTTCTCATTGCTGTCTCCGCCTGAGGCATTGATAATATCGAGATTCACCAAAGCACCTACGCTGCTGGCTTGGTTCGGTATCGCATCAACCGCCAATGGGGGGGTAAAGGTTCCACCTAAGCTCAGGATCTCGATTCCGTTGATCAATGGGTTTTCAACTACATGTTCGAAAAGAATAGTGAGGTCACCACCAGTTGCCGTAACCTGGTATTCTTTCATACCTCCTGTGTCATCACCGAACTCGGTAATCAAATCAATATCATTTTGTACGAGTACCCCTTCGATTGAAATATCAAAAACACGGGTTCCAACAGTGGACGTACCATCAAAACCATTGCCCATATACAAACGCACGAAATAATCACCATCGGGAAGCGTAAAATTCCACAACATCTCGGCACCTGCAGGGGGATCCCAGCGCTCATTGGCAAAAATAGCCTGTGGCACGTAGTCCGGTAGAGAAGCGTCCCTACCCGCAATATTGTGTGTAGAATGATTTCCGCCATTCACACTGTAACCAATACCATTTGACGTTCCGGATTGTGCTCCGGTGGCGGTAATGCCTTGCCAATTTGGATTCGGTGCATCCGTAGCCGTAATCGACGCTCCATTGGCACGAATTCGTATAATGGGTATGGGCTCATCACTAATAGTAACCGTAAAGGTCTGATCAACGAAAAGACCTGCTCCATCCGTGGCGCGAATAGTAATTTCCGTGGTAGCTGCTTCATTAGGTAAGGAAACATCCAAAATATTGTTATTGACCTGTGGATCGAACAATACATTTGTATTCGAGAATACAGAATACACAAGATTCGCGTCACCCCCATCATCACTGAAATACTCATCCAAAGAGTAAGACGTAGCCGTTTCCCCAACCAAAAAGCTAGAATCGGGTATGGGCTGTTGAATCGTAGGCTGGCTGGCTTGTACGTATAAGTAATCCCAAGTTCCTTCCACTTCCGCTCCAACGGTATTCGAAGAACCGATCAAACCTACAGCCAAGGGATTGTTGCTTTGTTGTATCGCATTGAGTACTGCCCCTTGAGCCGTAATGTCACCCAAGGTCTGCATCGTTCCCCCGTTAATTTTATATTGCAAGGTCACAATACCAGTGGCTGGATCGATTGTAAAGAAAATCGTCATGCTGCCATTAGGTCGATCCCCTGGAGCTAGGGCCAATTCGATGGGTGCCTGCGGTACATCATTAATCTCTTGCAACGCTTGTAAACCTGTCTGGTTGACCACAAATTTGATATAATTGCTCTGGGTACCATCCCCGATGAATAAGCCAAGCTCACCATTCGTCGGAGCGGAAGAGCCATATAGTTGAAGGGGGTCAGTAAAATTCAGCAAACGCCCTTCGACCGTAAAACTAGTTAAGGATTGATCGACATTGACGCCATATTGGTAGCCCTTATCTTGATCATTTGTCGTGCCAAGCGCCGTGCCATCGGTCATCTGTAAGGTCATCGCACCAACTGCGCCTCCGACAATATCGTTCGGATTCGGGCCTGCTCCAAGGACATCCAGCCAATCAAGCCAGTTCGGATTAGGTGCTCCGTTGTTCATAAATCCGGTCATACCGAGTCCTGAAATTCCTTTGAGTACTGGGTTATCCGATAAGAGATCGTTCAATACCGGTAAATCAAAAGCGTCGCTTCCGGAGTCCGTAGGGTCACCCAATTGAAACACGTCGTCCTTATCAAGAATTCCGTCATTGTCATCATCCGTATCATTTAAATCGGATACTAATGTTCCTCCTGCATCTTTATCAAAGTCTGTGGGCTGTGCACCACCGTTACAATGATCAACACCATTTTGAACTTCATCTAGATTCGCGTAGCCATCAAGGTCCGTATCATCGGTTTCAACAAATAAGGGATCCGTGGGATCGATACAAATGATATTAGGTTCCGGCTCAAAAATTTTAATGGTACCATTAAAGGTAGCCACCCAAATCGTTCCTGGAAAGGGATCGGTATCACTATTACAGGTAATTCCAAGAGGATTACCTCCAAGGTTAGAGATAAAATTTTGAGTCAAGTTTTCCAAACTACCATCTGGTTGAAGCTCCACACGGTGCAAACTTTTAACGTTATTGCTATTTCGTCCTACGATAAGGTCACCGACCATACTTTCCTCACCTGTAAAAATAGTCGAGGTGTACTCATCTATCCCATTACTGTTGTTCTGCCATGTAGTAACAAGAACGTCTTGCGGGCCATCTGGATTGAATACGGTAGGACCTCTCCAATCGCCTTGACGCACATCTGCCAATCCTACAGGCACCGGAGGCCAGTTTGCTGGAAGGGCAATACTCGCATCTGAGGTATAGATATTTGGGTCTTTAGTGCCAGTGGGGTCATATTTTTTAGTTCTGAATACTGCCCCAACGGTATTGTTTTCCGAAGGGTTTGTATACAGACCAGCACCTTCCGGGTTTGCTCGAATCGGAGCTGGATGTCCTCCATAGAAACTGCCGAAGTTATAATTCTGAATGTCAGTGGTCACCAGAGACAGATGATCTTGATTATCCACCTGCTCACCATCTACGGGGGAACTGCTACCTGGTTCTGCCGGATTGTAATTGTTGGTTACATTGGCGGTACCTTCACCTTCCGGCAAACCGCCCCATCCACCATTGGCTCCATTGTCGGTCACATATACGGCGCCACTTTCCGTGACGGCCAAGTCATAACTGTTACGGTAACCTGCGGAAAAAATCTGTACTGGCCCGCCTTCAACGATCATGGCTTGGTTCAGCCCATCGTTACCTCCCCATGGGTCGTTCACGTCAATACCGGTATAACCACCCGCATCAGGATCTTCAGGGCCAACGTTGGGCCTTGTGGGATCATCAAGTGTAGGCAAATCATAAAGATACTTTCGTCCTCCATCGAGCATTGGCGTTATGGCCTCAAGCATGGTCAAATTGACCGAAAGAACTGCCGCTGAAAGTGCATACTCCGTAGTCCATGCAAAATTGTCCGAAGGGGCACCCGCATTCGCATGGCCACCACTGGCAACAATCAAGAAGTCCGTGGTACCGATGGTCACGAATTCAAGACCATTAGTGGCATGATTTTCCTCTGACCTCGGTAATCCGCGTACGATATCGACAACGTCCCATTCACTTCCGGTCCAGGTCAATCTGGTGATGACCCCTGAATTGGTATCCAAGTTTTTGTCTCCAGCTGGCCCACCTACCCTTGAATCACTTGACGTAACATACATTATAGGATTTGTCGCTGTTCCTGCCACGGTCAAACCGGTTGCTTCCCTTGAGTCACCACTGGTATTACTACCATCATCGTTATGGTTTGGAATATTTTTGACATCCAATAACTCTTCCGAAGCGGTAACCACATAGTCATTGTTACCGTTCTTTTGAACTGTGAAAATGTCTATGGTTCCATTTAGACTCAACACATAGAGTCGCCCATCAGGACCATACATCAGTGATGTACCGTTGTTCACTCCTCCGTTTCCATCAAAGTTCAAGTTACTTTGTCCAAAGGACTGCGCGCTCAGGTTTTGAACTCCCAAGAACATCAAGAATAAGGCAGTAATTGCCATACCGACCCATTTCATTGGACTCATTATATTTTGCCTTTGGACGATAGCGAGCGTAGGGGACTCCACCATCATGGCATTTACAGGATACTTTTTCATTTTTTTCTCTTTTATATTGGGACTTACTTCTATCGTTTAATAGCCATTTGTTGTTGCAGTTCTTTTCCGCTAGCGTCAATAGTACGTACGAAATACGTACCTGATGGTAGGTCCTGAACCGGAATCTGTCTTATCGTTATTTCTTCTCCTACCTCGCCAACAAAAGTTTTGGCCAATCTACCGGTTGAATCATAGACATTGATTGTACTTACCCTCTTCGGTGTTTCAAAAAGGAGTGTGGCCACTTTATCTACGGGGTTGGGTGAAATGGTCATTTCACGAACAGTTTTCGCCGAAAGTGTTGCCTCCTGCAACGTAAATCCGACGGTCAATGCAGTCCCTGTGGCTCCTCCACCTCCATTTAAGGAGTGTGGGGTCGCGGATACTACATAGTTACCGGTAATGAATTCATTTCCAACGTAAACACCTGCCGGAGAATCTCCGAATAGGGCATACGGTGCAACATTTTCCAAGCTACCATGCGATTGCGCGCCTGTCAATGTAAATGACACACTACCGACGTCCGTGGTCGTGTTCGCCCGAATGTTCAGGTTTGTTGTAGGCAGATCACCTATGGCAATTACCGCTCCACTCGTTAGAGTAAGAATATCGGCATTTGTATTGGCGTTCACCAACGTGAAGCTGAGCACAGAAAGTTCAGCGTTCACTGTTGTAACGGTAATGTTTCTCATTGCACTTCCATCGCAGCCCGTATTCGGATCGGTATACGAGTAGGTAATGGCATAAGTACCAGCTCCAACAGACGGATCGAACATACCGTTGGATACCCCTTCACCGGAATACGTTCCTCCAACAGGTATACCTCCAGTCAAGTCAAAAGCATCTTCGGTATCCATCACCGAATCAAACATCGCTAAGGTCACATTCGGACCGGCAGGATCACTTAAGGAGGTCGTGACCTCATCAGAACATCCATTGGCATCAGTAACGGTAACGGTATATGTTCCGTCCGTAAGCCCTGCCGCAGAAGAAGACTGAAGCGAATTATCGTGGCTCCAACTATAGGTATAGGGTTGAACAGCACCAGTGATGGAAAGCACAATAGCCCCATCAGAACCTCCACAAGTGCTAGGATTCACCTTTGACTGTACGGTAACATTCATATCATCACACAATGGATTACCTTCGACAACAGCAAAATTGACAGTTATTGTAGGTCCATTATTAGGGTTCGCGACTAGCGTGTAATTCCCTACAGGAAATACTTTCCCTATGATGTTGACTCCGATATCCCCAAATAAAGAGTGCGGGGCAGGGCCTTCAAATCGATTCTGGGTAAGTGGACCCGTCAGTTTGAAAGCGACGCCGTTCGGATTCAAATTGGTGTTGTAAATAACACCCAACGGTATCTCACCAATCATACTCTTATTTATTTGAAGTCCATCGGTTAGCGCAAATAATTCGGTATCATCTCTCGCATCCAGTACGATAAGGGCAGCATTTGCTGTTTCCGATGTAACCAAGATGTTTCTTGATGCACTATTTGAACAACCTTCGCCATCAGTATAGGTATAGGTAATCGAATAACTTCCAGGACCTATACTAGGATCAAAGGTATTATTGGTCACACCTTGACCACTATACGTTCCTCCTGCAGGAAGACCTCCGGTCAACGCAAATGATGAAGCGGTCTCCAACACATTGGCAAAAGGCGCCAAAGTAACCGTCGGCAATGGCGGACCATCAAGCGTTATCGTCACTGTTTCTGAACATCCTGCTCCATCGGAAGCAGTAACCGAATAGGTACCTGCCTCAAGACCTGTAGCAGTATTTCCTGAAAGGTTGTCGTCATGAGACCAGTTGTAGGTCACCGGCAATGCAGTAGATCCTGTGGTACTCACAACAATCTCACCATCTGTACCATTACAAGTGGTCGGATCAGATGTGGATGAAACCGCTAAGTCAAAATTCTCACATGCCGGATCCACGTCGGTTACTTCAAAATTCACCACAATGGTCGGGCCTGAGTTCGGATTCGCCGATAAGGTATAGTTCCCTACTGGAAAAGGTTTCCCTAAAATATTAGTACCTATATCACCGAAAAGTGAATACGGTGGGGTTTGGCCCTCACCTCTATTTTGTGTAATGGGCCCGGAGAGTTTGAAGAACACTCCATTAGGATTGAAACTCGCATTGAAAATAATACCTAATGGCGTATTGCCAATGTCACTCTTTTTAATCACCAAACCATCGACTAAATCAAATAGTGGCTCGTCTGTCGTAGCATCCAACACGGTCAGCTGGGTATTACCAACCGAAGCAGCTTCAACCGTAACAACAGAAGTACACGTACTTTGAGTACCACTTAAATCGGTAACGGTGAGGGTAATTGTATTTGCACCCAAATCGGCCGCGGTGAACGTTGTCTTACTGGAAGTAATGCTCGCTATTCCACAGTTGTCACTAGATGCGCTACCTAAAATGTTCGCGTTGATAGTCGCGGTTCCTGAAGCATTCAATTGAATGGTCGTGTCACTACAAACCGCAACTGGTGCCTCCGTATCGTTTACGGTAACCGTAAAGCTACACTGCTCTTTGTTACCTGCGGCATCCTCTACTTCGAAAGTAACCGTCGTTTCCCCGATCGGGAAAGTGTCACCGCTGCTCGGACCGGCAATCTGCTTGGTTATTGCCCCAGGAAGATCATCCTCACCTACAGGGTCACTAAAAGCTACCGCAGCACCGCAAACACCAGTATCGTTAGCGACTACGATATCTCCAGGACAGGTAATTGTCGGCGGCGTTGTGTCTTCCAACACCGTAACGTTCACGGTCCATACTTTTTCACTGTTGTCTTGCGCTGTAACTATGTATTCGATTAAATCGCTAAAGTCTCTTGCTACATTGGTTCCAGGCTCGATAGAAGCACCAGCAGAGAATACCAAACTTGCGGGCACCAAATTGGTGACATCACTTCCAATCGGCATGGTCAAGGAAATCGTGCTTCCGCTAATCGTTGTTGCTCCTACTTGACCTGCCAAAGTGAATGCGGTTATCTCTTTCTCGGAGGACGCAGTGAAATTCACGGTAATGCTCTGGTCACAAAATCCAGGAATACCATTGGAATCAACAGTCGACCAACGAATGATCGTCGTACCTACTGGGAAGATATTTGGTATCGGGTTACCAGTATCTCTTACTTCACCCGTAACCTCTAAAATTCCGGGACAGTTATCACTAGCAGTAGCGAATCCGATATCCTCGATCATCATCGGACTTCCATCAAGACTGGTCACCGAAATGTTCGGTGGACAGGTTACCTCAGGCGCTTCGGTATCGTTTACGGTAACCGTAAAGCTACACTGCTCTTTGTTGCCTGCGGCATCCTCTACTTCGAAAGTAACCGTGGTTTCCCCGATCGGGAAAGTATCACCGCTGGACGGACCGTCGATCTGACTGGTTATCGCCCCGGGAAGGTTATCCTCTCCAACCGGTGCACTGAAAGCTACCGCGGCTCCACATTCCCCTGCATCGTTATTCACAACAATATCGCCGGGACAGGTAATCGTTGGCGGTGTCGTATCCGGAAGTACGGTCACGTCTACCGTCCATATTTTTTGGCTATTATCCTGTGCGGTAACGGTATAGTCTACCGACCCACTAAAGTCTCTTGCCACATTGGTTCCAGGCTCGATAGAAGCACCAGCAGAGAATACCAAACTTGCGGGCACCAAATTGGTGACATCACTACCCGCAGGCATATCCAAGGAAATGGTATTTCCAACTATCGTTGTTGCTCCAACTTGATTCGCTAAGGTGAATGCGGTTATCTCTTTTTCGGAGGACGCAGTGAAATTCACGGTAATGCTCTGGTCACAAAATCCAGGAATACCATTGGAATCAACAGTCGACCAACGAATGATCGTCGTACCTACTGGGAAGATATTTGGTATCGGGTTACCAGTATCTCTTACTTCACCCGTAACCTCTAAAATTCCGGGACAGTTATCACTAGCAGTAGCGAATCCGATATCCTCGATCATCATCGGACTTCCATCAAGACTGGTCACCGAAATGTTCGGTGGACAGGTTACCTCAGGCGCTTCGGTATCGTTTACGGTAACCGTAAAGCTACACTGCTCTTTGTTGCCTGCGGCATCCTCTACTTCGAAAGTAACCGTGGTTTCCCCGATCGGGAAAGTATCACCGCTGGACGGACCGTCGATCTGACTGGTTATCGCCCCGGGAAGGTTATCCTCTCCAACCGGTGCACTGAAAGCTACCGCGGCTCCACATTCCCCTGCATCGTTATTCACAACAATATCGCCGGGACAGGTAATCGTTGGCGGTGTCGTATCCGGAAGTGTCACCGTAAACGTTATCATATCCATAGCTCCAGAATTCGGAAATTGTACATGATCCTTATCAGCGGCAAAAACCAAAATAGTATTCTGACCTTCGATAATTCCATTACCGGCGCCATCTTTGGCCAACAAGCCGCTATTTTCATCGAATTCAAATATAGTAGCGGAGCTACCGGCCGTAGAGATACGCTTTTCAGAATCGAGAGCATTGATATCCGGTGGGTTGATATAAAAATGGAAGTGTTCCGCATTGTCAAATAAGACACTGGTTGGATCAACCGTGACACTGACCGTCAAGCTACTTAAATCATCTTCGTTGTTTGGTGCTGTAAACACAACCTCCGGAGAGGAAACATTTACTGTAATTTCGTCAGTCCCCAATTCGCTATTTGAATCAAGAACATTAGCCGTCAATGTTTGAGGGCCGGGTTTCACAAATTGTCCATTTACAGAGGCGCCTACATTATTTGTGGCATCCGTATCAAACTCCGTATCGGAAGATAACCATTCAATCGAACCGGAAATATCTCCGTCCTCGGCATCATTGGCCGTAGCGGTCAATAGAATATCCGTTCCTCTGATGACATTCGCGCCATCGGCAGGTGCCGTAATGGTGACCTCGGGAGCCTCATTTGGTAAATCAGAGATAAAACAAATATCAAAACCTTTAACGGAAGGGTTTTGAGTTCCCTTGAGGAAATTGACATTTAAAATACCATCTCGTACAGTAGCCCGATATGTTTCCACTTTGGCTACATTGATTTGCGTTCCATCAACTGAAGGCCTATAATCGTCTAAAGCAAGGTCACCCTCAATTTCTACATCAAAGACCCGAGGATCTCCTCCTTCTCCATTCCAATTCTCGTTAAATAATATCTTAACATCGAAAATACCATCACCTGTTGGGAAAGACCAATTCATATTATCAGGGTTGGCCACCGTGCTGTAACGTTCCGTCTGAAACAAGAAATCAGGATATCCTGTGGTATTGGATACAAGAGGCGTTAGTGAACCAAAAGTTTTATCTTCAGCAGGTGCAACTAAGTTGACATAGGGCGAAGGTGTACCAGGGCTCGCACTTGATCCTGCATCAGCTCCTGAAGTGGCCTGATCTTCTTCAAAATCACCGAAGTTGGCCAACAAGGTAGGTCCTCCGGCGTTGACCCTAAAACGAGCATCACAAGAAGGGTCGATCTCAGTGACTACAAGAGTGACCGTAGCAGTACCGGTTAAAGGAGAAGCGTCACTATCGGTTGCTTCCGCAGTTATTATATGCGTGCCAATCGTGCTAAGGGCAGCTGTGATATCCGCTCCTACCCCCAATGGGCCATCAATATCTGAAGTCCATATAATAGTGGACGACAAATCACCATCTTGAAAGTCATTGGCCGTACCGCTAAAATTCAATGTAGTGCCTGTAGTCAAAGCAATACCATCAGCTGGGGTGGAAATAAGCACTGTAGGGGCCGTATTTTGCGTTGAAGGTGTAAACTCCAATTTTTGCGTATTCACCCCACCGTCGAACTCCAATAGTAGTGTTTGTAACCCACTGTTGGCAAAGGTCACCGTAGTTGTGAAATCCTTGTAATTGGACCATCCCGCTTTCGGAACCGTTACGAAACCTATGGACGTAGGGTTTCCTTCTTCGAACATGATAATATCGGTAGAACTACCATTTGCCCCGCTTCCATTTGCAGAGGTAAACTTGACCTCATAAAGACCTGCTTCTGGTACATCGATAAGGTATTCTACAAAATCCCCGTTTTCAATATACCCGATATTGGTACCTGAATTTTCTATCGAAACCGTAAAAGTTCCTTCCGCATTTACTCCTGGACTATTTCCATACCATGGTAAAGGGTTTGAAAAAGTAGTGGCATCAAGGACACTTGGTGTATTGGCATCGTTGGATACAGGATGTGCCACATTGATAATGAAGGTTTTCGTAACCTCTGGATTGACACCATCATTCGCAGTGACCCGCGCAAAATAGGATCTTGAATCCGGAATACCACTCGCAAATGAAAGCACATAATTCCCTGAACCTACAGGATTTTCCAAAAAGGTATAGCCAGCTATCGTTCCTCCAGAGGTATAAGGTACTGTGTTCGTGTTTTCGGGAGTTGTATTGATACTCTTATCATAAATTACGATGGAGGCCGAGGTATCCGTATCATCAGTAACCGTAATCGGAATCGTAATACTTTCGTTCTCCTTCACCTCAAAAACTTCAGCGATAGCTCCAATAGTCGGGGCCGCATTATTGCCAATACCAATGCTTATTGCAAAAGTCGTTGAAGTCACATCCTTTCCATCAAAAGCCAATAAAGTGGCGGTGTAGTCTCCAGCATCGCCAGCTACTGTTATCCATTCAAAAACAGCACTGTTCCCATTGGGAGTTAAGGTGTAGGAACTACTTGGGACTACACTGTCGTCAGCGTCGTTTGTAATCTTTATTTGAAACTCAGAAATACCATCTACGTCACTCGCTGTAATCGCTTGTGTTATAGTATCTCCCTGGTCTATAGCAATGTCGTTGATCGTAGTAATCGATGGGGCCGAATTGGCCGAACCATCGTTTGCCCTGATACCTATAGCACTTAGTTTTGCATTGTCTACCAACGTAGTAGTCGCTATGCTAAGAACACCGTCAGTGACGGTTACTACGAATGTCTTGATCAGACCGGTAGCCGGTGCAAAAGCACCGCCCGAATTAGGATTTAGTGCATCAAAATTATCCAACTCAATCGCATTTCCTTCAATATTCACATTGAATATGCGTTTACCCGGTATTGCATTTGAAGGTGCATTTAAGACACCTTGAAAAATCTCTGCTATGTATAGGTCAACAATGTAATCACCATTGGGCACATTAAAATTGTACGAATAGTCGCCAAAACGTTCTTTGCGATAAATTTCGTCATCCGAAGTATTCGCAAAATCGGTATTCGCCAAAGTAGTCACCTGACCGGCGTTAGTCGGAAATGCCGTACCTCCTGTAAAACCGGTGTCGGCCAAAAATGTGATGCCACCGGTGTTCACTTCACCTCCCCCACAGTTTACGTATATGGGATCGAATGCGGCTAATTTAAAAGTTGCGGCAATTGTCCCGGGAGCTGAAACATTCATAAATTCATAAGAAGTCAGAGGACCTTGGGATATTCCACCGACCAAGACATCATCTATTTCATATCCTGATTCCGGTGTAATCGTAAATATTTGATTTCCGCCAGCGATAACTGAGGTATCGCCAATGGGAGAAATGGAACCATTTGGCCCTGCACTTGCTGCAATAACATAGGTCGTTACGGTAGGCGCGTTTACAACAACTTGTATATTCTCAGTATCGCTACCTCCATTACCGTCGGTTACCGTTAGCACTACATTGTACGTATCCGCCGCAGTATACGCATGGTCTATTGTCTGTCCATTGCCCGTGGCACCATCACCAAAATCCCACTCATAAGTAAGTAGGTCATCATCTGGATCCGAAGAAGTCGAGGCGTTAAACGAAATAATTTGATCGGTTTCCGCCGGATTGGGCGTAGCCGTAAAATCAGCTACGGGATCTCCGTTCGCACCTACAATCGTCAATTCGATAGGATCTGGTTCATTTAAGACATCGGTACCGGCCAGATAGGCCACCGTTAATGCAATGGGAGGATTTGGGTCCACAAAGTTTACCGTTGTCACACCGGCCTGTGAAGCTTCAAATTCGATTACGAGAAAATCGAAATTTGCCGTAACCGGAATTGCGGGCGGGGTTTGAACACCCGCTGAATAATCGATTGTACCAGCCGTATTATCAAAAACCGGTGACACAAAGGGGGTCGTCAGTTGATTCGTGCCCGCGATCGACAGATTAGTGACCTGTAAAGCGCTCGGGTCAAATGCCAAGTGTACCTCTGCGGCATCGACTAACTGACTGCTCGATTGCAGTGCAATTGTCACCGTAAAAGGTGTACTCGGATTAAGTGGGCCTGTTTGTACATTACCTACAAAATCCGCTTGAGCGGATAAGGTTGATGAATAACCTAACACCAGACATACTAGTATTAGAAGTTTGGAAAAAGTGTGGGCGGTTCTCATTTTCATAGCGTTACTATTGATTATATACATTGTGGTTTGATATCTGATTCTGGCAATTGCTCACACATCGAATCATCATAGTTGTTTTTCGATGTGACGCAGAATGCATTTATTTTCAAGGAAATAAGGAGAAACTCCAATGACCGGTCAATTGCCTTCATTGAAGTTGATAAGGTGAAAAGAATTTTTTTAACGTAATTTATTTTCATGTAATGACCCCTTAATTAAAGTGATCATAAACAGGAAAAAATCATTTTAAGATTTGGGATGTCTTAAAAAAATTACAATTGATGCTACCTACAAATGAGAATACAATAGGCCAAAAGCCTAACCGTAAACTTTCTCAAAAGAGAACTCAAATGCAAAATATCCTCAAAACGTACCTCTTGAAACGACCCACTACCTTTCGGAGTAGTTCTTCCAAAAACCGTCAAAAAAAAGGGGGGAGAAAAGAACTTTCATATATTAACTAGAAGCTCCGATTTTGAAATCAGTTTTGAAATTGGTTTGTTTTGGTTAGCTCAATATTAACATTTGATCCGGTCAAATACATACATTTATTGTGGATTCTTGTTAATGTGTTCGAAATATTCGATGAACGGCACTATTTACAACCATCGATTCGAGAAAACATCAAATGAATAGAAACTTATTTAACAAGAGGTCTGAAAAACGTAAGAAAAAACAACCGACTGATTTGAAGGAATGTTGGCCTCAATTGAAATCATATTTGGGTACCTTTCCTACCACTCCTTTGTAAAAAGCATGATACTTCTGAAAATCAACTTCCAAATTCCCCGTAGGATATGTTGGTTCGGATACTTTGACCTGCTTTTTGCCAAAATCAAAAGCGACCATCACTATCGGTACTTGAGCAGCCTTGGCGATGTAATAAAAACCCGTTTTCCATTTGGTGACCTTCTTACGGGTTCCCTCCGGTGCAATAGTCAGTCGAAACCTTTTACGTTCTTTGAAAATAGCAGCTGTCGCACTAACCGTATCGTTCGATTTAGTTCTATCGATTGGGGCTCCACCAGTCCACCTAAAAATAAATCCGAAAGGAGGTTTAAAAAGGCTTTTCTTACCTACGTAATTGATCTCCGCATTCCAAACTTTTCGGATGAGCAATCCTAAAAAAAAGTCGACCCAACTTGTATGCGGAACAACGATAAAAACGCATTTATCGATATGATACGGAAACTCGCCAACTACCTTCCAGCCCAGTATCTTAAAGTATATAAATTTCGCAATGAATTGCATAGCACTTTTGATTTAAGGGCTCTAGAAATGTCCTATTGATTTGATGTAATCCGCTTTAAAGAATTAGATTTTTTTATAAATGGATTTCAATTTTTCAGGGGTAATCACTTTTTTCCAGTTGAGGCCCAAGGCATTTTCCCAAAGCGGCTCCATACCCATAGCCACGTTAATCATGGTGTCGAAGTCTGAATCGTTAAGGTTTGCGCATATGTTCGTTGGGAGTTGAATTTGATGTTTATCCTTCATGAGTTTAAATAAGGCCACTCCTTCGGGATAGAATTCCTCAAGATGCTGAAATACCAAACAGTTACCAATACCATGTTTGACACCCAAAAGATAGGATAATCCATAACTAAGTGCGTGGGCCACGCCTACTTGAGAATAGGCAATGCTCATACCTCCGTGCCAAGAGGCCATCATTAATTTAGCCCGGGATGCTTCAGGTGATAATTCTCCCAAATACACTTCTTTACAAAGATCAAGCGCTTTTTCACCATAACTCTCGCTAAAAGCGTTCAAATAAGTACCGCTTAAAGATTCGATACAGTGAATAAAACAATCCATACCGGTGTAAAACCATTGGGTTTTCTCAACACCCTTGGTCAAATCGGGGTCTAATACCACCTGACTAAAGGTCGTATGGTCCGAATTGATTCCTAATTTCATCTTAGGCCCCAAAAGCACGGTCGTTCTCGAAACTTCGGCACCCGTACCACTAATTGTCGGAATACCCACGTGATAGATCGATTTCTTATGGACAAGATCCCAGCCCTGATAATCTGCAGCACTACCCCGGTTGGTCAACATGATGGAGACCGCCTTTGACAAATCCAATAGGGTACCGCCACCAATACCGACAATACCAGAGGGCAATTCATTGAAATCAGTTCGTATTCTCTTTACCAGGTAATCGACTTGTTCGGTTTTGGGTTCTTCATCCGCGGAAATAAAAATAAGTTGGTCGTTAAAAATCAGGGGAATTCGTTTGATCAAAGCCGTGCCCTCGAAAACATCATCGACCAGAAAAATAAATGGAGCATCGGAATGCTTGCGATTTGGCATTAAAATTTCGCTCAGTTGATCAAAACTACCTCGGCCGAACACCACTCTTGGCACCATTGGGAAATTGCGATACCCGGGTACCTGGTTTATCGACTTCTTCTTAATAGCAGTATCTTTTCTTATCTCCATACCTTGCTTTACAAGTAGTTAAGAATATCACTTAAATTATTGATTTTCAAATAATTAAATTCACCTTCCTGTTCTTTTACTTGTTCATGTTGCCAAGTAGTGTGGAACGGAACGTGAACGGCTTGGGCACCAATATTCAAAATAGGCAGCACATCTGATTTCAGTGAATTGCCGATCATTAAAAACTCTCGGACATCAACTTCTAAATTCTCGAGCAAATTAATATAGTTGTTCTCCTTCTTGTCACTAAGCACCTCGATATGATGAAAGTACTTTGACAGACCGGATCGTTCTATTTTCCGTTCTTGATCCAACAAATCTCCTTTGGTCATGACAATCAGACGATACTTTCCGTTCAGTTTTTCAAGTACCTCTACCACTCCTTCCAATAACTCGACGGGATGTTGTATCATCTTTTTACCAAGAGTCAAAATCTCCTTCAGGGTTGCCTGCGAAACCGTATTATTTGAAAGTTCTAAGGCCGACTCTACCATTGAGAGCATAAACCCCTTTATTCCATAGCCATAGAGTTCCAAATTTTTCATTTCCATTTTGAAGAGCTCTTGGTCGATTTTATTCCTGGTCTCATACCCCTCCAATAAATCAGCAAACCTTTCTTCGGTTTCCCTAAAGTAAGTTTCATTGACCCAAAGGGTGTCATCCGCATCAAAGCCGATAACTTTGATCTTACTTTTATCTATTTCCATGCTTTCTGAGCTCTTTTCAAATCTTCAGGGGTATCAATTTCTATACCACTTACCGAAGTTTCTACCATTTTTATCTTCTTACCATACTCCAAATAACGTATGGCCTCGATTTTTTCAGTTGCTTCCAAAGACAACATGGGCAGCCTTTGAAAGTCCATCAATGCACGCTTTCTAAAAGCATATATTCCTTTGTGTTTATAATAAACCTTCTCCACTTCCTCCGCCCTAGGGTATGGTATCGGGGACCGCGAAAAATATAGGGCAAAATTTCTATTGTCTACAATGACCTTCACGGTATTAGGATTAGCGATTTCTTCACCATCATCTATTCGTACCATAAGGGAAGCCAAATCGATTTCCATAGCAACATCGTCCCGGAAAACATCTAGAACACTTGCCAAACTTTCACGATCCGTAAAGGGTTCGTCTCCCTGAACATTAACGATGATGTCCACATCCATATTCGATACAGCTTCTGCGATTCGATCACTCCCACAATCATGCTCTTTTAAGCTCATTATCGCCTTTCCTCCCGCTTTTGTGATTGTGTCGAATATGATTGCGCTATCGGTCACTACAAAGACCTCATCAAAGAGTTTTGTGTTTATCGTGGCTTCATAGGTTCGCACTATGACAGGTTTTCCAGACAGATCTTGCATCAGTTTTGCCGGAAATCGAGATGCCGCATAGCGGGCCGGTATCATTGCGATTGTTTTCAAAAGGATAAGATTTATTCCGTTTTCTTCGGCTTTTGCAAATAAAGCGTATTTAGGTTTTAGGGCGTGGTCTTAACTTTCGATAAATTCGAAAAATTATGAACAAAATGATGATAACCAAGATCGCTGCAAAAAATGGAGCGAATATGGATGCGGTGGTCACCAATGCCGCTGTGCCCGTTTCCAAGGTGGAAACAAGAGGATTTGCCAATCCGCCCGTAGTGGCCGTCGAAGCCAATCTACCTGTAGCTCCGGCGCCCTTAATCGCGGTAGCCGTACCTCCACCAGCAATAATCGCTAGAGACCAAGTGATTACCGGGTCTAGATCGGCCACCGTAGATACCATAACCGCCGTACCAGCAATCGCTGCCAAAGGTACGGCCACACTATCCAAAAGATTATCTACCCATGGAATAAAATAGGCGAATATCTCCACCAAGGTCGCAACGCCCAAAGTTATCACTGCAGCAAGACTTCCAATCCATTGCCAATTGTCGTTTAACTGCCATACATCAAAATAGGCAGCCATACTCAAAGCGAAAAGGGGCAGAAAAACACGAAAGCCGACCGAAGCGGCGAGGCCCACACCAAGAAAAATACTGATTATTGTTTCGGAAGTCATTTTAGAACTACTTATTGGTCTTCGCACGGAAAGCAATTAGAGGGAAACTTTATGTTCACAAGCTTCTGTGCGCTACGAATTTAACCTATTCCGTCTCAAGAAAAAAATCGTCTTTGAAACCAATGAGAAAGAGCTGATTCTTGGCGCGGGTTATAGCGGTATAAAGCCAACGCAAATAGTCTTTATCCACTCCGTTAGGAAGATAGGGCTGTTCTACAAAAACGGTATTCCATTGACCTCCTTGCGACTTATGACAAGTAATCGCATAAGAAAACTTGACCTGTAGCGCATTAAAGTACTTATTGCCCTTGACTCCTAGAAACCTCTTATACTTCGACTTCTCCTCGGCGTAGTCTTCCATAACGTTCTGATATAGACGGTTACCGTCTTCATAAGACAATGATGGGGTTACCGATTGAATCGTGTCCAATAACAACACGGTCTCAAAGGGCTTTTGATTAGGATAGTCGACCATTTGTACTTTCACTTCCGCAAATTTGAACGAATAGAGTTCCTTGATCGAGAAAATCTCCAAAACCTCTATAATATCACCATTTGCGATAAAACCTGCTTCGGTCTTTGGATCCAACCAAAAATAATTGTTCTTGACTACCATCATGTAGTCTCCCACTGCAATTTCATTTTCCAAATAGAGAATACGTGATCGAATATTCTCATTATACAGGTTGGCTCTTTTGTTCGATCGCACGATAAAAGCCGTTTCTTCCTTTCCATTTTCAGCATAGGAGGTGTCAATGGCCTCTTGTATTTCATTTCCATCGATCAAACGAACAATATCAGGATAGCTACCAAGGTCAAACTGGAAACTGTCGAAATAGGTATTTTGCAGTTGTTCCCGCAATAACGTGGCATTTGCCAATATTCCGGAATTCTCCGCTTGACGCACCACTTCATCCAATTCTATGCGTACGACCTCTTTATTATAGTCCATTTCCAATCGATCCGCATCCAATGCCGGGCTCAGGTTTAACTTTACCGGTGGCAACTGGGCCGTATCACCGATTAAAATCAACTTACAATTGTGTCCTGAATAAATGAACTGCAACAAATCGTCTAGCAGAGAACCGTTTTCAAATAACTTGGAATCAGCAGGTGTATCCGGAATCATGGAGGCTTCATCGACTATAAAAACCGTATTTCTATGCTTGTTGGGTGCCAGAACAAACTGCACACCACCTCCACTTTGCTTCTTGGGAAAGTAAATCTTTCTATGAATAGTGAACGCCGGGGTATTCGAATAATTTGACATCACCTTTGCCGCCCTACCAGTAGGTGCCATCAAAACAGACTTCATGGCCGTCTTCCAAAGACTATTGACCAGAGTACCTACAAGGGTAGTCTTACCAGTGCCTGCAAAACCTTTCAACAAAAAGATGGCATCTTTTTTGTTGGATAAAATGTAAGCGGCCAACTTGTGTAAGGCGACCTCTTGTTTTAGCGTAGGCTGATGTGGAAATCTTTCCTTTAAAATGGAGTAAAAAGAAGCTGCTGTAAGCATCGTCATAGGCTTTCAAAGATAATCAGGATTTTTAGGTCAAAAACTTTTACGATTGAAAAAAAAATGTAAATTTGTTGCAACCACTAAATTTAATTAACTCGAGACATAATGAAGACCATCATACAAATTGTACTTTGGATTGGATGCGCAGTTTTGGCCTATCTTATTTACCAATCGGTAACAGGACCTATTCAATTCGCCCAAGTAAAACAGGAACGTTTCGCTAAGGTGATATCCAACCTTAAAGATATTCGAAATTCGCAGGAAGCGTATAAAACCGTGAATGGCAAGTACGCGAATGATTTTAAGTCGTTGGTCAGCTTTGTGGATGGTGGTAAATACACGATTACTTCGCAAAAAGATTCTTCATTCATGCGTTACAATGAGGCCTTTCAAATCGATATGCCGGTCGATACCGTAGTTATTGATACTCTCGGCTTTGTTTCGGTGAAAGATTCCCTTTTCGGAAAAGACGATCGATTTAAGACCATGATGAATGTGCCAGGTGCAAGTGGAAAGTCCTTCGAAATGAAATCGGATATTATAGATAAAGGTGGTTATAAAGCCCCGGTATTCGAAGCTAAAGTTGCTAAGGACATTGTTTTGGCAGACCAACCCAAAGACCTGAGATCTAGAGAAAATGCACAAGTTAGTGTTGATGAGGTCAATGGACCCTACGTTTCAGTTGGTTCATTAACACAAGTGAGCACAAGTGGAAACTGGCCACCGATTTATGACCGTAAAAAAGACTAATAACGACATAGTACAAGAATTTGATAAATTGTCCATTCAAGTCAGCTTGAATGGACTTTCTTTTTGTGTTCTCGACACTATTGAGAATCGCATCCGTTTATCGGATACCCTTGCTTTTGAAGAAGAACGTTCACCTTATGGCCTGAGGAAAGGATTGGTTTCCCTTTTTGAAAAGCATCAGTTACCCAAGAAGAGTTTTGCGGAGGTTATCGTGATTCATTGCAATACGTTGTTCAGTCTAGTACCCAAACCGCTTTTCGATGTCGACGAGATGCCCAACTATCTCAAATTCAATGCGAAAATCCTGGCCACGGATCACCTGGACTATGATGAAATAGAAGACAACGACATGATCAATGTGTATGTTCCTTTTGTCAATGTGAACAATTACATCTATGAGCTTTTTGGTGCGTTTACATTTAAGCATAATGGCACCGTGATGGTCGAATCATTGCTCAAAAGCAATACCCAAGGACAGGAACCGATCTGTTATGTTCATATAGGGTTACGGCAAATGGATATTACAGTGCTTTCGAAAAAGAAACTACTGCTATTCAATAGTTTTAAGTTTAGTACAAAAGAGGATTTCATTTACTACCTCCTCTTCGCTGTCGAACAATTGAGTCTAGACCCCGAAAAAGTGCTCATCAAACTGTTCGGGAACATCGAGGAAGGCGATGAGTTCTATACTATCTGCTATCAATACGTGAAAAATGTTTCGATTTTTGCGCCTCCAACCTCCTGGTATCCTTTCCATACTAGAGACGAGGAAGTCATTGACTTTGCGGTTCTTAACTCTCTGTAATGCGAATTATCTCAGGTACTTTTAAAGGAAGGCGAATTACGGCGCCAAAGAAGTTGCCTGTTAGGCCTACAACAGATATGGCCAAAGAAGGCTTGTTCAATATTCTGAACAATCACTATTATTTTGACGAAATATCGGTTCTCGACCTTTTTTCCGGAACGGGAAACATCAGCTACGAGTTCGCCTCAAGAGGAGTTTCTTCCATCACCGCTGTTGACGCGAACGCCGATTGTGTGCGGTTCATCGAAAAAACCGCATCTGGCCTTGAAATGAAAATTACGGCACAAAAACTGGATGTTTTTTCCTATCTCGAAAGAAACCCGTCCAAATCGGATATTATTTTTGCTGACCCTCCTTATAACATGGACTTGAGTGATTTTGAAAAGATTCATGAGTTGGTTTTCGAAAAGGAACTTCTTTTACCGGGAGGACGCTTGATCATCGAGCACGCCAAACAAATGAAACTTTCCCATTTAACCCACTTCATAAGCGAGCGAAAATACGGAGGTAGCGTTTTTAGCTTTTTCCAAAATACTATGTAGCTCTGGCGTCATCTGATATTAGGTACCATGAATCTTCGTATTCAACTAAAAAAGAAACATCACAACACCACCATTCTGAATTGTATTCGGAGTGATGGTTCAAGCACTTTTACAAAATTACCCCTGAATCTTGAAATCCATGATATTGCGCACTATGTTGTTGAAAAACAGCTCGGTTTTACCCATGCCTTTTACGGCTTGCTCGCACTGGGGTATGAAATTGGTGATTTCCAGCTCCTGAGGGAGGAAAGACCTCAGGCGCTACAACCGAAAAATCTTCACCCGGAAGCCTTGATGACAGAGCATCTCGTCAATGTATTGCAAATTGATTTTCAATGTCCTGCAGCCGACCAACTCGACCTTATCAAAACAATAGGTACTATTTTAAAAGAGAATAACCTCGCTTTTCCGGAGCAGTTGAATCAAGAAAGGTTACGAGATATCAGAGAGGAACTGAAAAGGCTAATGAGGAACTGGGAACAGGTCGAGGTAGGTGGTCATTTAGAATTGGTTCTTCATATATAAATAAGACATGGGGCAAAGAATCCCTGCTCAAAATGAGGACTGTCTTTGGCCAAAAAGCGTTTCAAAAAAAGCAGGCCGTAAGCCGGATTCTGTATTCGTACGAGACGAAGCCCTATCATTTATCTAGGTCTTTAGTTACCCAAAGACTCAAACCGCCTACCCTTCGACTCGGGCGCGCTACCCTCGAACATCGATTTACATGACGTTTCACCACATAGAGTTTACCTGATTTCACTACAGCATTACCTGTACATTCTTTCTGCTGCACTTGTCCTATCACGTCAAGACGTGATGACGGGCGTTACCCGCTATGTTGCACTCTGGTGTCCGGACTTTCCTCGGTAGTAATTTCAACTACAGCGATAGGGTGACCTGCTCAGGGCAAATTTAGGCTAATTGTTGATAAAAAAGGACTTAATCGACTATAAAGAAAATGCTTGATCCATTCCAATTTTTATATTTGTAGTCACCCTTGGGCAGCTTGTATAACCGTCCTAAAAAAAGCACTAGAATTTGGAACCCTTCATTGTTTCGGCAAGAAAGTACCGTCCGCAGACCTTTAAAGATGTGGTCGGGCAACAGGCTATTACCAATACTTTGCTCAACGCCATTGAAAACAATCACTTGGCGCAAGCCCTTTTGTTTTGTGGGCCAAGAGGGGTGGGCAAAACCACCTGTGCGCGAATATTGGCGAAACAGATCAACCATGACGGAACCCAAGGTGCGGACGAAGACTTCGCATTCAATATTTTTGAACTCGATGCCGCTTCAAACAACTCGGTCGATGATATTCGGAATCTGATCGATCAGGTACGCATTCCACCTCAAGTTGGAAAATACAAAGTATACATCATCGATGAGGTTCACATGCTGTCTGCATCTGCTTTTAACGCTTTTCTAAAAACGTTGGAAGAACCTCCGAAACATGCCATTTTCATATTGGCCACTACTGAAAAACACAAAATCATTCCCACCATACTCTCGAGGTGTCAAATTTTTGATTTTAAGCGAATTACGGTTAAAGATGCAACTGAATATCTGAAATATATCGCTGAAAGTCAGGGCATTGAGGCGGATGACGATGCCCTTCATATTATCGCACAAAAAGCCGATGGTGCCATGCGCGACGCACTATCGATTTTCGATCGCGTGGTCAGTTTCTCTGGAAAACAATTGACCAGAAAGGCGGTAACCGAAAATCTCAACGTATTGGATTATGACACTTATTTTCGGACAACAGACCTTATTCTAGAACACAACATTCCTGAATTACTATTATTGTTCAATAAGACATTGGCCCTTGGTTTTGATGGCCATCATTTTATAAGTGGGCTCGCCTCCCATTTTAGGGATCTTATGGTCTGTCAGCACCAGAATACGATTGCTCTTCTAGAGGTAGGTGAAGGAGCCAAAAAGTTATATCTTGAACAATCCAGTAAAGTCTCAAAGACTTTTTTGCTTCATGCATTGGGAATTGCCAACGATTGTGACCTGAAATACAAAACAAGCAAAAATCAACGCTTGCTGGTCGAACTGACCTTAATGAAATTGGCCTCCATTGATTTTGAAGGTCAAAAAAAAAATCCTGAATCCGTAGCACTCGATCAAAAAACGGTCGAATTCATTGCTCCTGCCTCATTCTTTAAGGGATTGAACATACCCAAAGAGAAAACCACAAAGGTTGCGACTGTCTCAGACCTCCAGAATGATCAGAGTGCGCAAGAGCCAAAACCTGCTGCACAAGCTGTTGAGAAAATAGATTCTATTCAAAAAGCTGACGAGGTACAGAGCGATGCATTACCTAACAACAGGGGAAGCATAGTTCAACCTACAGGTATCCAATCGGCCCAGGTCGCAGAGAAACAAGAAAGTGAGGGGGTAGGCGAAACGGTTGTCAAAAAGGTCGATATAAAGAAACCTCAAAACCGCGTTTCGGGTCTAAGTATCTCTAGTTTAAAGGCTAAAAAGGCGCACGAACTCAACAAGAAGGATAATTCCGTTGATGAAAGCCAATTGCCTCGAGACATCTTCACAGAGGGAGTCATGCAAGGTCATTGGGCCGATTTCGTACAGAAAATAGACAACGAGGGCCGAAAGATACTAGCCTCGAATCTGCACTCTGATGTTCCCAAATTGCTTAATGAGACGACACTCTGGATAGAGCTCCCAAACAGTACGATGAAAAAAGAAATTGAACGGGAACAGTACGATTTAATGGAATATCTTAAGTCAAAACTGAATAATCATTTCATCAGTTTGAAAATCACTGTCAACGAGGAAACTGCTAAAAAATTCGCCTTTACACCTGAAGAGAAGTACGAAAAACTAAGGGAGAAAAACCCTGCCATAGATTTATTGCGGAAAGAGTTCGATTTAGACCTTTGATCTATGCCGTATCGCCTTGAAGACCAGCAAGAGCATAACAATAGCGATAATCAATAAACCATAGGCTTCTCGACCTTCTTCTACATTTTTGATATCGCCTTGGCCGATTTCAAAACCCTCGAACTTTTCAGGATAGGTATAGAAAAAGCCTATCAAAGCAGCTATACCGGCAACCAATGGCACTGATGTAGGTACTTTATCAAAAGCACAGCCTAAGGCGATTATTCCGGCTAATCCCCAAATAGTAACCCACAATAAGGGGTCGGGATCATTGTACTGAAGTCCTGCAGAAACCAGAAATACAATTCCAAAAACTATGGCCAATACTTTAAAAAGGGTGTTCATGTGACGTATGTTTGGTTAACAAGGCCTTAAAATAACGTTTTCTTTCTATTTTTGTTGTCAAAATTACTGCTGATGCTAGGCTTGAAATTACCTACGGACCCTAGATGGGTCAATATTGTTGAGAAGAATGTCGATGAAATATTGACCGATCATGCCTATTGTGAACAAAAAGCGGCCAGCACAGCAATTTCATTGATCGTAAGTTTTCCGGAATATCCTGAACTAGTGGAAGAAATGATTGCCCTTTCGAGAGAGGAAATGGGACATTTTAAAATGGTGCATGACAAAATTATTGCCCGTGGAAAAACATTAGGGAGAGATCGCAAAGATGACTATGTGCTTCAACTGGTAACCTTCTTTCCCAAGGGAGGTAGCAGAACAACACAATTGGTACACCGCCTGTTGTATGCCGCCTTAATCGAAGCCAGAAGTTGCGAGCGTTTCAGACTGTTATCGGAAGAGCTCGAAGATAAGGAACTGGCGGAATTCTACCACAAACTAATGATCAGTGAAGCAAGTCACTATACGATGTTCTTAAAATTCGCCAGACACTATGGAAATCGAAACGAAGTTGATAAAAAGTGGCAAGATTTACTGGAATATGAGGCGGAAATCGTGAAAAACCTAGGAAGGAACGAGACTATTCACGGCTAAGGCCGAACTTTTAGAACCGGTTTCTCGATATACTTTCCGAGCTATTTCAATTCTATTCGAAGGTATGGCTTATTACATATCTAACTTCTTCAGATAGTAGTCGTACATGGCAAACTGTGAACGCACTTTCGGTAAATCATTCTTTAGATAAGAGTTGTCTTGTTGTTCATTAAAAATCCGTGCTTTTGTATTATCGTTCCAAGATATTTCAAAAGTGTCCAAAAGCTCTTGCTTGATATCCTCATCATAAATAGGGCAACCCACTTCAACGCGATAATCAAGATTACGGGTCATCCAGTCGGCTGAGGATATATATATTTTTGGATCCCCTTCATTTCCGAAAATGAACATTCGCGGATGTTCCAAGAACTTGTCGACGATACTGATAGCTTCAATGTTCTCACTCATTCCTTTTACACCTGGAATGAGACAACAAATTCCCCTAATGATCAATTGAATCTTCACCCCTGCCCTACTCGCTTCATAAAGTTTATCAACCATTTTATAGCTTGTGAAGCTATTCATCTTAATCTTGATATACGCCTCTTTACCTACAATCGCGTTGGCGATTTCATTATCAATCAATTTTTGAAAGGTACTCTTGGTGTAATGCGGAGAGACCACCAAATGCTTGTACTTGTTGATTTTGTATGTTGTCTCGAAGAAGTCAAAAACCTTGTTCAACTCCTTAAGAATCGACTCATGCGCCGTAAATAAGGTATAATCGGTATAGATTCGAGCTGTGGCCTCACTGAAATTACCTGTACTTATGAAACCATACCGTTTCATTCCTTCATCTTCCTCTCGCTCAATAACGCATATTTTACTGTGAACCTTAAGTCCGGGCACTCCAAAAATCAGTTTGACACCTTCTGCTTGTAATTGTTCGGCATACTCGATATTCGCTTGTTCGTCAAAACGTGCTTGTAACTCTATTTGAACAGTAACCTGTTTCCCATTTTTCACGGCATTGATCAAAGAGGCTGCTACTTGCGAATTGCTCGCCAAACGATAGACGGTAATCTTTATGGTCTTTACTTTTGGGTCTAAAGCGGCTTCCCTTAAGAACTTGATGATATAAGAGAAGGTATGATAGGGGGTATATTGCAAATAGTCTTTTTGAGCAATTTGCTCCAGAAGACTACCCTCCATACTAAATCCCTTAACGGGCAATGCATCGATTTTGTCATACATCAGGTCATTCCTTCCCAAACTAGGAAAGCCCATATAGTCTCGTCGATTGTGATACCGCCCCCCAGGAATAACACTATCCGTGTCCTCTATATTCATTTTCTCCTTTAGAAAGCGCAGGGTGTCCTTTCCTATACTCTTGTCATATACAAAACGTACAGGATCCCCTAATTTTCGGTGCTCAACGCTCGAGGAAATTTTGTCAATAAAACTCTTACTCAAATCATTGTCCATATCAAGCTCGGCATCACGGGTAATCTTAATCATATGAGCCGATATGGACTCATATTCGAACATCGTGAAAATGTTTCTTAGGCAATACCGTATCAAATCGTCTAAAATGATGATGTAGTTTTTATTGCCCTCTTTCGGTAGCACTACAAAACGATCTATCCCTTTAGGAATTTCTATTAACGCATACCTCTTCTCTTTGTCCTCGGCAATTTGATCCCCGATGATAATCATTTTTACCGCCAGATAAGCGGCAGTGTCCTTCAGAATCGGAAACTCGGTCAAATCGTTGAGAATAATCGTCATCAACTGCGGACTGACCTTTTTCAGAAAATAGTCTTTCACGAAACCTCGTTGCGTTTCGCTCAGTTCCGTTTCTTTGATGATAAAAATATTCTGTCCTTCTAATTCTTCCTGTATCTCTTTTAGGATGTTTACACTGCTGGCCTGCTGGTCAATCACGATTTTGGTGATTTCAGCCAAGAGATCTTTTGCGGTTTCACCACCTAAAGCACTTTTACCTTTTTTACCGGCATCGACAATTCGTTTGACCGTAGCATACCGTACTTTGAAAAACTCGTCAAGGTTATTGGAAAAGATTCCCAAAAACCGCAATCTCTCGATAAGCGGAACATTAGTGTCTGCGCTTTCCTGAAGCACACGATCATTAAATCGTAACCAACTGATTTCACGATTTATATATTGATTTTTAGTTTTTATCATGCTCTTAATGCCTTTGGAAAAATAGTCTGTTCGGTGATTCCCTTTTGTATCGAAGCCCACTCATTTACATCAAACTCCAGCCGCACCAGACCGCTTGTGGGAACATTTTCAATATAGGTATTTCCGAGGGAATTCGCAATGTATGTAAAGGCGTGATTATGTCCAAAAATCATAATCGTATCACATGTGTTATCCAACTCCTTTATGAAGTGTAGCACCTCATCACCTGAAAAATCATAGAGCCTTTCGGTAATTCGAAATTGATCTAATGGAAGGTACATTTGTCTACAAAAAATCATCGCGGTATGTAATGCCCTATTTGCCGGACTTGAAAAAATCATGTCGATTTTCGGTGCACTCTCCTGGAACCTGTCGGAAACCAAATGGGCATCGTTAATTCCCCGCTGCAGTAGTGGACGATCTTTATCACCTACCGAATACTCCCAAGAGGATTTACCGTGACGGACTAAAATGAGTGTTTTCATAGCTGTTTTTTTAAGGAGCCAGACGTTCTATTTTCCAATCGATACCCTCTAGAGTGAATCGAATTCGATCGTGCAAGCGATTTGGCCTACCTTGCCAGAACTCCATAGAAACAGGTGCTACGAGGTACCCACCCCACCATTCGGGTCGTTCGATTTCCTTTCCTTCAAATTCTTTCTCGAGACGTTTCAATTCTTCTTCCAAAACATCCCTTGAGGGGATTACACTACTTTGATCAGAGACAATAGCTCCAAGTTGACTACCTGCAGGGCGTGATTGAAAATAACCATCCGACAGGTTTTCGGCTATTTTATTCGCTCGACCTTTTATGATAACCTGACGTTCGAGATTCGGCCAGAAAAAGGAAATACATACATTTGGGTTCTCCGCAATAGCCCTCCCCTTTTCACTTTTGTAGTTGGTATAAAAAATAAATCCTTCGTGGGTATACTTTTTCAATAACACTACACGGCTTTTAGGGAACCCATCTAAACCCATCGTTGAAAGCGTCATTGCATTGGTTTCATCAACACCGTCCGACGCCTCGACCTCGTAAAACCACTTTTGAAAAAGTTCCATCGGATTCTCGGAAATGGAACCTTCCATAAGTGCACTTTTTTCGTATGCCTTTCGGTAATTTCCTAAATCGTTTTGCATAGCTTTATTTTATACTGCAATTTACAACCGAACCGGTGTAAACTTTCCATTCGACAAGAAATTTTTCAATCTCATTTCTTCATTGCCTAAACTCATGGTACAAATCAAAAAAAAACACCTTCCAGTAAAAATGGCCTATGCCTAGGGGGAAGCATAAATTAGGATTAAATGGATTTCACGATAGGCCTGTGCTGTGCCAATTCGCTACTTTTTGTACCTTACCCATACCTGTTCGAGATAAAAACCATGCGATTCACCTGTTATACGGATATTAAGGCACCTATTCAGATTGTAGTGGATTTATTTAAAAATCCTGATAATCTCAAACACTGGCAAGATGGCTTTAAACGCATAGAATACATCTCAGGAGCTCCTGGCGCAGAGGGGTCCATCTCAAAATTAAGCTACGATAGGTTATCACTTGTGGAGACCATTATCCGAAATGAACTGCCAGAAGAGTTTAAGGCCAACTATGAACATAAACATATGGTCAATACCATGTCATGTAGATTCAAGGTGATAGATGTTGGAACTACGCGACTTAAGCAAGAGATACACTATACAAAGTTCAATGGCTTTTTACCCAAAGTGCTGGCCAAATTATTTCCTGGTATGTTCAGGAAACAGGTCCAAAAATGGCTTGACCAGTTTAAGTACTTCGTCGAGAAGCAACACCCTTAAAATTCAAATACCTTACCGTCATCAGCCAATAAGACCGATTCGAATATTGTCCGAGCTTCTTCCTTAAAGGGTTCAATGGACCTATACCTTGTGGAATAATGACCCAAAATCAAAGTACCTACCCGGGCCGCTTGGGCAATGGAGGCCGCTTCTTTGGCCGTGGTATGTCTTGTTTTTTTCGCTAAATGTGCCTCTGAATCGAGAAAGGTAGCCTCGTGATACAGGGCGTCGACTCCCTTTATCTGGGGCACAATATCAGGTTTGTGGGCCGTATCGCTGCAATAGGCATAGGCTTTGGGGTTTGGCGGGTCAAAGGTAAGTGCACTGTTTGATATTACTTGGCCATCATCCAATGTGATGCTTCTCCCGTTTTTAATGTTTCGATATTGCGAGGTATCGATTTTGTATTTATTTACCGCTTCGATATGCAGCTTACGTTCCCCCAGTTTTTCACGAAACAAAAATCCATTGGTATACACCCTATGATTCAAGGGAATGGTCTCGACCATCGTCTTTTCGTCCTCATAGATCACTTGGCTTTCCTTGGAAACCAGTTCGTGAAAAATCAAAGGAAAATTTGTCCATGAATCACCGAGCTTCAACAAAAGTGTAATGGCTTCTTTTATCCCTTTAGGGCCGTAGATATGCATTTCCTTGTTTCTTCCCAACAAACGAAATGTTGAAATGAGCCCGGGAAGACCAAAGAAATGATCGCCATGCAAATGGGAGATGAAAATATGGTTGATGCGAGAGAATTTGATTTTATTTTTCCGCAGTTGTACTTGAGTACCCTCTCCACAGTCGATCAGAAAAAGATGACCTTTGATTTCCAACACTTGCGATGTAGCGTTGGTCATTGCCCTTGGAGTTGCGGCATAGCAGCCAAGAATCGTCAAGTTCACAGCCCGAGATCTCTTTCTATTTCTTCCATTTCAATGACATCCCTGGCTTCTTGAAGTGTGGGTACGACCAATATTTCTTCCGGAACCTCATCGTAAGACACCTTATCGGTTACCAAGACGAACGATTTACCTGATTCTCGATGGGCGCTGGACAACGTCAAAAACTCCAAAATATGGTTTGCGGTCAATTTGGAAAAAGAGAATAAATTCACAATGATATGATCATTCTCAATTTTTGAGTATCCATCATTTAAATTCTTCAAAAATTCATTCAGTGCAATATGTTCTTGAAATACGATAGTGGTCGTTCCTTCTTTGTCAAAAATCATAGTTAATCTTTTAGACCTCACAGGTCTTGAAGGCATATGAGGTTTATTTTATTTTAGAGGCCAACAGATAGATTACCGCCATTCGAATCGCAACCCCGTTTTCCACTTGGTTCAAAATTATGGACTGTTTGGAATCGGCCACATCACTGGTGATCTCCACTCCCCTATTGATGGGTCCTGGGTGCATGATGACGATTTCTTTGTCAAGACTGTTCAATAGGGTCTTATTGACACCAAACTGTTGCGTGTACTCTCTTGTTGTCGGAAAGTAACTAATGTCCAAACGCTCGTTTTGAATGCGGAGCATATTGGCCACATCACACCAATTCAGTGCTTTTCTCAAATCGGTCTCAACTTCAACACCTAACGACTCTATATACTTGGGCAAAAGGGTTTTTGGTCCGCAGACCTTTACCTTGGCGCCTTGCAACTTCAATGCGAAAATATTCGACAAGGCAACTCTTGAATGCAAAATATCACCTACAATAACCACCTTCTTTCCGGCTACGTCACCTAATTTTTCCCGGATGGAATAAGAATCCAATAGCGCTTGGGTAGGATGCTCATGTGCTCCATCTCCTGCATTTACGATGGAAGCGTTTACATGCTTTGCCAAAAAAATACCGGAACCTGGGTTTGGATGTCGCATTACTACCATATCAACCTTCATTGATAAAATGTTGTTTACGGTATCAATTAAGGTTTCTCCCTTTTTTACCGAAGACTGCCCTGCCGAGAAATTGATGACATCCGCTGACAGACGCTTTTCGGCAAGTTCAAATGATAGCTTGGTTCTAGTACTGTTTTCAAAAAAGATATTGGCTATGGTGATATCACGTAGTGATGGAACTTTTTTAATGGAACGATTGATTACTTCCTTGAAATGATCGGCAGTATCAAAAATGAGTTGTATATCTTTTTCATTAAGATATTTTATTCCCAACAAGTGTTTTACACTTAATTCTGCCATTCTACTTATTTATCAAATAAATTACATCCTTCCCGTCGTTCTCCTTCCACATCACCTTTACCTTTTCTTCATTGATCGCATCTACCTGTCTACCTCTGTAATTGGGTTGTATTGGCAAATGCCTGCTAAATCGTCGATCGATCAGTGCTAAAAGTTCGATTTCAGAAGGCCTACCAAAAGACTGAATCGCGGTAAGTGCAGCTCGTATACTTCTTCCGGTATAGAGAACATCATCGATCAGAACCACCTTCTTATCCTCGACCAAAAAATCGATTTTCGTTTTGGTAGCGGCCAAAGTCTTGTCTCCTCTTCTAAAGTCGTCTCGATAAAAGGTAATATCCAAAAAACCTACATCAATATGCTTTACCCCATATTCTTCTTTCAAGATTTTGGTCAATCTTTCGGCTACGAAGGTGCCTCTTGGCTGAATACCGATAAGAACAGTATGCTCAAAATCAAGATGATTCTCAAGAAGTTGACAAGCCAAACGATGGAGTATGATATTGATTTCTTCGGAGGAAAGCAGTACTTTTTGACTCATAATAGGTCTTCAATACTTTAGTGGCACAAAAATAGGAAATTCCCTCGAATAACCTTTAGGCAAACGGATAACAAAAAAAGGCCCCAAACCGAAGTGTCTGGAGCCTTTTGCTATTTTAAAATGAAAAACCGTTATTTCTTACCGGCTTCCATTTTATCTTTCAACGCTTGTAAAGCCTCATTGGCATCACCTAAAGTAGGTTTTGCTTCATCAGCAGCGGCCTTCTGCCTTTTAGCGGCAGCCTTTACGTTACGTTTCTCTTCTTCCCTGAAAATAGCCGTGTGACTTGCGACTACGCGCTTAAAGTCCTTATTGAACTCGATGATCTTGAATTGGGCTTCTTCTCCTTTTCCAAGTTTCTTACCATCTTCTTTTTCAAGGTGACGTTGTGGTACAAAAGCGGTGATGTCTTCATTGAATTCAATGATAGCACCTTTATCAACGATCTCTGTGATAGAAGCGGTATGAACAGAGTCTAAACCAAACTCACTTTCGTATTTATCCCAAGGATTTTCAGTGGTCTGCTTATGGCCCAAGCTCAACTTTCGGCCTTCAACGTCCAATTCCAATACCTCTACTTCCAAGGTATCGCCAACCGTTACGAATTCAGATGGATGCTTGATTTTCTTAGTCCAAGAAAGGTCAGAGATATAGATCAATCCATCGATACCTTCTTCCAATTCAACAAAAACACCAAAGTTGGTGAAGTTGCGAACAATACCTTTATGTCTTGATCCGACAGGGTATTTGGTTGTGATATCGGTCCAAGGATCAGGACTCAATTGCTTGATACCCAACGACATTTTACGATCTTCGCGATCAAGGGTCAAAACAACAGCTTCTATCTCATCGCCAACTTTGACGAAATCTTGAGCAGACCGCAAGTGGGTCGACCAAGACATTTCAGAAACGTGAATCAATCCTTCAACACCTTCGACAACTTCGATAAACGCACCGTAATCAGCAATTACGACTACCTTACCTTTCACCTTGTCTCCAATTTTGATTTCGTCGCTCAAGGCATCCCAAGGATGTTTCTCCAATTGCTTCAAGCCCAATTGTATTCTCGATTTGTTTTCATCGAAATCAAGAATTACAACATTTAATTTTTGATCGAGCTCCACCACTTCGTTCGGATGGTTGATACGGCTCCAAGATAGATCTGTGATATGGACCAAACCATCTACACCACCAAGGTCGATAAAGACACCGTATGAAGTGATGTTTTTGACCACACCCTCCAATACTTGACCTTTTTCAAGCTGACTGATGATCTCTTTCTTTTGTTCTTCGATATCAGCCTCGATAAGTGCTTTGTGCGAAACAACAACGTTCTTGAATTCGTGATTGATCTTAACCACCTTGAATTCCATCGTTTTATTCACATATTGGTCGTAGTCACGAATCGGTTTCACATCTATTTGTGAGCCCGGTAAGAATGCCTCGATACCGAAGACATCCACGATCATACCACCTTTGGTTCTGCATTTGACAAAACCACTTACTACTTCTTCTTTGTCATGTGCCGCATTTACGCGATCCCAGGCCATAATCGTTCTGGCCTTTCTGTGTGAAAGTACCAATTGACCACTTTTATCTTCGCGGATGTCGATCAACACCTCGACTTTGTCACCTACCTTTAAATCTGGATTATACCTAAACTCGTTTAGAGAGATAACACCTTCAGATTTGGCGTTGATATCGATAATCGCTTCGCGATCGGTAAGATAGACCACGGTACCGGTAACCACTTCTTCATCAGCGGTATCCACGAAATTTTCAGAAACCAATTTTTCGAACTCCTCTAGTTTAGAGTCCTCTACTTTTTCGATTCCTTGTTCGTATTTTTCCCAGTTGAAGTTTTCCAAAAATTCTTGGGGATCTTGTGCAGGAGCAGTCTCTTTTTCCGCCTTCGGAGCCTCAGTAGCTTCGACTTGTGCTTCAGTAGTTTCTTCTACTTCGGCTTGTGTTTTTTCTTCAGCCATTTGTATAGCTTAAAATTTGTATTCTACGATTAAACAAGAGCTCAACAATCATCGTAGAAGTTGTTATTTATTTCCTTATAGTTATCCCTTTCCGCTCTTGAATCTTTGTTAAAAAGGGCTGCAAAAGTACACTTTTTACCGAAGTATCACAACTCTTTCTAAGCAATGACCCTTCTTTATTTACTATTTCATTGCTTTTAGTACCAACTTCTGGCAATTATTACTATATTGAGTGCCTAAATATTAACGAACAAATACATTAACTTATGAGTGTTAAAGCAAAATACCAAGGTGTCTTATCCCTTGGTGAGCAACTAGGAATCAAAGATGGAAAAGTGACCGAAGAAAACGGTGTTCTTAAAATCAAAGGACAAGCGTCAACTCCCTATGAAAAAGATCTTTTATGGGATAAGATCAAAGAAGCTGGTGGCGAGAACGCGTCGGACATCATGGCGAATATCTCGGTAGAAGATGACTCAGTGTACCATAGACATACGGTAGCTAGTGGCGAATCTTTGAGTAAAATCGCCAAGCATTATTACGGTGATGCCATGAAGTACACTAAAATTTTTGAGGCAAATACCAATATCTTGAAGAATCCTGATGTGATTCATCCAGATCAGGTATTGGTCATTCCAAATATCTAAAATCGTACATCAAAATGAAAATGCCGTTGGATATCCAACGGCATTTTTTTTGTATCTATTTTACCAACAGTCGTTTTACGAATGTGTCCAGACTGTTTATTCCAGGCCTATTCCTACTCGATTATTCGAAGCGCGTAATTATACATCCGTTCAAACTGCTCCTCCAGCCCCATATCACTATTATCGAATGGTATGGCATCTTTGGCCTGACGAAGTGGGGAGAATTCGCGATTCGAGTCAATGTCATCCCTGTAGCGTACATTCTTGAGCACATCCTCGTATTCGACTTCCTCACCCTTATCCAGTAATTCTTTGTAGCGTCGGTGGGCTCTTTTCTCTGGGGAGGCAGTCATGAATATCTTGAGCTCCGCATCGGGGAAAACCACCGTTCCGATGTCCCGACCATCCATAACGATACCCTTCTCCAGACCCATTTTTTTTTGCATATCCACAAGCATATGGCGCACTTGTTCCAACTCAGCAACTCTGCTCACATACTTCGACACCTCTAACGACCGGATTTCCTTTTCGACATTTTCCCCATTCAAATACATTTCCGAAAAGCCAAGGTCTTTGTTGTACTTAAATAAAAGCTTGATCCTCGGTAGTAACTTAATCAGGGCTTGGGTATTTTCCTGACCCTTACCTATGAAGCCGTTCCGCATCGCAAAGAGGGTAACGGCCCGATACATGGCGCCTGTATCTACATATATGTAGTCAAGTGCCTTTGCCAACTGCTTGGCAATCGTACTTTTCCCGGTGGACGAATATCCGTCTATGGCGATGGTGATTTTTTTCACACTGTAAAAATAGGCAGAAAAAACGGTGTAACCCCCTCCCTTTCAGCGGGTCTCTAAATTCAGTTACAACTTTTTCGCATTCCTCACTTTTTGTCCGGTAATCGCCAAATCGATTACCTCATGCATATCTGTAACGTAATGAAACGTAAGTCCCTTTAGATAGTCTTTTTTAATCTCAAGAATATCTTTTTCATTATCCTTACAAAGTATGATCTCTTTGATTCGTGCCCGCTTGGCAGCAAGTATTTTTTCCTTAATTCCGCCTACCGGAAGTACTTTGCCCCTCAAGGTTATCTCACCCGTCATCGCCAAACTTTTTTTCACCTTCCTTTGGGTAAATAGAGAGACCAATGATGTCAACATGGTGATACCGGCACTTGGGCCATCTTTTGGTGTTGCTCCCTCAGGCACGTGAATATGAACGTTGTATTTTTCGAATATTTCGGAATCGAGCCCAAAACGTTCCGCGTTCGACTTGATATATTCCATGGCGATTGTCGCAGATTCCTTCATTACTTTACCCAAGTTGCCCGTAATGTTCAAAGAACCCTTGCCTTTAGATAAAATAGATTCAATAAAAAGGATGTCACCTCCGACACTTGTCCAAGCCAATCCGGTTACGACCCCTGCAACATCGTTATTCTCATACTTATCACGTTCTAACCGCGCCGGGCCCAACACTTTTTCCACATCCGCACTAGTGATTTTGATATTGTACGATTCCTCGGTAGCAATCGATTTGGCGGCATAGCGCACCATTTTGGCGATTTGCTTTTCAAGTGAACGCACCCCTGACTCACGTGTATATCCTTCAACTATTTTTTCAAGTTGTGGTTTACCGATTTTAAGGTGTTTGGTGGTTAGACCATGTTCCTCCAACTGTTTGGGCAGTAAATGCCTTTTGGCGATTTCCACTTTTTCTTCAATGGTATATCCCGTGACATTGATGATCTCCATACGATCTCGTAAAGCAGGCTGTATGGTAGACAGGTTATTCGCTGTAGCGATAAACATCACTTTAGAAAGATCATACCCCATTTCGAGGAAGTTGTCATAGAACTCACTATTCTGTTCCGGATCCAACACTTCTAACATCGCGGAAGAAGGGTCACCTTGGTGACTATTCGAAAGCTTATCGATTTCATCCAAAATAAACACTGGATTCGAGGTTCCGGCTTTTTTCAGGCTCTGAACGATTCGACCTGGCATTGCGCCAATATAGGTCTTTCGATGCCCCCGGATTTCGGCCTCATCCCGCAGCCCTCCCAAGGACATACGAACATATTCCCTTCCTAGGGCTTCCGCAACCGATTTACCCAAAGAGGTCTTTCCTACACCTGGAGGCCCGTATAAACAGAGAATGGGCGATTTCATATCATTTCTCAGCTTCAGCACGGCCAAATATTCTATAATGCGTCGTTTCACATCCTCCAGGCCATAGTGATCTCGATCCAGAATTCGTTCGGCACGCTTTAAATCGAATTTATCCTTTGAAAAGTAATTCCAAGGTAAATCCAAGAATAAATCAAGATAATTTCGTTGAATAGAGTATTCCGCAACCTGAGGGTTCATTCGCTGCATCTTGGAAAGCTCTTTTTCGAAGTGTTCTTTGACCTTTTCGTCCCATTTCTTCTTTTTCGCCTTCACCCGCATTTCGTGCAGCTCTTCATCATAAGACCCACCACCCAATTCTTCTTGAATGGTTTTCATCTGTTGATGCAAGAAATACTCACGCTGTTGTTGATCCATATCATTTCGGACCTTCGATTGAATATCGTTCTTAAGTTCCAACTTTTGCAACTCGACATTCATATACTTCAAGGTAGCCAGTGCACGGTCTTGTAAATTGCCGATTTCCAACAATTCCTGTTTGTCCTTTACATCGAGATTGAGATTTGATGAAACAAAATTGATCAGGAACGAATTGCTTTGAATATTTTTAATGGCAAATGAGGCCTCACTAGGTATATTCGGGTTGTCCCTAATGATTTGAAGGGCCACTTCTTTGATAGTTTCGATAATCGTCAGAAACTCCTTGTCTTCCGGTGCGGGTCGCTCCTCTTTCGTTTCGCGTACCGTAGCCGTAAGATAGGGGTCTTTTGTAAGCACCTCGGCTATTTCAAACCGTTTCTTTCCTTGAATGATGACAGTCGTATTTCCGTCGGGCATTTGCAAAATACGGAGGATACGGGCAACAGTACCTATCGTATTGATGTCCTTCACATCAGGATTCTCAACACTCTCGTCTTTTTGAGAGACCACACCGATAACCTTAGACCCGGTATTGGCATCTTTTACGAGTTTTATCGATTTATCGCGACCTGCGGTAATTGGAACGACTACTCCTGGAAACAAGACCGTATTGCGCAGAGGCAATATAGGCAGGGTTTCCGGGAGATTTTCATTGTTCATCTGCTCCTCATCCTCCGGTGTCAAAAGTGGTATTAATTCCGCATCCTCTTCAATAGAATGCAAAGACATATTGTCAAAATTTGTAAACTTGGAATCTCCCATAGTCGTATTTCGGTCATTCTGTCATTAGCTGTACAGAACTCTATTTTTAAAAATTATACTTCAACACCCTGAACTCCTACGCTTGGGGCAGTTAAGGTGTTCTTTGTGTACTTCATTCCCTTTGATTTGGCAATTCCCATGCCATAATGTTGTTTTTTTTTAGCACAAACTGTAACAATCGTTAAATTGGCTTATCTCTAAGACAAACCATTCATTTTTTGAGCCACAAAAAAGAACATACTGACGCTTTATTGCAATTGTGTCTAGAAGGAAAATCAAGTGCACAATTGGAAATTTACAACCGCTATTACAAAGCCATGTACAACACGGCCGTTCGGATTGTAAAAGATAGCGCCGAAGCTGAGGATGTAATGCAAGAGTCGTTTTTAAACGCGTTTACGAAGCTGCATACATTTAAGGGAGAGGTAACTTTCGGAGCTTGGCTTAAACGCATTGTGATAAACAACAGTATCTATCATTACAGAAAGAAACAGAAGAAAAAAGAAGTTGATCTGGATGATGTAATTTATAAGGTCGAAGATAATGACGGAGTTGTTTCGGATCATGCGTTAACCGAACTGAAGGCTCAAAAAGTGATGGAAACCATGAACCTATTAAAGGACAATTACAGAGTTTCTTTGACCTTACATTTAATTGAAGGATATGATTATGAAGAAATCAGTCAAATCATGAATATCAGCAATGCCAACTGTCGCACGACGATAAGCAGGGCAAAGGAAAGTCTAAGAAAGAAATTAACAATTCCCTACTAATGGAAAACGAAAATATAGAACAACTGTTTGACAAGCTCCAGGGCACTTTCGATATCGGAGAACCCAAAGAAGGACATCAACAACGCTTTCTTGAAAAATTACAAGCCTCACAAGGGGTGGTCTCTATAGAGCGCAAAAAGAAATCATGGTGGAGACCTTTATCGATAGCAGCCTCCATTGTGCTACTTGTCGGCGTCGGCATCGGCTTTTTCAATTCAGCACCGACTCGCGATGAGCAGGTGGCGGAAATATCACCGGAGGTGTCACAAACACAGTTTTACTTTGCGAGTTTGATCGAAGAACAGGTGAGGGAACTTGAAGAGATGGGTACACCTGAGACCCAAAAGATAATCGACGATACCACGATACAATTACGGCGTCTGGAAACCAACTATAGCACTTTGGAACAAGACCTCATCAATGGCGGTAACAGTAAATTGATCCTCAGTGCCATGATTACGAATTTTCAAACAAGGATAGACCTTTTAGAAGACGTGCTCGACCAAATCGAAACAATAAAAACACTAAAAAATCAAAATGATGCGAACTATACTATTTAAATACATAACGGTACTGTTTTTAACAGTCCCCATGCTTCTTTCGGCCGGCAATGGCAAATTGAAAGGTAAGTATACCAAGGAAAAAACCATCAAGAAGGAATTCGATGTCAACTCAGATGCCTTACTTAAGGTAAGCAATAGCTATGGAAACCTCAACCTGACCTCCTGGGAAGGAAACAAGGTGCTGATCGAAGTGCATATCAAGACCAATGGAAACAATGAGGAAAAAGTGCAGCGAAAGCTAGACGGTATCACCGTAGACTTTGATGCCAGTAGCAGCGTAGTTTCCGCAAAAACCATCTTCAACAACTCAAGGAATGGTTGGGGCTGGGGCGGCCGAAACAACAACGTACATATGCAAATCAATTATACCATAAAATTACCGGTCAAAAATAGTGTACATCTGAACAATGACTATGGCAATATCATCTTAGATAGGATAGACGGACATGCAAAAATCAATTGTGATTATGGCCGCTTGGAGATTGGTGAGCTCCGTGGAAGGAACAACCAGTTGAATTTTGATTACACTTCAAAGTCTACAATCGATTTTATAAATAGTGGTACGATTACGGCCGATTATTCCGGTTTTACCATCGCAAAGGCTGGTGATTTGAAAATCAATGCAGATTACACCAATTCGACCGTTGAAAAAATGGGTAATCTTGATTACAATACCGATTATGGAAAATTGGAGGTCGGTGAGGCCGACAATGTTCAGGGCACGGGTGATTATATTACAGTAAAATTGGGAACCCTTCATGGCAATGTGGATATTACGGCCGACTATGGTTCCGTTAAAATCAATGAAATGGCCTCAGACGCTGGCAATCTCCGGGTAAATGGTGATTACACAGGCATTAAAATAGGGTACGACCCGCAATATCACTTTGATTTCGAGATAAAAACATCGTATGCCGGAGTCAGTGGTAAAGACGATTTTGAAATGAACATCAGTGAAGTCAAGAATACCAGTAAGTATTACAAGGGATATTACGGCTCGGCGAACAGCGGTAACTCCGTGAATATCTCCAGTGACTATGGAGGAATAACATTTACGAAAAATTAGAATAATTTAGTCTTCAGTATATTAACAACCTGTCGACAGGCAGGTCAAAACAACAATCAAAATGAAAAAAATCATCACTTTAAGTTTAATAATGGCCTTCACGGTTTCATGTACCGCCCAATGGGGAAAACGTATCAAAGGCAATGGAAACACAATAACCACAGATCGCAGCGTTGGTGATTATGATGCTGTTGCGCTATCGGGCTGGTTCGATGTAGATTTAGTAGACGGTAAGGAAGGTACCATTACCTTGGAAGGGGAGTCCAATTTGTTGGACTATGTAATCACCGAAGTAAAAGATGGAAAATTGGTGATCAAGACCAAAAAAGGAGTGAACCTAAAACCTTCTTCCTGGGATGACGGCATACGGATAACCGTACCCGTTGAGAGCATCGATGCCTTGGCCCTATCAGGTTCTGGAGATATCGTTTCAAAAACGACCATCAAGACCAATACGTTCAAAACGGCAATGTCAGGTTCAGGAGATATTACTGTGGATGTCGATGCAAGTTCGGTGGAAGCCAGGATGTCAGGGTCTGGGGATATCCGGTTAAGTGGATCCACAACTGACTTCGAAGCCACGATTTCAGGAAGCGGAGATATCAAAGCATACGATTTAGAGGCGGACAACGTTGACGCCACCGTGTCAGGTTCTGCGGATATCAAGGTGACCGCTAACAAGATGCTGAAAGCACGCGTATCCGGTTCAGGGGACATTAACTATCGTGGAAACCCAGAGAAAGTAGATACCAAGGCCTCGGGATCAGGAGATATCTCAAGAGGATAACAAACCCAACATCAAAAAACGAACAACACTAGAGCCCCTGTTCATACAGGGGTTTTTTCATTTCTAGGCACTCGAAAAAGCAATATAATACCAATCAAAAAGAATAAGAACAAGAAAAGTATGGCATATCGCATATTGAATTTTTCATCCACTATCGCAAAAATGACCATTCCGATAACAATACCTATTTTTTCGGCCACATCATAAAAACTGAAATAGCTTGCCGTATCCTCAGTCTCTGGTAAAAATTTGGAATAGGTAGATCTGGCCAACGCCTGTACCCCGCCCATCACCAAACCTACAAAACCAGCGGCTATATAGAATTGCGTCGGCGTCACCATAAAATAGGCATAGAAACAAAGACACATCCATATGGCATTGACGACGATAAGCGTTTTGATATTACCGAATCTATCCGAAGCCCTAGAAGTGAGCACCGCCCCGACAATAGCTACTAATTGAATGACCAAAATACTGATAATCAATCCGGTGGTTTTTTGATCATCATCGGCCCACGCGATTTCCTTTTCGCCAAAATACACTGCGATCAGCATAATGGTCTGTACGGCCATGCTAAATACAAAAAAGGCTTCCAAATAGCGCTTTAACCTTAGGTCTTGCTTCAATTGTTGCCAAACGGACTGTAATTCCTTAAATCCGTTCAGCAAGACATCTTTGGTGACTTTATGGCCATTGGATACACCTTTGGGCAAAATCGCAAAGGTATATTGACTGAAAAGGGCCCACCAAAGTCCAACCGTAATAAAGGAAATCTTCATAGCCTCGAACTTCGCCATATTGAGTTCCTTTTCGGTGGTTCCGATATCAAACCCGAACCATTCCGGCTTCATGACCATGGCCAAATTGAGCACCAGCAGCAGCACACTACCGATATAGCCCATAGAAAAGCCTTTGGCACTAATACGGTCTTGCTGCTCTTCAAAAGCGATATCCGGCAAGTAAGAATTGTAAAAGACCAAGCTACCCCAATACCCTAACAACCCCATAAAATAGAACAGAAGACTGGTATGAATATAGTCTAGATCAAACCAATACAACCCGATGCATCCAAGACTGCCCAGATAGCAAAAGAACTTCATGAAATTCTTCTTGTTGCCCACATAATCGGCAATTCCCGACAAAATGGGAGAAGACACGGCCACGACCAAAAAAGTAAATGCAGTAATGATTTCAATGAGTACCGTCGGCTTCATCTCAAAACCGAAAGCGGTGACCAATTCGTCTTTGGAAGAGAACAGGGCAGAATAAAATATAGGAAAGATCGATGAAGCAATGGTCAGGGTGTAAACGGAATTCGCCCAATCATAGAATGCCCAAGCATTCAATAATTTCTTGCTTCCTTTAATCGGTGCGGTCTTTGCCATGAAACTATAAAAAAACCGTTCCAGTGTGGAACGGTTTTAAATATACGATTATTACCCTTATTTATTGAAAAGTTGTAACCCCGAATTTTTGAGCCTCTTGCTTGGCCAATGGAGCCCAAGCAGTAAGGTTTTGAATTCGTGTGTCATTCGATGGGTGGGTACTCATGAATTCCGGTGGGGCCTGTCCCCCACTTTTGGTCTTCATGCGTTTCCATAGTTCAGCTGCTTCCGTAGGATCATATCCGGCAATTGCCATAATCTGAAGCCCGATGCGATCCGCCTCTGTTTCATGACCTCGACTGAAGGGCAGCATAATCCCTAAAGTCGAACCTAGACCATATGCCTGATTGAACATATTTCGCTTTCGCTCATCTTGAATAGCGACATTACCGGCCACTGCTCCTATCTGTTGTAGTGTTCCAGCGCTCATACGCTGCGCCCCGTGATCTGCCAAAGCATGTGCCACCTCATGGCCCATAACTACCGCTACCCCCCTCTCGGTTTGGGTAATCGGCAAAATGCCGGTATAAAAAACGATTTTACCGCCAGGCATACACCACGCATTCACCGTCTCATCCTTTACCAAATTGTATTCCCATTTATAATCATTGAGATACCCTTGAAACCCATTGGCGTTCAACCATCTCTCGGCAGCAGAAGCTATGCGTTGGCCAACTTTTGTAATCATGCGTGATTCCGCCGTATTCTCGACTACGGCATTTTCAGTCAAGAATTGATCATATTGGGCAAAAGCCATTGGGAAAATCTGTTTATTCCCATAAAAATTCAACATTTTTTTGCCTGTAAAAGGGTTGACCTTACAAGCCGTCACGCCCAAAAAAAGGGCCATGATCAGAATTACTTTTTTCATTGTATGATAGTGTTTAGTTTGACGTAAAATACAAAAAAAATTATTTTCCCGTGATGTGCAAGGTCGTAAAGTCCTTATCCACCTCGATCGAATCATTTCCGTTGCGCTTGACGTCTTTTAAATCTACCTTTTCATTATCAATCTCTATGCCATCTATCTGAAAAGGCAACCCGTGCAATTTGATTTCCATAGTGCCATAGGGCGTGATGAACGTACCATCTTTATACTGCTGAATACTTAATTGTTTCTCCTTTCCGACCAACTTGAAATTTCTTAAGCTATATCTTCCTTTGGTATAGTCATAGCCGTCTGCACCATCTTCATATACCGTTGAATTCTCGACGCCGTCCTTAAAATACACCTCAAGGATCAACTTGTCGATTTCTTTTTCACCTATGTATTGTTGCACAGGGTATTTCGGTATAATCGCTCCTGCTTTTACAAATAATGGAATACTATCGATATCGGCGGCTACCCACTTCTCTTTGCCGCCTTCAAATAGCTCATCGTTCCAATAGTTATACCATTTCCCTCGAGGGATGTACATTCTTCTTCCCTGAGCATTCGGTTCCTGAACCGGACAGACCAAGATTTGGTCTCCAAAAATAAACTCATCAGTTCTGTAATGGGTCTGTGGATCTTCTTGATCGAACATCACAAGTGATTTCAACATCGCGATACCTCCTTTTGAGTATTCGTAGAACATCGTATATAAATAAGGCAACAATTGATAACGCAACTCGATAAACCTTCTGACAATATCGGTCACATCAGTATCAAAAGACCATGGTTCTTGATCACCATGATCTCCACTGGAATGCACTCGACAGAAGGGATGGAAAATACCAAGTTGAATCCATCTGGCAAAAAGCTCTCCGTTAGGTTGTTCGGCAAATCCACCGATATCGGAACCTACAAAAGAATAGCCACTCATACACATGCGTTGCATTTGCACATTGGCCAACCACAAATGTTCCCATGTGGCAACATTATCGCCCGTCCAGGTACATGCGTAGCGCTGCGTTCCTGCATAGGCGGCACGGGTGATGACAAATGGTCTTTTCGGGTAGGTATGCTTTTTTACCCCTGCATAGGTGGCTCTCACCATTTGCATACCATATACATTGTGTGCTTTCCGATGTGTACAGGAATTACCCTCATAGTCATGACGGGTATCAAGCGGTGCGGTCTTTGAAGGAACCTCCATAACGGCAGGTTCGTTCATGTCGTTCCAGACGGCATGGACCCCCATTTCGGCCATAAACTCCTTATATAGTTCTGCCCACCAAGCCCTGACCTCAGGATTCGTGAAATCAGGAAAGTGGCATTGGCCCGGCCATACCTTTCCACTCATATACGGACCATCACCTCGTTTGCAGAAATAGTCGTTCTCCATGGCTTCTTGATAGACCCAATAGTCGCGATCTACCTTAATACCAGGATCGATCATAACAACGGTCTTAAACCCATCTTCCTCCAATTCACCGATCATTCTTTTCGGATCAGGAAATCGTTCTTTATCCCAAGTAAAGCAGCGGAAACCATCCATATAATCGATATCCAGATAAATGGCGTCACAGGGTATTTTTAAGTCTCTGAACTTCTTGGCAATCTCTTTGACATTACTCTCGGGAAAATAACTCCATTTTGATTGCTGATATCCCAAAGCCCAAAGCGGGGGCAATTCCGGTTTCCCTGTCAAATCCGTATAGAGGCGTACCACTTTCTTCATATCAGGGCCATAGATGAAATAGTAATTCATCTCTCCTCCATCAGCCCAAAAACTCGTCGCATTTCTTCGTTCATGGGCAAAATCGAAATGGGTCTTGAAGGTATTATCGAAAAATATGCCATAGGCCTTACCATTTGTCAAACCCACATAAAACGGTATTGCCTTGTACAACGGATCCTGATCTTTACCATAGGCATATTGATCGGTCACCCAGTTAGAAATGCGCTTGCCTTTCAAATTGGAGTGTGTCGCTTTATCACCCATTCCGTAAAAGCTTTCGCCGGATTGGGTAATCTTGCTCATTTTCACCGTATTACCGCCATACTGGTAGTTTTCTTCCCAATGAAACCCTATCTCATCTTCATTAATAATCTGTCCGTCAGGGTCGGAAATCTGAACACGCATGGTCTTTTTATCGACCAAAACCTTCATCCGTATGGTTTCGACAAGATACTCCGTATCGGTTTCCGAAACATCAAGCTTGTCATACCCTCGAAGACCAACCTCACTGATCGCATAGGAGAAATCGGGTTGAAAAGTATAATTGGTGGCATACCGAAAACGAAGGGCACTATTTCGAAGTACCGTAATTTGCAATACCACTCCATTTTCAGAAGTAAAATAAAGCTTGTCGACGTCCTGTAAAAAATCGACTATTTGATTGGGGTATAAATCACCCTTATACTCTAATTCCGTGTTTGTAATCATAGTAGGTTTTTAATAAGCTAACAAAAAAAACACTTTAACTTCTAATTAGAAAATGAAAGGATACCGATTCGGCAGAAATTGCATTTTCTTCGTTAAAGGTTATTGAAAAATCACAATACTTAAAGGGGGAATGGTTATTTCGATTGATTTTTCATGACCATGCCAGGGTTTCTTGGCCAATTTTGAAATATTGGAAGACATACCGGAGCCGCCATATTTCTTTTCGTCACTGTTAAAGAGCTCTTTCATCGTACCGGATTTTTTAGGAAGCCCTATTCTATAATTCTCCCGAGGTACCGGTGTTAAATTCAAGACAACATAAATATCGTTCTTGGTATCATGTCCTTTTCTAATATAGGTCAATACGGAATTCTCATGATCTCCGTAATCGATCCATTGAAAACCTTCGGGACTGAATTGCTTCTCATACAAAGCCGGATGTGTCTTGTAAAATGCGTTCAGGTCCTTTACCATTTGTTGCGTACCCGAATGCACTTCATACTGCAATAAGTGCCAATCAAGACTTTGTTGGAAATTCCATTCGGAAGTTTGACCGAACTCCCCACCCATAAAAATCAAATTCGCACCAGGATGTGTAAACATATAGCCATACAGTAGTCTCAGGTTCGCAAATCGCTGCCACTCGTCACCGGGCATTCTGTACAATAACGATTGTTTGCCATACACCACTTCATCATGCGAAAAAGGAAGCATAAAGTTTTCGGTGAATGCGTAGGTCATGCTAAAGGTAAGGTCGTTCTGGTGATGTTTTCTGTAGACAGGCTCTTTTTTGAAATATTCAAGGGTATCGTGCATCCAGCCCATCATCCACTTCATTCCGAAACCGAGCCCCCCTAGATTAACGGGTTTCGAGACACCTGTAAAAGCTGTTGATTCCTCCGCAATCGTCTGTACACCTGAAAAGTTAGAATAGACCGCCTCGTTCATTTCACGAATAAACGACATGGCTTCAAGATTTTCGTTATTGCCATAGATATTGGGCTCCCATTCGCCCTCTTCCCTTGAGTAATCCAAATAAAGCATTGAAGCCACTGCATCGACCCGAAGTCCGTCTACATGAAATTGATCGAGCCAGAAAAGGGCATTACTGATCAAGAAAGCACGTACTTCATTTCTACCATAGTTGAAAATCAAACTCTTCCAATCGGGGTGGTATCCTTTTCTGCGATCGGGATGTTCATAGAGGTGTGATCCGTCAAAAAAACCGAGGCCATGGGCATCTTCCGGAAAATGTGACGGCACCCAATCAAGAATGACCCCAATATCGTTCTGATGAAGGGTATCGACCAAAAGCTTAAAGCCTTCCGGCTCACCAAAACGAGATGTAGGTGCAAAATACCCTGTCAATTGATAGCCCCAAGAGGGGTCATAGGGGTATTCCATGATGGGCATAAACTCCACGTGGGTAAAACCCATATCCTTTACATATTCCGTTAATTCCTTAGCCAAATCGGCATAGGACAGGAATTCATTGCCATTTTTCTTTTTCCAAGATCCCAAATGTACCTCATAAACCGAATATGGGCGATTGAGCCCGTTCTTTTCGGCCCGGTAACCCATCCATTTCTTATCTTTCCACTTATAATCCGCTTCCCAAATGATGGAAGCAGTGTTGGGCGGGTGCTCGCAGTATCTTGCGAAAGGATCGGCCTTTTCCGTTACGGCACCATGATTGTTCGAGTATATTTTATACTTATAAATTTCACCGTGTCCTACATCGGGGATAAAACCCTCCCATATACCACTAGAGTCCCATCGTACATTTAAAAGATGGGCACTATCGTTCCAATCATTGAAATTACCAACTACGGATACACTTCGTGCCGTTGGGGCCCAAACCGCGAAATAAGTACCCTTAACTCCTGCTACTTCCAAAGGATGTGAACCCAACTTATCGTACAATCGAAAATGCTTTCCGGCTTTAAACAAATCAATATCGAAATCGGTAAAAAGACTATGTACTATTACTTTGGCCATATCGTTGATAATTAGGATGCAAAACTAACTAACTTGTGCGAAATATAAGGAAAAAGCGTTGCTTACTTTGGCATTCGGTCTTTTTACTTTTGCGCAAACCAAAAAAATGGAACGCTTTTTGAAACGATAGAAAAAATAGAAATCGAACAAAACGTATTAAATATTCATTATGAGAAAAATCAGTGTAGTATTCGGAGTATTTTTAGCCTTATTTTTAACTTCATGCGAAGGCCCTATCGGACCTCCTGGTTTTGACGGAGCACAAGGTCCTCAGGGACCAGCCGGTGAGGACGGATCGGCCTTCGAGGCAGCGGCTTTTGAGTTTGAAATAGATTTCTTGCTGAATACCGATGCCAACATCTATGAATTTGGCCCAGAGCTCTACCCGTCGGACATCACCCTAATACAAGATGATGTCATACTAATGTATCGACTGGAGGAGGTAAACGACGGACTTGATGTTTGGCGACAGTTACCACAACCGTTTTTCTCCGAACAAGGATTATTATACTATAATTTCGATTTTACGCAAGCTGATTTCGGAATATTCGTCGAACCCGAGTTCGATGCAACCCTAATACCGGCGGATCTTGTGGAGGCACAAGTATTCAGGGTCGTAGTCATTCCTGCCAATCTGGGCACGTCCTCTAAAATGGATAAATCAAATCTATCAACCGTACTTCAGGCCTTAAATATCGAAGAAGGTGATATCCAAAAAATCAAATTGCCCTAAGAGCGGTAAAACCCTTAAAACAGCCCCCTTTTTCTAATTACTAAGGGGGCTTTTTCTTTATCAGTACCTATAGGAATAATTCTTAATTTTGAAAGTATTCCAAGTGCGCTACGTCTAAAAACGAAAGTTCATTTCAATTAGAATTTCCAAAAACAATTCCTGATAAAAGAGGAATGAGAAAAAGAAAAAACAAAATTTAGCTATGTTACGAAATATTACCATCGCCCTTTGCTTCTTAGTACTCGCCTGCAAGGGCAACTCGCAAGAAAATGAATCGGCAAAAGTCATTCAAAAAAAGTCCGAAAAGGAATTTCCAATTACCAAGACCGAGGCAGAATGGAAAAATCAACTGACCGACATGCAGTTCTATGTCCTTCGAAAGGAAGCTACCGAAAACCCATTCACGAGCGAACTTTTAGACAATAAAGAGGAAGGTATATATGTCTGTGCCGCCTGCGACACGGAACTATTTAGAAGCGAGACCAAATTCGACTCCGGTACGGGATGGCCCAGTTTTTATAAGGAAATAGAAGGAAATGTTGGCTATGACGTCGATTATAAAATAGGATACAAACGCACCGAAGAGCATTGCGCTACCTGTGGTGGGCATTTAGGACATGTTTTTGAAGACGGCCCTGCCCCAACGGGCGAACGGCACTGTATCAATGGCGCTGCCTTGAAATTCATCCCCTCAAAATAGAGGTTGTGATCCCTTAGTGTTTGATTTCTTTGAAAAGAAAGACAAACTTCAAATTCCGGGGCCGATAGGTTCCGGTTTTTTTGTTCTTGAACTGGTACAAAATACAAGTAAGCCTATTATTTTTTATCTTGAAGTACATGAGCTACGAGAAAAATTTTATAGATAGTGCCCTATTCGAATTTAAACGCTACAAAACACTAGGTGACCGAACCTTTGCCCAGCTTGATAATCAGGACATCCATTGGACCTATAGCGATACCGATAACAGCATTGCGATTATCGTAAAGCATTTAGTGGGAAATATGCGTAGCAGATGGACTAATTTTTTGGAGGAAGATGGCGAGAAGATCTGGCGCAATCGGGAAGATGAATTCGAAAACGGCTACGGGTCAAAAAAAGAAATGCTCGAAGCGTGGGCCAAGGGCTGGAACTGCCTATTCGATGCTTTAGCGACCCTTAACGGTACCAATTTTAATACACCCATACGCATTCGGAATGAGCAACATACGGTCATAGAAGCCGTGCATCGCCAACTCGCCCACTATTCAAATCATGTGGGACAAATCGTTTTTATCGGAAAAATGATAAAAGGGGCCGGATGGAATTCCCTCTCCATCCCCAAGGGGGGCTCTGCAACCTTTAACAAAGAAAAATTCGGTTTGTAAATCAATTTCGGATTATCGCTCTTTTGCGATTCGGCACTTGCTTTTTGGAGTTTGAATTCCGTACTTTTGCACTTCGTAAAATGAACTTCAAAAACTAAGGATATGAGCAATTTCGATGTTATTGTTTTGGGTAGTGGTCCAGGCGGCTACGTAACCGCTATCAGGGCGTCACAATTGGGTTTGAAAACAGCCATTGTAGAAAAGGAAAGCCTTGGCGGTGTTTGCCTGAACTGGGGTTGTATACCGACCAAAGCACTATTGAAATCAGCACAGGTATTCGAATACCTTCAACATGCAGGTGACTACGGCCTAAAGGCCGAAGGAGTGGATAAGGATTTCGATGCCGTGGTGAAACGTAGTAGAGGTGTCGCAGATGGCATGAGTAAGGGCGTTCAATTCTTGATGAAAAAAAATAAAATCGAAGTGATCAAGGGTTTCGGAACTTTAAAACCGGGCAAGAAAATCTCCGTGAAAAGTGAAGATGGCAGCGAAACCGAACATAGTGCCTCGCACATTGTCATTGCTACAGGTGCTCGTAGCCGTGAGCTTCCAAGTCTACCTCAAGATGGGAAAAAAATCATTGGATATCGCGAAGCGATGACCTTGGAAAAACAGCCAAAAAAGCTTGTTGTAGTGGGTAGTGGGGCAATAGGTATCGAGTTCGCCTATTTCTACAATGCCATGGGAACGGAGGTTACCGTTGTTGAATATTTGGACCGTATCGTTCCCGTAGAAGACGAGGATGTGTCGAAACAGTTGGAACGAAGTTTCAAGAAAACCGGAATCAAGATAATGACATCAGCCGAGGTCACTGGAGTAGATACCTCAGGTGAAGGAGTAAAAGCTACGGTAAAAACCTCAAAAGGAGAGGAAATCTTAGAAGCTGATGTGGTGCTCTCCGCCGTTGGCATCAAAACCAATATTGAGCATATCGGTCTTGAAGATGTAGGTATAGCTACGGACAGGGACAAAATATTGGTCAACGATTTCTATCAGACGAATATCCCTGGATACTACGCAATAGGAGACGTGACACCCGGACAGGCCTTGGCCCATGTTGCTTCCGCAGAAGGAATTCTTTGTGTCGAAAAAATCGCGGGAATGCATGTGGAAGCGTTGGATTACGGTAATATACCTGGTTGTACGTACTGTTCTCCTGAAGTGGCTTCCGTGGGGCTAACCGAGAAACAGGCCAAAGAAAAAGGATTGGACATTAAAGTGGGGAAATTTCCTTTTTCGGCAAGTGGTAAAGCAAAAGCATCTGGAGCCTCAGACGGTTTTGTGAAAGTAATATTCGACGCGAAATATGGCGAATGGTTAGGCTGTCACATGATCGGAGCTGGTGTGACCGATATGATCGCCGAGGCGGTGGTCGCGCGTAAACTAGAGACTACTGGTCACGAAGTTTTGAAAGCTGTTCACCCTCACCCGACCATGAGCGAAGCAGTTATGGAAGCAGTAGCGGACGCTTATGACGAGGTTATCCATTTATAATACAGCGAACTCGAAATCATAGTCGGTATATCCTTTGGGATTGCTCCAAGGTTGAGGTATCGATAAAACTAGAAAAATATAGTCGAAATGAAATGGGAAAATAGAACTGTTCATAGAGATGTCGCCTATTTTTATATCGGTTTGATTATCGCATTCTCTTTTTCAGGAATCATATTGAACCATCGGCAAGATTGGTACCCAATGGATTACACCTATGAGACCAAAGAAGTGCAATTGGAGCTTCCGTCGGATAAAAACGCCATTGATTCGGAGAAGTTCATCAAAGAAATTTCGTCATCTTGGAATCTGGATGTCGAATATGATAGTCACCGAATTCGAGATAACGAACTCCGCGTCTATTATGATGATAATATTGTGCTTGATGCTGACCTGACTACCGGCAAAGGCATTGTAGAGTACAAGCGTAAAACTCCTATTTTGGGGCAAACGATGTTCTTGCATAAAACGACCAATAAGTTCTGGATCTGGTATTCAGATGTTTTCGGTATCGGTATGCTTGTCATCGCCTTTACCGGAATGTTCATTATCACCAAGGGAAAGAACACCTTTAAAAGAAGGGGGTGGAAATTGGCACTTATAGGGTTGATTTTCCCCGTTATTATCTTAATTCTCTTTAGTTAAAGCTATGCTCAACCTGTTCCGCATTACCTCCATTTTAGAAGGCATATCCTATCTCTCCTTGTTTGCGGTGACCATGCCTCTGAAGTACATGGCCGGCTTACCCATGCCCAATAAATATGTTGGTTATGCGCATGGCGTTCTTTTTATTGCATACATCCTACTCGCTTTGCTTTTTTGTTTCCAAAAAAAATGGCCGTTCAAACGAGTGGTCATTTTATTGACCGCATCCCTTCTCCCCTTTGCTACCTTCTATGTGGACTCAAAGTATTTGAAACCCTTGAAAGCATCGGAGTGAGTTCTAGAGTTGAAGGGTAATCGCTTACTTAAAGAACCTATTGGGCGTTTTCTACAAACTTATAAATCGAACCATCAAAAGCGCATACGTATAATTCGTGGTTTGCATCCGTGCCGAAAGAGGCGACGGCAAGGCCTGATTCAACAAGCAAGGTATTTGCACTTCCGTCTTCTTCCAAGGCCCATATTCTGCCACTGACGAAATCACCGTAGATATATTTTCCCTGTAGGGTGGGAAGTGCCGCCCCTCGATATACATATCCACCGGTAATCGAACGGTCTCCATTTGTATGATCGTACTCAAAAATCGGAGGAATCAATCCTGTAGCATCACAATCCCCTGAAAAACACTCGGTGCCTTCAAAAAATTTCCAACCATAATTTCCACCATTCGTAATAATATCGATCTCCTCTATAGCACCTTGACCCACATCACCCGTCCATAATTTATCGGTCTGGCTATCAAAACTCATCCGCCACGGATTTCGAAGACCGTAAGCATAAATCTCATTTCGTGAGCCTTGGTCATCCACAAAGGGATTATCTTGCGGAATTGCATAATTGGCTTCACCTTCCCGGTTATCAACATCAATGCGAAGTATACTACCCAAAAGTGACCTTGTTGTTTGACCATGATTCAGTGGGTCGCCCCCACTTCCCCCGTCGCCAAGAGCAATATAGAGAAAGCCATCCGGTCCAAAAGCGATTTGTCCTCCATTGTGATTTGTAAAAGGTTGTGGTATCTCTAACAAAACCAGTTCGCTATCGCGCTCGGCAGTACTACCATTGGATGCTGAAACCGAGAAGCGAGATACAACCGACTGCCCCGTGTTGGGCGTATAATACACATAAAAGAAGCCATTTGAGCTGTAATCAGGATGAAACGCCAAGCCTAAAAGCCCTTGCTCACTGGTTGTAGAAATGTCATTTCCCAAGTCTAGAAAAAGTGTAGCTTCGCTAGTATCCGTAGCATTGGAAAAGACCTGGATTCTTCCTGGCTTCTCGACTACGAAAATACGGTCCGTACCATCATTTGGCGATTGTAGGTCAAGTGGCTGTTCGAAAGAGAGCTCTGGGAAGGCCGTTGACAAGGAAATCTCGACCTTGGCTATGACGGGTTCTTCCGTTTCCTCCTCTTCGACACCATCCACAGCAACCTGTGCATCTTCAGTATTACAAGAAAAGAATGGGAAAAAAACAAGCAGCAGCAGCCCTATAATCGGTTTCATAGCAGGGGGTTTTTATGAATATATACGCACCGTAAACCAGATTCGGACTTTACTTCGAATCGATAAAAGCTTGTATGGCCAGGTCATAGCTTTGTAAACCGAAACCAAGTATGACACCTTTGGCCCCAGAGGATATATAGGAAACATGCCTGAACTCTTCCCTTTTATGGGTATTGGAGATATGCACTTCGACTACAGGTGTCTCAACGGCCTTTACCGCATCACCTATACCGACAGAAGTATGGGTATAACTAGCGGCGTTAAGCACAATACCATCATATGAAAAACCAACTTCCTGAATTCGACTGATAAGCTCTCCCTCGATATTGGATTGAAAATACTCCAGTTGAACATTCTTGAACTTGATTTGAAGTTCGGCAAAATAATCCTCAAAAGTCTTGTTGCCGTAGACTTCAGGTTCCCGTTTTCCAAGAAGATTGAGATTCGGGCCGTTTATGATAATTAACTTCATAGGTTAAAATTAGGCTATTTCACCTTAAAAGAAAACGTTGGTCTTGGTAACTACTATCATTTTCTCAATATCAATCTAAAAGAAATAGGCCGCTCCTACCTGAAATACACCATTGGTAAGATTGATATCATCCAGAATCTTAGTGAAACCGGGACTAAATCGCAACTGAAAATAAAGATTCTCGTTCAGTCGATAGCCCCCACCGATATTGATCCCGAGGTTGATTTTGTTCGTTTCAGAGCCCGTAACTGGGTCGTCCCAGCTGTCGGCAATCAAAAAGCCGATTTGTGGTCCAAGCTCAACGGCGATCTCCTCTGTAATATGGTACTTGCCCATTAGCGGGATGTTCAGGTAGTACAGGTTCAAATTGTCCAAACCAACATCAGCCCCTTGTAATGAAAAAACCAGTTCCGGTTGCAAATAAAAACCATCAAAAAAAGCAGGTATCTCAGCAATACCCCCGGCATAAACACTAGGTCGTGCAGAAATACCGGTGAATCCGGAGCCGAAAAAAGTAGATGCTCCGAAACCTGCCTTGACCCCAATATTGAATTCAGTGTCGGCACTACTGCCGCCTCCGACGTTACTGGTGCCCTGAATAACTTGTGCGTTACTGGTGCTCAGACCGATAAACGCGCATACGATAAATACTACTGTTTTTTTCATAGCAAAAATGATTTAAGGTTAATAAGAAAAGATATGAGGCGTATCTCTTAGAAAAAATAAGCAATTCCAATATTAAAGGTCGATGCCCTGACTTTTAACGAGTTGTTCAACGGACCGTTATAGCGATTGGTCATTTCAATAGCAAAACGGGCTTGGGCAGAGAGGTTGTCCGTAATATCGTAACCCGCTCCGAAACCAAGATCGACTCCGGTTTTACTGATGACGTCATCAAGGTTGCCATTCGACCCTACAACATCTTCAATATCACGTATGGCACTTTTGATTTCCCCAACATTCGTAGAAATATTGAATTGAGGCCCTACCTGAATATTCAGTCCATCTAAAATGTAATACTTGGCCATAATGGGTAAAAATATAAAGCCCAAATCCCCAGCGCTGCCGTAGGTTAACTCTGCCTGCGCATGAAATTTTTCGGTAATACCGACATCACCGATGGCGCCTACATAAAATCCTACCTTGTTAATGGCATTGAGATCGAGCAGATCAAAACCTATTACGGATAAATTAACGCTTGTATTCGAGTTGATCAGTCCACCGGTCACTCCGATCTTAATATCGTCTTGGGCGAAAAGGGTAGCGGACATACATATGGCACATAAGGCCATGTAGAGGGATTTTTTCATAATAGTTGTGTTTCGTTGTTTATAGATCATAAATATAAAAAAATTGGCCATCAAAATGCCAAACCTCACGGCATTTCAACGAAAATGGGACCTCCCCTTGCTTTGTCTTGCTTTTTGAAGAAGTACATCGACTCCTTTAAAGTCCGCTGAACATTTCAGCGGTCTTTTGAAAAACAAAAAAGGCGTGAATTTCTTCACGCCTTGCCATATTTTTTGTTTTACTATGCCTAGAACAAGATTAAAAAGCCGGCTAAAACCGAAGAGAAGGTGGCGTCACCATTCACGGCAAAATAGGAAATATGAAATTCCTTGGTGCCGCCGTTCATATCAATACCTAGGGAGGGTCTATAGTAAAATCCGCCTTCGTTTCCACTATTCACGCCAAGGGCATACCCCACATCGGCTCCGAATTTAAATCCGGAAGTTGGATAGATGCGCACAGAACCCGCCAAAGGAACATATTGCACATTATCAAACTTGGCCTGTATACTTCCTGCTTCTTGTGTTTCTCCAAATGCATTGGAGAATCCGGTAGCAATACCTAAATCGATTTCCCTTGACACCCCCCAATGATGGTAAAGGTCTACGCCCAAGGTAAAACTATATGCTTCCGAGAAATCACCGACAACGAGACCTCCGTTGATTCCTGCTCTGAAATTCGTACGGTCCACCCGCTGCGCCTGCAGCGACAAAGAAGTTGTGACCAGTAATACTAACACTATAAAAATTCTCATGATAAGGGTTGGTTTGTTGGTTTCATTTACAAACTTAGCATCTACAGCGGTATTTGATAATTATTAGTTGTCACTGCATCAAAATACGTTGTAAACTGCTGTCTTTTTGAGGTCGCGACCTTTTCTTTTTTTGTTTTTTTGACATCCTATCATGGCGATCGGATTTGCTTCCAGAAAAGGTATCTTTGGTATATGAACTGGAAACAGGCTCAAGAAGACTATAGGAGCTATCTTAAAATTGAACGGGGACTTGCACAGAATTCCATCGTGAACTACCTATTGGATATCGAGAAATTAGTCCTCTTTCTGAATGGAAATACGATTTCGGATAGCCCCATTCAAATCCAAAAAGATACCCTTCAGCAATTCATCTACGATATCGCAAAAGAGGTCAATCCCAGATCTCAGGCCCGTATCATATCAGGACTTAAAAGTTTTTTCAATTATCTGGTTTTCGAAGACTACAGACCTGACAATCCTATGGACCTTATCGAATCGCCAAAAATAGGTCGGAAACTGCCCGACACCTTATCGCTAGACGAGATTGACGAGCTCACGCGCGCCATTGACCTGTCAAAGCCCGAAGGCGAACGAAATAGGGCTATCATAGAAACCCTATATGGTTGCGGTCTTCGTGTATCCGAGTTGATCCACCTCCGTATATCGGACCTCTATTTTGAAGAAGACTTCATTAAGGTCACAGGTAAAGGAGATAAGCAGCGCTTTGTACCGATAAGCGATATCACCAAGAAATACATCGATATCTACCGCAAACAGATCCGGATTCATCAAAAGGTACAGAAAGGCTCGGAAGATATCCTTTTCTTAAACCGTAGGGGCAAACAACTCACCCGGGCCATGATCTTTACTATTGTTAAACAACTTGCGGAAAAAACAGGCCTCCGAAAAACCATCAGTCCACATACGTTTAGACATTCATTTGCCACGCACTTGTTGGAAAATGGGGCAGATTTACGCGCTATTCAACAAATGTTAGGTCATGAAAGTATTACGACAACCGAGGTGTATATGCATGTTGATCGAACTTACCTGGCCGATGTGATCCATCAATTTCATCCAAGATCATCGGATTGAGAATTCAAAAACGATACTTTCCCTTCACTTTCAGAAGACTTGGAATGCCATTGCTACCAGAAGAATTAGCATTGAAGTTCAAATCGTGAACCGCTTCAAGTTGCATAGCCTCATTCAGTTCATAGCCCACTCCGTTCAACACTCTCATAGGCATGGATAGAACGGGAGACTCTCCCAAGACCTTTTTCTGTTCTATTTGGAGTCCTACTCCAGAAAAAAGGTACATTTTTTCAGATGGGTACCATTTGAGCCTAAGGGAAATGTCGAAAATATCAGCAGTTCTATAGGTATCATAAAACCCCTGTAATTCCGCCTGTAATTTAGGACTCAACCGATACATTACGGAAAAGTAGGAATGTTGTTCTTGAGTACCAAAATCGGCATAGGAAAAACCGTCATAAGACCACCTTGATATCCCAAAAGAACTTTCGGAAGGCAGCTCATCAACAGACTGTGACATCAGCAAAGACATCGTAAAAAAGGTAAAAAAAGTAAAACGTAAATTTCTCATAAACCCTCACTTTCTTCCTAAACTTAACGCAAATAATAACATGATCAACTTCACACAATGAACCTTACCACTTTTTTAACAAAAATAAGGTCAAACCCAGTTGGTATTTCCTTCTTAAGATCTACATCTTAAAGGTGTTTTTTAGGAATTCCCCAACTACCTAATAAACGCAATCGTTGTAGTTGGTTTTTAGGGTATTTTCCTTAGGATTTTATCATAATCATATCCTATATTTATCTACTAATGCAAAAAGAAAAACACTTGGAACTGAACCGTCAATGGTGGAAAGAAGGTATCGTTTACCAAATATATCCTAGAAGTTTTCAGGATACTAGCGGTAACGGAATCGGTGATCTTCGTGGTATCATCAAACGTCTGGACTACATTAAAAGCCTAGGTGTGGATATCATCTGGCTGAACCCTGTTTACGAATCCCCAAACGATGACAATGGTTATGATATCAGCGATTATCGCAGTATCATGAAAGAGTTTGGTACAATGGCCGATTTTGATGAGCTATTGGCGGGTATGAAAGAAAGAGGATTGCGATTGGTCATGGATCTCGTAGTCAACCACAGCAGTGATGAACACCGTTGGTTTCAAGAATCTCGAAAATCGAGAGCGAATCCGTACCGCGATTACTATCATTGGTGGCCAGCGGAAAAAGGAATTCCCCCAAAAAGATGGAGCTTCTTCGATGTCGAAAGTAACGCATGGAAATATGATCAACAGACCGATGCCTATTACCTCCATTGCTTTTCCGTCAAACAGCCGGACCTGAAATGGGAAAACCCAAAACTACGCGAAGAGATATACGATTTGATGCGTTTTTGGTTTGACAAGGGCGTAGATGGTTTTCGCATGGATGTCATTTCCTTTATTTCAAAAGACACTGATTTTCCGAAGCTACCTGAAAAATACAATGGGGAATTTATCCCTTTTTATGCCAATGGCCCAAAATTGCACGACTATCTGCTTGAAATGAATCAAAAGGTGTTAAGTCAGTATGATGTGATGACCGTAGGCGAGGCTCCTGGAGTACATATTGACGAGGCGTTACAGTTTGTAAATGAAGATCGAAACGAGCTCAATATGTTTTTTCATTTCGATTTAATGTCATTGGATCGGGAGACCGGAGAAACGTTCATGATGCAAAAGGAGCCTTGGAAACTGACCGAGTTCAAAAAAATACACAGTGATTGGGACGGCGTTTTCGCCAACAAAGGTTGGGGAAGCATGTACCTCAACAACCATGATTTCCCAAGAAGTGTCAGTCGTTGGGGCAACGATTCAAAAACACATTGGTACAATTCGGCGACCATGTTACAAACCTTTCTACTGACCATGAGAGGCACACCATACTTTTATTATGGCGAAGAAATCGGCATGACCAACATCAAATTTGAAACGCTCTCCGACTATCGTGATATCAATACCATTAACCGGGCGGAAACCATAAGACAGCAAGGTGGCAATTTAGAGGCCTTCATTGAAAACGAAAAAGATGCAAGCCGTGATAATGCACGAACCCCGATGCAATGGGATAGCTCTGAAAATGCCGGGTTTTCGGTTGAAAACCCTTGGATCAGCGTCAATGGCAACTGCAGAGAAGGAATCAATGTGGCAGCGCAAGAAGCCGATACGCATTCCGTACTAAATTATTTCCGTAAAATGGTGCAGTTGCGAAAAAGCCATCTGACCCTGATCTATGGCGAATACCAACTTTTGCTTCCTGAAAATGAGCAGGTATATGCCTATACCCGCAGCTTGGAAAAAGAGTGTTATTTGATTTTACTTAGTTTTTCGGAAGACCGAGCTACCGTGCATTTCGATGAGATGAGCGGCACACAGGCCAAGCTACTGATTTCAAATGACGATGCCAATACAAGGGTGGATAACGGTACATTCGAAGTACGCCCATATCAAGCCATGGTCTACAAATTGTTTTAACCATAGTGAGTCGGATATCGGCCGATTCACTATATTTAAAGACAATTTAAAACCAGAAGACACTTTTGAAAAAAATTTATCCCTACGCATTCTTGGCATTCTTTTTTTTCACCTATTTAAGTCACGCATGTTCGGTATTGTACTATGTTGATTCGGAAACCGGAAAAATCTATGTTGCCAATAACGAAGACTACTGGTACAACGTTGAAGCTTACCTTCAAATAGAACCAAAATCAGGAAGCAAATGGGCGCATCTTTGGTATGGTTGGGATGATTTTGCCCAAGGGGGCGTCAATCAAGCCGGCCTTTTTTTTGATGGGGCGGTTACTCCAGATCAACAAAAAATCAAGGGAGCCAAGAAGTATAAAGGCAACCTAGGAAGTGACATTCTAGCTGAATGCAAGTCGGTTGAGGAAGCCCTTGAGTTTCTGGAAAAGCAAAGGATCGGGTTATCAGATGCCCACATGATGCTTGGTGATGCTTCTGGACAAGCCGTTATCGTGGAATGGATAGATGGGATTAAAAAAGTCATTCCGATCGAGAAGAATCGGTTGATTATGACCAATTATCTGGTATCGAACCCCGAAGCCGGAAATTATCCTTGTCGAAGATACAGTGCCATTGAATCGGCCATAACCCGTATGGAATCCAGTGACAGACCCATCGACTTTTTAAGTGTAGCCAAGACCTTAGAGGGCGCCGTACAAACACCGAGAACAGATAAGAAAGGGAAAACCGGGGGTACGCTCTACTCCACTTTTATCAATATCACGGATATGGAATTCGTCTTGGTGTATAAGCTTGATAACGAAAAGATCAAAAAACTTGATCTTGACGAAGAATTCGAAAGTACACATCAACAAAGAATACAACTCAACTAAAACTCATTTAACGTATCGTACATGAAAAAATCAATACTCAGCATTACAAGTATACTTCTTTTCGTTTTTGTCGGCAACGCCCAGAAAAAGACGGAGGATGTCCTCAAGAAATTAGACAGTAAGTCCGAAGTTTACGGTGGCATTGCCCAAAATATTTGGGAATTAGCCGAAATGGGCTATCAAGAAGAAAAGAGTTCCGCGCTATTACAAGAAACTTTGAGTGCAGAAGGCTTCACCATCAAAAAAGGGGTTGCGGGAATTCCGACGGCATTTATTGCCGAATATGGTAGCGGTGCACCCGTAATAGCCATAATGGGAGAATACGATGCACTACCCGGACTGTCACAGGAGGCAGTACCTGAAAAAAAATCGGCCGGAAAAGCAGCGGGACATGCCTGTGGGCACCATCTTTTTGGAACTGCGTCGACAGCAGCGGCAATTGCTACCAAAGATTGGATGATAGCATCTAAAACCTCAGGCACCATTCGTTTTTATGGTACTCCAGCAGAAGAAGGTGGATCAGGAAAGGTGTATATGGTACGTGAGGGACTTTTTAACGATGTGGATATCGCATTGCATTGGCATCCGAGTTCGCAAAATGCTGCCAGTGCCGGTGCCGCATTGGCAAATAAATCCGCCAAGTTTCGTTTTTACGGTGTTTCCTCACATGCTGCCGCAGCGCCGCAAATGGGTCGATCTGCTTTAGATGGTGTTGAGGCGATGAACGCCATGGTCAACATGATGCGTGAACATGTCATCCAGGAAGCTAGAATACACTATGTGATTACGGATGGGGGGAAAGCCCCGAATGTGGTACCTAATTTTGCCGAAGTGTACTACTACGCCCGTCATAATACCCGTGATGTGGTCATTGACATTTTTGATCGTATCGTCAAAGCAGCCGAAGGAGCAGCGCTCGGAACCGGCACCACAATGGATTATGAAATGATAGGGGGCACCCACGAACTACTTCCCAACCTCACACTTCAAAAAATCATGCATGACAATCTCTCCAAAGTAGGTGGACTTACCTACTCTGCCGAAGAAAAAGCATTTGCAGATAAAATCGCGGTCAGTTTGGGACAAAAAGAGGCCGATCTCGCTACCGCAAAAAACGTGCAACCCTATAAGACCGAGGCCCGTGCTTTTGGTTCTACGGATGTAGGTGATGTAAGTTTTACTGTACCGACGGTCGGAATGGGAGCGGCTACTTGGGTGCCTGGTACGCCTGCCCATAGCTGGCAAGCCGTGGCCGCCGGCGGAACCTCCATAGGAAAAAAGGGGATGATGGTCGCAGCGAAAACCCTCACCCTGACGGCCATTGATCTTTTTAAGAATAAAGATTTAGTCGCCAAGGCAAAGGCCGAATTCATTGAAAAGAGAGGGGCCGATTTCAAATACGTTCCCCTACTTGGTGATCGCGCGCCCGCCTTAGACTACAGAAACTGATTTCGGTTTACGAACTGAAACGGAAAATGGTCGAATTATCGGCCATTTTCTGTAACAAAACGGCGAAGCCATCAACTAATAGGTAACAACTACCACCAATCATAAGTGAATAAAGAACTGGAACACCAATTTGTGACGGAACTAGAGAGCAATCAAAATATTGTTCATAAGGTCTGTACCCTGTACACGAATGATAGGGACTCGCACAATGATTTGTTTCAAGAGATAACAATTCAATTGTGGAAGGCCTATCCGAAGTTCAGGGGTGATTCAAAGTTCAGTACATGGATGTACCGCGTGGCATTGAACACCGCAATTACACTCTATAGAAAATCGAAAAGACGGATACAGACCCAAGATTATGAATCTGTAATTTTTAAGATCAAGGCCGACGAATACGATGAGACGGAAGAACAACAATTGAAATTGATGTACAAAGCGGTCAAACAACTGGGCGATATTGATAAAGCCCTGGTTTTTCTGTATTTAGAAGATAAAGACTATAGCGAAATATCCGAGACCTTGGGTATCACAGAGGTGAACGCCAGGGTAAAGATGAATCGTATCAAGACAAAATTAAGAACCATATTGAATCCTTAGGGTTATGACGGACGAACTGGACCTTTTAAAGAAAGATTGGCAGAAAAAAGAAGAACATCTTCCGAAACTGTCTTTCAACGACATTCATACCATGTTATGGAAGAAATCTTCTTCTATAGTAAAATGGATATTGATTATCAGCATTTTAGAAATTTTGCTTCCACAATTGCTGTACTTGATTCCGTCTATGAAAGAAGGTATGGAGATTTATAAACAAGCAGGTGTAAGTCCTTATTTTTTCGGCGTATCCGCGGTCTATTATATTGGTGTTGCTTATTTTATCTACCAATTTTATCGAAGGTACAAAGAGATATCGGTGCTCGATAATGCCAAAAGCCTGATGCGGAAGATCATAAAGACCCGTAGAACCGTAAAGCATTACGTGATTTTTTCGTTATCCGTATGTTTTATCATGTTCGTGATCTTTGCTTTTTTCATTTATTTCAATGATGCCTTTTTACTGTCCATTGAAGGTGTTTCGGAACGCACTTCGGAGGTCTCGCTGGAAAAAATCAAGACCGCCGCTATACTTGCCATGATTATCGGTGGAATAGCTTTTACCATAGTATTGGGCGGGATTTATTTTCTACTCTATGGCTTGCTCTTGAAAAAGCTGAAGAGAAACTACTCCCAATTGAAAAAACTGGAAGTATAGCACATTAACTCTTGGCGCTGTAGCGGCGTTTTTGGTGTTCTTCCTCATAGGCAAGAAGTTCTTCCTTCGAAATTACTTTTAAGAAAGAAGGGTGCTGTTCTATAGCGTACTCCAATTTCTCGATAATCGCTTCAAAAGACTCTGCCTCATAATCGATATCCAACGGCTCTTTGATATGCATCGACTGTAGAATGCCCTTTTTCTTGACACGCAGTCCTTTTTTATCGAACGAGCGCCGGAAACCATCGATGACCACCGGTACTACAACAGGTTTGTACTTCTTAATGATGTGGGCCGTTCCTTTTCGCAATGGTTTCCAAGGCGTAGTTGTACCTTGTGGAAACGTAATGACCCATCCATCGGTCAAGGCCCTACCTATATTTGAAATATCGCTCATTTTAACTTGGCGATTGATATCCTTTCCCTCGGACCGCCAGGTGCGTTCCACGCTTATAGAGCCGGCATAGGCCAATATCTTGGTGAGCAGACTCTTTTTCATGGTCTCCGCCGCAGCAATATAGTAGACGTTCAATTTCGGATTCCATAAATACCCTAGGCCCCTAATACTGTCGTTTCTGCCCTTTAGGCTCGCATTGAACACATGGAACATCGCTACAACATCAGCAAAATAGGTTTGATGGTTACTGACAAAGAGCACATTGGTATCAGGCAAATCCCGTATGATTTCCGAACCTTCGATTTCAAGCTTATTAAAACCCTTATACCGCTGATGGGTCATCACCCCCAAAATGCGGATGAGCCACTTTTTCAAAAACAGTACGTGTCCGAAAGGATTCTCTTTGAATAAGCCCATAGTGTTCGAGGTAAGTTTCGACAAATTTACGAATTCATGCCTTATAATGCCTGTTTCAACAGTTCTTTGATTTCACTGAGCATCATTGCCGTTGCACCCCAAACCGTGTAACCTTCAAGTTTAAAGGCGGGTACCTCAACATTCTCCGCATAGGAAGTACTCAACTTCTGGTGAAATATATTGGAATCGTCCAAAAAGTCGGTCAGCGCCACCTCAATGATTTCCTCCACCTCTGTTTCTTGTCGAATGAAAGAAAGCTTAGAGCGACTTATACCAACATAGGGTTGCACTTCAAAATTGCTGGGCGGTATATACACTTCACTTAACGATTTGATAATCGTCACTTTTTCTGGCGAAACGCCTACTTCTTCATGTGTTTCCCGTAGGGCAGTCTCCTTCAGATCCAAATCCGAAGCTTCCGTCTTGCCTCCTGGCAGCGCAATTTGATTGGAGTGGACTCCTTTGTATGTTTTTCTAAGGATAAGCAGTAAGTTGGTAAGCTGGCCTTCATTCGGGTAAAACAAGGCTAGTACGGCAGCTTTTTTTGGATTTCTCTTTTTGATACGAGCCATCCGCAACTCCTCAACTCTAAATTCCGGTGCCATTTTAAAATGGGAAGCTTCACCCGGTAAAGGCAGATTTTCTATTTTTGAGACTTGTTGTGAAAAAACCTTAAAATCCATGAGTACGAAAAGAATCGTTAGGGCTGCAATATTAATACTATTTTTTTTGGGCGGATGTAAAGATAAGACCAAGGAAGTAAATACTCGAGTGGTCGAGAAAGACACGATTGTTGACACGGCACCAAAAGATACCATTCCGAATAAGGAGGAAGCAGAGGAATTTATGCTAACTGAGGAGAATGCCATTGAGTTCTTTTTTGAATACCAGAAAGACCTCAAAGAGAACGTCCTTAAAATCACCACCAGCATGGGTAGTTTCACTGTGCAGTTATTCGACAACGTTCCTTACCACAAGGCCAATTTCATATACCTCGCCAAGCAGGGGTACTTTGATGGCACTCAGTTTCATCGAATCGTGAAGAACTTTATCATTCAAGGAGGCAATGCCGATGACAGAGAGACCCCCCAAAAAAGAAGGAAGATCGGAAGATACCTGCTTCCCCCTGATGGCAAAAAGGGGTATAAACATCATCGTGGAGTGCTTTCCATGCCAAGTAGTGAACGAGATAATCCGCACAAATTGGCCTCTCCTTACGAATTTTTCATTGTGGTTACTAAACCAGGCTCATATCATCTAGACGGCAGTTATACCCCGTTTGGGAAGGTCATTCAAGGCATGGACGTTGTGGACGACATCAATGCAGTGCCTGTCGGCAAAGGAGACTGGCCTTCAAATAATGTTTACATTGAGAAAATCGAAGTTATTCGATGAGTCGTTTTACAGCTCACCCTAGCTTTTAGTCATAAAAAATTGCGATATCCGTTAAAATCCTTATAAGTGGCATGCTCTAGCGATAAATATTGGGCAGGGCGATCTTGAATTTTACCGCGACGATACGTATTCCGATGATAATCAATATCGCAGCACTGTAGGCATACTCTTCGGTAAAAGGTAACATTCGTAACAAGAAATAAGAAAACGCCCCTAAGATACAAGCCGTAGCGTACACTTCCTTTCTGAAAATAACGGGAATCTCATTGCACAGGATATCGCGTATGACTCCACCGAAACAAGCGGTAATAGTACCCAAGGCTACACACATTACGGGCAGTAATTCTTCATTAAGGCCTTTCTCGACACCGACCATAGTGAAGAGTCCAATACCTATGGTGTCAAATAAAAAAAGAGTCTTACGCAAATATCGCAAATGCTTTGAGAAGAGAATGGCAACGACTACGGCGCTAAGAATGACGATGACGTATGTCAATTCGCGCATCCAGACGACCGGGGTATTGCCAATCAAGACATCACGCAAGGTTCCACCTCCAATGGCGGTTACAAAGGCTATAATGATCACTCCGAACAGGTCAAGCTTTTTTTCCATGGCGACCAAAACCCCTGAAATCGCAAACGCAATGGTTCCCAGAATATCAATGGCAAAGTAAAACATTAGTTGGCTTTGATTTTTAAGTGGTTACAACTTGTCATAAGCGTAGGTAAATCGCAAAAATGGAATCTCTTTAGAACCAATGAAGTTCATTGACAGCTTCATCTTCCAACATTCATGCATTGTCAGAGTTGCTGTGTATAAAAACTATAGTCTTTGATAATGACATCTACGAAGTCTAGGGCTCTCAATTCAGTAGTTATTCCGGTTACCTTTTTAATACGATCGCTCAAAGATACGATAACGTTGTGGTCACCATTTCGTTTGGCGGAGGTGTAGAGGTCTTTAATCGTTTGCATTTCTCGATCTTTGAAAACAGTGACCTGCGGAAACTTGGGTATATAGGCCTCTGGAAGGTCACTGAGCAAGGTATCTTTGATCGAAACCCTTTTCTTCTCACTGATTACCGTGGTACCCGCCGCGATATCGCCAACGCGTTGTCCTTTTCCACGAAGTAGGATCGTCAATACGGCCACACCTCCTGAGGAAAGGGCCACATCAATAATTCTGAGCACCCACCGTACGACATAACTTGAAAAATTAGGTTTGGACCCGTCAAGTTTTACCACGCGTATATGTACCAGGCTTTTACCCACCGTCTTGCCATCCATAAAGGTTTCCAGTAGTACGTAATACAAAAAAGCGGGCAAGTTCAATACCAAATAAAGGGCCCACATATCTTCGATGTCGATATCCATGGTAATCAACAACAAGAACATAAGAACCACATAGACCCAAATAATAAAACTGTCAATGATATAAGCCAACATACGCTCACCAAGGTGGGCTGTATTTTGATGAATGCTTATATTTTGGGCAGTTTCAATTTGAAATTGTTCCATATAATTAGTTTCTTTGGGTGCAGGAAGTCCACTCTATCGTTGAGAAACCTCTTGCAATTTTCATTCAGTTGGGCTATCCGTTTATCTTATTTTTTCTTTACTCCACAACAAAAGTAGATAATATTAGTTCTAAGAACACGAATCAAAATAATCTCTTAATCCCTCATAGTAATGCGAGAAGCCGCATTCGTAAAACGAAATAAGGATAAATGGGCGGTCTTTGAAAACGCACTATCGAACAAAACGGATATAGCACCCGATGTATTGTCCGACCTCTACATAGAAATTACCGACCACTTAAGTTATGCCAAAACCTTTTACGCTGGGAGTAACACCGAATTCTATCTCAACGGCTTAGCTTCGCAGGCGCATCGACAAATCTATAAGACCCAGCGCGATTCAAAAAATCGAATTATCAGTTTCTGGAAAACAGAATTTCCGACCCTATTTTATCATCATAGGCGCGAATTGCTTATTGCGTTTTTGGTATTTGCCTTTTTCACTGCGGTAGGTGCTTTTTCGTCGGCAAATGAGGGCGATTTTGTCCGGTCGATCTTAGGGGATGGATACGTCAATATGACCCTCGAAAACATCGAAAATGACGATCCAATGGCCGTTTACAAACAAATGGGAGAGGTCAACATGTTCCTCGGTATTACCATTAATAATATTACCGTAGCCGTATATGCCTTTGCTTTTGGCATTTTATTGGGTATCGGCACCTTATATATCATGCTGAGAAACGGCATCATGTTGGGCAGTTTTCAGTATTTCTTTTTCGATAAGGGCTTGGGATGGGAATCCGTTAGAACTATTTGGATCCACGGCACTATCGAAATATCGGTCATTATCATTGCCGGATGTGCAGGATTAGTACTTGCCAATGGAATGCTTTTTCCAGGCACCTACACTCGGTTAGAGTCGTTCAAAAGAGGCGTAGTCAATGGTTTGAAAATCATGCTAAGTACCGTTCCTTTTTTTATTATCGCAGGTTTCCTCGAAGGTTTTGTAACCCGTCACACCGAAATGCCAGACTGGCTTGCCATCCTCATTATATCGGGATCACTGGCACTTATTATTTTTTACTATATCATATATCCCTACCAACTCAATAAAAAAACAATACCATGAAAACCTATATAGAATTTAAGAAAAAACGTGAACTCGGAGATATTCTATCCGACACCTTTGCCTTTCTGAGAAATGAGTTCAAACCTTTTTTCAATACTTTTTTAAAAATTGTAGGCCCTTACCTTTTGGTGATGGTCATTTGCATGGCCTTGTATATGTATTTTGCAGGTAATAGCTTCAACAATTTATTATTGGGTGCCGGCTCAAACAACGAGGCAATAAATTTTGCTACCCTTTTCGTAGTCGGTTTCCTTTATATCATTGCCGTTCTTGTGGTGTATGTCATGTCTCAATCGACCACATTGCACTATATCAAGTCATATGCCAATGGAAAGGGTCAAATCAATTTTGATGAAATCAAATCGGATGTCTACAAAAAATTCGGAAGCTTTATAGGACTGGGTTTTTTGGTAGGCATTTCAGTGGTCGTCGGATTTATGTTGTGCTTCATCCCCGGTATTTACCTATGGGTGCCTCTAGCCCTCTCATTCAGTATTTTGGTCTTTAGTGATAAAGGGGCTACCGATGCCTATGGCGAAAGTTTTGCCCTGGTCAAGGATGAATGGTGGATTACCTTTGCAACCCTCTTGATCATTGGCATCATCGTTGGTGTTGCCAATTATGCCTTTTCCATACCCGCCCAAGTATACCAAATTGCAAAAATGGGTATTTTCTCAGGTGAAATGGACGCGGAAACTGTAGTGGACATCTTTAAAGACCCCATTTATTTATTGCTCAACATCATCAGCGCGGTAGCACAGTTTTTACTCAATCTCATCTCCGTGGTTGCAGGGGCTTTCATTTATTTCAATCTCAACGAAAAGAAAAACTTCACAGGTACTTATGAAAAAATTCAAAATCTAGGTGAAATACGCGACAATTAGGCATGCAAAGACTTTACTTCTTGTTCTTTTTAGTTTTCTATGTACTTGTACCAGGCCATGCACAAGAAGATTCGCTTAGCGTCAACTATGACACCGAACGGGTCACCATTCAAAAAATATCGGATGGGGATCTAGAAAAATTCAAGAAGGATCCTAAATTCGATTATGAAATCGTAGAAAGCAACCCGACTTGGTGGGACGATTTCAAAGCCTGGTTGGGCAATCTTTTTCTGCGCTTTTTTGAATGGATTTTTGGTGTAGATGAAGCCGCCGGCGCTTTGGCCCTATTTTTACGGATACTCCCCTATCTACTTCTCGTTTTGCTGCTTTTCTTGTTCATCAGGTTCTTTATGAATGCAAATATGAGCGCAGCAGAAAGTAGCAGTGGTAAAAAACCGCTCGTATCCCTTTCGGAAGAAGAACATATTATCAAAAATGAGGATATTCAAGCTTTGATTCAAAAGGCCCTCGATTCACAAAACTATAGACTAGCAGTACGTTATTACTATCTCTACGTACTACAACTGCTCAGTGAGAAGAAATTCATCGACTGGCAACTTCAGAAAACCAATCATGATTACGAAAAAGAAATCAAGAAACCGGATTTAAAGAAAGCGTTCACCAAAATCACCCGCATCTACGATTACATTTGGTATGGGGATTTCGATATCGATCAGTCACAATACGAGCAGGCAGAGATCATTTTCTCGGATGTCCGCAAAACCCTAAACAATGCTTAAAAAGACGAATAGCTATCTTATCATCGTTGGGGTCACCATAGCACTGCTGATGGTGCTGCAATACAATAAGCCCAAAGAGCTGAATTGGTTTCCGTCATATGTCACCCAGCATAAGATTCCATATGGCACTTTTGTACTTAATGAGCTCATGGGAGAACTATTTCCCCAGATCGAGCAGGTCAACGAACCTCCCTTTGAATACCTGAACGCACATTTTGAGGCGCAAGGCACCTATTTCTTGGTCAATGACAACATTGCTTTCGGAGAATCGGAATTGGCCACCCTATTGGAATGGACGTCGGAGGGTAATACCCTTTTTGTGGCCTCTAGTTCCTTCGAGGAACTATTGTTGGACACCTTGAACCTCAGCACCTCAGGACTCTTTGCGGAATTTGGGGAAGACCACAGCCAAATTCATCAATTGGTCAATCCGGATTTAGATCCGGAAGCGAGCTACCCCTTTTCAAAGGATACCTATTCCAACTACTTTAGTGAAATCGATACGCTCAGAACCACCGTTCTAGGCGTTGTGGACCATCACATAGACTCATTGGCAGTGGCCAAAAAACATTTTGATGTGATTCGACAAGACTATGGCAGTGGTGAAATCATTCTTTCCACTTTTCCGAAGGCCTTCACGAATTACTTTATTTTGAAAGGTGACAATCGCAACTATACAGCTGGTCTCTTGTCGTATCTCGACCCCTCAAGGTCCATTTTTATCGATAACCATTACAAAGCCGGAAAAAAGTTCTATACCTCGCCCATGTATATTTTCTTGAACACCAAGGAATTCAAATGGGCTTATTATCTCGTTTTAGTTGCCGCCCTTATTTATGTGCTGTTCGAGGGGAAAAGAAAGCAACGGGCGATTCCTGTAGTGATACCTTTGAAAAATCAGACCTTGGCTTTTACTCGTACCATTGCGGACATGTACTATGAAAAGAACCAACGTCGGCCTATCGTGACCTATAAAATAGAACAGTTTCTAGAATATATCCGTTCCCATTTGCACATGGAAACCGTAGAACGCGAAGAAGAGTTCTATAGAAATCTCGCTTCCAGAAGCGCACATACCTTTGACGAAGTCAAAGCGCTATTTACATTTCTTGAACGCCTAAGGGACCAAAGTGAAATCAGTGATACCGAACTCGCAAAACTAAATACGTCCATAGAAAAATTCAAACATAAAGCCAATGGAAAATAAAGAATCGAACACCAACGAACAGTCTTCCGAAGAACTGAAGAAAACCGAAGAAATATCACAAAACAGCAACGCAACGGTACCAGCTGCTGAAGCGCTGAATTTTAGTAACCGTATTCCGTTGGAAGACCTTAAAAATGCCGTGGAAGCAATCGAAGCCGAACTGGCGAAAGTAATTGTAGGTCAACGAGATTTCATCGAACTGCTGATTGTTTCGCTCCTAGTTGACGGGCATGTACTCATTGAAGGGGTACCGGGCATCGCCAAGACAATTACGGCAAAGTTGTTCGCAAAAACCCTCAAGACCGAATTCAGTCGTATTCAGTTCACTCCTGATTTGATGCCTAGTGACATTTTGGGAACATCGGTGTTCAATGCCAAGTCTACTGAATTCGAATTTAAGAAAGGGCCTATTTTCTCGAACATCATACTCATCGATGAAATCAATCGGGCTCCGGCAAAAACACAGGCTGCCATGTTCGAAACCATGGAAGAACGGCAGGTGACCATGGATGGTGTTACCTATCCCATGGATACCCCGTTTATGGTGCTCGCCACACAAAACCCAATTGAACAAGAGGGCACCTACGCGCTTCCGGAGGCGCAACTGGATCGATTTCTATTCAAGATCAAGGTAGCCTATCCGTCTGCCGAAGAAGAAATCAAGATCATTCAAACGCATCACGAGCGTAAAGGATCTAAACCACAAGCGCTTATCAACGATGTGCTGACACCAGTAAAACTGAAAAGCTTTAAAGCCAAGATCCAGGAGGTCATTGTTGAGGAAAAAATCATTAAATACATCGCCGACATTATTACAAAAACACGAAACCATCCGCATCTGTATTTAGGCGGTTCGCCCCGTGCCTCAATCGCCACTTTGAACGCCGCAAAGGCAATGGCGGCCATGAAAGGGCGTGATTTTGTGATTCCTGAAGATGTCAAGCGGGCCTCGATTCCCGTTTTGAATCACCGCATCATTCTAACACCCGAACGTGAAATGGAGGGTATGACCACTGAAAGTGTGGTGAATATGATCATTGAATCAATTCAAATTCCGCGATAAGCGTATGCAATTTCTAAAGTCGTTTTACATACATAACAGCTTTTTCAGGTATGTCGCCATACTTTCAGCATGCTTTGTGCTATCGTACTGGTTACCGCTCCTCTACCCGATTGCCTGGTTATCGACTTTTATTTTATTGTTGCTTTTTATCGTAGACACCTACCTCTTGTATGCCTCCGGAAACCATCTTGAAGCACGGCGTGCATTACCGGCCAAACTATCGAATAGTGACTTCAATCCGATACAAGTTACCTTTAGTTCGACATATCCGTTCAAAGTATTCATTTCACTAATTGATGAATTGCCCATTCAATTTCAAAAACGGGATTTTGAGCATCGTACCAGCCTCTCAAAGAATGAAATCTCCGAATTTGAATACACCGTTCGCCCGGTAGACAGAGGCGAATATGTTTTCGGAAACCTGATACTGTTCGCCTCTACGTTCTTACGGATCGTTAAGCGCAAATATGTATTCCAAAAAGACCATATGGTTCCGGTATACCCTAGTATCATACAGATGCAACAATATGATTTCTTGGCGATCAGCAACAAACTGACTCAATTCGGATTGAAGAAAATCAGGCGCATCGGGCATACCCAAGAATTTGAACAGATCAAAGAGTATGTTCAAGGTGATGACTTCAGAACCATTAATTGGAAAGCCACCGCAAAGAATGTCGCCCTTATGGTCAATCAATATCAAGACGAGAAATCACAACCCATTTACTCGATTATCGATACCGGAAGGGTCATGAAAATGCCATTCAACGAGCTCAAACTATTGGATTATGCCATCAATTCGACATTGGCTTTCTCGAATGTCGCTTTGAAACGAAACGATAAGACCGGCCTCATCGCGTTTTCCAAAGACATAACGACCTATGTGCCAGCAGTGCAAAAAATAACGCACCTGAATACCATACTCGAAAAGCTTTATAATATCGATACGGCGTTTACCGATTCCGATTTCGGATTGCTATATGCCCATATCAAAAGAAAAGTGACCAATAGAAGCCTGTTACTGCTTTATACCAACTTTGAGCATATTTCCGCATTACGACGACAATTGCCTTTTTTATTGGCCATTGCGAAAAAGCATGTACTGGTAGTTGTATTTTTTGAAAATACTGAATTGCAGGAACTGATTACCCAAGATGCCGAAGACGTGCAGACCATTTATCATAAGACTATCGCCGAAAAATTCGCCTTGGAAAAGAGGTTGATGCAAAAAGAGCTTCAGCAATATGGTATTCAAACGATTCTAACCAAACCGGAACAGTTGACCATTAATACCATCAATAAATATTTGGAGATTAAGGCAAGGGGATTGTTATAATAGCAACTTTCGATCCCACCAGATAAACATCATCATTCTAAAGTCGGAACAGACCTGGTTTGAAGACAATTATTCTGATTTTATCCTCGATCACATAAGTTTCTTTTAAAACCTCCGTTATGACTGTTAGGTGGCTACCTCATTGGAAGGGTTTGTGGCTATCATTCAACAGAACAAAACTAGCCACTACCAAATGTACCACCGCAAGGATGTTTATCATACCGATAAATCTTTCACACTGTGGTTATTCATTGGTATAACATGCCTCTTTCTTTTCAAAAGTGTAGCCCAAGACACGAACATAGAACCGGTTAGAGATGCCTATCTCAGCATAGCTACTGATGCAAGAGCCGCTGGTCAAGGAGACCTAGGCGTCGCGACTTCCGTTGACGCTTTTTCTCAATTTTGGAATCCCTCAAAATATGTTTTCTCCGAAGTGAAATCTAAAATCGCACTGACCCAAATTCTTAATAATGGTAGTGGTTTGACTAATTTTGAGCAGCTCAATGTAACTTTTTATAACAATCTTGAACATAGCAGCGCTTATGCAATAAGTGTTCGCAATTATGCGTATGGTATAGATTCATTTGTCGAATCCGGGGCTTTTCAAACAGCACATGAGGTGGCCATAGAAGGCTCATATGCAATACGCCTAAGTAACGAATTTGCTATGTCGGTGTCGGGTCGGTTTATTTCTTTAAAAGGGAAAGTACCGCTTATCGATGGTTTTGGCGGTGAATCCGCATCAAATCTGTACGGTATTGATGTTGCTGGTTTCTTCAACGGAAATGAAATAGCGTACAGTAAATTCAATGGCCGATGGAGGGCTGGTTTTAGCATCTCCAATTTAAGAGGGAAATCCTTATTCGATAATACGGATATTGAAATCTATGCGCCATCAATGCTGAAAATAGGTGCAGGTTTTGACTTCATTTTCGACCACGAAAAAAAATTGAGTGTTACCACGGAATACAAAATGCTACTCGATTCATATGTTGAGAATGAAGAAGGCGAAAGACTTGACTTTGGTTTAGAAGGTTCGGCCCTTGCACTGGGGTTTGAGTTCATTTACAGAAAAAAAATTAGTGTAAGATCAGGCTATTCGCGTGGTCTGAACAGAGTAACAGATACGTTTTTTACTCTAGGGAGTGGTTTCCATGGGCGTTACGCCGATGTCGATATCGCCTTTTTACTCGGTCTGTCCGACGAAGAGAATCAGTTTCGTGAAAAGTTACGTATCTCGGTAAGCCTTGATTTAGCAGAAGTACTTTCTAACTGATCATGACATCTTGAAAAGCTCGGAATAACTTCTCAAACACGATTGTATTTTATTCTTATCTTCAGCAACGTATTGCAATGAATCTTTAGTAAATTCAGGACCTCCTAAACCAACTAACTATGCCGATCTTGAAATGGAAGAATATACACCGTACCATCTTATTGGTATTCCTTGGCGCTGCACTTCTAAACGCCCAGACGTATTCCAAAAATGGGATGGTCGTTTCCTCAGATAAAAGTTCTTCCCAGGTGGGAGCGAACATCTTGAAAAAAGGAGGGAATGCCATTGATGCGGCAGTGGCTACTGCCTTTTCTTTAGCGGTCACCCATCCTTCGGCGGGAAACATCGGAGGAGGAGGATTCATCGTCTTCATGAATTCCGAAGGAAAGACGACTACCATCGACTTTCGAGAAAAAGCCCCTTTAGCTGCGACCAACGATATGTATCTCGATTCAACAGGAACCCTTATCGATGGAATCAACCATAAAAGTGCCCTATCCATAGGAGTACCGGGCACCGTGGCAGGATTGTATTTGGCCCATCAAAAATACGGCAAACTCGACTGGGCAACCGTCGTGCAACCAGCAGTTGACCAAGCCCAAAATGGATTTGTTTTTAATTGGTCATTATATCGAGCAGCACAATACTTCACTAAAAACGAGGGCACCAATGCCTTCATGGACGAATACTTCCGCAATGAAGAAGGGGAAGTTACGGAACCCGGTGAGCTATGGACGCAACCGGAATTGGCAACCACCTTGGCCCTGATACGCGATAACGGTCGTGACGGGTTCTACAAAGGAAAAACGGCCAAGAAAATTGCCGATTTCATGAAGAAAAATGAGGGCATCATTACCAAAAAAGATTTAGCAAAATATGAGGCCATAGAACGCGAACCTATTAAAGGCACCTACAAAGGGTATGAAATTTACTCCATGCCTCCGCCTAGTTCCGGTGGAGTCGCCTTGGTTGAAATGATGAACCTGATGGAGCTGGCGGATTTCAAAACCATTGAATTCAATTCGGCCGAACATTTACATTTGGTAGCCGAGGCCATGCGAAGGGCATTTGCTGACCGGGCGGAACATCTTGGTGACCCCGATTTTAATTTGAATATGCCCTTGGCTAAACTAACTTCAAAAACGTTTGCAAAAGAACGCTTTAAAGGTATTGATATGGGGAAAGCTTCGGTAAGTGACTCCACCCAATTCGGAAGGCTTTATGATGGCGAGAGCACTACGCATTTGTCGACTATGGATAAAGAAGGAAATGCTGTTTCGTTGACCTATACTTTGGAATACAGTTATGGTTCTCAAATGGGCTCGGACGAGTTGGGCTTCATTTTCAACAACGAAATGGGCGATTTCAACCCGCAACCCGGTATCACCAAAAGCAATGGTCAAATCGGTACGGCTCCGAATCTTGTGGCACCAGAGAAACGGATGCTTTCGAGTATGACTCCAACGATAATCGGGAAAGACGGAAAACCGTTTTTGGTGATCGGTAGTCCTGGTGGACGAACCATCATCAATACCGTTTTTCAAACCGTGCTCAACGTCTTAGAATTCGAGATGCCCGTTGATAAGGCGATTGAAGCCTTGAAAATCCACCACCAATGGCTGCCCGATCAAATTGTCTATGAAAAGCTTTTGCTTTCCCCGGATACGCGAAAAGCGCTGGAGGCAAAAGGACATATCTTAAAAGAACGTTTTAACATGGGGGCACTGATGGGGATAACCTACGACCCCGAAAAACAGGTTTTTATTGGCGCTTCCGATTCCGGTCAACCGGATAGTGGAGCGGTAGGTTATTAATTTCCAAATACTGTATTGCATGAAAATCTTAAAAAAATCTTTGTTATTCCTACTGCTCGCCTTCATTCTTTTTGTGGGGTATCTATTTATCAATACGCTCGGCTTCGATTCCAAGCAAATTTCCGTAACGCCGGTAACACCTGCGGTAGGAAACCCTCAAGCAATCGATCACTTTGCGGAAGCGCTAAAAATTAGGACGGTTTCTCCTGAAAAAAGTATTGATTTCGATTCCTTGCAGTTTGGTAAATTCAATCATTTTTTAGCGGAGACCTACCCCTTGGTGGATTCACTTCTAGACAAAAAAATCTTTAACTCATTCAGTCATCTGTATAAGTGGCAAGGTTCAGATTCCGATTTGAAGCCTATTATCCTTATGGGACATTTAGATGTGGTACCCGTGATAGAGAAAAACCTATCGGAATGGAAAGTCGACCCTTGGGCAGGAACCATCAGGAACGATACCATCTGGGGGCGCGGAACTATTGATGACAAGGTAGGGGTTGTTGGAATCATGGAAGCGGTCGAACAACTGCTTTCCCAAAACTTCAAACCCAAGCGAACCATGTATTTCGCCTTCGGCCATGATGAAGAAATCGGTGGTAGAAACGGAGCAGTAGCCATGGCCAACTATCTGCAACAACAGGGTGTCAAGGCAGAATACGTCTTAGATGAAGGTGGGGTTATTTCAGAAGGACTGGTCCCGGATATGACAAAAGAAGTTGCACTAATCGGTACGGCCGAAAAAGGATACCTGTCTTTAAATCTAAACATACGTATAGAAGGAGGACACTCATCAATGCCCGGTAAGGAAACCGCCATAGATGTCATGAGTAATGCCATTACCGCACTTAAAAACAATCCGTTACCGGCAAAAATCACCATTCCCCTCGAACAGTTCATGGAATATCTAGGTCCTGAAATGCCTTTTTTGAACAAGATGGTATTCGCCAATAAATCGGTTTTAGGGCCGATCTTGCTCAATGTCTACGAATCTACCAGTTCGGGAAATGCCCAAATCAGAACGACAACCTCCCCGACCATTTTTAATAGTGGCGTAAAAGATAACATCATCCCAATGACAGCAAGCGCTACCGTAAACTTTAGGATATTGCCGGAAACCACTTCCGATGACGTCATCGCCCATGTAAAAAGGATAATCAATGATGACCGTATCACGATTACAAAAGGAAGTTTTGTATCGGAACCCTCTAAGCTGTCCGCTACCGATAACGCTCAATTCAATACGTTGAACACGACCATATTGCAGCTTTTTCCTGAGGTTATCGTTACACCGTATTTGGTGGTTGGTGGCACTGATTCTCGGCATTATGGAGAGGTGACCGATAATATTTACCGTTTCTCACCGATACATCTGAACAAACACAGTCAAAAGTCCTTTCACGGACTTAATGAACGTGTTGCGGTCAGTGATTTTTACGACGCCATAGCCTTCTATGTTCAATTGATACAGAATAGCAATCAATAGAACATATTTATAAAATTGTTGCTTTAAGAACAAATTGCCTACTGCATCGGCGTAATCTCAATCGACTTGAACTCTACCGGACCATGATCACCTTGAATTAAAATAGGTCCTGGGGCCGCTTCATCGTTATCCAAGGCACCACCCGTCATGCCCGGTATATTTTGATTGCTGATAATCGTTTTTCCATTGGCAACGATCGTCACACGGCGACCGATTAACGTAATATCGTAGGTCTGCCATTCACCGGCCGCTTTCGCCACATTTTCATTGGGGGTCAAGTGTCCATAGATTCCACCAAAATAAATATCCGAGGGTTCAAGTCCTTTGTTATCCGCAATCTGTACCTCATACCTGCCACGGAGATAAAGACCACTGTTGCTCCCTTTCGGGTACCTAAATTCAACCGATAATTTGAAATCTGAAAACGTTTCTTCGCTCACCAAATTAGCTCCTTGTTTGTCGCTCGTTAGAATTCCGTCTTTTACGACCCATTGGTTTTCCCCCATAGCCTTCCATCCTTCCAAATCCTTGCCATTAAAAAGCTTTTTCGATTTTCCCCACTTTGGGTTTTCGGTATAGGGTAATTCAGGTGACGGTTTTCCCGTCCACGTATATATTTTTCCGTCGGTGTAGATGAGGGTCCCTTTGAGCTCGTTCCCTTCTTGGGTTCCGATCAACTGCATGTCAATACCTTTAGGTTCCCATTGATTGGGAATCGAGAAGCTGAACATTTTTTCTTTGATCTTCACCTCGGCCACCGGTCTAGCGCTCCCGAACTTATAACAAAAACGCCCTACCATTGTGTTGGTTCCTGAATGGCGCACCTCCAACCAAGAGGGGAATTCCTTTCCATCTTCGGTGATAGTCAAATTCCATTTGCCCTCTAAAGGATGTCCTTCTTGTGCAAATGTGACCATTGACAATATTAGTGAAAAGGCTACTGAAACGAATCTTGACTTCATAGGAATTGCGTTATGTTAGATTTCAAATATAAGAAATCGATTTCATCCTAAAATTCTAAGTTTAAGGAAATGACTATTCAAAAAATCGTTATCTTCCTCAATCAATGTGTTGCGATGCGTTTCATAGTATCCCTTTTGTTTCTTTTCGTCCTTGTTCGGGTTACTAGCGCCCAAAAATTAAAAGTCAGTGAGAATCGGCGTTTTTTGGTTACCGAAGACGGTCAGCCGTTTTTCTATATGGCCGACACGGCCTGGGAGTTATTTCATAGATGCAATCGAGAGGAAGCCCTTATGTACCTTGAAAAAAGAAAGGAGCAGGGCTTTAACGTGATACAGGCCGTTGCCTTAGCGGAATTAGATGGGCTGAATACACCCAACCCGTATGGTGAGACTCCACTGATCAACAACAATCCGGAAAGTCCCAATCCTGCCTATTTCGAACATGTCGACTTCATCATCAAGAAAGCGGATAGTCTCGGTATGTACTTCGCTTTATTACCGACATGGGGCGATAAACTCAATACAAAAAGTTGGGGTGTAGGACCTGAGGTGTTCAACAAAAAAAATGCATATCGTTTTGGTCAGTGGATCGGTACACGTTATCGAACTTATGATAATATCATTTGGATTATCGGTGGTGATCGTAATCCTCGAGAACAAAGTAACGATATTGAAGTCTGGAACCAAATGGCCGAAGGTGTGGCGTCAGGCGCTGGCGGGTATGACAAAACCCTGATGAGTTACCATCCTCAGCCCAAGGAGTACGGCGGTTCTTCTACCTGGTTCCATGATGAAGATTGGCTTGATTTCAACATGCATCAAACCGGACATTGCGCGAATCAAGGTACTTATAAGCATATTAACCATGATTATAACCTCATCCCAAAAAAACCTGTATTGGACGGAGAACCCCTTTACGAAGACCATCCCAATTGTTTCAACGCCAAAGAATTGGGGCATAGCCTACCGGAAGATATCAGGCGTATCATGTACTGGAACATATTTGCGGGTGCCTTCGGCCAAACCTATGGTTGCCATGATGTATGGCAAATGTTCAGGGGTGACGAAGAGGGTATCAATCAGCCCTTGAGACCCTGGCCTGTGGCATTGAACCTTCCCATGGCCAATCAGGTAAAACATCTTAAAAACCTTATGCTTTCAAGACCCTTTTTAACCCGCATCCCCGATCAGTCCATGATTTTGGCAGAACAAGAAGAAAACGATGATTATATCATCGCAACACGAGATGAAACCGGCGGTTACGCCATGATTTATTTCCCTACAGGAAAATCAGTAGACCTAAACCTCTCGGTATTGTCAAGCGGCTCTTTAAAAAGCTGGTGGTACGATCCACGGACCGGCAATGCGTATCTCGATAAGACTATAGAAAATAAAAGTTCCATCATTGTCACTCCTCCGACCTCCGGTAAGGGACACGATTGGGTGTTGATTCTTGACTCAACTGACCAAGACTTTCCCATACCTGGAAAGCCACCAATAAAATAGTAGTACTAAAATATGTTCAAATCATGATTAAAAAACTATTCTTGGGAACGCTGCTCATGCTAACGTTACCCATGTCGGCTCAATCTGAGCTTGAGAAGGAAGTAGAACAAGTGGTCAAAACCTTCTTTGAAGGCTTCCACAAAGGCGATACCCTATTAATGAAACAAACCATGGCGGACCAACTGGTTTTCCAAACGGCCTTCAAGAACAAAGAGCAAAAAGATGTGTTGAAACAAGATGATGTAGCTGGTTTTATCAAGGCCATCGGCAGTGGTCGCCCGGTCAAGGAAAAATGGGAAGAACGTATTACCTCCTATACGATAAAGGTAGATGGTAATATGGCCAATGCCTGGACGGAATACGAATTCTGGCTCGATGGTAAATTCAGCCATTGTGGAGTCAATTCCTTTCAACTTTTTCATGACAATGGCACTTGGAAGATCATCTATCTAATCGATACCAGAAGACGTTCAAGTTGTGAAGCAAGCGCGAGTAAAAACTAGTACAGAAACGAAACAATGAACAAAGCCCTTACAGTACTTCGATCTTGGATTGGAAAGGACTCCTCAGCCTCTATATCTCCTCTAATGCGTTGGCTCAACCCGACCTTATTACGTGTAGAAGAAGGTGAACTAGAGTTCTCTTATGTCATTCGTGAAGAAATGACCAACCCTATGGGCATCTTACACGGTGGTACTACAGCGGCAATTATTGATGATGCGGTAGGAGCAGCGGTTTGGTCTTTGGGAAAGCCACATATGTACACCACAGTGAATTTGGGCGTTGATTATTTTGCCTCGGCAAAGGCCGGGGAAACGATCATAGCCAAAACCTCCATCACCAAAAATGGAAATCAGATTATCAATACCTCCTGTGAAATTTGGAACGCCGATAAAAGTCGAATGATTGCTAAAGGCCATTCCAATTTAATTAAAATTGACCCGTCTAGAACCAAACCATAGAAACCTCATATGTCCGATAATCGTAGAAAGTTTTTAAAAACCCTAGGCGTAGGTGCCGTAGCCTCTCTAGGGAATCCGGCCGCCATATGGGGCCGTGCAACCGCGCCGGTAGCACAAGTACTAGAAGGCTTAAAACGAGAGGATACTTCCGAAGTCTATTGGGAAGAAGTACGTTCACAATTCAAATTTGCGGAGGGGCTCTCTTATTTCAACAATGGTTCTTTGGGAGCTTGCCCTCAGCCCATCCGAGAAGCCACCATGACCTTTCGCGATACATTGGATGATTTTCCTTCAAAATATATGTGGGGTGGTTGGAAAGATGAGATTGAAGGGGTCCGCAAAAAAGCCGCTAATGTCTTTTCTGTTTCGGAAGAGGAAATCGCCCTCATTCACAATACCACCGAGGGCATGAACCTTATCGCTAGTAGTTTGGATTTACAGGAGGGCGATGAAGTGATTACGGCAGATCACGAACATACCAGTGCATTGAATCCATGGAAATACTGGCAAGAGTCCAAAGGGATTAAATTGGTCACCCCTACCCTACCCATACTTCCAAAAAACAAGGAAGAGGTAGTTAGGGTATACCGTAACGCGATTACCCCAGCAACGAAAGTAATTTCCATCTGTCATCTCGTCAACACGAACGGAATGATCCTTCCGATCAAGGAGGTAACGAAAATGGCCCATGAAAGAGGTATCTTAGTCGCTATTGATGGTGCACAAGCCACGGGGATGTTCAATTTTGACCTCAAGGATATCGGTTGTGATTTTTACACGGTAAGCGCTCATAAATGGTTATTCTCGCCAAAAGGAGTCGGTGTTTTTTATGCAAAACAAGATAGTCAGCGTCACCTCAAACCCTTGGTGGTTGCCAGAGGGTATGAAGATACCAGCATAAGACGGTTCGAAAATTACAATACCAGAAACCTCCCGGAAGTTTTGGGTTTTGGAGCTGCCCTAGACTATAGAGAGGCCATCGGAGCCCAGAAAATCAATGCGCGCACTTACGAACTCAAGCACTATTTTAGAAATCGTATCGAAGAGAACCCTCAGTTAGTTCTAAAAACACCGGCCCCTGACTCCCTATCCGGGGCAATTCAGGTCGTAGAGGTGTTGGGTAAGGAGGTTAAAGAAGTGAAAAAGCGTTTATTTGACGAATACGGAATCGACTGTCGTCCGATGAGTACATTCGGATTAAATGCAGTGCGCTTATCCTTTGCGATATTCATTACCAAAAAACAAATAGATGTTCTAGTGGCGGCTTTGGAAAATATTGCGGCGGCATAAGATTTCGGATCGATAAGCGATTGGATGGCTTATTTTATAGTGCTGCCATTTATACAGCGAAATACACGAACCAACCTTACATATGCTCATAATACACACATAAGTTCTTTAATTAGACCGTACAATGGTATATTCGACAACTTAAATTTACGTGTAACTAAATGACCGCACGACGCACACCAATTCCTCCCCTTTTGAATATACCGATTATATCGATTTATGTAAACTAGATACGGGTTTAATCACACAAAAAACAATAATTTAAAATCAGGTAGTACAACAGCTAAAACCAAATACATGAAGTCAACTTTAAAAAACGTCCTATTCTTGGTGCTACTCGCATTTCTAGGGTGTAAGAACTCGAGTAACAAAACCGAATTGGCTTCTTTAAATTTATTAAGGGGCGATTTGCAACTCTGCGGAAATGGGCAGTTCGGGGAAGTCAGTTTTTCAGAATCATGTAATTATGAGACTAGGGAAACATTCAATCTGGCAATTGCCCTGTTGCACTCGTTTGAGTATACTGAAGCTGAAAAAGCATTTGTACAAGTACTAGACCAAGATCCCGGGTGTGCTATGGCATATTGGGGAGTTGCCATGAGTATTTATCATGGTTTGTGGGCACCACCACCAAGCGAAGTACTGGAAAAAGGCAGTAAATTACTTGAGGTTGCCGCAAAACTTCCTAAATCAAATAAGGCCGAGAACTACTTAGAAGCAATTGGGGCATTTTATCAAGACTGGCAGACCGTAGACAATCAGACCCGAAAAGAGCGCTATGCCCAAAAAATGAAAGAAATGTACAACTCCAATTTAGATGATACGGAAGTCTCGGTATTTTACGCATTGGCACTTCGGGCATCTGCAGTACCAACGGATAAAACATATAGCATACAAAAGGAAGCGGGTAAAATATTGGAAGCTTTATTTGAAAAAGAACCCAACCACCCCGGAATCGCTCACTATATTATTCATTCCTATGATTATCCGGAATTGGCCGAACTGGGTTTAAGCACCGCTAGGAGATATGCTGAAATTGCACCCAATTCCGCTCACGCTCAACATATGCCTTCGCACATCTTTACACGTTTAGGATTATGGGAAGAGTCTATCAACACCAATATCAATTCAGCTTCCTCAGCAACTTGCTATGCCGAAAGTATTGCTCCAGGCGCTCATTGGGATGAGGAGGTTCACGCAATGGGATATCTCGTGTATTCGTATCTACAAACCGGAAATAATTCAAATGCTATTGAACAATACAATTATCTAAAGTCGTTTGAAAAAGTTTTTCCAACCAATTTTAAAATTGCATATACGGCCTCGGCCATACCGGCTCGTATTGCCATGGAGAACAAAAATTGGGAAGAAGCTGTCGCCCTTAAATTACCCGAAAATCTAGGATTATCTTGGGAGTCCTTTCCTTGGGAGAAGTCCATACTGCATTTCACTCGTGCGATGGGAGCGATACATACCAAGAACCTAAGTGCAGCTGAAAACGAGTTGAACATTTTAAGATCATTTCAAAAAGAATTGACGGAATCAAATGACACCTACAAAGCCAATCAAGTTCACATACAGGTTAAGATGACCGAAGCATGGTTCTCTTTGGCAAAAGGAAAAAAAGAAGAAGCGTTATCAACTATGAAAATGGCGGTTGAAATGGAAAATAAGACATCGAAACATCCCGTAACTCCGGGTGAAGTAGTTCCAGCAGATGAACTTTATGGCGATATGCTTATGGCGCTTAATAAGACGCAAGAGGCACTGGAGATTTATGAACTGAATCTTCAAAAGCGACCCAATCGTTTCAATGGTATTTATGGCGCGGCTGTAGCCGCCAAGAAGTCTGGGGATAAGGAAAAAGCAAGCTTATATTTTGAACAACTCATAGAATTAGCCAAAAACTCAAATAGTACACGACCTGAAATCATCGAAGCTAAGCGGTTCATTCTACAATCTTAAAAACAGAACAGTATGAAAACAAAGATCAGTTTGGGGGTATTCGCGATAGTACTTTTGATATCGGTTCACCTTCTTAAAGAAACGTCAAATAGCAAGTCAACAAAAAACTATCAAAAAGCATCTTTCAGCTTCACAAAGTGTACCCCTACCAAATTCATGTTGGACGTCATAGATACGACCCAGCAGATTTCACCACTATTTACCAATCTAGGCACTCTTCATTTTCCGATTTCCACTGAGAATGAAAGAGCTCAGGCATTTTTTGATCAAGGCATGAAGTTATCATACGCCTTCAACCATGCGGAGGGACATCGTTCTTTTATGGAGGCCGCAAGACTTGATCCGAATGCTGCGATGCCGTATTGGGGCCAAGCTTTTGCCCTAGGCCCTAACATCAATGATCCCTTACCAGATGAGGAACGCAAGAACAAAATCAATGAGGCCATGGTAAAGGCCAAGCGCCTGGCAACTAATGCCGCTCCTATTGAGCGAGCTTTGATCATGGCGTTGGACAAGCGGTATAGCGAAGATTTGACCAAAGACGTTGCCGAACTCAATATGGACTATATGTTGGCAATGGCCCAGATAGTCAAACAATATCCAGAAAATGCGAATGTTCAAATTCTATATGCTGCTTCGGTAATGAATACCGTGCCTTGGAATTATTGGGATAAGGAGGGAAATCCTTCTCCGAACATAAAAGAGGCCAAAACGGCTCTTGAAATCGCGATGAATCTAGAACCCGAAAATCCCGGAGGCCATCATTATTACATTCATATGGTCGAGTTACCCTATCCCGATATGGGTGTGGCCAGCGCAGATAAATTGGCTTCCCTAATGCCCGGGGCCGGTCATATTGTACATATGCCCTCCCATATTTACATTCGAGTGGGTCGCTATTTAGATGCCGTTAAAGTCAATCAGGCGGCCATTCTTGCCGATGAGGACTATATTTCGCAGTGTTTTTCGCAAGGGCTATATCCCTTGGCCTACTACCCGCACAACATTCATTTTTTATGGTCTTCAGCCAGCTTATTGGGCGATAGCCGGATTGCCATTGATGCCGCTAAAAAAACAGCGGAGAAAGTACCGACCGGTGAATTGGTGACCTTACCCTTTTTACAGGATTTTGCAGCAACTCCCCTATTGGCCTATACGCGTTTTGGAAAGTGGAATGAAATCTTGACCATTCCCGCACCTAACCCAGAGATCAAGCATCTAAATTTGATACGGCACTATGCACGGGGGATGGCCTTCATCAGAAAAGGGAACATCACCGAAGCCCAAGAGGAATTGGATGCCATTCGAATACTTCAGCAAGACCCTGAATTGGAAACCTTGGTCGCCACCGCAAATAATGCGTCCATTCATTCGGCAAATATTGCTTCTGAGCTAATAGCAGGCGAACTGGCCGCTCTAAAAGGAGATACCTCAAAAGCAGTAGAACATCTTGAAAAGGCTGTTGAATATGAAGATGGTCTTACCTATACCGAACCAGCAGCTTGGCATATCCCTACCCGACAAAATCTTGGTGCTATCTTAATGAAAGGTAAAAAGTTTAAGGAAGCTGAGAAGGTATTTAAGGAAGATTTGGATGTACTTCGCCAAAATGGATGGTCCTTAATGGGGTTATACAATAGTTTAAAAGCACAAGGCAAAGAGAAAGAAGCTCAGGAAGTAAAAATAGAATTTCAAAAGGCCTGGCAACATGCCGATATCGAAATCGATACGTCCATACTTTGATATATCTATGCCTAAAACCCAGAACAAGGCTAGTAATCGTGAAATCATGAAAGGGAAAATTCAAAAACTAATAGGGTCGCTTCTCATTTCAACTGCCATAATTTACCTCGTATATTTTATTACTATGGGTGGTGGCGCAGAAGTACTTCCGGTATACAACCCCACTAATTTCAATCCCGAGTTAGTCGACGTTAGTTTACAGCAGGAGTCCGAGGATCACACCGTGGCCGATTTCGAGCTGCGCAACCAAAATGATAGCATCATCACTCAAAACGATTATAAGAACAAAATCTATATTACCGATTTTTTCTTTACAAGATGTCCGAGTATCTGTCCGGTGATGACCAACAATATGGCAAAAATCCAGGACAGGTTCATAGCTGATCCTGATGTGATGTTACTCTCGGTATCGGTTACCCCAAAATTGGATAGTGTGGCAATTCTACAAGAGTACAGTCGGAAACATGGCGCAATCAATGGCAAATGGAATATTACCACAGGAGACAAGAAACACATCTATAATCTTGCCCGAAAAAGTTATTTTGCCGTTGTAAATGAAGGAGATGGGGGTTTACAAGATTTCATTCATACGCCGAACTTCATATTGGTCGATAGGCAAAAGCGGATCAGAGGGGTATATGACGGTACCAAAAATGAAGAAATCGATCGCCTGACGCAAGATATAAAAAGGATACTATAACCTTAGTCCGCTTCTTAAATCGGCTCGCTACCGTAAACCGCCCGGAACAAATTCAAAAGGCATTTGAAGGAAAACAGTTTCAGCAAATCGATGCCCGCTTAGCAGACGGGAAGGCAGGTATAAATCTCGATTATCGAGTCAAAAAAATCAGTATCTTCATTCGCTAAATCCAACGCCATGAACATACGAGTTTTCGTTACCGTCCTTTGTCTTACGGTAGGTTTTGTCAATGCACAAAATTCCATCTTAGGTTTTACTTCCGAAAATGCTAAAAAACAACAACAATTAGAGTCCGTATTCGAGTCCAAACTTAACGCGGATAATTTAGATGAGTGGATGCAACTAATGGCGGCCGAACCCCATTGGGTGGGCACGGAATATGGAGAAAAGAATGCCAAATGGATCCAAAAACAATTCAAGTCCTGGGGCTATGACACCAAAATTGAAACATACCATGTGCTCTTTCCTTATCCAAAGGTACGGTTACTTGAAATGACGGCTCCCACAAACTACAAAGCGAAATTGACCGCGGTTCCAGTTGATGGTGATCCCTTTACAGCCCAGGGCGATGCCTTATTGCCCAGTTATAATGCCTTCTCAACAGACGGTGATGTAGAAGCGGAGTTGGTTTTCGTGAACTATGGCATCCCAAGGGACTATGAAGAACTCGATAAACTCGGAATCGATGTGAAGGGAAAAATAGTGATTGCCAAATATCAGGGTTCATGGCGTGGAATCAAACCAAAATTAGCTGCGGAAAAAGGAGCTATTGGGTGTATCATTTATTCCGACCCTTCGGATGACGGTTATGGCCGTGGGGATGTATACCCCAAAGGAGCCTACAAAAATGAGACAGGCGTTCAGCGGGGTTCCGTTATGGATATGCCCACCTACCCCGGTGATGTGCTCACACCTGGTTATGGAGCCACAAAAGATGCCAAGAGACTCGACCGAAAAGATGCGCCTACGATTACGAAAATCCCGGTTTTACCTATTTCCTACGAAGATGCGGAACCCTTACTGGCCGCATTGGGTGGACCGGTCGCTCCGCAATCTTGGAGGGGAGGCCTGCCTATTACCTATCATATAGGCCCTGGTACCGCCAAGGTGCATTTGAAATTGGAATTCGATTGGCAGCTAAAACCCGCACATAACGTCATTGCAACGCTGAAGGGTTCACAGTTCCCCGATCAATGGGTCATGCGTGGAAACCACCATGACGCTTGGGTTCACGGAGCAAATGACCCTATTAGCGGTATGGTAGCCCTCATGGAAGAGGCAAGGGCCGTGGGCGAACTGGCCAAAAAGGGCAACAGACCGAAACGTACCTTGGTCTATTGTGCGTGGGACGCGGAGGAGCCCGGCCTTATTGGATCGACCGAATGGGTAGAAGATCATAAGAAAGAATTACAAGAAAAAGTCGTGGCTTATATTAACACTGACGGCAACGGACGCGGGTTTCTCGGTGCTGGCGGTTCACATAGTCTACAGGCCATGGTCGGAGAGGTCGCTGAAAATGTTATGGATCCCCAACATGGGGTTTCGGTCAAGGAAAGAAGAATAGCTGTAGATATGGTACGGGGCGGAACCGAAGATTTTGAAATCTACGCGCTTGGTTCCGGATCTGACTATACCCCATTCATCCAACATGCCGGTATAGCCTCTCTAAATTTAGGCTTTGGGGGCGAAAACGGTGGGGGCGAATACCATACCATTTACGATACCTATCCGCACTATAAAAGGTTTAAAGACCCCGGTTTTGCCTACGGTATTGCTTTGGCGAATACTGCCGGTCGCATTACCCTGCGATTGGCCAATGCCGATGTTCTTCCCTTTGAATTCAAGCAGTGGCACAAAACCGTGACGGGCTATTTGGACGGTATCATGAAAAAGACGGACCAGATGCGAACCGATGTTGAAAAACACAATTCCCTAGTAGAAAAAAATAGATTCGAATTGGCTTCGGACCCGACAAAAGCCTTTGTCAAACCGGTTAAAAAAGAGTCGGTTCCCTATCTTGATTTTACTCCGCTACAAAACCAACTCATCGCTCTTAAGCGTACCATTGAAACTCTTTCGAAAATCGATCTTTCGAATCTTACGGAAGAAAGGCGTAGCAGTTTGAACAAGAGATTGATGCTAGCGGAACAGGTACTGACCTCGGAAGAGGGACTTCCAAGAAGATCTTGGTACAAGCACCAAATATATGCTCCTGGCTTTTATACGGGCTATGGGGTAAAAACCCTGCCCGGTGTGCGGGAAGCTGTAGAGGAAAAAAATTGGAAGGAAGCTGAAGAACAAATCGACAAATTGGCCAATACATTGAAAAACTTCGATAAGCACCTGCAAGAAATAAACGCAATGCTGTAGCTTTAAATTAAACAAATACGAACTTATGGATTCAAATTATACGAGAATATTCATCGGAAGTCAAGTTCAGGCACAAAGTCTGGTAGGGCGTCTAACCGCTGTCGGTATCAATCCTGTGGTGAAAGATGAGGCAGAGTCGGCCCGATTGGCCGGTTTCGGTTCCTCGACCACAAGTAGTAGTGAAATTTACGTTCATAAAGATGAACTCAAGAAGGCCGAATCCGTTTTGGATCAAGCGACCGATACTCCTTAAGACAACCCTTATAAACCCACGACCAAATGAAATCCTATTTCGGAAGAGTTATTCTAACAACCGTAGTCCTATCCCTTTGTGTGTCGACTTCATGCACCGATAAATCGAATGCGCCCATTGAGGTACCCCTCACTGTATATGAAGATTCGATTTTGGGCATGCAGAAAGCAAAGGATGCAGAAAATGGTGTTGTTGCCAAGCTGGCGGATGGTCTGGAACTAAAGTTATGGGCCTCTGATTCACTTGCCCCCGACCCTATCGCAATGGACATTGACGCCAAAGGACGTGTTTATCTTACCCGAACCAATCGGCAAAAGAATTCGGAATTCGATATTCGGGGATATCAACCATGGATGACCCCATCTATTTCCTTTCAATCCGTAGAGGACCGACGTGATTTTTTACGTAAGACCTTTGCACCCGAGCTGAGCGAACAGAATAATTGGTTAAAAGACCTGAACAACGATTCGAGCCATGATTGGAAAGACCTGGCCGTGGAAAAAGATGAAGTTTGGATGTTGGAAGACACCAACAACGATGGGATGGCAGACGTTTCAAAACGGATATTGGAAGACTTCAACGAGGAAATTACCGATGTTGCCGGTGCCTTACATGTCAGAGACGATGACATATTTGTCGGTATTGGCCCAGATATGTGGCGACTGACCGATAGCAATGGAGATGAAGTCTTAGATGAAAAAACCTCCATCGCCCATGGTTTTGCAGTACATATCGGTTTTGGAGGGCATGGTATGTCAGGTGTGGTGCAAGGCCCCGATGGTAAAATGTATTGGGGTATCGGCGATATTGGAGCGAATATCACTACGGTAGACGGAGCGAATCACAAGTATCCCAATCAAGGGGTAATCGTGCGCTGCAATCCGGATGGAAGCGATTTCGAGGTGTTCTCAAGAGGGCATCGCAATACCCATGAATTTGTCTTTGACGCCTATGGAAATATAATCTCTTCCGACAATGATGGGGACCACAGAGGCGAAAGTGAACGTCTGGTACATATTGTCGAAGGCTCGGATTCGGGATGGAGAACCAACTGGCAGTTCGGAAAATACACCGATTCCAAAAATAACTCGTACAAGGTCTGGATGGATGAAAAACTCTACGTCCCCAGATGGGAGGGCCAAGCGGCCTATATCATTCCTCCTATTCAGAATTTTCACAACGGACCCACTGGAATGGTATATAACCCGGGTACCGCCCTGGGAAAAGATTGGTTAGACCGTTTCTTCTTGGTCGAATTTGTCGGTGACCCCAGTAGATCGCATATTTGGTCGTTCGATTTGAAGCCGAAAGGCGCCTCTTTTGAACTCGATACCGATATCGATATGTTGAGCGGTGTGTTGCCTACGGGAATCAGGTTCGGACCCGACGGCGCGCTTTACCTAGCGGATTGGATCAATGGTTGGGGCACCAAAGACTATGGGCGCGTCTGGAAATTGGATGTTGATGAGCGTCATAGCGATTTGGCACAAGAGCGTGCGGAAACACAGCAATTAATGATTTTGGACTATGATGAGCAATCGAATGATGAGTTGGTAAAACTATTGGCCTATCCCGATATGCGAATTCGACAAAAGGCCCAATTCGCCCTGGCAAAAAGTACGTTCTGGGGGTATCGAAAACTAAAAACGGTCATTAACGAAAATCCAAATCAATTTGCCCGCGTCCATGCCATTTGGGGAATTGGACAGATTGCAGCCAAAGACCTGGGCAAAGCGGAAGCCTTAGTTGCGCTTCTTGATGATAGCGACGCGGAAATCATTGCACAAGCGTTAAAGGTTTTAGGTGATGTCAAATATACCGAAGCTACGGATAAGTACATTTCCTTGCTTCAGCATGAAAACGATCGGGTGAAGTTCTTTGCTGCGCAGGCGCTTGGAAGAACGAAAAGCGCGGCGGCACTAGAACCTCTTTTGGACATGATAAAAGCCAACGCTGACGAAGATGTATATCTCCGACATGCTGCGGTCTTGGCCCTTTCCAGAATCGGAAAAATAGCTCCTATCGCCGATTTGGCCAATAGTGACAACCGCAGTTTACGTATTGCCGCTGTTCTGGTTTTACGCAGATTACAAAGTCCGGAAGTAGCGAAATTCTTGGATGACGAAGATGAATACATCGTTACCGAAGCGGCCAGGGCCATCAATGACGATTGGTCTATCGAAGAGGCACTACCTGCCCTGGCAAAACTGCTGGAACAAGAAAGGTTTACTTCGGAACCACTCTTACGCCGAAGTATCAATGCCGCGTTGAGAGTCGGTGGTGAAACGGAAATGCGCAATCTTATTTCATTTGCCAAAAATCCAGCATTTCCGAGCGAACTAAGAGGTGAAGCCCTTGCGACCTTAGGCACTTGGGAATCTCCCTCGGTATTGGATCGTGTCGATGGTCGGTTAAGAGGTGAAGTGAAGCGTGATGGGAGTCTTTTGCGCAAGGAATTACAGCAAGAAATCCCGATCTTTTTATCCGATAACGACCCTGACATCCTGGTTGGAGTTGCGCAGACACTGGCCAATTTAGGTATGAACGATAACAGTGATCAGGTATTTTCGGTATTTTCCAAAAATCGGTCTCCTCAAGTTAAGGCCGCGATGCTGACCACCCTCGGCAAGCTACGCTACAAAAATATCGAAAAGGCGATGAAGGCAGGAATGGGAGACACGGAACAAGAAGTACGAGAGGCCGCCGTTGGATTAATAGCGGAACTGAATATTTCGGAAGATGACCTTCCTGCAGTGGTTAACCCTATTTTCAATACGGGAACAGTACGTGAGCAACAGAAGATATTGGGTGTGTTGGCTGAAATGCCTGCCAACAAGAGTGAAACCGTACTGCAAAACCTTATTCGAAGAGCAGACAAAAATCAATTGAAAGAGGGTGTCATCTTGGATCTCATTGAAGCTGTTGAGGCCACGGAATCAGAGGAACTGATCGCGCAGTTATCGGTTCTGAAAAGTGGTACAGCTTCGGTTGACAATTACCAGGAAACCCTACATGGTGGAAACTGGTGGGGCGGTAATTCCGTATTCAACAGTAACCCGACCGCTCAGTGTGTCCGTTGCCACGCCGTAGGAGGTGCAGGTGGAGTTGTCGGCCCGCCTTTGGACAATATTGGCAATGTGCTGACTAGAGAAGAAATTCTGGAATCCCTTATCGAACCTAGCGCTAGGTTGGCTCCAGGGTATGGAACGGTTACCGTTACCTTAAAAGACGGTCAGACCGCTACTGGGGTTTTGGAGAAAGAAACGGACCACGAATTGATATTGCGAACATCGGACGCCGAGCCGCTTGAAATTGCACATTCACGTATTCAAAAGCGAGAAAATAGTGTCTCCGCTATGCCTGCCATGGGAAAGCTGATCACTAAAAGGGAATTACGTGATTTGATCGAGTATTTAGCAAGTTTGAAAGTAGTCGAGCCTTTGACCTTGAATTAAAAGTTTGAGGCTTTCCTCCGCTGGAACACACTCCGTAATACCTGAACATTAAAGGATGAGAAGTTGGCATATTTATTGAAGGTGATGCTATATTCCCTTTAATCTCCATAGTAGTTTCTAAGACCTCCTTGAAAATTCATTTTATGTACAAAAAATACTTGTATCGTCTGGTGATTATTTTTTCGTTGTTTTCAATTTCCCAATGTAAACCACATCCTGAAACGGTTGTTAAAAACCACGATAAAGATCCGTTTAAAACTACTATTGCATCGAGTCATATATTTCATATCAACGCTAAAAAAGATACCGTTCTTATCGGACAAAAAGGTACTGTTCTTGTTTTTCAGAAAGGAAGTTTTTTAGACGCCAATGCGAATATTGTTACTGACAACATTGACATAGAACTTGCTGAAGCCCTGACACTTGATGATATGCTCTTAAGTAATTTAACCACTACTTCTTGGGGGCAATTTTTGGAAACGGACGGAATGATATACTTCAACGCCACATCTGAAGGAAAACAACTAATTGTAAATTCTGAAAAACCGGTTTATATCGAAATACCAACAAAAGAACGCAAGTACGGAATGTCCGTATATAAAGGAATACGTGATAAAAATGGTAATATGGATTGGATCAATCCCATACCCATTCAAAACTACTTATTGCCCGTCGACCTTTTTACCTTAGATTTTTTACCTAACGGTTTTGCTGAAGCTGTGGAAAAAGAAATGCCCTTTCGAAATTATGAAACGGCCAATGAAAAATTAATTGATAGTTTGTACTACAGCTTATATTTCGAAACGGGCAATGAACTAATTGAAGAAACCTTACCCAATTTAGACCTTAAAGAAACTTATTACGGAAATGAATCTGCTTCTGAACCGGATTCATTGCCCTTAGACTCAAAAAAACCTCCTATTTATGGTGTTGACCCTGCGGTAATAAAGACCATAAAAAATGAGAAGTTTCAAAATACACTTCTAGCAACAAGACAATTTGAAGAAAGACTTCAGAAAATATTCAAAATCTGCAGAACAGATATAATAGATATATATACCCACAACCTTGATAAAAACCTCTGGGAATTAGACAGTATTGTGGCCAGTGTGTTAGATGATAATATATACCAAGAAGATTTTGAAAAGTTCGCTTTACAAAAATGGGCAAGTATCAAAGAACCCAACAAGAACTTGAAGCTATTAAAACGCTTCTACGAAAAACGATTAAAAACCATCAAAAACCAATTGACAAATCAGCGAAACAAGGCGGTAAAAGCGTTCAATAAAAAAACTAAAGAGTCTAAAAAACTTGTAAAAGAATATCAGAAGCTACTCGACAAGCGAGAGGCGTACCGCATGACAGGCTATGGATTTGAAATGACATCGACAGGTTGGCTAAATATTGATAGAGGCGTCATACCAAAGGACTGGGACTATTCACCCCTGGAATTTATAGTCTCAAATACGGATACTTTCGATAGAATATATGCGTATGTTATCTATACATCAATGAAAAGTCTATATCGATTGAATAGTGCAGACTCCAAGACTTTTTATGTTGGAAATGAAAATCGCAAGGAAATGATTATGCCAAAAGCTGAGAAGGCTATTGGTTTTGTTGTCGGGTATCAAAATGAGCAAGTCTTTTCAGAACTAATAGAGTTCGAAACGAACGCACAAAGTGAATTGAAATTTGAGCTTAAAAAAACTTCTGATAAAGAGATTAAAAAATCTCTCACGCGATTTGAGAATTATCAAACGGAAAATTCAATATTGGAAGATTTGAGATACGTCGATGACGTTTTTATGGAAAAAATACGGCAAGATAAATGGGAACATGAACGAATGGTCATGGCTTTACTTAGAGAGGTTTCCTCTCCTGTCGACTCATCTTTTATGAGATATAATCGAATATATCAAATAGATATGCCAATCGACACTTGCTTAAATAAAGTTAAAAATGCGAAACCTCGATTTTAGCTTCCTCAAACTCCCGCATCATATCTTCTATGATTTGCGCTGCCGGTTTTACCTCTCGGATCAGTGCAGAAACCTGCCCGATTTCCAGTTCTCCTTCTTCCATATCTCCCTCGAACATACCGCGCTTGGCACGGGCTCTTCCTAACAGTTGTTTCAAACCTGCTTCGGAAGTATGGTTTTGATAGGCCAATTGTACATCATCGTAGAATTTATTTTTGAGTAATCGAACGGGAGCCAATTCTTTTAGGGTAAGCTGCGTATCACCTTCTCCGGCCTCAACTACCTTTTGTTTAAAAAGTATATGTGACGAGGCCTCATGTGAAGCGACGAACCGGCTCCCCACTTGAACTCCATCGGCTCCCAATACTAGGGCCGCCAACATCGCTTTTCCGGTTGCGATGCCCCCAGCAGCAATTAACGGAATGTCGATTTCCTTTCGGATAGCAGGAATCAAAACCATGGTGGTCGTCTCATCACGTCCGTTGTGGCCTCCGGCCTCAAAACCCTCTGCAACAATTGCGTCTACCCCGGCTGCCTGTGCCTTCAGCGCGAACTTCAAACTACTGACCACATGAACTACGGTTATTCCCCGCTCCTTCAAAAATTGCGTCCATGTCTTAGGGTTCCCGGCAGAAGTGAAAACGATCTTCACCCCCATCTCGACAATGATGTGCATTAGCTTGTCGATATCCGGGTATAACATAGGAACATTCACGCCAAAGGGTTTTTGCGTCGCTTGTTGGTACTTTTGAATGTGCTCCCTTAAAACCTCAGGGTACATACTACCGGCCCCAAGTAAACCCAAACCCCCAGCGTTGGATACAGCGGAGGCCAAACGCCAACCACTGGCCCATATCATCCCCCCTTGTATGATCGGATATTCAATATCGAAAAGGGCCGTAACACGGTTCTTCATGATGTAGCTTCATTAAGTTTCCTTTGCCTCCGATGTTGCATGACCGTTACATCCAATTCAAGAAGCGAAGGCTTATCTTTTTTAGATTCTAGAAAATAACACCCGATCCGATTAGCTCCTCATCTACATACCAAGCCACGAACTGACCTTCGGTTATTGCAGATTGACGTTCCTCAAAATCCACATAAAGTCCGGCATCTACCTTATACAATTTGGCCCGCTGTAACTCTTGACGGTATCTTATACGCGCCTTTACCTCCATCGTTTCATCTAATTGCAACGTCAGATCGGGTCGTACCCAATGTAACTCTTCATTGGAAACGAAGAGCGTTCTTCGATACAACCCTGGGTGGTCTTTACCTTGTCCGGTATAGATTACATTGGCATCAACATCGGTTTCTATGACGTACAAGGGTTCTTTGGTTCCTCCTACATCAAGTCCTTTTCGTTGTCCCTTTGTAAAATAATGGGCGCCTTGGTGCTCTCCCACTACCTGTCCATCCCCGATTTGATATTCCGGTTTTTCAGCGTAGTAATTCAATTCTTCTTCCAAACTATCAAATTGGGGAGGAACTTTTTGAAATTGTGAAACAGTGGAAGGAACTTCAACAATAACACCTTGCTTTGGTTTTAACTTCTGTTGTAAAAAGTCGGGTAGGCGAACCTTGCCAATAAAACACAACCCTTGCGAATCTTTCTTATCGGCAGTGATCAAATTATTCTCAGCAGCTAATTTTCGCACTTCAGGCTTCGTTAATTCACCGATCGGAAAAAGGGTCTTGGATAGCTGTTCTTGAGAAAGCTGACACAAAAAATACGATTGGTCCTTATTGGAGTCTACTCCAGCGAGTAGTTGATAGGTTTCCGAACCGCTATTGTTTTGAATAGTGCCCTTTCTGCAATAGTGCCCCGTAGCGACATAATCCGCTCCGAGCTGCAACGCGATTTTCAGAAATACATCGAACTTTATTTCCCTATTACAAAGCACATCCGGATTGGGGGTTCGGCCTCTCTCGTATTCATTGAACATATAATCGACTATACGCTCTTTGTATTCTACACTCAAATCTACCGTTTGAAACGGAATGCCCAATTTTTCAGCCACGATAAGTGCATCGTTGCTATCCTCGAGCCACGGGCATTCTTCTGAAATCGTAACGGAATCGTCGTGCCAATTCTTCATAAACAGACCGATGACCTCATATCCTTGTTCTTTTAAAAGATATGCGGCAACACTTGAATCAACACCTCCCGAAAGTCCTACAACTACTTTTTTCATTGCGTCACGCGATTAAATGACAAAAATACGAAATTACGCGGGTATCGAAAGTACAAGAACATTCAGCGCATTTTATCTTTTTGAAGCAACCGTTCTCAAAGAAGCGCATCTCATTTTTGAAATGAATGAATACAATGCCCTGTTTTTAATTCTAAATGTTTCGGAGGAAATCACTAGGTGTAAGTATCAACTGATTGAAGCGACATTCATTGAAGCAAACTGGTTTTACCCATTCTATCGGCACCTTTGAAAATCGGGAACGATATGAATCGGAAAGTTAAGACCAGTTAAATGTTTAACTTTGGAAAAACACAATGTTATGAAAAGTTCCTTAAAATTAAAGCAATTCTTAACCTTAGTAATCATGGCCTCGGTCTTACTTTCCTGTAATTTGGACGATGGACCGGCAACTATACCCATACCGGAAACAGATATTGTAGAAGTGGCCACAGCGGAAAATTTGAACTCTTTACTGGCGGCTTTGGAAAGAGCGGACTTGGCAAATACCTTAAAGGGAGATGGTCCTTTCACGGTATTTGCACCAACTGATGAAGCTTTTTCCAGTTTTTTATCCTCCAACGGCTTTGCGAGTGTCGATGCCGTTCCGACCGCAACCTTGCAGCAACTATTGCTCAACCATGTTGTCAGTGGACGTATCGATTCCGCACCTCTAGCCGACTTGCAGCGCAATTATTTGCAGAATTTAGCTGACGGACCGGGTGAATCTAAATTATCATTGTATTTCGATGCCACGGATGGTGTAGTACTGAATGGTCTGGCAACGGTAACTCAAGCTGATGTTGTAGCTGAAAATGGAATTATCCATATTATAAACCAAGTTATTTCGTTACCTACGTTAGATACTTTTATGTCTGCAGATGCCAATCTAGAGGTTTTCGGTACCGCTTTGGATGCAGCAGCTGTTGTGAGCGATTTGCCGTCGGACCTCAAAGAAAGTACTGGTGGCCCCTATACTATTTTTGTTCCGGTGCCCGCGGCTTTTGATGCCCTTCTGGATACGAATAATGATTGGAACTTTGTCAGTGATATTGAAGAAAACCTTTTGGCAGCCGTCCTTGAACATCATACATTAAGTGGTAATGTACGTTCTTCCGATATCATACCGGGTCAGGCAGTGACGACTTTGGAAGGAGATGAGATTACGATTGTTTCCAAAGATGGTGGTTTGGAAATCACGGATGGATCAGGAAATGAAGGTGCCATCATTGGTCCTACCGATATACAAGCCAGTAACGGTGTGATTCACCTCATTACCAATAACGTGTTGCTTCCTGACACCACGAATTAATGTAGATACGAAGCATATAAAACCGAAATAACCCGCCTAGTGGCGGGTTATTTCATTCTATCTAAAATCTAAAGGTTGATTTTTTCTTTGTGATGTGTTCAATACCGATGAAAACTGCGCTACATAAAGAATACTGTTGGGGGAGACTCTGTATTGGATAATGGACTCAAATCTATGAGTCTCCTCTTTATGTTTACAACGACTACCTTAACCCATATCTTCGAGCCTGCATCTTCACCACTATGGCAATTTGTAAATCTTCGAAAATCTTGCATTACGGATAGGTTGTTGAAAAGCTTTCTGTTGCGTTTTCCAATGTCATGAACGGACGTCTTTTCCTTTTCGTTTTTTGTAGCATCCATTTGGGAATGTATACATCAGGTAAACATCGGTTAGCATACAAAAACAACTACTTGACAACTAAGTTTTTTATAAAGCGTATGAATAGTTCATCTTTACCTTCCCAAATCTTACCTTACTTAACCTACTTGATGCTAAAAGCCCCGACTCATGTCAGGGCTTTTTACATTTCTACTTTTTACAGTTCTACTTTCGAGACATGACCTTTTTAATGATCCGTTCTCGTTCCGTATTGAGAATCAAGATGTACACATCCGGTGCCATATTGGATAGGTTCAAACGAATATCGTTCTTACCGGTCTTCAAGCTCATACCTCCTTTTTCCAGGACACATCTACCATTGACATCGAACATTTCGACCGTTAAGTTCGAGTCATAGGGAATCTCGACTCGCAAGTTCAATTCATTCTTAAATGTCATCGGAAAGGCCTGCACCTCGGTCTTCGCGGTCGAATCATCCGTTTCGACCTCACACGTCACCGCATGAACGATAATGTACAAATCGCCAGTAATGTGACTCACATCGATCGGGTCAAAATCCAGACGTGTAACCTTATCCAGACCTTCTTCCTTCACCGGGTATTGACCCGGAGCCACCGTAGGATTATTTCCCTTTACAGGATACGGTGCACCACCAACATATAACTGTGCCTCGGTCATCACGAATCCGGGTGACAATTCAATCGATACCGTAACGGACCCATTGCTATACTCCACTTCGACGGTTCCTGATTTTTCACCTTTGGTCAAATCACATTGGCCGGCACCTGAATAGAGGTCCATCGTATAATTCCCTTCCGTCGTTAACTGATTGGTCCATCCCCATCGATTAAATCCATCATCTAAGAAACAGGTATTGTTTGTTTCCAATCGAGCGAAAGCCGTTTCACAGCCCTCAGGAGCATCGTCACAGTTCAAGTCCTCATCAATTTCCCCATCGCCATCGTTGTCAACGCCATCGCATTCCTCGGTATCCTCACAATCAGGTGTGCCGTCCCCGTCCGAATCGAACCCTTCGTCGATCTCACCATCGCCATCGTTGTCGACGCCATCGCATTCCTCGGTATCCTCACAATCAGCGGTGCCGTCCCCGTCCGAATCGAACCCTTCATCGATCTCACCATCGCCATCGTTGTCGACGCCATCGCATTCCTCGGTATCCTCACAATCAGGCGTGCCGTCACCATCCGAATCGAACCCTTCGTCGATCTCTCCATCACCATCGTTGTCGACGCCATCACATTCCTCGGTATCCTCACAATCAGCTGTGCCGTCACCATCCGAATCGAACCCTTCATCGATCTCTCCATCACCATCATTGTCGACGCCATCACATTCCTCGGTATCCTCACAATCAGGCGTGCCGTCCCCATCCGAATCGAAGCCTTCATCGACTTCGCCATCGCCATCGTTGTCAATTCCGTCACAGACTTCAGTACAGTCCAAATCCTCATCTATTTCACCGTCACCGTCGTTATCCACTCCATCGCATTCTTCAATATCACGACAATCAGGTGTGCCGTCACCATCCGAATCGAACCCTTCGTCGATCTCACCATCGCCATCGTTGTCTTTACCATCACATTCCTCGACATCTATACAATCCGCAATACCGTCGCCATCCGTATCGGCAAAACCTTCATCAATCGTACCATCGCCATCATTGTCGAGTCCGTCACACTCTTCAACATCCTGACAATCAGGTGTACCGTCCCCATCTGAATCGAATCCTTCATCAATCTCACCGTCTCCATCATTGTCCAGTCCATCGCATTCTTCAACATCCTGACAATCAGCTGTACCATCATTGTCGGTATCGGCAAATCCTTCATCGACCATACCATCACCATCATTGTCTAGACCATCACATTCCTCCACATCCTCGCAATCGGGAATATTATCTCCATCGGAATCAAAACGATTATCACATGGATCAACGCAATCCGCAATACCGTCATTATCCGTATCATCGAACCCTTCATCAATTTCACCATCACCGTCGTTATCCACTCCATCACATACTTCGATATCACCACAGGATAGTCCTTCATCGATCTCTCCGTCCCCATCATTGTCCAATCCGTCGCAAATCTCTTCATCGAAACAATCCGCCGTACCGTCCATGTCGGAATCGAACCCTTCATCTACTAACAAATCGCCATCATTATCAATACCATCACATTCTTCAACATCTTCACAATCGGCAATACCATCTCCGTCTGAGTCAAATCCTTCATCGATTTGACCATCTCCATCATTATCGATTCCGTCGCATATTTCAACTTTGATTTCACAACCGGTCGCGTCTTCACAATCCAGCTCGAAATTGAAGTCGATATCATATTTCTTCGGATCATTCTCAGGTCCCATAAAACCCCATCCGGCAATACCGGTAGCCGTAGGATCGACGCCATGGAGAACTCCTCCGGGGCCCATAACAACACCAAGATGCGGAGTAAGTGGATCATTGGGGTCTGGTTTCTGACTGACGATAAAGGTACCTTCTTCAAGACAATCACCTCCAGTGGTGGTTATCGTACTTACCGTGTTGTCAATTACATAGTAATGAAGCATGGTAGGATCAGGATTCGTACATCCCATTTTCTTAAAGGTACCGCCTTCCAGTTGCCAACCGGCCCAGTCGGTCTTTCCAACCAACTTTATGTAGAGTGCTGCAGTACAGCTACCCAAGACCGTCGTACCTTGAATCAAGGCAGTTCCATCATTAAACTCCGTAAAAGAAAGGTTGTTGGTAGCATTGGATCCAAATGCGTTAGAACCACCTGGTGATGCATTACTACCGAACCAGTAAAAATTGAATCTCGTGGTGCCGTCATTACAAGAAGTTGCATCCACAGCTTCACAAGTTTGAACTATAATATCTTCTGCTACACTAACGGTGATCAATGCTGTATCATCTGGGCAAAAATCGCCGCCGTCTACGGTATATTCAATACTATAGTCACCGGGTGACAAGCCTGAAGTATCGAATTCGTTTCCATTTACCGACCCACCATTGGTGGCTGAGAACGTTCCTCCGGGAACCGTTACCAGTTCGCTTAAGTCGACAACTGTACCTTCGCATACCGAAATAGTATTGTCGGCACCTGCATCGACCGGTTCGGCCACATGAATGGTAATCGTAGCCGTATCCGCAGGACATAATTGACCGGCTTCAACAGTATATATGATCTCATAGCTTCCAGGTGATAATCCTGTAGTATCAAAACTATCCCCATCAAGTCCTCCAGATATCATTGCTTCACTGAATGTACCATCTGATTCGGTTACTAGGGATGTAAGATCTACTGAAGCACCATCACATACGGTGATTTCATTGTCGTCTCCGGCATTTGGAGGTGTAGGTTCGATTATACCAAAGTCCGCAGGTTGTGAGGAACAGTCATCGCCGTTCTGTGCTTCGCTCGAGGCCGTTACCGTATAGTCCGTGCCGGGAACGAAACCGCTGATCACCCCGCCGGCCCCAACGGTCGTGCCGTCGTTCGGCGCGAAGGTATAGGTCAGCGCAGCGTCATAGTTCGTGATCGTGGCAGTGCCCGCCGTGTCGCAGGTCGCATCGGTCACCTCTACTACAGGTTGGTCCGGGGCGTCCGTTGCAGGGGACACGTTGAAGTCCACAGGTTGCGAGGAACAGTCATCGCCGTTCTGTGCTTCGCTCGAGGCCGTTACCGTATAGTCCGTGCCGGGAACGAAACCGCTGATAGTACCGCCCGCACCTACGGTCGTGCCGTCGTTCGGAGCGAAGGTATAGGTCAGCGCAGCGTCATAGTTCGTGATCGTCGCAGTGCCCGCGGCATCGCAGGTCGCATCGGTCACCTCTACTACAGGTTGGTCCGGCGCGTCCGTTGCAGGGGACACGTTGAAGTCCACAGGTTGCGAGGAACAGTCATCGCCGTTCTGTGCTTCGCTCGAGGCCGTAACCGTATAGTCCGTACCGGGAACGAAACCGCTGATCACACCGCCGGCCCCAACGGTCGTGCCGTCGTTCGGAACGAAGGTATAGGTCAGCGCAGCGTCATAGTTCGTGATCGTGGCAGTGCCCGCGGCATCGCAGGTCGCATTCGCTATCTCTATAACAGCGTCCTCTATTTCATCTGGCTCTTCAATAGTAATTGTATCGGAAGCTGTACATCCATTGTCATCGGTGACCATTACCTCATACTCTCCCGGTGAAAGACCCGTTTGATCTTCATCGGTAGGGACCAATCCACTTCCATTGGTTGTGGTCCACGCATAAACAAATGGCGGTGTACCACCCGAAGCAGTAATATCAATAGCACCGTCATCTTCACCAAAACAACTACTATCCGATGGGACAGCTGTCAAAATTGGAGAGGGTGATTCCTGAATATCGAAGAAAAACGATTCTGTTCTTGTACAATTTTCACCAGGTACTTCAACAAGTACCTCAACACGATAGGAACCTACACCTAATCCAGATATCATAAGCGGTGAAACGCTGCTCGTACCGGAACCAAGTTCCACATTGGTGACATCATTGAAATATGCGTAGCCAAAGGGGAGAAAGTTATTCGGCACTGATATTTCAGCACTTCCGGTAGTATCTCCGGTACAAACATCCGCCGAAGTCACATCACTATCGAAGGGACATACATTTGAAACCAGTGTCACTAAACACTCGGCTAAGCCAGCAAAATCTTCAAGAATGTAATCCGATGTACCCAAAGTTCCTCCATTCGTTGGAGTAAGCTCATTATTTCCGGCCATTTGTTGAAGAGTACTGGCATTTGCACCCATACCTACTCCTAGCATAAACATATGCGCTCCTTCACCTTTAAGCTTGTTGGATAATTTTACAGGATTCGCTATTTCAGGAGGTTGCGTAGAGGACCCATTACTACTACCACAAAAACTGGTCGCACTATCCTTGGTTGGGTTTTGTCCTGTCGACCATGCTGTTGGTACTCCGTCCGTAAAAAACAGTATAACATCCGGCACGGCGAACTCATCAACTGCCAGCATTGCGGCTTGCCAGTTTGTAGCACCTGCATTTCCAGTGGCACTTGCGTCTCGATAATTCAAGTTACCAACCCCGGCGTTATTGGTACCATCGAAATAATCCGTAACGTCATTGACATAATCGTCATCTACATCACGATAATTATTAAGTATTCTAGCGGTAGTACCGAATTCTACCATAGCCACCCGAGTACCGGTACAGCTTAGGGAATTCAGAAAAGAAAGGGTTCCTTGCCTTACCGCATTAATTTCAGCGGTAGTATTTATTGAATTTGATTCATCCAATACAAAAACTATATCCAATTCGCCGCATGAGGCGGTCAAATCAGGATTATTGTTCGGATTTGTGGTCGGATTGTCACATTCGGCACCATTGCCACTACAACTCGTGCAATAGTCAATTTGAGCATTGGATACATTTGGAATGAAAAACAGTCCCAAAAGTAGAATTCCTAAAAAGTTTTTAAATGAAATACGCCAAAGATGGCCAAAGAATTGGTTTGTGGTACTTCCCATTTGTAAAGTTTTAATTTAACGATTAAACTCCACCATAGGGTATAAGACAGCTATAAAGAATCAGTAAGATTGTGGGGATCTTATGAATCAATAACCTTTACAAATAGCCGTAAAAAACAATGAATTAGATAACTCCGGGGGGAGTTGATATAGCCGACTTTGAGCGGGAAGAAAAAGTAACTACATCGAGGTAAAAATCTAAATCATACATTCAGTTTTGGTTAGGTCTACAACTTTTAATATCAGCTTATGATACACAAAGCTCTTAATATTATGTTAATAAGGTACTAGTTATGAACTTATTATCGATGAAATGCACAAATATTGGTTTAAATGACAAAAGCGTCATGTAGAACAAGAAACTTTCTTTCAATCCTTATCGTCAATTATCGCTTTCCTGCCTTCTTTTGTTCTTCGGCCTGTTCCATCATTTCGCGCATCTTTTTCTGAAATTTGTTCTCTTTCTTGGGTTTCTTTTTATTCTCCTGTATTTGGGCATGTATTTTATCATTGTCCAGAATGAAATTCTTGATGACCAGCATGATACCAATGGTAATCAAGTTAGAGATAAAATAGTACAGACTCAATCCACTAGCATAGTTATTGAAGAAAACAAGCATGAAGAAAGGCATCAAATACATGATGAATTTCATATTTGGCATACCGGGTTGTTGCGGCATGTTCTGGCCCGTGGTCATCATCATGTAGAAGAAAATCGCTACGGAAGCCAGTATCGGGAAAAGACTTATATGATCTCCGTAGAAGGGAATCGAAAAGCCTTCCGGAAATTGATAAATCGTATCGAATGACGATAAATCATCAGCCCATAAAAACGATTTTTGACGTAAGGCGAAGGAAGTGGGGAAAAACATAAACAACGCATAGAAAATAGGCATCTGAATGAAAGCGGGAATACAACCGCTCATAGGACTGACCCCTGCCTTGCCGTACAGTTTCATGGTCTCCTGCTGCTTCTTCATGGCGTTGTCTTTATATTTCTCGCCAAGCTCCGTAATCTCGGGTTTTAAAACCTTCATTTTCGCTTGTGACAGGTACGATTTGTAGGTGGCGGGCGACATCGCCAGACGCACTAGAATCGTCATAATGATAATAGCGATACCATAAGGAAATATGCCGCTGAGAAAAGCATAGAACGGCGTGAAAACATATCTATTGATCCATCCGAAAATTCCCCATCCAAAGGGTATACTATCGTCGAGATTCAAATCAGCGTATTGGTCCAGAACGGCTACGTCAGTTGGCCCATAATACCAATGCATGTTCTTGGAAAGCTCACCTCCTGTAACTTCTAAGGGAACGACAGAAGTATATTCCTTGGTAAAACGAGCGGTTCTACTTTCTTCCTCCACTAAGTTGATCGATGTAAGCTCGGCTGTCTTAAACTCATCTTTAGACGCGAGGATACTACTGAAAAAGTGCTGCCGGTACGACAACCATTTGATATCTTGCTCGGTATCTTCATCATCACCACCTTCTGAGAGCTTGTCTATCTTCCCATCTTCATACGAATAGGTCAAACGGGTGTACCTATTCTCATACGTTATGCTTTTATTATGGCGTATTCCTTTTAGGTTCCACTCCATTTTCACGGGTTGACTACTATTTAGCACACCGTTAAGGCCTTGGGAGCGTATCGTGAAATCAACCAAATAATCATCGGGTTTCATTTCATAACGGTACTCCAAAAAATGATCTGGCCCGGTCTTGGCCTTCATACTCAAGATCTGGTTTTCACCACTTGTGGATAAGGTGGGTTCAAAATAAAGATTCTTGGTGTTCAAAACCCTATTATCGGATGTAGAGAAACTAAGTCCGAATTGAGCGTTACCATCTTTTACAAGGTACACCGGAATAGAATCGTAGGTCTTGAACTGCTTCATGCGGGCCTCGATAATTTGGCCGCCTTTATTGCCGATTTCAAGATAGACCAGGTCGTTCTCAAGTGTTGTGGTACCCTCAGAAGGTTGGGTATAGCCGAAAGCGCCAATTGCACTTTTGTAATTCGCAATCGCCGTGGAATCTTGAAGGTTTACTTGGGGACTTGTTGTGGTCAGGGTCGCATTTTCCTGTACGGCCTCTTCAGCTTCTTTTTGTTCAGCTTCGACCTGTTCTTGTTGCGCCTTTTGAGCTTCTAGTTCTTCAGGGGTAGGTTTGTTCTGGTAAAACATGAATATGAGTATACCGAAAATAAGCACAAAGCCGATTATGGAATTGATATCCAATTTCTTTTCTTCCATCTATTTAAGAATAATTTTGGTAACGTTTGATTTGTACTGATGCTGCCTGAGCTTCAGCAAATATATGCCCAATTACGGTTTTCATGCCATAGTGGCACTAGTTTGTTCTTTTTTATGCTTTAAAGCGGCCTTGACAAAGCTTACGAAGAGCGGATGTGGGCTGGCCACTGTACTCTTATACTCAGGATGATACTGCACACCCACAAACCAAGGGTGCTCGGGAAGTTCAACGATCTCGACCAACCCTGTTTTTGTATTGATCCCAGAGGCTACCATGCCGGCTTCGGCAAGCTGGTCTTTGTATTCATTGTTGAATTCATATCTATGGCGATGACGTTCGGAAATTTCGGTTGCTCCGGCGTAGATTTTTGAAGCTAAGGTTCCTTTTTTCAACTCACAATCCCAGGCGCCCAAACGCATCGTTCCGCCCTTATCGGTAATGTTTTTCTGTTCTTCCATCAAACTGATTACAGGAGCATTGGTGCTTTTGTTCATCTCCGTGGAGTTCGCCTTCTTTAATCCTAGAACAGTCCTCGAGTATTCGATAACGGCCATTTGCATGCCCAAACAAATACCTAAGAAAGGAATATTGTTTTCCCTTGTATGACGCACGGCTTTGATTTTTCCTTCTATACCTCGCTCTCCAAAGCCCGGTGCTACAAGAATACCATTGAGTCCTTGAAGTTTCTTCTCGATATTGCCCATGTTCAAGTGCTCGGAGTGGATGAAACGTACCTTTACTTTCACTTGATTGGCAGCACCTGCATGAATAAACGATTCTAAAATAGACTTATAGGAATCCTGAAGTTCTACGTATTTTCCGATCAAGCCGATCTCAACTTCGTTTCTTGGGTTTTTATGACGTTTCAAAAACTTTTTCCATTGCTCAAGATCCGGTTCTTTTTTCGCCTTGAGTGCCAATTTCTTCAACGCTACGGTATCTAGCCCTTCTTCCTGCATCAAAACAGGAACGTCATAAATGGTAGAGGCATCTATGGACTGTATCACGGCCTCTCGCTTCACATTACAGAACAACGCCAATTTTTCTTTCTTCTCATCGGAAATCTCATGCTCCGTTCTACAGACGAGAATATCCGCCTTGATCCCACTCTCCATTAAGGTTTTGACCGAGTGCTGCGTAGGCTTTGTTTTCAATTCCCCTGCAGCCGATAGGTACGGCACTAATGTAAGATGAATGACTATGGCATTGTTGTCGCCCAACTCCCAAAGTAATTGCCGAACGGCCTCTATGTAGGGCAGTGATTCGATATCCCCTACCGTACCGCCAATTTCGGTGATTACAATATCATAATCCTTACTATTGCCCAATACTTGTACGCGCTCTTTGATCTCATTGGTAATATGAGGAACTACTTGGACCGTTTTCCCTAAAAACTCGCCCCTGCGCTCCTTTTCAATAACACTTTGATAGATTCTACCCGTAGTCACGTTGTTGGCCTGAGACGTTTTTACGTTCAAAAAACGTTCGTAGTGCCCCAGATCCAAATCCGTTTCGGCACCATCATCGGTAACATAACACTCTCCGTGCTCGTATGGGTTCAGTGTACCCGGATCGACATTAATGTAGGGGTCTAATTTTTGAATCGTGGTTCGATAACCCCGAGCTTGCAATAATTTCGCAAGTGACGCGGCAATAATACCTTTTCCAAGAGATGAAGTAACGCCTCCCGTAACGAAAATATACTTGGTCTTTGACATGGATCGACTTCTGTGTTACGGGATTCAAAGATACAAATACCGAAATGAAATCAATACTTCTTAGGTGGAAAATCTTTTTGCACCTTGCGTATCAGGGGCTCTAGGCCGTTGACCTTTATTTCGTGCATCGATTTCAACATCATGCCCAACTTACCTTCTGGAAAACCTTTTTGATGAAACCAAACCAAATAGGGTTCTGGCAAATCGACCAAATAACGGCCTTTGAATTTCCCGAATGGCATTTTGTAATGTGCGAGCTCTATTAATCGTTCTTTATCAGGGGAGATTTCCATTTTTTAAAACTAAAAAATATATCTTTAGAAGACTTAAATTTCAACCAAAGATGGAAAGAAGAAAATTTATAGGAGCTTCAGCGGCCGCATCAGTCGGTTTTATCGCCTACAAAACCAATGCAGCAATGCCCGCCCCGGAAATAAAGGAAATGAACGATCTTAAAGGAAATATCAATCACAGTGCCTGTAGGTGGTGCTACAGTAAAATTCCGATGGAGGATTTTTTAAAGAACCTCAATGAGTTGGGTGTCAAAGCTATGGACCTGACCGGTCCGGAAGACTGGCCCCTTATGAAAAAGTACGGCATCCATGCCTCAATGTGCTGGGGTGCAGGCAAGGGAATACCAGAGGGGTGGAACGACCCCAAACTACATGAAGAATTAATTGCCGATTACTTAAGGGTAATTCCTTTGGTGGCCGAAGCGGGATATACGAATCTTATTTGCTTTAGTGGAAACCGGAATGGAATGGATGACGCCGAAGGACTAAAAAACTGCGCCGAGGGATTAAAGAAAATCATGCCCGCAGCCGAAAAACACGGGGTTGTGATCCAAATGGAATTACTGAACTCAAAGGTCGACCATGCGGACTACATGTGTGATCGTTCGGCTTGGGGCGTGGAGCTCTGTAAGGCTATTGGTTCCGACAACTTCAAACTCTTATATGATATTTACCATATGCAGATCATGGAAGGTGATGTCATTCGAAACATTCAGGAGTACCACCAATACTTCGGACACTATCATACAGGAGGAAATCCCGGTCGACATGAAATAAACGAAACGCAAGAACTGTATTATCCAGCGATAATGAAGGCTATAGTGGATACGGGATTCAAGGGATATGTTGCCCAGGAATTCATTCCCACTTGGGATGACCCGATCGCTGCCTTAAAAGAAGGAGTCACCATCTGCGATGTTTGATTAAAAATCGTTCATTAATAGAATCTTCACATTTTAGAATCCGTTTTTTTTGCACCTTTGTAGGACAAATAAGCAGGGTCACTTTTACTTTAGTCGGCCCTAATTTGATTTAAAAACGGTATTTAAACTATTCTTGACTTTCTATTATGAAGAAAAATATCATTCCATTACTTATCGCATTTTTCGCCCTTGGGGTTGTCAATGCGCAAGAATTTAATGTAGGCACCAATGTTGTGAACGTCGGTATCGGCCTGGGAGGCGATTATGGTGATTTCTTGACGTCATCGATTTCACCCGGAATCAGCGCCAGCTATGAGCGGGGAATATGGGACATTGGAGGCCCTGGGGTTATCAGCCTAGGAGGGTATCTCGGAATCAAGAATTACCGTTACGAAACCGTTGGGGTGAATTCAAAATGGACGTATACTACGGTGGGATTTCGCGGGGCGTACCATTTCAATGGACTTGAAGTGGAAAATCTTGATCTCTATGGGGGTGCGATGATCGCCTATAATATTGCGAATTTTTCTGGTGATTCAGTAGTATTCAAAGTGCGCAGTAGAATAGCACCCACTCTTTTTGTGGGGGGTAGATGGTATTTCAATGATACGTTTGGGGTCTTTGCGGAAGCGGGATACGGTGTTGCTTTTTTAACGGTCGGAGGTTCGATTCGTTTTTAGCAACCGATTCGAGTCGCACAAGGCTACTGGTTTTCTAACGCCTCTTTTATTTTCAAGTTCCAAATGTGCTGGTTTTTTCGATTTCTCGAAAAATTCGTTTCAGCATCATACCGATTTTGAAAAGCGCTAAGTTCCTTGTTGTTCTTATTGTAAATCGATTTGACCTTGGACTTTATATTCGTACGGTCAAAGGTAGCTTGTAAAAACTCTTTTCTCAGTTTACGTGCGAACAACTCGGTGATGTCGAAATGTAGTTGCTCATGACCTAAGATAATATCATCACATAGTTCAGGCTTATACCACGATTCATTTGGGTAGAAATGGGTACTGATCTCAAAATTTACCTTAAGGTGTTTCGATGTATTGGACAGGGTCGTGAATCGATATGATATGCCACTGGCCGTGGTCGCTGCTACCCGATCGCTTTGGGGAGGTTCTCCCTTGAAATCTTCCCAGGTCAACTTTCGCTCACTCCATGAAATCGTTTCAAGTTCTTGCTGTGGACCAAGACCGAACAAGCATAGTCCCGTAATCAAAAAAACTTTTAGCGCACCCAATTGAACGTGATTATCTTTTCGATATCGGGATGCAGACTGTAATGCACCGGACACGTATTAGCCGTGTGTACTAAAATCTTCCGATGCTTTTCTGACACGTTTTTGGGAAGTTGTAAATCGATCTCGATTTTCGATATCCGCCTTGGATCGGATGACATATGCTTGGTCACCTCCGCAGTGGCCTCGGCAAGGTCGACTTCCAAACCAGCGGCTTTCATACCCATCATGGTCAAAATACAGCTGGCCAATCCCGTGGCCACCGTATCAGTGGGTGAAAAAGCTTCTCCTTTTCCGTTATTGTCTATGGGAGCGTCGGTCAAAAAGACATCTCCGGAACGAAGATGCTCGCAACTGGTTCGCAATCCTCCCTTGTATGTTACTTTTGAAGTCATATCAATCGGTCAATTGTTCGATTCGCATATCATCGTAGGCCATAATATAAGAGGCTTGATTAAAATATCCAGAGGCGATATCCTTTTCATATGAAAATTTATTGCCTGTATATTCCGTTTGGCCGATAAGTCGGGATACTTGCATCAAATCATTCTTATACGCCAATTTCAATAAAAGATCATAGGTAAGATCAAAGCCGCGAACTGCATAACGATCAGGGGTATCGCCGAATTTTTTTCGATACCTTTTGGAGAAACTATTGTTCTTTGCTTCACGATACACTGACGGAAAGGTAAAATTCAAATTCGACAAATGCGATCCGGAAATCACATCGTTTTCAAAGGCATTGTTCTTATTGGTAGTAAACATACGCAGTTGTAATTTTTCCTTACTTTTTTCTGGATCTAAGAGGGCATTATGAAAAGAGTTCAAAATCGAGGTCACACTGGAAATCAGTTTATAGTTTCCGGATTCCACAAAAACCCAGTTCTCTTTTTCCTCGGACAGCAATGCGCCTAACTTATCACGTACCACTCCGATATTCTTCTCTTCCTCTATCACCTCGGCAATCTTGGCTTCGGGAAACCGAAGTAGAATAGAATCTTTGGCAACTGTATTCGCACCGTCGGCGATGATTACAATATTTTGCTCTTCCCTTGTTTTTTCTACATAATCAAGCATTCGAACCCGTAAAACTTCATCTGGGGTGTAGGAGAAAAAAACATTGGTCATACTCAAATCGGTCTTTGCAGGTATCGGTGCTACCACTGGCACCCGATATTGAGAAGAACGCACAGCCACCTCACGCAAGGAGGCAACATCTAAAGGTCCTATGATCGCACTATAGCTCGACAGGTTTTCCCGAAGGAGAATTTCACGTGTTTTGGCTAGGTCCAATTCGTTGTCGAACGTTCGCACATCCACAGAAATACCTAACGAAGCGATAGAGTCCAAGGCGACTAAGGCTCCTGAATAAAGCCCCAGACTGTATTTCAAGCTATTTCGAGTACCGATAGTCCTTTGTACATTCTCCTTATTCGCAAGATTCAATCTGTTCAAACGAAACGGAAACAGGAACATGACCTTAGGTCTATTTTCAGGGTTGATACTATCCAACAAATCGATTTTGTCCAGCACCAAGGCATTTCGCACTTCAAAATTACCCGTCTGTCCCTTGGGTAATTTTAAGACCATCCCAGCCTTCAAACCCTCTTTCAAATCAGGATTCAGGGCCAACAACTCTTTATAGGAAATACCCAATTTTCGAGTCAACGAGAATTCGGTCTGCTTTGGTTTTACCTCATAAAAAATATAGTTATCAGTATTGATGTCTCCCCCTTCAACTTTTCGTTCTGGAATGCGAATGACCATCCCCTCCTTAAGCCCGTCTTTAAGTTCAGGGTTCAATTTCACGATTTCCTCTGCCTTGACCCCAAACTGTTGTTGAAGCCGATAAAAGTTCATTTTCGGCGGAACGGTATACGAGATGTAGAGTTCCGTGACTTGATTCTGAACACTGCTCCCCGGTTTTTTAGGCATTCTCAATTCTTGCCCTTCGGCCAGATAACTCGAATTTTTCTCCAATGCCGGATTGAGAACTACCATACTATCGAGGGTAATTCCATATTTATGGGCAATACTCCAACGCGTTTCTTTGGCCGCTACCGTATAGATTTCAAAATCGTCTTCGTTGATGGTATTTTCGCCCGGAGCCACTCTTTTGTATTTCGGAATACGCAGCACCATGCGCTTTTTTAGTTGATTAGAGTATAGTTCTTGATTGTACCGTTTGATATCATCTTCCGTGATATGGTAGCGCTTCGCAATACCATAAAGCGTCTCTTTCTTCCGAACCTTGTGCGAGGTAAAACCAATCGGCTCTTCAGGCACGGCTTCGGATGACTGATCACCGATAGCAGTGGGTTTTGCGGCGGCGGGAATCACTAAAATGGTATTTGGCTTGAGGTCTTGACCCGCTTTTATTTCCTTATTATACGTAAGGATGCTTGCCGCGGTCACATTGTACTTTTTTGCGATACCCGCTAAGGTTTCACCACTTCTGACCGAGTGCGTAGAAAATTGCTGTGCTGTTGCTTTACATCCCATAAAAACAAACAGGAGGAGCATCAACAGGCTTTTAAAAACTTGATTCATAGTTATTCCCATTCTATCGTTGCTGGTGGTTTGGAACTAATATCATATACGACACGATTCACTCCAGGGACTTTATTGATAATGTCATTTGACGTTTTTTGTAAAAATTCATAGGGTAAATTTACCCAATCCGCCGTCATGCCATCCGTACTTTCCACTGCTCGTAAAGCTACACATTTTTCGTAAGTACGTTCGTCACCCATGACTCCTACGCTGTTCACTGGCAATAACATGGCGCCGGCCTGCCAAACTTTGTCGTATAATCCCCAGTCGCGTAATCCTTGAATAAAAATATGATCCACTTCCTGTAAGATCGCTACTTTTTCACGAGTTATATCCCCGAGTATGCGAATGGCCAATCCTGGACCTGGAAACGGATGCCTTCCCAATCGCTCATCACCTACCTCCATACTTTTACCTACGCGCCGCACTTCGTCTTTGAAGAGCATTTTGAGTGGTTCTACCACTTGCAATTTCATGAAATCGGGTAATCCCCCAACGTTATGGTGGCTCTTGATGGTAGCCGACGGGCCTCCCGTACCGGAAACCGATTCGATTACATCAGGATAAATCGTACCCTGTGCCAACCATTTGGCATCTTCAACTAGATGTGCCTCGTCATCAAATACCTCAATGAACACCCGACCTATGGTCTTTCGTTTGGTTTCGGGGTCACTTTCCCCTGCCAAGGCATCCAAAAAGCGTGCCGAAGCGTCTACTCCCTTTACGTTGAGGCCCATGCCTTCGTACTGTTCTAAAACATCGGTAAACTCATTTTTACGCAATAATCCATTATTGACAAAAATGCAATGCAAGTTTTTGCCAATGGCTTTGTGTAATAAGACGGCCGCAACCGTAGAATCTACTCCGCCTGAAAGTCCTAAAATCACTTTGTCATCCCCAATCTTTTCCTTGAGCTCGGCAACAGTGGTTTCGACAAAGGCATCGGGCGTCCAGGTTTGTTTTAAGCCCGCAATATGCACCAAGAAATTTTCAAGTAATTGTTTGCCTTGCGAACTGTGATATACCTCAGGATGGAACTGAATACAATAGGTGTCTTCGCCATCAAATTTGAAAGCCGCGTTTTTGACATCATTGGTACTTGCCAAAAGCGTAGTATCCTCCGGAAGTTGTTTAATCGTATCGGCATGGCTCATCCAAACTTGTGACCCTTCTGTAATCTCATAAAAAAAGGGCTCCGTACTCGAAATCGCTGTTAAATTTGCACGACCGTACTCACGCGTATTCGATTTTTCAACATTGCCACCATTGAAATGCGCCAAGTATTGCGCCCCATAGCAAACCCCCAGTAAGGGTATCTTACCCTTGATTTGCGAAAGATCCGGATGTGGGGCATCATCGGCACGAACCGAAAAAGGCGAGCCCGAAAGAATGACCGCTTTGTACTCCGATACATCTTCGGGAAGCTTGTTGAAAGGTTTGATTTCGGAAAAAATATTCAGCTCACGAACACGTCTACCGATGAGTTGGGTGTATTGGGAACCGAAGTCTAGAATCAGGACTTTGTTTTGCATGGGCAAAAATAGGAAAATCGAAAATTTGGGAAAGGGTTCTTGAAGGTTATTTACGAGAGGTTTTTAACAAAAAACGTTGATCGACTTCTTCCGTCTGAACAAGGCCCAAAAATTCAGGGTGGGCCTGTTACCCAATAAATGGTTTAAAAATGACCCTAATTACAAAGAAACCGTATCTTTAAACAAAGCCAAACCCATATGAAATCCAAAATAGTATTTTGGTTATTGGTTGTTTGTGTCGTATCTCCCCCGCTCTGTGCCCAGCAAAATCAAAAACTGGATAGCCTACTCACGCTATATCAAAATTTGGATGATGGCATACGCAAATACGAGGTACTTGCCCAAGCCCATGAATTAACTTTATACAATGACATCGATGCCGCTAAGAACTATGTTGATCTAAGCGTAAAACTGGCAAGACAGCTAGATTATAAAAAGGGTATTGCGCAGTCAAACTACAACCTAGGGGTCTACTACAACAATATTGGTAAAAAGGATTCCGCCTTTGCATCCTACAAAAAATCATTACAACAATATATCGCAATCAAGGATATTTCGGGAGAAACGGCCGTTAGACATGGTCTTGCTATTCTCAAGTTTGCTGAATCGGATTATGATAAGTCCCTTAACCTAATTGAAGAGAATATTGAGATTCAAAGCGTTCAAAGACCTATCGATTCCAGTCGCTTGGCCTCATCATTTTATTTAAAAGGATATACGCAGGTAAAAAAGGCAAATTATAAGGTTGCCCTCGTCGAGACGTTGAAAGCATTAAAAATTTTCGAAAGAATTGCCCAACCGGACCGAGAGGCAGACGCCATTGCCCTTCTTGGGGAAATAGAATATCATCTGGGCAATATAGACAAGTCTTTGGAATATGATAAAAAATCTTTGGCGATTTATAGACGTATTAATGACAAATTTTATGAGGCGGAATCGATGCTCACCATAGCCGACACCTATATGGAAATAAAAGAGTATGATACGGCCATGGACTACCTAAATGACGCCCTACCATTAGCCCGTGAAATTCAGAGCCCATCGATTGAGACCATGATTTTGGGCGCTCTTGGAGATATTGCTACTGAGAAGGGGGAGTATTACAAGGCAATAGATTATATCAAGGCCTCCACAAAAATTTCAAAGGAAGCCAAAAGACCCGCAATTTTAGGTGAAAACTGGCTGTCAACCAGTTTGTTCTATAGCAAGGTGAACCAGCCCAAAATAGCAATCCAATATTTAGATAGTACACTTCAAAATGCAAAATCAACAGGGAACAAAGATTTATTGCAAAGGGCTTATTTTGATGGATCGAAACTATATAGCGAATTGGGAAACCATAAGCAAGCCTATGCGTATTATGTGGATTTCCACAACATCTCGGACAGCATTCTAAATTCAGACAAGTCAAAGCGAATTGAAGAACTTCGATCCAAATTCGACACCGAAAAAAAAGAACAGCAGATTGTTCTTCAAGAAAAAGAAATCACCGTTTTGGAGCAACAAGCATCCATAAGCAACCTTCAGCGCATTTTGATGGGTATCGGTTTACTTCTTTCCCTTATCGGCTTTTATGCCATTCGCCAAAAAATGAAACGCAACAGACTTGAAAAAGAAAAAGTCGATGCTGAACTGGAATTCAAGAAGAAAGAACTGACCACCCATGCGCTAAACCTTGCCCGAAAAAACGAAACGCTGGAAAACTTGAAGTTAAAAGCGCAGGAACTCAAGGAAAAAGAAAACATGGGTGCGGGATACAACCAATTGATCCGCTCCATCAACTTTGATTTACAAGATGATAATAATTGGGAAAACTTTTCACGATATTTTGAGGAAGTACACAAAGACTTCAATAGCACGGTCAAATCAAAATACCCCCAAGTTACGTCAAATGAATTGCGCCTTTTGGCGCTTTTAAAGATGAATCTTTCCTCTAAGGAGATTGCGAATATCCTCAATATTTCCCCCGAAGGGATAAAAAAAGCACGTTATCGCCTTCGTAAAAAGCTGGACTTGTCCACCGAAGACTCTTTACAAGATTTGGTGCTAAGCCTTTGAAGTAAGGCGCTACCGAGCCTGTCTACCTTTTGTCCTCGAATTAACTTAGGGGTGTCCACCTCTTGTCCACCCTCTTTTTTTTACTTCCTAAAACCTACGCTCTAGGTTTGTGGTGTCATTGAAAAACAATCTAGACAATGACAACCGTTTTGTGGTCTTACTCGATGAGGAACTGCAGTCTAACAATCGAGTAAGTCACACAAAAGGTATCTCGTTTAACCACAAAACAATAGCATCATGAAAACACAAAACAGATTTTTCAGCAAACTGATTACTTTCACTCTTATATTACTTGGGCTTGCCTGTAGTAAGGATGATCCCGTGGAACCAGGTCCAGGTCCGACCCCAGAGGTTACTACTTTTGAAGATGTTATCAAACTTGGCGGTGATACGGAATCATTCCCGACCTCAAGGAACGAAGTCACCAAAGACACCCTATCGGTAAAAACTGAAAATCCTACCGAAACGAACGAAAATGGAGAGAATGTTACCAAGCGTTACATCTGTACCAAAAGAAGTGTTAGTGTCACCGACGGTAATGGTGAGTTTCCATTATTCGATACGAACGCGGAAGTCATTTTCCCAGGAGCCCTACTTCAAGGAAAAACCTTGAATGAAACGATTCCCGCGCCCATAGTGGTCAAAAGGGCCGGAGGTACGATTTCCTACAACCTCAACGATGGTAACGCACAGTCTTTTTTTAAAGTCGATGAGGTCAAAAAAAGTAGCATCCAAAACGGAATGAACCGAATCATAGCAGGCAGTCAAGCGCTTCCCGATAATTTCGCACTTGAGATATTTCAAGTAGAATCGGAGAAGGAATTGGCTCTGGAAATGGGCATAAAAGTAGAGACCTTTGCCTCCAAAGTCAAAAGCAACATGTCTTTCAGTTCCGGGAAAAGCTACAATAGAACCCTGGTAAAACTCACGCAGAAGTTCTATGACATGAGTTTTGATCTACCTACAAGTCTCGATGAGATTTTCGATGAAAGTGTTACCCCCGAAAATCTGGCCACCTATGTTCAAGCCGATAATCCCGCCACATTTATATCATCGGTGGTGTATGGAAGGATTTTTTATATGCTTGTGGAGTCCACCTCAAGCCGACAAGAGATGGAGGCCAAACTTAGCGCTACCTATGAAGGTGTGACTGTAGGCGTCAGTGGTGAGGTCAAGGCGAGTGCTCTTGAAGAATTGAAAGATGTGAAAATCAAAGTTATTGCCTACGGGGGTAATGGTAGTTCGAAATTGGTTGGCGAAACCAACATTCAGCGTATTGCGGAGCTCTTAGATGAGACGAACGACATACGTTCCGGCCTCCCATTGTCATACGTAGTTCGAAGTGTAGAACGTCCGGACAAGGTCGTCGGAACCAATATCTCAACCGAACTCGAAGTGGTTGACTGCGAGTTGAAAGGCACTTTGCCACCCGAAAGCTATCTAGCTTTGGTCGATCTTTTTGATGATGGAATTGGTGCAGCCGCTCAAATTGAAGGACCCAATGCAGTGTTCTATAACAAAGCAGGTACTAAATACGCTTGGTACAATGTAGATTTAGGGCAGGTACTGGGTGTCTTCGACATCAAGGACCCCAGTGGTCCGCTAGGGGTATCTTCCTTCGATTCGGTTGGCGCGGCGGTTAATATTGCTGATGGCAAAATACATATTTATGACGAAACTGGGCTTTTAGGTGAGATATTCAGCTATAAAGCCTGTAACTGTAATGGTACTGAAATACCTACAATCTTGCCTATTGGAGCCTACAATACGAATTCCCAAGGTGAGAACATCAAATATCCTGTAAATTCCATGTTTGGTGATTCACCATTTCCTTTCGCCGGTGACGGGTTTATAGCTGCGTCAAGGTACTTTGAAAACAGGTCTTCCGATGGTGCCAACATCGTTCATTTCTTCGGAAAACCAGGGAATGAATATGCCGGTTACTATGGAGACGGAACTTGGGCTGATAAAAATGATGTCAATAACTGGGGAGATGCAAGTCAAACGCACTTCGAAAGAATCGGAGCGGCCTGTCGAATCGCCATTGGAGGAAATAGCAATATTAGGCAACTCTTCTTTAACCAGGATGGCACTGAATTTACTATCTGGAATCCTCTTGCCCAAGATTCAGAAAAAGAATTTTCCGCACCTTGGGTAATTAATTAAGCATTAATTTGAGTTCGTCATAAAGCCCCGACCTTGTGTTGGGGCTTTTTGCACCACTTGTATTCGGTCAAAAATTATGTGTGGTTTTTATTTAAATAACTTCTTTTAAAATACTGAATTAGAATTATTTAAATCGATTCCTACAAAAATAAAATTATACCTATTTTTATAGCTTATAGTTATTTACACTAGTTCAAAATTGTAAGCATTAACGCATATTTATTAGTTCTTTAACAACATCGCTTTTAAAATAACCTGTACTTGTCACCTCAAAACCAAACCAAATACTCTTGAAATTGTGTCTTTCCAGTCGTAAAAAAATAAACCAGAACAAACACTCATTATCTTTTTTCTCCGTTCTTAAGTGTAATAGGGAAAGGTAATTTTACGAACCGAAAACACCAACCAATTTGAAGCAACGCATCTATTGCTCCGTATTTTTTCTATGCTTTTTTTACGTGGCCAATGGAAAAAATAAAAGTCACCTTCCAGCACTGGAACCATTCTCCTCGGAAGTAACCAGCCATGAGTCTGATTACCTTAGGATTCTTCAACAAAACCAGGCAAAATATACCATCAGCGGGTATATCAAGGAAAGCGGTAGCGGCGAAAACCTGTTAGGTGTTTCCATTTATGTTCCTGAATTAAAACTTGGAACCGTTTCCAATGATTACGGGTTCTTTTCCTTGACTCTACCTGAAGGACAGCATGAATTGCTTATTTCTTATATCGGCTTTGCCACCGAAAAACGACAAATAGACCTCACTGCGGATATCACCTGGGAAGTTGATTTGAGGCCGGCTACGGAATCCTTGGAAGAAGTAGTGGTCACTGCAGACGAAAAAGTAAAGGAAAGCAAAGTGACACAAATGAGTTCGATGCGTCTCAATCCGTTAGACGTGCAGGATATTCCTGCCTTATTAGGAGAAAAGGACGTTTTGAAATCGTTACAGTTATTACCGGGCATTCAAGGAGGTTCAGAAGGTAGCTCCGGATTTTTTGTTCGTGGAGGTACTCCCGATCAAAATCTGATCATTCTGGATGATGCCGTGGTGTATAACTCCAATCATCTCTTCGGCTTCTTTTCCGTGTTTAATGGAGATGCCATTAAATCAGTAGAAGCCTTTAAAGGAGGATTCCCCGCCCGTTTTGGTGGTCGATTATCCTCTGTCATCAAAATCGATATGAAGGATGGTAACAAAGAAAAGATTTCCGGCAAGTTCAATATTGGTTTGATTTCCTCATCAGTATTACTCGAAGGCCCGATCAACAAAGGCAAAACTTCATTTATCGTTAGCGGACGACGCACCTATGCCGATGTGCTCGCCCAACCCTTTATTCGAAACGAAACCGATGGTGAAGGTACCGGTGGGTACTACTTTGCCGACCTCAATTTTAAGATACACCATATCTTTAGTTCAAAAGACAAACTTTACTGGAGTAATTATTATGGACGGGACAAATTCTATGCGAACTACGATGATGAGTTTTCGAAAGGGCAAAATAAATTGGGCTGGGGCAACATCACCTCAACTCTTAGATGGAACCATCAATTCGGCAGTAAACTTTTCGCAAATACATCGGCCATTTTCAGCAACTATGAATTCCAGGTCAATTCAGAGGAAGAATCCAAATCAGAATTCGATGGCAATGATTACACCTTCAGTACCAGTTCGGGCATCAACGACTACACCTTAAAAACCGATTTCGACTACTACCCGAACAATAAGCATAGCATACGCTTCGGAGCCATGGCCACAAGTCATAACTTTACTCCGCAACGGGTCTTGATCAAAGAGTTCAATAATGATGTAGATACCGAACAAGAACTCAAGTCCTTAGAAAGTGCGGTTTATGTTGAAGACGATTGGAGGGTAACCGACAAACTGAGTTTATCCCCAGGATTGCGATTCAGCGCATTCAATTATGAGAAAAAGAACTATTTCAATTTCGAACCTCGTTTGGCACTTTCCTATAATATAAAACCGGACCTGGCTCTTAAAGCGTCTTACTCTCAAATGAACCAGTACATCCATTTATTGTCAAGTTCCGGAATAGGCCTACCCACCGATTTATGGGTGTCATCTACCGATGTCGTACGTCCACAAAGATCTGAACAATTTGCCATCGGTATTGCAAAAGACTTTTTAGATAAGGATTACTCGTTGACCGTAGAAGGGTACTATAAAAAAATGGACGACGTTATCGCATACAAGGAAGGGGCCTCCTTTTTAGCAATCGATGACCTGGAATCCGGGGAAACTACCAACTGGGAAGAGAACATTACTTCAGGCCAAGGGTGGGCCTATGGTGCCGAAATACTGTTCAGAAAACAATCAGGCCCCTTAACAGGGTGGTTAGGTTATACCCTATCTTGGTCTGAACGTCAATTCGACGAATTGAATTTAGGCCAAAAGTTTTTTGACCGCTACGATCGAAGACATGATATTTCCGTCGTCGGCATTTATAAGCCCCACGAACGAATAACCTGGTCTGCCACCTGGGTGCTCTCAACGGGAAACAATTACACCTTACCTAATTTGCAACGGTTGAGTAACCAAGGAAATCTACCGGTCGGTAATCCCAGTAATTTTTTTGGTGGGTTTGGCTCCACTGAAGATTTCAGCACGGGCCGCAACAACTTTAGGGGAGAGACCAGCCATCGGCTAGATCTGGGCGTACAGTTTCATAAAAAGTTACGAAAGAACCGAGAACGCACCTGGGGCATCTCGATATACAACACCTATGCCCGTCAGAACCCTTTTATCTATTGGGTCGATGAAAAGTTCGACGATAAAGGCGATGACGACTTTACCAACGATACAAGGGAAAAAGAGCTGACCCGCATATCGGTACTCATGCTCATCCCATCATTCAATTACACCTTTAAATTTTAAAACTATGCGAACGATATACTTATCCGTTTTGGCCTCCGCTACGTTGCTTATCGCTTGTGAAAAAACCGTTGATGCCGACAAGCTCCTAGATACCGAAGAAAAGGTGTCGATTACGAGTTACATTTCCCCTATTGACACCATACTGCGTGTTAAGGTATCAAAGGCGCTTCCCGCAATTGGCACCGTCTTGAGCAACAACGATGAGGAGGCGAACAACGAACTGTTTTTGATTAAGGATGCCGTAGTAAGTATTACGGACTCCGAGGGTAATACGGCGGATTTCAGCTATTCGGAACAAGAGGAAACCTATATCTCCGATGCCACGAACCTCCCTATTTTAGAAGGCAGACAATATGTTTTGAATGTAGTTGCCAACGGAAAAACCTTTAGCGCCACCTGCACTATTCCGAAACGTGCTCCGGAGATAGTGGAAATTATACGCATATTCAACAATGATTTTGGAGGTGTAATCGCCGAAATAGATATTACCTTTGAGGATATTCTGGGAGAGCGTAATTTTTATATTCTAGGTGGATTTACGCAAGAAACTTTCGATGCGAATACCTTCGAGTCTCCATTATTCTTTGAATCAGATGGCCTATTGTCCGATAGTGTAGAAGACGGAATTACCTTAGGTGAAACCACTCGAATCTACCTTGGGGAGCAAGGGGATACACAACCCCAAGAAGTTACTTTACAGGTAGCCCATATCGACGAAATCGTTTACCAAAACATTCAAGCGTCAAATTTGAACCGTGATAATGACGGCAACCCTTTTATCGAATACAGCATCGCTCCGAATAACATTCAGGGAGAAAGCGGCGTAGGTATTTTTGCAGGGTATCAGGTATCGGAAAAAACAATTGTTGTGGAGCAGTGATGCGGATATGGAATGAAAAAAAACAAAGCTCGGAGTAAGTACTCCGAGCTTTTTGTTTCATCCCCGAACCACCAGGGAAAACCAACCAAACTTTTTTAACTAACTTTCTTTTTCAAAGTCACTATATAAGACGCCATTAAAAATGACTCCTTACAAAAAAGTATAGTTTTTTTCACTGTACGATAGCTATCTATGCTTCAAGGGCAATAAAAGTAAAAGTCCGGGAACCACCCCGGACTTTTCATCAAAATCAAAAAACCAACCTAAACACATAAACTTATTAGAATCATTCAACGTCTTTCAAAGCTAATTCGATGGGGACGCTGAAATCAAATCTTTTTTCATAGCAATTTGTATATGAAACAATGGTGCATCTAAAAACCCTACCCTATTCGTCATTTTTTTGAAAAAAAAGTTGAATATAAATAGTAGCAACAGAACATCAATACTCCTTTACATCCTGTTTTTTAAGCACTTAGACGGAAAAATGGATTCTCACATAAATTCAAAAAATATCGATAAACGACAGCACTAAGGTTGCTGGTAGAGTTTTTCGACGCCTTATCGAACTTCTGACACCGTTATCTTACCCTTTATAGGGCAATGGCTACTTTTGACCTACAACCCAAATCAATACAAACCATGAAAAATATTGAATTCGAAGAATCTTCAACACCACATTTCAGCGGAAACACCTTCAGTGGTGACCTCTTACACCTTTTTAGAACAGAGTCAATCAGTATCGCTACTGATGACAACTGATCATAAATCCGCAAAAACGCTTTCAGCGGTGACTTCTTACATCTCTTAAAACAGGATCGCTCAGTATAACTACTGATAATAATCGATTCTGAAGAGGTATGTCTTTTTTTATCAAACTTTAAATAACATATACCAAAAACCCAACCAATATGAATAAAAATCTACACTACCATTCGAACATTAACATTGAAACAACCCGAGTAAAAGGCTATCTATTGGCCTTCTTATTACTCCTTATGGGGCCGGCAGGTACTTTATTGGTTGCGCAACAAACAAATTGCGATTTAACCGTTGATATAGATGTAATTCAAAAAAATTGTCAAGGCGAAGCGCTCTTGACGACAGACGTTTATTCCGGAAACACTTGTCAAGAAGTTATTTCATCATATAAAATAAAGGACGCCAGCACAGAAGGCAAGTCCTGTTTTCCCACTTGGGGGACCGGAGTCATCTTTCAAAAAGGTGGCGATTGCAAAGGTTTACATGATATCTGGAGAGCTGGAACGGATTTAATGCTACAGGAATTCTCCAATAATACGGCAAAAATCTCTGGGTCCGTGATTGACCCAAATGGTGTTGTCGGTACTGTTAACATTAAACTTTATGACAAAGCCAACAATGGTAACACTTGGCAAGACCATTGCTATCAAGTTGGAATCGCCGCGGACCCAAGAACCTTTTATAAGTCCTTCAGCGGTACCATTACGGCCAATGGACGGACAATGACCGTTGAATTGAAGGATATTAAGCAACACTATATTTTGGCTGATGGCGCAGGTTTTCAACAAGGTCAGTACGGAATAGGTGCTTGGACCGGAGGTACATTCGGGGAATGTACAGAATGGTTCGGTACGCTAGAACCCATGAACACAGGCCCTAGTAGGCAAGATTTGACCTATTTGTGGTCAACCGGTGAAACTACTCCCTCTATTACTGTAACACAATCCGGCAATTACACTGTGACAGTAAAGGGTTGTGATAACTGCACAGATATGCGTTCGGTCTACGTGGATATCGATACGGTAACCGCTGAGGTCGGAGAAGATAAGAACATTTGCAGAGGAGACTCAACTACCCTGACGGTAACGGGAGAAGGAACCTACTTATGGTCAACGGGCGAAACCAAGCAGACCATCGAGGTGGCCCCTGAAGTGGATACCACTTATAGCGTGACCGTGACAAACGGATCCTGTGAAGCTACTGAAGAAGTGACAGTTACAGTTGAAAATAAAATCGTTATCGGCGACTATGTTTGGTTGGATAAAAATCAAAACGGACTCCAAGACGATGGTTCGGCTGGAGTCAATAACATTACGGTGGAGCTATATCAATGTGGCGGTGACCTAGTTGACATGACCACTTCTGCGGATGATAGCGATGGCAAAGCTGGATACTATCAGTTTGAAGTTTGTTCGAATTCAGGAGACTATTATATAGTTTTCGGGGCGGAGCCTGAAAAGTTCGAATTCACATCAGCCCTTGCAGGAGATAGTTCATTAGATTCGAATGCGGAAGAAGATGGAAAAACGAACTGTTTCAACATTTCGGAAGAAAATGACCTTACAATAGACGCGGGCTTGCGATTGAAAGAGGTTTGTAGCATCACCGTTGATGCTGGAAAATCTCGCCCAATTTGTAGAAACTCAGGCCAAGTTATCGAGTTAACAGCAACCATTCAAGATGAGTCCGATGCTTGTGAAGGTGGGTGTGTTTATCCTATTCTTGAACAAGAACGCTGTTACGGACCTACGGGCAGCTTCGAAATTTGGTTGACTTCAATAGGAAGAACCTCCGCAAAATTCAGTGCTTCTGAACAGCGCTTTGAACGACTGGCCAACGGAGATGCCAGATATACGGCTCAGGCAACCAATGGTGTGGACAAGATCGATGTAGATGTGACTTTTTCAGGATATACTAAGACACCCACTTTAGGTAGCCCTAAATTAAACGATTGTCAAGATTATGATGCATCGGATTGGGAATATTGGACCGATTGGAACGGTACCATTACTTCTGAAAACCACGGTGTCTACAAGGTTACTATGTTGGGAGCACCATTTCAAATGGGCGTAGGTGCAGATGTAGTACGATCAGGATTCGGAGCGTCTGGCTGGTTCTCGACCGAGGGTGGTGATGGCTATTATTCCAATGGTGATATCAATATTACCTTGGCCGAATGTCAGGAAAACGGTGTGGAATACAGGTGGACAACTCGAGATGGCAATATTATAAGTGACCCATATAAGAAAACCATCAGTGTTGACCAACCCGGTACCTACGTTTTTGAAGCAATGAACTGCATGGACTGCTTTGCCGAGGATAAAATCGTAGTTGGGGAAGTTAACTGCAATAAAACCCCTGTGAACGATAACCCAACTAAAATTTCAAAGGTATATCCGATTCCAGTAGCTTCTGGAGATGCCTTGACCCTTGAATTTGGAACAATTACACCAAAATTGGCTGGTAAGAAGTCGCTTGGACCTCAGTTAAAAGAGGATGTAAAAGTGGTCGTTTACGATATCAATGGAAGGATGGTTAGTGTACCTAGATCCTTCAAAATGATTGACGGAAAGGCGACAATTCATCTGGACATCAACAATATTCCAAGTGGTAAATACATTGTCAAGGCCCAAGGTCACTACTGGGCAGAAAGCAAACATTTCTTGGTCAATTAACCAAACCATTGACCAATACCCGAAAGGCTACAATTGTAATGATTGTGGCCTTTCTTATTATGGCACGTTATATCCAAACAGTGTTTAAAAAGGAAATGCCTTTGCTTAAAACCCAAGGAATTCTAATAACTCAGAACACTGAATTCCAAATGTAAGGGATCTAAAGCATCCAATAATTCAGGAATAAGCACTGCTCCACGTTCTAAATACAATTCAGAGAAATTTTGGTTACGTTCTTGTAAGGACTGCCCAGGAAACAACTCATTTTGAATTGCCGTCATTCGGTTCACGTGGTCCCTCAGTTTATGTTTCTGTGCTCTCAGCAAACGCTTCTCAAGGCGATCAAGCCCCTTTTTCTGTTTCACCTCCTGTGCCTTCACAGCACCAATAAAAGAGACATCGGTCTGTTCTGCCAAGTCGTAAAGGAATTTGAACTGATCTTCCAAAAGCTTTTTCTGTGGCGAGAAGTCTATATCGATATTTGATATTTCGCGTATTTTCCTATTGATGAAGTTATTTTGTTTTAGAAAAAGGTCTTCAACCTTCAATTCGAGCCTTTTTAATTTATCACACTGTTTCTTGGTAATAACCAATGCCGAATTACGGAGCAATAAGATCGGAAAGGCAACCTCCATCGCTTCGAACATAGCTTTCAACTCAAGCCAGTAAGCGATTTCACCGCCTCCTCCAATGTAACACAAATTGGGTAAGATCACTTCTTGATAGAGGGGTCGGGCGATAACATTCGGGGAAAAGCGCTCCGGATGTTCGTCGAGCTCCAGTAATAACTCCGATTTGCTCCACGAAACTGCCGTATCGTTCACATGGTATCGCTCGTCTTTTTCGATGATGCGTTCACGGACACCTTCCGACAAATAAAAATAATTGATTTCGCGTGGGTTTACCTGTATTCCATAGGCATCCGATACCCCCTTCAAGGTGGCTATCGTTTCGTTGACTTTGGTAAATGGAAGAGTTTCAAAAATATCCTTTTTAGCATAAGGTATCAAAAGGCGTTTCAGGTCAACATCATCACCATCAACAATGACAAGGCCATAATCACCAAATAAGGCATTTGCCAGATACCTTGTGGCATCGGTCAGGTTCGTATGATCAACATAAGCCTTTACAAACAGTTCTTTAAGTGCAGTTGCATTTCGGCTAGTCCCCAACTCAGTGGCAAAGGTATTGTAGACTTCGGCCAACCCCTCAGTAGATAAATGGCCTACTGCCCCAGAGGCTTCTTTATTCCATTGTATTTTTCTACCGGCGTAATTAAAGTAATTGATTTCATCGAAATCATGGTCTTCGGTGGCCATCCAGTACACCGGAACAAAGTTATACCTCGGATATTCCTTTTTCAGTTGTTTCGCCAAATTGATGGTCGAGACTATTTTATATAAAAAATATAGCGGTCCCGTAAAAAGGTTTAACTGATGCCCTGTCGTTACCGTGAAGGTAATAGGTTCCTTTAACTGCTTGATATGATTTTGGGTCTGTTTGGTAATGGCAAACCCTTCGTACTGCTGGTTCAGGGATTGATACAGTATATCTCGGTTCGCTTGTTGAAACTGTTGCGCTTTCTCCTCTATTTGTCCTTGAAAACCCTTCTTATCCGGGAATCGATTGAAAAAAGGTCTCAGCTCCTCTTTGTTATCCAAATAATCGCAAATTAATTGAGAAAAATAACAGGTTTTCTTAAAGGGCAAACAGTCAACATCCATAGTGAAAAATAAAATCCCGTAAATATAAAAATACTGGGTTTTAGACGTATTAAAAATAAGTTAATTACTTCATCTTAAAAATTGTGCAGAACAAAGATTATTCTTAGAATTCTCAGTAGTAATCGTTAGATTTGAGATTACGCCAAAATGAAACGCTAGATGAAAAAAGCTTTACTACTATTCGCTCTTTTAGCAATGGTCAACGCCCTTGCACAAGAACTAAAATCACCTTCTGAATTTTTAGGTTACGAACTCGGCACTCAATTCACAAGACACCATGAGGTGGTCGATTACTATCAATACTTGGCCAAGGTGGCACCTGACCGCGTGCAACTAAACGAGTATGGCAAAACAAATGAACGACGCCCCTTATTACTGGCCTATGTCAGCTCGGCTGAAAACATAAAAAATCTTGAAAATATTCGTGCAGAGCATCTGAAGAATACATCTGGCGAAGGCAATCCTTCAAAGGCTATTGTCTGGTTGAGCTATAATGTACATGGCAACGAAAGTGTAAGTACTGAGGCTTCGATGCAAACCACTTATGAACTACTCACTACAAAATCGGATTACTTGGAGAATACGGTTGTTTTGGTCGATCCCTGTATCAACCCTGACGGTCGTGACCGTTACGTGAATTGGTATAACGAAACCAAAAACACGCCAAATAATGTAGACCCTAATAGTAAGGAACACCACGAAGGTTGGCTCAGTGGACGTGCCAATCACTACATGTTCGACCTGAACCGCGATTGGGCATGGTTGACCCAAGTGGAGAGTCAACAGCGACTGAAGTTTTTCAATAAATGGTTACCACACGTTCACGTTGATTTTCATGAGCAGGGTGTGGACAACCCCTACTATTTCTCTCCGGCTGCGGAACCTTATCATGAAGTAATTACAGATTTTCAACGCGACTTTCAAAAAACCGTTGGGAAAAACCATGCCAGGTATTTTGATGCAAATGGGTGGTTTTATTTTACAAAGGAAGTTTTCGACCTTTTATATCCGAGCTACGGCGACACGTACCCTACCTACAATGGAGGGATCGGCATGACCTATGAACAAGGTGGAAGCGGACGCGCCGGCCTAGGTATTATCACGAGTATCGGTGATACCCTGACACTGAAGGATAGAATCGCACATCATCACACGACCGGACTTTCTACCGTTGAGGTCGCATCAAAAAATGCACAAAAATTGAACGATGAATTCAAGAAATTTTATACCAACAAAAACTTTACGTACAAAAGTTATGTCTTAAACGGAGATCAAGATAAAATAGATGCCTTGACCCGATTGCTAGACCAACATGAGATTACATATCAGGCCGGTAAACAAGCAACTGTAAAAGGTTTTCGATACAAGACCGGCAAGACAGGTAGTATGAAAACCAGCTCCAATAGTTTGATTATACCTGGAGACCAATCAAAAGGCACGCTTGTAAAGGTTCTCTTTGAGCCCAATGCCAAACTCAGTGATTCGGTGACCTATGATATTACTGCTTGGTCATTACCCCATGCGTATGGATTAGATGCCATAGCTACCACCACAGCAGTATCGGGTACGGCATATGCCAAAACGGAATCAGCAACAACTAATTTAAGCGAAAGTTCCTATGCCTTCTTAACCGACTGGAACAGCATGAACGACGCACGGTTTTTGGCCGAGTTGATTCAAGAGAATATTCGCGTACGTTATAACTATAAACCCTTCACCCTTGATGGAAAAAGTTATCCCAGGGGGACATTGATTATCGCTAAGGGAGACAATAAAAACCATAAAGCCTATTTGGGAACCTTGCAGAAAGTTGCCGAAAAGCACAACAAAAACCTGACTCCTGCCCAAACCGGATTCGTAGATAGTGGCAAAGACTTTGGTTCAGGTTGGGTACAGGTGGTCAATGATGTCAAAATCGCCGTGTTATCTGGAGAACCAACATCCACTCTTCGCTTTGGGGAGATTTGGCATTTTTTCGAGCAGCAACTCCACTACCCCTTTGCTGTGATCGATGCGGATTACATGAACCGGGTAGACCTTTCGGAATACGATGTCTTGGTCCTTCCAGGTGGTTGGGGGTATCGAAGATTCATGAAAGAAGATACGCTGAAAGATCTGAAGGAGTGGGTACGAAACGGCGGAAAATTGATAGCCATGGGTGGATCTATAGATGCCATTTCAGGTGAGAAGGGCTTTGGTCTAAATAAGAAGGAAATCAAAAAAGACAGTGCTCATACAATGCGCCCCTTTGATGGTTCAGAACGAGAACGCATTAAAAATGCCATTACAGGAGCTATCTTCAAAACTAAAGTGGACAACACTCATCCACTGGCTTTTGGCTACGATGACAACTACTTTACCTTAAAATTGGGCAATGACGCCTTCGACTATATGAGCGAAGGGAATGTGGTGTACCTTGAGGAAAAACAAAACAAACCCGTATCAGGTTTTGCCGGCAGTATCGCGCAAAAAAATATCAACAAAACCTTAGTATTCGGGGTCGAGGACTTCGGCCGCGGCAGTGTCGTCTATATGGTAGACAATCCGCTTTTCAGGGGGTTTTGGGAAAACGGGAAGCTCTTTTTCGCTAATGCCCTTTTCATGGTCGATTGACATGTCAGCTCTAGCATCAATATAAAACACTCAAGATAAGGAAGGTATGCGAAGAAAAATTGGTAACTTTTAGGCAATCATAAATAGCAGAAAATGAGAACCAAGATCTTTATCTTAATGTTAAGTGCCGCCACATTTTTTTCTTATGGTCAACAGACCATATCATCCGACACCCCGGAAGAGAAACCAGGCATGGTCAAAGTGACGATACTATACCCTAATGGAGAAGGGAAAACATTTGACATGGACTATTATTCGAAAAAGCATATGCCCATGGTCGCCAATCTCCTCAGTGAGACCATTAAGGCTGTAAAAATCGACAAGGGAATAGCGGCAGGAAGACCAAATGAACAGATGCCCTATTTAGCGATTGGATACCTCTATTTTGATAGCCTTGAAGACTATCAAAGTACTTTTGGGCCGAATGCGGAAAAAATAGTCGGGGATATTCCCAACTACACCAATGTTCAACCTGTGGTTCAAATCAGCGAAGTTTTTCAATAATCGCAAATCCAAAGCCCGATTGTTACTGTGTTTAAATGGACAAAATGGGATACAAGTCCTCACGACGAACATATCGCACCAAGCAATTTTGTGGCTCATGGGCTATTCGGAAAGTGAACTGAGAGCGTTGACCACCTCAAAAGCGACTTTTGCGGAATTGTTCGAAGGTGCCGCAAAGCAACCGGATTTCTATTGTATTATAGGTGTTCGCTGAAGCTGTCTTGTAGAGGAAATCGGAAAAACCTTGACCTAAGTAGTACACCAACCTGACCAATTAGTAGATGAACTGGCCAGAGGCAAAAAATGGAAAAATCTTGCGAACCTCTTGATTCAAATTGCTTTCGCAGCATACACAATGAAACACAACCTGAGATGAATACTATATTTGACACCTATACACCTGATGGGTTCGGCACCATGAACCCGTATCTATTCGCGGAAAAACCCCTAGCACTTATTACCTTTTTAAAAGAGGCCTTTGATGCGCAAGAGGTTCATCGTACCGTCAATCCAAAAACTGGTGATCTGGCCAACGTTATTCTCAAGATCGGTACTTCCTGTTTCATGATAAGTCAAGCACGGAAACCCTTTCTCAACATGCGAACGGCCTTTTACTTATATGTCAATAACGTAGATGAAGTCCACCAAAGAGCTATTGAATATGGGGCCAAAGAAGAATTTGCACCAATGGACATGGATTATGGAGACCGTCAATCCGGAATTGTAGACCCCAGCGGAAATTATTGGTGGATTTCCAAACGTCTGGTAAAAAAAGGATATCACCAATAACCCATAAAGCTATCAATAGTAACCGCTATGAAAAGACTTTTTCAATTATCCGCTTTTGTAATCTTTGTACTATGCGGCTGTGGCCCCGAAAAACCCAAACCGAACATTGAACAATGGAAATCTGAAATCGTACAAGTTGAAAAGGATTTCAATGCAATGGCCCAAAGCGAGGGCTTAGCGAATGCGTTTCATCACTATGCCGCGTCTGATGGCGTCATCAGAAGAAAGAACAAAGTCGTTCAAGGCAAATCCGCCATAAAAGACTGGTATTTACAAGATATGAGACCAAACGAGACGCTCCAATGGACACCCACTTTTGTTGAAGTCAGCAACTCGGGGGATTTGGCCTACACCTATGGCGACTACATATTCAAATCAGTAGATTCTACAGGTGCGATCAAGGAGAATACCGGAATTTTTCACACCGTCTGGAGGAGACAGACCAATGGAGAGTGGAAATTTGTATGGGATTAGTACAAGTGATTTACCAAATCTTCCGCAATCGCAATTCAACTTGACCAATAAGTTGTAAATTCAAGCACAAAACCAACTTTCATGTCCTTTAGATTATTTTTTACCACCGCCTTTCTGGGTCTAATGACCATCGCATGTTCAGACCCTAAAAAAGAACCCGCTACCCTACTTATACATGGAGGACCTATCTATACGGTCGACACTACCCAAACCATGGTAGAGGCGGTAGCCACCAAAGACAATAAAATACTCTTCGCCGGTAGTCTTGCCGAAGCGGAAGCATATCAAAACGAGCAAACACAGATCATTGACCTTCAAGGAAGGACCATGACCCCGGGTTTGATTGAGGGGCATGGGCATTTTATGGGTCTGGGTTATAATGAACTGAACCTTGACCTGATCCATACGACAAGTTATCAAGAAATCGTTGATGCGGTCGCGCAGGCCGTAAAAAGTGCCGAACCCGGTGAATGGATTACCGGGCGAGGATGGCACCAAAGCAAATGGGATGCGCTACCCGAAGATGCCGTCAATGGATTTCAAACCCATTATAAACTCAGCGAGGTATCACCGGACAATCCGGTATACTTGAGACATGCCAGTGGCCATGCTGGTTTTGCCAATGCCAAGGCTATGGAAATTGCAGGCCTCACTGCATTGGATAAGGAGGGCGTCAATAAATTTGAAGTAAAAGGTGGTGAAGTCATGATGGATAATCTAGGAAGTCCAACAGGAATTTTCAATGAGCGTGCCATGACCCTGATTACCCAGCACATTCCTGAGACCACTCCTGAAAAGTCCATCAAGGCATTCGAGCTCGCCGTTGCGGCATGTCATAGAAATGGCATCACAGGTTTTCACGATGCGGGTATCGGTCGTGAGACTATTGCGCTTTATAATCAAATGAAGGATGAGGATAAGTTGGGTATACGAATGTATGCCATGCTTACCGGTTGGGACAAAGAACTGCTGGAAGAGTGGTATGAGAAGGGTCCGGTCGTAGATCCGGATCATCTGTTCACCATTCGCTCCGTTAAACTGAACTGCGATGGGGCACTTGGTTCAAGGGGAGCTTGGTTACTGGAAGCTTATTCCGATAGACCTGATCATTTTGGTCATGAGACCCTACCTATGGAATTTGTAAAGGAAACCGCCTTGAACGGATTGCAAAACGGTTTTCAGGTCTGTGCCCACGCCATAGGTGATCGTGCCAACCGCGAAATACTTGACCGCTACGAGGCTGCTTTTGATGAGCTGCCAGAACTTCGGGCAGATCACCGGTTCAGAATCGAGCATGCCCAACATCTTCACCCTGAAGATATTCCCCGTTTTGCCGGTCTTGGCGTCATACCCGCTATGCAGGCCGTACATATGTCATCCGATAGACCATGGGCCATTGACCGTTTGGGTGAAAAACGAATAAAAGAAGGTGCCTATATGTGGCAAGACCTGTTACGAAGCGGTATTCCTATCGTCAACGGAACAGATGTACCCGTAGAACCATTAAACCCAATTGCAAGTTTTTACGCCAGTATCAGTAGAAAAACCCTAAAAGGTCTTCCAGAAGAGGGATATGAACCGGAACAGAAAATGACACGTGATCAGGCACTCAGATCATACACCCTTGACGCTGCCTACGGGGCTTTCGAAGAAGCTATCAAAGGATCGATCACGCCGGGCAAACTTGCCGATTTTACCATATATGATCAAGACCTGATGACGGTTCCTGAAAGTGACGTCTTAAAAACACAGGTCGTAATGACCATTTTTAATGGAAAGATAGTCTACGGGAAATAGCGCTTATTGGGTTATAGTACGCTCAGGAAAGCATGTTCTGGCCTTTTTGTATTTTTAAAGAAGCGCCACTCGAACAATTATGAGAAAAACACTACCCATATTGGCCTTGATAGTATTGTTATCATGCCAAAAAGAAAAGGAAGCGGAATCCTCAACGATCTCTGACTTCCAACGCTTCATCGAAAGTTTTAATTCCTCGAACACATCGACGGACATTCCTGATTTAAGTGCAACACACTTTGCTTCTGAACTTGAGCGTACGCGCGAACAACTGGAATCATTGGCCAAGATCGACACCCATCAACTCTCTTTCGAAGATAGGATCGATTGGAGATTTGCGCATAGTATTTTAAAAGGGCGAGAGATCAGGAAAGCGAAACATCAAACCTGGAAATTCGATCCAAGAAACTATATGTCTTTTCGTGCGCTCGGCAATAGCATGGAGCGACCAGGAGCACTATCCGAAAAAATCGAACAATTGGAAATGCGCTTAAAGGCGATACCCGTTCAATTAGAGAACGGTCAGAATCAATTAGAGTATTATGTACCCCGATTTCAAGAGCTATCCCTGTTTATGGCCAATAACGCGAAAACGCTATTCGGTTCGGATTTAATGACATTTGCTACCGCATCGGAGGAAAGCCAAAAATTAATTCCGCTCATCACAAAGGCCCGAGAAAGCCTTGAATCGTTTACCCTCTTTATTGACGAGGAACTACCTAAAAAACCGAAGCGCCATTTCGCGATGGGAAAAGAAACGTACAATCGTGTACTCAAGAGTCAATTCTTACTGGATTACGATGATGAGACCCTTTGGAAATACGGGCGAGAGCAGTTTGATAAGACAGTCACGGAACTAGAAGCCCTGGCTACGGAAATAGACCCGTCCAAAACATGGCAAGAACTGGTCATTGAAATCAAAAACGAGTACCCCGAGCCGGACCAAATGATAGCGGCACATCAACTTTGGGTCGATAGTTCAAAGGCACATATTATCAGTAAAGACCTCATACCTATACCTTGGAAAGAACAAGTACAGGTAGTGCCCAGAGCGGAATACTTGAGAAAAACATCCTATTATGGTAACTTTTCACGAGCTCGCGAAAAAGACAAGGATAGTGTGTTCACCGCAAAGTGGATGATCAATCCGTTTGAAGACCAATGGGACGAAAAGACCAAACAAGAATATCTCGTAGAACATGATTGGGGTGTCATCATAGTAACGGCCCCTCATGAGGCCTATGGCGGACATCACGTTCAAGGACTATATCAAATGCACAATCCGAGTCTCCTCCGCAGACAAAACGGAATATCATTGTTCAGCGAAGGCTGGGGACTTTACAATGAACAATTGATGAGCGAGACCGGATTCTTTCCGAATAAGAGAATTCACCTGAGACAATTACAACTACGACTCTGGCGGAATGCAAGAGTAGTTTATGATGTGGGCATGCATACCGGGAAAATGACCTATGAAGAAGCCATAGCGATGATGACCGAGAAGGTCGGTTTTCTTCAGTGGGCCGCACAGCTCGAAATAGATTCGGCCTCGGAGAGACCAGGTTATTTTATCGGCTACTTTATGGGAATGAGCGAAATACTAAAGATGCGCTCGCGTTTCAAGGAAAAAATGGGTGCCCAGTATAGGCTGAGGGACTTTCATGAGAGACTTCTTAAAATCGGCAATATGCCTCCAAAGCTTATCGAAACTTCTTTATTCAGAAATTAGTAAATTACTCTAAAGTATATCGTATGAAAACAATGACCTGTCACCAATTGGGTGGCGCTTGCGACCTCGAATTTACTGCCAATACTTTCGAGGAAATCGCTGAAATGAGCAAAAAACATGGTACCGAAATGTTTCAAAAAAGCGATGCAGACCATCTTAAAGCCATGGAAGATATGCGGCAATTGATGAAATCGCCAGAAGCTATGGCCGCATGGTTCGAGAATAAAAGAAAGGAATTCGAAGCGCTACCTGATAACGCTTGAAGCATCTATTTCGGTGTTTGTTATACCTCTAAAATCGCTTCGATATTGGGTTTGAAATAATTGGGCCCCTTGAGAACCTTGCCGTCTTCACGATAAATAGGTTTTCCATCGGCTCCTAATTTACTCATATTACTGCGCTGTATTTCTTCGAAAACTTCTTCTATCTTGTGTTGCATTCCGTGCTCCAAAATAGTACCACAAAGAATATATAACATATCACCCAAGGCGTCGGCAACCTCAACCATATCGTTGTTTTGTGCAGCCTCAAAGTACTCTTTGTTCTCTTCGTCCATCAAGTTAAACCGAAGTTTGTTTGTGTTTTCCCCCAAATCGGCACGCATACGTTCCGATACACCCAAACCAAATGAGTTATGAAACAACCGTACCGCTTCTATCTTACTTTTCATTGTTATTTGTTTTCGATTAGCTTTGCGTAAAAATAGAAAATATGTTCAGCAACGGGCAAATAGTTTTTGCACTCTTATTTATTGTAGTTTTTGCGATAATCGTCTTTTATTCTTACAGAAAAGATAAAAAATTACATCTAAAAAATTATAAAGGAGTAAAATGGGTAGGCATTTCCTTCATAATATTCTTAGTTATTCTCTTCTGTATTAAGTATTTACTTAAAAATTAACATATTCTTTGAGAGTGTGACAAAAACATCGATTTTAAGAACAATTTTGCATTTTATCGCGTATAATATACCAAACATCGTAATTTTGCGTTGTTTATCGTATAAGGGGCAATAAAATGATAACATTTTTTACTATTCTTTTTGTAATTATCGGAGTCAATGCCATCATGCTGTTCATAAGTTCGAACACCGTTGGCCGAAAAAGAAAGACGACCGATGGACGCGCGGAGACTTCGGCATCCAAAATATATCCAATTGATTTGATTTCTTCCAAATATAAGAAAGCGGTGTAATCCTCTATTCTTTTCCGTCTCAAAGCAGTCTTTTTTACTATTAACCACATTTAACTTTTCCGACACTAGTTTATATCCTAAATACTCATTTCATACCTTTGAGTATGCAGCAACTATTATTGGTCTTTTTGGGAGGAGGATTGGGAAGTATGCTCAGGTATTTCATTTCAAAAAACCTCAACCCTTATTTTCAACACTTCTTTTTAGGGACCTTTTTAGTGAATATCGTTGGCTGTTTACTCATCGGTCTCGTACTAGGACTGTCTTTAAAGAACAACTATCTTTCACAGAACCAAATACTACTTCTAGGCACGGGTTTTTGTGGTGGCTTCACCACCTTCTCCACTTTCGCATTCGAAAAGCATTCACTTCTAAACGATGGGGCATTTTTTCACTTCGCCATCTATACGGTTTTGAGCATTGTGGTGGGCATTCTAGCAATCGCATTAGGACTTTGGCTAGCGAAGTCCCTATAAATCGGCCATACCCTGGTTTTTTTAATTATTTAACAGAATAGCAACCTTTTCGTTATTTTTTGAACAATTCTTAAAGAATTGCACCAAACACCTCTATTTTTTCAAAAAAAACAACATTTCATCGACCCTCTTCTAAGTAAATCATCATTATTTCTAATATAAATTTCACATACCCTTAAAATTTAGGGGTATAATTTTATATAAACATAAAAATTGCGACATAGACCCTAAAAATTACAGGGTCTTATTTTTTTTCACATACATTTGACGCTATAAATAACAAAAACAATATGATGAGTTTAAATGTATTCGCGAATTGTTTTCTCGAACATTCGATTCATCATTTATAACCAATTAAACCTTTTAAATAGTAACACAATGAAACAAGTCGAGGCAATTATCAGAAAGTCAAAATTTGATGACGTCAAGAAAGCGCTTCATGAGATTGAAGTGAACTTCTTCAGTTATTGGGATGTAACTGGAGTAGGCAATGAAAAACAAGGTCATGTATACCGAGGTATTTCGTATAGTACAACCGACATTCAACGTCGCTATCTCTCGATAGTGGTTTCCGATGAATATTTGGAAAAAACGATCAACTGCATTTTAGAATCGGCCTATACCGGCAATGTAGGAGACGGAAAAATCTTTGTTTCCGAAGTACTGGAGGCCTACAGAATACGAACCAAAGAAAGCGGTCACGCTGGAATCAACTAAAAACAACCCACTAAACTTTTAAAAAATGGACGCAGGATTATTTACAGCAAATAATGTATGGATGATGTTGGCCACGGCCTTAGTATTCTTCATGCACACCGGATTTGCATTTTTGGAAATAGGATTAACACGACAAAAAAATACCATAAACATCTTATTTAAGAACATCTTCATCATTACAGTAGGGCTTTTGCTTTATTATGCTTGGGGCTTCAATATGATGTATCCCGGTTTTGAAGAAGGTTCTTCAGGAATATTTGGTTTTGCAGGCTTCGGTATTGCTGCCCCGGAAGGTGGAATGACCCCTGAGTATGCCGATGGCGGCTATACCTGGTGGACCGATTTCCTTTTTCAAGGAATGTTCGCAGCTACGGCCGCCACAATCGTTTCAGGAGCGGTAGCGGAACGCATCAAAATAGGTGCATTTATGATATTCACCATTTTCTACGTAGGACTCGTATATCCCATCGTTGGGGCCTGGAAATGGGGAGGCGGCTTTTTGGATGCATGGGGATTCTATGATTTCGCAGGATCCACATTGGTACACTCCGTTGGCGGATGGGCCGCATTGGTCGCTATCGCCCTATTAGGGGCTCGAATCGGAAAATTCGGGGAAGACGGCAAGCCCAAGGCGATTCCGGGGCATAGTATCCCGCTTGCCACAGCAGGTGTACTCATATTATGGTTGGGTTGGTTCGGCTTCAACGGAGGATCGGTCTTATCTGCCGACCCTGAATTGACCTCTTTGGTATTGGTAACCACGAGCTTGTCGGCAGCTGCAGGAGGTGTGGCCGCAATGATTCTCTCTTACATACTATACAAGAACCTTGATTTGACCATGTTCTTGAACGGAATCTTAGGCGGTCTGGTCGGAATTACCGCTGGTGCCGATTTAATGTCCCCCAACGAGGCGGTCATCATAGGGCTACTTGCCGGTATTATTATTGTCTTGGGCGTAGCGCTCATTGACAAACTTAAATTAGACGACCCTGTTGGAGCTGTTGCGGTACACTTGATATGTGGTATTTGGGGAACATTGGCCGTTGGAATCTTTGGTTCTAAAGCCGGTGGAGGACAATTCATGGTGCAACTCTACGGAGTATTGATCATCGGCGCCTTTTGTGTGATCACTTCAGGAATCATTCTGGGCGCACTTAAAGCCATTACAGGATTGCGAGTATCGAAAGAAGAAGAAATCGAAGGACTTGACCTTCACGAACATGGTATGGACGCCTATCCAGACTTTACGAATGACTAATTGAAATAAAGGCAAACGGAGCGTTTTGCAGAACGCTCCGTTTTTAAAACGCTAACAAACATCAAATCTTAAAAACCCGTCGCAGGGAAATTTAAACTCAAATATTATGAAAGCGATTCTATATACAAAGTACTTAAAAAATATCTTTCTATTGACATTACTGCTTATGATTACTCCCAACATGAGTGCTCAAGAAGAGGAAGAAGAAAGCAAATCCAAATTCAGTTTTAGCGGAAGTGTCGATGCCTACTACAGAACAAATCTAGGAGGATTGAATAAGGTATTGCCCGTTGTGGATGCCGCGGGAAATACTACGGAAGTTATATCACCAACGGTACCAGGCACTTCATTTGCAAATCGCCCTGGTTTCGCCCTAGGTATGGTTAATCTAATTGCAGGTTATGAAGGAGAAAAAGTGGGTTTTGTTGCTGACCTCGTATTCGGTCCTAGAGGTGAGGAAGCTGTTTTTGGTTCTCCGATCGGATCGGCAAATATTGTGAACCAATTATATGTATACTGGAACGTCAGCGATAAGGTGACATTAACATTGGGTAATTTCAATACTTTTTTAGGATATGAAGTAATATCTCCTAGCGCTAATTTTAACTACAGTACCTCATACATGTTTTCCTATGGTCCCTTCTCTCATGCAGGTCTTAAAGCGGATTTTGATTTAGGGAACGACTGGTCCGCTATGTTAGCCGTAATGAACGCTACGGATTTAACCGATGTGAATCCATTTGGCAACTATACTCTTGGTGCTCAATTAGGATACTCCGGTCAATATTTAAATCTGGTATATGGCCCCCAAGGTTTTGGCGAGCAAGTAGATGCGGCGAACGGGAACATCGTTGATACAGATATTAAATCGCTATTTCAAATAGACTATACTGGTGGTTTCGATGTATCCGACTCCTTCTTCTTAGGAATCAATGCCTCGTACCAAGATACTGATGGTACAGGATTTACCGGAGTGGCCCTTTATCCACAGTTAACCACCTCGGAGAATTTTGCTATTGGATTGCGAGGGGAATACTTTGCGGAGACCGGAAGCTTTGGAGCTATTGGTGCAACTGATGCCGATGGAGACGCAAATGTAATAGCCGTTACCTTAACAGGAAGCGCAACTATTGGTGATTTAATGATCAAACCGGAATTACGCTTGGATAGCGCATCTGAAGATGCTTTTCTTGATGGAGATTTAATGCCACAAGGCAGTCTGGCCTCTTTTATATTGGCAGCAGTGTACTCCTTTTAATAAACATGAGTTTAATTGGTTGAGTTATTTATAGTTTTTAAGTTCAAAAACCCTGACGGAATCGTTAGGGTTTTTTTTAGTATTAGTCATATCCTTTTTTAAAATCCTTGACCCCGGCCGTTACCTTGGTCGACAAATGATTGACACTAGGCACTAAAGGGCAGGAATACTTTTTATTATAGACACAATACGGATTATATGATCTATTAAAATCAAGCGTTATCGCATCCCCTTTGGGAATTGACAAATCTAAATAGCGACCGCCCCCATAGGTCTCCTCTCCATTGGTCAAATCAGTAAACGGCAGAAATAGGTATTCTTCATACCCCTCTTCGAGCATCAATTCTTTATTTTGATAGATCTCCAACTGATGTTTCTTGCCGTTCAAGGAAAAATGCGCCACTCCAAAAACGACCTCTTCCGAGGTTCTATCGGTAGTCGTGGGCATCATAAAGGGAATGGCGTCGGGTGTTCGAACAAAACGAGCTTGAACAACATAAGAGGTATCCGCTGGAAAAAAATCAAGCGTTTCGAAGTCTTTTCTAAAACGATCGGGCAAAGGGGAGGTCTCGGGATCTTCGAACTCTTTATTCAATTCTTCCTGAAATTCGATAATACTGCGAATCGCATCCGTTCTTTCCGAAATACGTTCTTCCTGTACAGTATCATGGTATTTCTTCTTTTGCTTGCAGGCCGTTCCCAATACCAAGAAAACGGAAATAAGAAAAACCGAAAATCTCATACGTTTATTTTAAGTTATAAAAATACAACTAAAAGCGATTCATTATAGTTTAGGTTTTTGGTCGTATTTTGCAAAAAACTCTAACTTTATGAGACCTATATTCTTTACGATTTCTCTTTTCATACTTCTCACATCATGCGCGGATCAGAAAAAAGAACCGGAGGCAACTCCCGAGGATGATAGTGGGTTACCTTCTTTGAAAGACAATAGATACAACGTCGCCTTCTTGATTATGGAAGGCACCTATAACACTGAATTCACTGCCCCTTTTGATATTTTTCAGCATACTCAATACCGGAAAAACATAAAGGCGATGAATACCTTCACCGTGGCCAATTCTTTGCAACCGATCACCACCTTTGAGGGGGTACGTATTATTCCGGATTTCGATTATACGAAAGATAGTCTTCCGCAAATAGACATTTTAGTGGTACCCAGCGCAGAACATCATTTGGATACCGACCTGAACGACACTGCCATGCTTGATTTCGTCAAAAAAATAGATAAAAATGCGCTATTCATGACGAGTCATTGCGACGGAGCCTTCGTACTGGCAAAGGCCGGGCTGCTGAACGACGTGGCCTCTACTACCTTTCCCAGTGATATCGGTACCTATAAAAAAATGTTTCCTCAACTTGAAGTAAAAGATAGTGTGCTGTTCGTACATGATGGTAAGTATATCACTTCTGCCGGAGGTGCAAAAAGCTTTGAAGCTGCGCTATATCTTTGCGAGTATTTATATGGAAAGGAAATTGCGGAATCTTTGGCAGGAGGCCTGGTCATTGACTGGAACCTTGCCAAGGCACCTCATCTTATTGTTCAATGACATCGTATCGGGAGTCTTTCAAATATTTGGCCACGACCTTATTGAACTGTGGCATTATACGAAACAGGGCAGTATGTTCTAACGAGTATAGTTCAGCCTTATCGGTATAGCCATTTTTCAGCAGTTCCTCCAGATAGAACAGGGCCGTGCCATAGTCTTCAATTTTTGCATTATACGAAATGATGTTCAAATACGATTGGTACGCGCTGACATCGGTTATGGTACTGAGCATCCATAAGAAATTCATTGCTTCTTCATCCGCAGGCTCTTGACTTTTGGCAATATCGATATTATCTGCGATCAACGCATTGATAAACCCTTTAAGCCGTCGTCCCATTTGTTTTTCATATTTATTAATGGCTTTTTCATATTCCTGTAGTTTCTCCATTTGATACTTCCACCAGCCCAAATTGTTATAGTTGTAGGTTACAATATCTTCTTCCAGATAATACACATAGTCTTCCTTTATAAAAGTTTCTTTGAAAAAGACCTGGTTCAAGGCCCGATTCGCATTCTTGAACTGCCGCGTTTTCCGCAAGGTTTTCCCACTTAGCTTCAGGGAATCTACATTTTTCAATAAGCGATATCCTTCTATCATTTCTTGAAGCAGCTTATTGGCCAGCAGCGGCTTATTTTCAGTGACCAACCTACTAATTTCCCCTAAACTTTGTTTATAGCCCTTTTCAATAAATGCCTCGTCTTTTGGCAATTCTCCTTTTGCCATCACCCCTAAGGTCAACAATTGCATTGCCCTACTTATCTGTGAAGATTTAGGCCAATCTTGCCCTCCTTCAAAAATCAAAAGATGATTCGGAAACTTCAATCGGTTCAGCACCTTTTCCGTGTTCAACATAGCGGTATAATTATAATCTTCCACACCAACGATACCCACAAAATGAAAAGGGTTCTTGCTACTTAAGACCTCGCTATTCGCGACTGCTGATCCACAGGAAATAACTCCTTTGACTTGCTTTATAAACGTCGGTATGAGGGAAGCCAAACGGGCACCTTCTTTGTATCCTCCGGTATACACTTGATTACGCCTTATGGGAACCATAGAAAAAAGCGTGTTGAACATTCTGCTTGAAATCAATACGTTCTTCGATAGCGATAGGCTATCTTGTATATTGTTCGATGCCGCCAAAATATAACCCTGCTCTTCGGCCGCTTCTTTGAACATACTGATAGCTCGCTTACCCCTACCTTTCGTATCATAGATAAAGAGCACCGGCCATTCTTTTGACATCTCAAATGCCTTGGGCAAATAAACGGCAAAAGTTTCCGATACAGAATCTTTTGTGATGATACCATCTATGATGGCTCCTTTTTTTAAAGTGATTTGCTGTGCGGTACTATAAAGGGAAAAAGAAAGGAAAAGAAGGAGTACGTATTTTTTCATTTGTGTAATTGGCTCTTTAATCAAGAAATCCATCAAAAATCCGGCCAAAAGCCCCGTTGCTTAAAATTAAGCAATAAATCACAAGTAACTCCTTTTTTAAATAAGCCCTTTCTATTCACCAATGCGACCCATCTCCACTCCTTCCGAGTAGGCCACTTTAATATCATTGGTGTGAAACGTAGACTTGATCGCTTTGTGCGCCTCAAAGGTGACCTCCCAAAAGTCCTCAGGCAGTACATAGGGCCGTACCAAAAGCTGAACGCTATGTGAATCAAAATTTTCGATTCCCACTTCAGGTATCGGGTCTTGAAGCACCTTGGGCAATGCCAATAGGGCGTCGACAATGATTCTCTTTACTTTCGGAAAGCTCTCGTCATAAGGCATGGTCACCGCTAATTCTAATCGTATCTTTCCTTTTTCCGAAAAATTGGTGACAACGGTATCGGTCACCATGGAATTCGGAACTACCAGTATCTTGTTTCCAGGTGTCAGTACATCCGTGCTGAAAATCCCGATTTCCTCTACTTTTCCAAACTTGTCCTCTATCTGTATCCAATCCCCGATTTTATAGGGTTTTAGTGTCAAAATAAGAATACCAGAGGCAAAATTGCCCAAACTACCTTGAAGCGCCATGCCGATGGCAAAGCCCGCTGCGGCCAGTATCGCCACTAAACCCGTCAAATCGGCGCCAATGAATGAGGCGATAACAAAAAGTACGGCACCTTTGAGCACTACACTTGTTGTCGAAGTAAGAAACGGTCGTAAGGTTTCGGAAAACCCTGCTTTCTCCAGTGCTATTCCCACCCAAATCACCAATCTCTTGACAATTTTAAAACCTATCCATAGAATAATTCCGGCTAGAATAATCCGCGGTAAGAAAAAAACGGCCTTATCTATTGCGATTTGCAGATACTCATTGATCTTGTCCATTTCCATGAATATAAAATAAACGATTAAATCGCTTTCCTACAAATATTCAGAATCATTTATGTCCGATTTTTGATCGCTTTTTTATATCGCACCAATTCTTCCTTCACTTTTGGTAGCAGCAAAAAAAGTCCTATCATATTCGGCACCATCATGGCGAATATCATGGCGTCCGAAAAATCGGTTACGGCTTCTAGACTGGCAGCAGCACCGATAACCACGCAGAAACAAAAAATCAGCTTATAGGCATATTCTACTTTCTTTCCCCTTCCGAACAAAAAGGACCACGCCTGATAGCCGTAATAGGACCATGAGATCATTGATGAGAAAGCAAAAAGAACCACTGCAAAAGACAAGAGATAGGGAAACCACGAAAACCCACTTTTTAACGCATTTGACGTCAGCACTACCCCTTGGGCATCGGATATTTGAGCACCGACAGTAATCTGCCCCGTAACAATAAGCACCAATGCTGTCATGGTACAAACAACAACCGTGTCGATAAAGGGCTCTAAGAGAGCTACCATTCCCTCACTGGCCGCATATTTGGTTTTCACAGCGGAATGTGCTATTGCGGAAGACCCAATACCTGCCTCATTTGAAAAGGCCGCTCGGCGGAAACCTTGGATCAGTACACCTACAAAACCACCGACAATGCCTTCTGGCATAAATGCCCCTTCATAAATGGAGTAGAAAGCACTCGGAAGACAATCCATCTGAATTACCAAAATGGTGATTACGGCAAGCACATAAAGAACGACCATAGCCGGTACGATTTTATCGGTCACTTTGGCAATTTTCTGAATACCCCCAATGATAACAACACCTACCAAGATAGCCATGATGACCCCAAAAATCCAACCTTGGCCATAAATGAAACTCTCTTGACCTCCGGTAACGTATTCAAAGAGCTGAAAAGCCTGATTGATCTGAAACATATTACCTCCACCAAAAGAACCACCGATACACATTACCGCAAAGATGATGGCCAGCACTTTGCCCAATTTTTTCAAGCCTTTTTCTTGCAAACCTTTGGTCAAGTAGTACATAGGGCCGCCGTAGACGGTACCTTCCGGAGTGATTTCACGATACTTGACGCCTAAAGTACATTCCACGAACTTGGATGCCATACCCAAAAAACCGACCAAAACCATCCAAAAGGTAGCTCCGGGCCCTCCAACACTGAGTGCAATGGCTACCCCAGCGATGTTTCCCAAACCCACAGTTGCGGACAGCGCAGCAGTCAGCGCCTGAAAATGGGATACCTCGCCTTGAGGACCTTCTACCTTTATGGTATCGGGGTTATCTTCAAGTTCCACTTTTGGCAGGACCTCAAGATCGTCATGATCGCCCCTAACGATTCGAATGGCCGTACCAAAACTTCGAAGGTTTATCCCCTTAAAGTAAATAGTGAAAATACTTGCCCCGGCAATCAAAATGATCAAGACCCAAGGCACACCAATTGTTTCGTTCAGGGGTATCTGCGCAAATATCCCCCTTACGAACCACCCTGTAGCGTTACCGAAAGCTTCATTAATTTGTTGGTCAAAACTCGTTTCAGCTGCCGCTACGATCGGAAAAAGCGTGCACAGCAATAAGATATACTTCATGCTAACTAATTAATACAATTAGGCTCGAAATTGAGGTATACCTTGGGATTACAAAAGGTTACGTACTGCTTAACTTTTGAAGGGAACTAGTGAAGTATGGCTATTGGAAAATGCTAGATTTCAATCTGAATCCAATGTTGCGTACTGCAGCATATCGTTCTCTAGGGCGTATTGAATCAGAAGGTTCTTTCCAGCATTGCCACTTATGTGAAGTGCCTTTTTGATTTGATGGACATGCGTTTGAAAACCATCGGCACTGATATGCATGGCCTCGGCGATTTCAGTGTATGACTTTTTGTTACCCAGCGCCCCTAGATTTCCCAGCACTTCTTTCTGCCGGTCGGAAAGTGCTATTTTCGATGCTTCCTGCAAGGACTTCAATTCTTGTTCAAGCATCGCGATATCTCTTCGATAATTTTTGTTCTGCAAGACCAATTCCTCTGTATTGATCTGCAGTTCTTCCCTTTCGAAAATCAATTTTTCAAGTTGGGACTGTTGTTCTTCTTTTTCAGATAAAAACTTCCAGCTGTACAATAGAATCGAAAAAAGGAGAATGAATAAAAATTTGAAGGAGATACTGGTAACCATTCCCAAAATATTCCAAGAATCGATGTCAATTGAAGTCGGCAAGATATCAATGGGTACAATTCTATGGGTCACAGCAACAAGGATAAGGGCGAAAAGTGAAAAACTGGGCAAATACATAAAACGCATATTCCGGTTTCGGAATGCTTTGTTCAAGGCGTTGAAAAGTGCAAATGCAACGATAACGGAAATAGGAATATCAATTAGCCAAATCAACGAATTACTGATCGCCGGGTTGGTATAGGAAGACGAAAAAAAGACAAACGAAAGCATCAACATGATGCCCAGATACATACGGATGAACTCACGTTCTGAAAAGCGTTCTACCAAACGTATGAGCAATCCCTTTTCACCCCTATATTCGATAGAGGGCAACGAGAGCAATATAAACATCGAATTCAGAAGCGATACCACAACCCCCCAATAGATAAGAAACTTGTTTGATGGCGATACCTGTATTCCCCAAACAGCGATCAGGTTGATCAAACTTCCTAAACCCCAAATGAAAATTGCAAGACCGAACCAGCTGATACCCTTAATATCGTCAGTAGAATCCGTTCGTTGTTCTTCCTTTTTGTAAATGCGCTGAATGACCACCGCTGTAATGAGGCAGACTATTGCAGTGATTGCATATTCCAAGATAATCGGCATGAACAAAAAGTTTATGGCTAATAAAGTTAACCAAAATTAGGCGTTCATGACTATTTAAGTAATGCTTAACCATAGCTCTCTATACGAGCCAAGACCGAACATCAACCTTTCACGATAGGTGCGTTACTCACCACATTCGATAAAATAATATGGGTTCGGGTTTCGCCGTACTGAATGAGTCGGTCAATAAACTTTTCAAGGTGAAACTGATCTTTTAGTACTACCTCCATAACGATATTTTCATTACCGGTTATGCGATAGCAGTTCACCACTTCTTCAAAGGTGACCACTGTAGCCAAAAAGGGCTTTAGCTTACCCATGAAGGCTCGAAGTGTAATAATGGCCTTTAGCTGATGACCGGTAAGAGCATGTGATACCATAGCATTGTATCCTTGAAGAATTTCAAGGTCTTCCATTTTCTTTACCCGTTCTGCCACTGCCGGTGGCGTAAGCCCCACTTTTCGTCCGATATTCGCAAAAGATTCCCTTGCATTTTCCTGCAAACACTCAAGAATCTTCCAGTTTAAATCATCTATCTTAACTTTCAAAACTATTTTTCGATATTTTTTATTTTTCGAAAGTAAATATACAAAATAGCTTTTTATTACAAAGCGAACAGAATGGATTTGCGCGTAACTTTATACTAATAAATTGCTATTATACAAGAGGAATGTCTTCCAAAAATTTAGGTTCCATACCGGTATACCAAAAAGCGCTGGAATTGCGTGAAATCAGCAAGGCGATAGCTTCGTATATTTCTATGCAAAGGAATGTGATTACCCGCTATCAGTCCATGAGTTTGCGAGACACCATTGCTGATTCATTAGTCAATGATACTGTATTGATTCCAGAACAGATTGCTCAGGCCGAGCAATCCAAATCCTATGCCGAGCGTCTAAGCAGTGCTTCTTTTATCAACATCATGATTCGAAATATCAATTCCTATTGTCTTGGTCTTGAAAAGGATGGGGTGAAAGACAAGGAATACCTCAACCTTTTACGTACCGAAGTCAAGAGTTTTCGCAAATCGTTCACGAAATGGAGAAGGACCATTCGAAATGACTAGACGATGCCTTTCTTGAAAGTACAGGAAACGAGCGAATAAGGCCCAGTACTCAATCCACATTTACAAATACCACACATTTTAAAGGTTTTGATTCGTTAATTGTTCTAATTTTACGGTCAAATCAGTAGCAGTTGAAAACCACCATTCGTATTCATTGTCCTGACCAGTCGGGTATTGTACATGCCGTTACGGGCTTTATTCATTCTCATGGAGGAAATATCATCTACTTAGACCAACACGTGGATAAGCAGGCCAATGTTTTCTTTATGAGAGTGGAAAGTGAATTTGAGTCAGGCCGGATTTCCATAACGGAATTCAAAGCGGAATTTGAGCAAACCGTCATAGATCCATATCAAATGAGCTGGAGCTTACATGCGGATGATACAGTTCCAAAAATGGCCCTCTTCGTTTCAAAATACAATCACTGTTTGTACGATATACTGAGCCGGCATAATTCGGGTGAATTGGCCGTTGCTATTCCCTTTATTATCAGCAACCACAGCGATTTGAAATCGATAGCGGAACAATTCTCCATTCCCTTCTACCATATTCCGGTAACAAAAGAAACAAAGGTCCAAGCAGAGCTGGAGCAGTTAGAGCTTCTCAAGTCAGGTCAAATCGATTTTATCGTACTGGCACGCTATATGCAAATTGTCAGCAGCCGGCTTATTGATGCCTACCCCAACAAAATCATCAACATTCATCACTCTTTTTTACCTGCTTTTGCAGGGGCAAAGCCTTACCATGCCGCCTTCAAGCGCGGGGTAAAAATTATTGGGGCTACCTGTCATTACGTCACCGAAGCCCTTGATGCCGGACCTATCATTGCGCAAGATGTGACCACGGTCTCTCATACACATACGGTAAAAGACTTTATTGCCAAGGGCCGTGATCTTGAAAAAATCGTACTATCCCGAGGTATACAGTTACATGTACAGCGCAAAACGATGGTCTACAACAACAAAACGGTCATCTTTTCTTAGTAGGCGTCTTCAAAAAGAAATATAAGCTTAAAGAATGGCGGTTTCGAATACTATCGACAAACGTCAATCGTTCTAGTATCGAACAAAAGATTTAAAACCAGTATATGAAACGTACCATCTTAGCAATCATTGTGATTTTTCAACTTACGGCCTGTGCAGAACTTCAGCAAGTTGTGAATCAATTGCCACAAGGGCAAGGCATAGGAAATGCAGAAATAGCAAACGGCCTAAGGCAGGCCCTAGACATGGGCATTGACAAGCAAGTCACCAAGTTGACCCAAACAGATGGTTTTTTCAAAAACGAATTGGTCAAAATACTTTTGCCCGAAGAACTTCAAAAAGTGGATAAGACCTTGCGCGATATCGGGTTAGGGAAACTGGCTGACGAAGGTCTTAAAGTATTGAATAGAGCGGCTGAAAATGCTGTGGGCGAAGCAACTCCCATTTTTGTGGACGCCGTTAAAGGGATTACCTTCAATGATGCAAAAGGTATTCTTTTGGGTAATGATAATGCCGCTACCCAATACCTTACATCAGCGACTCAAAAACAATTGTATGCCAAGTTCAACCCGGTCATCAAAAGTTCTTTTGAGAAAGTAGGGGCCGATAAAATTTGGCAGAACCTGATTACGAAATACAATAGCATACCCTTAACAAAAAATGTTAACCCCGATTTGACCGACTATGTTACCAATGAGGCCTTAAATGGTGTTTATACCATGATTGCAGTGGAGGAAAAAGAGATACGTACCAAAGTTTCCTCAAGAACTACGGATTTGCTACGAAAGGTTTTTGGATTGCAGGATTGAAACCAAAAATTATTCTTTGTATTCCAACAATATTCTGTTGATTTCGCCGTTGTTATTTTAAGAGTTTAAAGAGAATTTCAACTTTGTTTCGCTCTTTTTTAGCGCATTATACAAGAAAAGAATATTGAATTATTTGAGTTAGTAATTTTTTGAGTTAGTTAGTTAGTAAAAAACCGGTGGGAGCATCGGTTTTTTTTTGCTCTTTTCCGAGATTTTTTCCATTTACCCTGCACATATGCGGAGAAGCTTCAAATGTTAATAAATACTGCGCTTCATCGATAAAAGACCATTCTTAGGGCAAGAACAAAGGGTAAACTATTATCGGGAGTTACTTTTTTCAATCAGTTTAATAGCCTAGAAGTGTAATTATTCCTAACTTAAACCTAGCTAATTCATCCATCAATCAAAATGAGGCAATCAGGAATAACGGTATTATTCTTACTCGTATGCGAATTATGCTACCCTAGTCTGTCTATAGACTTTAGAGGAGAGGCATCGAATCGTATGACCTCATATCTATTGCCGAACCTTATGGGTTCAAATGACTATGACCTAAGGGAATTCGACTCTGAATACTTTGTCGGGTATGGTCTGGGCACACTGGAAAATATCAAGGAAACTACCGCGGGCCATGAAATACCCGAACCAGAATTAAGCACCCTATCTTTTATCTACCTCTACGTTGCCCTAATCGGTTTTTATATCGCTATAATTCTCCATTTCAATAAGAAGGTAGAATTTGTCGCAAAAGTCTTAATCAGTGGTTTTATATTCTTGCACTCGGTTTTCATACTTCATATTTTCTTGTACATCACCAAATATCAATTGCAGTTTCCACATACGTATAGAATTTCAACAGTGTTCTCTTTTCTTTACGGGCCGCTACTCTACCTCTACTTTAAGAGAATTACACATCAATACAAGTTCAAGAAAATCGACCTTCTGCACTTTTTACCTACCGTCCTATTCATTATCTATCTGATTCCAGGTTATTTATTGCCTGCTGATCAGAAATTGGAAATCATGCTGAGTCGAACTGACGGCAGAAGTTTTTCGGATGTTGCCATCATCGTATTCAAATTACTATCGCTGCTGACTTATGGTTATTTTATCAGAAAACTCTATGTGTCATCTAAAAAGAATACGGAGCTTAGTTCTGAAAATAGTAAGTGGCAAAAGAATATTTTCGTTATTCATATGCTCTATGTGGTTTGCTATTCGGCCTATGGATTTTTACTGGCCAATAACATGACCATTGGTTTTTTGTATCATATGCAAGTAATGTGTATGGCCTTAATGGTCATGTACCTTGGTTATTCCGCTAACGTTCAACCAGCGGTTTTCAATGGATCTTATTCACTTAGCAAACTGTTTTATAAGTATGAAAAATCTGGACTCACAAAAAGTCTGTCGCTTGAACTAAAGGATAGTCTCATCCTCTTGTTCGACGAAGAAAAAATATATAAGGATAGTTCTATTTGTTTAGAAGCCCTCTCCAATAGGTTGAATACCACCAGACACAATACTTCTCAGGTCATTAACGAACACTTTCATATGAGTTTTCATGAACTGATCAATAGATATCGAATTCGTGAAGCAAAAGAAATCTTGAACAATGATGTTCAAAAAAATCTGAATATCATAGATGTTGCCTATGAGGTGGGCTATAACAACAAAGTAACCTTCAATAAGGCCTTCAAAAAAGATACGCAACTTACACCAAGCCAGTACCAGCGTATGGCGCTTAGCTCTGCCATGTAAACATTTCGTAAACTTTCTTCGGTAAGGGAAACTTTTATAAGGCTTTCCCCGCTACTCCATTTTTGTATTTAATTTGGATGTTCATCAATCAAATGGTAAAATGGCAGTTCCGAAGGGTATACTCCTTAGAAATCATTCTTCTTTCTCATTTTAGAGTAGTTATTTGAATTAGTCATCAATACGACCCGCTCGGGCTGCCCTTTACTACTTCCCAAAGCTACACTCGACCATTCTATCGGCGCCTTCAGAGGCCGACCACTACTACCCAATCAAGATGGATCAAACACCACTTTCAACTTTATATAGGTAAGGTGGTTCCAGCACCTCCACTTCCACTTCCACTTCCACTTCTACTTCTACTTCTACTTCTACCTCCACTTCCACTTCCACTTCCACTTCCACTTCCACTTCTACTTCTACTTCTACTTCTACTTCTACTTCTACTTCTACTTCTACTTCTAAGGTAAAATACTCGTAAACTTTCTTCGGAGAAGGAAACGTTTATAAGTGTTTCCCAAAAGAATGTTAAGAGCCACTTACTTTGACCCAGTGACTAACTCATTGTAATAACAGCAGCTCTGAAGACTTACTTCTAAAAAAGAACTTCTGTCTCAGTTTTTAGGGTAATTATTTGAATTAGCTATCAACTTTCAGGGCTGCATTTTACATCTAAAAATCTGAAGTATGCGAAAAAAAAGTTATGGGCTGCTCCTAATACTCATAATGAGTATATCATGGGTTCAAGCTCAAGAAAAAACAGTAACAGGAAACATTACGGATCAAGATAATGTTCCCTTGCCCGGCGTGAACATCGTTGTAAAGGAAACTACCCGAGGTACCCAGTCCGATTTTGATGGAAACTATGCCATCAATGCGAGTGAGGGAGAGGTATTGATTTTCTCTTATTTGGGCCAAACCACAATTGAACGGGTTGTCGGTTCCTCGTCGATTATCAATGTACAAATGCAAGAAGATGCATCACAATTGGAAGAAGTTGTAGTGGTGGGTTTCGGAACCCAATCAAAACGTCTTTTAACCGATAATGTGGCCAAGATCGACTCTGATCAAATAGGCGGCATTTCTACTCCAGCTTTACAAAATGCGCTCGTCGCCAAGGCACCAGGGGTACAGATTACCCAAATCAATGGTAAACTCGAAGGTGGTGTCAAAGTGATCATTCGTGGGCTTTCGTCCGTATCGGCTTCGCAAGAACCGCTCTATGTCATCGATGGTATCGAGATGAACAACAATAACATTTCCTCTATACAGTCGAACTTGAATCCGCTCTTAGCCATCAATCCAAATGACATTGAGTCCATCGATATTCTTAAAGATGCCTCTGCGACTGCAATTTTCGGTGCGAAAGGTACCAATGGGGTGGTATTGATAACCACCAAAAGAGGTAAAGAAGGAAAATCAACGATTTCCGTAGATCTATCTACCAGTTTTGGTCAACCGACAAACAAAAGGGATTGGTTAAATTCAGCTCAGTATATCGAACTACTGCAAGAATCGGCTTTTAACTCCCCAGCTTTTGATTTTACTACGCAAGCAGAAGCCGATGAGTGGGTCGATGTACGATTGCAAAGATATCAGGGTGATCAAGATTATAGAAACATAGATACGGATTGGCAAGAAGAGGCATTTCAAAATAGTTTTGTTCGCGATGCTAATATTTCCTTTGCAGGTGGTACGGAAAAGACCAAAAGCTTTCTATCGGCGTCGTATAACAATTCTGACGGTATTATTAGAGGCAATAGCCTGGAACGAATTAGTATGAGAGCGAATATCGACCATGATATAAACGATTGGTTGGATGTGGGCTTCAACTTGGGTTATACCAGCACGGTAATTGATCGGATATCGGGGGATAATTCTTTTACCACTCCTCTGCAGGCCATAGCCCAAGTACCTACAGCACCCGTTTTTCTATCAGACGGGGAATTGAACGGAAGTACTCTCTATGCCAACTTTCTATTGCAAGACAAACACTCCTTCCGCCTAACAAAAAGGAGAAGGCTTCTCAGCAAGTTCTTTGCGGAATTGAAGTTATTAGAATCTTTGAAGTTCAAATCTGAAATAGGGTACGACTACCTCAATCAGACCGTTGATAGAAATACGGGAAGGTTAGCGCCATTTCAATCCACCAATGGCCAATCATTTGCCTCGGACAATGGTACTGAAATCATTTCCACAAATAATTATCTGACCTTCAACAAGTTATTCGGTGAACACTCCAATTTAGATTTTGTATTGGGAACCAACTACACCCGATTTAAGAATAGGGCCAGTTCAGTAACCGGTGATGGGTTTCCGACGGATAATTTCAAATCGGTATCAAGTGCTGCCACCATATCGGACGGTACGGGTACCTTCACGAATTGGGCACAAATATCTTACTTTGCTCGGGCCACTTATGATTATAAAAACCGCTATATCTTAAAGGCAAGTATTCGACAAGATGGTTCATCGCGCTTTGGGGAAAACAATAGGTTTGGATATTTTCCATCAGGGTCTTTAGGTTGGATTATTTCCGAAGAAAATTTTCTTAAGGAATCAAATACGTTATCCCTACTTAAGTTTAGGGCAAGTTGGGGAATCAATGGTAATACCCCGATTGCTAATTTTCCGAGTTTAGGACTTTACGGCGGGACGAACTATAACGGTCAATCCGGACTTGAATTTACACAAGGTGAAAACCCTGATTTGAAATGGGAAGAAACGGAACAGACGAATTTCGGTTTGGACTTTGGTTTCGCAAACAACCGCATAAGCGGTGAAATCGACTACTATGTCAAAAAAACGAAAGACCTTTTGTTCTTTACCCGTGTGCCTTTTGAAGCCCAGTTGCCTTCAGCCCAAGTGCTTCAGAATATCGGTAACCTAGAAAATAGTGGTTTTGAGTTTGTCTTGAATACCACCAACATACAAACCGAGGATTTCACTTGGAAAACCAGTATCAACTTTGCAACGAACAAGAATGAAATTACAAGTTTGCCGAATGCAGAAGACCAAATAACGGGTCGTAATATTTTGCGAGAAGGTGAACCTATAAATTCGTTCTACATGGTAGAGTACGCCGGTGTCAACGCTCAAACAGGGGATGCGGAGTACGTGCTCAACACCGAAAATGCCGATGGCACGCTAAACAAAGGCGTGACCAATGATTTTTCGCAAGCCGAGCGTGTAGTAGTCGGTAACCCGAATCCAGATATCATCGGGGGGTTCTCCAGTACTTTGAACTATAAAACCATAGACTTTTCGTTTACCTTTCAAGGCCAATGGGGAGCCCAGCTCTATAACAATGCCGGTCAATACCAAGAAACCGGTTTTGGCAACGGCCTAGACAACCAAGATGAGTATATCTATAATAATAGATGGCAAAACCCGGGTGACATTACCGATGTACCTCAAGCGCGACTCTTTGTAAATAATGGGCATTCGCCAAGTTCGAGATATTTACAAGATACAGACTTCGTACGCCTCAGAAACCTTACACTGGGTTATTCGTTGCCCACCCCAGCACTGGATAGACTGGGTATGAGTCGTGTTCGAATCTATGTGTCAGGACTTAATTTGCTGACTTTTACGAACTACCGAGGTTACGACCCTGAATCATCAAACGACGATGCGAATACCAATACGAATGTTGGAAACACGTTTTATTCGGCACCACCAGCTAAGGTATATACGATGGGTATCAATCTTTCTTTCTAAATAAAAAATATACACATGAAACAGATAAAATTCTTAGTTATTCTCTTCTTTTCGATGATCGCCATATCATGTGAAAAGGAACTAGATCTAGAACCGCAGCAAAGTATTAGTATTGGTGCGGCAACCGAAACACCGGAAAATATCAATTCAATTCTTCTGGCTGCCTATGACATCGGTAGAAATACGAGCCCTGATAATGTAGCACCACTATATAACGGTAACTATAGTGGCGAACTGAACATCGTTTCAGAACTCTTGGGAAATACGGATCAAGTGAGTTGGAACGGAACCTTTGCGAACTTATCCGAGATTGCCAGCAAGGCTCTTCTCAACAACAACGGCAGCGCGCTTAATATTTATAATGACAGCTATGCGATAATGGGCCATGTCAATACGGTTCTCGCTAATCTTGATAAGTTCGATGATGCGGCCGAGAGAGATCGAGTAGAAGGAGAGGCGAAATTCTTAAGAGGTCTCGTCTATTTTGATATGGTAAAGCTATATGGCCAACAGTATAATGCCTCGGGAGGTAACACACAACTCGGAGTACCTATCATACTCACCCCCCCGGATATCACTATTCGTATTCCCAGAAATACGGTAGAGGAAGTTTATGCACAAATCGTCTCGGATTTAGGCGATGCCTATGCCAAACTGCCCGACACCAATGATGCGCGAGCCGATAAGTACGCTGCTCAAGCGATGCTGGCACGTGTATACCTCCAACAAGGTAATTTTACAGCTGCAAGAGATGCAGCGGACGACGTTCTTCAAAACAGTGGACATGAATTGACGGCCACTTTCGCCGAGGCATTTGATACCGATGACAATACGGTAGAAACCATTTTTTCATGGATCATCAACAACCAAGAGGGTACGAATCTTACCAATACGCACTATGCTACAGAAGCTTTGGGAGGTAGAGGCGGTGATATCGCCATCACACAAGACTATTTAGATAAATTTGATTCCGATGTTGACGAACGCAAAAACTTCAATTATCCGGGAGAAGGGGTAAGTACGGGGTTAACACTGACGTCAAAACACACGCGACAATTTGCAAATGCCACTCCAGTGAGAATTGCTGAGATGCACTTGATTCGGGCAGAATGTAATTTTAGGTTGGGGAGCAGCGTCGGACTACCCCCTTTGGACGAAATCAATGCACTTCGCGCAAGATCCTCAGCCCCTGCACTTGGAAGCCTAACTTTAGACCTTATTCTTCTTGAGCGCGAATTGGAACTAGCTTTTGAAGGCTTTACATTACATGATTATAAAAGGACACAACGAGCTATCGGAGGCTTGCCTTTTGACGATAACAAATTAGTATTTCCGATTCCGCAATCCGCCAGGGATCGAAATCCCTTATTGGAGCAGAATCAGGGATATAACTAAAATAGCCAGTCAAATTGAATTTAAGAAAGACCGATTTCATATCGGTCTTTTTTTTTGAGGAAAAGCAAACAACATCGGAGTGGGCTAACAAGGTATTTGAAAGAAACCAAATTCACCAAATCGGGCCGCCCGCCGGACGTAGGAATAGATTCCGATTAACGGGAAAAGCTACTCCTCTTTTCTATACAAGCCGTCGAAAATAATTATAACCGGGGCATCATTACCGACCATTTCCCATAATTGACGAACGGTGCCATCGGTATTATGTGTCCAAGTAATCCTATTTCTGTAGACCTTTCCATCCGTATGTGTAAACGCTTCAGAAGAAAGAATCATTTGATTTCCGATGCGACCTCCCTTAAGTTTGAGATGGGTACCTTGGTTATCTACCCACAACTGTTCCCAGTATCCGGTTTGGGAATTAAAAAAATTGGTGCTGATACCCGTACTACCACTACTCCCTTTCCACCGCTCTTGTAAAACACAATCGTTTTCTAGTTTTTGAATATGGTTGGTACCGACAACGGTACCGGAACCATCCGTTATGATCCAATGACCGACCCAAAAATCAAAGGCGCTGTGATTTTCAGTACAACAGCTACATGGTGCTTTTTGAGCATACATAGTTCCCGTTACAAGAGCAAATACACCTATGAAGAGTATCCTAGTTGATTTCATGATTCTGTTGCAGTAGTTACCGAACAGCTGACAAGGTGGTACGTTCCTGCTTTAATGCCTCTTGGACCAAAATAGACTCCCAACTTAAATCCGATAGGTAGTTAATTACCAATCTATTAAAAATTTCAGGTTGTTCCACGTTTACCACATGTCCACAATGTTCGATCATCAGTAGACTTGAATGTTGATGCTTTTGAACAATTTTTTTTACGGACGGAAGAAAAAGATAATCTTCTCCTCCCATGACATACAGGGTAGGAATCTTAATATCGTTAGCTCTGAATAGACGCAACAGGGGATTGATTTCGGAAGTCAATGTAAACCATCGTAAGAACTCTTTCTGGCATAATTTTTTCGCTTCTCGAACAAAAAGTAAGCGAGATTCCCGGTGGTTGCTATTTGGCATTATGATAAATGCGAAGAACTTATAAAGCCATAGATACGGCACTACCGACTTGAAGATATTGCCTAGTCGCATTAATAACTGCGACCTTAAATTCAACTTCATTATAGCACCTCCCATGACCAGGCCTTCCACTTTTTCAGGGCATCGCTCGGCCAGATTTCGTATGAGTATCGTACCTAATGAAATACCGACAAAATGTGATTTTTTTATTTGCAGGTGCTCGATTACCTCTATGATGTCACTGGTAATGACATCAAAGGTATACTTATCACTGAAGGCTTCTTTTAATTTCGGTTCCGAATTGCCATGCCCTCGTAAATCAAGTAACAGCACATTGAAGTGTTTTCTAAATTCACGCAGTTGCTTATACCAAATAGACGAACTACCGCCAGCGCCATGGACGAAAGTTACCCAGACTTTTGAATCTTGATGAAGATATGTATTGTAATTCAGCAAAGTGTCTCGCGTACCTATTTTGGTAACATTGCAATGTATTAAATCTTTTCGCAGCTTCGTGCTCTTTAACGGATTATTTAACACTTTAACCCATTTGGACGTGATTTGTGAATTAAGAAATTCCTAAGAAATTATTAAAAGAACTGATTTATCGACAAATACAACGATTTTAAACATCCAAAGCATCAATCCGAGCGTATATTTACCAGAACTTATTTATAAGACTATGGAAAATCAATATTGCAAAGTAGGAAGTGTTACCCCTATCGCGGCTAACAGAAACATGATTCATATTTTAGAGTACCAATACCAGAATTTTTTGGATAAAGCTTCGGATATCAACGATGCCCGATTAGTGGAATTTTTTGAGCAGAAAGCCAATAAAATCAAAAGAGTTCTTGAAAACTTGGTATAGCATTCAATTAAGGTTTTTCAACGCCCCTGACATCTTAACTTGAATTCTCTCGGCACAATTCGCGGCCGCATTCGCAAAATCAGTTTTGTTTGACGCATAGATTATTCCCCTAGAGGAATTTACAAGAAGGCCTACCTTCGAGGTCAAACCATATTTGCATACTTCTTCAAGACTTCCACCCTGCGCACCAACACCCGGAATAAGCAAGAAATTGTCTGGAACAATTTTCCGTATGTCGTACAGATATTCTGCCTTGGTGGCGCCGACGACATACATCAGGTTCTCAGAATTTTGATAGGTCTGTGTGGTTTTCAAGACCTCTTTATACAGTTCAATACCTTCTATTTTCTTGGTTTGAAAATCATAAGCGCCGTCATTCGAGGTCAACGCCAGTAGAATGGTATGTTTATCTGTGAACGCTAAAAAAGGCTCTACGGAATCTCGGCCCATATATGGGGCGATCGTAATGGAATCAAACGCCAACTCCTCAAAAAATGCCTTGGCATATCGCGTAGAAGTATTGCCAATATCCCCTCTTTTAGCGTCGGCTATTGTAAAGAGCTCGGGATATTTTGAATTAATATAGTCAATCGTCTTTTTTAGTGCCACCCATCCTTGAATACCGTAGGCTTCATAAAAAGCAATGTTGGGTTTGTAGGCCACACATAAATGATGTGTAGCATCGATAATCTCCTTATTAAAGGCGAAAATGGGGTCTTCCTCCGCTAACAAATGCGTAGGGATTTTTTCGAGATCGGTATCCAATCCGATACAGAGAAACGATTTTTTTTTATGTATTTGTTCTAATAAAGCTTCTGTTGTCATTCCATAAGTAATTAGAAGGTCTCCGAAGCTTCCTTGAGTTTTTCGGTGTTTTCTACCAGGCTAAGTTCATCAATGATTTTTTGAATATCACCATTGATAATATTCTGTAGGTCATAGAGTGTCAATCCGATACGATGATCCGTCACCCTACCTTGCGCATAATTATAAGTTCTAATTTTCGCGGAACGGTCGCCACTACTGACCTGTGAATTTCGCTTGGCAGCATCTTCTTCCTGTTTTTTGGCCAGTTCTAAGTCGTACAAACGAGAGCGTAGTACCCGAAAGGCCTTGTCTTTGTTCTTATGTTGTGATTTTTGGTCTTGGCACTGAGCCACTAATCCCGTAGGTATATGTGTTAACCGTACTGCCGAATAGGTCGTATTCACAGATTGTCCACCAGGACCAGATGAGCAGAAAAAGTCGATACGCACGTCCTTGGGGTCGATCTGAACATCAAAATCCTCGGCCTCTGGAAGCACCATTACCGTAGCCGCACTGGTGTGAACACGGCCTTGGGTCTCGGTCTGTGGCACGCGTTGCACGCGATGCACTCCCGCTTCGAATTTTAGAGTGCCGTAAACATCGGAGCCGGACACCTCAAACTGTATTTCCTTATAACCGCCACTGGTACCCTCGCTCAAATCGATAACATTCGTCTTCCAACCTTTTGATTCGCAATACTTGGTATACATTCTAAAAAGATCTCCAGCAAAAATACTGGCTTCATCACCACCTGTACCTGCACGAATTTCCATGACGACATCCTTGGCATCTTCAGGGTCTTTGGGTATTAACATCAGCTTGATTTCCTCTTCCAAAACAGGTAATCCCGCTTTGGCCTCTTCAAGCTGCATTTTCGCCATTTCAAGCATCTCGGCATCACTTCCATCGGCAATGATCTCTTCGGCTTCCTCGATATTATTGGTGAGCTCGACATATTGATCTCGTTTTGCGACTAGGGCTTTAAGATCACTATATTCCTTCGTCAATTGCACATAGCGCTTTTGATCCGATATGATATCGGGCTGTATAATCAGGTCGGAAACCTCGTCAAAGCGTTGCTTTACTATGTTAAGTTTGTCAATCATAATCGTGCATCAATTCGAAGGACGAATTTACAATAAATTTGTACATTTAAAGATACCGGAAGTATTGGATGCATTCTATTTTCAGATTAAAAACGCTACAGCTTGGGTTTCACTTTTACAAAAGGCTTCTTGTTCTAAGTTTATTGATTTCACTTATGTTCGGGTTTATGAAAATGTCCCTAGCAGTGATTCTGGTATTTAAGTTTTTGCTTTTCGTAATTCTATTGATTGCCTACTTCGAACCAAGTTTAAAACAAAAGCTGATTTTTTACAAAAACTTCGGAATGTCGGCAGTATTTCTAATTTTCACTTCTTTTGTAATCGATTCTTTTTTTACTAGTATTCTCATACTAACCTTGCATCAATTTTGACAGTTGAAATTGACAGTGTAGAACTAAGTTTTGACCAAAAGAAAATTCTTTATGGTGTTTATCTAAAGGGTGAAACGGGAAAAATTACAGGAGTTCTTGGAAGAAACGGCTCTGGAAAAACATGTTTACTACGCATTCTTTTCGGGGACTTAAAACCTACATACAAGAACATCCGTTTGGATGGAAACCACCTAAAAGAATCGTTGTTCGAAAGAAATTTAGTAGCTTATCTTCCCCAGCACAAAATGCTCCCTGTCAATATGAAGATATCCCGTGCCTTTGATTTTTTTCAGGCTAATTGGAGCAACTTTACCAATACGTTCGATTCTTTTGGGATATATACCAACAGTAAAATAAATGAACTTTCATCCAGTGAGCTTCGCGTAATTGAAACCTATCTCATCTTGAATTCGGGCAAAAAAATAATTTTGCTCGATGAACCTTTTTCTTTTGTGGCACCAATCTATGTCGAGAAGTTCAAAAAGTTGATTTTAGAAAAGAAAAATGATTCCGCAATCATTATTACCGACCATTTCTATCGAGAAATTTTAAGCATTAGTGATTCCACCTACCTTCTTAAAAACGGCTACTCTAAATTAATTCAATCAAAAAAAGACTTGGAAAATGAGGGGTACATAAGTTCTAATCCCCAACAAAGGTAGTACCCAAGGTCATGATAAGAGCATTCAGACCATCACTTCGATCATAGGCATTGAAGCGCAGATTTATGTTCTTCAAACCAAAGGTCAAAACCTTGGCCTTTGCAAAAATATCCTTGTACCGAATTCCTATTCCATATTGATTGGCGGTATAACCCGACAAATCGTAATCAGAGGTATAGAAATCGAGTGTAGAAAGCGCTATTTTCTTTGGATAAAAATAGTCGGCCGCCGTCTGCGAATAGTAGCGATAGGAGGGGTAGACCGTAAAACTATCATTCAATTTGATAGGAACTTCTAGATTCGCCGTATGCGAGGTAATACCCCAATTATCAGCATAAAAGCGATAGTAACTTCTCAGCACAACACGGTCGTTCAAGTAATAGTTCAACCGTCCGCCAATGGGAACCTTAAATCGGCTGTCGGGTAATCGTTCTACATCATCGGCCAGTTGAAAATCCTCGATAAAAAAATCAGGTGAATCGGCAAAGTAAATCCGTTGAAATGGTGTACTCAATAATCCCGTCTGTGATACCAAATCCAAGAAAACAGACCCCTGTAGCTTTTTGCCCAATACCTGGGATAGCCCCAAAGAAATTGAATACGAGTTTCTCGTTTCTTTTTCAAAAGCAGTAAAGTCGGGAGCGTAGGTACCAGTACCGCTCGTTCGCGAATCAAAGAAACCGTTTCGAAGCTCAATGGGGTATTGTGAATTCCATTTATCCAAAAAGGCCTGTACATTCACCGAAACTTCAGTATTTTTTTCGTTGAACAAGTGGGCATATCCCCCACCGAATCCAAGAGAGAAATAGTCATACTCGGCGGAAACGTAGGCCTTGGCATTTACAATGGAGTTGCGATCATTCGAAGTATGTTGATATGAAGGATTGAAATAGGTCAAGACGTCTTGCCGAGAAGCTCCGGATGAAGCACTAAACGGGCTTACCGTTCTACTCGCGTCTCCATCAAGAGGATTCACGTTACTTGAAGAGGCGGAAGTGTAGGCTGAAATACCTGCATCGACGGTCAGTACATCGTCTTCGTTGAGCGGAATCTTAACCACAATACTTGAGGTAGCATCGGTCAACTCTTCGGTACCTTCACCACCGGTTACTGCTGCATTCTGACCATCTTGACCATAGTAACTGAATAGCAATTCAATTTCGGTAGCCTCTAAAACCCGTTTTTTATAACTCGTATCTTCTTGCGCAAAAGAGACCGTTCCTACGAACACGATAACGAAAAGCAGCAATTTGTTCAAAAAATAATATTTCAGGTGTTCCATTTATACTACTAAAAATCCTTCGGTTGGCCAGGATGAACATTCATCTCTTTGTGGTAAAACAAATCTGTGTCATGTTGGCCTCGAACATCTTGTTCAATTACACCCACAGCCGCCACCCGATTTGCCTCCATTGGCACCAGCGGCCGCTTCTCTATAAATTTGAAAATTGGTCTCAAAACGTTCCATGCTCTTGGCCGACAGTTGCATCTCATCATCGTTCAGGTACACTTTTTCGTACTCCTTGACCGCTACACAAGAGGTACTAAGAACTACGAACAACACTACTAACGCTACTTTCCCCATGCTTTAAAATTACGGTTTTCGGTCAAACAATATTCCACTACTTTTATGTACTTTGTTATCGGTGTCAAACAAGATGACTTCAGTACCTCCCAATTGATTGATCAACGAAAGTCCTGCATCTTTACCCATTATAAAAACGGCTGTTGCCAAGGCATCACACAACTCGGCACTTTTGGCGAAGATGGTGACTTGGGTAATTCCTGAAGAGGGATACCCTGTTCTTGGATCGATGATGTGTGAATATCGTTTTCCATCGAAAGTGACGTATTTCTCATAATTACCCGAAGTTGCTACCGAAGATTCCACTACCGGTAACCATGACACTATTTTGTCTTTGCTTAAAGGGTTCACAATGCCTATAATCCACTTTTTTCCGCTGAGATCGGTACCCCAGGTAGATAGGTCTCCTGCGGCATTGATGATTCCCCCGACCACTTGCTTCGACACTAAAAGTTCTTTCGCCTTATCTGCCGCATACCCTTTTCCTATAGCCCCAAAGGAGATTTTCATGCCTTTTTGCTCGAGAAATACGGTCTGATTATCATGATCTAAGATGATTTTTCTGTAGCCCACCTTAGCAACCGAATTCTTTATCTCGGTCGCACTGGGCATTTTTTCCATACTGCCGTCGAATTTCCAGATCTTATCCATGGAGGAGTAAGAGATATCGAAGGCACCATCGGTCAGTTCGGAAATCTGCTTTGAACGTTCAATCAACTTGAACAGCTCTAGGCTAACCTTGACGGGTCTTATTCCCGCATTTCTGTTGATCAATGCCGTTTCGGAGTTTTCATCCCATGCTGAAATTATTTTTTCGATACGGGTAATCTCGGCCGCTGCTTCTTCAATGTTGATATACCCCAGCTCTTCATCAATAGCCAGAACGGTAATATCAAAACGACTGCCCATGAGTTTCATCGTTCTTTTGACGGTCACATGCTTGGAATCCTGCGAAAAGCCGGAAAAAACAAGAAAAACGAAAAAGATCGAAAAGAGAAACCTCACTTTATGAAGGTGTTTAAGTGTGTTATATACTCCGAAGGCGTCACTTTCTTAAATCCGGTTGCCCCCAATACCTCCTCGCTTCCGTTTAGGAGGACCACTAGTGGAAAATAGCCTTTAGGATTGAATCGGTCGGCCAATGACCTGTTTTGAGCCACCAACTCTTTTGATAGTCCGTTGTCTTTTTTGCGTGGAAAATCGGCCCGATACAAGACATAGTTCTCCTTGGCATACGACCGAAATTCATCCGATTGCCAAATCCATTTATCCAGTTTTATACAGGGCGCGCACCAATCAGAACCGGAAAAAACAAGAATAAGTGGCCGTTCACGCTCCACTGCCAAGGTTATTGCCTCGGTATATGAGGGTTGCCAATCTTGTGCATAGCTACCGGCCATGCTAAGCATTATGACAAGGAAAAAAAGCTTTTTCAATTTATTTATTTTGAAAACTAAGATTCGAAAACGCGAAGTACATTTTCCTCCTCGTTCAATTCGGTGTTGTAGACTTTTAGTTGTCTCGCGGGATTACCGTCTACTTGATTCAAAGGTGATCCGTTCTGGGCGAAGCGTGAACCATGTACATCACAATAAAAAATACCACCATCATTTTCTACAAATCGCACTTGATCGTATGCTTCATGACTGCAAACTTGGCTGGCAGCTACAAATTCGCCTTCGAGGTTCTTCACCACAACAACTAGATTCTTAAGAATAAAACCTCCATTATTAGCCAGTTTTGTAGCTTCCGAAGACATTAAATCTATAGTAAAATCGACACCTGATGGCTCTTCCACAATAGTACCCGGGGTTTCCTGATTATCGCTCGAACATCCATGAATACAAGGGAATGTCAATGCAAAAGCTGCACCGGCACCCAAGCTCTTTAAAAACTGCTTTCTTTCCATAGCTTTTATTTACTATACAAAACGCAGTTTTAGAGGTAATCGTATGCCTTAATAACGGTATGTTCCGAACGGGCTCTGAATCGTTAATTTTTTGGAAGAATTCTCTTCCACACGACCTATAATTCTACCCTCAATACCGAATTGTCCGGCTATGGCAATAATGTCATTCGCAATGGAACCGTCCACATAAAACTCTAGACGATGACCGCAGTTGAACACTTGGTACATTTCTTTCCAATCCGTTCCCGATTGTTCTTGAATCAATCGGAACAGTGGTGGTATCGGAAACAGGTTGTCTTTGATCACATGCAACCGGTCGATAAAATGAAGTATTTTAGTTTGGGCACCCCCGCTGCAATGCACCATGCCATGTATGGATTTCGCATCGTATTTTTCCAAAACTTTTTTGACGACTGGAGCGTACGTACGCGTTGGTGAAAGCACCAACTTACCTGCATCGACTGGGGAGTTTTCAATGGGGTCGGTCAACTTCACGTCACCTGAGTACACTAGTTCATTCGGTACGGCCCCATCAAAGCTTTCGGGGTATTTTTCGGCCAAATATTTCGAAAAAACGTCATGCCGTGCCGAAGTGAGTCCATTACTACCCATACCTCCATTGTATTCCTTTTCATAGGTAGCCTGACCGAAAGAGGCCAGTCCCACAATAACATTCCCCGCCTTGATATTGGCGTTATCTATGACCTGGTTTCGTTTCATTCGCGCAGTAACGGTCGAGTCAACGATAATCGTACGTACCAAATCACCGACATCGGCGGTCTCTCCGCCGGTTGAATGGATCGTGATGCCGTGGGATCTTAAATCAGCAATGAGTTCTTCGGTGCCATTGATAATAGCCGAAAGGACTTCTCCGGGAATCAGATTCTTATTTCTTCCTATGGTCGAGGAGAGCATGATATTATCAGTTGCCCCTACACATATCAAATCATCGATATTCATAATGAGGGCATCTTGCGCAATACCTTTCCAAACTGATAGATCACCGGTTTCTTTCCAATACATATAGGCCAACGAAGATTTAGTGCCGGCACCATCTGCATGCATGACCAAACAGTACGCTTCGTCATTGGTCAAATAATCCGGTACTATTTTACAGAAGGCCTTGGGAAACAATCCCTTATCGATATTCTTGATGGCATTATGAACGTCTTCCTTTGAGGCGGAAACCCCTCTCTGGCTATATCTCTCACTATGGGATGAACTCATTCTATAAAGTTTGTGCAAAAATAGAAGAATAAGTCTAACGAAGTTGTTGCTTTAACGAATAAATCCCACTCCTTTTCGGAGCGGGATTCACCAGATTTCAATGTAATTATCTGTTATTCCCAATCGGGCATAAAGGCATCGGTAAAGAGCGGTTCTTTTCGAATGTTGTTACTATTATTATCGACCGTACGATATATTCTTTTTTCCGAAATGCCATCATTCGATGTATTCACGAAGATAATAGCGCCGTCGTCAGGGGCATATTTTGGATCTAGGTCATTTGTTCCACTCTCTTTTATGGTATCGATTTCGCTCGTACTATTGTCGGTTAGATTATACTCAAAAACACGGGAATCCAATTGACGATATTCTGCATTTTCAACTCCTGAAACGTCTCGGGTGAACAAAAGCCTGTTTCCATCGGCCGAATAATCCAATCCGCCCATACCTCCATTTTGGCCGTTGGATACCACTTCGACCTCCGAATCGGAATCGACGTCTACCACAACTATCCGGGCATTATACCCATCAAGGTTATTTGTTTTTAGGGCCACTAGATTATTGGCGGGATTAACCGCTACTTCTGAAATCAAGACACCCATAGCAGTGGAATACACCACTTCTAAACCTGAACCATCAGCATTTATCGAGTATAGCTTGTTAAAACTCGGATAGTAGAGTTTGGCCCCATTATCATACCACGTAAATTCAACCTCTTCTTGCCTAAATCCAGCGACAGGTACAGCCTCGGTTACCTGAGTCAATCCGGTTCCATCGGTGTTGATAGTGAAGATATGTGTCTCGGCCCCTACCGATCGTAGAAAGGCAATCTTATTGACCGTATTGTCCTTTTTAGGTCGATAACTGTTGGTGTTCGAAGGAGTCAATTGCAACTCGTTTTGGTTCAATTCCTCATCATCGTTTCCTACAGGCTCTCCTCCTGAAAAAATGATATTATTGCCCGCAATGTCCCTAACATACAAGAACCGATTTGAGGTTCCCCCATCGGTCGAGAAACCTGCCAATGGGCTTTTCACTGAAGTATTAACACCATCTGAAGCCGTCACCTGCCAAAAATAGTTCTTGCCAATAGCCAGATTATCGACAAGTAGGGTCGTATCCTTCAAATCGCCAAAAGTCTCTATTTCGTTGGTTGCCCCATTTCGCAATTCCAAGGTATAGTTGATTTCGTCATCATCGTTTTGTGAAGAGGACCAAGCAAACTCAGCCTGTGTACCTATATTCGTCGCCCCATCTTCAGGAAATAACAACATTGGAGTCAAGGGTACGAGATTGTTCACTTCTAAAGAGTCAAGTTCAAACACGATATTTACCGTTTTACCCTCCAAGATGTTCGCCGCTTCAAAGGCCGTCTTGAAATCGGAAAGTTCGGCCTGTATGGAATATTCTCCACTCTGAACCTCCCCAATCTCAAAATTACCTTCGGCATCGGTAAAGACAGTCGTCGATACAGGCGTAGAAGAAATCTTTACATTGGGCAATGGGGTATTGTCACCCTTAGCCACTACTTTTCCCGTCAATGTACCGAATGTGCTTTCATCGATCGGCTCTTCAGAGCAGGCACTGATCAAGAATAGTATCATCAGATAGAAAAAGGTTTGTTGCGTACATTTTCTCATTGTATCATTTTTTCGCAACGCTATCGAAATAGTCGGATTTTGCGGTTGCACATTGCATTTATAGGCCCAAAGCCCTTCATTCTTGGTTACTTGCTAGTTTTGGCTTGCGATTTTTTAAACTTGTATTTCAAACCGATGCCGAAATTATAGTAGTAATCATCTCGTTTACCACTTACTATACCATCGAGTTCATCGGTGAAAGTAAAATTGCTTTCTATGAAAAGTCGAATGTCGACTTTATTGGAAGCACGATAGTTCAGTCCTCCACCCAACTGAAGTTTTGGGGTGGTCATCGTAGCACTATCTTCTGAATCAGATTCCGCGATATCAAAAATCACTCCCCCACCTCCATAGACGTATGGAGACAATTGATCATAGGGCAAGATCTTCAGTTCAAGATTAAGCTGGGCGGAAACGTTCTCACGGGAAAAGGAATTTCCTCCTTTTAAATTAAGATAATCCATACTCAGCGCAAGGTTCATTTTAGGACCTAAGGCCCGTAAATAACCAAAATTAAAGCCGGGCGAAAGTGTTTTATTTCCCAAATCGCCATTTAATACCGAGGAAGTACCACTCAAGGTCAATGCATTTTTCGACTGCTCCGTTGTCTGTAATCGGTCATATAACAATTGTGATTCTTCAAACTCTTTTTCGGCCTTATAGGCGTCCATCAATTTTTTATTGGTCAATCCGCCTTCCTTAGTCGTCCAAAGCCCTTCTTCGATGCCCTCTATAATCAGTGCTTCGACTGCTTTCTCAATGGCATCCTTCATGGCCAATTGCACAGGCTCGTTCTTTGTGAAGCCCGTTTCGGCCTCCAATAAACGTTGAAAGCTCACATAGCGAAACAGACTAGCATCTACTGATTGTGACAAAATGGTCTTGGACACGTATACCGTTTTAAGAATTTTACCGTTACTGGTCGAGACGGCCCTTAGGTACATTGAAATTCGATCTTGACGGTATTTGGTTGAGGCTCCGGCTCCAAAATAACGAGCTCCGGCCCCACCGGTAATGATATTGGTATCATAAGATACTACGCCTCCTTCCAGAAGTATTCCGGCATATAACAATGGGGGCAAAGCGGGTTGGCGTACGCTGGCATTTCTTGAAAATTCTTCCCTAGTAGAACGAATGATGTTACGTTCATTGAGTAAATTCCCCAGATTCTCACGTTCAATTGGTGTAAACCATCTCGAATCTTTCAACGACTGGATCAACATTGTGGTGGCACCTTGTGAAACGGCCGTACTAAAGGTACTGCCCCCTTCTTGTGCCTTGTATTGCCCGGTTTGATCCTTGAAATTATACACCCCGACCACAATCTCTTGATAGGGTTCGGGAAAATTTCTCAGCACCTCGGTCTTTGAGGTCAACTCACCGATTCTGGCATCTTGAGGCGCATAGGGCTGACTCAGGTAAGCACCACAACCCGTTAAAACAAGGGCAAGCGAAGGCAAAACAATCCTAAAAATGTGTTGGGACATCATAAATGTAGGTATGATTAGTTTGGAACGATTATCTGCGTCTGTTCTCCTGTAGCTGTATCCAAAATATTGATGACCAGGCCTTCACCTGTCTCAAATATTTCTAGGGCCAAATCGCCCACATTGAACGAACCTTCCTTGAGTTCATCACCAAGTTGAGAACTAAAGACATTTCGTGAAAGACTGCTCAATAGTTGGTTGTTCAGGTTCTCTTGAAAGCGTTCAAGTTCAGTTTGGTCTTCATCTGAACTATTCGGATCCGTAAAAGAGTTTTGCGCCTGGGCGGAACTCAACAGCCACTGATAGTTAAATGTATTCCCACCAAAAGCCGGATTGACAGGGGTATATACCAACTGCTGCCCAAAGCCATAGCTTGAACACAGAATTGCAAAAACGATTAAATATCTTTTCATAGCCAGGTATTAATATCTTGTAATTTGATCTTTGGTATCCTTTAGCCTCTGGAAGTGGGCATTTACCCTATATATCGATTGATCGGCCATTTGCCTTAAGTATTGTGTTCTTGGATTTACAAAGAATTGCACTACTGTTTCATCGCCGATCAAAATATTGATTTGGGTCGTATTACCTATGGCCAATCGTTCTTCAATTTTTACGATTTTTTCACCATTGATATTATTGCTTAGATACGAGGAATAGAACATATCATAAAAGTCATTGCCGGCTTTGGTCTTGGTATCCTCGATTACCATTCCCCTTAAAATAAATCCATCTTCATTTGTATTCTTTACATCAATACTCTCCAATGGTTTTATTAAATTTCGCACCTCATCGGCTTCTCCTTCAATACCGTTCAACACCTTTCGGTCTTTTCCAATGATCTTACTTTCTTCATAGATGAGTAAAAGTATAATGGTTCTATCACTTTCATTGACATTTATACTCGTATGCGATAGATTTTGCTTTTCACCGGGTCCTAAAACAAAACGGCCCTCTTGTTTATTGGTACTTTTGTTACTTCCGGCCTTGATGACCGACAACGAAAAGCGCAGGCTTTTGTCAATCTGTGTTTTGTTGTGTCCGGATCCCGTTATCTTAATGATACTATTATCTTCTACCTGAAAATCAATAGCTGCTGAGACCTCTTTGTTATAAATCTGCGAGTTCACCGAAAACGGCAGGACTATAAGACACAATAAGATGACGAAGGAATAGTTCATTGGGCTTTGGGATTAGTTGAAATTGCGAATCGTAATCGTCTTTGAACTGCCCTGTAAATTCAAAAATATTTTATCGGTAAGTGCATTACTACCATATATGAATACGCCCTGATTGCTTCCGTTTTGGATGATATTTCGTTCCAAATCAAGGTTGGGCGTATTTCCATACTCTAGTAAAAGATTATTATTACCATTTTGCGTCAACGTATGCTTTAGTGTTTCGCCTATCGCTTTTATCCTTACGCTGTTCGCATTTCCGTTTTGTATCAAATCAAATTGACTATTGGTCGCCCTAATGTTCACCAAGGAAGAGTTATTTGAGCCTATTTGTTGAATGTATACCGAGTTAGATTCCACTTCCGGGAGTAATATTTGTGTTTGGGAAACGGTTTGAAGGTTCTCGGTACCTAACTGTTCTACGAGAGTCGAGGTATGTTCCCCGCTACTTTTGTCTTGACCGTAGCATTGATCTAAGGCCAACAATAGGAACAAGATCCATAAAACACTTTTTTTTGCCATAATTTTAGTTGTAGATCTACTACCTCTTATTTAGAACCTAAATTTCGTAAACAATCATTGGGTCTAAAAAAAAAACAGTTCAATGTATTAGTTTTTCGCTTATCGGTTATTTATCAAGGTTTTATAGACCCATTCACTATAAAAATCGAATAATGGGATGGCAAATCAATTACCATCCCATCAAAACTTAAACTGGTAACGTATTTAGTTCGATTGTGTCACTTTGATCATATTATTCGACCCTACCTGCATTACTCCACTGGTATTCAAAGCCCCTGTTTGAGTAACGATAGCCTTATTGCCAGCTCCACCAGATTGGCTGATATCACTCAGGTTTCCGGTGCCGTCTTGGGTAACTCTGGCGATACCACTGTTACCGCCTTGGGAAATTGTACTAACGTTCAATAACCCATTTTGGCTTAATACAGCGTTATTATTATTTCCTGATTGGTCGATATCACTCACATTAAGGGATATTATACCACCTCCACTTTGTGTCGCTTTAGCCGTATTTCCGTTTCCACTCTGTGTTATAGCGCTTAGGTTCGTTCCTGTTTGATCAACAGTGGCCTTATTGCCGTTTGCCGATTGGTCTATCGAACTAAGGTTTCCACCTACTTGGGTGACCTTGGCGGTATTATTGTTTCCACCTTGATTGATTGAACTTCCATTCAAATTCGTTTGATCTACAACGGCTTTGTTACCATCACCGGACTGATCGATATCACTCAAATTACCGGCGATAAAGAAAAATGCTGTACCCTCTTGGGTGACATTCGCCGTATTGTTACTTCCGGTTTGATTGATGAAACTTTCATCTGAAATACCGGCAGTTTGCGTTACTTTGGCCTTATTACCATTACCGCCAAGGGCCTGGGTGATTTCACTATAGTTGTTCAAACCGGCTTGATCTACCACAGCATTGTTATTGTTGCCCCCCTGCATGATATCACTTTCCGAATTCACACCACCCTGCACGACATTGGCCATATTTCCATTACCGCTCTGATCGATATCACTATCGGCATTGAATCCGGTTTGGCTAGTTTTTGCCGAATTGCCGTTACCTGACTGATCGATATCGCTCAACGAGTTGATTCCATCTTGAAAACTGTTCGCGCTGTTATTGTTCCCCATCTGGTCAATAAATATTTCGCCCGTTCCGGTTCCGTTCCATTGCTCGGTAACAGCTCTGTTTCCGTCTCCAGACTGGTTGATCTGTGTAAAATCGTTATCGCCATCTTGATCTACTTCCGCGTAGTTATTATTGCCTGTTACCGTAATCGTGGCAAAATTATCGTTACCGCCCGGCGCATGTTGGCGAATTTCAGCGTAGTTGCCATTGGCCTCACCGGTTCCTCCATTGTCACCAATTTTGATGAAACCCTCATTATTGTCACCGGTTTGTTCCGTTTTTGCAGTATTGTTATTGCCGTAAATATCAACGCCACGAGGTGCAGCCGAAAACTCAGCACCGGCATGAAGATTATTATTGTTTTCACCATCTTGTGTCATTCTAACGGTATTTCCGTCTCCTGCTACGTAGACCGTGGCATTATTATTCTCGCCCGACTCTTGGGATACATTGACCTTATTACCGTCTGAAGAACCATTGCCGGCAACCTGGATTACTGCATTCTGATCGCTCCCCTTTTGGGTTACATTAGTCTTGTTCGTGTTACCAAAGACCCGAATTACCGATCTTTGATCCGCACCTTCTTGTGCAACCGCACCTGAATTATTGTTCCCGTTCTGATTCACAGTACTTGAACTTTGTGCGTGCACATAGCTGCCCATTGAAAGGAGCATGGTGCCTAAAATCACTTGTTTGATCATAATATATAATGTTTAAAGGTTAAAATACACTACTAGGTACCACCTTATACTTGTCATTAAAGCAGGTCAAATTTTTAGACCACTTTATAAAAAAGTATAAACATTAGTATTATAAATCCTTAAGTAAGATAATGTGGGGTTATCTTCTTAAAATCATTACGGGGGATGAATTTTGGAAATTATCTTAGCAAATTCGCAAATGAACTTGAAAATCCCGAAGCTCCGAACCGTAAGGGTTTACATGTTCGGTTTCTGAAATCTTCGTCTTTTACAAATCGATAGATACGCGGGAAAAATACGTGATTACCAGACCGTTAATCAAAAGATCCGATGAAATGCAAATTTCTTTGCTGATTGACCTATTCTTGTTAAAGGACTGAAAAACCCAATGGGTTGAAGAAGTATCCCTATTTGATGAACAAAAGCTCTCTGTATTTGATCAAAGGCCAGTCCTTATCATCAATCAACTGTTCCAATTTATCGCAATGATATCGAATTTCATCAAAATGTGATTTGACCCGCTCGGAATATACGGTCGCTTTTTTAAGGCTATCGTCTAATTTATTTGCGCTTTTACGCGCATCGATCATCGTATCGGTCTTTTCCTTTAGGGTTTTCATATGTTCGGAAATCTTTTGTATGATATCTAATTGTCCGCCTGTCATCTTTATATGACCTGCTCCATAGAGTTCTTTATGCCCCATCACATTTTGTATGATCTTATTCTGATAGTTGATTACCGCTGGAATCACAAAATTGTATACCAATTCATTTAGAACCCGACCCTCGATTTGTAAATGCATTATATAGGCATCAAGTTCGATCTCTTGACGAGCCTTGACCTCTACCTCGCTCATCACATGCATTGATTTGAACAATGCTAAGCTCTTTGCCTCGGTCAACACTTGAAGTGCTTCAGGAGTAGTTCTGTTGTTGCTTAGCTTTCTTTTCTTCGCCTCCTTTTCCCATTCCAAACTGTAACCATCACCGTCAAAACGAATGCGCTTGGATGTTTTTATATATTCGCGAAGGACATTAAAGACCGCCTCGTCTTTCTTCAAATTCTTGGTGTCGATTAAAGCATCTACCTCCTTTTTGAATTCTTGTAACTGTTTGGCAACGATAGTGTTCAGAATCGTCATGGGTTTGGCACAGTTGGTTTGTGAACCCACACCTCTCATTTCAAATTTATTACCTGTAAAGGCAAAAGGAGATGTTCGATTGCGATCGGTATTATCCAACAAAATCTCCGGAATTTTACCGACAACGTTCAACTTCAATTCGGTTTTCTCCTCCGGGGACAGTTTACCCATAGAAACCCCTTCGAGTTCGTCAAGCACTCGACTCAATTGGGCTCCGATAAAAATCGAAAGAATCGCAGGCGGAGCCTCGTTAGCACCCAGTCGGTAGTCATTACCTGCCGACGCAATGGATGATCTAAGCAATTCTTCATAGGTATCGACCGCCTTGATCGTATTCACAAAAAAGGTCAGAAACTGTAGATTTTTCATTGGGGTCGAACCAGGACTCAATAAGTTAATTCCCGTATCCGTAGCCAAAGACCAATTATTGTGTTTGCCCGATCCGTTGATCCCAGCAAAAGGTTTTTCATGAAAAAGTACTTTGAATCCATGTTTATCAGCAATTTTATCCATGACATCCATCAAGAGCAGATTATGATCTACCGCAAGGTTTGCCTCTTCAAAAACCGGGGCCAATTCAAACTGATTTGGGGCCACCTCATTGTGACGTGTCTTTACCGGAATACCGAGTTTGGTGCACTCTTGTTCCAAATCGCTCATAAAACCCAGTACTCGAGTGGGTATCACACCAAAATAATGATCATCAAGTTGTTGTCCCTTGGCTGCCGAATGCCCCACAAGAGTGCGGCCCGTCAACAAGATATCGGGCCTCGATTCGGCCAATGCCTTATCGATGAGAAAATACTCTTGCTCCCACCCCAGGGTGGCATTTACCTTCGATACGTTTTTATCAAAATACTTCGCCACGGCCGTGGCAGCCTCGTCAACAGCATGTAGTGCCCTCAATAGCGGCGCCTTATTATCTAAGGCCTCACCTGTATATGAGACAAAAATCGTGGGAATACATAAGGTGGTTCCGTAAATAAAGGCGGGAGAAGTAGGGTCCCAGGCGGTATAGCCTCTTGCTTCAAAAGTATTTCGGATTCCCCCACTTGGAAAACTTGAGGCGTCGGGCTCTTGTTGCACCAATTGCCTACCCCCAAATTTTTCGAGAGCCCGGCCATCGGGCAATAAATCGAAAAAAGCGTCATGCTTTTCGGCAGTGGAGCCCGTTAATGGCTGAAACCAATGCGTGTAATGCGTGGCCCCCATCGTAATGGCCCATGCTTTCATCGCTTCGGCAACCTGATCCGCTATTTTGGTATCGATTTTAGATCCCGAAAAAATAGCACTCTCAACACTTTGTAGGGCATCTTTCGTCAGGTATTGGAGCATGCGTTTTGTATTGAAAACGTTCATAGCGAAAAGCTCGGAACGCCTTCCTTTTTCTTTAATTTCCAATCGATTTCTTTTTTGACTTTCGGCAATGGCGGCAAATCTTCTTTCAGACATAATACAAACGCTAAATCAGGATTATTGATTTGTCAAAATTACTATCAAAAAATAGATATTTCATAAATATCCCCTCAAAAAATAGGGGTATACTAAAAAATAATAACTTTTAATAAAAATACCCCCTTCTAAATTATGATAATTGATCAAAAAACATATTTTTGTCTGTCTTTTAAAATTCGAGAAATTAACGACCGATATTATGAGTAAAACAAAATTAGAGTACATCTGGTTGGATGGTTATTTCCCAACACAAAACATGAGAAGTAAGACCAAAGTAGTAAATGACTTTGGCGGAAAACTAGAAGATTGTCCGATGTGGTCATTTGATGGCAGTTCAACGAGACAGGCCGAAGGTGGTTCTTCCGATTGCTTGTTGAAACCTGTGGCTATTTTTCCAGATCCTGCTCGAAAAGACGGGTTCTTGGTGATGACCGAAGTTTTAAATGCAGATGGTACCCCGCATGTATCAAACGGGCGTTCGACCATTGATGATGATGATAATGATTTTTGGTTCGGATTTGAACAGGAGTATTTCATTATGGATACCAAAACCCAGTTACCCTTAGGTTTCCCGGTAGGTGGTTATCCTGCGCCCCAAGGAATGTATTACTGTTCAGTCGGTGGAAAAAACACCCACGGTCGCGATTTGGTCGAAGAACATGCCGATTTATGTATCGAGGCGGGAATCAATTTTGAAGGAATCAATCAAGAAGTTGCTTCTGGGCAATGGGAATTTCAATTGTTCGCCAAAGGCGCAAAAAAAGCTGGTGATGAAATTTGGGTCGCTCGATATTTATTAGATCGATTGACTGAAAAATATGGGTACTATATCGAGTATCATCCAAAACCATTAGGTAAAGACATGGACTGGAACGGTTCAGGTATGCACGCCAACTTCTCAAATACTACTTTGAGAACATGTGGTGATCAAGCGACTTACGAAAAAATATGCGAGGCCTTCCGTCCAGTTGTGAAAGAGCATATTGCCGTTTACGGTGAGTTCAACGACCAACGTTTGACCGGTGAGCATGAAACACAATCCATCGACGAATTCAGCTTTGGTATTTCTGACCGTGGCGCTTCTATTCGTATTCCTATCGCAACTGTTGAAAGTGGTTGGAAAGGTTGGTTGGAAGATCGCAGACCTGCCTCAAACGGTGATCCTTATAAAATTGCTGGTAGAATTGTAAAGACCGTCAAGTCAGCGGGAGTCTAACAGCTACTAATTGTTGTACGAAAACCTCCTTGGAACAGCAATGTTTTAAGGAGGTTTTTAATTTTGCAACCCTGGCAGCGGCGTATTCTTCCAATACTCGCTTTTCATGTCTTTATCGGTTATAGGTTGCAGTGGACTATCCAAAGGTTGATCCTTGTTCATCAAATCACTTGTGTCGCCGATTTCATCTTGCATAAAACGGGTCTCTTGAGTAAAGAATTCGCGGTATTGATGCATATATTCCCATTTTCTTTTATCCAATTCATTTCCTGCATCGTCTTTAATGGCACTATAGGCGTACTTGACTTCGGAAACCTCTAGATTCTTCCGTTCCAGAAATAGATCCTTCAAAAGTTCTCGGGTAGCTTCATAAGATGTATGTGGACATACTACAAAAACCCGTTCATCTTCCCGAAACCAGACATCTTTTATGGGTACACTGACATTCTTATAGCTGATCTTGAAATTTCCGCTCTTGATTCTGTCGAGATTGGCCGGTATCTTATTCAGCCGAATGCGGAATGAATTATCCTCAAGGTTAATTGCAAATCGGGATTTAAATTCCGCAGGTCTTTGCACTAAGATCTTGTTATAAAACGAAATGTAATTCAAAAACATTTTTCCATTGCCACCCCTCGTATATTCTGTTTGAATATGATAAAGCATTTCGCCATTGGTCTTCTTAAAACCATCGGTAAAACGCTCATTGGGGTTTTCTGCGCTACTAAAAACACCCGGTTTCTTACGTTTATAGACCGCATAATCCAGTTTATGGATGGCAAAATCATCGGTGTTTACGAAAATCTTTCCTCTGGCCCGATAGTTGTCATTTTTGAAGACCATATCAATTACATAAATGGATTCTTTCTCGTAATTCGATTTTCCACGGAGTCGAAAACGATGCTTTTCGATAAAATCGGAGGACAGATCATCAACAAATGAAAAAGATTCTACGCCATAATTACGAATGGCATCATGAATACTTAAGGTAAGCAGTTCATTGCCGCCATCGTTATTCATTTTCGCACCGGGGATCACCTTGTTATAGCGCTTGTAGTCATACGGTTGTTCGGCAAAGGTATCTACCTGAAAATCACTATTCTTGGTATAGGAAATCAGTTGATATTGATTATTGAAGTTGTTGTTGCGTTCAAAACCAACGTCCAATACCTTGACAATGGCCTCGTTAAGGTTGGTATACGCTTTATTTTTGACCTGATAATCGCGATAATAGCCCACCAAGCTGAACGCATCTTTAGGAAAGTTTTGTGGAATGCTGTTTACCGCTATCTTGACAATCTGTTGGGCACTGAGCTTTTTGATATTCGCCGATACAATCGCTTCGTTAAGCTCTAGATTACCAGGTTCAAGAATGATGATATTACTTCGGCCTTCGAATAGATCCGCCATTGGAATTTCTTTACTAAGGTAACCAAGGCACGAAATTTCTACTACTTCACCCAATGCCTTGTAGCGCAAGGGTATCTTAAAAGTACCGTCAATATTCGAGATAACGCCCAAGGACCTATTCTTGATTTTAATGGTAGCAAAAGGTATGGGTTCGTTTTGCACGGAGTCAACCAGCTGACCGAACATATAGTCTTTTGCCTGCCCAAAGGAAAACATGGATGTCATCAAAAAAACAATACACAGACACTTTATTTTCATAGGGCCATATACTTAATTCATTTTTCCTTGAAGTGGGGTATTCTTCCAATATTCGTCAACAGCTTCGTTGGAAATCGGTTGCTCGGGACTGTCCAATGGCAGTAAGCGAATCATCTGATCTCTCTTATTGATCCAAACTGCGTTAGGTTCGGTATCTTGGGTGAAAAATTCGCGATATTGATGAAGATACTCCCATTTTCTTTCATTGAGCTTATTGCCTTCGTCATCTACAAGTTCGTATGCATGGGTCACATCAGCTACTTCGTAGTTGAAGTTTTCAAATAGTTTCCCTGTCTGTAGATCATCCAAATCTGGACAAACAACAAAAGTGAGTTCGTCTTCAAGAAAATAGAACTCTTCAATGGGAATCAATTCTTTCTTGTAACGAACCTTAAAGTCCTTCTTTTTGACCCTATTCAATTTCGCGGGCATTTTATTCAATCGAATTCGAAACGAAAAATCATCAAGGTAGATAACGAACTTCGATTCGAACCTGGGAGGTCTTTGAACCAATATCTTGTTATAAAAAGAAATGTAGTTCAAATACATCTTCCGTTCCGGTCCCCGCGTATATTCAGTTTGAATGCGATACAGGAGTTCACTGTCCATTTTTCTAAAACCATCGGAAAAGCGCTCTGACGCATTCACTATGACACGTAAGTCTGTATTTTCCTTTTCTTCATCGGTTTCATTATCCAGCTTATGCAACTCATAGTCTAATTTATGTATTGAAAAATCCGTGGTATTGATGAAAATCAAACCTTGGGCTCTATAATGGTCGTTGCTATAAGCGATCTCAATCTGATACACCGATTCGTTCTTATGCTTCGATTTCCCGAGCATCTTAAAGGAATGGGTATTGACGAAATCATTCCTTAAGTCATTGATAAAGGAAAATGAGGGTTCCTTATAGTTTCGAATGGGGTCGTGCATGCCCAATAAAATAAATTCATTACCCCCATCATTTTTCATTTTTGCGTTCGGCACAATCTTGTTGTGCCCTTTGTAATCATAGGGTTGTGCGGCAAAACGGTCGATTTCGAAATCTTTGTTGCTCGTGTAGGACAATAGTTGATATTGGTTGTAAAAGCTATTTTCGCTGTCGAACCCCTCATCCCTCACCTTGATAATCGCCTCGTTCAGATTAACATAGGCATTATTCTTAACTTGATAATCACGATAATAACCTACGAGGTTAAATTCGTTTTCCGGGTAGTTCATAGGTATGTTGTTCACGGCGGTTCGAACAATTTCTTTGACATTGACCTTCTTTTCCCGCGCGGAAACTATTGCTTCCGCAAGCTCAAAAGCACTGGGTGTTAATTTGATGCCTGAGCTCTTGAAAGTATCCAATTCGTCAATGTACAACTCTCTGGTCTCGTAGCCCAGGCAGGATATTTCAAGAACCTCGCCCTGTTCTTTATATCGCAATGGTATTTTGAAGGTTCCGTTCATATTCGAAATCACACCGAGGGCCTTGCCCTTTATACGTATCGTGGCAAACGGAATGGGGTCATTTTGGGTCGCATCCACCAATTGACCGAAAATAAATTCCTGTTGCTGGGCCATGGTAGCTGCCGAGACCAATAGCACGCCCAATAAAAGATACGTTTTGAACCTGTGCATTTTCATTTAGTTAAGATTTTCCAACAAGGGGGTATTCATCCAATAGTCACCATAGTCTTTAGGTTTGGTCACATGCTGACTTTCAAAAACGGGTTTTCGCTTATCCATAAAATTAGTATCGAACGGAGCTCTCGAATCGGGCTTGATCCGTTGTGAAAAAAATTCCCTGAACTGTTGGTACTCTCGCCGTATTGTCCGGTTGACCAAATTGCCGTGCTCGTCTTTGACATTACCTACCCTAAAATCAAGAAAATCCCTTACACCTACCTTGGTCGTATCGAGCTGACTCAATTCATTAAACATCGGGATTGTGGCTTCATCATTTGAATCGGGAAACAAGTAAACCCTCTTTTCATTCGTTGTAATCATTTTTAGCTTTACCGGCTGGTCTCTGAATACGACCGCATAGTTCAACACTTTTTTTGCCGACTCTTCTTCAGGTATGTCATTGAATTCGACTACGAAACACTTTCTATAAAGATCAACGGTCATATCTATCGTCTTAAAAACCGGAGGAATGTTCAAGATAAAGTTATTATTCAGTGAAATATAGTTCAAGTACATTTTATCGTTTATTTTTTGGTAGTCAGTGGTGATATCAAAAATCGCCTTTTGCCTATGCCCGTGCTCGTTCTTTTCGCCAGTGGCATTCCGTTGGTTTTCGTCATACATCGTATATTCCAACTTATAAATGGCGAAATCCAATTTAGAAACATACAGTGTGCCGTTGGCCCGAAAGTTCGGATAACTCGCCCTAAGGCCAATACGGTACAAGTCTTCATCGTTGATTCGAGTGTCATTCTTCCTAGTGAAGGAATGATTGTCAATCAGATCTGTTTTGAGCGTACCGATGAAATCGTATGAAAACACATTGTAGTTTCTTATGGCATCATGAATTCTTAAAATTCGGAATTCGTTTCCACCGGAGACATCCAAGATGGCTTTTTCCGCTGTTTTAGAAAATGACTCATAATTATAGGATGCGCGGGCTATGGAATCTTGTTCAAAATCACCGTTCATCTGAAAATAAAACAAACGGGTATCGGAAGTGGCATCATCAAGTTGATCAAATCCTTGATCGAATACTTCGAGAATCGCCTCATTCAAATTAATATACTGCCCTTTACCTTTCTGATAGTCGCGGTAGTAGCCTATAGTGGAAAATGAGGTCGTGGGGAAGTTTCGGGGAATGGCGTCAATGGCCCTTTGTACAATTTGCTTGGCACTCAGACGGCGTTTTCCTTTCGCCTTGACCACGGCTTCTTGTAAACTGATCGCTGCAGGACTTATCGTTACTATATTTAATTCATCTTGGCTAAAGTCATTGATGGGTAACTCTTTGGTTTCGTAGCCCATGGATGAGATTTCGATAATATCACCGTACTCCTTATACTTTAAAGGAATTCTAAAGCTACCATCTACATTGGTGATAATACCCACCGCCCGATCTTTTATACGGATGTTGGCAAATACTACCGGCTCATTGGTTTCCGAATCAAACAGTTTCCCGACCATATAGTCTTGCTGTTGCCCAAAAGCGACCGACGAAATGGAGATAAGTACAAGAAAAATTATGGGAAAGAAGGCTTTAGTATTCATATCACTGGTTTTTTTTTAAGGGCGTATTCATCCAATACTCATCAAAATTATCGGGTCTTGTAAGGGGTTGATTATCAAAAATAGGACGGTTTTTTTGCATCAAAACTTTCTCTGGTATATCCTCTACTAAAGATAATTGTATTTGCTGGGTAAAAAATTCCCTGTATTGATCGAACTCTTCATATTCAAAATCGTTCAATGCATTGCCTTGAGCGTCTTGAACGCCAATAAAGTTGAATTCGAAATTTTCCGGCGAAAAATACCCCGCTCCCCTAGATTCGGCCGTGCTCTCTTTAAAAACGCAATCAAACTTTTCCGGTTCAGGATACAAATGAAATTCATCGAAGACCGCTCTAGTTTCTATTAATCTAATCCTCTTTTTCCTATACTTGACCATAAAGTTCTTTCGATTCTCGTCAATCATTAGGATCGGAGCCTTATTGAACTTGACTACGAAACATTTTTCATCCTTATTCATCCGTATATCGAGAATCTTAAAAAGTGATTTTTGTAGTTTGAAAACATTGTGGAAGGAGATATAGTTCGGATACATTTTTCCCTCTTTTTTCATATATTCTACGGTAACTTCAAAGATCAACTTGTCTTTGCCTTTGGCAATGTCTTGTTTGGACCTTTCTTGGATATTCGTATCGAACATCTTATAGACAAGTTTGTGAATAGCGTACGATGATTGGGAAATATAGATTGTACCTTGAGACCTAAAATCGGCATGTACTTCTTCCCCAGGCGATATATCCGGGTCCAGCTCGGGCCTACTTTTTTCAAGACCAATGACATATATACGCTCATTGTCGATTATCCTATCCCCCTTTCGCGATAAACTATGGTTGCGGATTAGGTCCCTGTTCAACCGGTTAATGTACGAATAGGTTTTAATATTATAGTTTCGAATGGCGTCGTGAATACGTAAAATATTCAGTTCATTGCCTCCAAAACCAGGGAGGTAAGCGTTTTTTATTATTTTACCTTTTGTTACATAATCATACGGACTGTTAGCTAGAGAATCCCTTTGAAAATCCGAATTGGCCCGGTAATCGTACAACCGGATTTTTGTATGATCCAAATCGTTTTGCTGAAAGCCCATATCGTTAATCTGTAAGAGCGCCTCATTCAGATTAACATATTCATTATCCTTCAATTGGTAATCTCTGTAGTAACCAACATATGAGAACGGCGAAACAAGATAGTTTTGATCGATTCTATCTATAGCCTTTTTAATGATTTGACGCGGGGTCAACCTTCGACGCTTACCAGTTAAGATTGCTTCTTCGAGCTCAATCGGTCGGGAGTCCAATTTGATGGTCACTGCAGTATCCAAAGGTAGTTCAGAGAGCATGATATGTCTATTTTCGTAGCCTAGGCATGAAATTGTAAGTGTCTCGCCCAAATTCATAAATCTTCTGGGCAGCCGAAAACTTCCATCTTGATTCGATATCACACCTACTGCCTTTTCCTTCAAGCGTATAGTGGCGAAAACCACCGGAGCCCCACTTTTACTATCGAGCAGCATACCTCGAACAAAATCATCTCCCTGCCCAAAAGAGAGTGCTTCTCCTAATAGAAATAACAGTAAAAGGAGACGGATTTGAAAGGACATTGTTCTAATTGTTTATGGTCTTTAAGGGTGTATTCATCCAATAATCTCCAAAATTATCCGGCTTCACAATGGGCTGCTCATCAAAAATCGGTTTTCGATTGTTCATGAATAAGCGTTGTTCTGGTACCCGATCGTCCGCTTTGACCTCTTGCACAAAAAACTCGCGAAACTGATGATAGTCCTTGGTTGTCCACCTCCCTATCGCATTACCGTTAAGATCTTTTAGACCTTTGGTCTTTACTTTGAGTATTTCTTCATTTATACCTTCATTCTTTGCAATAAATTCAAGCTCATCAAGTATCTCAATTTGTCTATTGGTATTTACTTTCGGATATAAGACCACCTGATTGTCAGCTACGAGGAGTCCCTCGAGTGCAATTTTTTTTCCTTTGAAATGAACATTGAACTGATTCGTGTTTTTGGCGGTATCGGCATTCAAAAACTCACTAAACGTCAAAACGATCCATCTCTTCTTGAGAGTGAGGCTCAATCTTGGGTGGATGGCGTTATCAAAACGGATGTCCACTCGATCGAGCGTCAGTTTTGGAGGCTCCCAAATTTTGAATACGTTATTGAAAGAAATATAGTTAAGATACATCTTATCCTTATACCTTCTGTACGACGTCGTTACTTCAAAAACAGGTTGCTTGTAGGTTCCATTCTTATCGGGCACCCCTGACTTATTGTTCTTGGTTTCGTCATAGACGGCGTAGTCCATCTTAAAAATGGAATAATCGGATTTAGAAATATAGAGCCTACCATAGGCAGTATGAACCGGCAATTTGCGTATGAACTTTATGGTATACAGCGATTCCTCCCCTATTGAAGAATCATCGTCTCGTGAAAACGAATGTTCCTTTAACAGATCGGTATCGAAACGATGTACAAAGGAATAGGAATTGATCCTGTGATTACGAATAGCGTTATGAACGCTTAGAATAGTGAATTCATTTCCTCCATAAGCACTTAGGTATCCCTTCTCGATAATTTTCGTATCTCCCTTAAAGCTATAGTTGTATGGCTTTCTAGCCAGTGTATCACGACGAAAATCCAGATTCGCCTTGTAATCATATATAGCTGCCCTTGTCGTCGCCGAATCGATAGCATCAAAGCCCTGATCATGAACGGCCATTATCGCCTCGTTCAAGTTTACATATTCATCATTGTCCAGTTGATAATCCCGATAATATCCAACTTGAACGTAGGGTTCGGTTGGATAGTTTTCCAAAAGGGCATCAATGGCTTTCTGTACAATCTCTCTTGGCTTCATTCGTTTTCTTTTCCGCTTGGCACTAACAGTTGCCTCTGACAACTCGAAAACAGCCGGTTGAAGTCTAACCGTATTAGTGACAAATCTTGAAAAGTCATGGATCAATAACTCCTTGGTACGATATCCCATAGATGATATTTCTATGATATCACCATACTCTTGATACTTCATCGGAATTCTGAAACTTCCATCCAAATTTGAAATGACCCCTAGCGCACGGTCTTTGATTCGAATACTGGCAAACACTATAGGTTCCAGAGTTTTAGCATCTAACAATTGACCACGTATGAACTCATCACGTTGCGCAACAACGAAGAGGTGTGACAAAAAAAGGAATGAAAAAAATAAGCGTTGTGTAGTTTTTATCCCATGGGTTTTCTGTTGTTGTTTAGCGTATCGTAAAAAAAATAAATACGACATAAACACCCACAAGAATCATACCATCCCGCCACCCAAGACGTAGTCCTTTTGGAATAAAAACCAAGGGTAAGACCAGAAACGATATTCCTAGCATCCAGAAGATATCATTACTCAATAAACCTTCATCAACCACCTTCACCGGAGTGATTATAGAAGTAATCCCCAACACAGCCAACAAGTTAAAGATATTCGACCCCATAAGATTGCCCAATGAAATCGCTTTTTCCTTTTTGATCACTGCTATAATGGAGGCTGCCAATTCAGGAATACTGGTGCCAATAGACACTACTGTAATTGCAATGACCCGCTCGCTTATACCATACTTCATTGCCATTCCGACCGCACCATTGATCAGCAGTTCAGAGCCGCCCCACAAAGCTACTCCGCCCAGCCCTAAGAACAATACGGTCTTGTATAGCGGTAACTCCACATCATCTTCGGGCAATTCATCTACCACAGCGGTCTTTTGAAATCGAAGTAAATACACAAGAAAAAGAAAAAGAAGCACCACCATAATGATTCCCTCATACTGTTGTAGCTCACCATCAAAATAGATAAACCCACAGAACAAGACCGAAGCGAGCATCATCACGGGCCAATCGGTCTTATAAAAACTTCTATTGACGTCAATACTACCTAGAAGTACGGTGATCCCAAGGACAAGACCCAAATTGGCGATATTAGATCCTACGACATTGCCCAAGGCCAGATCTGGATATCCCTCAATGGCCGAATTAATACTAACAATGAGCTCGGGAGCCGAAGTCGCGAAGGAGACAACGGTCATGCCGATTACGATTTTAGGAATATTTAATTTCAATGATAAGGCAACAGCGGATTTCAATAACCAATTTCCCCCGGCTATAAGAAGCACTAGCCCAGAAATTATAAAAAGAAGATTCTGCATTCCACGTATTTTAACAAATATAGCGGAAGATTTTGAAATAAATAGGGTGGATCAGATGAACAAAAAACTAAGTTTTACTAAACATATAGTTAAATAACTACAAAATTAGTTGTTTAACTATAAAAATAGTAATATGTTTGGAAACCAAAAACAGTACGATGCAAAAATTAACCAATAAGGAAGAAGAAATCATGAAAATTCTTTGGCGACTTGAAAAAGCCTTTGTCAAAGAAATACGGGCCGAGTTAGAGGGTCAAAAGCCCCATTACAATACCTTATCGACTATCGTGCGAAATTTGGAGGATAAAAACTTCGTGAGACACGAAGCCTTTGGAAATACACATCGATACTATCCCGTAATTACAAAGGAAGAGTACCGAAAAAAATATATCAACACCAGCATTGTGGACTACTTTGGCAATTCATACAAAAACGTAGTGTCGGCCTTCGCCAAGGAGGAAAAGATTTCGGTAAAAGAGCTCAAGGAAATCATCAACCTGATCGAAAACAAGGATTAAAATGGAAACCGTGGTTATCTATCTACTTAAATCTGCATGTGTGCTGTTTCTTTTTCTCAGTTGCTACCAACTTTTTTTGAGAAAAGAGACCTTGTTCGCCTTCAATAGGTGGTTTCTGCTATTTGGAGTTATTGTAGCTCTTTTTCTTCCATTGACCTACTATACCGAAACCGTTTATTTACCCGCTGATATCGGGGCAATGAGTATTGAAAACTCGAAAGAGGGGCAACCATTCAATGCACCTTCTTTTTCTTGGACCTTCATCCTGTTCAATATCTATATTTTGGTAACGCTTTTCTTTGCTGTTAAACTTGTCATTGAACTATATACCGTGTTCGGGTATCTCAAAACTGGAATTAGAACGACCACAGATGGCTATGTGCATATTAGGAGTACGGAAAATATCAAACCCTTTTCATTTTTCAATTTCATCATCTACAATCCCAATAACCACAGTGCTGAAGATCTAGAACTCATTCTGGCTCATGAACAGGTTCATACCCGTCAAAGGCACTCCTTTGATATTCTCTTGATGGAAATCGTTCTTTTAACACAGTGGTTCAATCCTATCGCTTGGCTATACAAAAGAGCCATTATGCAAAATCTGGAGTTTTTAGCGGACACTCAAAACTCCGTTGTACAAAAAAACAGAAAACAGTATCAATACCTCTTGCTAAGACAGTCGGTAGATACGCGTAACCTATCTATAATAAATCCTTTTTTTAATTCATTAATCAAAAAACGAATCGTCATGATCAATCAAATCCCATCACGAAAAATAAACGCATTTAAGACCCTAGTTGTACTTCCGTTTCTTGCGCTCTTCTTTTTCAGTTTCAATGCCAAGACCGAATATCAACTATATGATTCAGCTGGCGAATTGGTCGCCGGAAAATCGATTGAACTGCTCATTAACAAAAATACCACGGAAAAGGAGTTGACAAAAATGAAAAAAGACCTTCAGAAAGATGGTATTGATTTTACCTATACGGTCAATCATAATGAGGCCAAGGAGATTGTTGACATTTCGATTCGAATTTCCGGAAAGGGAGCTAATGGTTCAACGTTTAACAACGCTTATAACTCATCTAACGATGATCAGGCCATTTCGCCCCTTGTCATCTATATTGACCAAGATCAAAACTTGGTTTCCATTGGAACAAAAGGTTCCTATCACTCCAATTCGGTGCATATTGACTCTGATGACGGACAAGTATGGATCAACTCTGGTGATGAGCGGCATAGGGATGTTCGAATTACAAAGAAAAACGGGAAGAAACTCATTATCGTAGATGGGGAGGAAATCTCTGAGGAAGAGTTTGAAAAAATGGATGTACACATGGGGAAAGGGTCTTCGAAGGTATTTATCCATACTGATTCTGATGATGACCATGATATTAAGGTAGTCGAAGATGAAGGAAATGGCTTTTTCTTTATTGACACTGATGGAGACGAAGAACCGGTTTATGTTATTGACGGAAAAGAGAGCACTTCAAAGAAAGTGAAGCAACTCGATCCGAGTGAAATCGAGTCCATCGATGTTTCCAAGGGAGAAAAAGCACTAGAGCGTTTTGGCGAAAAAGGTAAAAACGGCGTAGTCGAAATCACGACCAAAAAGAATTAAAAGACCCCTTTTTATTGCTTCAATCAAGCTGCAGAAACCGACTTTTTTAAAGTCGGTTTTTTTGTGGTGGGAAACGAAATGCTCAAAATCATCAAATTTTAGACTAAAAAATCCCTTGTCTGTAAAAGAAACCTCAAAAAAGCCTCTACAAATACTACATTTCATAACATTAATCACCTATTATTATTACATTTTAAAACATGTCACAAGAACTCATCTAAAACATTAACACTTATATCGTTATTTTGATTTCAATTGTGTATTCAGTTGTATCGATTTTGATCTAAATCCTTGCAGGTGAACATTTTTTATATATATCTTATTTGGATAATCGATTATCACAAAACAATTATTAACCCCTAAAAACCCATTACATATGATTGCACTAGCTAAAATTTTATTGTTCTTGATGTTATCCTTGATCACGATAATAGCTTAAGTAGAATCATATAGGCCTATATAAAAAGACCGCCTTAGGGCGGTCTTTACAATTACTCAATTGAACACCCTTCTTTTTTAACCTTAAACTCTAGCATTATGATACTATATATTGGAATTGCGATAGCCCTTTTAGGGGCAGTCGCGCTACTACTCAAACCATTTTTTAAGACCAATGCCCTTCTTTCCAAATTCTCTGTAAAACAAAGTTTACAACTTTTGGGCATAGGGGTCTTGTTGAGCATCATCTCAGGAGCCTTCTTTTATGCCGAGCCCGGTACCGCATATGCGGTTCAATATCCTTGGGGTGGTCAAAAAGCTGTTTTTAGGCAAGGTATCAACACCAAAATGTGGGGAAGACTCATTCCTCTACAATTTGAATTACCCATTAAATACGTTATTCCTAATTCTGAAGGCGATTTAGGGGAGCAAAGTGAATACGCGAATGTCGACGCGGCCAAGTATTGGGCGTTTAGCGATGCCGTAAAAGCAAGAATAGCCACTTCTGTGGTAATCAGTATCAATACCGAAGACGAGCATCAATTTCTGTCCGTCGCCGATCGCAATAAAACAGAAGAAAACATGATTCGTTCCCGGATCATTCCAAATATTGATCAATCCATAAAAAATACCTGTAAACTGATGGACGCCCAAGATTACATTTCGGGTCAGGCCTCTGATTTCGATCGTTATTTTAGAGATCAATTGGAAAATGGCATGTATGTTCTAGAAGAATATGTTATGAATGAGCAACGAGATATTATCGGTGATAGTGCCACGATACGCACGGTAGTGAACAATGAAAGTAAGCAAAAGCGATTTCGTGTTAAGATGGTAGATGGAAGTCCACTTCGTGAGGAGGGGAATTCATTGAAAGCCTACGGCCTCACCGTAGTGCAAGCTGTAGTCACCGAAATTGATTGGGAAGAAACTTTTGACAATCGCTTGCAATTGCAAAAGGAAGAGGTAGCCCAAACACAGCTTGAAAAACAACAGGCCGAACGGGAGTTCTATCGTGCCCAAAAAGAGAAGGCCCATGGTGAAGCCGAAAAAGCGACTGAACGTGCTCGCTTGGAAAAAGAGCAGATCCAAAAGACCATCGCGGCTGAAACCGAAGCTAAAGTTGCTGAATTCAATCTCATTAAAGAAAAGAAGCAATTTGAGGTTGAAAAATTTAAGGCACAAAGTAAAAAAGTGGCGGCCGAGGCCGAAGCTTATCAGAACGCGAAACTGGTTAACGCCGGACTCACGCCCCAGGAACGTGCTGAATGGGATTATAAAACGGCTGTGGGTGTGGCACGAGAGCTTAAAGACCTTAATCTACCCGAGTTTTATATTGAAGGAGGTGGCAGTAGTAAAGCCTCGGGCGATAATTTGCTTACGTCGCTTATTGGCGCTGACATTGCGAAAAAAATGACCAATAGCAACAAGGAGTAAACCGCTACTCAAAACCCAGCTTAAGAAGCTGGGTTTTTATTTTTATATTTGAAGATGTCCTTCAGAAAATCGTTCTTCACGTTCTTGGCCAAGATGAATAAGGTGGTGCTTCCCTCCTACTCCAAAAAAAGGCTGGATCTCTCGAAAGCGTCCAAATTGCAATTGGCTATTGTGGGTTGGCGGTATTATGTGACGACCAATGCCCTGGATCAATAATGCATCAAGGAGTGTAGGTTGTACTTCTTCAATTTTTCCGCTCCGTTCAAAAAATCAAGTTCGATTAAAAAATTACATTGTACAATCTGTCCGCCCAAACGTTCCACTAGTTTACAGACTGCCTCGGCCGTTCCGCCGGTAGCCAATACATCATCATGTATTAAGACCCGTTCTCCTTCTGCTATAGCATCTACATGAATCTCAAGTCGATCCTCTCCATATTCCAATGCGTAGGTCTCGGACATGGTTTGATAAGGGAGTTTCCCAGACTTGCGTACAGGAACAAAACCAGCCTCTAAATGGGAGGCCAATAAGGGTGCGAAAAAGAATCCCCTACTCTCCATACCGACCACTTTATCAATTTGTTGATTACCAACTAAATGCAATAGTGCTTGCGTCGCTCTTTGAAGAGTGCCCTTATCTTTTAAAAGCGGTGTAATATCCTTAAAAATGATACCTTCCTTAGGAAAGTCTTTTACATCACGTATATAGCTCTTGAAATCCATTTCTTTTGTTCGCAGTTATTTTGTGCTAAAAGTAAAAAGAAATATATTTGCAGCCCGTTTACAGGGAATTATCGGCCTCGTGGCGCAACTGAATAGCGCATCTGATTACGGCTCAGAAGGTTACAGGTTTGAATCCTGTCGAGGTCACATAAAAAAATGCAACTACCTTATTATTATGTAGTTGCATTTTTTAATTGCACATACCGATACCAACCATTTTTCATGGGTATATTTTTTGTGATTGCTGTATAAGACAAGACCCATATGACCCTCATCGCTCATCCAAAGTTCGACATCAGAACAGGGTCTGTCTCTGGTATTTCAGGATTGGTAAAAAAATTGAAAAATCAAGACCGTCGTGTTCAGTAGCCCCGTCAGGGGTAGACCCTCTAATACCTGTCTTGTGTTCTATAGCCGTGTAATTGATTTTTCAATTATCAATAGGCTTTGCTTTTATAGTAAGGGACTGAAGAACTTGGCAAGCCCTTCACAAAACTTTCTCCATGATGAACGACGTTTAAAACTTTCATAATCTAGACAAATTGCATCGGAGCAATTCAGGATGAATTCGTCAGTGATCCTACTCGCCAAGATTCTGTCATAAAGTAATGCGTTAGCTTCAAAATTATGTTCGAAGCTACGATAGTCAAAGTTTCCTGATCCTACTGAAGCTATTTCTTGATCAATTACAATGACCTTACTATGCGAAAAATCAGATCGCAAATAAATATTTACGCCCGTGGCCAACAAGTTTTCAAAATTTGAAAACATACTAAGTCTTGCAATTAATGAGTCCGATTTTTTAGGAACAAGTAAATTTACTTCAACACCACTCATAGCAGCCATTTTTAAGGCCTCAAGAACGGGAATACCTGGGATGAAATAAGGATTCGCAATGTATATGCTCTTCTCGGCCAAATTAATCATTGTTACATACTGTTGCATAATCGCAGGATGTTTCGAATCTGGCCCACTTATTACCATTTGCACTACTGAATCACCTCTACTTGATATATCTGGAAGGTATTTTTTTTGCAGTAGTAGTTTTTCGTCCCCAGAGAAATGATAGTCTTTGATAAAAATACGATGAAGACTATTGACCACCGGACCTTCTATTTTCAAGTGAAAATCATTCCAGATTCCGAGATGGTCCTCCGGTTTGATGTATCTATCTGAAATGTTTACGCCCCCGGTGAATCCAATATTGCCATCAACGATGATAATTTTCCTGTGATTCCTATAGTTTAGGGTAAATAAAAGATTGCCAAATCGTAGCGGCATTATCGAATGCGCTTTAACGCCAATATGCCGAAAACGTTCAATTGCCTTTCCCCGGAAAGAAAAGCTACCTAAGGAATCGTAAATCATTCGAACTTCTAAGCCTTCTTGTATTTTTTCCTTTAAAAGTGCAAATAATCTATCCACAATTGCACCTTCTTCAATAATAAAGTACTGCAGGTGAATAAATTTTTTAGCATTTCCTATAGATTCAAAAATAGCCTCAAAAGTTTCGTCGCCGCTATTTAAAAGGGTGACCTGATTTCCCGAGTAGGCCGACGTTAAACTATTGCTTTTGACTAATTGGGAAAGTCTGGCATTTTTTTGGGAGTCAAAATCTTCAATGAACTGTTCGTAATCATTCAATTCTTGAATACGGGAATCGTAAAGCTTGCGTCTCTCTGTTTGCTTTAATTTGAAAAGTTTGAATTTTCGTCTGTTTACTCCAAAAAGATAATATAATAGAGGCCCTGCCAAGGGTAAGGCAAGAACTGCGAGTACCCAACTGATTGATTTGGTTGGTCTGGAACCATGAAAAATTATACTAATTAAAGACCAAATTGTAATGAATAGATAAAATGCTAAAAGAACCATTTTCATACGTAAGAAAGATAACCAATATGGATTACATTCACCCTGGTTGAGCTTTGAAGTAAGTAAAGGGCAATATCTGGAAAGAGATTATAGAAAAACGCTATACGCAACGTATATCAAAAATAGAATACTCACAATGAACATAACTCCGCCAATTTTTACCGTCTTCTTAATTCTCTTTCTTCTAATTAATTTTCTGGCCATTATTTTATTTTAGTTTAACAAAAAAGGCAACCATAGTTAAATGCCTGCCCGTTTTTTCATATTCAATACGATAAGACTAATTGTCGTCGGTAGCATCGTCAATTTCATCTTTAATTTCCTCTGCTCCTTCTTCAATACCTTCCCCGACCTCTTCAATTCCGTCTTCAATTTTCTCTCCGGTGGTCTTTTCCCGGCAACTGGAAGCTGCTATGATCATAACAATTGCGAATAGGAACATGTATAGTGATTTTTTCATTTTGATTTATTTTAGTGTTAATACTTAATTTTCTTTCTAAGATTTGGCCTTATATTCTTTTTCTTCCGGTAATCAAGGATATGATAAAAAGTACAATAAAAATGAAGAATAAGATTTTTGCGATACTAGCAGCACCAGCTGCAATTCCTCCGAATCCGAAAACTCCCGCGATCAGTGCTAAAATGATAAAAGTAATTGTCCAACGTAACATGTGATATGGTTTTTAAGGTTAATATTCAACAACTTATTTTCTATAAGCTCTCTTGTACAGTACAAAAATCGTGATACGGTATAGTTCTGTTTAACGGTATCAATTGAATTCTTAACTCAAATGATAATACGATTCAATTAATTGAAAACCAACACTCTATATTCGATATTTTTTATTGAACTTAACTTGGAAAACATGTTTCTTACTTGCTGGTATCATGTTCAAAATAGATTACCTTTAGTTACTTAATTACTGTTTTATGAAAACCAAGATTGAGGTTAAAGATCTAGATGTTCAAGATGTAGTTCGAGACATTGCCAAAGATTTAGGGATATCGTATGAGTCCGATAACAACGAAGTATGTCTTGACATTCCTGAAACTCTTGGTACGGGCTATATAAAAGCTGTTTCTTTTGATAGCGGTATGGGTACCATTGAAATGGATTTCAGGTTGAATAAAGAAGTTCGCCTAGAGATGAACGAATCTTCAGTTCAACCTTTGAAGATTATATTTAACAGGGAATCTACAATCAGACATGAATTCAGGGGGAAGAACGAAATCAATGAGATAAAACAATTGGAAAGTGCTATATTATCAGGTAATCATAAGCATGAGAATGTGTTGATACTACCGGCCAATGAACCGATTTGCATCTTTAGCCTAGAAATCAATAGGAAATTATTCGAGGAAAAGATCGAGGGCTTCCTCTCCGAAATGAACAATGACCTAGAGGCCCTTTTCAGAGATGTTAACGGTGTAAATCTCTTTTATTATAATGGGCATTATACATTAGATATTGCCCAATGCATTGAAGAATCTATTGAATGTGAGCTTACCGGTTTTACCCGATCCGTCTTTCTAGAAGGAAAAAGCTATGAAATCTTGGCGCATCACTTACGCCAATATGTGGATGACCTCACCGATCCCGATAAAAGAAAAATTTTAAGGCAAGCTACTATAAGTAAAATTCGTGAGGCCGCCACCATTATTGAAACCGAGCTAGAAAATATGGATAATATCATTGCATTAGCTCGAAGAGTAGGGCTGAATCAAAAAACACTGCAAAACGGATTTAAACACCTGTATGACAGTTCGGTAAACCAATATATCAGAAATTCTAGAATTGAACTAGCAAAAAAGTTAATGGAAACGACGGATTTGAATATAACCGAAATCACTTATAAAATCGGAATTAACTCTAGAAGTTACTTTTCAAAGCTATTTAAGCAGCGCTATGCTATGTCACCTAAGCAATATGTACAACAGGTACGAGATAAATCGGGAGAAGTAAAAACCGCTTAATTCATACATAGTGAACTTTCGTTAACAAAATATTTCATCTGATAATGCACCCATTTGTGTTATTTTAAGTTTCAATACTGTTAATCTTAAAATAACGATAGGGTCAACTTTGCACTACAAAAACCATATTGTAGTAAGGAGGTTGCCCCCCATGAGAGAAATTCAAATTACCAGTATAAAAGACGAAATAATTCTAGAACAACTTCATCTTTGTTTAGAAGGTACTTTAAACGAAAGTTGGGGTGAACGGACCCTTACTTTTGACAATTCCATTGGTAAGGGAGTTGTAAGAAGTATTTCTTTCGATTGGGGCGTTTCACTCTTAGACTGCGATGTAGAATTTTATGAAGATGTCAAGATTATATTTAAGACATCCAGTGTTTCCCCTATAGAGTTTATCTTTATTTCTAAAGGTTCTTTTCAGTATAGTGAAGATAATACGGAAGAGTTTATCGACTTAGAACAGTATCAGAATATCATTATTGCTCCAAAACGCTATTCAAAAAAGACGTTTGTGTTTCCTCCGCATGAGGAAATAAAGGTCAACTTTATTCGTATTCTGAAAAAGGAATATTTAAAAAAGAAAAACAATAATATCACTCATTTGAATGACCTTATGTTGTCCATCTTTAATGATGAACAAGCTCAAACACCCTTTAAACATAAAGGTAATTACAGCTTAAAAATCGCAGATCAGGTCAAGGCATTGAACTCTGTTTATGATAGTGGAGTTATAAGAACATTATCTCTTGAAGGTCGATTATATCTTATTTTGGCCATGCAATTAATGGAGCATCATAACTTCGAAAATGACTTGGCCTTGCCAGAATCCTTATCAAAAAGTGATATTAAGAAAATACATCAATTATCAGAATATATAGTTGATAACATATCTGACCCTATTTCTGTCCGTAGTTTAGCCGATAGCGCAGGCCTTAGCCCTAAAAAATTACAGTTGGGCTTTAACGTACTTTATTCTAAATCGGTTAATGAATATGTAAGGCAATTGAAGTTAGAGATTTCCCGTGACTACTTGAAGAATACGGATTTATCGGTTTCGGAGATTGTTTATGCCATAGGGATAAAGAGTAGAAGTTATTTTTCAAAGATTTTTTTCGAGGCATATGGTATCCTTCCAACGGATTACAGGAAGCAACTTGCCAAGAAAAGTTGATCGTTCATTCATCAGTTGGCAAGTCTTCATATTCGTAGCGTTCTAGCATACTATCATAGGAAATATTTTGACCAAAAATTTCTTTGGCTATTGGGTCGGCGTGAAGCTTCTGTTCACTAGGTTTGGATAAAAAATACTGTATTTCTTCTAGAGACACGGTTTGGTCGAGCCAAAAGTCTATCAGGTTTTCTGTAATGGCTATTGGCATACAATCAACCAGGTTTTGAAATTTTCGGATATAGCGACTAGACCTACCTACTACTAACGAAAATGTGATAAAGCCATCTTCTAGAACATTATATATTCCTGCTAAACAAAACGGGCCACCAGATTTCAGCCCGATATGATAGGGATAGGTAACTCCATCTTTCAAAAAAGTAGTAAAGTACCCAGTGACCAAGATCAGACATCTTCTTTTCTCCAAGGACTCTTTGTACCATAAATCACCTTGAATATGCCTTTCATCAATAGTAAGGGTATTGGTCAGACTTTGGAATTTTGCCCAATCATCTTTATAAAATTCTGGTAAAATACCCCAAATACCCAAATTTATACTACTTGGCTCGTTAGAAGTGATAATGGGAAGATTGGACTCATTATGTCCGTTTATTACCACTTCTGGCCGATACAGTTTCGGGTGTTTGAAGAATGCTCCGAACGAACGTTCCAATCTTTCCCTATCTGAGGTATTTGAAAGTTTATAGTACATATAGTAATGGAAATATACCGCAAGTAACAAAAAGGGCATTCAAAGCATTGTTTCATTTGAAATAAAATGTAACTCATTACAAATTAATTGCTTAGCCTTTTCTTGCAATAGCCTGTAAATGACCCGATAACGTTAAACCTTTCTTTTAAATCGGTAAGCTTTAGGGATAGATCCAAGTAATTTTGATGGTCGATGATTGAGTTCAAAATAAAGGCTTTCATTAAAAAAGGAGTATGCTGACGAGAAAAAAAATAGCGATGCGAGAACTGAAAGAACTTCAACGTTTTCTAAAAGGGGAAGTTCTTAACGAAAACGGAGTACAGGTCTTAAAAATCCATCATTCTATTGGTGAAGGTAAGGTGCAATGTATCTGTTTCGATGATGGTCTTATTGCGATGGAATTCGATATACTAATAAGAGAGAACAAAACGATTCATTTGAATGATGAAAAACAAAGCATGGCTTATTTCCTGTATTGTTTGCAGGGAAATTGTTTACACCAGTTCAAGGAAGATGCGATAATTACCAAATTGGAAGAATTACAAACCGCTGTGGTTAGCAATGATTCAGATTTACAAAGTAGACTCTTGATTCGAAAAGATGAACGGCTTATTTTAAACCTTATTCGTATCGATACAGAGAAATACATGAAAAAAATTAAAAGTGATTATGAGGGGTTTGATGCGAAGACCATCTCTTTATTAGACTCTTTTAAGGCGAATCAGGGCTACTTTCATTTGGGTAAAATCAATCTTGAAATAGGGGAACTGATTAAAATGCTTGAAAAGGCGAAATATGTAGATGATCTATCTACCCTAATGCAGTTCGAAGGTATTTGTCATTTAATTCTCGCCAAGCAGATTAGGCAATTCAAGTTTGAAATGGAATTCGGCAAAACTTCAGCTTCAACACTGTTGAAGAAAGAACTCAAAGAGATTAGTGAGATCAGCGATTTCATTAGAGAATCCCCAGAGTTACAACACTCAATAGCAACCTTATGTACCAAATCAGGACTTTCAGCTTCAAAACTTCAACAAGGTTTTCGCTTTTTAAATAACATGACCGTCGGTGAGTTTATTCGTGAAACTCGATTGAAAATGGCCGAAGAGCTTTTGCGAACTTCCGAAATGAATGTTTCAGAAGTTGTGTATTCCATAGGGTTTACGAGTCGAAGCTATTTCTGTAAAATATTTAAGGCGAAATACCGCTGTAATCCTAAACAGTACAAACAAAATTTAGTTTCAACCGTTGTAAAAGAGAAAGCATAAAAAAAGGGAAGCCATAGCTTCCCTTTTTGTTCTTCCCAATTCTTTCGAATCAGTGAATATCTTCTAGGCGCTTTACTGTTGATAGGGCACTTTGGATACTGCTCTTTTGATTTTTCAGAATCATAGCGGTGCTTGGTGGTAATGTATGTTCTTTCAATACATCATTATATTCATCTAGTGATGCTTTTTCACCTCTAATTGCTTCCTCCAACATCGCCTCATCGTTATCTGAAGAGAATAGCGCTTTGACATCCATCCAAGTGCGATGTACCTTACTTGTAAGACTGTCTCCCTTATCCACTTCTTGACCAAAAGACTTGATTTCGTTTTTCAATTCATGTCCGAAATCATATCGCTGTTGCGCTTTTTTTTCAAAATATGATTTCAAATAGGTGTGTTCGGTATTTGCCGCTGCTTTTTTGAAGCCCTTTTCCGCATCATACGTTTTCTCTAAAAGGCCATTCAATTTTTCTCCTACTGCTTCTGAATATGTACTCATGTCTAAAAATTTTAAATGAACAGTAATTTGTTTTATGGATGCTTACTGTTTTACATCCCAAAAGCAAGAATTAACTTTGGTAAAATCTATTTCTGTTCTTGAAACTTTCAATTTTGTCTTTCAATCCACTCACAGAAACACCTTCCACAGGTACGCTATCATCTTCCAATACCGAATTATGGATTTTAATAAAAGGTGAAGCGCGCTTGTCTAAATCGGTGATTTGCCTCTGTGGCGCGTTAAACTCGTCTACCCCTCTTTGATTTACAAAAGATGCTACAATGGTAAGAGCAATTCCAAGACCGAAAGCCAAAACGCTAAATGCAATAACCTCAATTTCAGTAAACATAATTCTTGTTTTGTTGAGAGCAAAGTTATCGGTGGTTAGGGGAACGGTTTTGTTCGAATGCTTAAATTATTGACTCATATCCTATAGCACACAATTTTGACGGGATTGGGCTAATACTAACACCTTGCATGAATCGTCTAAAATAAAAATGGTTCCCGTGCAAAGAGGACACAGGAACCATTTAACCAACCAAACTAGACTTTATTTACACTATTCCACTTATCTGTCAGGATTAATAGATAACGTACGGCGTCAAAATTAGTGGCCATAGCATTTAGAAATGTGCTGTATACAATTTATTCTTAATCTGTTCAAGAGACTTGAACAATTTCTAAGCTGGCACAAAATGGAAAATCCTAATACAATGTATATGTGTCAATATCAATTGCATATGAGCAAAAGTACTTTCCTACTTGACTATAACTTTGCAGTGTTAGGAAGAGAGAATGTGAAAGTCACGTTCCACATGAATTAAAAAAATAAGAAGATGAATTACTTGAATATCAACGACAAAAAGTTAGTACCCGTAGTTTCCGAGTTGAACTTACTACTGGCAGATTATAGTGTTTATTATCAAAAACTGAGAAGCTATCATTGGAATGTCATGGGAAAAAATTTCTTCGATCTACATAATAAGTTCGAGGAGCTCTACAATGATGCAAGAATAAAGATTGATGAAGTTGCTGAGCGAATTCTAACCTTAAGATATCATCCAGTAAGTAATTTTAAGAAATACCTCGAAATGTCTTCGATTAAAGAAGCATCCCCATTTAAAGCAGATACCGAAATGGTGAGTGACATTCTATCAGACCATCAAAAACTTCTGATGCAATTGAAAACAACACTTGATAAAGCTGATCAGGCAGGTGATGAAGGTACGGTGGACATGCTAGGAGCTTATATTGGGGAATTAGAAAAAGCTAGTTGGATGCTTGATGCTTTCAATCAAGATACAAGTGACCAGCTAAAGGTCAGCGATATGGAAAAGGCATCATAAACATACTGTAAACCAAAACAGGCGTCATTACTAATTAATTAATTCAAAAATGAATCAAGAAATACAAAAATCTTTTGCCGATATATATGAAAAACTACAAGGCTGGGTGACCAGTCTAATTGAAAATTTGCCGAACCTATTAGTGGCCATAATAGTTATGGTCGTTACATACTACGCAGCTCGTTTCATTAGTAAATGGGTAGTCGTCTTAGCTTCAAAAAGAATTCCACAACAAAGTATATCACAGTTAATAGGGCGAATATCCGCAATTGCCGTGGTTTTAGTAGGACTATTTCTTGCACTTGGTGCGTTGGATTTGAGCAAAACTTTAAACACCCTCTTAGCTGGAGCCGGAATTTCAGGTTTGGTTATAGGTCTTGCTTTACAAGGTACACTTTCAAATCTTTTATCTGGTATCATACTTTCATTTCGAAAGAAAATACGATTGGGTAACTGGATAGAAACAACGGGTTACGCGGGCGAAGTAGTAGACATTAATCTAAACAGTCTTGTTTTAAAGGAATTCGATAATAGCTTGGTCATCATCCCCAACAAAACAATTATTGAAAACCCATTAAAAAATTACTCTCTTACCAACAAAATGAGAGTAGCTATTGAATGTGGAGTTGGTTACGAGTCTGATTTGGAAGAAGTTGAAAAAATTGTAAAAGAAGCCATAGGCAGCATATACCATCAAAACAACGGTACGGAAATCGAAGTTTATTACACTAGTTTCGGAGATAGCGCTATCAACTTTGTATGTCGTTATTGGGTTGATGCTACGGACGCGAAAAATCGACTTGATGCTAAGAGTGCGGGGATGATAGCCATCAAAAAGGCCTTTAATCGCAAGGACATAAACATACCTTTCCCTATCAGGACGATTGAGTTTAACAGCCAACTCGACTTGAATACCAAAAGGGTAAATGATACTGTGCTGCAGAACTAGGCTAAGGAAAGATTGATTACCTAAACCTTAGGAACAACTAGAATTATCGAAAGACTATCTAAGGCCTCTAAATCATTTCAAGTACCCCTAGGTTAGATGAGTTAGATGTAGTCAACTAATACATTTCGATTTAGTTGATGATAAAAAGCCTCTGTACGGAGGTCTTTTTGTGCTCAAATAGAAATAAAAATAGCTTGATTATAGGTTTTCAGGCCATTTACCTTAGTTCTATGTAAAAGCTATCACTAAAAAAACTATTTTGCTGACTACAATGTTTATATTTTATCTTGTTTCAGCATGACCGAAATCATAGTAGATGCTCAAAGTACTGAAGGAACCGTTCGACAAATTCAACGCGTAATCGGAGGTAAGATACAAGAGCGCTGGGGAGAATATACTTTGGATGTCAACAGTCATCTTGCCAAAGGAAACATTCGCTTTATCACCTTCGATTGGGGGGTTAGCCTCTTGGAATATGATATTACTTTTTTTGATGAGATTTGTCTTGTCATGGATGCATCGGAATACAATCCCATACATTTTGCCTATTGCTTAGAAGGAAACTGTGGGCATCGGTTTGGGTATCAATCAGAAAAACAAATCAAAACGCTAGAGCAATTCCAATCGGTGATAATTACAAGTAGAGATGGAGGGTATAACTATGGCTATTTCCCAAAGAATATCAAGTTGGCCATTAACGTTATTCAAATTACCCGAAAGCAATTCTTAAAAAAGAGATTAAACAACGTTGATGAATTAAACCGAAAGCTTTATGAGGTCTTTCTCGACACGGATCATGACAATGCCTTTGCATATTTTGGTGCGTATAATCTCAAACTGGCTGATAAAATAGGGGCGCTGCGAAAAGTAAGAACCAAAGGAATGATTCGCATGATGAAAATCGAAGGGCTGGTTTATGAAATTTTATCAATGCATATTCTACAGCATGATAAGGCTGTAAATAATAAAATGCCTTCCACTAGTCTACTTCGGTCTGAATTGAAAATCGTACGTGGGCTAGCAAAAAAAATCGTAAAAGACCCATCAAAAGAGTATTCGTTAGATATGCTGGCCCTGCAGTCCGGTCTTTCTCAGGCAAAGCTTCAAGAAGGGTTTAAGCTATTGTATACCAGAACAGTAACCGAATACATTAGACATGTACGCCTAGAGGCAGCACGTGACTATATTCGCACTACCGATATGAATATTTCGCAAATTGTATATACCATAGGTTTTAGCAGCAGGAGTTATTTTTCTAAAATTTTCAAAAATAAATACGGGATTAGCCCAAGTGAGTTTCAAAATAATTCGCTACAAACCATAAAGTAAATGTACCCCTAAAAAAATGATGCATTCCCATCGAATGCATCATTTTTCAATCATCAACCAAATCAACCAACTTATTTTCTGAACAGTTTCCGAATTAAATAAAGAATCCCGTATTTTTTCCCCGCAGTTAGAGCAGTGTTCATCCAGTTGTAAGGCCGTAAATCTTCCTCGATTTCGTGTTTAATTCCTTTCATCTCCTCCCAGGCAATCTGACGTTCTAAATTGAGTCGCTTCAGATCTTTATTAATATCCTCTATTGTGGTATAAGATTTCATTTAATCGAAATATTGTTTAGCCGTTTTTTTAATGATTAGGGTATCTATTTTAGTCCTTAATTTATAAACCAAAGTGCTCACAAGAAAAATCACCGCTGCAACTATTAAACAAGCATGGACCATATTACCCAAAAAATTGCCCAGCGCAAGAATTCCAGCGACTAGGACGAGGGTAAGCCCTATTAGAGCTAGGCTCCCAACAATCGCAATCTTACAGAACATACCAATGATTGTAGTGAGTTGCTGAAATACTTTTAGTTTATAGTATTCTTGCGATTTTTGAATATACTGCTCGCCAATCTCTACAGCTTTGTGAGAAGTTTGATTTAAGGAATCGAATACACCCATTATGATGTCTTTTGAAGCTTTTTGTTTTTGGCTTTCAACTGTGCTAGTTTATTCTCCAATGTGGAGATAACATCTTCTGTTTTATAACTAACATCTGATACTAAACCTTCCATTCTACTTTCTAAGGTATCGGATTCTGAAGCTATTTTTGTTGCGATACGATCTTTTAGGTCGATTGCGCTATCCGTTAAATTCTCTTTAGTTGCCAAGGCCTGATCGGCAATTCTTTTTCGTGTATTCTCACCCTTATCCGGTGCGAATAAAACACCCAATGCCGCTCCTATAGCAGAGCCTGCCAAAATTCCTAAAACTGTATTTCCTGTAGTACTCATATTGTTTGTTTTTAATTTTATGATAGTGACTCTCACTATTTGTTAACACAAAGTTCAATAAAACTCATATGTATCCTTAACTCAAATACGGTAATGTTTGACTGTAATACTAGCGGTGGAAAAGGTCAAGATTCTTAGTTAAAGAGCTAATTTCCATTCCCTTCTTCTGATAATTGTATGATAAATCACCAGAAAATGAAGTAAGGCGAGGAAAATGCAAAACTGGTAAAAGAAGAAAATCGAAAAACAATTAAAAGGAAGGTCTAACCCCGTATTCTAAATCTTCATCACAATAAATTAGCCCCCTAGTATATGTATTCAAGGGGTCTTTGCATTCAAACTATTCTTTTACTAGCTCTAAGGTCTGAACATTATTTTCTCCATCTGTAGACTTCCACTTCTGAAACTTAGAGCTATTTTCCAGATAAATCCAAGTCTTGTTAATTTCACTATCGTCGCCTTCAATAGTGATATAATTTTCGGTGCTTGACCACGTAAAAGGAGCAGCGTCGGATTGTTCTATGCCCAATACAGTATAATCTAATTTTTTCTCACCCGTATTATTCTTTTTAAAAGTCATGGTACCGATATTGCTCAAGGTTGTTCCTTGTTCACCCGGCGTAACCCTTTCATATTTTTGAACCGTCCAGGTACCCACCAATCGGTGAGCGCAAGAGGTCAAAAATATTGCGATTACTAAAGCAAGGGATGCATATTTCATTTTCATATAATTTAGTTTTCCCTAAAATACCTACGATATCGCTGTAGGCTTAACTCAAAAGCCTTTTTTATTAGTCCATTCCAAAGTCCACTCTGCGAAAGCCTTTGAGATATGGGTCAAAATTTATCGTGATACCGTTAACTCTACCATCCCTATTATCGGATTTTTGTAACCACAGTAACTTAAAAAACAGATGATGAAGAATAAGGAAAGAGAGTTAAAGAAAGGTCATGAATCAGGTGACCAAGGAAAACTTAAGGAAATGAATACTAACAAGGCCGCAAGAGCCGAAGAATCTTCAACAGGAACGGCAAAAGACGAGGGAACGCTAGGTAAAATGAACGGGGAAACAACCGAGAGGTAAAATGAAAATATTATTTTAATTGACGTTTCACGATAAACTCAGGAAAACAGGTTTTTGGGTAGAGGAATTTGGCAACCCATATTATAAAATTCTGGAAAAGGCGGCTGACTAAAATGTTTTTTGAATACTATCAAGCCTGATTACACTTATTTTCATAGTACGAATTGGTTTAGTGTCCCTATTTAGTGGGTATTGTAAAAATATCATAACCTTTCAAATATCCAGTAAATAAATCACAAGTTCAGATTCTGTCAATGTCACGAGTAAACGAAGGAATAGTAGTGTTTCTATTACTCTTTTGTTCATTTTATCCAAGACTTGCCCAAAAACCACATTCACTTCAGGATTCAAAGAGTCTTATTGGGGTTTATCATCCCTGCTAAACTAAGGGTGAGAGTTACAAATGAGAGTGACGTTCTTTAGAAGAGAGCCTACAATCTATTCAAATATGAATTGACTTCAAAAGTGTTTTGAACTTGCCCTATTCTTTTTTCAAACTGCCCCACAAGGTTGTTTCATCCATGATTGCGAGCAAAGTTCTTTTCCACTCTAATTAAAGAGGCTATTCACGATAACTTCCGCAGCAACTTGACTTCCTTGTAATGACGGATGAAACTCGTCTGGGCCGTAATATGAAAAATCACCGGTGCTATCAAAATGGCTTTTCCAAACGCGACCAACGGGACATAAAATGGCATTATTGGCCCTTGCACCGGCGGAGTAGTTTCGAATTACACCATCAAATGTATGGTAATAACGTCTCGAAGGCCACACCATGAAATAGGCCAATCTACTACCATTGACGGCACATAACTCCGCATACTTACGTCCATCGTTAACCAACATCTCATAACCGTCACTTTGCGATGAAGGACCTTGCTGAATGATCACAAAGTCGTAATTTCCCGTTTCTACCTGTTTTTGTACTTCGCCGTCCGACCAATGGTCGACAATGGCATAATTGCCTTTTGCGATCATTTGGAAACCTAAAGAGATGCCTCTTTCGGCTGCCTCGGTTTTCACCAAATTCGGCAAGTCATTGTAGTAGGTAAGACTATTGCCTACAAAAAGAATATCATAATCCGATGTACTCGTATTGGGGTCCACTTCTTCTCCCCCAACCTGACCATTATTGACTTCAACAGCATCCTGAGGCCTCAGTGTGTCGTTATTGCAACCAAAGACCAAAAGAATAATTAAGTATACTAGTTTAAGTGAGTGATTCATTTTCAGTTTATTTAAATACTTTGTTCTTCCTATTTCAGAAACTGTCCTATTTCGACATAGTCAACATCATTTCGATCCTGATAAAAGTCTTTGAGCACGGCTCGATGGGCACCGCCTATTACTACTAATATACGTTCTCCTTCGTCGATATGCCGGTCTATGTTAGCCATGATATGAAAATTTCGTTCCCACCATACCGAAACAAACTTGACTCCGATATAGGTATCGTCTGACACGAACTTTGCCGTTTCCTGTATGTACTGTCGCTTATTTTTCAAGTCTTCCATATCATTGTTCTTGAATGCGTAATAGTGCTTTAACGATTTATCAGCGAGCACTTTAGAATCACTTTCATCATTGTGTTCAATACTGGCGAGAAAAGTCGAGAACTCCTGTTTCATGTTGTGCTCGGCAAAGGCAGACAATGAATCTAGTGGCACAGCTAGTTTGTAATCAATACAGAAAATGGAGTCATGACCCAGTTCTGAGGCCAAGCGGAACCCTATTTGTTCCCTCTCATCCATTTTTAGCGGTGCCCTGTTTTCCATATAGTTAGCGTAGGCGTGCTGAAAATAGTCTTGGTCCTTAAGCGTACATTCTAACAATATGGCCGTGGGTGCATAGGTCTTCAAAGCCAGCACTAATTCTTCTATTTCCTGCTGTCTTTTATCAGAATGAAAGTTGTCCATGTCCATCGAGGAATAATCGGTGGTTTCCCCAAAATGAAAGGTGCCCAATAGGGCCACGGTAGGTCTGGAAGTCGTCTGTGACGCCCGCGATTTCATGGTTTTTTGGTCAAGGGTACCAAGCTTGATGTCATCTTGGTTGACATCGGCCTCCAGATTTGATTTATACAGGGCATCCGTATCTAGCCCATAGCAACAAATGGCGATTGCAGTCAACGCAATCAAGTAACCGTATCTCATTCACGCACAATTTCCTTCAATGTATGGAATTGGAGGTAATACGGAGTGATTATGATATGAATGACCTATTTTAAGATAAGAACGACAGGATTGCTGTGTAGATTATTAAATATATTGCTTTAAATTATATCGCCGACCCCTTTGAGTATTATCCAAACCCTTTTTTTGGATGGTCTGCTAGGGTAGCACTTAATTTCGCCGAATTTCAAAAGAGGCTCACCGTATCAAGAGACATCAAATGAAAGTTCTAATAGTCGATGATGAAATGCTAGCTCGAAAAAGAATTCGCAAGATCTTTGCGGATAACGAGGGGATTGAACTCTTTGAGGCAAGTTCGGGCAGCCAGGCCGTTTCCATGATTCAGGCCGAACGGCCTGAAATCGTTTTTTTGGATATTAAGATGACCGACTTTTCAGGATTTGAAGTACTCCAAAGGATAGAGCCATCTATAATACCCCTCACCATATTTGTCACTGCCTATGATGACTATGCCATTGCGGCCTTCGAGAATCAGGCGATAGACTATGTCTTAAAACCCTATAAAGAAAAGAGAGTATTGGATGCGCTCGATAGGGCCATAAAAAAAATAGAGACCGCACAAAAAAGTGATTCGTACGATGCCATATATACACGATTCAATCAACTATTCGACCAGCTGCAAGACCTAAAAAAAAAAGCAAAGCCCTTTCTAGAGAAAATTGTGCTCAAAGTCGGTAGAAAATATGTTTTCGCTTACACCGAAGACATTAAGTATATCACATCTTCGGCCTATTATGCCGAGTTATTCATGGCTGATGGTAAAAAATACATCTATCGAACCTCCATGACCGCATTGATGGAACGAATCGACCCCGATAGCTTTATCAGACTAAACCGTTCAACCATTGTTCAGATTAAATGTATAGCGGAAGTAATTAGCGAAGGATATGGAGACTACTGCGTGGTCATGGTGGATGGTCAGAAATTCAATGTCTCCAAAAGTTATAAAACCACCTTCAAAAAGCAATTGACCCTTGGAAAATAACATGAAGGAAAAACCATATCAATTTCTTGACCCTAAGTTGTTCAGGGTGCTTTTGGTGTATTATTTGGTCGCCTATATCATCGATTTTATAGGGACTATCCTCATTTATAATCAGAATGATGAATCCACCGTTATATTAGGCCACCTTGTCCTCCAATACCTGATCCTATTTGTTTGCAAGTTGACCTATATTGCAGTTTCGCTATGGTTAACACGAAATTCATTTAAGAAAGGAACATTTCGTTTAGGGATTATTCCCATTCATTTGGCACTTGCAGCCCTACTTTCTTTTTACACTGCTTTTATCGGGATTTTGGTTGATATTGAATTGCTTTCAAGCCCGACAACCTTGACTGCCGAAAGTGTTTACATACGGGGCTTAGGCGGGTTGAGTTTTAATTTCTTTATGTACTTTTCCATGATAGCTATCGTTTACGCCTATAACTATTTTCAGCGCAAAAAGACCGATGATTTAAGAACGTCAACGTTGAAAGCAGAGCTTCTTGACGCCAAAATTCGAGCGTTACAGGCGCAGTTAAATCCGCATTTCCTTTTCAATTCCCTCAATGACATTTCATCACTGGTTGATCAGAACACAATCAAAGCACAGAATGCCATAGCCGACCTAAGCCAGCTACTGAGAAAAACATTGCATTTGAAGGATTCGAAATTAGTAGCGTTGAAAGATGAGCTTCTTCTTTTAGATACTTATGCTAAAATGGAGAAATTGAGATATGATGATAAATGGGAGCTGATCAAATCAATTCCGCAAGAATTAAACGGCTGTCTAGTACCCCCTCTTCTTTTCCAACCTTTTTTGGAAAATACGATAAAACATGGTTTTTCAGAACAACATCAAAAGATTAGGGCCGTGTTATCTATACAGGAAAACAATGAGTATCTCGAAATAACGATCATCAACAATGGAATAGCCTTACCATCCGAATCACCCATCTTAGGGAATGGAATTGGTAATATCTTAGAGCGATTGGATTCTTTATTTCACGGGGATTTTGAATTTGATATCGGCAACGAGCATGTGAATAATGAACATTTTCATGGTCCTGTTGTTCGCATTCAGATTTTATTGCCTCTTTTAAAAAAGAACATGAATTGAAAAGAGGTCAACGTCATTCCTAAATTGCCTTGAGAATAGTTCCGTACGATAAATACTTCTAAAAGATGATAGCGGTATGGGAGTTTCCAAAATAGCATGTATTACTGGTAATCCCATAATCAGGATTCATGAAATGTACTATGGGGCTGTACAATGCTCCTATCTACCATTAGCACGTCGTTTATACTCATTTGGCGTAACCCCTTCTATGTCCTTAAATACCCTAAAGAAGGTCGACCTCGATTTAAATCCACATTCCTTCGCAAGACCGACCAAATCATAGTGGGCAAATTGTTTGTTTTTAAGAAGAGACTTAAACTCGTTGACCCTTAACCTATTGACATAATCTTTAAAGAGCCCTTTCTCCGTTATTTTAAAATAATCGATGAGTTCACGAATAGGTACCTGAAATGTGGCTGCACAGGAACCAATACTCAAATCGGTTTTCGTATAGATTTTTTCCCGCTCAAAATAACGTTCCATTAAGCTATCCAGTTTGTTCTTGTTTTTGACCGTGTTTACATGTAGAGCGACATCCCTGGGAAGAAACAGACGTTTAAAGAAGGTCAATTCGCTTAGCCCATAAACAAGAAGGAAATATGCCAAAAGGTATAGGTAACCATATATCCCAGTTGAAATCTTAGAAGCCATAAGAACAAGAACGGAAGTATTTGAAAGCTCGAATTGCGCCATTAAGTTTCGGATGATATCCCAGAGGGGTATTTGCAATAGGAAAAAATAAAGTGAGTAAAACAAAATCATCACTTTTTTATAGGCCTTCGGGAGTACTCTTTTTTGTGTTTCCTTGACTAATTCCTGCCAGGTCAAAAAGAAATACGATAGAAAAATGACAAAAACACTGCCCGAAAACAAATGGGTCACCGCGTAATTTGTACCCGGAATCTTCTCAATCAAAAAAAAGCGAACCGTCAAAAGGGTAATATAGTATACTGCAGGTACCAGTGTAAACTTAAAGATGGTCTTAAGCTCTAATTTCTCTCGGAAAGACCTGTAGTAAAACAATACTAAAGGACCTACCAATATGGGTTTCCCCGGCCCTATCAATACGAATAAAAGAAAATGGTCTTGCCAATATCCATAAAACACCTTTTTAAAAAACCATAAACCAAGAATCAGGCATAAAAATGCAAGAATCGTATTGGCCACCTTCGATCTGTATACAAAATGAAGTATGGCCACAACGAGGAGTTGCAAACCCAATAAGAACTGAATGCCAAGGCGTAGATTTTCGATAGCTCGACGTACTGGTTTATAGGTTAAAAGTATTAATATCTTGGTATTTAAAGGGATCGCGCAACACTTTTAGAGGTATTCCCACTCTTTTGAAGTCCCAAAATGAATTTCAGGACTTGTTGAACTGGTATGGCAACGGATTTATACCAAAATTCACCCTCCAAAATCGGTCATCCCATAAAACAGGATGGCTCTAAAATACAACGACTCATGCAGCGAATTATAACACTGATCCTATTGTTGGCATCCTTACCCTCAATTTCCAATGCACAAGAGTACCCCATTCATATCATGGAGGAGGGGCACATCATCATACAGGTACAACTGACCGATAGCATTACTGGAAATTTTGTTTTGGATACCGGAGCCGGGGTAACCGTCTTATCTGGAAAACTGTTCAACAAGGTATCTTCCCAAGCCAAAAAGAAGGGCTATTTTACCGGGTTTCGACATGATGGGGATCGCTTGGATGGGGAAGTATACGAAATTCCCGCATTGGCAGTCGGGGCTATTCAGCAATTCAGACCCGTGGTTGGCGTCTATCCACCCTTGGATGCCATGGGCATTGATGGTCTACTTTCGCTAAAATTCTTTGAAGACAAGCCTTTTTCGATTGATTTTAAAAATCGAAGTATCGCTTTTATCGACAATGAGCAATCATTGGTCTTGGCAAAAAACAACACTGCATTACCGTTGGAACTTTATCAACATACCAATGTTATGTTGGACATTTTTATACCAATTACAATAAATGATAGCACGGAGGTCTTGGCGGAATTCGACACTGGAAGTGGTTACGATGCGTATATAGTACATACAGGTTACCTCAACGACCTGAACCTGAATCCGACCGAAGGAAGGCCCCAGATCTATGAAACGCAATTGTCTAGGGAAAAACGAGAGGATGTTACCCACACCGTGAATTCCATTGCCATAGGCGAAGGTGAAGGAATGGTTAGATTGACTGATGTCGCAGTTATTTTTAGGGAGGGTTTAATATACAATGCACTCGTGGGTAGTGGGTTGTTCAAAAACAAAATCATAACTATCGATATTCCAAACAGAACATTCATTGTGCATCGTTAGGTCGTCTTTTTTTCAAATACTACCCTTCTTCATGAAAGTTTAAAAAAAATCTTTCCTTGGCTTTTGACTTAGCCCCGATTCGTCGATAGAATTTCATGGCCCTGGTATTAAAATCAGGAGTTTGCCACTGCATCAAATCACAGCCCAACGCTTGGCCTTCCCCTTGTATTCTTCGTAATAGTTTTTCGCCGAGGCCTAGTCCCCGAGCAAATTCCCTTATGAAAAGGCAATCCAAGTAGATGTACTCACCGGCATCCCAGGTGGCATACTGTTTCATATAGGTGGCATACCCTATGAGCTGTCCGTCATGCTCCACTACAAGACAATATACCTTGGGAGGTTCGGAAAATAAATCCTGAACTAGCCTCGTAGCCTGCCCATTAAATGTATAAGCCGCTTTCTCGTAGGTCGCATGCAAGTGGCATAACTTGATGATCCCCGGTACATCTTCGGGTCTTGCAAATCGTATGTTTCCCTGAATTTTCATCGTTCTATTTTAAAAATCTATACGTCAACTTGACCAAGAATATATTCGTAATATCCTTGATATTGGCTTGCAACCCTTGTGTTAGCCCTTGATCTAAGCCTCCAAAATTCGAGGCATTCTGGCTCCATACCAAATAGAGTTCCGAACCGGGTACATACTCCCAGCGTAAAACCATATTCGAACGCCATTGTACAAAAGAAAAATCAGGGTAAGCAAAGGAATAATCTACGGTACCGTCCATATTTTCGTCAACTTGAAAACCTAGGTCCGTCATTGAAAGTCGGTCATCTGACAATGAGGTCAAACGCCTATCAAAATCCGATGCCAATGGATCGTTCACAATACCGAATCCGTCGAATACTCCTTTAGAAATAAAAGGTTGTCCCCAATACTGTATACTTAAGGTTGGCGTTAAAATGTAGTCTATGCGTAACGGAATACTGAGGGTCTGTTGTTCGATAGCGCCTAACACATATCTTGATTCTTCATTGAAAAAGGCCCTTGTAACGTACTGCAGGCTATCATTGGTCTTGGTATATGACGGTGCCAAGGACACTGTTACCGAATTAATGGGCTGATAGGTAATAGAACCACTGAAAGTCAAACGATCCAATACATTCTCGACTGCAAATTGATTGGACAAGGTTAGACTAAACCGTAATTTTTTACGACTGTCCGAGGTTAGTGTTCCCCCAAAAGTAAACTCCTCTGGTTGCCGAAACCTAGGGCCACCGCGCAATAAAAAATTATTAAAATTTATGGGCTTGTAATCAGCGAATAGATTGATCCAGGTGTTATCCTTGAGGTTTAGCCAAGTATTCACATTCAATAAGAGTTCGTTGAAATTTCCCCCAAAGTCGAAGGCCGCAAATTGACTGTAATTCACAAGCCAGCTCCGCATCGATCGAAGAGGCTTCGTGGTTCGATATCCCAACCATCCATAGTACCGTAGGTCATCCGCTCTTAACTGAAAACCTATGTCGTTCAGCTCTAGTTCAGGGGAACGCCAGGTTACACCACTTTGAAAGCGCCAGTTTCCGGCTCCTTTACCTATCTGCAGATTACCCCCGGTGCCGGTCAGCGCTGTCGCGTCGGCATCTACAGTAATGTGATCCGCATCTTCCCTTTGGAATAGATGGGTGATGGACTGTTGGGTCTGGGTTATAGCATTTTGGGAACCCATGACCTTGCTAAAGATGAGATTACCTTTAAAATAATAGCTTCGGTTTTTCCAGTTATGGGTTATATCAAGACCTCCTGTGTACGCCGATTTATGAAGAAAATCGAGATTATCGGTCAAACTTCGATTGGTTGCTGTAAAAATTCCGCCGATAAAGGTGTTGTTATTATTGAAGTCTTTCTGTACTCGGGTCACCAAGTAGTTCGTAAGCGGCTCAACGGCCTCCTTTCTTTCCGTAGTACCATCGGAAATTGTAGCCGTCTCTTCAGAAGTAGCTGCCTCAAGAACTCCTATCGACCATCCATCCCTTGTCTTTCCACTGAATTTCGCCGCACCCAGAATCGTTGAAATATTGGGTTGATCACTAAACTCGTTCTCTGTTAAACTCGGAAACCCTTGCGGAGCCCTTCCGATACGTCTTGAGTAGAACAAGTTATCAAAACCAAAGGTGCGCCCGGCGTTTACAGAACTTGAAAAGGCAAAGTCGAAAATATTCTTGTTTTCAATAAAAAAAGGTCTTCTTTCTTGAAAGAAAATTTGAAAACCATCCAAGGCGATGGCAGATGGATCGGCCTCTACCTGCCCGAAATCAGGATTTATCGAAAAATCGAGTGTTAAGTCGTTAGTGACTCCCAATTTACCATCAAGACCGGCATTAAGTTTGGTCGTACTATTCTTGATCAAAGGATTACTACTTTCCATACCCAATTCATTTTGTGAGATTACAGCATAAGGCTGTATTTCCAATTGACGTTGTGGCTTCAAATTTTTCAATCCATGCAACTCTCCAAAACTACTTACCCATCCTGGAGCATTCAAGGGAGACCTTTGCCAAACGGAACGCTCTTCCTTTCTGAAAAACCGTCGTGTCGATTGAATTCCCCATAGCTGTTCCTCCGCCTTCCCAAAACGTATTTGACTGAGGGGTATTCGAATTTCAGCTGTCCAGCCTTCCTCATCGATGTTGGTTTTGGCATACCATATCGGATTCCATGTATTATCCCAACTTTGTCCATCATTGGTGATGTACTCCTCCCCCTGAACTCCTGATACGGAAATCGTAAAAGAATACGCAGTACGCAAATCACCAAGGCTGCCCACATTAAGTTCTACCCAGTCGCCATCAAAACCGTCTCGTCTAGAAAGCCGACTCACTATCTTTTCCGGTTCGTTGTCATAACATCTAAAGGCAACGAACAAGCTCTTATCGTCATATAAAATCTTGAGTTTCGTCGGATACGAGGGTTCAGTATTTTCATCAGGACTCCATTCCACATAGTTGCCGCTCCAATCCACTAAATCCCAACTAGGATCATCAATACGACCATCTATTTTGGGAGGAATAGCATCACCCAAATAAGAGGTCGTATAAATGCGTTTCGGAATGCTATCCTGAGCAAGTCCGCTCTCTAAAAATAGGCATGAGAATGTCAGGGCAAAAAATAGTGTTTTTTGCATAACTAATTGATTTTAATTTATTTACATTGATTTTAGTTCAATCTAACCAGGTCTTTTAGCCATCATTCTTAGTTCGATTTGCTCCCAGTTTTCTGTAGGCATTTTTCACATGGATGAACTCCTTACTAAATTCAAAGTAGTCGCATCCACGTATTTGCTGTAAATCGGTTGTCGTATACTCCCATTCCCAGAATCCGAATTCACCATGGATATGAATCTGAGATACTTTCGAAGCGATGGTATTGTCCATTGCGATCATTCGTTCAATTGCGCGTTGTACTTCGGCTTTTCCTTGAAATTTCTTCTTTTCATCAACAATAGAAGGACAATAGACACAGTCTTCAGTAAAAAAATCCATTATTTGCTCAATACTCTTTTCCGACCAGGCCTTTGCAAAATTGAGCAACCGTTCTTTCGTCATACTTTTTTCCATAGTGTATCTTTAGTGTACGCCAAATAATCAGGATCATTGGCTTTAGATAAGATATGATTGATCCAAGAGGCCCGTTCGTGTGCAAAAACCTCCAATTCCCAAACGCAGAGCAATGAATTTGTGTTATACGGTGAATCCGTAATTCGCTTGGGCGTTTCATAATTAGAGAACAGCACCTTGGTCTCGATCATTTCTCCACCGGTCCACCAGTTTAACAGAATCCAAACCCCTTCCCTTGCTTCATGAACTATTAAGAAAGCTTGCTTATAGGTAGGAAGTTTGGCGTTTTCTATTTGACCGACCCAAACCGGTACATGACGTTTGATATTTTGAAGAATATGATCTGAAGCAAATACTTCTTGATTTGTTATGGTATACACTTTAATATTCCATCCATTGCAATACAGGGTTTCCTTGAACATGATGGACCGCGGTTGATATTGTTCAAAAACAGCGCTCATCGTATTTCAGGTTTTAGGTTTGCATACTCGTCTTTCATCTTCTGAATCACGGTAGTGTCTTTCGGTTGATACACCCGTTTTTGCGAAACTGGATACTTGACTACCATAACGCCCGGCCGAATAGGTCGAGGGTGAAAATTTCCTCCACAGCTCGGGCATACATCTTCAAACAAGGTCACACAGTCTTTGCAGTAGGTACATTCAAAAGAGCAGATCATTGCTTCAGTACTTGTATTCGGCAATGATGTACCACATTGTTCGCAGTTGGGCCTGATCGCTAACATGACAAGTACTTTTTCATCACTATTTCCATATGCCATATATCGTGACCTGCTATAGTAAATGCAGCAGCCCTTGCGGACATCTTACTACCATCTGCTATCCCGATATGTTCAAGCTCATCATCCCCTAAACTGTTGAGTAAGATAATCGAGCTATTGCGAACAGCGGTAAATTCGGCAAGTAGGTCATCCATCGATTTTGACTTTGCCATGGAGGGTTCCATATAAATGCTTTGGTCAAAACCTGCCAATGCCGTTTTATCATTCCTAGCGATACGAAAAAGACGGTATTGGAAAATGCGTTCGGTATCCACCAAATGTTGAAGTACCTCCTTGCACGTCCATTTCCCAAGGTCATAAGCGTAGTCGTGTTTGTCATGTGGAATACCGTTGAAAAAAGAGACTACGGCTTCCTTGCCCAACTTAAAACTATCCCTAAGATGAATCTCATCCGGTAGCTTTTCGATATATCTCAAATAATAAGGGGCGAACTCCGATGGGCGCAAATCTTTCGTTGTCATTATATTAGTTTTAAAGCAAAATTAAAACACATATCACGTAATTTAAATTTTAAAATTAGGATAAAACAAAAAATAGCCTATTTTTATAATCTAAATATTTAAATTCATCTTATTTATGAAAATTGACGAAATCAACTGGAAGATTTTGGAAATGCTACAGAAAAATGCACGGGTAGCCCTAAAGGATTTGGCCAAGGAAGTTGGATTGGCATCACCAACCGTATCGGAACGCATACAGAAAATGGAGGATGCAGGAATCATAGAATCGTATCACACCAAAATCAACCTAGATAAACTTGGGTATTCCCTTGGGGTTTACATTACTATCAAAATACGTTTTGGACAAACACAGCGCTTTCAGGAGTTCATCCAAACTGTTCCGGAAATAAGTGAGTGTCATAAGCTTACAGGTAGGGATTGCATGCTGCTCAGGGGGTTCGTTCGCGACCCCAAACATCTGGAAGATCTGAACATAAGACTTGCGGTCTATGGGGAACTTACCACTTCTTTGGTGCTAAGTTCAATCATGGACGGAAAAATCTACGATAAGCCCTTTTAGGAAAAAAATAAGCCAATAATTCTAAGTAGCTTCGATACTTTTATTAGGAAGCATCAGTTGATTGGAGTCTAAACCCTCTTAACATGCGGCGGTGTTGGTATCTTGGTCTCTTTAGGGCATGGGTTGGTAAAACGCGTTAAGTCATACCGAACAACTGGCCCTACTTCATGATATCCCCTACTCCCTTTTTGATTACTCTGCATAAATACGGTCTATTTCCTTTTTGAATTTCTCGCGGATTACCCTGCGCTTCAACTTTAAGGTAGGCGTCAGTTCGGCATCCGAGCCATCTTCATGAATGGGCAACCACGGGTTGGGAGTCAGCACAAACTTCTTTATCTGTTCGATATGACTGAACTCTGGATTGTAGGAATCGATAATTTTCCGGAAGCGTTTGAGCACTTTTTTATGCGTAATCATCTCCTCAAAGGTTGTCCAAGGAATGTTTTTATGGTCACAATAGCTCTGTAATGCGGTTTCGGAGGGAACGATGAGTGCTGAAACGAATTTTTGCTTGTCGCCAACCACCATGATCTGTTCGATCAGAAAATCTTCCTTCATCCTATTCTCAATGGGTGCCGGAGCCACATATTTACCTCCTGAGGTCTTCAACAATTCTTTTTTCCGATCCGTGATCTTTAAAAACTCTCGACCGCCTTTTCCTTGTATCAATTTGCCTACATCTCCCGTACAAAACCATTTCTTACCATCGATTTCCTTGAAGACCTGCGCATTGATTTCGGGTTTTTTATAGTAACCCAGCATCACATTGGGGCCTCGGGCCAAAATCTCTCCCTCCCCTTCTTTATAATCCCCGTTCGTGCCATCAATATACAATTCGACATCCTTAATAGCATAACCGACCGTGCCCAGCATCGTCCCGTTGGGCTCCATGGTATTTCCGGTCAAGGTCGGGGAAGTTTCCGTTAGACCGTAAGCTTCTTTAATGTTGATTCCTGCCGCACAGAAAACCCGTAAAATTTTAACAGGGCACGGGGCTGCCCCGGTAACGATCATCCGCACATTACCCCCGAGGGCCAAACGCCATTTGCTAAAAATCAGTTTGTCCGCTATTTTCCACTGAATACGTTCGCTAAGGGAATACTTTTTATCGATTTCGTAAGTGTCCGCCAGCTCCAAGGCCCAGAAAAAGAGTTTGCGCTTGATTCCTTCCAAGGTCAATCCCTTGTTATAAATCGCCTCATAGATCTTTTCCAATAGTCTAGGCACCGTAGTAAAAAGAACTGGCTTTACTGCAGCCAAGTCCCCTTCAGGGCCACTTAAATTGTCGGTACCGGCATAATGCGTCGATACGCCCAGATAGTAGTACGCCATAGAAACCGCACGTTCGTAAATGTGGCATAACGGTAAGAAACTCAGCGCACTTTCCCCTGCGTTTATCTTCAGTAAGTGGGAGGTCTCCACCACCACATGCATTAAATTCTTGTGTTGTAACATCACACCCTTCGGGTTACCGGTGGTGCCTGAAGTATAAATAATCGTAGCCAAGTCATCACCCTTGATCTTTGCCTTTACAGCTTCCAAGGTGTCCCTGCCCTCTTCAGTAAAAATAGACTTCCAAAAAGGCGCTTCTTCCTTTTCGTCGAAAGTATGGATATGCCCTAAGGTCTCGACGCTCTCTTTTGCCGTAGACAGTTTGTCAAAAAGGTCGCCTCCCCCACAAAAAGCGCTTTTCACTTCCGCCTCATTGAGAATATACACGTACTCGCGTACACTTATCGTTGGATAGAGGGGGATACTGATGATGCCCGTCATTTGCATGGCGAAATCCATGATGACCCACTCGGGGCGATTTTTGTAAACGACCATGGCCACCTTATCACCAGGTTGTAAACCTAGTTTTAAAAGGCCACAGGCCGCCCGTTCCGACGCATCGGCAACAGCTTGGGAACTGTAACTGATCCAATTGCCCTCTAAATCTTTACCGTTCAAGGATTTTTCTAAGGGTTTGTTTTCAAGTTGATGATAGAGTAAGTCGAAGAGTCTGGTCATTGGTTTGGTATTTAATCGTAATAATTTACGAAAAATACCTAGGTTTCCATTCGGAAACTTGGTTCCAGTCTGTTTACTCGAACATTAAGCTGATAAACTCCGCCACACAAGCCGGTTTTTCAGTGCCTTCAATCTCCACGGTACAGGCCCATGTAATTTTCAGCCCTGTATCACCATAGTTCTCGATGGTTGAAATGCCGGCTACCAGACGTAGGCGACTTTCAACCAAAACCGGAGCAGGAAAACGCACTTTGTTCAAACCATAATTTACGCCCATCTGAACGGATTTTACCCGAATCAATTCTCCGAGCATTTTCGAAAGCAGGGACACCGACATAAATCCATGCGCCACGGGCTTTTTAAAAGGAGAATACTTCGTTGCCTTTGCAATGTCAACATGAATCCATTGAAAATCGTAGGTAGCTTTGGCGAAATCATTGATCATTTCTTGGGTGACCATTATCCAATCGCCTATTGGAAGTTGCTTGCCCTCCAACTCACGAAACGCCCTCAAGTCTTTTAATTCTAGCTTTGCCATAGATTTATCTTGATGTTCCACCGTCAATCGTTAAACATATTCCGGATACGAAACGCGCTTCGTCCGAAGCCAAATACAAATAGCCATATGCGATATCGATAGGTTGTGCAACGGTTTTTAAGGGAATACTCGCCTGTATCGCCGCAAAATGTTCTTCCGGAATTTGGTCTACCATATCGGTCATGGTAAACCCAGGGGCAATAGCGTTAGCGGTAATACCATGTTTACCCAACTCGACCGTCCATGTCTTGGACATCGCAATCACGCCTGCTTTGGTCGCAGCATAATTGGTTTGCCCAAAATTTCCTCGCAGGCCTACATTGGAGGCTGCACTGACAATACGACCATATTTGTTGGCCTTCATATAGGGTGCCACGGCTTGGGTACACAAGAAGACTCCTTTGAGGTTCACATCGATAACGGCATTCCATTCTTCTTCGCTCATCTTTTCGAGTGTGCGATCTCGCGTGATGCCAGCATTATTAATTAGGATATCAATACGGCCATAGCGCTCGTTTACATTGGCGAACACTGCTTCAATGGCCGATTTATCGGTCACCGATACGGCATGAAATTCCGCTTTACCCCCCTGGCCAACGATAGCTTCCACTACCTGTTGCCCTTGCGTCAATAGATCGATTATAATCACGGTAGCCCCTTCTTTTGAAAATAATTCGGAGATGGCTTGCCCTATTCCTCTAGCTCCGCCTGTTACTATTGCTATTTTGTCTTTTAATCTCATCTTATTTTCTTTCTGATTTTTTGACTCTTGACTCTTGGCTCCTAAATCAACTAAATCGCCATCCAACTCCTAACTCCTAACTCCTAACTCCTAACTCCTAACTCCTAACTCCTAATGTACTATACCCTAACAATCAATTTCCCTTTTACTTTTCTATTCATCATTTCTTCCAAGGCTTTCGAGGTGTCCGCCAAATCATAGATAGCATGGATATGGGGGTTCAACTTTCCTTCTGCATGCCACTGCATCAAGGTCATAGTGTTTTGCATGTTCGCTTTGGGATACTTCATGGCATACCCTCCCCAGAAAACCCCAACAACGGAAACTCCTTTTAACAGCGGTAGGTTCAACGGTATTTTCGGAATAGTGCCTGCGGCGAAACCAACCACCAAAAAGCGACCGTCCCATGCGGTGCCACGTAGTGCTGCTTCCGAGTAGGTTCCCCCAACGGGGTCGTAGACCACATCCACACCTTTGCCATTGGTCATTTCCTTAAGGGTTGTTTTGAGATCTTGTTCTGTATAATTAATCGTGCTGTCCGCTCCGTACGCCCGGCATAACGCCAATTTTTCATCGGTGGAGGCGGCTGCAATCACATTGGCTCCCATTAGCTTGCCCAATTCAACAGCCGCGAGCCCTACTCCCCCAGATGCACCCAATACCAAAAGTGTTTCTCCTTCCCCCAACTTTGCTCTGTTCTTCAAAGCGTAGTAAGAGGTACCGTAAGCCATCATAAACGAGGCTGCAATAGGGAAATCCATTTGAGTAGGCTTTGGAAAACAGGCATTTGCAGGAACCAGTACTTCTTCGGCCAATGCCCCGTGAGGTACAAAACCAAATACTTCTTGACCAACTTGTACATGCGTCACGTCTTCCCCTACTTCTTTTACAATACCAGCGAGATCGCTTCCCGGCGTAAAAGGCAGTTCGGGTTTGAACTGGTACAACCCCTGAATAATTAGCGTATCAGGGAAATTCAATCCGCAAGCCTTCACGGATACCAATACTTCCGTCGCTCTCGGATTTAGACTCGCTACTTCTTCCAGCACCAAGGAAGATGGCGGACCGTATGTGTTACATCGAATGGCTTTCATTTTTTGGTCTTTCGTTTATTTTTAAAATAAATCTTATCCGCTATATAAATTCGTTTCTTTACTTCGCAAAAAACCACGGACCCGTCCTTATTCATCAGTTGTGTGGTTTTTAATATCTCGGTTTCGTTATGATCCTCCACTTTTTGTTTGATAGCGGCTACTTCATTTTCGGTATACTTAAACTCTGCAAACAGGTGTTCTTTCGCAGGACGCTTAAAGAATATTTCCGCTGATTTATCCCAAACCACATAATTCGAACCTAAAAGTTGTATCAACTGTACCATGGGTATGGGATCAACCGATGCGAACATACTTCCTCCAAAAATCGAATTCACATAGTTTCTATTTTTATAACTCAGTGGAAGTTTGATCCGCACCTGTAGCAAATCTTCTGAAACGTCTATAATTCTCCCTGTACTTCTGCGATACATAGGGGAAAGATTGAATCCGTATTTAAAAAGTGTTGGCCTTCCGATAAATTTCGACCCTATTTGCCCTATTCTTTGATAGATTGACATTTTTAAAATGATGTTATTTTTGACGATTTTTATTCAAGTTGCCCTGTCCTCACTTCTCAAAATCAAAGTCCTATTCGTTTCTATCTCCCTAATTATCTATCACTTTCAATACAAGTTTACCCATTTTATCACCAGTAAAAAGTCGATTGAATGTCTCTGGGAATTTTTCGATACCCTTGTAAACATCCTCTCGACTTTTGAGTTTTCCTTGCGCAAGCCATCCACCTAATATTTGAGCCCCTTCTTTGTATCGGTCCGCATAATCAAAAACGACCATACCGGTCATACTGGCCCGATTGACTAACAACGAGAGATAGTTACTCGGGCCTTTGATATTGGTCTTGTTATTGTACTGAGAAATGGCTCCACAAATCACAATTCGGGCATGTCGACGTAATCGTGTCAAAGCAATATCCAAAATCTCCCCACCGACATTATCGAAATAAATATCGACTCCTTTGGGACATTCTTCTTTAAATCGAGTGGCAACATTTTCGTTCTTATAATCGATACAGGCATCAAAACCCAATTGCTCCACAACATATTTGCATTTCTTGGGGCCACCTGCAATGCCAATCACCTGGCATCCTTTGATTTTTGCGATCTGCCCCACAATACTTCCAACTGCCCCGGCCGCTCCGGAAACCAGAACGGTTTCCCCTTCTTTTAGCTTAGCGACTTCCGTGATACCGAAATAGGCGGTCATCCCTGGCATTCCCAATGTGCCGATGTACATGGGCAATGGGGCCAATTGAGGGTCGACCTGATAAAATCCCTTTCCATCGGTTACGGCATATTGTTGTACTCCACCAGTTCCGGCAACAAATTGCCCGACTTCGAATTTGGGGTTTTTCGACACCACAACCTGACCTACGGAACCCGCTCGCATTACCGAACCGATTTCCATGGGGGCGATATAGGATTTTCCTTCGTTCATCCACCCTCGCATCGCTGGATCCAAAGACACATAGTGTTGTTTGACCAAGATTTGACCCTCCTCGATTTCAGGAACGGGGTTGGTTACGAGTGACCAGGTAGACGCATCCGCTTCTCCTTTAGGCCTTTTTACGAATAGTAATTGTTTGTTCATCGGTTTTACATTTTATCGGTAGTTACCTGATTCTCTATTTGTGTTTTTTACTGCGCACTTTACGTTATACGCTGTACGTTTTATACGATGTGCTACACACTGCTTTCTGTATTCACTGCTCATAACCTTTATTTTCAAACGGTATACTGCCAACTGTTAATTGTTCAATGCTCATTGTTCATTGCTCATTGTTCACTGTTCATTGGTTCTTCTTGCTCGAAAAACTTTCCACATAGGCTTTCATTTTTGCCCTTGTCTCAGGTTTCCACCAGAGTTCAGAGGCTTCCCTTAGTGAATTTTCAGCCTTCAAATCCAATTTGTCCCAGAGGTGTTTTCGTAATTTGGCCTTGGTATTCCTTAGGATTTCCTGATCGGCTTGCATATAATGGTGCATTTGTGTTTCAGCCCGAAGCACTACATTTTCCAAAGGAACTAGCTCATCTACCAGACCGGCGGCAAGAGCTTCTTTGCCAGAAAGTAGTTTTCCTGATAGGATGTATCTATGGGCCAAGCCGTCACCCATCCAATAGGCATAAACCTCCGTTAAGTTTTGACTGATCTGAATGTTGACGGCCACTTCATTCAAACCGATGACATAGGTATCTCCTTCAGCCATATACCGATTATCGCTCGTCACTGCCAATACGCAACCCCCCGCCGGAGAATGCCCGGTTATGGCGGAAATAAAGGGCTTTTTAAATTGCACGAGTTCAAGGTACAAGGCCCCAAAGGAAACAAAGAAGTCCTGAATTTGAGGTTTGTCGTAACCGTAGAGTTCAATTAAATCAAGCCCCGCGGAAAAGTAATGCGGCTTCCCTGTCAAGATCACACCTTTAACGGTGTCGTTCTTTCCCAGTTCATAAAAAATATCCCTGAGGTCCTGTACCATTTCAAAATTGATGGCGTTCACCTTCCCACGGTTCATTTGAACAATGGCATAATCGGTTTTATATAATACTTCCAATGTATTCATATTCTAGCTATAAAGAGGTGCCCCCGTCTAAGGTAATTGTTTGTCCGGTCATAAATTTAGAATTGTCGGAAGCGAGCCAACAAATTCCTTCGGCGATTTCGTCCGCTTCGCCAAAACGTCTCATGGGAATATACCGTTTCAAGATATCGCCCATATCCTCCCTAGTGGAAAGTAACTGATCGAGCAAGGCAGAATGAGTATAGCCAGGACAAACAGCATTGATTCGAATATTCTTATGCGCATATTCCAAAGCTGCGGATTTCGTCATACCCACTACCGCAAATTTGCTCGCACTATAGGAGAGGTTATTGCCAGAGGCTTTTAAGCCCGCTAGTGAAGCTACATTCACCATAGCTCCGTACCCTTGTTTCGTCATTTGCCTCAAAGCAACCTGCATGCAATAAAAAACACCTGTTTGATTTACTGCGATAACTTTATGCCAATCATCATGAGTGTGTTCGGCCGTTTTCCTTTGATGCGCTCCTCCTATACCTGCATTATTGACCATGACATCTATCTGATGGTGTTCTTTAACCGTCATGGCGATCAAGGCCTCGACCTCTTCAAAATTCGTTACATCCGTTTTGATGGCTGTAGCATTACCTCCGAGATTTTTTATTTCACCCGCTACCTCTTGGGCACTATCCAAATTCATATCGGAGACGATTACAATCGCCCCGTGATGCCCGAAGAGTTTGGCAGTGGAAGCTCCAATGCCGCTTCCTGCACCCGTTATAACAACTACTTTGGTCTTTAGATTCATGGCATTTTATTTTATTCTTTCATTCGGTTGTTCCCAACAATTATGTCGCTGCGCTTATTGGTTCTATCTTCGTTCAGTGCTCGTCCTTAATCGATCACTGCCAACTACCGATTGTTCATTGCTTTCAAAACAAATTATCGATCTGTTTTTTTTGAATCGCCTGCCAGGCGGTATTGCAACACAACTCTGCCGCTTTATTCAAATGCGCGAACTTTGGGTCACTGGTATGGCCATTCTTGTATCGGAAATAGATTTGCTGTGCGATAACTGCTATTTTAAAGAGACCGTATGCATAATAGAATACCAGATGATCAATATTTCGACCACTCTTGATGGCATATTGCTGCACGATTTCGGTCCGTGAGGGATTCCCTTCCATAACCGTTGGGGACTGCAACCCTTGTTTCATGATAGCAGGATCAGTGACGGTAGTCCAATACCCTAAGGAAGTTCCCAAATCCATCAGAGGGTCACCCAAGGTGCACATTTCCCAATCTAGGATGGCCGTAATTTCTTTCCATGAGCCGGATGTGAAGACTACGTTATCGTACTTAAAATCATTATGGATGAGGGTCTGGTCATATGTTTTAGGCTGATTTTCTTGCATCCAGACCATCACCTTTTCCGCCGCGGGCACCTCATCCGTGGCCGCCGCCAAATACTGTTCACCCCAATTGGTCACTTGCCGCTCGACATAACCCTCAGGACGACCAAGATTCTCTAATCCGGCTGCTTTGTAATCACTATTGTGAAAGGCCACAAAAGTCTCTAACCAGGTATTGGAAATCGTGTTGAACTCCGCAGGTGTTACCTGGCGTTTTCGGGCTTCCTTCGCAGTGAGAATTTCACCTTCCACCTTACTCATAATATAAAATGGGGCTCCGATAATGGATTTATCCTCGGTATAGGCATGTGCCTTTGGCGTTTTATCGAATACCTTGTTCAGGTTTGAGATTACCGTGTATTCCCTGCCCATATCATGTCCCCTTTTTGGAGCAGCCCGAGGCGGACGACGCAACACATATTCTTTATCCTCGATTTTTAAGAGATAGGTAAGATTAGAAAATCCGTTAGAGAACTGATCGACTTCTAACTCACTAGTCGTATCTGAAATCAAATGATGCGCAAGAAGGAACTTCTTGAGTTGTACGGCATTCAATTCCTCACCTTCACGTACTGGTTTTGTGTTCATGTTTTTGTTCTTCACCCTGTGCAAGGGGCAATTTTTTTTCGCTCTTCGCTGTGCGCTTTACGTTTTACGTTTTACGTTTTGCGCTTACTACTAATTATAGTTGCGGTTAACTGCTCATTGTCAACTGTTAATCGAACATTAACTCTTTCCGCTATATCTCTTAATCACATTCTTTCCTAACTGACTCATATGAACCTCATCGGGGCCATCTGCCAATCGAAGCATTCTACCAGCCGCAAAGAAATGCGCCAAAGGGGTATCGCCACAAACTCCTAGACCGCCCAATATTTGAATGGCTTTGTCCACTACCCGCAAGGTCATCTTAGGAGTCACAATCTTGATCATGGCAATTAAATCCTTTGCTTCTTTGTTTCCCAATCGATCCATTTTATCCGCTGCGGACAGGACCAACAAGCGTGTTTGTTCAATGTCACAGGCCGAACTGGCAATGGCCTGACGTACACTACTGTAGGTATCCAATGTTCTACCAAAAGGTTTACGACCTGTGGTACGTTCGGCCATAATTTCCAACGACCGTTGGGCCATACCGATCAGCCGCATGCAATGATGAATTCTACCCGGACCTAAGCGCCCTTGGGCAATAGCGAAGCCTTGTCCTTCACCGACCAAAAGGTTCTCTTTAGGTACGCGTACATTGTCCAGTTTTATTTCCGCATGTCCCTCTGGGGAGTCGGTATATCCGAAAACGGTCAAGGGCCTTACGATTTCAAGACCCGGCGTATCCATAGGTACCAAAATCATACTTTGTTGTAGGTGTCGTGGGGCGTCGAAATCCGTTTTGCCCATCACAATGGCTATCTTGCAATTCGGGTCCATCGCCCCAGAAGACCACCATTTTCTTCCATTAATGACATAGGCATCGCCGTCGGCCTTGATAGAAGTTTCAATATTCGTCGCATCGGAAGAAGCAACTTCAGGTTCCGTCATTAAAAAGGCGGAACGAATGGTTCCGTTCATTAAGGGCTTGCCCCATTTTTCTTGCTGCTTTGGAGTGCCGTATTTAGCCAACACTTCCATATTGCCCGTATCAGGTGCGCTACAATTAAAAATCTCGGAGGACCACAATATCCGGCCCATAATTTCAGCGAGGGGCGCATATTCCAAATTCGTCAAACCCGGACTCAAATCACCGTAGCTTTTGGGAAGAAACAAATTCCAAAGTCCGGCTTCCTTTGCCTCTTTTTTTAGGGTTTCTAGACCAGGCCATCTTTTCCAGGCGTTATCATGATTGCCGTGGAATGCTTCCACTTCCTTTTCGACTGGCGCAACGTGTTCCGTGATAAACTTCTTGAGTTTTTCTTGATAGAACAGGGATTTTTCGCTGTATTGGAAATTCATGGATTACTTATTGATGGTTGGGTGTTAAATAAACTATATACTTCAAACTTCTTTCTTCTTATTATTTTCTGTGTGGCTCCTCATTATTTTGCTTTTTACGTCTTCCGTATTGCTCAATACCCAGTCTATCCCGAAATCAAATATCCGCCGTCCGCGGCATATACGCCTCCTGTCATGTATGATCCGGCATCGGAGGCCAAAAGCATGACCACTCCCGCCATTTCATCGGGGTGGGCCATTCGGCTTAATGGTACCATTTGCTCATAACCCGCAACCAGCTTCTCGTTGGACCACAAACTTTCGCTGAATTTCGTTTTGATGAGTCCCGGACAAACGGCATTGGCTCGAATCCCATACCTGCCCCATTCTTTTGCCTGGTTCTTGGTCAACATAATCATCGCGGATTTCGTCATACTGTACAGTCCCAATCGAAAACCGGGGTGAACACCTTCTACCGACGATATATTGATAATACTACCTCCGCCCTGTGCTTTCATATAAGGCTGCACTAGATTGGAAAGTAACCATGGTGCTTTTACATTGATTGCCATAATCTTATCGAATACCTCCTCACCTGTTGCTTCAAGAGGACCATAAAAGGGGTTGATGGCAGCGTTATTCACCAAAATATCGATGCGCCCAAAAGCTTCCGAAGTTTTTGTCACCAATGTCTTGCGTTGATCGTCATCTCCGATATGGCAGGCGATTCCTAAGGCTTCCAAACCAGCTTCCTTAAATTCTTCCGCCACTGCATCTACGGCCTCTTGCTTTCTAGAACTGACGACCACTTTAGCGCCGTTCTCCGCCAAACCGCGGGCAATCGATTTCCCGATACCCTTACTTGACCCAGTCACTATGGCAACTTTTCCGGTCAGGTCGAATTTTTGTTTTATCATAGGTACACTCTTTCTATTTATTGCTCTGAATCCCTTCCTTTAAACTTCATGCCGTACGCCGTATATTACAGGCTTTAGGTTCACTGGTACAAATTCCAAAAATCAAATTCCAAATTCCAAATTCCAAATCTCAAACTTCATGACTTACGCTGCATTTCATTCGCTTTTCGTCTCGCACCTCGCTATACGCTATACGCTATACGTTTAAGATATATACTTTTTGCCAACTGTTAACTGCTCATTGTCCACTGGTATAAATTCCAAAAATAAAATTCCAAATTCCAAACTTCTTGACTTGCGCTATACATCATTTGCTTTTCGTCTCACGCCTCACGCTATACGCTAAAAATATATACTTTTTACTGCCAACTGTTAACTGCTCATTGTCCACTGCCTATTGCTAACTGCTAACTCTTAATCGACAATGCCTCACTGCCTCTCATTTAAAGATCTTTTCATACGTATTCAAGGTCAATGCTTGGTTATCCATAAGAACTTCTGCCAATCCTGTGGTTTTTGGCAATTCATATTTGAAGTAGAACTGCATTGTATGAATTTTACTTTCATAGAAATCCTTGTCAAAAGTCTTGTCTCCGGTCAGTAGCGCATTTTGTGCAACGATTCCGATTTCCAACCAGAGCCAGCTGATGACAATCGTACTGAAAAATTCCATAAAGGGGGTTGCATCTGCCAAAAAGCGTTGATAGTCCCCTTTCATAGCGTAGCCCATCAACGATTGTAGTACGCCTTGTGTCAACTCCAGTTTCGTCCCGAGTTTCTGCGCATATGGTTTTAGGGACTCATGTGCCATTGCCGCCTGTATGGTACCCTGGATTTCCTTGGATAGCAACTGTAACGCTTTTCCGTTTTCCATGGTGACCTTTCTCCCCAAAAGGTCTTGGGACTGAATACCTGTCGTTCCTTCATATATGGCAGAGATACGAATATCGCGGAGGTACTGTTGCAAAATATAGTCCGAACAAAAGCCATAACCACCCAACACCTGCACCCCATTATTGACCGAAGTAATACCCATTTCAGAGGGGTAGGTCTTGGTCACAGGGGTCAAGATTTCCAAAAGCAGTTTGTATTTGGTACGCTCCCCCTCATCTGGATGGGCTTGTGACAGGTCATTGTAGCGCGAGGCTTTAAAGATCAAACTCAAGGCACCTTCGCAAACCGATTTCTGTAATAACAACATACGGCGCACATCAGGGTGATTGATGATCAAGGTCTGTTCTTGTGCTACATTCTTTTTTCCGGTGCTGGTCAATTGTCGGCCTTGGGGACGTTCTTTTGCGTAGTTCAATGAAGCATGATAGGCCGCCGTTGCAATCGCCGCTGCGCCGCGACCTACGGCAATTCGAGCGCCATTCATCATCAAGAACATGTATTTCAGGCCCTGATTGGGCTCACCGACGAGCCATCCCGTACAGGCGTCTTTGTCACCAAAAAAAAGATGGGTGGTGCAATAGCCCTTTTGTCCCATTTTTTCAAAATCCGCTACGGTAGTGACATCATTGGGTGTTAAGCTCCCATCTTCAGCAGGGCTATACTTTGGCACTACGAAAAGCGAAATGCCTTTGGTACCGGCTGGGGCCCCTTTAATTCGAGCTAAGACCAGATGCACGATATTCTCGGCGCCCTGGTAATCCCCAGCAGAGATGAATATTTTCTGTCCGTGTATTTTATAGGTTTCCCCATCGGGTGTGGCCGAGGTCACGATATCGGATAACGAGCTGCCCGCCTGTGGTTCGGTCAGGCACATGGTACCGCCCCAGGTGCCTTCCAACATTTTGGGCACATAGGTTTCATTCAAGGTTTTGTTCGCAAAATGAACGATCAACTCTGCCGCACCTACTGTAAGACCGATATAGCCCGGCAGGTGATTGTTGGCCGCCTCTTGAATAAAGGCCGAAGCATTCACCGCCATTGAGGGCATTTGCAGCCCTCCGTCCTCATAGGAAAACGGTCCGGATAGAAAGCCCATCTCGCCCCCTGCCTTCATGTATTTGGTGACCTGTGGATGCACGACGATTTCCCCATCTTTAAAATGAGCGGGGTGCTCGTCCATTTCCTTGAAGTACGGGTAGAGTTCCTTGTCGGAAAAGTCCTTGACAGCCTCAAGCATCATTTCAATCGACTCTTTATCATACTCGGTATAACGTTCGTGCCCTAGCACACCCTCTAGGTCGTTTACACTGAACAAGAGAAATTTAAGGGTATCAAGGTCGATATAGTGCTGTGCCATAGCGTGCTTATTTTAGATGCTTGAAGTTAACCGAAATTCTGTCGAATTCCATTAAACTGGTTTAATAAAATGGGGATGGTAATCACTTCGGAGCACAAACCTAGATTCGATTCTTGACCTATGTCGAAGTTGCTGCTATATTTTCATCAGAGCGCAGATGCAGACCTATTTTTAGCTAACTTCACCCACATTAATTAAAAGAGGCCTGATTTCATGGAGACAATTTCCGTTAGAAATCTTCATAACGATATCAAAGGCGAGTCTATCACTAGTTTTATCCGTCAACCAAAATTCAAATTATGAAATTCCTTATCTCCGTACTTCTTATTGCATTCAGTTCAAGTTCGTTCGGTCAAATCAATGCAAAACTAATGCGTTACGTCGATGTATCGGAAACACAAATTTGCTTCGTTTACGGCGGCGATATCTGGGTGGTCGACAAAAATGGGGGTACCGCCACACAACTGACCAATTCCCCCGGGGAGGAATCCTATCCAAAATTCTCTCCAGATGGTAAGGAGATTGCGTTTACAGCCAGGTACCGAGGCAATCCCGATGTATATGTTATGCCCGTTACAGGTGGTGTTCCTCATAGATTGACCTATGGGTCCCATTCCGATCGCATGGTAGAATGGCATCCTGCAGGTGATAAAATCCTATTCGCTTCAAGAAGAGAGACAGGTATTCCATCCGGACGCGTAAACCAACTTTTTCTCATTCCCAAAACAGGCGGAATGCCAGAAAAGTTGCCCATCCCCTATGGCGAGATCGCCACGTATTCGCCTGATGGAAAGCAACTGGCCTATATTACCAAAATAACGGAGACCTATCCCTTTAAAAGATATCGAGGCGGACTAACTTCGGAGGTCATCTTATTTGATCTGGAAAACAATACCGCTAAGAACATCACCAATAGTGAAGCGAATGATGGGAAGCCCGCATGGGGAGGTGATAAAATTTATTTCTTATCCGACCGCGCAGATGACCTGCGGTTGAACGTATGGAGTTACGATCTTGAATCGGAAGCACTGAATCAGATTACCCAATTCAAAGACTTTGACATTACGTATCTATCGGCTGGTCCAAAGGATCTGGTCTTCGAAGTAGGCGGCGCGCTCCATCTCATGGATCTCGCTACCGAGGAATCAAAAGAGGTTGCCGTAACCGTAATAAGTGATTTGACTCTCGAAATGCCCAAAAGACTCGAGGTAAACAAGCAAATAAGGGGAATGACAGCTTCTCCTGGGGCAAGTAGAATTGTATTCGAGGCACGGGGCGAATTGTTCAATGCCCCTGTAAAAGAAGGATTTGTTCAAAACATCACCAACTCTTCAGGAGCGTTCGACCATAGTCCCACATGGTCGCCCAATGGAGATTATGTAGCATATTGGAGTGATAAATCAGGTGAGTATGAGATTTATCTACAATCGATGCGAAAAGAACAGAAGACCAAAAAAATCACTTCCAGAAATAAAGGATATGGCTATACCCTTCATTGGTCACCAGATAGCAAAAAGTTGGCATTCATTGATGAGAAAAATGATATCAGCATTTTGGATGTGGCAACAGGAGCAGTTGAAGTAGTTGGCAATTATCAATGGAATTATGGTCACGGCGGCCGTTCGGGCTATCCCATTCATTGGTCACACGATTCGAAGTTCCTCACCTATTCTATCGGTATGGACAATAGTAACGAAGCCATTTTTATCTACAGCCTTGGCAGTAAACAATCTAGACAGGTTACCAGTGGATTTTACAATGATACCAACCCGGTTTTTGGGGTAGATGGTACATACTTGTTTTTTCTTACGGATAGGAATTTTAGCGCGGTATACAGTGGCCTTCAAGATGGTACCTGGATCTATCCGAATGCCACACAACTGGCCGCTATCAGTTTGAGTCAAGAATCACCATACCTTCTACAAGCAAAAAATGACGAGTTAAGCACAGCGGAAAAGGAAGAGCAGCCAAAAGAAGAAGGTGGTAAACAAAAAAAGAAGAAAAAAGACGATTCGAAAAAGAAAGCCCCGGAACCGATAAAAGTGGATTGGAATGATATGGAAAGTAGGTTGGTTATTCTACCAGCAAAGCCTGGCAACTTGACCGACCTTATGGCCTTTGAGGGTAAGTTAGTCTACCGTCGCTTGCCCAATTCGGGATCAAGTGGTGGTGAACCGGAATTATTTTTCTATGACCTGAAGGAACGGGAAGAAAAATCCATCATGGCCAAAATAAATGGGGGCGTCAAGACAGCCGATGGGAAATCGCTGCTAGTGAGGAGTGGGCCACAATTTGGTATTATTCAACCCGAGCCAGATCAGAAAATCAAGGATGCCATCCCTACAGATGGGTTGATTATGGAGCTGAACCCTAGGGAAGAATGGCGCCAGATCTTTCAGGACACTTGGAGAAGACACCGCGATTTCTTTTATGACGAGGGCATGCAACAAGTGGAATGGGACTCGCTTCGTACACAATACGGTAAGTTGATCGATGATGCCCGATCCCGTTGGGATGTAACGTTCATACAGTCGAATCTTGCCGCCGAGCTAAGTGCTGGCCATACCTATACATTTGGTGGGGACAATGAAAAAGTGGAAAATGTGAGTACCGGTTATCTAGGGATTGACTGGGCCAAGGACAACAAGGGGTATAGGGTCAAACGAATTGTAAAGCCGGCCGATTGGGATGCCGAACACAGGTCGCCCTTCGATCGTCCCGGAGTAAAAGTGTCCGAGGGGGATTATATACATTCCGTCAATGGAATTTCCCTTTCCCCAAACAAAGAGCCGTATGCTGCCTTTGAAGGTCTTGATGGTAAAACAGTTGTACTGAAGGTCAGCAAAAACGGTAATATGGGCGATGCAAAAGATGTAGTGGTCACCTGCCTTACAGGAGCAGAGGAAGGAAATATTCGCTACTTGGATTGGATCGAGAAGAATCGATTAAGGGTGGAACAACTTTCCGGAGGTAAATTGGGCTATGTGTATATGACCAATACGGCAAATAGGGGGCAACTTGACTTGGTTAAAATGTACTACGGCCAGCTAGACAAGGAAGGGTTCATTATTGATGAACGTTTCAATGGGGGTGGACAACTCGCTGACCGCTTTTTAGAACTGATGACACGCCCTGTCATTTACAACCTATACTGGCGCCATGGAAAATCACACGCGTATCCGGTAAAGGCCAATACTGGTCCAATGGGTATGCTGATTAATGGTTGGGCAGGATCTGGAGGAGATGGATTACCCTGGGCATTTAGGGAACTGGACGCCGGACCGATTGTTGGTGAGCGCACTATTGGTATTTTAGTCGGTCCCGCCACAGGCCATCGACTCATTGATGGCGGAGGAATTACTGTTCCGGGAGCACGACTTTATTTTAATAACGGTACCTGGTTCGATGAAGGTGTTGGCGTTAGACCTGATATCCCCGTCTGGGACGATCCGAACGTATTGCTGCAAGGACGTGACCCCCAAATGGAGAAAGTTGTAGCGGAAGTATTGAAGTTGCTCAATGATAGTCCTAAGGCTACCGCACCTCCAGCTAAGGAAGATCGAACGGCAAAAGGTCTAGAAAACAATTAGTTTTCATTCATTCAAGAACAACCCTGTCTCTTGATATAGAAGTAGCATCGAGATTGACCATCTGTACTGTTTAAAAGCCAAGTATCGAAAAAGAAAATGAAGAAAAAATGAATGAATTACCATATTCTGGCAATACCCGTTTAATCGAAATTGTAGTACGTTAGAATCCGCCAATAAACGTGATTCGTTATAGATATCCATAGTAGGAGAACCCAAAGAATAGTTGAACCACTCACTGGCGGAAAGCAGCATTGACTTGTATTTACCCGTTAGAATATTACTGTAGGACCTTTCAACGAATACAAGCTACAAAAGAAAGAAAAAAGTCGTCTTTGGCTCCCATATTATCTAATTTCGCTCAGCAACTGAGTAATCTAGATTACTATTTGATATCCCTCAGAATTATGAAAAAAATTCATTTCACCTTATTTTTTGTGCTTATTTCCCTTTTTTCCTGTACTGATGAAGAAGGTACGGAAACCGAACTTTCAGGTGGTAATACGATTACTTCTTTCACGGTATCCAGTGGCAACCTAGAATATGCGGTTACCATAGACGGCAAAACGATTGATATTATTACGCCATACAACGTGACCACCGCCAACAATCTTGTGATGGAGGTTTTAATTTCCCAAGGCGCCACGATAGATCCAAACCCTAAGGATATTACCTTGATTACAGACCCGATTGAATTTACCGTTACTGCGGAAAACGGAGCTGAAAGTGTCTACACCCTTACCCTATCACGTGAGGAGAGTCCGGAAAATGCCATAACCGGTATCCGTCTAAAAAACAATAAGAATAGCGTTGATGAAGTCAACGCCGATATTGACCAAGTAAGTGGTGAGGCTACCAAAGAACTTCCTAAAAATTGGAGTCTGACCGAAGTTACAGCCGAAATCGAGATTTCAGCTTTTGCCAGCATTGCTCCAGATCCGAGTACCATCAGTGATTATTCACTACCTGTTGACTTTGTTGTCACCGCAGAAAATGGAACAACAAAGAATTATCGGGTGATCTTGTCAAAAATTCTATCTCAAGAAAATGATTTTAGTGCATTCATCCTTCTTTTTGATACCCTAAACCTACCTGCGGACATCGATAGGGAAAAGGGTATGATATCTCAGCGTGTTCCCCAAGACACAGACCTTACACAACTGTCAGTTGCGTATGAGATTCCTGAATATGCGACCATCATGCCCGATCCCTCCGGTATTATGGATTACTCGCAACCGGTAACTTTTGTAATTACTTCGGAAAACAATGAAGAAAAAACCTATACTGTAGGTTTTGAATTCATGGAAGAAACCATAAACTATAATTGTGACCTGCAAAATGCCTCAAAGTGGTTTGGTGGGGATGATAGGGGCAATAAAATCTCCCCAGAGTTTTTTCATGCCCCAAGAAATGTAGGAACAGGCCAATCATTAACCCCTGAACAAGATATGTTCATCACATCGTATAGCATACGATTCAGCAATTATTTTCGGTTCGTAGACGATGAGGGAAATGTCAATACATATTTCGGTGATTCTACCGTACGCCTCCAACTACGGGACGGAGAAGGAAACGTTCTTGCCTATAAAGACAAGACCTTTAACAATCCTATGCAATTGTTCTGGCAGACATTTGATCTCACCGACCTGAATCTTATACTAAAGAAAGATACCTTATATCACTTTACCTGGTACCTCGTAGATGGCGAAACACTGGGTATACATACCGGAACACATGGTAATACGGAACTGCATTCGGGGTTATGTGACGAACAGGGCCTAAGTGGAACTTCAACCATACGTGAAGAAACACATCTGGATGATTGGGACACTTGGGGGTATCATCCTTGGCACTTTAATTTTAGATTAACCGGTTTTCAATAAACAGATGTAGCGAGTTAAGGGTATTAGAATTTTCAATATTCCTGATTCAAGCTTAGTCTGTTAAAATCCGTTTGGATGTACCAAATGATGTAGTTGTCTTGCCCCGTTTCGACCTTCTCTCGAAAGTCTTGAGTTGGGCACTACTTCATACACTTCCACAACAATCAAAACCGCTTTCAAACCATAAAAAGGAACAAGCGTACATGTCCCAACCACTCATCCTAAATTTTCCACAGTTCAGTCGCAAAAAATGGAAAGCACTTCATTTATAGTTCATCTTTATCAAAATTTGAAAAGATGCCCTACGATTTCGTCGGTTGGTTTCATACGGTCATGTCTCTGATTGCCCTTATTACGGGCACGATTGTTTTGACCAAAACAAAAGGAACTGCTACACACAAAAGAGTTGGAAGAATCTACGCCATTTCCATGCTCATGGTGTGCATCACCGCATTTATGATCTATCGCCTTCACAATGCTTTTGGAATACTTCATTTTTTTGCCATTATCAGTACAGTGACTTTAATCTTAGGTATGCTCCCCATGTATTTGAAAACGCACAAAAAACCTATCATCGTTCATTTATCCTATATGTATTGGTCAGTTATCGGACTCTATTGTGCCTTTGCGGCGGAGGTTTTCACACGACTTCCGGATATATGGCACATCGATACCAATCTTGGGGTATTCTACGCGCTGATCGGTATATCTTCCGGAGCAGTTGGAGCCATCGGAAGTCACTACTTCAAGAAAAACAAAAAGCGCTGGGAAGAACGTTTCGGTCAGTAACCCCTCAGTTGATAACCCAATAGCACATCAGCGATCGATGTAGTTTCCAGGCTTAGGAAAAATCCGTAGCTTTATGGAGAGAAAAAGATCGCTGCAAGAAAGCAATATCAAACCCAAGGTGAAGCCAGACAGACACTCAGAAGTTCCATCAAATCCAATAACTACAGTACTATATCAAGCTGACCGTCCAATAGTTCGGCACATACCAACGTTATCATTTTGGATTACCTCGGCTCCTAAAGGCCGACCTACAGCACCCCCTTTTGGAGAAGATGAACTGATAATTGAAATGACATACACGTCTGGAATCGCAGAAAAAATAGCATTCCACTTTGCGTATAAAGAAAACCAACATAGACATAATAACATGACCTAAATACTGTTAAGAACATATCATTCGATTGATGCGGGTCGCTGTTGAACGAAATCAGGGAGGCATTGAAAACTCCAGTAGCCAAAAGCGATTTTGCCCATCAAAAGAACACGTACAACTGTTGAATCTTATTAACCCAAACACATGAGAACCAACACTCAACGTATTACAGTGCAGACCGTAGTGCAATCCGATTTGGATAGCGCATGGGAATTCTGGACAAAACCCGAACATATTATGAACTGGAATTTCGCCAGCGACGAATGGTGTTGTCCGGCCGCAACCAATGATTTGAAACCAGGTGGTGCATTTCGTTGGCGTATGGAACTACGTCAAAAGAAAGTAGGGTTTGATTTTATTGGAACCTATGATCGGATTGTTGCTAAAAAGCATATTTCATATCATATCCCCTGTAAAAGAAGGGTCGATATTGAATTTATAGAACAGAATCAAGAGGTCGTGATTCGCAAGACGTTTGATCTCGAAGAGGTCAATACGAACGAACGGCAACGTGAAGGGTGGCAGGCCATACTCGATAACTATAAAAAGTATGTGGAATCGATCTGAAAAAAGTGACGCGATCCGATACATGAATAGCCCTTTCTATGCTCCAACATATAGGTCACTGAATGCTAAACCTGCAAAAATTGAACTATCCCGTGGTTCACTCCAAAGAGTGCAGTACCTACTGTTTAAATGTAACATAGCGTTACTAGTCAAGAACACTATCGAAAATGTCGCACGATATACTAGTAGAACATATCAGTAAAAACGCCCAACTCTCCAAATGGGAACTAGAAGAGTTCTGTAAGCACTTTCAACTCAAATCCATACCAAAAAAGACATTTCTTTTAGAACAAGGTGAAGTCTGTACATTTGAGGGGTTTGTCGTGGAAGGTTGTTTTAGAATCTTCACTTTAGATAAAAAAGGAAACGAAAACACATTGTATTTCGCAACTAAAGATTGGTGGCTTATGGACATAGACAGCTTTATGAATCGCAAACCATCCGATTTAAATATGCAGGCTTTGGAAGACAGCAAGGTGCTTCTAATTCGCAAGATTGATAAACTCGCGCTTTACGAATCGGTTCCTGCAGTGGAGAAGTTGTTTCGAGTCATGTCGCAAAAGGCTATTGTAGCCTGGCAACGTCGTCTTATACGAAATCATTCCCAAACCGCTACGGAACGCTATCGGCATTTTACAAGTACGTACCCGAACATTGCAACTAAACTTACGGACAAACAAATTGCCAGTTATCTAGGAATAACCCATGAATTTTTGAGTAAAATCAAGAAAAAAACCAACTAATTCGTGTTTGTTGAACTTGTTCAACTTTTTCCTCGACGTAGTTTTCAATTTTTGTGGGATAACAATACACACGAAATCATGAAACTTTCCCAATCGATACGAACACCTGTGTTCGTCCTTATTTTAGCATTGATAGTACCCTGCAGTAGTGCCAAGGCACAAATCACTCATGATGTTTCACATGAAGAGGCTTTAAAAATCATCTTGGCGGCAAAAGAAAAAGCCGAGGCTTCCAATATATTGGTGAACATTGCCGTAGTGGATGCTGGAGCCAACCTCAAGGCATTCCTTCGCATGGATGAGTCCTTTTTAGGAAGTATCGACGTGGCCATTAAAAAAGCCAAAACAGCACGATATTTCGATATTGATACGGGCGAACTGGGAAAATTGACCCAGCCAGGAGGTATCATTTACAATATTGAACATTCGAATGAAGGATTAATAACCTTCCCTGGCGGTCTCCCAATAAAAAATAAAGACGGCAGAATTATAGGAGCCATCGGCGTAAGTGGCGGAACCATAACGCAAGATCGGGCTATCGCCAAAACCGGGGCCCAATCGATAATAGAATAATATATGAAATCAACCCAAACGGCAATTATGACTATACCCAAAGGTTATGTACTAATAGGATTCCTTCTTATAATGAAAATCTGCTGGGGACAAGTCTCGGACGACCTGATGTTGTACAGAAAGGACTTTAAGGCCATCTCCGCTAACAATACGGTGACCGTTACTACCTATGAAAAAGACGGCGTTCATTATGTGTATGCCGGAGGTTTCGGCAATGTGGATGTATATCGCCTAGACGCCAAGGGGAAACTTACCCCCATAAGCAATCATGAACTTTACAAACAAAAGGGACCTGCACGAGGTATGGTGGCCGACAGAATTAACGGTACCGATTTTCTGTTCATAGCAAACAAACACGGTAATGCCATTGAAACGTTCAAAATTTTGGAAAATGGAGCGCTACAACGTGTTTTTCTAGTGGAAGACAGCGAAGAAACCCATCTCGGAACAGCGATCACCTTACAAGTCGTACATATGAAAAAAGCGGCTTACCTCTTTATAGGTGGCCTAGAAGAAACCCCGGGATTAAGCTGCTTTAAAATTCATAATGATGGCAAGCTTACCCATGTGCAATCCTTGAAAGATGACAACAACATATTTACCGATGGTATCATAGGCATGTTCACCCATAAAATCAAGGGCAAGACCTTTTTGTATACAGGGGGCTTTCAAGACAATGGGGTGAGCAGTTTTAGGGTGTACCAAAACGGGAAATTCAAAAATATCAATAACATAGGTGATACGACCACAGATCGATATTTGACCGGAGCGTATCCCGTTACAGGAGTTACTTTAGGAACACAACATTATGTCATTGTTGGCCATCGGCACCATAAATACTATGAGAGCAATGGTTTTATAAAAAATACGGACTTCGTATACCACGGGGATGGGGTAAGCGTCTTTAAAGTAACGGATCAAGGGGCTTTGGTTCCCCACTTTGTACTGAAAGATGATGCCAGCACAAAACTATCGGGCCAAACAAGGATAGAGATTGTTTCAGCCACCGACGAGGCAGCAATACTGGCCGTTGGAACTCGAGACGATGCCAGTATTCAATTGTGTAAACTGAATAAGGACGGTATCCTTAGTCCCATCGATTATTTAGAAACCGGTTTTTCTATCTACTATGGATTGAGATCGCATAAAATCGAGGAAGACAATTTTCTTATCGCTGGCTCCAACAGATTTGATATGAAACAACTCGTAACGTACAAAGTTTCCCCAAAAATCAGCCAAAAGGGAAAGCTTTTAAGACATGTGGTAAACTTGAAATATAAATCGGACACCACCCCCGAACAAATTGTCGAAGCTGAAAACGCTTTTGCACATCTTAAAAATAAGATTCCTCAAATTGTCGACCTTGAATGGGGACTAAATGATAGTACGGAAGGACATAGCAATGGATTCACACATACCTTTACCTTGACCTTTAATGATGCACACGGTAGGGAAATCTATCTTTTTCATAAAGCGCACTTGGCCTTGGTAGAAAAGGTGGGACCTCTGCTAGATGGAGTCTTTGTAATGGATTATTGGACCCAAGAAAACTAATTCAAGAAACGAACCACCGATAGCACACCGAGCAGCTTCGGTTGCATGGCAGTTCAGAAAAATCACGAAATGAATACGCTTAGAAACAAAAAAGCCATCATTACTGGAGGCAGTAGAGGGTTGGGAAAAGCAACCGCCCTAGCCTTTGCAAAAGAAGGAATCGATGTTGCCATAACCGGCAGAAATGAAAATGCGCTAAAAGAAACCGTTGCAGAGTTGGAGAAATTCGGGGTCAACGCATTTTATGCCGCGTTCGATGTGGGCAACTACGAGGAAGTCAAAAGACATATCGAACTTGTTGCCGAAAAGCTAGGCGATGTGGATATTTTGGTCAACAATGCGGGTATTGCCGCTGTTGGTTCCCTTCGCGAAATGGAGGTCGATACATGGAGTGCAATCATTCAAACCAACCTGATGGGCATGTATTATGTTACCAAAGAAGTATTACCGCATCTACTTCTAAAAAAAGAAGGTGATATCATTAATATCTCCTCGACGGCAGGCTTAAATGGTAACGCCAACATATCGGCATATTGCGCATCGAAATTCGGTGTTATTGGAATGTCCGAGTCCTTAATGAAAGAGGTTCGTAAAGACAACATACGAGTGAATACCTTGACGCCGAGTACCATAGAAACCGATATGACCATTGACCTGGGCATTGCGGATAAAAACTCCCAGGCTACAGTTCTACAACCCGAAGATTTTGCGGAACTGATTCTCGCAGGATTAAAGCTGCCCAGAAGAGCCCTGCTCAAAAGTGCCGCTTTATGGTCGACCAACCCTTAATTTCATTGCGCACTCAAAAGGAGTATATTCAAAACACTACCGCCTAGCCCAATATCTCAAAACTCCTTTCAAAAATGAGTTTATCTTGACATTCCCCCTATAGAAAGACTATCTTTAGGAACACCGACCACCAACCAGTACATACTATGGATAACCTCTCTAACCTCATTTTAGCACTATCGCTCATTGTCATTATGTTCGGGATGGGACTCTCCCTTTCCACAAAGGATTTTATTCAAGTTTTCGTGCGTCCCAAAGCCATACTTTTAGGATTACTATATCAGCTAGTGCTTTTGCCTTTGATCGGTTTTGCATTGATTACCGTGTTTACCTTACCCCCTGAAATTGCCATCGGAATCGTGATTTTAGCTGCATGCCCAGGAGGGCCTACTTCGAATTTGATTACCCACTTGGCCAATGGTGATACGGCACTCTCGGTTTCTTTAACGGCTATCAGTAGTTTGATTACCCTAATCAGCATTCCGTTTATTGTCAATTTGGGCCTGCAGTTTGTTTTAGGAGAAGGTACTTCAATACAACTCAACGTTTTTCAAACCATTGCACAAGTATGCTGTATTGTGATACTACCCATCGCCCTAGGCATGTTTTTGAAATATAAAAAACCAAGATTCGCCAAAAAAGCGGAAGGACCAGTCAAAAAAGCATCGGGAATCTTTTTTGTTTTAGTACTGATCGCGATAATTTATAAAGAGCGTGCGACGCTTATTGCAAATTTGGAGGCTGCTGGTCTGGTATCCCTGACATTGAATATCTTGACCATGGCCACCGGATATTTGATCGGGTATCTATTTCAACTTCCCTTGAAACAACGTATTTCAATCACTATTGAAGGAGGTATACAAAATGGAACATTGGCCATTAGCATCGCCACACTACTCTTGAACAATTCGACCTATGCGATATCAGCAGCTGTTTACGGTACGTTGATGTTCTTGACGGCCGGAGTTTTTATTTATTGGAGCAATCGACAGTTAAAAAAAATCACCTAGCCCTTCCCCACCCGTTTCCGAATCTTTGACAAACCCACAGGGGTGACTCCGAGGTAGGAAGCGATTAGGTATTGGGGCACTCGCTGAAATAGATCAGGACGTTTTTCCAAGAGCCTTAGATAACGCTCTTCATTTGTTCGGCTGCTTAAACGCTCTACCCGTGTGAAGATCTTCATAAAGGCTTCCTGCATCGAGAGTCGACCAAAACGTTCCAATTGATGGGATTGGTCAAACGAATTCTCGGCATCCGATTTTTTGACGGCGTATACAATGGTATCTTCCGAGGCCTTGAGGTAGTAGTTTGAAGACGTTCCTCTGACATAAGCCGGTAAATCGGTAAAGAAGACGTCATCGGTATAGAATTCAAGTACTTTTTGTTCTCCGTCCTCTAGTTTGTAATAGTAGATGCAGCCCTTGGCGACATAGTAAAAATGATTCACCAACTGCCCGGGAGAAACGAGGTTCTCCCCTTTCTTCAACTCGAGTCGCTTGTAATATCGAACCTGGTCATTGAGTACCGCTTCATCGATTTCCGTATAGGATATGATCTTGTTTTTCAAGTGTTCCAGATAGTCAGTGGCCGTAGGCGTCTGCATGAAAAAAGAATAAAGGGATAGCTTTTAAAGATAGTTCTTTTTCCGGAATGCCCTTTGGAAAATCAAGTAACGTAGCGGAATCAAACACTACAGTTCATCGGTCACAATCGTAATCTTTATTTTTCTCCAATTAGGAAAATCATCAGGCTCCCAAGCAGTTTACTAATCGATTAACCCGAACACCCTAGGAAGCCATAAGGAAATCTCAGGAAGATAGGTGATCAAAAAGAGTACTGCGGTCATCGCTCCCAACATGGTCAATAAAGGTCTGATGACCTTGGTGACAGGAACCTTGGCCACACCACTTCCTACAAATAACAAGGTACCCACCGGTGGCGTACAAATACCGATACAGAGATTCAAGACGATGACCATACCAAATTGCACGGGATGCATACCCAATGCAACCGCGACCGGTAGAAATATGGGAGTGAAAATGAGTACCGCAGGGGTCATATCCATAAAGGTACCTACGACAAGCAAGATGATATTGATCAGTAGGAAAATGACAATAGGATTGCTAAATGAATTCAACAGGCCATCGGTCAACATTTGGGGAATTCCCTCGAAAGAAAACAACCATGACATAACCATAGAGGTCGCCACCAAGAACATCACAATTGCAGTAGTCTTGGCACTTTTCAATAATACAGGTCTAAAATCGCTGAATTTCAATTCTTTGTTTATAAAGCCAAGTAAGGCCGCATAAACAACCGCGATGGCTGCTGCCTCGGTTGCGGTGAAAATTCCGGCAACGATTCCACCCACGACAATAATTAGCAGCGTAAGACTAAGAAAGGCATTTTTGAAATCAATGAACAGTTGTTTGAAACCCACTCGTTTCGCACGCGGTAAACCCCTCCTTTTCGCATAAAGGAAAATCATGAACATAATCGCTAGGCCTACCAAAATTCCCGGTACATAACCCGCAATAAAAAGAGCTGCCACAGAGGCGGTACCTCCACTGGCGAGAGCGAAAATAATCAGCACATTACTCGGTGGAATCAATAGTCCGGTGGTCGAAGAACTGATATTCACCGCAGCGCTGAATTCCCTTGGATAGCCCTCATTCTCCATTTGGTCCGTCAATGTACTTCCAATAGCAGAGGCCGCAGCGACAGCCGAACCGGAAATAGCCCCGAATAACATGGCCGAAATCACATTGACAAAGGCAAGACCACCTGGCAAACTCCCGATCAACGATTTCGCGAAATCGATGAGACGTTGGGCGATTCCCCCTCGATTCATCAACTCACCTGCGAGTATAAAAAAGGGGATGGCCAATAAGGCAAAATTATCGATTCCCGTGGTCATCCGTTGACAGGCCGTGGTTACCGAGGGCAAGAAAGCAATGTTCAACAACAAGGTCAACATAGTAGACATTCCGATGGAATAGGCTACCGGCACTCCATACGCCAGAAGCGCAAAAAAGCTTATAAAGAGCACAATAACACTGATAATTTCAATACTCATCTATTGAAAGTTTAATTTTTTAATATTGTAAATCGCAAAAAATATGATAACCATTCCTGATAGGGGTACTATCGCGTAAACGTAACCCAATGGTACATTGAGAGCAGATGATATTTGCCCAAGACTAAGGGTTGTATATACCAAATTGCCTCCGCCAATGACCATAATAATCAGCGCAAAAATGGCCATAATTACTTGAATCACTTTTTGACGCCCGTGTCTTTTTGTTTCAGGAAGTTTGGATAATAGAAAGTCCATCGATAGATGGCCTTCTTTTTGTCCATTGATATAAGCCGCTCCTAAAACGGTCAACCATATCAGTGCAAAGCGTGCAAACTCTTCGGTAAACGAGCTCGATTTACCCACTACATAGCGAGAAATCACCTGCCAGACCACATCCAATACCAAGAGTGAAAATATAGTCACTAAAAGCCATTCTATGGCGGTATTGAGAAAGCGATAGGTTTTTTCCATTAGTTTGAATTGATTTTGTCGATAATGGTCTTCATTTTTGGGTCTTTCATCAAGTTCTCCATGACCGGCAGTGATTTTTCCTGAAAAGGCGCTTTATCCGGATAGGTAAACTGCACCCCATTTTCCTTCAACATTTTCATTTGTTCTACTATGGTCTCTTTCCAAAATTGTTTTTGCTTCACTACACTTTCCTTGGCCGAAGCCCGAAGCCATTCTTTCTCTTGATCGGATAGCTTATCCCAAAATTTCGTACCGATAATGACCACATCGGGAATCATGGTATGTTCATCGAAAGTATAATACTTGCAAACTTCAAAGTGATTGGAAGTTACAAAAGATGGGATGTTATTCTCTGCACCATCCACAACATTCTGCTGCAAGGCGGTATATAATTCACTAAAAGCCATGGGTGTAGCCGCGGCTCCCAAGGTATTCGCCATGGCTACCGACATTTTATCGTTCTGCACACGAAGTTTCAAGCCCGTTAGATCTTCAGGAGAATTGATGGGTTTCTCTTTGGTATAAAAACTACGGGCTCCCGCATCGTAAAAACAGAGCCCCCGAAGGAGGTACTCACTGCCGCTGGCCAGAAGTTGTTCACCCACTTCTCCTTCCAGATTGCGCCATAAATGGGCATCATCACGAAAAAGGTACGGTACTACGGTCACCTGATATTCGGGAGCGAAATTGGACAAAGCCGAGGCGCTTACTTTTGTAATAGCGATACTACCGATTTGTAAAAGTTCCAATACTTCCCGTTCAGATCCCAGTTGCCCATCGGGGAAAACCTTGATGCGTAATTTGCCATCAGATTTTTCATTCAAGATCTTTTGCATTTCGAGTATCCCCTTATGAACGGGATGTGAAGTGGGCAGAGAATGTGCAAAATAGAGCACTTTACCGTCACTCACCCCTGAGCAAGAAGTCAATAGCAAACACAGGAAAACAAGCGTGCATACCGCGATTCGTTTTTTGGAATTTTTCAATAGTATCATCTGTTATATCAAGCTTTCACGAATTCCTCTTTCCAATCCCGACAACTGTGCCAAGCCCATCGCCCGGCCTATCAAGGAATACCCGGAATAAAAATCGGCTTGCCTTTTTTTGTCGTCCAACAATACATGACCGTGGTCGGGACGCATGGGAATCATAACCTCTTCGCTACCCTTCTCATGACGTCGCTTTTGCTCCAACACAATAGCTTTCATCACTTGGTCTATAGGAACGGAGCCATTTAAATGTTCCGCTTCATAAAAACTTCCATCCGGACTTCTGGCCACATTTCTCAAGTGAATAAAATGAATTCGATTTCCGAAATCCGAAATGATCTTCACCAGATCGTTCTCCTCGGATGCTCCTAAAGAACCTGAACAGAAGGTCAAGCCATTGCTTGGCGAAGGGCAACAGTTCAATAAAAACTTCAAATCATCGTAGTTCGATACGATTCTTGGTACACCAAAGACGGAAAAAGGTGGGTCATCAGGATGAATCGCCATTTTCACACCTATCTTTTCCGCTTCGGGAATAATCGCATTCAAAAAATAGGACAGGTTTTCCTGAAGTTTTTCCTTACTGATCTGCAGAACGGTTTCATGGTTCTTCTTAAACTGCTCTAAGGCAATTAGTTTTCGTGAACCCGGCATTCCGGCCAAAATCGATTGCTCCAGCTTTTTCCGTTCCGCTGCGGATAGGTTTTCGAAATAATTTTCCGCCTCAAGGTAAATGCTTTCCTCATAGGTTTCTTTCGCATTTTCGCGCTTAAGGATAAACAAATCGAATGCGGCAGCGGCAATGGGACTATAGCGCAATGCTGAACCTCCGGTAGGAAGCATATAGTCCAAATCGGTCCGTGTCCAATCAATGAGTTGCATAAAATTGTAGCATACGGTATGTATGTCATTTTCGGCGAGATTCTTCAGGGTCTGAATATAATTGGCGATGTAGCCATCCCTATCGGGATGCCCATACTTTATGGAAGTGTGGATATTCACACTTTCTACCACCGACCACTCCAATCCGTGAGATTCGATTTCCTTTTTTAAGGCCGCTATGGTCGCTACGGGCCACACTTCCCCTAACGGAACTTCTTGGCAGGCCGCTACAATACCCTCGACCCCAATCTGTTTAATATCATCAAGGGTCACCCCGAAAGAGGGACCGAACCATCGAAATGTTTTTTTTAAATACTCCATACTAAACTCCTGAAAATGAACTAAACCCACCGTCTACATCAAAAATACTACCCGTAACAAAACTCGAAGCGTCGCTTAAGAGATAATGCACCGTTCCGTTCAATTCGGAAGCATTTCCAAAACGCCCCATGGGGGTATTCACAATAATACTCTTTCCCCTTTCCGTAAAAGAACCATCTTCGTTGGTTAGCAGACGCCGGTTTTGATTCCCGATGAAAAATCCCGGGGCCACGGCATTCACTCGAATTTTATCTCCATGTTTCGAAGCGAGTTCATTGGCCATCCATTTGGTAAATATATCTACTCCGGCCTTGGCCATAGAATACCCCAAAACCCTGGAAATGGTCTGCTTCGCCGCCATAGAAGATATATTGACTATAGTTCCATGACCCTGCCTCACCATCAACTCACTCAAAACAATGGTAGGTACCACTGTTCCAAAAAGGTTGATATCTACTACCTTTCTGGTATCTTCTACCGCAATGTCATGAATGGTTTGGTCCGGTTTCAGTGTCGCTCCAGGAATGTTACCTCCCGCTAGGTTGACGAGTCCGTCCAAACGACCGAAATCGTTTTGTATGGCTTCCCTTACCTTTATCAACGCGGCCTCGTCCATGACATCCACCACAAAAAAATAGGCACTATCGGGGGCTATCCTATTCAGTTCTTTCTGCTTGGCCTTTAACTTATCAACGGACCTGCCTAACAAGATTACTTTCGCATCATTTTTCACTAGGTATTCCGCTATGGAACCTCCCAAGGTACCGGTTCCGCCCGAAAGGGCATAATAATTATCCTTTAAAGATAGTAGTTCACTCATTTACTTTTTTTTTGCCATTTTATAGGCCGCTGTGGTAGTATAATATTTGGTCATCATATTCGGTACTTCCCAATCGGGAAGCTTCCCTTCTTTTAAATATCTCAAGTAATTTTTAGTGACTTGGGCAAAATGCGCTTCGTGCCCGATCTTAAAGGTATCAGGAATATTGATTTTCCAAATACCACTCGACATTTTTTCGGCAGTAGTGCCAGGAAACAACGTTTGAATTTCACCCGCCACAGCTTTGTTCAAAGACGCTTCAAACGGTTCTTTCCGGGTGGGCTGAATGTAAAGCACCGGCTTATACGCCTCTTCTTTCCCTTGCTTGATAATTAAGTCACACTTTGTACCCCGCATAATACTATAATGCGTATCGCCCGTACCCTCTGGCGCTTGATAATTCCATATGACGGAGACCTTTGCGTACTTCCCTTTTATGGAATAGATCATTTCACCATTGGAATAGGTATGTAGTTGATCGTCGACCACATCTTTTATCAAATACTCGGGATAATCGCCAAGTTTGGTCACCTTGGAGAACTCTTCTTTCGTCAAGACGGTCGGCCAACGTTTCGCCTTCACCATTCGCACCTCCGATGAATCAATGACCTGCTCTGGAAAAGCTTCCCATTGCACCAAATCGACCAAATGGGTAGTGACATCTACAATGCCCTCACCTTCTTCGTTTACGTCAAAAAACCAAGGGGGTCTTACCAGCGGGTTTCCAGAAACATATTTAAAGAAGTGATGTACACTTTCCTTGCTTATTGCAGGATTGTCGGGAGTGCCATCAACCAACTCACCAAAAACCTCAGGGAGCATGGAGAACTGCTTTTGCATCATGGTGGTCGATTCAAAGCGTTCGGTCATGATATCATATATCAGCACATTTTTCTCATCGGCCACGCGAAAAGCTTCCTGCAATTTTTCAAAACCTTCCGGATTGATTACCAATGGCTTATCAGCGTATACATTCAAACCTGCTTTAACTGCTTCGAGGATATAGTCTATTTTCTTGGAATTCTTGCCGGCCACGATCATCACATTTCCTGGCTGCTTCGAAAGCATTTGCTGCAGGTAGTCATCACCAAGTTCGGGGTTTACCTGCCAGTCCGTCGGGGATTCAACTCTCGAATTGTACTGGTCGATTTTGATGAGGAAATCTTGAACCTCAGGACCATCAGGAGCGAACACAAAAATGGTAGAATCGACCTGTGGATACATCGTCTTGTGCACAAGGGCCGCATGAAAATGCCCTGGATCCAAAGTCATCAGTTTTACATTATCCATGGTTGGCATCATCGTATTCTGCTTTTCGGACTTTTTTTCCCCACAGGAAAAGCCGAGAGCAACAAGTAAAATTACTAAGGTGTATTTCATTGAATTTAAATAAAGAACTGGCCTAAACCAACTATAACCCGTATTTGGTATTGGCATTACATTTTCACATAGTCGGTACCATAAGGCTTACGTTGCGCCCGGTTTAACAGCGCATTAGCCTCGTCATCATTGACAAAGGTTTCGGTTTCAGGATTCCAATCGAGTTTTCTATCAAATTGCATCGCAATATCACTGATCAAACAGATGGCGCAGGCTTTATGTCCTTTTTCAATAGGGGAAATCGGTTGTTCTCGTGATTTGATACAATCTAACCAGTTTCCATGTTGATCCTCGATTTTTTCGAGATGGATTTCATTTGCTCCAATAACGGAAGAAAGTATGTTCGGATCCGAGGCATTTAGTGCCTTGGCACTCTTCTCTTTATCTACGGGATCGGAAGCGGAAGCTTGATAGGCACCGCGTGAAACGAATATCCATCCGTCATCACCGATATATTTAATTCCGTTCGTATACCCACCACTGGTATATACAGTCATTCCATTTTCATACTCGTGTTTCACTAAGAAATCACCGTGAACGTTCCAAAATCCTGATTTGGGAAACTCGGACAAGGCTTCGACTGAAATCGGACCCGTCAATTCGGTATTCATTCCCCAAGCCGCTGAATCATAATGGTGCTGGCCCCACCCTGTTATCATACCCGCACCATAATTTCGGTGGCGCAACCAACCCGGACGACTATAATCGTTTTGCGGGTGCACCCCTATTTCATTATAGGGCAATTCAGGGGTCGACCCCAACCACATTTCATAATTCAAGTTTTTGGGAACAGGCATTTCAGTGACGGCCGGACCTCCCGGGTCACCTGGCAACCCTATTTTGACGGTGTGTACCTTTCCGATTCTTCCATTTCTAACCAACTCTGCCGCTACCCGAAATTGAGGCATGGCCCGTTGTTGGGTACCTACCTGCAAAATCACGTTCTTTTTTTGAACTGCTGCTTGTAACTGCTGTCCTTCTTTAACGGTCAACGAAGTAGGTTTTTGAAGATAGATGTCCTTACCAGCCAAAGCAGCTTCCATAGCAGGTTGTGAATGCCAATGGTCAGGCGTACTGATCATTACCGCATCAATATCTTTATTCAAAAGCATTTCGCGATAATCACCATAGGTCTTGGTATCCATATACTTTTTCTTGCCCGTCTTTTCTTGATAGGCCTTATCAACAAAGGCCTTCGCCTTATCAACCCGTATGGAATCTACATCACAGACGGCCATTATTCTGGCCTGATCGAACTTCAGGGTATCATGCATATCATGTGATACGGCAATACGCCCACAACCGATTTGGCCGATGTTGATCTTATTACTTGGGGCATCTTTGCCCAGTACACTAGCTGGTACTATACTTGGAAATCCGACGGCCGCTGCCGTGCCCAAAGCCGTTTTATTGATAAAATTCCTTCGTTTCATAAATTTTGGTTTTATACTGTTTGAAAATCAATGGCGGCTCTCCTTCAATTTTTCTCCGTTTACGTTAACGGACGGTAAAATATAAAAAATCAAGTAGAGTCAGTCGTTTTAATCTGAATTTATTATTATTCCTTTTTGGGATGCAAAAGATTGCCAATACGCTTCGGCCTCTTGCGCACTTAGTTCTCCGTCGAAAATAACCATTCTGTAGTTCAAGCCGTACTGCATATTCGGTTCTATTTTCCACTCGTCATATCGTATGGGACAGAATTCAAAAAACATGTCTCCCCTACCCCCGTTTGCATCTATAGGCCAAATCCGCATCGGTTCAGGATGCATTCTATTTTCGGGATGGCTCATAAACAAAATTCCGCTAGTACTTAGGCCATCGGAAGATTCCCCACTTACGATACACCAGCGTGCTTTTGTTCCATCAGCTGATAATCGGTCATGACCTTCTGATGTCAAAACGGAGCAATTATCCGCTTTCCAACGTTCGTCAAAGCGCAGCCCTATTCCGCCACCATATCGGTACGCTTCAAACAAAATTCCATGCTGTAGTGGAGAAGAGAAACTACTCTTATAATCCAACATGTAACGCTTGGAATCACCTAGGTTCCATAAGCGCACTTCCAAATCTTCATTTAGCGCCACTTGTGGTTCTTTCTTGGTTTTGTAATCCAAATGCTCTTGTGAGGCAACAAAGCCTGTAAACGCATTTCCAGAAGTTGTAGTCTGAAACTCCTTGAAGAGTACGGTTCCCATACCCTCACCTAGGTTCCAGAAATCGACACGTGTCGTATCGATCCGCGTATGGGTCCATGGCCCCCAAAGGCCGTAATGGTGTAGATGGTCTATTGGATTTATTCTAGTAAGGGTATCACCCTTTGGAGTCATTATCGGATGGAGATAGCCGGACTTTCTGAAAATCGAATCTAGAGGTACTTCTCTTTCAGGAATAGGCACTCCTTCTTTCTCGAATATTGCCTCTATGTCAGGATAGTTCATACCATACCTGTACTGGGCCACCGCGTTATTGTCTATTGCAAGTTCAATGTTGCCATCATTTTTTCTCGCTGTCAAACGCGGGCTATCTTTCAAGGTATTATCCGCTTCTTCAAGCGTGTATTCCAAGGATCGGTCCACTTGGTGCACGAACCAAATTTGACGCGTGATCGAATCGTATTCAAAAGCGATAGGTTCGCCTTTGTTCGTCAGCTTAAATGTTTCCATTTCCAGTTGGGAAACATCAATGAAAACAGGGCTACTAATTAAAATTCCGCTGCCCTCCTGTATCTTGATCAAATGTTTTTCTTTTTGTTCACATGACGCGATTAACAGCAACAGGCATAAAAGAAATACACTTCTCATAAATCAGGTTTGGACAACGGAATTCAACTTAAAAAAACTAACTCAACTTTTTTTTTTACGATTCTGGTACGGGTATCGCGGTTAGTGGCGCCACGTTGTCCTCGGCTCCCGGATATCCTTCATTTTGATTGATCCTACCTTGAGTATTTGCGTTAATCGCTGGTGCTGGAACGGGCCATAGTACGTGAAACGGACTCATGGTAAAACGTACCCCGAACACCGTAATCACATCAGGCTTATTGTAAAAATCCGTCACCTCGATGATCCGATCGTACCAAAAATTCTCGGTAGAAAAGTTGCCAAGGGAATAGGTCTTTCCGTTGTAGGCAGACCTACCTGTTTTGGCAAAAATATAAGCGATTCGGGTCAGTTCAGTATTTCTATTTTCTTCGTAGTACAATTCCCTGGCGCGCTCATCCAATATATAGTCCATATTAACTTCGGCAGGGGTAATGGGATCTGCCTGGGCCCTTGTACGAATCGCATTGATATCCACGGCCGCGGATGCATTATCCCCATTCCAAAAATGTGCTTCGGCCCTGAGCAAATAGGTCTCTGCCAAACGGTAAATATACCAATCTCCATGACCACCCGAAGGTTTGACCGCTGTAGGGTCGGCTACAAATAGTTTATAGCGCGGAAAACCATACCAGTTACGAATCGTATCACTACACAAAGGGGTGCCATCTGGCAAATAGAGCTGTAAGTTCTGGTTATAAAAAGAATTACCCGCTTCTTGTAAACTTGGTGCATTGTATACCAAATCTTCCATATCAATCCAGTTCCCTAACTTATGACGTTCATCATTATTTGAATTTTCCCAAATCTCTTTGGTACTATAGGCCGTGCCCCTATTTCGACCAATTCCTCTTCCTATTTCCAGAACTTGAGGGATTTCAATGGCGGGGTCATCCGACATGCCATTTTGACCATCGGGGGTGTTGATAAAGCGCCACCATAAGGGTGTTGCCTGTCGCATAATACTGGTACCATTACCAGCTGCACCTACATCGCGAAACTCAAGTCGGTCCACACCTGCCAAAATAGTCTCGGTGTTGGCAGGCAAGCTCTTATTTTCCACTTGGTGTAAATCCCAGGTGACATCTTTGGTCGCATCACCAGCAGAACTTCCAAATCTGCCGGTCATAAGTGCATACCCACTACCATCGATCAGTTGATTGGCACTTGCAATCGCCGCTGGAAAATCGGCCAACGCCAGATTTACTTTGGTCAACAAATGCAGCACTACGCCGCGATTAACTTCACCACCGTTGGAAGTTTCATTGACCATGGTCACGGCCGAATCCAACTCATCTTTGATAAAATTCAAGATGACATCACGTTCCGTGGAGGCAAAATCAAGTTTAGGCGAACTTACTTCTTCCAAGACCAAAGGCACATCACCAAATTGATGGGTCAGGCGATAATAGGCATAGGCCCGATGAAACATTGCGCGACCTAAAATATCCGCCTTTTGTGTATCACTATCGAACTCAGCATCGTCAATTCTATTTATGACAGTGTTCGCAAATTTGATGTTTTCATAAAAATTTTCCCAAAACCAGCCAATTCTATTGAAATTGGAACTATTGAGATTGGCATCCGGCAGTATTTGAGCATTTAAATCCTGAGCAGGTCCAGATTTATCCGTGGTTCCCTCGATAGCTACCTCCGAAAAAATGTTTTCGGTAATCATTGGAGCACCATCCCCATAATATTCTGCCCTAATATTAACCAATGCGCTTGAGAGCAAGCTGTTGAATCCTTCAGGATTGTCCAGTGCATTGCCCGGTGTAAAAAAGGATTGCGGTTCCGTATCTAAGAACTCTTCTTCACAGGAAGTGAATAGTAGCCCTAAAACACATACCAAACCAAATATTATTTTCTGTTGTTTGTATATATAATTTTTCATTGCTATTTTTTTTAAAGAGTTATATCTAATCCGACCGTAAAGAAACGCACCGTAGGTTGAGTTATATCAATATCAAATTCGCGATCATCACCTCTTGATCTACCTTCAATATTTAAGGGCTCGGGATCAAAGAAATCCCATTCTTTGGTCCAAACCGCTAGATTACGTGCATTGACATACAGCCTGGCGTTTCGTATCGATATTTTTTCCAACCATTCCGTCGGAAACCGATAGGCCAATGTGACATTACTCAAACGAATAAATGATGCATCACGATAGACATCAAAAGTTGACGGACCATCTGCCGAGAACAATCTTGAATAATTGTTTATGGGATTCTCTGGAGTCCAGTAGGGTGTTTTGATCGAGTTGGTTCTATCGATAAAACCATTTTTGTTTTTAGCTTCATTAAAACGGCGCTTTTGTCCCCAATTCGAATACATTTCGAAAGAGAAGTCAATGTTCTTAAAAAAGGTAAAACTGTTTGACATACCCCATCTAAAGCGGGGTGTACGATAGCCTTGGAAAACATTGTCTTCAATATCCAAAACACCATCATTGTTCACATCTCGTACGATGAAATCGCCGGGTTCCTGTCCAAAGGCAGCGGCCTCTGCCTCCTGCCCTACCTGCCATATCCCTACCGCTTCACGGCCCCAGATTACATCTGTGGCCTCCCCGATAAAGAGCTGTTCGGTCAAATCATCGAGTTCATTCCCATTTTCATCGAGATCCCCATAGAGGCTATTGATTTTATTTCGATTCAACGAAAAATTGAAGTTGGTATTCCATTGAAAATTATCGCGATTATAGTTTTGGGTAGCTACTTGAAATTCGAAACCATTATTCTGCACCTCTCCAAGATTGGTAAATACGTTTTCAAAACCGGTTACATTAGGCAGTAATCGCTCTACCAGTAAATCATCAGTTAAACTATTGTAGTATTCGAAGGACCCCTCGATCTTACCATCGAGAAAGCTAAAATCAAGACCTGCGTTAAACGCCCTCGTTCGTTCCCATCTCAAGTCGTTGTTTTCCAATGACTCGTTGTTGAAGGTGGAAACCTGTATGACTTGTCCATTGGCATCGGTATTCAAGAAGTTACCTGCACCCAATCTTGACAAAGAAGCAAACCGACCGATGTTCCGGTTACCATTTTCACCGTAACTTAAGCGTAATTTCAAAAAGTTGATTTTTTCGGACTTGAAGAAATTCTCTTCCGAAATCACCCACGCTGCAGAAGCAGAAGGAAAGTACGCTCTTTTATTGTTCGCACCAAAAGCCGAGAATCCATCACGACGCAATGTGGCGTTAAATATATATTTTGAATCGTAATTATAGCCCAAACGCGTCATGTAGGCATCACCTGTACTGGTTATATCCTCGCTCTCTACCGTCTGAACCGTACCCCTTTCCAAACTACTGAAACCTAATGCGTCACTGGGAGCAAAAGTATTGGCCTTCGCATTGGTTCTATAACTATTGAATTTTTCAGCATAGATTAAAAAAGTAAAATCAAAGGCATGCTTGCCTATGGTCTTGTTCCATCTTAAAATGTTATCCAGCTGCCATTCATACAATTTTCGAGCTTCTCTTTCGGCAGAACCTACTTGGTTGTTCGGGTTGGCCGCAAAGGAAATATCATAATACTCTTGAAACTCGAGTCGGTTTACATACCCTAATTCATATGAAAACCCCAAGGGCAATTTTATTTTTGCATAGATACGCGAGTTAAATGCATTGTTCTGTGTTACCCTCTCGGAAAAAGTTCTCCTCAAGAACGCATTGACCGCCCCGGCACCATTATCATCTTGGGGACTCAACCGTATATTCCCTTCATCATCGAATTCTGAACCAAATGGTGATGAGCGCTCAATTTGCAAACGATCGGCGGGTATCGATTGATTACGATCTCCGTCAGTGGGGTCGATGTTGGTATTTGCGAATTGGGTATTCATACCTACCGTAAGCCAATCGGTAATCTTTGCATCGAGGTTCAGTCGCGAGCGAACCGCTTCAAATTGCTCTCCGACCGTAATACCCTCATTATCGGTTCGGCCAATCGACCAATAATAGTTCAACCCGCCATTTCTGCCAGAAATACTTGTATTGAATTCATTTCTAAAGCCTGTTTGGTTGATTCTATCATACCAATCGATGCTCTTACCTTCTAAAAAATTACCGATTTCCACATCTTGCAGACCAATACGGTTTAGCCAGACCCTTTGCGGATCTCCTTGTCCCCCGTCGTACGCCAGCCAATCATCAAGGGAGAGGCCGTTTGGTAGGTTATTGGGGTTATCGAAAATGCCAGGGTTTTCCCTGGCCTGATTTCCACGGCTACTTTTAAAGACATCGACCCTCCAAGCCGCAAACTCATCTGCCGAATAAGGTCTTTCTTGAGAGCCATCGACGGCCACACCAACACTGGAATTGATGGTAATGGTCGGTTTGTCGGAAGTTCCTCTTTTGGTAGTGACTATAATTACGCCATTCGCTCCCCGTGCTCCATATACCGCAGCGGAACTCGCATCTTTCAAAACATCGAGCTTGGCAATATCTTGAGGTGCGATATCCGCTAAACTACCATTAAAGATAAAACCATCTACCACAATTAACGGAGAAGAATCGGCCGCCAAACTATTATTACCCCGGATTTGGATATTACTAACACCGCTTGGGGAATTGGAGAATCCCACCGATAGGCCCGCCACATTACTACGGAGTACATCTGTTACGGAATTGGTAGATTGGTTCGACACCTTTGTTGCATCAAGTTGCGTAATAGCGCCGGTCAAATCTTTCTTTTTTGATGATCCATATCCCACTAATACGACCTCATCAAGTGTAGAAGCACTGGGCTCCAAGCTGGCATTGACCTGCGCTTGCCCATTGACGGGTATCTCTTGCTGGCCATACCCAATATAAGATATGAGCACTATGGCGTTCTGATTCGCCACTTCAAGGGTATAATTACCATCAAAATCGGTAGAAGCCCCATTTGTAGTTCCTTTTTCCACTACTGAAGCGCCCGGCAAAGGTATACCCGCCTCATCGGTAATGGTTCCTGTTATCGTAAACCCGGTCTGCGCATAACTGTAAAAAGAAAACAGTAGCATGAACAGCGCCATCGCTATTTTTCCCCTAGCAGGTTTCGTTTGATTGATTGATTTTTTCATACATGTGGTTTTAAGTTAGGTGAGTTATTAAATAGTGTTCTTATTTAGGGAACAAGGTTCAAGCTCAGCAAATCTATAGAATCAAATTCATTTACGCAATCGATTGCATTATTATTTAATCAAAATATTGCATTTATTGCATTAGTATTATTAAAAATAGCCTTCAATACTTACGTTTATGGCTATTTTTTTAACAAGTATTTAGAATTTTCACGCAATTATATAATTTTGTTGCGTAAGTTTGTTGCTCCACAACTATTGCTAGCGAATGACGAAAAAAGTAACCATCTATGATCTTGCTGAACTATTAAAGGTATCCCCTGCTACGGTAAGTAGAAGTTTAAACGACCATCCTTCCATCAGCGAGGACACCAAAAAAAGAATACTTTCCGCGGCTAATAAACATGGGTATCGTACCAACAAATTTGCTGCAAACCTGAGAAGGCAAAAATCGAATACCATTGGCGTAATCGTGCCCAGACTAAACTCTTATTTTATGTCTACGGTTCTCGCCGGAATCGAACAAGTAGCCAATAAAGTAGGCTATAATTTGATTATCAGTCAGTCTTTAGAATCGGAAAAAAAGGAAAAAATCAACGCAAAAACCTTATTGAATAGTGGAGTCGATGCCCTATTGGTCTCTCTAGCCTATGAAACCGCCGACTATGAACACTTCAAAAAATACACTAGTAGAAAAATTCCACTGCTATTTTTTGATCGGGTGTTTGATTTGCCCAATTGCCCAACAATCGTTATTGACAATAGAGCTGCAGGTTACGAAGCGACGGAACATCTAATCGAACAAGGTTGTCAAAATATCTTGCACATAAGCGGAAATCTGAACCGAAAGGTCTATAAAAATCGTTTTAAAGGGTATAAGGCAGCTTTAGGGGGTAATGGCATTAAATTTACAATGGACAACCTTTTAGAAACGGATTTAGATCCAAAAAAAGTCGACGACGCCCTTGACTATATTAAAAAATCAAAGAAAAAAATAGACGGTATTTTCGTTTCTAGCGACAATTTTGCCGCCAATCTTATCAAGGAGTTGAAAAAGTCGGGATTCGCAATTCCCGAAGACCTCAAAGTAATCGGGTTCAACAACGACCCAGTTTCCGAAATCATCAGTCCGAATTTGACCACTATCGATTATCCCGGCTTTAAAATGGGGGTACTTGCTGGAGAAAGTATTATCGCCCACCTGAATGGCAACATCAACTTACAATCCACAAATTCAATTGTCTTGCGCCACGAACTGATTGTGCGAGAATCTACATCATAATCCATTTAAACCCTATACATGAAACCAATTTACACCTTCATTACATTACTATTCCTCGCCTGCAGTAGTATTCAACTATCCGCTCAAAGCCTAGAGGCAATCAAAATAACGGAGGAATGGAAATCCAAAATTGAAAACCTTGCCCCTACCCAACTTACGGTACCGAATGTCACTAAAAAGAAGATTTTAGTTTTCTCAAAGGCAACGGGTTTTGACCACTGGACCATTCCACATAATGCCGAAATGCTAAAAATCTTGGGCAAAAAAACCAATGCCTTCGAAGTACATATCAAATATGACATCGAACAGTTCGAAAAAAAGAATTTGAAAAAATACGATGCGGTCGTTTTCAATAATTGCAATCCCAGTGGTCCTGATCGTGATCTTTTTTCCGATTTACTGCGACAAAACACCTCACTGTCCGATGCCGAAATCAAGAACAAGGCATCTGTATATGAAGCCAATATGATGGCCTATGTGGCCAAAGGAGGAGGCTTGATGATATTGCATGGCGCCATTACCGTTCAGAACAATTCCATGGCCTTTAGCAAGCTGACGGGAGGGAGTTTTGATTATCATCCCAAGCAACAGGAAATTCATGTCAAGGAAGTGGATAAAAACCATCCTATGGTACGGGCTTTTAAGGGAAAAGGACTGGTTCATGTTGACGAACCCTATTTTTTCAAAAATGCGTATTTCGACTATAATTTCAGGCCCTTGCTCTTCATGGAAGTAGCCCAGTTAGAGGGATTGAAAAAAGAAGTAAAGGAAAAAGTCGTTTATGTATCATGGATTAAAAAACATGGTAAAGGACGTGTTTTTTACAGCTCGCCATCACATAACGCCCACAGCATGGACAATCCAGAATTACTTCAATTTTTTCTTGATGGGTTACAATATGTTGTTGGGGATCTCAAATGCGACGATAGCCCCATGAAACGCTCTTGAGTGCGGCCTAGCAAATTTTGTTCCTAGGTAATTTTATGCTAGGTATTTCGACCGACATCTTTAAATATTTTATACTAAAAAAGAGTTACTAGAGACTTATGTCCCATTATATTGGCCCTGACTTTTTATTGGAAAATCGCTATTCGAAGGAACTGTATCATGACTACGCACATTCCATGCCTATCATTGACTATCACAATCACCTGTCTCCTTCCCAAATAGCCAATGATGTCATTTTTCAAAACCTTACCCAGGCTTGGATACATGGCGATCATTATAAATGGAGGGCTTTAAGAACCCTAGGGATTGATGAAAAGTTTATCACCGGTAGCGCATCGGATAAAGAGAAATTTCTCAAATGGGCGTATGCCGTACCCTTCACGATGCGCAACCCCTTATACCACTGGACCCATTTGGAACTTCAACGTTATTTTCAAATCACCGATGTGTTGCGACCAGACAATGCCCTTGCTATTTATGATGAAGTTGGGCAAAAACTACAATCTCCTGAGTATAGTTATAGAAGTCTGCTGACCCACATGAACGTGGCGTATTTGTGCACTACCGAGGATCCCACCGACACACTGGAGGATCATGGAAAAATCGCAACCGCTAATTTCAAGACAAAGGTGAGCACTGCCTTTAGGCCTGACAATGCCATACATATCGACAGTACCCAATTTAATTCATACTTACAACAATTATCGAAGGTCACCGGAGCGGACATCAGCACCTATGACCAGCTTTGTGATGCTTTGGCCAACAGAATCACATACTTTCATGAAAGGGGTTGCAGAATTTCCGATCATGGTCTTCCGCACTTATATTCGGAATCGTCCACAGAGTCCGAAATTAAATCGATTTTCAAAAAGAAAATCGAAGGTCGAACCATTACCCAAAAAGAGGTTCGCCAATATAAGTGCGCCCTTCTGTTATTTTTATCAAAAAAGTATCATGAATATGATTGGGTACAGCAATTTCATCTAGGAGCGTTACGAAACAACAATACGCGTATGTACGAAACGCTCGGTCCGAATACGGGCTGGGATTCCATTGGCGATTGGTTACAGGCTGAACGGCTATCCAAATTCTTGAATAGGCTCGACAGCGAAAACGCCCTATGTAAAACCATTATCTACAATCTCAATCCAAGGGACAATGAGGTCATGGCAAGTATGGTAGGAAACTTTAACGACGGTTCGATCAAGGGAAAAATACAATTCGGCTCCGGGTGGTGGTTTTTAGATCAGAAAGAAGGTATGACCAATCAAATCAATGCCTTGTCAAATATCGGATTACTCAGTTGCTTTGTTGGGATGTTGACCGACTCAAGAAGTGTGCTTTCCTTCCCTAGACATGAATATTTCCGCAGAATTCTTTGCAATATTTTCGGCAAGGAAATCGAAAACGGAGAGTTGCCTACCGATATCAAGTGGATCGGGAAATTAATTCAAGATGTTTGCTATCACAATGCAAGGTCTTATTTCAATCTTGAACTATGACCAAAAAATAATTTGAACACTATTTATGCCTCATTGAAAAACTTCAATTATCTTAGGGAAAAATAGCTCTAATGAAAATGAAAATCAGACTTTTCCCAAAAACAGCTGTCTTATTGGTCTTTGGTACGCTGGCCCTGCTTTCTTGTTCTGATGATGATGGCCCAGTAACCGAAAATGAGATAGCAATGGCGTCAGGCACCTATATCTTGACTGAATTGAACGTAAACCCAGCACAAGATATTGATGGCGATGGTACGGCATCGACCAATCTTCTCGATGAGTTAAGTTGTATTTCAGGAGCACTAAACCTACGGTCAAATGGCACTTATAGTTTAAATCTCACCGGTATCGAGGTAACTTCCATAACTGGTGGTCAATTTTTTATAGATTGCGGCGAAGCTAGAAACAGCGACAGCAACTGGAATATTCAAAATGGCCTGGTCACCTTGTTTGCCGATGTCACCACAACCCCCTACTCTTTGGTGGGTGAGGAGCTTACCAGAACGCTTGGGGAAGATCTGCCAGGAATTCAAAGTGTTGTCTACGTGAAACAATGATTGTGCAACTTTGGTCACATTCTTTTGATCTTCAACAACGTATTTTCGCCAAAAACAAAAGCTAATGGAAATCATTCAACAGCCATGGCCTTGGTATGTATCAGGACCATTAATCGCCTTGACCATGGCATTGCTGGTCTTTTTCGGCAAAACCTTTGGTATGTCTTCAAACCTGCGGACCTTATGCAGTATAGGGGGTGCAGGAAAGTTTGCCTCTTTTTTTCGGTTTGATTGGAAGGCTCAAAAATGGAATTTGACCGTAGTTTTAGGTGCTATAATCGGTGGGTTCATAGCGGTTCAATTCTTATCGGATGGTTCTGTATTGGCCCTGAATCCCGAAACGGTTGCCGACCTGAATACCCTCGGTTTTGAGAATGTCGGTAAAACTTTATTGCCCAATGAAATCTACGAATGGAAGAGTGTCTTTTCTTTAAAGGGACTTTCGATTCTGGTCATTGCCGGCTTCTTGGTCGGGTTCGGTACGCGTTACGCTGGTGGGTGTACTTCCGGCCATGCGATTACCGGACTTAGCAATTTACAGTTGCCCTCCCTCATTGCAGTCATCGGTTTCTTTATTGGCGGTTTGATCATGACTCATTTTGTTTTACCCTTAATCTTTAGCGCATGAAATTTCTAAAGTTTTTACTTGTCGGCATTTTCTTTGGAATAGTACTGGTCAAATCAGAGGCCGTTTCATGGTATCGCATTTTTGAAATGTTCAAATTCCAGTCCTTTCATATGTACGGTATTATCGGCTCCGCTGTTTTCCTGGGGATTCTCTTTCTCTGGATGTTCAAAAAATTCAAGGTCAATAGTATTGCAGGAACTCCTATTGTGTTGCCCCCCAAAGAGAAGAGTTTTACGCGTTATATTTTAGGGGGTACCATCTTTGGGTTCGGTTGGGCCTTAGCCGGTGCTTGCCCAGGCCCTATGTATATCCTTTTAGGAACGGGAGTTTTTAGCATGCTTATCGTAATCGCTGCGGCGATGTTAGGAACCTTCGTCTACGGGCTGGTAAGAAATAGGCTTCCGCATTGATCGTGATCGCTGTAGTAGCTCAGATCAAAACCGAAGACCATTCGCTACATGATCAACTGTTGGCTAGTTTTCTTTTTTCCAATTCCATACTGACTTCGTTCGCTTTTTCCTCGGTGACATCATAGTTTCGCATAACATAAATGGCTATCAATGTACCGATAATCGGAAACCCGGAGTAAAAAACCCTAAGCCCTAAAACCGCTCCCTCCGGTTGTGTCGCTAAATCGGGATTAAATCCAACAATCGACATAATGACACCGGTCAATCCGCCTGCTATGGCAAAACCAAATTTTACCATCCACCAATATATGGCTCCAAATACCCCTTCTCTACGTTGTCCTGTATTAAGTTCGTCCAAGTCGATTACATCGGCCGTCATAGACATCATTAAGGTAAAAAGGCTGCCGATACCAAAAGAAAAGAAGGGTAATGCGAACAAAAACATATACGGCTTTCCAGGAATGAATAAAAACCAAAGCATAATATAGCCGACAATAGAAATGGCTTGAGATATGATAAAAGCCTTCTTTTTGCCCATTCTTTTTGACATACCGGTAATTATCGGGATTACTATAAAAGTAGTAGCCAAAGCCCCAACGCTACCAAAAAGTGTAGGCCAGAGTCCAGCAGCTCCTGCATCGCCTCCAAAAAGATAGTACACTACAATAAAAAACGAAAAACTGGCTATGGTATAAAATGTATTATAAATCAAAAATGTGGCAATGCATAATTGTCGAAAAGGTTTCGACCGGAACGCCTCTTTGAACCCTTGGCCGATTTCCTTTAAACTGCCGCCGATATTCTTCATGGTCAACGGTGAATAATCGGCGTTGACCGTTGACTTGCTTTTTATGAAAATAGCAGGAACCATCGCAAATAACATACAACCCAGACCTACCCAAATGGAAAGCTCCCTTGTCGCAACTTCAGCTGATTCAAACCAGCCGTTATCGTACATAATAACCCAAAACCATGGTGCGATTACCCATGCCCATTGCCCAATCCATTGGGCAATGGCCATAATATCGGTACGTTCGTGAAAGTCGTTGCTCATTTCATAACCCATAGCCACATAAGGAACGCCAAAAATGGTAATCCCTAGATAGAACACAAATGACCACAGCAAAAAGTAGGTAAAATTATAGTCTAAACCGTTTTCACGATATAATTGCCACATAATAACAAACGAAATTCCCATAAGAAGTGCGCCAATGAAAACATACTGTCTTCGTCTACCCCATTTCGACTTCGTATTGTCTGAAATAAATCCCATTACGGGGTCTGTGAAGCAATCAAATATTCGTGGTAAAAAAAATAGCACTCCCCACATCCACCCGGGAAACCCCAGGTCTTGTACCAAAACGACCATGAAAATACCAAGTATGGCCGGGAACATTTGGTTGGCAAACATTCCAATGCCAAAGGCAATTTTTTGTCCCATTGGAACTTTTGTTGTAGTGACCATATTAGCGTTTTTCATTCTCTTGGTTTATAATTGGTTCGTGCACATATCATTTCACTAGGGAAACCATAATTCGGTCAATTTCCCCAGTACGTTCAAATATCTTATTACTCGTTTCCCGGTCTAGGGTCAGCCCTTCTATTTCAAGGGTATGACCTGCTCTAAATAGAATTTTTAATTCATTCGCTTCTTCAGACAACGAATAAATTATCGGTACCTGACAATAGGTGAACCCGAGTGTGTTCGTTTCCAATAGCAATTTTTCGGTCCCTCCATTAAGCTCAATATAGGAAAACTCTCGTGGTTCATTAAGAAATTCGGCCTGTCGCAACAACTGTGGTCTGAATGTCAACTTTCCACCTTCCACATAAAGACCTAATTCTCCAAACCTGCTTAAAATGTCCTCTTTCACTTGACCGGTCATACCCGGTTGCTGTGCTCCTTTACCGGATGGAGTGTGTGAATAGGGATCTGTTGAAAAAGCTCCGTACAACTCTGGCGGTTTATGCACACCGATGCCCTCATTGATTTCATAATAATGTTCCAACAACCTACCGATAGTTTCCTCATCTTCTTTTTCCGCAATGGCACGAAAGCAGGTCTCTTGGACGGCTAAAAGCAATTTAGAAACCATATGCCAATAAATGGAACCTAGGCCCTCATATCCGAAGAAGGTACCGGACCTACCTGTAAAGGATTTATGATCAAAAATATCCTCAAAAACCTTGAGCAACAGAGCCTTGTCTTTCTGGATCAAATGCCCATAGCGTTCCTGAGGCAAATCGATTAATGCCCCTTTTAGGCTATCAACATTGTTGAAAGACCCATTAAAATGATACCCACCATGAATATCGACTTCTACAATTTTGGTGTTTCCATCTTTTAGTAATTGCTTTATCAAGGCAGATTGATGGACCTTTTCCAAGGGAATATTGTTTCTGTCCACGAACTTGGCCAGGTCTTTATTTGGATACAGTAGGTAACTGTACTGATCTGATCTAAACAAAGCACTATTTTTCATGCCATCCAAAAGAGCTAAAGATGCTTTGGCCGAAACGTAGCCAGAACTCAAAACAGCAACTTGACCTTCAAGCATTTCGGAAAGGTAGGAAATCGATACGCCTCCATCATCTTCAACGGACATTAAGTTGTAAGCATGATAGAGGTTATCAGAACGTTTGTTTGCCGCAATACTGTGATCCAAATAGTTTAAGGTTACTGCCACAAACTGTTGTATATCACTCTTGGTAAGCACTTTCGTTTCATTGGTAAACCCATTTTCGTAGATGTTGGTTCTATAGGTACTACCTGCAATCCCTAAACCATCCATTACCACTCTTCTATCTTTATTCGTCACGGTACCGGAAAGAATGGACTCATTTTCGACAAGTGTTGTTCTGACGGCATTGAAAAATCGTACCAACTCTTTAGATATGAAATACTCCTGCACAGGAATCTGCACCATCATTTTCTCAAGGAATTTTAGAAATCTTCTCAAATAGTTCAGCGTGACCATTGAAACGCCATTACCCACCAAGGCGTTATTGGCATCGTTCCATTCTGGACGTTGTGTATTCATCCAGATACCACCCTCTGGAATAAAATTGGAGACCTTGGCCAGAACTGTAGCCAATAATTTCTCTAGCATGTTTACTTTATGAATATGCCCGTTCGCATCTTGTAATAAGGCCGCGTCTGCCCCAAGCAGCGTACGCTCATGATGAATTCTTGCATCTAATTCCTTATCGAAGACAATGGTGTCTTTCGGATTCCTTAAAACCGCCTCATATTCTTTAATCTTATAGGGCACATTGGCATACACGAATATTTCATCATCGAAATACTTTCCTAAATTACCAGGATAATGCGATTCGCTAAATTCAAGGAACCTCAGTAGATATATGATCTGATGATCTCCCCAATATCCTATATACGACCAAGGGTCATCCGGTTCAATGGTTTCCCAATCGAAGCCGCCCTTGGTTACTCGATACGGGTTATAGCCATCAAAAGTAGTCGCATTCAAAAACTTATGGATCATGCCCGTAATGAATCTCGGGTATGAGTGGGCCAAGGCCTCCCAGTTTTGAAAGATATCACGCCAGTTTCCTTCATAGTCCAGTATTTTTTGACCATCCTCGGTAGTGGTATTGATAGAGAAACGGTTCCAGGGGCGACTAGGGTCACCGTGCCTTCTGCTGAACTTCAACGGCAGATATTCCAGACAGAGCCTGCCAAAATCCTTATCGTTACTTTGAGCAGTGCTGTTCTTCAATTCTTGAAGTGTGAACGTATCGGCCAAATCATTTACTAAATGCGCATTATTTTGGAATACCTCTTGATTGGCCTTGGCAAGGTATGTCTTGAAATCATCTTTCTCAACGAGGTAGTTGTTGTCAAAAACACCTCCTCTCATGATATTGAAAAGGACGTTCGAATAGTGTCGTATGTTGCTTTTCCTATCCGTGGTGATTTGTTTGCCATCGGCAGAATTGGTCAATCGTATTAGATTTTGGGTGCCTAACGCCACATCATCGAAGACAGCTGCCCAAATATGATCGTTCGATTTGATCTTTTCAGAGAGGTTTAGGACTTTCGCCGAACTTTTGTTTACATCAGCCACAATAGCCCATTGTTTTTCTTGTTGCGGTTTGAGCTGTATATCAGCCACCGAGAAAAAGGCCCCTCTTTCGGCCTTGACATCGCTTTCTTCAACTACTGCCTTTCCATCACGGAAGTCATCCAACTGCAAGGACGACAATAGGGTCTTTGTATTCAACAGCCCCATAGACCAAACGACATTTGCTTTTAAAGCTTCACTAGGTTCGGCCCTGTCAACGATAATAGCGCTTAATGCGAAAACTCCAAGCCCCGAATCTTTGATGAGTTCGCTTCTTTTATAAGCATCCACAAGATTACTGCTCCCTTGTTGCGTGCTCGCCGGCACTCCATAGGGCATCACATTTTGAATTCCATCCAGAATCGTCAACTGAATGTTATCATCCGAATGATTACGGAGTTTGCTTTTTCTAACAAAGCCAAATTTATTGCTCGAATTCCATTGATACTGATAGGTTAAATCAAGGTCGTGATTGATTTCTTCAAAAATGATTTTGTTTCCAAATTCGTTTTTGTACAGATTTCTAGTAGTTTTGAATGCCCCTGTATACCTATTTGAGAAAGGCTCCCACACCACTTTTTCCCCGGTTTGTTTTTCCACTTGAAAGATGGATTTACTTCCAGTAGTGTCATACGATTCGGTAATCTTATCATCCGTGTAATAGGGAAATAAGGCATGATCTCTATCTTTTCTCCCAGCACTTAGTCCTCCATTACTGGAAATGAACATCCAATGATTGGAATCACTCACGATACTCATGAAAAAAGGACGTAGCGAATCACTGTTCCCTATTTTGTAATACCCTTCATTTTCAATTTGGATGTACTCCATTCACTTTCTTTTTATAATGTTTATTCGACCTTATTTTTTTACCAATAGTTCTTCCACCTCTTCAAGAGATTTCCCCTTGGTTTCAATTACAAATCTGTACACAAATAGAATGGCCAAAAATGATAGTACGGCATAAATACCAAAGGTCATTGTCGGGCCGAGATTTGACAGTTCCCATGGAAAGACCTGAGTCACGGAAAAACTTACCAATGAGTTAAAAAACCCAACTACCGATATCGCTATACCCTTGATTTTGGTCGGGAAAATCTCCGATATAAGTGTCCACATAACAGGACCCAGTGAAATGGCGAAAGCAGCTACATACAATAAGATAGCTATTAACACCAAACTTGCGTTAATCTGAATGAAATTTGTGATTTCATTGCGCTTAAATTCCAATAACAAGTCCGCATCCAATTTGGTTTCCACAGCCCTAAAAAGTGCTTCTTGGCTATCAAATGATTCCCCGCTTAATTGGGTCAGTTCGGATTGTATTTCTTTATTACTGACTTTCATGAGGGTCACCTCACTAAAGTCATACGTTGCCTTGTGAAACGCAAAAGCCGCCATTAGCAAAGCTATGGTCATACAGCTCGAGCCGATAAGCAGTAAAGGCTTTCTACCTAGTTTATCAATAAGCCAAATGGCCACTAGCGTAAATACCAAATTGGTCAACCCAACTACAATGGCTTGTAGAAAAGAAGAATCGGTACTACCACCGGCCTGTTCAAAAATGGTCGGCGCATAATAAAAAACAGCATTGATACCGGTAATTTGCTGAAAGAAAGCTATACCCAGGGCAATGACCATGATTATGGAATACTTTTTTTTGAATATATCGGAGAATTTTCCAATACTTTCTTTCTTATCAACTCCCCTTTTAATTTCGGCTACCGTCACCTCAGCATACTTTTCACCTCCTATTTTCGTCAAAATCCTTTGGGCCAATTCAACCTTATTTAATTTTTGAATCAACCACCTCGGGCTTCGAGGTACTGTAAAAAGAGCCAAAAAATAAATCAAGGCCGGAATCGCTTCCACCCCCAACATCCAACGCCAACTTTCCCCTTCCATATTCACGAGAAAATAGTTTGAAAAATAGGCTACTGAAATACCGATTACAATATTCAACTGGTTAAAGGAAACCAAACTTCCCCTCAATTTAGCTGGAGCTATTTCGGCAATGTAAATCGGTGCTATTAATATGGCTCCACCAATTCCGATACCTCCAATAATTCGGGCAATAATGAATTCGTTATAACTGGTCGCAAATGCCGACCAGGTGGCCGAAATGGTAAAAAGGGCCGCTACAATAAGTAATACCTTCTTGCGTCCAAAGCGGTCCGCCAAAGGTCCCGCAACCAAATTACCCGCCATGGCACCAAAAACCACACAGCCTACTGAAAATCCGAGCATGGCATCGGTCATATCAAAATAGACCGTAATGCCCTTGATCGCACCGGAAATCACCGCACTATCAAAGCCTAATAGAAACCCTCCAAGGGCCACTATGAGGCTGATTAGGATCGTGTACGATTTGTTCATTTGAATAGCTCTCTCTTTCAATACGTCACCTTTTGATGTTAGTATACGAAACTTATGTGCTTTTTAAGGTTGAAGGCTTTTGAAAAGAAAGGCCGGTACTATCGTAAATATACCGGCCTTAGTTGTTCAAAAGTCATTGATTATTGGTAGACTCTGATATAATCGATCTCCATTGTGTCTTGTGTAAATGCCGGATCAATCGCTCCACCTAAAGTTCCTCCCATTGCAATATTCATGATAAAAAAGAAATCACTATTGAAAGGGGTATCCGTTGTATTTACAAAGCTAAGATGCACCAGTTCATCGTCTACAACGAACTTGATATAATCCGGTGTCCATTCCACCGTATAATTATGGAATTCCGAAGTAGCCGTAGCTACCTCTGTTGCCGCAGTTACTGCTGTACCTCCAAAATTTCCGGGGTAATGCAATGCACTAGAAGTTTCATTCGCATTATTACCCACATGCTCCATGATATCTATTTCACCACATGTTGGCCATCCTACGGTATCAAAATTAGCTCCAAGTGCCCACAACGCCGGCCAAGTTCCTCCAGCGGAAGGAAGTTTAGCCCTTACCTCCACTCGGCCATAGGTAAACTCGTACAGGTTTTCCGATTTTATACGCGCTGAAGTATAAGCGGCATTACCCACAGGGCTTTCTCCAAAGTCAAAGAACAATACCACCCGATCGTATGTGAAATTAGGTGCTCCGCTGACATCAAAAGTCAATGTTTCCCATTCGTTTGCAACAGTTGAAAGCAGATCTACTTCATAAAACTCATTCGCATTGGCCTTATTCTCTATTTTTAACTTGATCGTATCCCCAACCATGGGTGACCACGTTTTCACACTGATGTTCGTATAGGTACTTAAATCCAATGGAGCGGACGTATCAAAGTACGAACCTCCCCAAGTTTCAGCGCCTACTGGTTTAACGGATTCTGCAACCTTCGTTGAAACATTATCTCCACTGGGGTCTGGGTTGTCAATTACGGCGGTAGATACTCCACCAAATGTAGTAAATGTGGGTGCGGCACCTTCAAAATCCTCTAAAGAAGATGTAGCACCGCCCGTTGCAACCAATGTCACATCATCATAGTAGTGCGTTGCGCCAGTTACCGTTCCAGCATCTGCAGCTTTGGCCGTAATTTTCAAAACACCATCTGCGACAACCACATTTTCAGGATCATCAGTATAGGTTTGAGCTTCGCCATTGCCCCAACCGCCTGCACCTAAGTCATAGGTCCAATTCGCCGGGTTAGGAGCGCCGTCAACATCAAATTCGTCGGCCCAAACCAGGTTCGTGTAAATTGTTTCCAGACTTTCTTCACCGCCATCAGTAGCAACATCAGCAGTAAATCTTAAGTACCAGGCTAAATCTGGATTCTCGGTATCATAGGTTCTTACATAAAGTAAGTCTTCCGTCAACGCTAAAATTTCATAGCTCGAGGAACCTACATAGTAACTCATAAACCCACCATCGGAAAACTCCATTTGCATTCCAGTAGTTTCTCCATCAGGAACGTTGCCACTGACATCAGAAATCGTTACTATTTTTGAACCTGAAGTATCGAAATCATAACAGGCATCTTCTGTCTCTGCTCCTCCAACTAAAGCTTTGTGCCCTACATTGAAAAAGGTTTGCCCCTTATTGTCAAGTACATAGGTAACCTCACCGCTAGTATCAACGGTAAAAGTAAGCTCATCATCACAAAAACAATCCGATATGGCTTCACCACACTTTTCAAAAGCCTGGGCAGAATACCATTTTGGGTACCACCAATCACCATCTATTCCTTCTCTTGCTGGGCCCAAACCTAAATGACCAGGCTGAGCTGCGGCAATGAACCAGGTTTTTGAACTTCCATTGGTCAACGTAGTAACCAAGGTGGAGTTCATTACTGGTATATCTACCGAAACCTGAACAGTCTCCGTTAGGGTAGTACCATCATTACCTGTGACCGTAATGGTTACCGTGTAATCGTTTTGGCCAGGCTCCGTATAGGTTTTAACGGTATATCCGGTAAGCGATTCTCCTGTTGTTCCATCGCCGAAGTCATACTTAAACAACTTTGCTCCTGAGGCAGAAGTATTAAAGATTACCTGACCTGGAATCTCGCTACTTACCTCCGGGTCGACCACCAAATTGGAAAGTGCAACCGCCGCTATAGTGTCATCTTCCTCGCACGCGACCGATATCATAATCAAGGCCGCAACGATGTACTTAAAATACTTCATATTACATTTTTTTTGGGTTAGTGAAAACATTTTGTATTGTACTGCTTGTTTCGAATTCAAATACTTGCGGCCAACACGACCGAAGTCTTAAGAAACAGCCACAAGATATAATGTTGTGTTGGGGAATTCGAAAATTTAACCCATACAAAAAACATACAATTCAAAAAAAGTAGCTCAAATAAGTGAATATCCCAATTAAAATGGTGTTTTTTGATGAATATGCAAAAAAGAGAAGTTAGCAGGAAAAATTAAACAAAATAGCCACTTGTATAGGTAATGTTGGGGTAAAAACGTATGATGTTGAGGATTTAAATCTCCATAATATAGTCAGTTAGTCCACTTTCATGCGACAAATTCATTTTTTTTCTCAAACGATAGCGCTTTACCTCCACACTACGAACAGATATATTGAGTAATGGAGCTATTTCTTTTGAAGATAGATTCAGTCTTAGATAAGCACATAGTCGTAAATCATTGGAGGTCAATTCAGGATGTACGCCTTTAACTTTTTTAAGAAAATCTTTATCCGCATTATTAAATGCGTCCTCAAAGAATTTCCAGTCATCTGAATTATTGATGTTCCGATCTATTGTTCGAATTACGGAGCTTATTCCTGGATTTTTTACATTTTGTTTCAGTTGGTCCTTTATTGCATTGAGAAACTCGTTCTTTTTGATAATGCTCATTGTTGATATGGCCAACTCTCTATTCTTGTTCTTAACCTCTTCTTGCAGTCTTTCGTTCTTGAGCTGAACTATTTTTTTTTGCGCCTTAAGCCTTTTGCGCTTCAATCTCTTTTTACTCTCTTTCAAGAGTTGTTCTTGTTGTTTTTGATAATATCCCTTGTATAATTTATGCACAAAAATGGCCAATAAAGTGGCACCACATACATAGAGAGCGATGGCCAAGTTCGATAAATACCAGGGTCTTTTGATTCTGAACGTATATGATGCAACATTACTGGAAACTTCGTTTCCTGCTTTTGCCCTGACTTTGAAGGTATAATTACCGAAGGGTAAATTCTCAAAAGACACACTAGGGTCTTTTGTCCAGTCACTCCAGCTATCATATTTTCCCTGAAGCTGATACTGATACCTTACTTCTGTGTATTTATCGTATTCGGGAATGGAATAGGAGAAAGACAGGTTGTTCTGAGACGAATTGAAGTCCGCGCTCCCTTCTACCAGTACTACGTTCTCTAAAGCCGATGTTGTGGATTTTCTTGCTATTGAATTAATTCGTACGACGTACTCTTTTGAGGCAACCTTGTTCAAATTCAATGTAAGATACCCATTCGAGATTCCTATTAAATATTTCTCATTTTTAAGTGGTGTCAGACTTTCAAATCCCAATACCCCCAAATTTTTCCTCAGATCGGAAGGAATGGCAATTTTATTGACTTCGGCAGTAGTACTGAACCTGCCCGGCCTGACTTGAACAATATTGCTGTTGGTGAAATACCAAAGTTGACTGTTTTCAATATCGGAAACGAAAATACCCACAGGCACATCGTTGTTATCTACATAAAACATATTCGTCAATAGTGTATCCAATTTGAACTGGTCTTCCAAATTATGGTACTTAAAAACACCTTGGTCACAGGTATAAAGCAGGTTATCCGAGAACTTGACCAGACTAGCTCCAGTACCTTTTGAAGCTTCATTCACTACCTTGATCACCTTTCTATACCCTTCGTCAAAATTGAGCTTATAAACGCCTTTGAACTCACGATTCACGGCCACTTGGCCTTCTGTAATAAACTCAAAAAAACGGCTAGATATGTCAAAACCTTCTATGGTATTTCTCAACTTCCAACCTTCTCCGGTTTCTTCCAGAACACTTAACCCATTGAAATTTCCTTGAAGCATGAGGTTTTCTTTCCCCGGAATGGGCTTGATATCCCAAGTTCCAGGAAAATTGGAAACAAGCTTGGCCTCTTGATTTTCTATAAGATAAGTACCATTGTTATGTCCACAGAACAACGCATCCCCCTCCACCTTCAAAACCCAGACTTGACCTTCGGTTCCTTGAATAATATTGAAGTCCTCATGGTTCTCGATATGTTTGCTAAAAAGACCTTGATTCGTTCCTAGGTATAGGTAATCTTGGTAGAGCATGGAAGCATAAACTACCCCCAGTTTTCCGTTTTTATCAATGTATTCATTAAATGGCGAATTGAGGTTAACTACACTAACTCCATTGTCAAGGGCCAACCATAAATTATGGTCGACGTCCTCGAATAAAGAAAGTACCGTATTATTGTTCAATCCCTTTTTTTGGTTGATATTCAAGAGGATGTTCCCCTCCTTGTCGATTTGGAAAATCCCATTTGAGATTGTACCTAGAACAACAGTACCATCTTCCAGTTGTAGACTGCTATAAATATTTAGGGAAGGAATGTTGTCTTCAAAAGGACTTGTCCATTTTTCAAGAATACCGCTATCAAAAAAATAAAAATTTCCTTTCTCGGTAACTAACAACGGCCTATCATCCATAGAAAAGATTCCCGTGACCACAGTACCACGTATTAAAGCGTCATCGTTAACCAAAACCGGCTTACCGCTTTCAATTTTAAAAAGGCCCTTATCCACACTATGGAAGAAAAGAGTTCCTTCAAAATTGAACATATGCGCTTTGGTGGACTTCGATTCTACGACCTCTACAGACTTGTCGGAAGCATTATAGATATATATTCTTTCAAGACTTTGAAATAGCACCCAATTGTCTAGCTCCAGAATATTCCAGATTTCCTCGTCTTCCAATAGAGGTAGCTCTAAACTACTACTTATAGATTGGTATGCCAAATCTCCTTCGGCCTGCTTTTCCCAAAAGCCGAACTCCATATAGCAGCCGGTATATATGGTATTACCTATAGCCTTGACCGAACGGATCGTAGAACCATTCGGTGATTGATATAATCGCCACACAGCCCCATTATATTCGAGAAGGCCGGTATTATTGGCGACATAGATATTCTTTTCTTCGGATTGGCCAATACCCCAATTCTGGTTTTGGGCATTGTAATCTATCGGAGTATAATTTTGAACGGGCGGAAGCTCCTGACAGGTTAAAGTGAAGGTTGCCAGAAAGCAAATCAAGATAAAACTGAATGGCTCACAGCCATATGCACCCACTCTTTGGCGAATTCCCGTATCCCTTTTTGGATTAGACGATCTCAGCACTTAATCCAGCTTGTAGCAATCGGGTACAACGCGGTTCAAGATCACTGTACTCCCCAGTTTTTACGGTACACTTTCCATTGTGATGTACGATCAAAGAGCATTGTTCCGCTTGTTCGGCGGTATGTTCGCAGACATCGATCAATGTTTCAATAACATGTTCAAAGGTATTGACCTCATCATTAAAAAGTACGATTTCATTCTGATTCACCGTCTCTTCTTCAAGCAATAATTCTTCTGAAATTTTTTCCTTGACACTCATGATACTAATGGTTTAAAAGGACTTCAATGTTTCTAAAGTACATATTTTACGGCAACCCAATTATTCTTTTCAAAGTTTTTTTCAAACTTTAACGCTGCACTACCACACTTTTCAGAAACGATAGCAATATCTTCTTTGTAGAAACCACTCAACAGAAGAAGGCCCTTTGGGCGTAGGCAATTTGCGTAGCTGGGAATATCAGCGAGAAGGATATTTCTATTGATATTTGCGATAATGACATCGTACTTATTGTTACCTAAAAGGTCGGCATCACCTTGTTTCACTTGAATCTGGTTACAGTTGTTTCGTGCCACATTTTCTGAGGAGTTCTCGAAACACCAAGGATCGATATCAATTGCATCAACATTGGTTGCCCCTTTCATGGCGCTTAAAATAGCCAGAACTCCCGTTCCGCAGCCCATATCCAGTACGGATTTACCTTCACAATCAAGTTCCAAGATATGTTCCAACATCATGTAAGTCGTTTCATGGTGTCCGGTACCGAAGCTCATTTTGGGTTCAATAACAATATCGAATGGTACGCTAGGTTTTTCGTGAAATGGCGCACGAACAACACAGGTATCACCAACTTGAATGGGATTGAAATTCGATTCCCAATTGGCATTCCAGTTTTCTTGTTCGATTTCTTTGTATTGAAAAGTGATGCTAAAATTGGTATTCCTAAGAATCTCCACTTCTTTTAGCATTTGCTCCGACCAGTCTTTTTGTTGTATATAGGCCAAGATTCCTTGTGGTTCCTCTACGAAACTTTCAAATCCGATGGCGCCCAGTTCGGCCATCAGTATATCCGAGGCGGGTTGCAAAGGTTGTACCTCAAAAGCGTACTCTATGTAAACGGTATTGGTCATTCTAAGGTTTTAGCACCCGTCGTATTGAAAAAATAAATCTTGTTCACCACCCTTCTGTCCTTAGAGTACCGAAGGGTCGTTCATACCAAAGCTCTATGATCAAGGGTCTTAAATGGCCTTTATAATCGCGGCAAAATCATCGGCTACCAATGCAGCACCGCCAATAAGCCCCCCATCAACGTCAGGTTTGGAAAAAATTTCCTTTGCGTTATTCGGCTTGACACTACCTCCGTATAAAATCGAAACCTTGTTCGCAATACCACTATCGTAGGCTTGGGTAATCGTATTTCTTATGAAGGCATGCATTTCTTGTGCCTGTTCAGGACTCGCTGTCTCACCCGTTCCAATAGCCCATACAGGCTCATAGGCCAATACGATTTGGTTCCAAGATTTTGAATCTAGCGTGAATAGCGCTTTTTTAAGTTGTTCTTCTACAACCTTGAAATGATTTCCGGATTTACGCTCCTCCAATTCCTCTCCGAAACAGAAGAGTACTCGCATGTTCTTTTCTAAAGCCGCCGCCACTTTCTTTGATAATATCTCATCGGTCTCACCGAAATAAGCGCGTCTTTCGGAGTGCCCGACAATTACCGTATCGACACCGATACTCATGAGCATATCTCCTGAAATTTCACCAGTAAATGCACCACTTGGGGCAAAATGCATATTTTGGGCAATAACTTCAATAACGGATGATTCCAAGTGGCGCACCGCGACGCCCAGATTCACAAATGTGGGAGCGACCATGACCTCGGCATCCGTGTCTGGCAGTTTTGCGGACAGTTCTGACAACAAGGCCTCCGTCTCCATTAGATTTTTGTTCATTTTCCAGTTTCCTGCTACTATTTTGCTTCTCATTTCTGTATCGTTTGTTTAGTGTTTACTTCAATTCTAAGTTGTCGATGTCGTTAAAATGGACCTTTTCCATAATCGTGCCCTTCTCCAAGACCAAAACGCCTGGGTTGGAGCGTACGATCGTCTTGAGCGTGGTCTCATCAGTAAAATAAAAATCAAAACCCAGACCATGTTGTTTTACCAATTCAGCGGTCTGCTGCTCATTGGAGGCAGACATGCCAATAACCCTGTATCCTTTTTTAAGGGCACGCTCCGTCACTTTCTTTACAGCTATATACGCCTCGCGGTTTGTTTTGCGCAAATCATAAGCGATGACCATGACCAATTTCGGTTCGTTCAACAAAGTCAGGGCAAAATCTTCCCCGTTCTGCTCAATGGTAAAATCATGAACGGGGGGTTCATATCCCTTCTGGATTTCCGTGGTTTCCGCACCAATGAACTCCCCATCGACCTGAGGGTAGTCCCCATTGGTCACCACTATTTTTTCACCATCGGCTGTTTTGAATTTCCAGGCGTATTCTATAATAGCTTTCGGTGCATCATCCGGTACGTTCATTCCATCTTCGATATTCGCTCCGATCTTATACGGTCTAAAATCGATTACAGGCAAGTGACGAAGTACATGAACGACATAGAATCCGCAAAAAAGCAAGGCGACCACCATCATGATACGGCGAACTTTTAGACTGAACCATGGGGCAATAAAACGGTGGCCTACGAATAAGATCAGGATAAGCACCAACAAAATCACGTCTTTGGTAAATGATTCCCAAGGGGTGAGCTTTATGGCGTCACCAAAACAGCCACAATCAGTGACCTTATTGAAATATGCCGAATAAAATGTGAGAAAAGTAAAACCTATGATCATCAGTAATAGGCTCCATACCGTAAATTTAACGCGAAAACCTACCAATAGCATCACACCCACCAACACTTCAAAGATGACTACGACAATGGAAATGGTAAGGGCGTGTGGTTCAAAAAAAGGCAGATCTAGAACCCCTTGACTAAAATATTCCTCTAATTTAAACGAGAAGCCTACTGGGTCATTGAGTTTGATAAAACCACTGATAATAAACAATATGCCTACAAAAACTCTGGAGAAGCCTACTAAATATTTCATACGTCACAACTGATTTTGCTCTAGATGAATCATTGCAAAAACAGCATAGTTCACCATATCTTGATAATTCGCATCTATACCTTCACTGACCAAAGTCTTGCCTTTATTGTCTTCAATCTGTTTTACTCGAAGTAACTTCTGAAGGATCAAATCGGTCAACGAACTCACTCTCATATCGCGCCAAGCCTCTCCGTAATCATGATTTTTGTTCTCCATAAGGGATTTGGTCTTGCCAATATGTTTATCGAACAGGGTAAGTGCCCTTGCTTCTGACAAGTCGGGTTCGTCAGCAACGCCCAGTTCAAGTTGAATGAGGGCCATTAACGAATAGTTGATAATTCCGATAAACTCGGAACGTTCTCCCTCTGCTACTTTCCTTACCTCGTTTTCTTGAAGGCTTCTAATGCGCTGCGCTTTGATATAAATTTGATCTGTTAGGGAGGGAAGTCGTAGAATTCGCCATGCGCTACCGTAGTCCTTCATCTTTTTCTGAAACAAATCTCGACAGCCTTTGATTACGGCATCATATTGTTCTGATGTGTTCTGCATGTATATCGTACTAATTTGCGTAAATTTCGCTTAAAACCTTGGGAATTTCAAAGGTCGTGCTTTAAAGTCGGTTTTTCAAATCATCCCATGTCTAGTTTCGCTGTTCATGACCATCAACTGCAAAGGAAACCTTATTGATTTATCGACTCCCAAAGTGATGGGTATTCTCAACATTACACCAGATTCGTTTTATGATGGCGGTAACTACAAAGATGAAAAATCCATTTTGGCGCAAGTCGAAAAAATGTTGGCGGCAGGCGCCACTTTTATAGATGTTGGCGCCTACAGCTCACGACCAGGAGCCGATCATGTATCAGTGGATGAAGAGCTTCAACGCATACTACCCGTGATTAGGATGTTGCTGAACGAATTTCCGGGTATCCTCTTGTCTATTGACACCTTTCGAAGTCAAGTCGCCCAACAAGCCATAGAAGCTGGAGCGGCCCTGATCAATGATATCTCAGCGGGCAAGCTAGATCATCAAATGCTACCGACCATTGCCAAGATCAGGGTGCCTTATATTATGATGCATATGCGAGGTACGCCACAGAACATGCACCAGCTGACCGATTACCAAGATGTCGTTCTAGAGGTATTGCAGTACTTTTCGGAGCGCATGTCCGCAGCTAGGGCACTTGGAATTTACGACCTAATTATCGACCCGGGATTCGGCTTTGCAAAAACGGTAGCCCAAAATTACGATTTACTCAAAAAGCTCGACCTATTTCAACAGTTGAAGGCACCCTTACTTGCCGGTCTAAGTAGAAAGTCGATGATTTACAAAGTTTTGGAAACCACTTCGGAAAACGCTTTGAACGGCACCACAGCCCTACATATGATAGCGCTCGATAAAGGTGCTTCGATTTTACGTGTTCATGATGTCAAGGAAGCCATGGAATGTGTTGAACTTTCGGCGCAGCTGAAATAGGGACAATTTTTGTCTACCTATTTTCGTTAATTTTACAAAAACTAGACAAACTTGGATTCCCTGAATTTTCTTGACTTTAAGATTACCGATATCTTAGATATCATCTTGGTCGCCATTCTTCTCTACTACATTTACAAGTTGGTCCGAGGTTCAGTCGCCATCAATATTTTTATTGGTATCGTTATCGTCTGGGGATTCTGGAAACTTACGGAACTCTTAGGAATGGAAATGATCAGTAGTATGGTCGGTGCCTTTATGCAAGTGGGGTTGATTGCATTGATTATCGTTTTTCAACAGGAAATACGAAAGTTTCTGCTTATGATCGGCTCGACCAACTTTGCCAACAAGCGTAATTTCTTAAAACACTTTAAGTTCTTGAAACAGGAAGGTCTCAGCACAAGTATCGATGTCGATGCTATTTTGAGTGCTTGTAAGACTATGGCATCGTCAAAAACGGGGGCTTTGATGGTCATTCAACGCAACAACTCGCTAGACTTCGTAAAATCTTCGGGCGACAAAATGTACATCGAGATTTCACAGCCCATTATCGAGAGTATTTTTTATAAGAACAGCCCCTTGCACGATGGGGCAGCTATCATCGTAAACAACTATATCGTGGCTACACGGGTTATCCTTCCGGTCTCCAATGAACGGGGCATTCCTTTACACTATGGTCTGCGACATAGAGCAGCCGTAGGTATTACTGAAAAAACAGATGCCCTAGCACTCATCGTCAGCGAAGAAACGGGAAACATTGCCTACATCAAAAATGGGGAATTTGTTGATTATGATGACCTTATAGAGCTTTCAACCATTATCAAGGAAGATTTGATTTAATCAAACGCAGAACGGTAGCGTCAATCGACCGGAATTGCGCTGTGACGCCCGTATTGTTACCCTCTTAAGGCCCCATTTGGGATAGCTAGATCAAGCGACTTCCTCAGCAAGAAACTGTGCCTCGTACAAATCACTGTAGTACCCTCCCTTTTTCAGCAATTCTTGATGCGTACCACTTTCCACGATTTGACCCGCATCCATCACTAAGATGGTATCCGCTTTTTTTATCGTGGCCAAACGGTGGGCAATAATAATGGAAGTTCTTCCTTCGGTAATCTTTTCTGTGGCCCTTTGGATCAGTTGTTCCGAGTAGGTATCCACAGAAGAGGTGGCCTCATCCAATATCAAAATACTAGGATTGCTTACATAAGCTCTTAAAAAGGCGATCAATTGACGTTGCCCACTCGAGAGCATGGTTCCCCTTTCCTTGACATTGTATTCGTAACCTCCCGGTAGGCTTGAAATGAATTCATCTACACCTATTCGTTTGGCGGCCTCTTCTATCATCTCAGACGTGACCGCATCATCTTTTAAAGAAATATTGTTTGCAATCGTATCGGCAAAAAGAAAAACATCTTGTAGCACTACTGCGATCTGTTGACGTAAGGAAGCCAACTTGAAATCCTTGATATTCACGTCATCAATGCGAATTGTACCGGAATTTATTTCGTAGAATCGGTTCAACAAATTGATGATTGTCGACTTACCAGCACCAGTAGAGCCTACAATGGCGATTGTTTCGCCGGCTTTCACCTCAAATGAAATACCGTGAAGGACCTCTTCATCTTCCAGATATCCGAAGCGGACATCGTCAAACTTGATATCACCTCGGGCATGGTTCATGGTTACCATACCGATATCGGAAATATTGCTTTCGGTATCCAATATTTTGAACACCCGATTTGCCGCGACCATCCCCATCTGCAAGGTATTGAACTTATCAGCAATCTGCCTCAAGGGTCGAAATAGTATCTCGATAAATAGAATGAAGGCAAAGATGGTTCCCGCGAGTTCCGTAGTGATTCCCGTTACATTTTGCAGTCCGCCATACCAAACCACCAACCCAATGGCCACTGAGGAAACGATCTCGGCGATCGGAAAAAAAATAGAGTTGTACCAAACTGTCTTCAGCCATGCATTCTGGTGCTTTTCATTAATATCACGAAACTTGTCACTCTCGATTTTTTCACGGGTAAAGAGTTGAACGATCTTCATTCCGGAAATACGCTCTTGAACAAATGAATTCAAATTGGACACCTGCGCGCGTACCTCAATAAAAGCCACCTTCATTGCTTTCTGAAAAAGGCGTGTCGCATAAAGTATAATCGGAAGCAATGCGAAAACAAGTAAGGCCAACTTCCAGTTCATCATGAGCATTACAATGGCCGCCGCCAACATTTTCAATAGATCGGCCACGATAACAAAAAAACCTTGACTGAAAATCTCACCAATTCGCTGCATATCGGCAACCGCCCTTGTGACCAAGACCCCTAATGAAGATTCGTCAAAATACTTCATTCGAAAACCTAGCATGCGACGAAAAAGATTGATCCGAACATCTTTGATTACCGATTCTCCCAACCAATTTGCATAGTAGTTGAAAAGCAATTGGCTGATGACCTGCCCCATTAGGGCTGCCAACATCGCCATGGTCAAATACATCAGTTGTTCGGCATTGGCGTCAATGATGGCATTATCTATAATTCTCTGAAGGATGACAGGGGTCAATACGGCAAATCCAGAAATCAAAACTGCCGCCAAAGCGACCCCATAGAACGTCAATCTATAAGGTCTTGTATGGGCCAATAACCGCTTGAATAGCCGCGTATCAAAAGCTTTTCCTGTATCCTTATCCATCTTGGGGAATTATCGTATTGGGGTAGTTAATCTTGGTCAAATATAATCCTTTTGCGGGTACAGAAGCCCCGGCTTTACTTCGATCTTTACTATTTATGACAGCTTTAACATCCTGTAACGTACGTTTGCCAAGTCCGACATCCAGCAGGGTACCAACGATGGCCCGTACCATATTCCGCAAAAAACGATTGGCTCGAATGGTAAACACCAAGACCTCTTCGTTCTTAGTCCATTGCGCCTTTTTGATGTCACATAAAAAGGTTCGCACATCGGTATTCGACTTTGAAAAACATTCAAAATCTTCATATTGCAGTAATAAAGCTGCAGCTTCGTTCATTTTCTCGATAGCCAAAGGCATCTTGACATAATGGGCAGAATCTGTATAAAAAGGGTTTTTCTCCTGTACCACAAGATATTCATAGGTGCGTTCAAGTGCATCAAAACGTGCATGGGCGCCATCAGGTACGCTGAACAGTTTTTGAACCGCAATGTCATCAGGAAGAAAGGCATTCATTCGGTAAACGACATCTTCTTCATCAAAGGAAGACTCCACATCAAAGTGCGCGAACATTTGTTTGGCATGCACACCTGCATCGGTTCTACCAGCACCAACAAGAGCTACCTCTTTCTTTATTAGGGTAGAAAGTGATTCTTGCAATACTTGTTGCACGGTTATCGCATTGGGTTGACCTTGCCAACCGTGATAGGCTTTTCCATTATAGGAAAACTGAACAAAATATCTCAAACGGATGTCTTAGTTTTGTGATTTTTCAAAGATACTGAAGTTGGTTAGATGCACGAAGCTAGAAACGCAATGCCGCTGTGTTTCGCTTTGTATTATTCCAAACTTGTTTCCAATGAATTTTGAACATTGTAGCACACCTTTTTGAATGAAGAAAATTTTACTACTGAGTGACACCCATTCTTATATGGATGAGGGTATTTTGAAATACGCCCGACAAGCCGATGAAATTTGGCATGCGGGGGATATCGGAACTTTAGCTATTACAGATGCGCTGTCTACACTTAAACCGACACGAGCGGTTTTTGGGAATATAGATGATCATGTTATTCAAAAGGAATTTCCTGAAAACGATCGATTCTTTTGTGAAGGCGTCGATGTTTGGATGACCCATATCGGTGGATATCCTCCAAAGTACAATGTACGTACAAGGGATGAAATCAGAAGAAACCCACCCAAACTATTTATCTGCGGGCATTCTCATATCTTAAAAGTGATGTGGGATAAAAAACTTGGAGTGTTACATATGAATCCGGGTGCCTGTGGCAAGCATGGGTTTCATCAAGTTCGCACGATGTTACGTTTTGTAATTGATGGTACTGATATTAAGAACTTGGAAATTGTTGAATTGGGCAAACGTTAATTTGATATCTTTGAGTATATACTACGCGCATTGAGTTTCATGAAACGCCAAATTCATTTCTTATTCGCACTTCTTTGTTGTGCATTTTTACTGCTTAATAATGGGTGCAAGAAAGCAAAGGTAACGGTTGTCCCCAATAAAATAGGAGGTGTCTATGAAACTGGTGAAACCGCCGTTTGGACATTGAAATTTCCTGAACACATGCGTGTAGATTCCTTAACTTATACGATCAAAAAAGGGGGATTGACCTTATTGGAAAAGGGCATATTGAAGCCAAAAGACAAGAAAGCCACTATAAGTCACAGGTTTACAGAGCCGGGGGCGGTTTTACTTCACTTTAGATGGAAGGATGAAAATAATGAACCGGTCAGGCTTAGCGCAGGCGCTATAGCTTCTCCAGAAAAAATCGTTCTCTCGGCAAACAAACCCAATGATTTCGATTCCTTTTGGGAGAGCCAGATCGATTTACTCAAAAAAATTCCAAAAAACACGAAACTCAGTAAAGAAGGTAGTGAGTCATTCGGTGTTGACTATTTTAAAATTACCATGGACAACATCAATGGAACGAAGATAAGGGGACAACTTGCACGACCATCAAAAGAAAAAAAATTACCGGCACTTCTAATTTTGCAGTGGGCAGGTGTCTATCCTCTCCAAAAAAATTGGGTCATTGACAAAGCTGAAGATGGCTGGTTGGCATTGAATATCAACCCTCATGACCTACCAATAGATGAAGCGGAGTCTTTTTATGAAGAACAGATGAACGGGGCCTTAAAAAACTATCCGTCTATCTGCAATGAAAGTAAATACAATAGCTATTTTCTTCGAATGTACCTCTCTTGCTTCCGTGCGGCTCAATACCTCACCGAAAGATCAGATTGGGACGGGGAAACACTAGTTGTTATGGGGGCCAGCCAAGGAGGTCTTCAATCGTTGATGACTGCAGGTTTACATCCAAAAATTTCCGCATCGTTAGCGCTTGTCCCGGCCGGGTTTGACATGCATGGCCCTGTAGTTGGTAGGCAGGGTGGCTGGCCGCAGTGGTATAAAAAGATTGAACATAAAGATTCCATCAAGGTAAGGGAAACCAGTCGCTACTATGATGTTGCGAATTTTATTCCTCAAATCAAATGCCCTGTTCTGGTCGGAATTGGACTTTTGGACGAAACCTGCCCACCCGAAGGCATCTATGCAGGTATGAACCAATTGCTTACACAGAAAGAAATCATCGTACTTCCAAATTCCATGCATCAAAACATAAACGATTCCCATCAACCCTATTATGAAAGAGCAGAAGAATATTGGTTGCCAAAGCTTCTAGAAGGTCAAATACCGACCACAACCAATTGATAAGTATAGCTACAATTACAGGCAATGAACCGAACCTATGACTTGGCTTGTTTGACTATCTCTTATTTGGCATCATCATCATTCTGAACATCGTTTTAAGAAAGTCCAAAATACCTATTCTTAATTGTGGTGGTTGCTTTGTCATCTTTTCTATTTTCGGTGGAATACTACCTCTTGTCTCCATGTATATAGAAGTACAAAACTATATGGAAGGTAGATTCTTAGTAGATAACTTTGAGATGCTTTATACGTATTTTAGATTTCCCCTTTATTGGGTAATCGGACTAGCACAATTAGTGATTTTAGGCAGCCGATTACCGACCAAAAAAATCGAAAAGGAAGATTCTTATCGAAATTAAAGAATAAGTCTATTCATTTGAAAAACTTTGAATAAGGTACTACTATTCTTATAACAAAAAAACCCGGGAACAACCCCGGGTTTCACGCACTAATACTACTAAGATGTTAGGTTCAACGCAAACGATCCACAGATTTTACGAGATCCTCATCCTTTTTAATGGCCCTATTGGCAAGGACCAAAAAAACGATAGAAAATACAGGAATGAGCATCCCAATACCCTTCTCGGAAACCAAGGTTTCTCCGGATAAGTTTAGCGATCGGTAAACGAAAAATCCTAGTAAAAAAAGTTGTAATATCATGTTCAACCTGTTCATCACAAATTGATTCTGTCTGTTTTTGAATAAAAAAATAGTCACGAGGGCCAACACTGCTGCAGCATAAAAGGCGATAGAAATCCAAAGCTCGTTTTGCGCATAAAATTCTCCTCCCTGCGTGTCAAGCCACAAGTACGCCATAAAAGGGCCTACACCAGTGAAAAGGGCTACCAAAAGCAAGTATACGGATTGAATTCTTTGAATCATGACGCTTCTAAAGCATTGGAAAGGCAAAAATACGGGTCTTTTTAAAAAATATAATGCCATTATTGAAAATAATTTGTAATATTGTTTCGTTATTAGTTATATCTCTTACCAGTAGGGACATCTTTCCCAAGTAATACCCGAATAACAATACATCTCTTATCAATTCGAAAGACACCTCTAACTTATACCATTTTTAATGTTTGAAATTTCAGATTTAAAATCAAAAAAGCTGCCTGAGCTTCAGGAAATTGCAAAAGGATTGAACGTCCCTAAATACAAGACCCAAAAAAAACTGGATTTAGTATACCAAATCCTTGATGTACAAGCTTCTAACCCGAAGGCCGCCATCATTGAAAGCACTTCAGAACCCTTAGAAAAAGCACCTAAAGCGAGCCCGAAGAAGGAAGTGGCGCAAAAGGAAGTTGTACAAAAAGAAAACAAGCCTGAAGAGGGTAAAGAAGTTTCCGAAAAGGCCACTCCTAAAAGTGAGACCGCCGAGGAGAAACGGCCCAGACCGCGACCAAGGCCCCAAAACCAAGGCAAAAGAGACCATCAGAAAAATAATTCCCAGCATAAAAACCAAAATAACCAGAACAAGAAGCAACATCAAAAAGGTTCCTACGATAAAAGCAATTTTGACAAGGACCTGAAAAATAGATATAAGGAACCTGAATTCGAATTCGATAGTATCATTGAAAGCGAAGGGGTTTTAGACATCATGCAAGATGGGTATGGCTTTTTGAGGTCATCGGACTACAATTACCTATCCTCACCTGACGACATTTATGTTTCACAGTCACAGATTCGCCTTTTCGGTTTGAAGACCGGAGATACGGTGTTGGGCAATGTGCGTCCGCCAAAAGAAGGTGAGAAGTATTTTCCGTTGATCAAGGTGAACAAAATCAATGGAATCGATCCACAAATCGTCCGTGATCGGGTTTCCTTTGAGCATTTGACCCCATTGTTCCCCGATGAACGGTTTCGATTGGCCGAGCGCCAAGCGTCAATCTCTACCCGTATTATCGATTTGTTCTCACCCATCGGAAAAGGGCAGCGTGGTATGATCGTTTCACAACCGAAAACGGGTAAGACCATGTTATTGAAAGACATTGCCAATGGCATTGCCGCTAATCACCCAGAGGTATACCAAATCATTCTGTTAATCGATGAACGCCCTGAAGAGGTTACCGATATGCAACGTAATGTTCAAGGAGAAGTAGTTGCCTCTACCTTTGACAAAGAAGCTACCGAACACGTGAGAGTGGCCAACATTGTACTTGAAAAAGCGAAAAGACTCGTTGAATGTGGTCACGATGTAGTGATCCTATTGGATTCTATTACACGTCTGGCCCGTGCCTATAATACGGTACAACCTGCCTCTGGTAAAGTATTGAGTGGTGGGGTTGATGCCAATGCCTTGCACAAGCCCAAACGTTTCTTCGGTGCCGCCAGAAATATAGAAGGTGGTGGATCTTTATCCATTATTGCAACAGCCCTGACCGATACCGGATCAAAAATGGATGAGGTGATTTTCGAGGAGTTCAAGGGTACCGGTAATATGGAGCTACAACTCGATCGTAAGATTGCGAACAGAAGAATATTCCCAGCAATAGATTTGACTTCTTCAAGTACAAGAAGAGACGATTTGTTGTTAGAAGAAAACACCATACAACGCATGTGGATCATGCGAAAATACCTTGCGGACATGAACCCTGTGGAGGCAATGGAATTCATTGAACAACGATTTAAGCAAACCAAGAACAATGAAGAGTTCTTGATGACGATGAACCAGTAAGAACACCGGCCGGGCGTCTTCCGACCAGAAAAAGTACAAATCCCAAGGACTAAGGTCTTTGGGATTTTTTTTACCCTTTACCGCACCCTCCGGAAATTAATCGATTAGATTTTTCGGTTCCTGATATTTTCAGATATCTTTATGGTGCAAGAACACCTCCCCCCTCTGTTTTTGGAATAAACAATAACCATTAAAACTATAAGATCATGAAAAACGCAAAGAACACGTTTTTTGGTATGGCCTTTATGACGGCGGTACTGTTGTTTACCTTCATTAGCTGCAATAAAACAAAATCGGAAGAGGAAGATAAAACCAAAATCTCACCTCCTTCTCAAATTGTAACTGTCGAAAAAGCCAAACTGATGTATGATACATACGGAAAGCGAAGAGTACCCTTAATACAAAGATATGAAGATGGAATCGATGGTTTTGAACGGGATGAAGATAGCAAGTTTAAGCAAGAATCTACCGATGAAAATACCAGTATACAACAATTGGAACAGAACAGAAAAAAACCATTTGATGTGACCCGATATGTATCCTATGAATACGATACGATTAAAAAATACATTGCCTACATAGAGAAAGAGGCGGAAAGAGCCGGTGTAAAAATTTCCACGTTGCGCTTCTATTTGTCCAATTATCCTGAAAAGGATATTTTTCCAAAAGACACGGCCGCAAGGTCCAGGCAAAACTCGGTTTTTATAACGCCCACAATTAAAAAAGACAAAAGGGATTATCCCTATTATGGTGAAGAAGGCAATGACGGTAGTCTAAAAATGATTTTATTGAACGACTCCCTTACGAAAAGTAAAACACAGCTTGTTAACAATCTAAATAACGGGGATGAAAAATCCTTGGCGTCATTTTTACCTACAATAACATCTTCTGAAGCACCACCTGTTCCGATTTTCTTTGCCAATAAGAGCTATGCTCTTAACAAAGGTACCGGAGCTCCTCCCCCATACCCTCAAAATTAAACCAGTTCAAAACTCGTGATTGAATTCTTAAAGGAAAACTACTTTATCCCGTTATATGGAATAACCTTAGCTATCTCAATATATAGATATCCGAGATACTTCGATAGTGTTTTGAAGTATTTCCCGATTATTCTAGCTTATACAATGCTGTCCGAAATATTGGGCTATTTAATTCGAGATCATGAATATTTCCAAATTGTCTATTTGGAAAAATATGATTTCGCAAACTATATCATATTCAACATTTATGATGTGGTCTTCTTTCTATATTTCTATTGCCTTTTTTGGAAACTTTTACGGAGAGAAAAAAGTCGTTCGTTTATCAAGTATGGAGCTGTCTGTTATTTGGTTGCTGCAATGATCAACCCCTTTTTCGAAAATGTATTTATTTTTCCACAGATTTTTGCTTCGACATTGGGTTCGATAATTTTGATTATTTCCATAGTCCTATATCTAAAGGAAGTCAGGCAAAATATTATCAAGAAACGAGAAATTCTGCTGTGGATTTGCGCCGGACTTCTTATTTTCAACTTATTCTTCCCAATGATTTTGATTGCAGGTCGCTTTGATTATCCCCTATATGAAAAATTGAGTTTTCGGCAATTTCACTACTTTTTAATAGCGGCCATGTATATCTGCTTCATCATCGGTTTTCTAAAAATGAATAGGATGAAACCTCTTGAAGATGAAACAAGAAACTAAAAAAGCCCTCCATTTCAAGAGGGCTTTGACAATTATTTGAGTTAGTTAGTTTTTACAAGGATGCCACATGCTTGGCCAGCTTGCTTTTCAAATTAGCAGCTTTGTTCGCATGGATGATATTTCTCTTGGCCAAACGATCGATCATACTGACAACACTAGGTAACAACGCTTCAGCATCTTTCTTCTTCTCTTCACCACGTAATTTTTTGATTGCATTACGTGTGGTCTTGTGCTGATATCGATTTCGTAAACGTACCGCCTCGTTTCTTCTGATTCGCTTTAATGCTGACTTATGATTTGCCATGTTCTTTTTTTAATTTTCTTACGTTGTTAGATAGTTGGCCTTTTGGTCTACTATCTCAATACTTCATTTGTAGCCCGTAGGGGAATCGAACCCCTGTTACCAGGATGAAAACCTGGCGTCCTAACCCCTAGACGAACGGGCCATCGAACCAATTCAGAATTATGGATTCATAATCTTGAATATCGCTGTAGCCCGTAGGGGAATCGAACCCCTGTTACCAGGATGAAAACCTGGCGTCCTAACCCCTAGACGAACGGGCCAATATGTAAATGCCTTTCTAGAAACGTTATAAAAATGCTATAAAGGCGGGTGCAAAAATACAATTATTTTTAACTACCACAACTCCCTGATATTATTTTTTAATAAGCCTTTGCAAATAGTACACGATATGGTGACGGTTCACCTGTGACCATACACCTACCGGCAACATGTTCAACATCGATCGGAATACAACGAATGGTGGCCTTGGTTTCTTCTTTTACACGGTCTTCGGTTGCTATGGTACCATCCCAATGGGCCGAGATGAATCCGCCTTTTTCTTCCAAAACGGTTTTGAATTCCTCATACGAGTCGACTTCCGTAATATGCTCCGTTCTGTAATCGACCGCCTTTTGGTAGATATTTCTTTGAATATCCTCCAGTAAAAACTCGATTTTAGCTATTACCTCGTCCATGGCAACCGTTTCCTTTTCCAAGGTATCTCTTCGCGCCACCTCATAGGTACCATTTTGCATATCGCGCTGCCCAATGGCCAAACGTACCGGAACCCCTTTCAATTCGTATTCATTGAATTTGTAACCTGGTTTTTGGGTATCCCGATCATCGTATTTTACCGAAATCCCTTTGGCCCTCAATTCCTTTACCAAAGGTCGTACCCGCTCCGAAATCGTATCCAATTGTTCCAACCCTTTATAGATAGGTACGATAACCACCTGAATCGGTGCCAATTTTGGCGGAAGCACTAGGCCGTTATCATCGCTATGGGTCATAACCAACGCACCCATTAAGCGTGTAGAAACCCCCCAAGAAGTGGCCCATACATAATCCTTTTTCCCTTCTTTATTGGCAAACTTCACATCAAAGGCCTTAGCGAAATTCTGTCCTAAAAAGTGTGATGTACCTGCTTGTAGCGCTTTGCCATCTTGCATCAAAGCCTCGATACAATAGGTATCCAAGGCTCCCGCGAACCGCTCGCTCTCGGTTTTGGTTCCGCGAATGACGGGAACTGCCATATGGCCCTCGGCGAACGCTGCATAAACGTCCATCATTTGCCTTGCTTCGTCAATAGCCTCTTGCTCGGTGGCATGGGCTGTATGCCCCTCTTGCCAGAGAAACTCGGCCGTACGCAGAAAAAGACGGGTACGCATCTCCCATCGCACTACATTGGCCCATTGATTGATCAATAGGGGAAGATCACGATACGATTGGATCCAACGGCGATAGGTGTCCCAAATAATAGTCTCTGAAGTAGGCCTTACGATCAGCTCCTCTTCCAACTTCGCATCAGGATCTACGATGATTCCTTTTCCATCTTCATCGTTCTTAAGCCTGTAGTGGGTTACCACTGCGCATTCTTTGGCAAAACCTTCGACATGGCTTGCCTCCTTACTTAAATACGATTTCGGAATGAACAAAGGAAAATAGGCATTCTCATGACCGGTTTCCTTGAACATTTTATCAAGCGCGGCCTGCATTTTTTCCCAGATGGCAAACCCATATGGTTTGATTACCATACAACCGCGAACCCCTGAATTTTCGGCCAAATCAGCCTTTATTACAAGCTCGTTGTACCATTTGGAATAGTCTTCACTTCGCTTCGTTAAATTTTTACCCATTATTAGTAGTTTGGCACAGAACTTGTGCTACTGTTATCGAAATAGTTCGGTAAAACTAACTATTTTTATAACGTTCAACAATTTAAATTACAACGATGATACAATCCCTACACCTCCAAAAAATGCGTACTGCGGTCTTGTTTTCCGTGGTGGGCTTTTTAGCTGTTTCCTGTGGCTCATATCAGCAAGCATCGTATTATGATAATGACGGCATTTATGGTAGTGATACCCGTGTTTCCGTAGACAGAAACACGCAAAGAACAGTAGAAAAGAGACCAAAACAAAGTGACAATGCCTATTCCACATATTTTGGACAAAAAGCAGATGAAGTCGAGCAAATTCTGGACAGTGAGATTTTCACCGATGTCGATTCATATACAAGCAACATTGAAAACGACTCCATTCTAACCCAAGACCAGTTAACCGATTACTACGATAACGGCAACGATTATGTAGGTAATGGCGGCTGGGGCGACAATCCTAGCAACGTGAGTATCAACATCTATGACAACGGTTGGAACAACTGGGGCTGGGGTGGAGGCTTCGGCTGGAACAACTGGGGCTGGGGCGGCGGCTGGAATAACTGGGGCTGGGGAGGCGGCTGGGGCTGGAACCGATGGAATCGCTGGAACAACTGGGGTTGGGGCGGCGGCTGGGGCTGGAATAACTGGGGCTGGGGCGGTGGCTTCGGCTGGGGTAATGCCTGGTGTCCTCCGTACGGATACGGCGCCTACTATGGTAATAGAAATTTTGCCCGTAACGCAGGTCGAAGAGGATATTATAACAACAACGCCTTAGCAAGAAATAATGGTAGCGTGGCGCTGCGAGGTCGATCTAACCTCAATACGCGAGGCACGTCATCTCGATACAGAAACTCATCCGCACGATCTAGTGCGAATCGCAGTATAGCTTCTCGAAACTCAAGAAGTTCACGTAACTATAGAAGCGGCACTGCATCACGCAGAACGGTTGGTGTCGATCAGAATCGAGCCTATAGAACGAGCAGGAGCACAAGGGCAGTTCCAAGATACAATAGCTCATCTAGAAGGAGTTCTACGTATAGAGGAACCACTCCTCGAAGCGGCTCGTCATCAAGGTATAGCGGAACACGCAGCGGTGCCTCGAGAGCATCCGCATACCGAGGAAGTGGAACACAAAGCAGATCTTATGGTAGTGGTTCACGCACGCAATCATATCGCGGTTCTTCAAGTAGGGGCACATACCGATCTAGCGGCTCAAGTAGAAGTAGCGGCAGCTATCGTTCATCGGGTGGTTCGACTAGAAGTTCCGGCAGTTACCGAAGTTCAGGCGGCTCATCTCGCTCGTATTCCAGCGGAAGGTCTTCCGGAGGAGGAAGGTCATCAGGAGGGCGATCTTCGGGAGGACGATCAGGCGGTAGTAGAGGGCGTCAATAAGCCACGTAAATTTCATTAAAGATTTAAAAAAATTGTAAGAATGAAAAGGTATTATACTTTCATAGTGCTCTTGGCATGTACTTTCGTAACAGCCCAGAACACCTCTGATGTGCTGCGCTACAGCACTGAAAATTTACAAGGAACAGCTCGTTTTCAGGCCATGGGAGGTGCATTTGGAGCCCTTGGTGGAGATTTGTCCGCATTGAACATTAATCCGGCGGGGTCAGCCGTTTTCAACAATAGTCTCTTTACTTTTTCGGGCACGACCTATAACACGGACAACTCAGCCACCTATTTCGGCACAACCCGAAGTACCTCGGATACCAACATTGATATTAATCAGGTAGGGGGCGTTTTGGTCTTTAAGAGCGCTAATCCTGAATCGGGATGGAACAAAGTGGCCATAGCCGGAAACTATGATATCATCCAAAATTTTGACTCTCAAGTCCTTATAAATGGTACGAGTAATCAGGGTATCGACAATTACTTCTTGAACTTTGCCAACGGCGTACCTTTTGGTTCGCTTTTGCTACAGGAAAATGAATTTATCGAAGATGCTTATCTTGATATAGGTGCACAACAGGGATTTGGGGATCAACAGGCTTTTTTAGGCTATTATGGGGGTCTCATCGATCCAGACACTATGGAAGATGCCAACACGAGCTATATTAGAACCGCGGATTATTCCACTGTCAATCAAAGCTTAGTGCGAAACACTACGGGCTACAATAGTAAGTTCACCGTAAACTTCGCCTCTCAATATGAAGAAAAACTGAATATCGGAGCTTCCTTGAACTTTCACACGGTCTTATACGATCGCTACGATGAATTTACGGAAACAGGTTACGATACCGGATCGGAAATTCAACGCACGACATTTGACAATTTACTGCGAACAGAGGGTTCGGGCTTCTCCTTTAGCGTCGGAGCTATCGCAAAACTTAACGATGTGGTCCGAATAGGAGGAAGCTATCAATCACCAACATGGTATCGATTCACCGATGACCTATCGCAACGTATTAATTCTGATTTGGCCGATTCGGATATCAATTTCATCGATTTGAACGTGGTCAATTTATTCCCTAGATACACGCTTAAGACCCCCTCGAAGCTTACGGGAAGCGCTGCGTTTATTTTTGGAAAAAGCGGACTTATTAGTGTTGACTATGGGTATCAAGATATGTCCCAAGCCGAACTTGGTCCTACCGGAGATGCTAACTTTGCTGCGGTGAACGAAACTGTTTCGAATGAACTTGGTGCGGTATCGACGATTAGGGTAGGCGGCGAATACCGAATAAAACGTTTTAGTCTTCGTGGTGGATACCGTTTTGAACAAAGTCCTTACGCGAATACGGATATTGTTGGCGATCTATACGGTCTTTCCGCGGGTATTGGTTATGACTTCGGAGGAAGTAGACTGGACCTATCCCTAAGCAGAACGGAACGGGATCTTATGGAGCGACTATTCGATACTGGTCTGGATACGCCGGCTACGATAAATGCTATCAACACAAACGCTACACTTAGCTATACCTTGAATTTCTAGGTAGTACTTATAATTTACAATAGCAAAGCATTCTTTTTCAACGCCCTTCCCCCGGCAAGAAAGGAATGCTTTGTTGATGTAAGCCTAAACTATCTTTTTAGAGTGAAGTGGGTCTTTCTTGTTTTTGCGACGACAAGGTTATCTACCGATTCATCATACTCGAAGCGAAACCAATAATCAGAAGAGGGCATGCGTCTTCCGTTAAAAGTACCGTCCCAAGCGGAATTGGCATCCAACTGTTTTAAAAGTTTACCATAACGGTCAAAGATAAAAACGATCGGACTACCCAGCGTTTCAATTCCCCTAATATTCCAGGTCTCGTTGATGCCATCTCCATTCGGAGTGAAGAACTTTGGATAAGCGACCATTAAGAAATCTTCCTCCGTGGTACCACACCCATTTTTGTCATTGATAATGACCGTGTTCATTCCGGGTGGAATATCGGTGAAAACCGCTTCATCTTGAAACTCGCCTCCATTTAGGGCGTACTCATATTCGCTATTGCCATTGACCAGAATTTCCACATTATTGATATCGGGATCAATGGATAGGTTCGTATCAAGTATTTCGACCCCAGCAAACTCGGGTGGCCCGAAGAACTCGATAAACACACCTCCCACATCAGATACCATTGGTGGGGTACCCGACATGGTTGTAATGTCGGCAAAATATCTTCCGGTATTGGGACTTGAAACAATAAGCTCTCCGCCATTGACACCGATACCAGGCAAATTAGTATCATCAATAGTACCATCATCATCGTAGTCTACCGACCATACAATACTCGCAACGTCAGGTCCGGCAGGAGAACGCAACGCGCTCAAAAGAATGTCCGGATCACCTTCACAGGCCGTAATATCCAATCCTAGAAACTCATCGCGCAGCGTACAATCGAGCGCTGAGTCTTGATCCGCTTCCACAGAACTGCCGGTAAAGGTCAACATAAAGTCTTCCGATTGGTTATCAAAATTAGTGTTGTAGTTGTTGATTAGGATATAGTATATTTCCCCAGGCAGAACATCTAGATATTCATCGTAAGTATTCTGGTTGGAAGTGAGTGGCGGTGCACCTGCCTGACCATTTATGGGATTGACTCCAAGGCCGGTGAAGTTCGTGTCGCCTGGTTCGTAATTACACCGTATAGGTTGCGCCGTTCCATTGCTAATATCGGCACAATCCACATCAGGCCCATAAACAGCAAAATCCCATTCCGCGGTAATCGTATTTCCAACGCTGGGAAGTGCTTCAATATCAAAACCTACCTGTCCTCCAGTTCCTGCCCGAAAAACAAGCCAAGAGGTATTGTTTTCAATATTTGCCGAAGCAATACTACCTTTTTCAAGACAACCGGTTTGAAGAATCACCTCAGGGTCAAAATCATCGACGGCACCCCTGCCGTCAACGGTCATCATAATAGGCGCATCGGCACAGACCGGAATAGCGGTTCGACAATCACCCGAATTAACGGTTTGCGCATGTATGGCAGTTGTAAAAAGAAATAAAAACGTAGTTACAAAGAGTGTTCGCATAGATTAAGGGACTTGTGATAAACTCTTAATACTTACTATAACTCTACCTCCACCGATTTAGTATGCGTTTATCGGTAATTTCTGCCGTTTATCGATGAAATACACCCCGAAACTGAATCATCTTCGCAACGAAAAGTGGTTATTTATATATTTTGCAGTAGTAGTTTGCCCATTGGTATTAGTGTAGGTCAAGGTAAACCAATAATCGGCTGAAGGCATTACTTGCCCATTGAAAAGGCCATCCCAACCAAAATTGGTCGGATCCAACTGCTTCATCAATTTTCCATAGCGGTCATAAATGGTTAAGATGGGGTTGGTCAGGTTTTCAGCTCCGTCAATGGTCCAATCATCGTTCATTCCGTCACCGTTCGGAGTAAAAAATCTAGGAAAACCGACAACGACTATGTTCTCGCTAACCGACCCACAACCTCTAGGGTCAAGTACACTTACCCTATGTTCTCCAGGTAGCACTCCCGAAAACACATTAGAAGTTTGAGGGGATTCTTCATCCAATTGATATAACCAACCATTCTGAAAGTCGGTTTCAATAGTTACCATATTGGTATTCTGAAGATCATCTACCTTAATATCCGTTATTTCAGGCAAGTTCGAAACCACTACTGCTATGGTTTTGAAATCGGAGCAACTTAGCCCCGCTTGATTATTGGTCACTGTCAAGGTATGTGTTCCAAGCGCGGAAACGGTAATATTCGGTGTAGTTTCACCGGAGTCCCATTGATAGTTATAGTTGGTATCAAAAGTCTCGGGACCAATGGTAATGCTCGAACCGTCATCACATAAATAGGCTTCCAAGGGAAAGTCCAAATCAGGAGTTTCCAAATTAATCAGTTCGAACTCTTGTGGCGCATCAAAACAGTTTGGGTTTTCCGCGGAGGTTACCCTTACATAAACGGTTTGCGAGCCTGCCCCTATAGATAGCTCTCGAGGAAGCGCATTCAAACCCGCTATGGCATCACCCAAAGACCCGTGATAACTCACTACCGCATTACTAGGGTTTTGTCCGCCAAGTACTTCGTTGTTTTTGGAAAACAGATCAAAAGTGGCCATTGCGGAACACGCGGCAGCGTTAGCAACCGGATGCGCTGTGGGAATTGTTGAGAAGGCCACCTGCACGTCGCTAATAATATTACCGGCTAGACGAGAAACGATTACCCTATAACTTCCAGTAGCGGACACCTCGTAGGTCGGGTCTTTTTCCCCTAAAACTTCCTGAAAGCCACTACCTAGATTTGCAAACCACGTGTATTCCACCGCATCAGCGGTGGTCGCATCCAGGGTCACTGTATCGAACTCACAGGCCGAAATCGGAGGGCCCAAAAGATTACTGATAATTGAGCAATCCAAGGCATCATATGGATTGGTCACGAATATATTTCCTGAAAACTGAATGGAGAATCCCGAATTACTATTACTGAAATTATTGATTAAAAGGTAGTAGTCTTCACCTGGAGCGACATCCAACCATTCTTCATACTGTATATTGGCTGTGTCACCGGTCGGATCCTCCCCCACTCCAATGAAGGTGTTTTCGTCTTGATTGTCATAAAAATTACAGCGAATCGGGTCACCAAGGGCGCTACAATCGTCTGTTTTGTATAAGGCAAAATCCCAGTCCTCCGTAGTATTGAAACCAATATTGAATCCCAATTGACCTGTGGCCCCTGTTCTAAAACGATACCAGGCCGCATTCGATTCGATGGCTCCACCGAGCGTCTTTTCAAGACAGCCGCTCATGTCGGCCCCATTGAAATCATCGATTCCAAAACCACTGGTACCGCCATTCACCGGCGTATTATTACATATCGGAATGGCATCGATACAATCTTGCGAAATCTGAGCCAGATTGTGTTGTATTCCAAGGAAGAAAAACACTCCAAAAATGAAGTAGTACCGTTTCATAAGTAGGTAGTAGGTCGTAATTCCTAAAATTAAAACACCTTTGCAGTTAACACTAATTTATGTTGTGTAATGGCCCAAATAGGGTATAAAGTGCCATATAATGTATATCTTTACAGTTCGTAAAAGTTAGATTTAGATGAAAATCGATAGTACATTGGAAGAGCATTTTGATGAGATCGGGAACGACCATGTTTCCACTTCAGAAGATACACCATTACGAGAAGACGCCTTTATTCTTGAGGACAAGGAAAAGATCGAGAGAATCAAGGAAAATGTTAGGGAGATTATGCTCACGCTAGGTCTAGACCTCGAAGATGACAGTTTAAAAGGTACGCCGAACAGAGTAGCCAAAATGTTCGTCAACGAAGTTTTCGGTGGATTACATCCCAAGCGAAAACCCAAATCATCTACTTTCAAGAATAAATACAAGTATGGCGAAATGCTTGTTGAAAAGAACATTACGCTATACTCCACTTGCGAACATCACTTGTTGCCCATCGTGGGCAAGGCACATGTGGCCTATATTTCCAACGGTACCGTAGTCGGACTTTCAAAAATGAATCGTATCGTGGACTATTACGCCAAACGTCCGCAGGTTCAAGAACGCTTGACCATACAAGTCGTACGTGAATTACAACAGGTTTTAGGCACTGATGATGTAGCCTGTGTAATCGATGCAAAACACTTATGTGTGAACTCCAGAGGAATCAGGGATATCGAAAGTAGCACCGTGACCGCTGAATATGGTGGCAAATTCAAAGATGAAGCCGTACGTCGCGAGTTTTTGGATTACATTAATCTCGATACCAATTTCTAACCTTTTCTCTTGTAATGCAATTGTACCAAAGTCAAGTGCTGAAAATCTATAATTCCCTGAGTGGAAAAAAAGAGGTTTTTACCCCCTTAAATGAAGGCCATATCGGCATGTATGTCTGTGGTCCAACGGTATACAGTAATGTACACCTTGGTAATTGCCGCACCTTTATGTCTTTTGACATGATATTCAGGTATTTCAAACACTTGGGCTACAAAGTGCGTTATGTACGAAACATCACCGATGCCGGGCATTTAGTGGATGATGCCGAAGATGGAGAGGATAAGATCGCCAAAAAGGCGCGCTTGGAAAAACTAGAGCCCATGGAAGTCGTACAACGATACACCGTGGATTTTCATTCGATTCTTCAAAAATTCAATTTTTTACCTCCGAGCATTGAGCCTACCGCAACTGGTCATATCATCGAACAAATTGAAATCATTAAGGATATTCTTGAGAAAGGGTATGCCTATGAGATCAATGGATCTGTATATTTTGATGTCACCAAATTTAACGAGGACCACGCCTATGGAAAATTAAGCGGAAGAAAGCTAGAGGATATGATTGCCAATACCCGTGAGCTTACCGCCCAGGACGAAAAAAAGAGTCCACAAGATTTTGCACTTTGGAAAAAAGCCGAACCACAACATATTATGCGCTGGCCTTCTCCTTGGGGTGATGGCTTTCCAGGTTGGCATTTGGAATGTACCGCGATGAGCACTAAATATTTGGGAGACACGTTTGACATCCACGGCGGCGGAATGGATTTAAAATTCCCGCACCATGAGTGTGAAATTGCCCAAGCTGAAGCGAGCAACGGCCGTTCTCCCGTAAACTATTGGATGCATGCCAATATGTTGACCCTTAATGGGAAAAAAATGGCGAAATCAACGGGAAATAGCCTTTTGCCGGGGGAAATTTTTTCAGGTGACAATGCCATTCTTAGCAAGGCGTTTTCTCCATCGGTTGTGCGATTCTTTATGATGCAGGCCCACTATACCAGTATATTGGATTTGAGCAACGATGCCCTACTCGCCTCCGAAAAAGGGTTTCACCGCTTAATGGACGCCCTACAAATACTCAAGAGTCTTGAGTCAGGAAAAAACTCGGATTTCGATGTGACCAGCTGGAAACAGAAATGCTACGACGCCATGAACGATGATTTTAATTCGCCGATTTTGATCGCCCACTTGTTCGAGGCCGTAAAGCATATCAATGCGATTAAAGAAGGGCGAGAAAGTATTTCCGAAGCGGACAAAGCGCTTTTGGAAGCTACCATCAGTTCCTTTGTTTTTGATGTATTGGGTCTTGAAAACAAGAGTGAAAGCGAAGCAGGCACCGATAAGCTTGCCGGCGTCGTTGAACTTTTGATTCAAATGCGCAAGGAAGCACGTGATAACAAAGATTTTGCGACCTCCGACAAAATTAGGGACCAACTGGCCGAAATGGGCATTCAGTTAAAAGACGGTAAAGAGGGAACGACCTTTAGTGTTTCTTGACTTTTCCATCAATAACCAGCAGCTGATTCAATAGGTACAATCAGCGCGTGGAATTATGAGCATCGCTCAAGCATACGACACGGAATATTCACTATCCGTTCTTGATGTAAGGCAGCCAAAATCATACTAGACAGGAGAATGCCTTTCTTTTTACATCCGGCCAGCGAAACTCTAAATAGGTAAAATGAAGAAAATACTCATAGCCCCTTTTGTATGGCTGGTACGGTTCTACCAACTTGCCATATCTCCTTATACTCCGGCAAGCTGTCGCTATACGCCCACCTGTTCACAATATACACTTGAGGCCTTGAAAAAACACGGACTCTTGAAGGGAGGGTGGCTCGCGGTGAAGCGCATTTTCAGTTGCCACCCCTGGGGTGGAAAAGGTTATGATCCCATTCCTTAAAAAACAGAAATCAATACACGAAGTTTGATTGACCCGATAACTTAAGGTTTGGCCGTTTGCATTAAGAGATGATTTGATTTCGTTCTTTGGGGGCAAGTGGGCATTTAGTATCTTAGCCCTTCAAAATAAAGCTACATGTACTTTTTAGGTATTACCTGGAACCCTAGTGAAACGCTTTTCAACATTGGGCCCTTGCAAATCAAATATTACAACCTACTCTGGATCGCGGCATTTGCCATTGGGTGGTTCTTGATGAAACGGATTTTCTTCAACGAAAAGAAGAGTATCGAACAGCTCGATTCCCTCTTTATCTATACGGTTCTGGCCACTATGCTCGGGGCACGTTTAGGTCATGTATTCTTCTACGATTGGGCCTATTATTCAGACCACTTATTAGAAATATTATTACCCATTCGGGAAAGTGCTAATGGCAGCCTTTTAGGATTTATCAATGGGTATGAATTTACCGGATTTACTGGGCTGGCAAGCCATGGGGCCGCTATTGGTATTATCATAGGTATGTTTTTATATGTGAGGAAATATCCAGAATTCAAAGTATTATGGATTTTAGATCGGATCGTGATTCCTGTCGCCATTGGTGCATTTTGTGTGCGTTTGGGTAATTTTTTCAATTCCGAAATCGTTGGCAGAAAAGTAGATGAGTCGTTTATTTTCGCAACACGCTTTGTGAGGGATAGTATCGGAAAAGGTCAAGCCATGTCAATCACCAAGGAAAAAACCGTAAACGATGCCTACGCTGCGTTGGTCAGCAAACCTGAGTTTTCTGAATATATTAAAGATGTACCGTATAAGCATCCCGCGCAATTGTATGAAGGGGTAGCCTACATTTTCGTTTTCCTGATTTTATACTATTTCTACTGGAAGACCGACAAAAAAAACAAGCCAGGCTTCCTTTTTGGCACCTTTTTAGTGTTGCTCTGGGGTATCCGTTTTTTCGTCGAGTTCGTCAAGGAACGCCAAAATGAATTGGATGAGTCCTTCACTTTGGCTATAGGTCAAATGCTCAGTATTCCTTTTATTATAATCGGCTTGTATTTTATGTTCCGACCCATGAAAGCGTCGGGGAGTTAGGTGTAAGAAAAGATAATGTTTAGAAAATCGTTTGTTTTATTTTTTAGTGTCGTTTTTTTAGGATGTTTTTCGTGTAAAGAGAATCCCGAAAGAACCGTAAAAACGGAACCCATCGTATTTCGTAAGGAAGGGGAACTGGTGATTAAAAGGCAGAAAGTCGATACGGTGATCACGATCTTCGACATCGAAATCGCGGAAACCGATTATGAAACTCAGACCGGTTTGATGTACCGCGACCATATGGAGGCCCATCAAGGAATGCTCTTTATTTTTCCAGATGAACGCATGCATTCGTTTTATATGAAGAATACGGAAATACCCTTAGATCTTATTTTCATCAAAGCAGATTCGACCATTGTCAGTTTTCAAGAAAATGCCCGCCCATTGGATGAATCAGGGCTTTCTTCTAAAGTTCCGGTGACCTACGTGCTGGAAGTCAATGCAGGTCTTGTTCAAAAGTGGACCCTTGAGGTCGGTGATAAAATACAATTCATGAAAAACTGATTTTGACTGTTCAAATCGAAAGAATTGCCATACCAACAGCACACGGCACTCCTCTAGGTGTCACAAAATATTCATCGCCCAAACATAAAGAACGAACCATTGTTGTTTCTTCGGCAACAGGAGTGTTGCAGCAATACTATTCCAAATTCGCCCAATACTTCGCATCGCAAGGTTTTATAGTTTATACATTCGATTATAGCGGTATCGGGGAATCCTTGGTGAGCACGAAGTCCCTGACAACCTTTGAAGGCGATTTGAAGAGCTGGGGAAGCATAGATCAGGCGACTGTCATCGATTATGCAAAGTATGAATATGAGCATCATACGATTACCTTGATTGCACACAGCATTGGAGGCCAACTTCTCGGTTTTAATACCAATTATCGGTTAATCGATAAAGCGGTTCTAGTGGCCTGCCAAAGCGGATATTGGAAAGAATTCAGGGGAATTCACCGCTATAAAATGTGGTTATTCTGGTATTTCTTGATTCCAGGATTGACACCACTTTTTGGTTATTTTCCGGCCAAAAAACTGGGGCTATTTGAAAACCTACCAAAGAGAATGGTCTATGAATGGGCTTCTTGGGGAAGAAAAGAGGCATACATGATGCATTTTGAAAACAAAACGGATTATTTTTTCGACGCATTCAAAATTCCAATATTGTCCTTAAGTTTCCACGAAGATCCTTTTGCCCCGCAAAATACGGTCGATTGGTTGGCAAGGGTCTATACAAATTCAAAGGTGACCAGGGTTCACCACGATAAGACCCCGCAAGAGCGCAGCGCTAAACACTTTGGTTTTTTTAAATCTGCTTATAAAGAAGTATTTTGGGAGCGAACGCATCAATGGATGCTCAATAACACCTATCAATGAACAACTATCTTCTCGACGGTTTTGAATCGGATCGTTTGTGCTTTCGAAAAGTCAACCCTTCCGATGCAAAGTTCTGGCTCCCATTTCATGAGGACCCTAGAACTTCCGAATTTTGGGACGGACTTCCTACCGATCCCACAACGGCCTGCGAACAAGACTTGGAACGCACCTTTTATAGGTATTCCAATAACTTAGGAGGAAAAATGGCATTGATTTCAAAGACAACAGGTGAGTTTGTCGGTCAAAGCGGGCTTCTAGTACAAGAGGTCGATGCTAGAAAAGAACTTGAGATTGCATATTCACTTTTGCCAAAATTCTGGAAACAGGGTTATGCGATAGAAGCGGCATCCGCCTGTAAAGAATATGCGTTGTCGAAAAAGCTATCCCATTCGTTGATCTCCATTATTCATAAAGACAATATTCCCTCCCAAAAGGTCGCCCTGAAAAATGGAATGAGGTATGACACTACTACGGATTATCACGGCAACCCCGTTTATATTTTTAGAATACACATATGAAGTTCGAACATTGGGCCGTCTTTATCAACAACGAATCTCACAAGAGCGCGTTTATTCGTGCGGTATTGAACGGGCAACCTCCAAAGGCATTGAACGCCTTTAAGGATCGGAACGGTTCGCTATTCTCTAAAATCGCCATCGAACGGTTCATAGATGAAGAAGATCGGCATGGAAACAAGATCATTACCAAAGACCATGAACAGTCGCTGCGTTCTATGTCAAGTGGGGAACAGAAAAAGGCACTCCTTCACTACCTATTGGCAAAGCAGCCGGAATTTATGATCCTAGACAATCCTTTTGATAATTTGGACATCGATTCACAAGAAAAACTGACACTTACCTTGGCCGCGGAATCGATTCGTACGGTTTTCGTACTCTTGATTAGCAGAAGGGTCGATTTGCTCCCGTTTATAATGAACTACGCAATCCTTGACAAACTCGAATTAAAGGTTCAAAATGATTTGAACTCCATAGGACCACAACTCATGGCGGAACCCTTCTCGGGAAAAATTCCAGAGCCACCCCAGAAATGGAAGTATACCACTAACGAATTGATCACATTGCAAAATATAAATGTCAGATTTGGGAACAAACCTATCTTACAAGACATTTGTTGGACTATAAAAAAGGGAGCGTTCTGGCAGCTTATTGGAAAAAATGGAAGCGGAAAAACAACTTTGCTCTCCATGATAACAGGTGAAAATCCGAAAGGTTATGGTCAGGAACTCTATTTGTTCGGCCGGAAGAAAGGAAGCGGGGAATCTATTTGGGATATTAAACGAAAAATCGGGTATTTCACTCCGGCAATGACCGACAAGTTCACTGGATACCATTCCGTAGAAAATATGATCATCTCAGGTCTGAACGACTCTATTGGCCTGTATATAAAACCAAGTGAAGCACAACAGCGTTTGGCTAAGGAATGGCTTGAATTAATCGGAATGTGGCCAAGTAGAGACAGACACTTCCACGATTTAAGTATGGGCCAGAAAAGATTGGTAATGACCGTCCGCGCTATGATCAAACATCCCATGCTCTTGATTTTAGACGAGCCTACGGCAGGGTTGGATGATACCTCGGCCGCTTTGTTGGTCGCCCTTGTAAACAAGATGGCTCGCGAGAGCGCAATCGCAACGATATTCGTTTCGCATCGAAAAGAACCAGGTCTCGATCCCGATCAAGTCTTCGAACTTCAACTACATGAAAAGGGTTCTAAAGGGTTGATCAAATAAAAAAGAACCGCTAAAAGCGGCTCTTTTTTATGATATGCTATAAAATCTAAAACTATTCTTCTTTACCTCCGGTCTTGATTTTCTTGCTCAGCGAATCGAACATCACAGGAGTAGCAATGAACAAAGAAGAGTAGGTACCTACGATAATACCGACAATCATGGCAAACATGAATCCTCGTAAAGACTCACCACCAAATATGAAAATCGCCAATAACACGACTAAAGTCGTCAAAGAGGTATTCAAGGTTCTACTTAAGGTACTGTTCAGTGCCAGATCAACATTTTCGCCGTTGCCCCAGCCCTTTTCCCCGATAATCTCACGTATGCGGTCAAATACGACCACCGTATCATTCAGGGAGTAACCGATTACGGTCAATATCGCCGCAATAAACGCTTGGTCGATTTCCATGTTAAAGGGCATGATGGTTCCGAAAAGGGAGAAGATTCCCAAGACGATCATAACGTCATGAAAAACCGCCGCGACAGCACCAAGGGAGAACTGCCATTTTCTAAAACGTAGTAAAATATAAAGGAAAACTACGGCCAGAGAACCTAAAATCGCTAAAAAAGCATTCTTCTTAATATCATCGGCAATGGTCGGACCGACCTTTACGGATTGTAAAATACCTATGGAATCTTCCCCGCTCCCTACTACGAAATCAGCCTTACTTGTTCCGTCAGGTAAATATTTCTGCAATGACGTATACAACTTATCGGTTATCTCATTGTCTACTTCTATACCTTCGACATCCACTTTATAAGGTGTGGTGATCTTAATTTGATTTGCCTCACCAAAACGTTTGACATTGGTACCATTACCAAAGACATCGTTCAACTCCGAAGCTATTTCAGACGGATTCACCTGCTTTTCGAAACGAACCTGATACGAGCGTCCACCAATGAAATCAACCCCTTGCTGCAGTCCCGTTGTGAACAATGAAAACACTCCAACACCGACTAAAACCAAAGACACGATGTACGCGATCTTGCGCTTGGCCAAGAATTTGATATTCATATTCTTGAATAGGTTCTTAGTAATTGCAGTAGAGAAATCAAGTGTTCTTCCCTTACCACTCAAATACCAATCAACTAGCAAACGTGTTACAAAAATAGCAGTGAACAACGAGGTCAAAATACCTATCAATAAGGTAGTTGCGAATCCTTTGATTGGGCCTGATCCGAAAAGAAAAAGAATCAATGCTGTAAGTCCGGTGGTAACGTTGGCATCCAAAATCGATGATAGTGCATTGCTAAAACCATCGGCGACCGCCTGACCCTTACCTTTACCTTTAGCAAGTTCTTCCTTAATACGTTCAAATATCAGTACGTTGGCATCCACCGACATACCGATGGTTAAAACGATACCGGCAATTCCTGGTAAGGTCAATACCGCTTCTAAGCTAGTAAGTACTCCAAAAATCAATAGAATGTTCAAAAGAAGAGCGATATCGGCAAAAAGACCTGCCTTTCCGTAATAGAAAACCATCCAGACCAATACGATTGCCATGGCGATCAAGAAAGACATCAGCCCGCTATCGATAGCCTCCTGTCCAAGAGAAGGACCCACGATTTCAGATTGAATGATCTCCGCCGATGCCGGTAATTTACCTGCGCGCAATACATTGGCAATATCCTTCGTTTGGGTGATGGAAAAAGAACCGGTTATTTCGGTATTTCCGCCACTGATACCACCTGGCACCGAACAACCGGGTGCCGTGTATACCTTGTTGTCCAAAACAACGGCAATACCGGTGTTATGTAAATTGGCATCGCTAGTCAATTTCTGCCATTCCTTGGCTCCTTTCGAGTTCATGTTCATCGTCACGGCGGGCTTGCTAAATTGGTCAAAAGTATCTCGCGCGTCACTCACTACATCGCCACTCATTCTAGGAATGCCATCTCGGTTTGATTGCAAAGCGAACAAGTCAATAACTTCAGCATCCTCTGTCTCCGGCCTTCCCCATACAAACTTGGTAAATTGGATGTCGGCAGGCAACAATCGTTGTATCTCTGGCATTCTCAAGTACTCACCTACCTTAGCGGTATCCTTTGCAGCAGCTGAGAACATCGCATTTCTGCCAGGTGTCGGCGGAAGCAATAAATCATACAAGGGATTGACCTGATTGGCGATCTCCAAAGAATCTGAACTTACATCCGACAATAGAGAGTCTAATTCGCTTTCGGGTTTGGTCTCCTCCTGTACAGGAGTGTCGATCAAGGTTTTTAGCTTTTCATTCGCTTGAATCAAAAAGGTGCTAAAACTTGTGTTATTGGGCTCATAAGTTTCCCAAAACTCCAATTGCGCAGTACTTGAAAGTAACTCCTGCGCCCTGGCAATATCGCGTGCACCCGGAAGTTCTACCAAAATACGACCTGAGGTACCAATACGCTGAATATTAGGTTGAGTAACCCCGAAGCCGTCAATACGTTCGCGGAGTACCTCAAAAGCTGAGACAATGGATTCGTCGATTTTCGTTCGGATGATCGGTTTGACCTCATCATCACTCATCTGAAAATTGACTGCATCACTAAGACCTTTGTTGGCAAAAATCTCGGGAGACGCCAATTTCGTATCGCCTTTAATCTTATCAAAGGCATCGAAAAATAAGTCCAAATAAGTATCATCACTATTTTTGGATTCCGCATCCGCATCGGCCAAAGCCTTGTTGAAGACCGGGTTTTTGGTATTGTTGGCCAACCCTTTTAGGATGTCCTTAATGGAGATCTGAAGTGTGACGTTAATACCTCCTTTTAAGTCAAGACCTTTGTTTAACTCCTTTTTCTTTGCGTTGTCATAGGTCGTAAATCCAAATATTGTATTTGACCCTACGGAATCCAAATAACTCGCGGTCAAAGCCTCTTGCTTTGAAATTGCATCAGGTTCCGAATCCGGAATTTCACTGATAGCATACGCCTTGGCATCATCTTCAACCTTATTGGTAATGAACGTATACGACAGTTGATAGATACTCACTAACCCGAACAAGAAAGCAAAGAGCTTTATTAGTCCTTTATTTTGCATGGTATTATTTATTTAAGTTTAAAAAATTCTAATGTTGTGCGACCAAAATAGCTTCAATAACTATTGTTAACTATAGTACGGCCAATTTGTTATAGCCTAAAGAATATTACTTTTGAAAAAGTGCTTAAATTCCTTAGTTGTTTTATTACGGAAATAATCGTAAGAATGTATTCATTGACAAAAAGATGCCCCTAGGCAGTTTTTGCTCAACTAGCAAGCGTAAGGTCCAGCCCTTACTTCCGGAATAATATGTGAAGTATTGTCTATTGCAATTGCAATGACTTGATGCGCATTATAGGCAACCTTTGTAAGTAGTGCTTGCCCCAAGACCAAAGCATCATTGAAAAGCAAAACTGAAGGATTGGAAAATCCTTGATAATCAGGTCTCGATTGGGAAGCAAATTTTCCATTCAAACCCAGCCCGTCACCGGTTTTTTGCTGGAGATCTGATATCACCAAGCTAAAAGACTCCGGAAGTTCCTCCTTAGGAAAATCGAAAGGCAATTCACCAATATTACTATAAGTCAAAGAAAGCTTGCTATCTTGAGAAAGAAGTTCACCAACAGTAAGTGCATCGATATCACTATAATAGCGTATGGTGAGCTTTACATCATCACTTTCTATTATCTCAATACCTGTAACACCTAAGTCGTGTAACTTTTTTGTAATGGTTGCCAACGCATCGTCACAAGCAGTGAGTGAAGTCGTCTCAGCATCGGTAAATTGTAATACAATTTGCTGATTGGCTACTTTAGTTTGTTCTTGGTTTAGCCCTATTAAGGCCAAAAGAATAATTAAAGTACTGATGTACCATTTGGATTTCATGCGGCAAAGATAGAAATAAACATAGTATTACATAATATCTTTCCTACTATATGCACTTCCGAAAGACATCCTGATATATGAAAATGCCTTTGTAATTCAACTACAAAGGCACTTCCTTGATTTATTCTTGTAAAATTGTCTATAACTCCAAAAGACCATTGGTCTTGGTAACTCCTTCAGCGCTTTCCTGCATTTTGGCCTTTTCTGCATCACTTAAGGGCACATCGACAATACGCTCGATACCGTTTTTACCGAGAATTACGGGTACTCCGATACAGATATCATTCAACCCATATTCGCCTTCAAGATAGGTAGAACATGGAAACATTTTCTTTTGGTCGCACGCAATGGCCTGCACTAGACCTGAAACGGCCGCTCCAGGGGCATACCAAGCACTGGTACCCAATAATTTTGTCAAGGTGGCTCCTCCTACTTTAGTATCATCAGCGACCTGTTGAAGACGATCTGCTGACAAAAATTCGGAAACGCGAATACTATTTCTAGTCGCATGTGAGGTCAATGGAACCATTCCTTTATCACTATGTCCGCCTATAACCATACCGTCGATATCGGAAATCGGAGCTTCCATCGCTTCCGCCAAACGGTACTTGAAACGGGCGCTATCCAATGCCCCGCCCATACCGATAATTTTGTTCTTTGGAAGATCTGTCGTTTTATGAACGAGATAAGTCATCGTATCCATTGGGTTACTGACCACAATAAGTATGGTGTTGGGGGAATGTTCCAATAGACTTTTCGATACCGTTTTTACAATTCCGGCATTAATACCGATAAGCTCTTCCCTGGTCATACCCGGTTTTCTAGGAATACCTGAAGTAATTACGGCTATATCGCTATTTGCCGTTTTGGAATAGTCGCTGGTAGAACCCGTAATCTTTGTATCAAAACCATTTAAGGAAGCGGTTTGCATTAAATCCATCGCCTTGCCTTCCGCGTAGCCTTCCTTAATATCCAATAATACTACTTCAGATGCAAAATTCTTAATGGCGATATACTCTGCACAACTAGCACCAACAGCACCTGCGCCTACTACGGTAACTTTCATATAATCTTTGTTTTACGTTGTTATTACAATTCTGCGAAATTACGAATTCCCAAAAGAAATCAGTCGATGAAATGCACATTATATTAGCATTTAAGCCAATCAAAAACTCGATGAAATGCAGATGTTGTTAAAAAAAATAGCACTTCAACGAAGAAAATCCGAATAAAGTGCGATACGTCGAATTTTAGCAATACGAAGTGACCCCAACACGTTCTAAGTAAGATTAAAGCCCCTGAATCAGTAAAACCTACAAAATGAAAAAACTGCTTTCATTTTTGGCGATTGTCGCCATTATACTAGCAAGCAATTGTTCAAGAATTCCTGAAAACAATGACCCTGTTATTGGTATTTGGTCCAATATCGAAATGACTACTAGCCAGAGTGCACGAAGTACGATCAAAAAGGAGTGGATCTTCAACGATGCCTACCTCGGACGATTTCACACCTATAGAAACAATGAAATTGAAGTCCTCACGGATTTCAGCTGGAAAAAGGACGGTGAAATGTACATTATCACGTATCCTGGTCTTGAAAACAAAACCAATGACATGGTAAAAATGAAGGAATCCGACGATGGTATCATTTTAGAAGATACTTCCGGTCAAACCATTGCCACCAAGGAATAGAAAATCTCACTCTCAAATACAAAGAAACCTGTTTGAATTATATCAAACAGGTTTTTTATTGCACGGTATTCTCAGTCTATTTCGTAGGTGTCGCCGTTTCTTCTTCCATTGTAAATTCGGTATAGTCTAAGATATAAACTCCCAAAAGACTCCATTTGAACTTATGATGGGCATACTTGGCCTTGAACTTATCATTGTCCATAAACAGATCATTAAAATGCTTATCAAAATCCTGCTTGGTCAACCAAAGCACTTTTTCATCTCCTTTTTTGATGTAATATGATTTTTTGATACCACCAGCAACTTTTAATCCGCCGGGGTTGAAAGACATCGTCTCTTTAGCCCAAGGGTCGGAGTATACTTCAATCTACTGTCCGAACTTTGGGTTTATGACCTGCATCAAATATTCAGCTTCCTTCTTTTTATTCTTCAGGGAGACCATTTGATTTGTATACATGGTATACCCTTTATTCAAATACTTTGAAGCATCGATATTGCCCCATTTGGTCGCATCGTTTATAAAATTACTTTGCTGTTGCATCTTCTCGAAACCAGACGGTGCCATATATAAGTCTACAATTTCATCGGCACTCACACGAAGTTTCGACCCATCGGACTTTATGAACTTGATTTCATTGATTTGGCCCTTTTTACGGTCTACATCCTTGATATCGGCCTCAACTTTCTCACCATTTTTTAGGGTCACATATGCTGGTTTCTTTCTGGAGTACGTGCTGTACGCCGGATCAAACGCTGCTTGTTTTTCACGTTCTTTCAAATCTTCTTGAGCAAAACAAATTACCACCGAAAAGAACAGTAGGGTACATAGGTTTATTTTTGTCATTTATTTTAGGTTAAATTAATAATGACTACAAATAAAAACGTCCACCAATTGGTGGACGAATTTTTGTTGTGAAAGTGTTAATTCTTATGCATCAATGTTGGCATACACAGCATTCTTCTCGATGAATTCTCTACGTGGAGGTACTTCATCACCCATCAACATGGAGAATATGCGATCGGCTTCCGTAGCGTTTTCAATAGTAATTTGGCGCAAGGTTCTGAAATCAGGATTCATGGTGGTATCCCATAACTGCTCGGCATTCATCTCACCTAGACCTTTATAGCGTTGAATACTAACCCCTCCGCTATAAGTCTCGGCAATGGCGTCACGTTCTTCATCATTCCAGGCGTATCGCTTCTTTTGTCCTTTTTTGACTAAATACAAAGGTGGTGTTGCAATATAGACATGCCCGTGTTCGATCAACTCACGCATGTAGCGGAAGAAGAAGGTCAGGATCAGGGTTTCGATATGACTACCATCTACATCGGCATCACACATGATTACAACTTTATGGTAACGCAGTTTTTCAATGTTCAATGCTTTACTATCCTCTTCTGTACCGATAGTCACACCCAATGCCGTATAGATGTTCTTGATTTCCTCATTGTCGAAAACCCGATGTGGCATCGCTTTTTCTACATTCAATATTTTACCTCGTAGGGGTAAAATCGCTTGAAAATTACGATCTCGCCCTTGTTTTGCGGTTCCGCCCGCGGAATCACCCTCAACCAAAAACACTTCACACACGGTGGGGTCTTGTTCAGAGCAATCGGACAGTTTTCCGGGCAATCCGCCAATACTCATGACCGTTTTTCGCTGCACCATTTCACGTGCCTTTGTTGCCGCATGTCTCGCTTGAGCCGCTAAAATCACTTTTTGGACAATTATCTTGGCATCATCGGGATGTTCTTCCAAATAATTGGTCAACATTTCCGATACCGATTGGCTGACTGCTGAAGAAACTTCACGGTTACCGAGCTTGGTCTTGGTCTGCCCCTCAAACTGCGGTTCCGCCACCTTTACGGAGACAATCGCCGTCAATCCTTCACGAAAATCATCGCCCTGAATTTCAAATTTCAATTTATCCAGCATCCCTGATGAATCGGCATACTTTTTTAAGGTACTGGTCAAACCCCTTCGGAATCCGGATAAATGCGTACCCCCTTCATGGGTATTGATATTGTTGACGTAAGAATGTAAATTCTCGGTATATGACGTATTATAGGTCATGGCAACTTCAACGGGGATATTGTTCTTCTCCCCTTCCATCGAAATCACGTTCTGAATCAGATTTTCACGAGTACCGTCCAAGAACTTCACAAATTCTTTCAGTCCCTCATCGGAGTAGAACGTCTCCCCAACATAACCGGATTCGCTATCCTTATCCTTTTGACGCTTGTCCATAATGGATATCGTCACGCCTTTATTGAGAAAAGACAGCTCTCTCATTCGATTTGACAAGGTCTCATAACTGTACTCGATGGTTTGGGTAAATATGGTAGGATCCGGATGAAAAGTCACTATGGTGCCTCTATAATCGGTTTCCCCCACGCTCTTCACCGGGTAGAGGGTCTTTCCTCTTTCGTATTCCTGCTCCCATACCTTGCCCTCTCGGTGCACGGTAGCTTTCAGGTGGCTTGATAAGGCATTCACACAAGAGACCCCAACACCGTGAAGCCCCCCGGATACTTTATATGAATCTTTATCGAATTTACCTCCTGCTCCGATCTTGGTCATTACTACCTCCAAGGCCGATACTCCTTCCTTCTTATGAAGTCCGACAGGAATACCCCTTCCATTATCTTTTGTAGTAATCGAATTATCTTCATTAATGACCACGCTTATAGTATCGCAATGGCCGCCCATCGCCTCATCGATGGAATTGTCTACCACTTCGTACACTAAATGGTGTAAACCTCTAACACCTACGTCGCCGATATACATTGAAGGGCGCATGCGAACATGCTCCATTCCCTCAAGAGCCTGTATACTATCCGCGGAATAATCCTTTTTTGGAGTGCTTTCACTCGCCGCGGCATCAGCTGCCTTTTTGTTTTTTTCCTCTTCGTTTTTTGCTTCGTCGCTCATAAATTAACAGGTTGTGTTTACTTCAAATTTTGCAATCTTACAAATATACGGAATACCCTATGGAATATAGCCTTATGCGGTTTTCTAAACACCTAAGTTATTAACAATTATTGTGGAAAATATTATCGCTCCAAGCTCGGAAAAAGAGATGGGTCCGTATCGAAAAACCAAGTATGCCACCCCAACTCATTTAGAACCCCGTAATAGGGGATTTCAATTATTTTATTGTTAAATTAACCTCATCTTTCCCCCATTTTTTTCAGAAGAATCAACTAGCTGGAAATTCAATGGATCTAAATATTTACAACAGTCTTTTTCTTGCAGGAATCGTTCAGGGCTTCGTTTTCGTGATCGCTGTACTTTTTTCCAAGAAATATAGGAGCAAAAGCAATTACTTTTTAATTGGTCTCATTTTTTGTCTTTCCCTCAGCAACCTCAATTATTTTTTGTCAGATGCGGGTATTATAAGTGTGAATCAGCTCTACATTTATCTCTATCTACCCCTAGCTTCTATCATTCCCCCGCTGCTGTATTTATATGTACGAACTTTTTTGTATCCTCAAAAAAAGGTGGCTCTCGGCGAGAAACTACTCTTCCTACCGTTCGCCATCTTCCTGGTACTGACCTTTGTTTTTAGAATTGGCAAATTGATCGGGGAGACCCAACCTGAATTCGATACCTTTTTCGGCTTTATCCTGAACTTACACGAAATACTTTCGGTCACGTACACCTTCATTATTCTATCAATACTTCTCATTACGATTATTCGCTATGAAAAGCAACAGCAGAGTTTTGGACTTGCAACGGTTAGAAAACGCTTGAATTGGCTTAAAATCACCTTGACCTTACTTTTTATCTTGACTTTTTTGTGGGGGTTTCTCGTCTACAAGAATATCTTTATCCCTGAGGTCTTCACATCATTCTATTTGCTTTGGCTAGGGCTTTCGGTTTTAATCTACTGGTTGGGCCATATTGGTATTTATCAATTCGGAATTCTAGAAGAACGGAAAAAAATCAGGGCTCATACGGTTAAGAACAAAAAATCAAAACCTTCGAAATCGACTAGAAATGAGCATATCATAGCACTAGAAAAACTTCTTCATGAAGATAAGATCTATCTTGATTCAAGCTTGACTCTAGAGTCCGTAGCCCAAAAACTGAACTTAAGCACAAGTTATCTTTCGCGCGTGCTCAATGCAGAGCTTCAGGCCAGCTTTACCGAATACCTGAACTCATTTCGAATCAACGAGGCCCAAAATTATTTACGAAACCCCGAGTTTTCAAAATACACTATTGTCGCCATAGGCCTAGAAGCCGGATTTAACTCCAAATCAGCCTTTTTCAACGTATTTAAAAAGGTTACTGGCAAAACCCCTCTGGAATTCAAAAAGGAACATCTTCGATCAGCCTAGCGTTTATCACTCTTTTATCGAATAGCTTTCTACTGATGGGTTCAAGCCATTTACAGGGAGACTAGTGCTAAATATTGACAAAAACAAGAATCTGGACAACAGACATCAAGCGCGCTTCTACTTTAGTTCGGAGAACCAAAAAGATATCCTTAACTAAAATTCCATCTACTATGAAAGCAAGAAGCAAATGTTCCTATTGGACCATAGTTTTCGTATTGTCCTTATTCTTTCTGTCCGCCTGTGATCCCGAAGAAAAAGATATGGAGGATGATTATGATCGAAATTATCCAGAAAACATAGCCTATTCAAAAACCACTTTGTAACCATCAAATACCTATATATTATGAAAAGAGTATTGCGCTTTACCGTATTGATATTTTTATGTTTTAGTATGAACAGCTGTGTTCTTTCATGCCGAGATATAGTCCTAAGCCCTGTAGTAGGCATCGATAGCTCAAAATTCAGCGAAGAAGGGGACTACGGAGGTTCTAATGATGGAAGTTCATTGATAGGTCTTCAATTGGGGGTGGATGCGCTCGCCCCTCTTACGAATCAGCTCCTCCTTGAAGGCGGCCTGCGCTATGCCGCCAAAGGAAACAAAACCTCGTTTGACGATGGAGGCGAATTCGAAGGGGAGAACTATAGTTTTGAAGACAAGACCCGTTTGAATTATATTGACCTTCCCATTTTAGCGCGGTATCGGCTGGGAAATAGTGGCTTCAGTGCTTACGGAGGGGTACAGCCTTCACTACTATTGAGCGCACAGCAAAAAAGTTCCGGTACAGGTTCGGCGGATCAATCGATACGGGTTACCGATAGTTACAAAACACTTGATTTTGCCGGAAGTCTAGGTATCGGATATCAATTTCAAAATGGCATACGTCTCAACCTAGGGTATGACCATGGGTTTTCGAACATTGCAAAAAGTGATGCTTTTGGTGCGGGTGCCATCAACAATCGCACGTTCAAACTTTCCGTAGGCTATACAATTCCACTAAAAAAATCAAACTAATAGCTTCAGTCCGGAATAGGAATTGAATCTCAAAAGTACATTAGAACTATCCTTACCGGTTATATTGAAAATGTGACAATACAAAAAGTCCCGCCTTACGACGGGACTGATTGACTAATTAAAATAAAAACTGAACAAAAACAGTAATTATTACCGTTATCGGATTTCCGAATATCTTTTAATACGCATCTTCGTGAACATTAGCTACCGCCCTACCCGATGGATCATTCATATTTTTAAAAGCCTCATCCCATTCCAAGGCAATTTTGGTACTACAGGCCACCGAGGGTTCTTGCGGAACACAAAGCGCCGCAGCATCTGAAGGAAAATGACCTTCAAAAATAGAACGATAATAAAACTCTTCTTTGGTGGTAGGGGTCTGAATCGGAAAGCGGAATCGTGCATTTGCCAACTGTTCATCAGAAACTTCACTATCTACCAACTCTTTAAGCGTATCTATCCAGCTGTAGCCCACGCCATCTGAAAATTGCTCTTTTTGCCTCCAAGCCACGCTTTCAGGCAACATATCCTCAAAGGCCTTGCGAACTACCCATTTTTCCATTCGCTCCCCATTGATCATTTTATCTTTAGGGTTGATAGACATAGCAACATCCATAAACTCTTTATCCAAAAAAGGCACTCTACCTTCGATGCCCCATGCGGCAAGGGATTTATTCGCTCTCAAGCAATCGTACATATGAAGTTTATCCAATTTACGGACCGTTTCTTCATGAAATTCTTTTGGGCTCGGGGCCTTATGAAAGTATAAATATCCTCCGAACAACTCATCGGCACCTTCGCCAGAAAGCACCATTTTAATTCCCATTGACTTAATTACCCTGGCCATGAGATACATCGGGGTCGAAGCTCGAATGGTAGTAATGTCATAGGTTTCTAGGTTAAAGACCACATCTTTGATTGCATCTAAACCTTCTTGAATCGTAAACTTGATCTCATGATGTACGGTTCCGATATGATCCGCTACTTTTTGGGCGGCGGCCAGATCTGGAGAACCCTCAAGACCTACTGAAAAAGAGTGCAATTGAGGCCACCAGGCGTCAGCTACATCGTCAGACTCAATTCGTTTTTGCGCATATTTTTTTGCGATGGCCGAAGTGACCGAAGAATCCAATCCACCAGAGAGCAATACGCCATAAGGCACATCTGACATTAATTGCCGGTGCACAGCTGCCTCCAAAGCCTCTTTAATTTTTTGTATACTGGTCTCATTCTCCTTAACGGCCTCATAATCCATCCAATCTCTGGAATACCACTTTTTCAGCTCGCCATCACGACTATGCAGGTAGTGCCCCGGTGGAAACAATTCAATTTTGCTGCAGGTACCTTCAAGCGCCTTCAGCTCGGAAGCCACGTAAAAGGTTCCGTTTTGATCCCATCCCATGTACAAGGGAATGATTCCCATATGATCTCGAGCGATGAAATACTCATCCTTCACAGCATCATAGATCGCAAAGCCGAAGATGCCGTTCATCTCATCGATAAACGATTCCCCTTTCTCTTGATACAGTGCTAAAATCACTTCACAATCCGATTCGGTTTGAAAGTCATAGGTACTTTCAAACTGTTTCCTCAGTTCTCTATGATTATAAATCTCACCGTTGGCCGCCAAAATCAACTGACCATCAGGACTTAATAGGGGTTGCTTTCCAGATGCCGGATCCACTATCGCCAAGCGTTCGTGGGCCAATATGGCCTTATCATCCGAATAGATGCCACTCCAGTCAGGACCTCTATGGCGCACCTTTTTTGACATTTCCAATAACTGGGGGCGTAGGACCTCGGTACTTTCCTTGACGTCAAACGCGCATACAATTCCACACATACCAAATACTTATATGAATTAAGATTACAAAGATGAATTTAAAGTTTCAATTATAAAACATAAACAGCTATATTGGTTATGAATCAAAACAATTTTTAATAAATAGTGGAGTGATCATCGTTAGTATGGTAATTTCAACTCATTGGAATAGTCATACTGTAAGTAGGGCGAAATTTAACGACTCTTTAGGAAAGAATGGCTAGAATTCACATTAGTTTTAGCCTTTAAAAACTCAAGATATTATGAAAAATGTATTTACCATTGCCCTTGTGGCAATTGCTTTGGTTTTCTCTGTAGAAGCCAGTGCACAAGATTTCGCAGGATTGGATAAAAGTCCAATGGATGCCGCTGCTTTTCCTTCAAGTTACAAAGTATCGGAAAAAACGGTTCGTGTCACGTACAGCCGACCACAATTAAAAGGGCGCTCAATCTCCGATTTGGCTCCAGCTGGAAAAGTATGGAGAACCGGGGCAAACGAAGCTCCCGAAATTACCTTTTATAAGGATGTTACCTTTGGAGGCACTGCGGTTGCCGCAGGCACTTATTCACTATTCACCATTCCGGGTGAAGGGGAATGGACCATCATCTTGAATAAGAATTTGAACCAATGGGGTGCTTATTCTTATGATGAAGGTGCTGATGCTGCTCGTGTAAAGGCTTCGGCCTCATCGGATGGAAAGTCTCTTGAGGAATTCTCTGTTACCTTCAAAGAAGTAGAAGGTGGTGCGCACATGATTATGGGCTGGGGATCTACTCGTGTTTCGGTTCCGGTTATGATGTAATCATTCGATATAGCTATAAAGAACCGAAGCCAAAAGCTTCGGTTTTTTTGTGTTTCCGCAGTTCCTCATTGGGATAAAGAACCACGAGACCTTATGGGGAAAACGGTCACTTTTACTGATTTCCGTACCATTTCAACAGCTTTAATTACCGAAGCGCTCATCGCCTATCTAGGAATACCATCAATATAGGTTAGCTCCGCAGTCGTCGAAGGAATTTCGCCTAAAGGTATCTGCATGATATCCTTATCGTAGATTACGAAATCAGCCAGTTTTCCCTTTTCAATACTTCCCTTTTCATTTTCCTCGAAGTTGGAATAGGCCGCCCAGATAGTCATTCCCCTGAGTGCCTCCTCTCTCGAAAGCGCATTGTTCATTTGATATCCTTCTTTTGGAAACCCCGCCAAGTCCCTTCTTGCAACAGCCGCATAAAATGTGTGGAAAGGACTCACACCTTCCACTGGAAAATCGGTACCTAGCGCCACTATCCCTGCTTTCTCCAATAACTTTTTATACGCATAAGCTCCTTTTACCCGTTCGACCCCGAGCCTATCTTCGACCCAGTACATATCGCTGGTGGCATGGGTCGGTTGGACCGAGGGAATGATTCCCTGTTCAAAATAATCGAAGTCCGCGACGTCAAGTACCTGGGCATGTTCAATTTTCCATCTTCTATCTTCCTTTCCTTTCAACACCTTTCCGTATGCACGTAGTACCGCGGCATTTGCGGAATCACCTATGGCATGTGTATTCATTTGATAGCTAGTGGCCGCAATACGTTTCGCCAAGGTTTCAATCTCAGCTGCAGGAGTGATCATAGCGCCTAAGTGACCCGGCTGATCGGTGTATTCCGTTTTCAATACCGCTCCTCTTGAACCGAGTGATCCGTCAGCGTACACTTTTATGGAACGCACATGCAATCGGTCTGTCTTCAAAGGTCCTTTGTCAAGATAATGGGTTAAATTTTCAGGAGTATTACTGACCATGGCATAGACTCTTATCGCCAGCTCGTCATTCTGCTGTAAGCTATCGATCAAGTCAATGGTCGATTTATCGAGTCCGGCATCATTGACTGTGGTCAGCCCCATGTTCAGACATTGTCGTTCTGCTGCCTTTAGCGCCTGTATTCGATCACTTCTGCTCGGGGTCGGTATAATGGAATCTATCAATGACATAGGACTGTCAATCAACACGCCGGTAATACCAGAGTAGCCACCGGTCCATTTTTTTACGATTTCACCCCCTTCTACCTTGGTACTCCAATCGATTCCTGCCAGGTCCAACGCCTTCTGATTTACCAAATAGGCATGGCCATCAATGCGCTCCAACACTACTGGAATATCCGGAAACATGGAATCAAGCCTTGTTTTGACCGGAAATTCCTTGATTTCCCAGTCATTTTGATCCCAACCATCACCAAGGATAAAGTCCTGCGAATTTTCTTTTTGGTACTCACCTATACGTAGCAACACCTCATCGAAGCTTTTTGTGCCCACCAGGTCTACTTCCTGTTGTTTAAGTCCCAATCCGTAAAAGTGGCAATGTGCATCGATTAGGCCAGGAGTGATTGTTTTACCATCGGCGTCGACCAGTTGATTTGACGTATAAACACTTCGAATTTCCTCCGTGGTGCCGATGGCGATAAATTTACCGTCATGAACCGCAAAGGCCTCGGCCTTGGAAAAATCGTTATCTACAGTGTATATGTTCGCATTGATAATGACCAGATCGACTTTTTCCTTAAAGTACTCGCAACTTGTTAGTACTAAAGCTATAAGCAATAGTAATTTTTTCATGGCTGGTTGGTTATTGTCGACTAAAAGTAAAGAAATATTGTAGAACTATACCATAATATTCGATTGGAAATCGAATGAAACAAGCTCAAACCTCGTACTTATTCAAAATAAAAAACTACGGACAAAGGTGTCCGTAGTCTACAATATGTTCGGTTTTAAAAAGCCTTACTGTGGTGAAATACTTTTCACTCCTTTGATGGTATAGGTTCCGGAAGCTGAAGTGCTCGTGCCGGAAATCTGACTTCCCTTCGCAGATAAGGAAACGGAAACACTTTCTCCTTCGACGTTCAATTTAAAGGTTATATCGTTTCCTTTAACCACAATATCAGTACCGTTCAATGCGCCGGCAGCTAATTGAACTTGAACCTTGTAAAGGTCACCGCTCTTTACGATCATTAGTAGTCCACTGTCATATCCTTCAGGCGCACCCGCTGCGGTATACTCCCAGCCACCTACAAGATGGTCTTTGGTACTAATGACAATATCATCACTAGAGGAACTTGCCCATATTTCTTGTGGTGCAACCAGAAGTGCACCGATCATCAGCAAAAACCCAGCTAATTTTTTCGTAGAATTTTTCATGTTCGTTTGTTTAATGTGTTAGTATTTAATCTTAGTAAATGTAAAAATTATTCATCAAAATCGCTCAAACACCCTTAAAAGCTAATTTTTCTGGGAAGCGATCCAACCCTCTATTTTCTCTTCAAGCAAGATCAGTGCCAAACTACCGGAGTTCAAAACTTGATTATGGAATTCCTTGATATCAAAAGCATCTCCCAATTCTCTTTCCGCCTTAGTGCGCAGTTCGCTGATTTTGAGCTGTCCGATCTTATACGATAGTGCCTGGCCCGGTGTGGCCATATATCTTTCGATTTCAGCGATAATACCGTCTTCGGACTCCGCCTCATTCTCTAAAGAATATTGAATCGCTTCCTCACGTGTCCAGCCTTTTGCATGAATGCCAGTATCGACAACCAAACGAATAGCGCGGTGCATTTCCATACTCAACATTCCAAAATATTGAAAGGGGTCTTCATACAAACCCAATTCCTTCCCTAAAGATTCGGCATATAGGGCCCAACCTTCCACAAAGACACCCATACTTTCGGGATGCAAAAATTCAGGAAGATCTTGATTCTCCTGTTGCAAGGACAACTGAAAATGATGACCGGGAATGGCTTCGTGCAAAAACAAGGCTTCGTCAGCGAACTTGTTGTAATGCTCCACATCTGGAATAGGAATATAAAAAGTACCAGGTCGCGTCGCATCTTTTGAACCTGGAACGTATTCGGCGCTTGCCGAAGCCTCTCTGAATGCCTCCGTTCGCTGAACCTTAAAACCTGCTTTGGGTTTCAGATCGAATAACGTATTCAACTTGGGTTCCATGCGATTTTGAATGGCATTGAAATTAGCGATTACTTCTTCCGGCTTTGAAAAAGGCATTTGATCTTTGCGCTGTCTGACGTGATTAAAAAAGGCTTTTAGGTCTCCCTCAAAACCGATCTCACGTTTCACTTTCTCCATTTCCCCCAAAATACGCTGTACTTCCGTTTTTCCGAGCTCGTGAATCTCATCAGCCGTCATTAGGGTCGTAGTGTGCAGTTTTATGAGGTAGTCGTAGGTTTTCTTTCCATTCGGTACGTCTGAGAGTCCTGAAGTTTCTCTGCAGACCGGCAGATAACTCTCCTTAAGAAAGGTATCGAGCAAGGCATACTTCGGAATCAATCGATCTCTGACAAAAGCTTCGTACGCTTTTGTGATCCGTTCTCTATCAGCCCTGTTTACCGCTTCTGAAAAGTTTCGTAGCGGTTCGGTAAACAAATGATCCCCTACACCTGAATTGATGAACTCCTGTAATTGCGGGATGATCTTCACTACTATTTTTTTAGGAAGTACGACACCCTGACCCATACCTTCCTCCATTTTTTCGATACATGTATCCAAAAAAACGAGGTAGTCTTCTAAACGCTCCAACCAATTGTCATAATCTTGGGCCGTCTTGAAAGGCTGAACACTGGCTCCACTGCCCAATTGGGCAACATAAAGGTGCAAAGACTGTATTTGCAATAGCGGCATCAATTCAAAACTGGGCAGATCGTATACCGGGGAGGCCATGGTCACCAGATCATTCTCAAGACCTTCGAGTTTAATAGCGCAATCCCACCGCATCACCCGGAGACTTAACCATTGCTCTTTGCTCACCATGGACTCGTCATACTGATCGAGCATGGTCAAGAAGCTACTATACTTTTCCTTCAGCGTCTCTTGATACGCATCAGAGATATAATTCGCAATAGTGTCATTGTAGGTATGGAATCCAGCTTTTGTCGCCTCAATAGGATTAGCACCTTTTTTGAACTCGTAATAGGCCTCGAAAACGGTGTCTATAGGAGCCAATTCATTTTCAGGGGTTTTATTCTTTTCATTACAGGAAAATAGGAGGAACAAAACCAATAAAAAAATCGTGTGCCCTCCATTGGGTCTTGTATTGCGATGATAAATCCACATATTCAATTCTATTTCTTTGTTCGAGAGTGTTTTCGTTCTTTCATCTTTACGTAAATCAACTTTTTACGTCCTTTTGAATCTTCCCTACGTTCCACATCAACGGCATTGATAGATTGAAAAAGTGGTGTCAGTTTTTGAAATCCATAATTACGGGAATCGAAGTTGGGTTGTTTCTTCTGTAACAAACTGCCCACATCACCCAAAAATGCCCACCCATCATCATCGGCCACATCATCAATAGTACTTGAAATCAGGCGAAGGTCCTTTGGGGTAATCGCATCAACGGCACTCTTTCTTTTTGTTTTCTTCTGATCCACGTCGTTGGCATCATCTTCAGTTTGGTTTTTTAGGATCTCGATGTAAATGAACTTATCGCAAGCAACTATAAATGGATTGGGTGTTTTCTTTTCACCGATTCCGAAGACTTGCATACCTGCTTCGCGAAGTCGGGTCGCTAATCGGGTAAAATCGCTGTCACTACTGACAATACAAAAACCGTTCACTTTGCCCGAATACAGAATATCCATGGCGTCGATAATCATTGCAGAATCTGTCGCATTTTTACCCTGTGTATAACCGTATTGTTGAATCGGCGTAATAGCATTCTCCAAAAGAATATTTTTCCATTTGCTTAAACGCGGGTTGGTCCAATCCCCATAAATACGTTTTATAGTTGGGTTACCGTATTTGGCAATTTCCTCCATCATTTCCTTGACGTAGGCCGAGGGAATATTATCGCCATCAATAAGTACTGCTAAATTTAAGTCCATTCATTCCTGTTTTTGTAAAGGTAGCGGGTTTTCTACTATTATGACTCTTTATACAGGTCTCTCCATTTTAATTTTATTAAATTTCATATTTCAATGTTTAACAATATATTTTTGTTGTTTATCAATAAATTATTGTTTCTTTACAATATCTTATTAATCTAGAATATGAAAAATCGAACTTCAAGCTCGGCTAAAGCTCTTGTCTTATTCCTACGCTACTCACTTATTGCCTTTTTCGCGTGTAATGTCTTTTTCTTTGTTCAGTTTTTGATTTTCCATTTGGGGCCGGCACTCTTGTTTGGTGAAAGAAAAGGGGTTTATTTACCGATAGTATTTAAACCCACTAATCAGGGCGTTCTAACTTTGCCTCACACAGACTACGAATATATGTTCGATATACCATCTGCCACTGGCACTTTCCAAGCATTCGGACTCCCCCTAAAAATATTCTATATCTATTCATTTGGAGGTATCGTTTATTATGCTTGCCTTTTTCTAATTACGTATTTAATTCTCAAAATGCTGAAGAATGCACAAGAGGGTAACTTTTTGGTAGTTAAAAATGCCATTCGATTACGATATATCGCTCTATTACTCATTGTTTCACTTCTGCGGGACAAACTCACCATTATCGCTTCCTCTTTCTACCTCAGGGAAAAAATAGAACTTGCCGGAATTGAATTCTACGATTTTACCTCTTACACATTTGACAATTGGAAATATATTTTCATCTTTCTTTTTCTTCTTATCATTGCGGAAGCTTTCCGACTGGGGGCTCAGTTAAAAGAGGAAAACGATTTAACTATTTAAAAGCAACACATGCCCATTATTGTAAATCTTGATGTGATGCTTGCCCGTAGAAAAATGTCTTTGACGGAACTCTCCGAAAAAGTGGGCATCACCATGTCAAATCTGTCCATCTTGAAAAAGGGAAAAGCCAAGGCCATTCGTTTTAGTACGTTAGAGGCGATATGTACGGCTTTGGAATGTCAGCCTGCCGATATTTTGGAATTTAGGGCCGAGGACTAGCGCGCAGAATCGCTTAAGGTACCCCTTCACAAACAATCATCTTCAAAAGAACAATCGTATGAAAAAGCTTCAATTCTTATTATCTCTTTTTTCGCTGAGTACCTCGATACTGAGTTACGCACAAAATCTACCGAGTTTACTAACCGAGAAGGACATCAATTCCACATTTTCAATTCTGGCATTTGATGAAGATGCCCAGGAATGGGGAATTGCCGTCGCAACGGACAATATTTATGTTGGGAATTCGACCATATATATTGAACCCGGGCTCGGCGCTTTTTCGGTCATCGCCGAAACCGAACCCCGATATGCGAAGGAAGGTTTGGAAAAACTCAAAAATGGGAAATCCATTGAACAAGCCATCGGCGAAGTAAAAGCTACGGATGACGTGTCGCACTATCGACAAGTGTCAGGGATCGATGCTAATGGAAAGGTGTTTGCATTTACAGGACAATCGTTGCACTATTGGAAAGGGAAGGCCTCGCAAATTTTAGGAGACAGCTATGTGGTCATGGGCAATCAGCTTGCTGATGATGTGCTTTCCGAGATGTCGAAAAGCTTTGAAAGCTCTAGCGGAGCACTGGCGGAACGCCTCTTAGAAAGTCTAATTGCTGGGCAGAAGGCGGGCGGACAGATTTCAGGAAAACAATCGGCTGCGCTAGTTGTCAAAGGAACCCATAGCGAATGGTTCAATCAAATCGATTTGCGTGTCGATCATTCCAAAAAGCCGATTGAAGAACTGAAAACCTTACTAGCATACCACTATGGTCGAATTCGGCTCAATCAAGCGCTTTATGCCAAAAGGAACGGGAACGTAGAAAGAGCGACACAAAAATTAACGGAGGCGGAGACGATGCTCGAAGGTTGGACCGGAATGTATGCAAGAATTGCCGGAGCAAATATTCTAATGGGCCATGAGGATGTCGCAGTCGATTGGATCAAAAAGGGATTGAACGAGAACCCCAATTGGTCTGTTAATCTTCCGGCGTTTTATATGCTACGCCATCATCCGGACTTGAAATCGGTTATTCTACCAGATTCATTTGGCCTGACGGACTGGGAAAGCGCCATCGGTATGTTAAGCAATCTCGGAAAAGAACCGGAGGCGATAACTCTAGCCAAAGAACTGATCGCCAAAAAAGTGGAGTCCTCGTATTTGAATTTCCTGCTTGGCAGAAGCTACTTTTATGAGAAAGAAAAAAACAAGGCAATTACATATCTCGAAAGGGCCCTAAAACTAGATCCTAATAATATCGAGGCGGAAAACTTGTTGGACAAACTAAGGGAATAGTAGGGACTACTGCGGATTCTTGGCCTTCAAGCTCCCAAAAACCAAAAACACCAAAAAAGCCAAGCCCAACCAACCCAATAGTTGGTACGAACCAAAAGTAGAAAAACATAGGCTAAAAATGCTGGGAGCCAGGGCACTGGCCAATATCAAAAAGGACATCACCTTGCCAGTAATCGCACCCAAATGATCACGCCCATAAAAGCGAGGCCAAACAATGGTATTCAATACGGCAAAGAAGCCACTCATCATGCCGAAACCGACTACCAAGAGTGGAATACCTGCGGCCGTAGGCAAATATAAAAACCCTATGGAAGCCACGATTCCTCCTGAAATCATCAGATACAAATACAGTCGCAATCGCAGATAATCACTTAAATAGTTCGCCACCGTTGAAATGGAAACGGCAACCACCGAAGCCGGTAAAAAAATAGAAATCGCATCTTCTTTCGGAAAACCTTCGCTAGCAAAGATGGAAACGATGTGAAAGGTCAACCCGGTGATAAAAAAGCTATTGAAGGAAAGCATAAGCGCATACATCCAAAATGCGCGTGTAGCCGTGGCCTCCTTCAATGTAAATTGTTGGTGCGCCCGCACAGGGGTCGTCTCCGATTCGGAGGATATCCTTACGCCATCAGGTAGAAGTCCGAATTCTTCGGGTTTGTTTTTATAGAATATCCAGATCAATACACTAGCGGCTAGCAGCCCAAAACCCAAATAGTGCCAGGCCCCTTGCCATCCACTTGTATCGATAAGATAATCAATCCATAGTGGCGAAGAAGAAAATCCAAAAGAGAGTGCTACACTACTGAACATATTCACCTTTCCACGGTTTTTATCGAACCACATCATAATCACATTTCGAGAGGCCATAGTCAACACCCCTTGCCCCGCAAAGCGCAATAAAAAAAACAAAAAGGTCATTAATAGAAAAGGTACGAGCCAGGTATCACTATCCAGTGACTCTTTGACAAAAGTGCTCATTTGTACCGACCAGGAACATAAAAACAGGGCCATTGCCAAAACCAAGGCGGCGTAGAAGGCTACCAATCGTGCCCCATACCTATCGAACCAAATACCCGCACGGCCAATGACCAAAGAGCTAGCAATGGTACCGATCATATAGGCATTACTGAATTGATTTCTCGAAAGGCCCAGCGCATCTTTGACGGGATCGGTAAACACCGATACTCCAATGGTCTGCCCAGGAATACTACAGTAGATACCGACCGTACCGAAAAAAAGAATCACGTAACCGTAAAAAATTGGGCTCCTGGTAGGATCGATGAACGTAAAGTTTTTGGGCATTCAACTTGAGTAAGCCGTAAAATTACCGATTTTACCGTTCTTTCACCCTACTTAGTGATCTCTTCTTGAAATCGTGAATTCGACCCTGCGATTTTCGCGCCTTCCCTTTTCATTGGCATTAGTGGCCACTGGTTTGGTTCCGCCATGTCCTTTCCATGAGACACGACTTTTGTCCAAACCCAACTTGATCAAATGCTTTGCTACCGCTTCGGCCCTCTTGTCGGACAATGATAGGTTATAGGAATCGGATCCAATACTATCAGTATGCCCATTGACCATGACTCCGAGCCCTTTATCACTATTGAGGTACTTGTACAGGGTGGACATTTCCTGTAGCGCAAGATCACCTACATCGAATCGATCAAACTCAAAATAGAGATTTTTGAACACGTGTGGGGTGTCAAGTTCAAAAGAAGTTTTATCCCCCTTTTGGGAGGCTATAGCGCTTGAATCCGAATTGTTTTCATCCAAAGCCTCCACTAGCACCATATCGATATAATAATACGCCCCTTGCTTAGCATTCTTTTTGGTTTTGAAAAGACGGGTTCGGGCATTGGGTTTAAAATTGCCCAAGGTCATAAAATGTTCATCGCCCTTTGCCGTAAATTGGGTATAAACTTGAATCCAATCTTTGGTATCGGAATAAAAATTGGAATACCCCACTTCCATGAAGGTGTACTTGTTCGTAGTATTTCGGTACAACTGTTTTTTAGACAGTTCCTTTTTTAAAGGAATTTCTATTTTATCCTTTGAGAATAGAATTCCGAACTCCTTTACAGCAAAATCTGAGCGTTCGGCCAAACTCACATAAAAAGAGACATGGTATTTTCTACCTTTTACCAAAGGCCGCACTAATTCGGCTTGAAGGTACTCACGATAATCATTGGGTGCATAAAAGTACAGCCCCGCATACCCCTCACCAAAATCGGCGGGCTGAGTGCCATTGAAATTTTCGGGAGTACCCATGGCCTCACTGCAGCCATGAAAATAATCGGTGGAGCCGCTTGTAGGTGTGGACCAGTAGTCTACATCAGCGTTGAAATTCCCCAAGGTCTGGGGACAGTTCGAAAATTCCTCAAAACTTGGATTCCTTATCAGATTTTGACAAAAGAGAGCTGTCACGCAGCTGAAACATAAAAATAGTGCGGTATGTTTTTTTTCAGCAATAGAGACCATTGAAGGTAATTTAATACCCTCTAAAATAGGGATTTAAAGAAAACTAAAAGCGGTAATCCACTCTCGTTCGATAAAATGTACGGTTCTAAGGCTGTGCTGTTATTGGTCTTCATCAAAAGTACCCGAGGCATAATATTCCTTTTTCTTTCTGGACAGTACAAATTCTACCCTCCGGTTTTTTTCTCTGTTTGCTTCCGTTTCGTTCTTTACCACAGGACTTGCGTCACCATAACCCCGCCAAATAATTCGATTCGACCGCACCCCTTTTTCAATAAGAAAGTCCGCAACGGTCTTAGCTCGCTTTTGCGAAAGTGCCTTATTATATTCCTTCGTACCCATATCATCGGTATGGCCGTACACAGAGACGGTGAAACCCCGATGGGCTTTCAAGTACTCAACAAGATCGTTCAACTGGGCCTCCCCCTCGTCAGCAATACTATAGCTGTCAGTATCGAACGTCAAATTCTCAAAAACATACACTTCATCGAGTACATAGCTGGCCTTCAAAGGACCGACGAAAAACATATCTACGTAATAGTAGGCTACTTTCCTAAGATTCTTCCCGGTATTCAGCAAACGTGTTTTACTGTTCCCGTTGAAGTTACCAATGGTCAGAAATCGCTCGGTTCCGTCCGCAATATAAACTCCGGTTACCTCCGTCCATTCCTTTTTATTCGCAAAAAACTCATGATTCCTAATAAGGCTATAGTTATACGATTTCTTACGGGTCATGAGGTTCAACGGAATATTGCGTTTCGTTTGAAAACTGGGGGGTTTGTCCGTAAATAATATTCCAAATTCATTGACTCCGTATTGCGATTCATCGGCCAAACTTACTTGAAAGGAAAAAACATACTTCTGCCCTGGTATTAAGGATTCTTTTAACTCAGCTGTCAAGTATTCGCGATAGTCCTTAGGCCCATAAGCATACATTCCAGCATACCCATGCCCATCAAAAGGAGCCTGAGCCCCAATAAAATTTGTCTCACTCGACATTGAAGGACTACAAGAATTAAAATAATCGGTACTGCCATTAGTGGGCTGATGCCATGAAACGACCGCACGTTCCAAACATCCAAATTCTGAAGGGCAAATCAAAAAATCTTCGAAACTGGGGTTTTTGACCAAATTCTGCGCGTTCAAAGAAAAAGACCACAACAGTGCCAAAAGGAGCGGTAGCAGCACCGAATCGGTTTTAAAAAGGTCTAATCGTTTCATAACAAGTAAGAAAAAAGCTACTTTATTTGAAATGATAACGAAAGCTTGCCTAAAAAATTGGATTTATTCGATGAACGGCAGATTAAAATAGAATTCAAAGTGATGACTATCAGATTTTTACAACAAGTGCTCTTTAAGACTCAACTACATTAAAAATCGATACTACGAGTGATTTGAATCAAAATGGGGTATTTGAAATACGCATATCATCCATCAACAGTACCGTTGGCTCCTGCGAAGCGGAAATACCTACTTCCAGTATGTTTTGAATCGCATTGGCCGTTGGCAGGTTGATTCCTGCCATGGACATCAGTTGCACCCCGTCTTGCCAAAGCTCGATTAACCCGTTGTCCGTATTGCTGAACTTCAAATGCACCTTTACCTTGAACCACTGGTTTTGAGGAACTTCGATCATAGTGGCAGAGGTAAAACGCAACTTTGCACCGAATTTGTTCTCCACTTCCAACTTGTTATCTCGGATGACCACTCTTGGGCCTGGAGATCCCTCAAAATACACATTTTCGAAATCGACGATACTGTACGGCATGCCACTCTTGATGAAGTACCTGGCCTCGTACCACAGATCCATATCTTTTTTGAAATAGCCCAAAACCGAAGTAAGACTACATTTTGAGGTAACCATATCGGCACTTGGTGCGATACTACTAAATTCAATAACTTGATTTGAAGTGTTTTCAGGATCTTGGACCAATGTAATGGTGTTGTCCAGAAAATCACAGCTATCATCCAAGATACACTGGCTTAAGGCTACATATTCACTCACCGTTTTAGCCTTCGGACTCTGTAGTGTAAAATTCGTCCAGAATAGATTCGGATCATCGATATCGGAAATAAAGAGTTCTACAAACCGTGGAGCTTCAAAATTTTCGCTATACGAATTCTTTATGGGCACCATATCCCTTTCATCCTTTAGGAAGATGCCCGAGGAAGTGATGGTGTAATTTCGCTCTTCAAAATCGGGTTCAAAATATTGAAGTTCAAACTGACAATTGCCATTCGAATTCAGAAATACCTGCCCGTCTTCATAGATGAAGATATCATTGCCATTGGGATCGGAAAAATTTTCCAAAAGATTATCGGTGGCACACCCCTCTTGCGCTTTGGGGATTTCCGGTCTAATTACCGGTTCGCTGCCCTCAGAGCAACCCACGAAGCCAATAAAAATGCTCAAAAAAATACTGATCACTAAGAAGGTCCTTACCATAAAGACTTTGCTTTCAACTTCTTATCAAACGTAAAAATTCGATACTTATTGATAGCCGTTTGACAACGTACCTCTTACAAATCGAATTTAAAGGTGGCACCGCCCAAAACTTGAAGCCCTTGCACTGGAAAATTCGCCCATCTTTGGTAATTGTTATTGGCGATATTGGAAGCTCTTACAAAAATCGAGAGTTGGTCGCTTAATCGATGACCGATGTGCGCATTGGCGTCAAAGAAACTATCTAAAGTGATGATTGTTGTAGGAAAATCAAAAGGTTGTGTATTGGCTTGGGCGATTTGGGAAAAATCCTTTCGTTCCCCTACGAAAAAGAGGTTAGCACCCATAAACCATTTTTCGCCAATCTGATAATCGAGAAACAAGGATCCCTCTACTTCCGGTAAGTTCCAGGCCGGGTTGCCCGTTTCAGTATTGTAATTGTAATAATTACCATTGATACCCAAGGTGAAGTTCCGGTTGACATCGATATTCAGCTCCGCGAAAATACCCAAGGTTTTCAAATCATCATAGAACAGTTCGAAGGAGTTTCCGAAGGTATAGCCTTTCTCATCAAATCGAGTACTGTGTTGCGGATTTAAATTAAACAGCGGTTTTCTGTTTTCAGCCGTATAGGAGCCCTTGATGTTATAACTTAAATTCGGTAATAACTGGCCTCGTAGACCAATATAGGAATCATATTGGTTGTCCGTAGGTTGAATGGTCAAGGTAGGGGACACAAACGGATTTTGGGCCACAAAACCATAATACGAATTCTGTACTAATTCTCCTTCGATACCTCCATATGCTATCGCCAGTTCATCTACCAAGCGGTAAGATGCGGTAACCGCCGGATAAATATAAAAGTTGCTGTCACTGCGTTGTGTATCGAGACCGTATACCAGATTAATACCAAGGTTTAGTGAAAGATCATCGCGCAATAGCGTCAGACTCGGATTCACACCCACCTGCAAGTGACCATAGTCAATGCCGGCCGTATTTTCCGTATTATTCAAATCGGCATTGGCAAAGCTTCCGTTCACATAATCGGCCTTCAAACGAATTCCGAAATTCTCCTCTCCTACAGGAAAATCAAAGGAAGGTTCAAAAATCACCCGGTTTTCACCTGATTTTACGGCATCCCAAAAGCGACGGTACTGTAATTTAGCCCCTTTGAAGTAACTATCTTCAAAATTTACATGTGCTCCACCTTCGGCCATAAAATAGTTTTGTCGGGCATCAACATCAAGCAGAATATTGGTAAAGGGGGGTTGTGAAAAGAAGCCCTCCTCTGTTCCGTACCAATTATATAATTGATGCTGAACCCCAAGATCGATTCCCCAATCGTAGTCCCTATCCCTTTTTTTGAAGGCCGCGTCCAGTCGGGTATCCGAAAATATATTGTTCAGTGGAAGGTTATCAAAATCTCCCCTAGACGAATTATGGTCCAATCCGATGGTATAGCCTGACTCTCGATCTATGGTGTGGCTCGTATAGAATTTTGCCATGATGTTCGCCGGATTTCCACCTCCCGCCGAGGCATATGAATTGAACAATACTGGTGGCGGCATACGTTTCACTGCAGAGGCCTTGGCCTTGGCAGGAGTAAATGTAGATGCTACCGGAACCGAAAAAATATTGTACTCAATATCCTTTTTTTGGAGTACGATGGAATCATTCAAATTGGGGACCGATTTGATCTTAAATGCATCCGAAATTGTCGGGGTGTAAGCCTTGGTTACGGTTACGGTTTCCGTACCCAGATCTTCCTCCTCTTCTTGGGCTATGGTGAACTGGACCATAGCAAAGAATAAAAAGACCGATAGTTTGATAGCGTTTCTCATGTTGTGTTCTTTTGCTATTTTAATTACCGTCAGTAGTGATCGATGAATTGCTTTTGGCCTCTTTGGCCTTGATGATGGAAAGTTCTCCTCTGGCTTCGGCAACGATATCAGGGTATTGACTGAAATTAGTGGTCACACTTTCTAGAATATAGGTCGCTTGATAGGCATCACCCAACTGATCATAATTTTTGGCCATTATAATCAATCCTTTTCCACCCCACTCTTTGTAACTTGAATAGTCCTTTGCCAATTTTTGCACGGACGTATTGGAATTCTCATAATCGCCTCCCTGATTCTTAAAATACGCGTCATAGTACAAAGCTTCCGCTGCGGTGGCTCCACTCGCAATTTTCAACACGGCGGCATACCCGGCCTTTGCCCGTGCTTCATCACCAGTGGCGATGGCGGAACGTGCAATCATTATTTGAGCATCGGATTTGATTCGATTGTCAATGGCGGCCGTTGCCAATACCTTTTCGGCATAGGAAATAGTACGCTCGTAATTCTTTTGTTCGTAATAGCCCTTCATTAGATTCGATTGCGCGAAGGTTCTATTTTGTTGAATATCCGCCTGTGCTTCCAACCGCTCTAAATAGGGCAATGCCGATGCATAATCTTTCTGTCCGATATATACTTCGCAGACGCGGGTCAGGGCCTGTTCCGCAAATTCGCTGGCGCCTCTATCCGCCACAAACGAGTAGTATGGTAACGCCTTATCTTTTTGTCCTTTAGCGAAATACAATTGTGCCAAATTAAAATTGGCCTTGACCGCGTGCAATCCGTTGGGGAATTCCTTGATATAGTTCGTGTAGCCCCTAATGGCCGCATCGGTCTTACCTTCTAGGTTTTGTTTATCGGCAGATTCAAAAGTAGCATTGTCCAGTTCAGAATCGGTAACCTCAACAAAATCGAGATCACGTACCCAGTCGGCATACTCGTTTACACGACCCAAGTCTACGTAGACCAGTTTTGCCGTTGCCACTGCTTGAATGGCCTCCTGTGTTTTCGGATAGTCGCGAACCACCGTTTTAAATTTGGCCAACGCTTGTTCATTTCGACTGGCATTGTAGTGCACCAACCCCTGACGCATGATGGCCTGAGGCACTAAGGAACTTGCACGATACCCTTGAATTAATTTATCATAGGCTTGCAATCCCATTTGCTCTTGACCTGAACTGATATAGGTATTGCCCAATTCAAAAAGCGCATCGTCTTTCAAGGAAGAATTAGGGTACTTGTTAATAAAGCCTTCCAGTTCTTCTATTTTACTGTTTCTGCGATCCACGAAACCATAGCTCAACGCTTTCTGAAAAGCTGCATAATCTTTCTCTCGCCCTCGTAGCGCTTTGTTGTAGGTTTCAATTGCGGGCCAATATTTGCTGGTCACGAAATAGCTATCGCCTAACCGCAGATACCCATCGTTTAGCTTTTCGTTATCCGCAGCTCCAGAGTCGATATAGTTCTTGAAATTGGTGATGGCGTTTCCATAGTCACGCAATTTAAAGTAGGTGTAGGCCAAATTGTAATCAATATCCTTAAACTCATCGGTAGTGGAAGCAATCGGGGTTTGTTTGAAGGATACATAATCGGTCAAGGCCTGATCAAAGCGATTCAAGAGATATAGGGATTCGCCCCTCCAATAATTGGCCCTTGCCTTAAACAAGGCATCTTCGGCACTTCCTAGTGATTTTCCGAAATTTTCGGCCGCCCCACCGTAATCGGTCTCCATAAATAACTCTACTCCTCGATAAAAGGCAACTTTCTGATAAGTAGCCTTACTCGCAAAACCCCGATTATTTTCCAACAGCTCCATAGCCCCTTTGAAATTTTTCGAAGTGATATACGAATCGACCAAAAGTTCTTTCATCTCTTGGGAATGTGAGTCGTTCGGATACTTCTCGAGATAGGTAGAAATGACCTGAGGCACTGGCTCATACGCATTTCCGACTTCATAGCTCAGGCGCGCGTAGTTCAGATAGGCATCTTTTTGTATTTCAGGGGAAAAGTCCATTTGAGATGCATTTCTAAAGGCGTTCAAGGCCTCCGATTTTTTATCAAGCTTCAAATAACATTCCGCCAAATGATAGTAGGCATTTTGGGAAACGCTATTGGTTCCGCCAATAATCTTGTTGAACTGTTGAATGGCGTTGGCAAAATCTCCCTGCTTGTAGTAGCAATACCCCAACAGATAGTGATCGGTATTATTCCATCTGCCCCGTTTTCCTTTGTACTCTTCAAGAAAGGGAATGGCATTGGCATACTGATTCAACTGAAAATAACTTTCTCCGATAATCTTACTGAGTTCTGACTTTTCCTTTCGATCTCCTTTGGCCATTTGCTTCTTGGCCAGGGCTATGGCTTCTTCGAAATTCCCCAATTTGAAGTTCATATCGGCCTGATAGTAGCTCATCTTCTCTTCAAGGATCTCAGGATCGGTGATTTCGTCAAAGCGTTCGTTCGCTGCCTCGTAATCGTCTTCTTGATACGAGATGTATCCTAGATAATATTTGGCCTGCGAACCGTATACAGGAGAATTGGTGACCTTGTTCAGATACTGCTCGGCCTGTTTGGTCTTCTTTGATGAAAAAAGGGAGTACCCATAATTGAAGTTGAACTTGTCCATTTCCTTGCGGGATAAGGCACTTTGATCCACTTTATTATACCACTTGAGCGCATATGGATACTTTCCGGTATCAAAATAATACTCCGCGACATCGGCAAAAGCGGAATTCCGTTTGGTCGATGTCGGGTATTTTTCGACAAAGTCTTCCATGAGGTTGTCTGCGCCTGCTTGATTCAACCGTACAGCGGCATTGGCCTCATAATAGGCACTGTTCGCCTTAGTCTCTAAATTATCGGTTTGATTCTTAACCCTCGCAAATATGGTCTGTGCCGCTTGATACTGCTCATTGTTGTACAAGGCCAAGGCATCTTGATAGGCTTTTTGTTCATGAGTATATATTTCGGTCTCTTGCGCGGTAACGAAGAAGACCATCCCTAAGAAAAGGGGAAATAAGAAGGTTTTTCTGTTCATAGTGTTCAAACTATTTTCTAGTAGCTATAACGGCAAATTCTGTGCCTAAGTATTTGGAAATGGAAAGTTCAAGCTTAAGGGCCTTCCTATGTAACGAGTTGTAGGTGAATCCGACCTCTATTCCCAACCTTTTTGATGTGCCCTTGATGGTCATCGATTCTTCGGTTTTCGATTCGTCTTCCTAATTCCATCTACAAAAGAAAAAGAATTCGACAAACGGTCATTTGTTATCGAATTGAACTTATTACTTTTATATTAACAAGAAGCTTTAAAGTGGGTTTGGGTTTAAAAGGCTTGAATGCTGATTTCAAAACGATCATGCCTATACCCCAATCGTACTCATTTAACCGAAATTCAATGTCTGCAACTGTCTTGGAATTAAAGGATGTATCCATTTTCCAAAAGGAAAATCTGGTTTTAAACGATGTCTGCCTTGAAGTAAAGGAAGGCGAATTCGTTTATCTGATCGGAAAGACCGGAAGCGGCAAAAGTAGTTTCATGAAAACCCTTTATGGCGATTTACCCCTCAAACAAGGGGAGGGAACGATTGTCGATTTCGACTTGAAGACCCTTAAAGAAAAAGATATTCCCTATTTGAGAAGAAAGCTCGGTATCGTATTTCAAGATTTCAAACTGCTTCCCGACCGAACTATTCAAAAAAATCTTCAATTTGTGCTTAAGGCTACCGGGTGGAAAGAGCAGTCAAAGATGGACGAGCAAATTGCCGATGTTTTGGATAAAGTCGGTATGAAGACCAAGGGCTTTAAATTTCCCCATGAACTTTCCGGTGGCGAACAGCAGCGCATTGCCATCGCCCGAGCCCTTTTGAACGACCCCGAACTCATACTCGCAGATGAGCCCACCGGAAATCTAGACCCACAGACGTCGGTAGAGGTGATGAAAGTACTACAGGACATCAATAAGTCAGGACGTACCATTCTAATGGCCACACATGATTATGCGCTTATTTTGAAATACCCTTCGAAGACCTTGAAATGCGATGGGAATAAAGTTTTTGAGGTTGTCCAACGCGCCGTCTGACCCCTTTTTTGCTTTCATAGGTTAGAAAAGTGCAAGCAATTCCCTTTTTACAAAATATAGTGTAACAAAAGAACTTCCTTCTAATCTCTATTGAGTCATCTCAAACGGGATACTCATGAAAAATTCAAACCCAATAGTCATACTACTGCTTCTTTTGACAGCTATGTCGCCATTACGAGGGCAACTATCCGAAGCAATAGAAAGTGAACTCATCTTGTTGACCGATGAGTATGTAAAGATAAATCCCGAGGCTAGCGGTGCGATATTGGCCATCTATAGAAAAGATTCTTTACCTTGGACATACAGCAGTGGCTATAAAAGCATAAAAAAGGAGATCTCTCTTCAAGGAAATGAACGCTTTATTGCCGCCAGCATCACCAAAACCTTTGTCGCGGTCTGCATGCTACAACTTGAGGAAGAAGGTCTTTTATCGCTTGAGGACAAGGTATTCAACTACCTTGACGAGTCCATACTGAAACAACTCACTTTGTTCAAAGGCAAAAGTTATGAAAAGCAACTGACCATTCGTCATCTCTTACAGCATACGAGCGGAATTGAAGATTACCTAGATAACGGCAAGGTTCATCTACATGCCTATCAGAATGAACCCAATCGCCAATATACTTTACAAGACCGTATAGCCATTGCGCTCAAGGTCGGGTCGGCGAGCACTAAATTAGGTACGTACCACTATTCGAATACGAATTATATTCTTTTAGGGCTTATTGCGCAAAAAGTAACCGGAGAGGACATTGCCACCATTTTAGATAAACGAATCATTCAGCCCTTGCACTTGTCGAACACCGCGTTACGGTCTTCCAAGAACGTGTTGCCCAGCATGCTGAAAGGGTATTATACAGATTGGGACCTCACGGCATTCACCTTACACTTCAACCAAAATAATCCGGCAGGTGGCATACTCACTTCAGTTCACGACTTATTGGTTTTCGGTGATGCCGTATTCAGCGGGTCTTTATTTAAATCGACCACCACCTTAGAAAAAATGTTGGATTTCAAAAAAGGTTACGGTCTGGGTGCAATGCTTTTCGGGAAATCAAAGAAAACGGGAAAAATAGTAGGACATAGCGGTTTTGATCCCGGATATACCTGTTATTTACTCTATCTTGAGAAGCTCAAAACGACCGTCGTCACTGTGATCAACCAATCAGAGCTCAAAGTAGTCATGCCCGCGTTCTTGGCGGTAAAAACCGTGGCACAACTGAAGGCCCATAACTAATTCCTGCTATTGTTCGCCGAATCATCCCATTCACGGCATACGGATATCACTCACTTTTGAGTATCTTGAAAGTCGAATAGACTCTACCCGTGATATGTCCAATACTCTGTTTGTCCTCCTCTGTTTTTTTCTTATTTTACTTCATCCTACTATTGGGATGGGTCAGCAATCGAAACAACCGCCCAACGTAGTATTCATTGCCGTTGATGATTTAAGAAATGAATTGGGCGCCTATGGCAGTGCGGTAAAATCACCATATATGGATGCCATTGCCTCAGAAGGAAACTTATTTACCCATCACTACGTGCAAGTACCTACTTGTGGCGCATCACGACATGCACTACTTACCGGTTATCGGCCTTGGAAACCGTTACATCTGAGCAATCAAGCCATTGAAAAAGAGCTATCCGACAAGTCAGAAGGTACAACTCCCGAAACTTTTATACACCGTTTCAAACAAGCAGGATATCACACTGTTGGTATTGGAAAAATCAGTCATTCCGCAGACGGATTCGTATACGGGTATGAAGAGGAGCCTTCAGAGCGAAGGGAACTGCCCCATAGTTGGAGTGAGCTGGTCTTTGATCCCGGAAAATGGAAAACGGGCTGGAATGCCTTCTTTGCTTATGCCAATGGTGAAAATAGGCAAAGCCTGAAAAAACAAGTAAAGCCATACGAGAAAGGAAGCGTGGAAGACGAAGGATATCCCGACGGATTGACCACCGAATTGGCGCTTTTAAAGTTACGGGAGCTCCAACAACAGCATAAACCCTTTTTCATAGGAGTCGGTTTTTTCAAACCCCACCTCCCCTTCAATGCCCCAAAAAAATATTGGGACCTCTATGACCGAGACAGTATCCTACTTTCGGCCAACCCAGAACTTCCTGAAGCTATAAATGCCAAGAGTTTACATGAAAGTGGGGAGTTCAACCAATATGCCCTTGGTGAGGAAAAAGCAGGGTTGCAGGAACCGGTCTCCGAGGGCTATGCCAGAAAACTAAAACATGCATACTTCGCCTCCATAAGTTATATTGACGCCCAAATCGGTAGAATTCAGGAAGAACTGAACACTTTAGGGCTCGCGGAAAATACGATTATCGTTATTTGGGGAGACCATGGTTGGCATTTAGGTGATCAGCGGGTTTGGGGCAAGCACACCTTATTTGAAAGTGCGCTTAAAAGCACCTTGATCATTAAGTCCCCTTTTGAAAGACATCAGGGCAAAAAGGTTACGGCCGTGGCAGAAACAGTAGATATTTATCCGACCTTGATGGAATTATGCGATATCGAAATAGGCCATGCTATTGATGGACAATCGTTGGTCGGGTCCATGGAATCCAACGAATACCAGTCCGAAGAAGTCGCGTACAGCTATTTTAAACAGGGTATTAGCATGCGGACCGATCGATACCGACTAACGCAGTACTTCAGGGAAGAAGAGCCGACAATTGAACTATATGACTACCGAAGTGATCCCTACGAAACTAAAAATAGGGCTATGGAAAGTCCCGAAGTACTCGAACGCTTACTTCCAATATTAAAAAAAGGCAATACCGGCTTATACGATGTGCGTTAAAAAACGCATGAAAGCACTGCCAAAAGTTTTTGTTACTTTTGCGCGCAAAGCTATTAACCAACCATGGACGTACTAGGAATAGATATTGGAGGCTCGGGAATGAAGGGAGCCTTAGTAAATTCAATCACAGGCGAGATGTTGACCAAACGTCATCGCATTCCAACACCTGAAGGAAGAAAACCCAAAGATATGGCGAAGGTGGTCGCCCAGATCGTAGCACATTTTGATCATAAAGGTCCTGTCGGTGTCGGGTTTCCGACCGTAATCAAGCACGGGATCTGCAAATCACCAGGCAACCTGCACAAAAAATGGCTAGGGGTCAATGTCAAGGAGCTCTTTAGCGAGGCGACCGGTTTACCTGTCACAGTTGTCAACGATGCCGATGCGGCTGGCTATGCCACCATGAATTATGGTATCGGCAAAGGCAAACAAGGACTGGTCGTAATGATCACTATTGGCACTGGCCTAGGTAGTGGGGCCTTTTTTGACGGTGAACTGATTCCGAATTTCGAACTAGGGCAAATTCCCTATAAGAAGTACAAAAAAATAGAGCTATGGGCCGCTGATTCGGCAAAAACCAGAGATGGCCTTACCTATAAGCAGTGGGGAAAACGTTTTGATAAATTTTTGAGGTATGTTGAACTCATTATCGCGCCAGACCTTATTATTTTAGGGGGTGGGGCTTCTAAGGATTTTGATGAATACAAAGACTGTATTACCATTGAAACGCCTGTGATTCCTGCCGAACTTAGAAATCAAGCGGGTATCGTGGGTGCGGCGGCGGCAGCATTACATCAGGCCCCAAGGGATTAAGACGCTCCTTCAAATCGGAATAATTGATTTTCGGCGATTAAGATTTTTATCTGATTTGCCCTGGTGATTTCCCATCTTAACCCTTCCTTTTCCAAAACGGTAGCCCAATGTTCGTATCGTTCCAACTTTAGCATCGTACTATCGGTTTTGAGTACCCTCCAAAAAGGAACAAGGGTATCCGCTTTCGATAATCTTTTTAAGTGATTCACCGTTCGCATAGGACAAGTGACATTTGTTCCATACCTATTGGCCAATTCCTTAGTCAGGGTATCGAGTGTCGCAACACTACCTCTGGGAATCAAATCTACCAACTCTTCTACCATCGACAGCTCTGGATGCAACATATTGCCACTGCCGTAGTATTTTTCCATTTTTTCCGGTATCTGGATTATTTTAGGTGCTTTCATAAGGTTTGGTGGAGTATGGGCTTTTGGTACAATTTCGAAGCTATATAGGTTGTAATGAATAATTCAAACCAGCTTAACGGAAGTACAACCCATAGTATGCTCCAGTCGGCCAAGCCCATATTCGCAGTACCTACCCAATAGAGCACAAAAAAGAAGCCCCATGACACGGTCGCCGAACGAAAAATCGTTCCGGTGGTATGACCAAAAATCTGAGCAAACATCCAAAACAAAAAAACGGTTAGGGCCGTTAGTAGTAGTCCCCAACAAAACCATATCACCAAAATGACCGTCGTAGTTTCCGGAATAGGGGCTGCATTTGATTTCATAATAGGTACTACTACTAACAGATACCGTAAGGTCTCTGAAATTTGCACCCAAACTGTTGCAATCAAGGTAATAACAACAAAAGTGTTGCGATCAAATTTTCGTGGTTTCATCTTATAAGCAATTAATCGTTTCCTTCATCTTTTGTACAACCCCTTCTGGAGCGGCATATTGAGGAGTAGACCGAAAAATAGCGGCCGATTTCTCAAGCTTTGTAATGGTTTCTATAAGCGCGATACTTCGTTCCTTCTGTTTTGCAAAGCGTAAGGCTCTGGGGTCAATGTTCTTTTGGTCAATTAAAAAGTCAATTTTTTTTGCACATCGACATGGGTTTTTGGAGTTCGCCAATCCGCATTTGGCGGCCAAGAAGTTTCGGAGTTTGGTCTTGGAGCGCGAAAGCTGTTTTCTATAATTCTCTGGGCGAATCCCTAATATCTGTGCCCCTTCCGTACTATTGAAGTCAAGAATGACACTCAAAATGTAAACCATTCGATTTGTCTCGTTCAGACATAACAGCATTCCGTGGGTACAACTGACCTTTACCTCTTCTTCGAGTAATACTTGTTCTCCCTTGTTCTTCGTATATTCAATTGTAGTCGACTGACCCGTATCTATGAGCACTCCATAGGCATCGAAACTCATACTGAATTCTTTACTTTTTTTACCCTTCTCGGTAAGTAGGTAATTAGTGGCGACGCGATAGACCCATGTTCGAAATTGACTATCACCTTTAAAAGTACCCAGGTGGGTCACGATTTTTACCAATATCTCTTGGGTAGCATCTTCTGCATCTAGTGGGTAAAGTAGCATTCTAAGCGACAGATTGTAAACCAGGTCTTTGATTTCAACAATAAGCTGCGTCAAAGACTTTGGGTCTCCATTTTTAGCTTGTTCTACTAATATTTCCAACGATTCTTTCATGGTCTTTATAAATTAGACCATAAAAAGATAACAAGTGTGACAAGAAGTAAAAAATAAACCCTCAAGCTTTCACTTGAGGGTTTATTGTATTTGTACACCTTAGTTCGTATCTAGGCAATTTTGTTTCGCTTACGATCGACTTCAGTCAAGTAAATCTTCCGCAGTCTCAAGTGTTTTGGGGTCACTTCAACATATTCGTCTTTTTGAATATATTCCAAGGCCTCTTCCAACGAAAACTTGATGGCCGGAACTATTTTAGCTTTATCATCAGCTCCAGAAGAACGTACATTCGACAACTTTTTTGTCTTTGTAATATTGATGGTCATATCATCGCCTCTTGAATTTTCGCCGATGACCTGACCTTCATAGATATCCTCTCCCGGATCTACAAAAAACTTACCTCTATCTTGTAACTTATCGATTGAGTAAGGAATGGCCTTCCCCTTTTCCATTGATACCAAAGAACCGTTTTGTCGCTGGGGTATCTCTCCTTTCATAGGCTGATATTCCAAGAAACGGTGTGCCATGATCGCCTCACCTGCCGTAGCTGTCAACAATTGATTACGAAGACCGATGATACCACGAGATGGAATCAAAAACTCACAGACCATACGTTCGCCTTTAGCTTCCATACTGGTCATCTCTCCCTTTCGTATCGATACCATTTCTACAGCCCTACCCGAAACTTCTTCAGGCAAATCAATGGTCAGTGACTCTACTGGCTCACATTTGACACCATCTATTTCCTTGATGATGACCTGAGGTTGTCCTATTTGCAATTCATATCCTTCACGACGCATGGTCTCGATCAATACCGAAAGGTGCAATACCCCTCGGCCAAAAACCAAAAACTTATCGGCACTATCAGTTTCCTGAACACGTAAGGCCAAGTTTTTTTCGAGTTCTCGCTCCAAACGTTCCTTAATATGCCTTGAAGTAACGAATTTACCATCTTGACCGAAAAACGGACTGTCATTAATGGTAAACAACATACTCATCGTAGGCTCGTCAATGGCTATGGTCTTAAGCCCTTCAGGGTTCTCCAAATCAGCAATGGTATCGCCGATGTCAAAACCTTCCAAACCGATCAATGCACATATGTCACCAGCTTCGACTTCTTGTACTTTCTTTCTTCCCAGGCCTTCAAAAGTAAAGAGTTCCTTAACCTTTGATTTCACAATACTTCCGTCGCGTTTGACTAGGGATACCTGCTGGCCTTCCTTTAAGATCCCTCTTTGCAGTCTACCAATGGCTATTCGCCCGGTAAAGGAGGAATAGTCTAAGGAAGTAATCAACATTTGGGTAGTACCCTCCTGCGGTTCGAAACTAGGTACGTGTTCAATGACCATATCTAAAAGTGGTTCGATAGAATCGGTAGGTTCTTGCCAATCATCACTCATCCAATTGTGCTTTGCTGACCCGTAAACCGTAGGGAAATCCAATTGCCACTCTTCCGCATCCAATTCGAACATTAAATCAAAAACCTTCTCATGAACTTCGTCCGGAGTACAATTTTCCTTGTCTACTTTATTTATGACCACACAGGGTTTTAAACCGAGTTCAATGGCTTTTTGCAAAACGAACCTGGTTTGTGGCATGGGACCTTCAAAGGCATCTACCAACAAAAGTACACCGTCCGCCATGTTGAGAACACGCTCTACTTCCCCACCGAAATCGGCGTGACCGGGAGTATCGATGATGTTGATCTTGGTGTCTTTGTAGACTACAGAGACATTCTTAGAAGTAATGGTGATACCACGTTCACGTTCCAGGTCATTGTTATCTAAAATCAAATCACCGGTATTCTCATTGTCACGAAATAGTTGACAGTGATACATGATCTTGTCGACCAAGGTGGTTTTCCCATGGTCAACGTGCGCTATAATGGCAATATTTTTTGTTGTAGACATACCTCTTATTTTGAGCGTGCAAAGATACGGCTAATTATGCCATGTATAGCATAAGCAGAATTAATTTTACTTTATTGATTTTGAGGAGGTTATTTTTGTTACTTTTTGCCGATTACCCAACCAATCCTCGCGGCCAACACCAGACCTATCCCTTCTTCGAAATCATCTTGAAAGTAAGCAACCCCTCCTTCCAATCGATAGAAGAATCCCTTTCGATATGTTCGTTGGAGCCCGTATACCGGTCCAACGCCTAAAGTGTTCGTGGTATTGAGGTCTCCAATCAAGGGACTGCCATGCTGATACCCTATCAAGGCGGCTACATAATTACCCGAGTTTCCGGAGATATTTTTCTTTTTGCGCAACCGCCGACCCATATTGTAATAGTAGCGATATTGCCCACGTAAAATCGGGTAAATACCGAAATTGGTCTCGCAGTCTGTACATCCCCTGAGTTCAAAACCGGCAATAGCCTCAAGGCTTAAGGTCATATTTTTTGAAGTCCCTACCTCGTACAAAATGCTTGGGAGCGGCAGGCCAAATTGCAGTTGCGTTTTTTCCACATTGAGATTGGATTGTGCTTGAATGAATAAAACAGAAGTGAAAAAGAGGATGGAAATGTACTTGATCATCAGGTTGGTATTTTTTACTTCGAGCATCAAACATCAAGCCAAATACTATCGCCTTCAAAGGAGTATGAACGGATGGAACACCTTATTTACCTACACACCAACGCTTCTCACTGATAATCCAGCCAATACTTAAATTGGCTACCGGCAAGATCCGACCGTTGAATTGTCCTGCATAATAGGCTGCTCCAACATCAATGGAGAAGTTGATACCTGAATTATAGCTACGCTGTAGCCCGGTTACCAGGCCGGCATAGCCAAAAGCTCCTTTAACCACTTCATTTTCAATGGTACGACTATCGGGAAAGAAAGCCGCAACCGTAGGAGCTACGTAATTGGCCGAATTACCATAAATCTGTCTGCGTTTGCGTTGCCGTTTTTCAAAATTATAGTAGTACCGATATTGGCCGGCAACAGCCGGGAAAAACCCCACCTCTTCATAGATATCGGAAACCAAGGGATCCAACGCTACCTGCAAGCCAGCTTTGATATCGAAGGTAGTATTCGTGCCCAGGGCCATCTCATATTCCAAACCGGGATTAAGAAGGTTTACTTTGAATTGTCGCAATTCACAGTTTTTACCGAATTGGGCATTCATATAAAAACTACTGAAAAGGAGTAGTATACATAATGACTTTTGCATCGTAGGTTGATTTGGGATCAATTCTCTTTTACAAATAGATGCGACCTTAGTCTCCCTTAGCTAACGTAACTTACAGCAACAAAGTGCATCTTGGGGTCAAAATAGCTTGACGTTAGTTGTCGATTCGTTTATTCTCGTCTTCTAGACCGGTTTTGCGCTTGCGGGCCTTCTTGATCTCACTGCGCCCAAAATCATAGGTCAAACTAAAGGCTACTTGTCGGCTATCACTACCGCCACTACCATCAATGAACAAATCGCCGAATTGCGTAGTACCTTTCCATGGAATCGTGTATAGCACATCATTAAAGGCCAAGCGCGCATTCAATTTGTCATCAAAGAATTTTTTTTGAAAAGCGATATTCAAAGAGCCCAAAGCTTTGGTTTGATAGGTACCCCCCCAAACAGTAGGTGAATTATACCAACCCGAAACTTCCATGGTGTATCCTTTGGGAAGGGTAAATGTATTTTGGGCATAAAGACTTAGGGTCTCTTGTTTGACGGCCAAGAATTCCGGGCTGTTGGCCTTGTAACTGCTGATATAGGCGTTCAAGCTGAAATATAGGTTCCACCACTCCTTGATTTTCTTAGGATAGGAGATTCCAAAATTGATGACTTCATTGTCGGCCACGTTTCGCTGGGTGATAAAGTTACGTCCTCCATCCTCGGCCACCGTTACTTGGGCAAAGAAGTCCGACACATAGGTATAACTCAAAGAGGTCGTCAGCCGGTAGTTGAATGTATGGGATAATTTGAGGTTATCGGTATATTGGGGTTGCAAAAAGGGATTTCCTTTGCGGAACGAAAGCTCATTAATCACATATTCAAAAGGGTTCAATGATTGGTAATTTGGGCGTTGAATACGTTTGCTATAGGTAAGGGCAAACTGATTTTTACGATTCATTTGGTAGGTCAACCCACCTGACGGGAAAAAATCGGTATAGTCGCGCTCTACCCTAGCTTCTTCATTCTCTTGCATACTCAGTAAGTTTCCGTCCGAAATGGTATTCTCGACCCGCAATCCAAGTTGTAAGTTCCATTTGGTCCATTTGTAGTTATAGTTGACATAGGCCGCATTGATTCGCTCCGTATAATCGAACTGGTTGCTCTGCGCGTTGTTGAAAACGTCCATTCCGTTTACCCGGTTAAAGAAGTCAAAGGTGTTCTCCGTATTCACATACGAGAATTTAACCCCTAAGCCCAGCTTCCCTTTGAAGGCGTTCTGCTCATAATCCGTTTTAAAGGTCGCAATAGCAATATTTATGGGTGTATTTTGGCTGGTACTATTTTGTCGCAGTATTTCGGTTTGGTCACCATTGAAGTACACGTTTGGCTGTCTTGCAGAACGGTCGCTATTATATCTTCCATAGTCAACATCGATGTTCACACTTGTGCCCAATGTATCGGCATAGCGATAGTTCAAATTGGCATTTAAGTTATAAGAGGTATTGGCATTTCGGCTGTCTGTCACCAATATACTGTCATTGACGATACTATTCACCGGTCTGATCGGTGTACGTGAATCGTTTTCGGTAAAACTGTTATTGAAGTTACCATTAAAAATGGCCCCTACCGTACTTTTAGGCGTAGCATACAGATCATAGCCCAACTTGATGTTATTGCTGTTTCGATCGAATACGCTGTTTGTTTGGGCTCCAAAAAAGGTACCGGACTGTGTCCGTAATAGGTTTAGAAAACCGGTACTCTTTCCAAAACGGTTGCTATAGGTACCGTACAGGTTTCCTTTCTTTCCCCGAACATTGAAATTGGTACTGGTGTTGTAGCGTACAAAATCGCCCACTGTCGCTCCGGCAGTCAACGAACCATTAGTGCCCAGGCTTTTATCCTTTTTCAATCTTAAATTGATGATACCCGCATTACCGGCCGCATCATATTTCGAAGAGGGCTGGGTAATGATCTCTACCGCTTCGATATCCGTAGCTTGAAGACTTTCCAAATAGTTGGTTAAATCCTCTCCTTGTAATACCGAGAGCTTTCCGTCAATAAAAATCTGTACCCCGGTCTTGCCCTCAACAATGATCACACCCGTATTGTTGACAATGACCCCAGGCGCTTTTCGCAATAATTCAAAGGCACTCGTGCCGGTGGCGTTAATGGTATTCTCCACATTGAACACGGTTTTATCCGCCATTACCTGTACTAAGGGTTTCTGTGCGGTAACGGTGACCTCCTCCAAATTCTCGGTTGCCTCAAGTAATACGATCGATCCCAAATCCAAATCAATCCCCATGAATTCTACTTGCTTTTGATAATCGGCAAATCCAATGTTCGAAATGCTCAGCTGATAAACCCCTTTAGGGATGTTCGCCATTTCAAAAAGACCAAAATCATTGGTAATGACCGCCTTTACCAAAGTGGAATCGTTTTGCCGCTTTAAAGTGACCGCTGCGTAGGGAACCGGTTCGTCTGTTTCGGCAATCACTTTTCCTTTAAGGGCTTGTGCATTTATCGAGATACTGAGAATGCTAAAGAGAAATAGATATAACTGTTTCATAACAATGTGGTTTTTAATGATGGGTCAAAAGTGATGCAATTGCCTGTTATTAAAAATCAAAACCCGTTGGATGGCCCTATCCACTGATAAACGGGCCGGCCCATTCAACGGCGTATAGGTCAACTCGTCTGAAAACCCAAGGCTGGGTATCTTTATCTTTTTTATCTTGTTCCCAAACTGGTTATCATGGAAAAGCGATTGTTTTGGGGTTTAAGGAAATGGGAAGTGTTGGCCTTCATAGCACTGTACTTTTTTTTCGCATGTCTATATTACGTGACCCTATCGATCAATTGGGGAAGCGATCTGCATCCGGACAAAAAATTCTTTAGTCTAATCCGATTCATTGATATCTGCGGGTTGCAGTATTTTATCTTTTTCGTGTTCACCGTGCCCATATGGTACCTGGTGTTCCGAACTTTTCGCCGTAAAAGGCTCTACATTCGCTTACTGACGCATGTAGCGACCTGGCCCATATTCGTTTTTGGCACCCAGCGGGTCTATTATGCCGTTTCCGATGCTTTGGGGTTTGGGCACTTGGAAGGCGCAGCGCAAATTTGGGATGCCTATATTCCCGCCCTGTTCTACCTTATTCAATTTGGCATATTACACGCCCATGAGTACTACAAAGAGAACCAGCGAAAACTGATCGTAGAGGGAGAATTACGACAGGCCGCCCTTAAAAGTGAACTGTCGGCCATCAAGGCCCAATTGAATCCGCATTTTTTGTATAACGTTTTCAATACGATCAATGCCTCCATTCCCCCAGAAAATGAAAGAACTCGTCATATGATTGCCCAACTCGCCGACCTGTTTCGCTATCAACTCCGCGCCTCAAAAACAGACACCGTCACCTTGAAAGAGGAATTGGACTTTGTAAAGAAGTACCTTGATTTGGAGAAGGAACGCTTTAAAGATCGCCTGCTTGTCGACATTAAGGTCTCAAAAGATCTCATGCACGAAAAAATACCTCCGATGCTATTGCAACCAATGGTGGAGAACTCTGTAAAACACGGACTATCGAGTTTGATCGAGGGAGGGACGGTCTCGATATACATCTTTAAGGAAGAAGGCAAGTTAAAGTTTGAGATATCGGATACGGGAGTAGGTATTCAAAACAAGGAAAATGTATTCGGCAAGGGGGTGGGTCTGACCAATACCAAACTTCGATTGCAAAAAATGTATCAAAGTCAAATGGAGTTGACCGATAATTACCCAAAAGGCTTGACCATAAAATTCGCGATATGAAAAAAGTGTTGATCGCCGATGATGAGGAAGCAGGTCGGATTCTGATCAAAGAATATCTAAGTGACTTTCCCGATTTGGTCTTACTGGCCGAAGTCAATAATGGGGTGGATGCCATTACTGAAATCAATCGTTTCAAACCCGACTTAGTCTTTCTAGACATTCAAATGCCCGGAAAAACCGGGTTTGAGGTCTTGGGGTATTTAGAGGAAATTCCACAGATTATCTTTTCGACGGCCTATGATCAATATGCGATTCAAGCTTTTGAAGTACATGCCGTAGACTATCTCTTGAAGCCTTACACGAGAGATCGCTTTAAAAAGGCCATTGAGCGTTTGGAAAGCGGATCTAAGGATGTGGGTGCCTTGGCCGAAAGTGTCATCATGGAACGGGAAGATTACCCCGAACGCGTATTGGTGCAACAGAACAAAAAGTTGATTACAATCGCAGTAACCGACATCATTTGGATCGAAGCTTATGGAGATTATTCAAAACTACATACTTCAGCCACCACCTTTGTTAGTAATTATGGTATTTCCGGACTCGAAGAAAAGTTGAACCCCAAGACCTTCTTACGCGTGCACCGCTCTTCTATTATCAATTTAGAAAAGGTAAAGGAGCTTCATAAGTATGGGAAGAGTTATGATGTGACCATGGAAAACAGTGATATCGTACGGGTCAGTCGTGGGTATTTAGATGCAATCAAAAAGCTCATGCTTTAATCGTCTAATCGAAGGTTGGCGTTCTTGATTTCCTTTTCGTCGCCACCCAGCCAAAAGTAAAATTGAACAGCGGTCCATATCCGTTCGGAACGCCGTCCCCAAGGTAGTAACCAACACCTAGTTCTGCGTTAAAATTAAATCCATTCTCATACGTACGTTGAACTCCGTAAGTACTGCCGTAAAAACCAAGGTTGAAATCATCCGGGCCATCGATATTGGTAGCCAATCTCACCTGGGAGAAAAATATACTTCTAGCCGCGGCAAAATAATTTCCCGAATTACCGGATACATTTCTGTTCTTACGTAATCTTCTATTAAAGTTATGGTAGTAGCGCAGTCTAGTGTGCAAGGTCAAACCTACCGCGTATCCTTCTTCGTAGGTGGCATAGCCAAGACCCAGTCCTCCGGACGCGCTGACGTTTTTGGTTATTCCAATCTCATAATTCAATCCAGGACTCAACATATTGAAGGTAACCTGATGGCGCTCCAGATTGATGATTCCGAAAAAGTTTCCGGCATTATTTTCCGTTTGCCCCTTCCCTGTAGTTAGGGTCATAACTACGAGAAAACAGCACCAAAGTATTCGGTCTTTACGCATCTATTACAAGTTGAATCGGGAATAAAGCTAAAAAGGAAACGCGATGGAAACACTATCTTTGTGCAAACTTTAAGATATGACCCTTGAGCGGATTCCTCAGTTAAAACATACCGATTCAAACAACTTCTTCTTGTTATCAGGACCCTGTGCCATTGAAGGGCAAGAAATGGCCCTCCGTATTGCGGAGCGCATTGTTACGATTACCGATACACTGAAAATACCCTATGTTTTCAAGGGAAGTTTCAAAAAGGCGAACCGCAGTCGGGTAGACTCATTTACCGGTATTGGAGACGAGAAGGCGTTAAAAATTTTACGTAAGGTATCGGAGACGTTTAACGTACCGACCATCACCGATATTCATCAAGAATCAGATGCCGCTATGGCCGCCGAATACGTAGATGTACTCCAAATTCCGGCTTTTTTGGTACGCCAGACAGATTTGGTGGTCGCTGCTGCAGAAACCGGCAAAGTGGTCAACCTAAAGAAAGGACAGTTCATGAGCCCTGAAAGTATGAAACATGCAGTAAAAAAGGTCACCGATTCAGGCAACGACCAGGTTTGGATTACAGACCGCGGTACCATGTTCGGGTATCAAGATATGGTCGTTGATTTTAGGGGAGTGCCTACGATGAAGAACTATGCACCCGTGGTCTTGGATGTCACACATTCATTACAACAACCCAATCAATCATCAGGAGTGACCGGTGGACGACCCGATATGATAGAAACCATAGCCCGCGCAGGAATCGCCACCGGGGTCGATGGTATTTTTATGGAAACCCATTTCGATCCAAGTATTGCTAAAAGTGATGGTGCCAATATGTTGCATTTAGACCATCTTGAACGACTACTGACTAATTTAGTCACCCTTCAAAAAACGGTGAATTCGTTACAATAAATCCCTCTTACGCGGGTTATTTAAGAAGATTCGATTATACACCGACCATGCGACTAAAACAGCTACTGCTATTTGCAGTTCTTCTTTCACCTATAGTCAGTTTTTCACAACTACCTGACAACTTTGGACAGCTGACCCCTTTCGAACAGACCATTGAGAGCTACCCCAACGATACAACCGCAAATGCTGTGGTTTTGTATGAACGAGGTGACAATTATTTTAAAGTGGTCAATCGAAAAATCAGATTAATAAAGGAATATCACGGAAAGATCAAGATATTCAATGAGAAGGCTTTTGATTGGGGCACGGTAGAAATACTACTCTATCACAATACGAATGCCTCTGAAAAACTAGCTAAGCTCAGTGCGATGACCCATAGCAAGGATGGTCAATTTCGCGTTCTGCCGACCGAGGTGTTCACGACTACCCTATCTGAGCACTGGGATCAAAAGAAGTTTACATTCCCTAAGCTTGAACCTGGTAGTGTTTTGGAATACACCTACACTATTGAAACCCCATTTGACTTCAACTTTACCGGTTGGGGTTTTCAAACCTCCATACCCGTGTTGTATAGCGAATTCAATGCTAAAATACCAGGTAACTGGGTATACAATAGGTCATTGACAGGACCCTTCGAATTGGACGTAAACGAAGCGAAGGTTAAAAAGAACTGTTTTCATATTGAAGGTATTGCCAAGGATGCGGATTGCGAAGTGCTGAAGTATGTTATGAAAGACATTCCAGCATTTAAAGTTGATGAAGACTATATGCTCGGAGCGTCGAATTACCGGGCAAGCATCGATTTTGAACTTTCCGAATACAAAAGCTTTAAAGGAACCTCACAAAAATTCACCAAATCGTGGAAAGATGTGGATAGAGAATTCCGCGGTGACAAGGATATTGGGCGTCAGTTGACCAAAAAAGGGTTCTTTGAAAAAAACGTACCCGAACAATTATTGGTCGAAGGGGATGAGCTGACTCGCGCCAAGAATATTTTCAAATTCGTTCAAACGTATTTTACTTGGAATGAAGAGATGGGAATCTACGGAAAAGCCAGGGTCAAGGAGGCCTTTGCAAAAAAGAGTGGTAACGTCACTGAAATAAATAGTTCCCTGATCAATCTACTAAATGCAGCGGGAATTAAGGCCAACCTTATGCTCCTTTCCACACGAAGAAGAGGCCTTCCAAAGAAAGTGCATCCCGTAATGAGTGATTTCAACTATAGCATCGCCAAAATTGAAATCGCCGGTAAGACATATCTACTTGATGCTACCGACAAATATGTGGCTTTCGGCATGCTGCCTTTTAGGGCACTCAACCATTATGGTCGCGTAATGGATTTTAAGAACGAAAGCTATTGGCAAAACATCGTACCGGTACTCAATAATAGACTTCAGATACGCACGCATCTAAAACTCGATCTTGAAAAAAATAAGGGTATTGGCATTTTTGACCGAATCAATCTGGGCTACAATGCGGTAAATACAAGGGAGATCATTGATCAATACAGTGAGGATGAATACCTAGATACTATAGAGGATGCCAATGATGGAGACTTTGTGGTAACATCTTATGACCTTAGAAAAGACTCCAATCATGAAACGAAGGTCTCCGAACGATTCGGATTTGAGCTGGAAAACATAGGTAACGGGGAAACCATCTATTTGAATCCCTTTTTAGTCCGTTTTTTTGAACAAAACCCCTTCTTGCTGGACGAACGTCATTATCCTGTTGATTTTGGATACCCTAGAAAATACAGGTACTCCATTAACATTACTATTCCCGAAGGATATGAGGTACAAGAACTCCCAGAAGTTCAATCCGTGCAGTTAGGTGATAAAATGGTCGTTTTTAAATTCTACCATAAAGAAAGTTCAAATCAAGTCGCCCTTACGTTTGACCTCGACCTGAACAGCAGTCATATCAAGGCCGAAGATTATCAAGGTCTGAAAGATGTATTCAAACATGTGACCGATGTTCAAAACAATTCCCTAGTTGTTTTAAAGAAGTTATAGGTAACACATAAATCTTTGTATTTTCGGGTTTCAGTTAAGTTGTCTTCCTATGAAACCCGTACTTTTTTACTTTGCCCTGTGTTTGGGGTTCTTCTTTTTTTCATGCGCAGATAACGCTGCAGAACAGTCCACGAAAAAGAGGCCTAACATTGTGTTTATCATGTCGGACGACCATGCGTATCAAGCCATAAGTGCTTATGATGATCGCTTGATACATACCCCGAACATTGATCGCATTGCGAAAAAAGGCATGCGGTTTACGAATGCCTCGGTCACCAATTCCATTTGTGCGCCTTCCCGGGCCGTTATCCTTACTGGCAGGCATTCACATATCAATGGAAAAATAGACAACCTATCCCCTTTTGACACGACTAATATTACCTTTCCACGTCTATTGCAAAAAGCGGGCTACCAGACGGCCATGTTCGGAAAACTACACTTCGGAAACAACCCAAAAGGTTTTGACGAATTCAAGATTCTTCCGGGGCAAGGAGATTACTATAATCCGAAGTTCCTTACTCAAAAGGGCGATACCACCATTACGGGATACGTTACCGATATCATTACCGATCTAACCTTGGATTGGATGGAAAAACGAAGGGATACGGCCAAACCATTTCTCTTGATGTACCTGCATAAGGCCCCGCATCGTTCTTGGTTACCGGCCAAACGACACTATCAAAAATTCACTCAAAGGACCTATCCCCTACCCGAAACCCTATTCGATGATTACCTGACCCGAAGTGAGGCTTCTCGAACCGCTGAAATGGGCATCGGAAAAGATATGTTGCTTCAATACGATCTTAAAATTCCGAAGGAAATCTTAGATGAACTAGGAATTGAAGAACGTCTTGGAGCTGGAGGGGTCAACCAGTTGAACGAACAGCAAAAAGCGGAATGGGACGCCATTTACGGTCCTATAGCCAATACCTTTAAGAAAGAGTTCAAAACCATGAACGACTCCTTATTGACGGTATGGAAATACCAGCGGTACCTGCAGGATTATTTGGGTACGATTGCGGCCGTAGACGAAAATGTAGGTCGATTGCTCGACTATCTTGACGAAAAAGCACTCAGCGAAAATACCATGGTGATCTATACTTCGGACCAAGGCTTTTACCTCGGAGAGCACGGATGGTTCGATAAGCGTTTTATGTATCAGGAGTCCTTCAAGACTCCCCTACTCATTAAATGGCCCAATGTCATTACCCCGAACACAACAGAAGATGAGTTGGTTCAGAATCTCGATTTCGCACAGACCTTTTTAGAGGCCGCAGGGGTAACCTCTCCTGAAGATATGCAGGGTGAAAGTCTCTTGCCCTTACTGAAAGGAGAAAAAGAGAAATGGACGCGTGATGCGGTGTACTATCACTATTATGAATACCCAGCGGAACATACGGTTAAACGGCATTATGGTATCGCCACCAAAGAATTCAAGCTCATCCATTTTTATTATGATATCAATGCGTGGGAGTTGTATGACCTAAAGAAAGACCCTCAAGAAATCAACAACGTTTACGACCATCCCTCGTATGCTAAAACGGTACAGGAAATGACCGAAAAACTAAAAGCGATGCGTTTGAAATACAAGGATTCGGATTCGTTGAGCAACCAATACATTCGGATGTACAAAGACAAGGGGTGGATTGAATAGTTTGTAGCCTCTAGCCTCTAGCCTCTAGCCTCTAGCCTCTAGCCTCTAGCCTCTAGCCTCTAGCCTCTAGCCTCTAGCCTCTAGCCTCTAGCTAAAAAACCAAACCTGCGGCACACAATTCGACTTATTTATAGAACTTTTTATGTCGCACGGCGTAGGCGTCTTGAAGTACTTCGACCAGTACCATATCGTTGATTTCTTCTAAACTCTTATAGCGCAAGGACCGCATAACCTTTCTACCGTCTTTCACCATAAGTTCTCTATGCACCGTTAGATGGGCCGCATTCCAAAAACAAAGGTCCACGTAATCCTTACTTTGGTTCATATAGCAAAATGGCCTTCCTTCGGTATAAAAAAAGGGAATCCGATACTTATACTTTAAATCCACGTCGGCCACTGTATGCTCGATTACCGCCTGGAGGTGCAGCAGTATGCTTCGAAAGGGTTCCGATTGTTTTAAGATGTACGCTTCGGCTGGGTTCAATTTATATTATCATTTAAAATTTTGGAATTGTGCACTGCACAAACCGATAACCTATTGTTCATTGCCAACTGCCAACTGCCAACTGTTAAATGCTAACCGTTAACGGAACACTATCAACAATTTACCATTTCTTGATCAAAATCAAATTCAATTTTCATACTTTATACCTACTTTTCAATCACACTTCATAAACCGACCCGAAATGAAAAATTTTGTACTAGCGTTTGCCCTTTTGCTAGGTTGCCAGAGCTTTGCCCAACATTCGCATATTAGTGAACATGCATTGACCTATCCGAATATTGACGGGTATGTATCCTTGAAAGCCGATTTGCATATCCATACCGTTTTTTCCGATGGTAACGTTTGGCCTACCATACGGGTGCAAGAAGCACTTCGCGAGAATCTCGATGCAATTTCGCTTACGGAGCATTTGGAGTATCAACCACATCTAGATGATATTCCCCATCCGGATCGCAATCGATCGTACAATTTGGCTATGGCCGAAGCCAAGGAACACGATCTGTTGATCGTACATGGATCGGAAATCACCCGTTCGGCTCCCATGGGACATAATAATGCTGTTTTTATCAAAGATGCCAATCCATTATTGACCGAAAAGGCCGAAAAGTCTTTCTCCGAAGCCAAGAAACAGCATGCGTTCGTTTTCTGGAACCACCCCGCATGGTACGCTCAAAATCCGAAAGGAAATCCGATTTTAAGTGATTTTCAAAAAGAACGGATTAAAAAAGGGGAACTGCATGGCATAGAGGTCATCAACTCGGTCGATTACTCCGAAGAGTCGCTTGCATTGGCCTTAGATCAAAATTTGACCATTATGGGTACCAGTGATATTCACGGACTCATTGATTGGGATTATACCGAAAAAGGGCATGACCGGCCAATCACCTTGGTTTTTGCCAAGGAAAGGAATTTGGAAAGTATGAAGGAAGCCTTATTCGCTGGGCGAACCGTAGCCGTCTATAATTCGTTGTTGGTTGGAAAAGCCGAATTCCTCAATCCCTTGGTAAAGGCCAGTATAGAGGTGATCTCGGCGAAATACATTGCCGATACACAAATATTGGAAGTACAATTGCAAAATATCTCGAGTAGTGCCCTACTCTTTGAAAACCAGATGGAATATAGTTTCTACAGCAGTTCACCGGTTTTTGAAATTCATGCTTTGGGCACCTATACCCTTCGTATCAAGACACTGGAGGAAAAGAAAACCATTGACTTGAAGCTCGAAGCTATTGGAGCATTTACGGCACCTAAGACTTCTCCCGTTATCTCGTGGCAAATCTCCGTTGAAGAGTAACTATTGAATTTTTTTTCCGTTTCAACAGGCTAGATTAAAATATTTATTTAACTTTGTATTTCAAAGTACTTTTAAAATGGAACCGAATAAATATCTAGAGGACATCACGGAAATCAAGAATATCATGAACCGTTCTTCCCGCTTCATTTCATTGAGTGGGCTTTCAGGCGTATTGGCAGGAATATATGCGCTCATTGGAGCGGCATTGGCCTATACGCGCTTAAAAATGATGTCAAGCGCCAACTACGAAGGGCTCTCGGGAAGAAGTTCTTCCCTCTGGGGCACCGATGTGATCCGTGACCTTAGTCTGATTGCAGGGGCCGTAGTTATTCTGGCAGCGGTTACCGGGTTTCTAATGACCCTGCGAAAATCAAAGAGGAGCGGAGAGAAAATATGGGATGCTACTAGCAAGCGGTTGGTCGTCAACTTTTTTATCCCTTTGATTTCAGGCGGCATATTTTGTTTGGTGTTGATTCAATATGGTCTTCCCGGACTGGTAGCCCCTGCGACCTTAATATTTTACGGACTCGCTTGTATCAATGCCAGTAAATATACTATGGGCGATGTACGCTACATGGGATTGGCTTTCTTGCTTATCGGTCTAATCAGTACCCAATTTATCGGATACGGTTTGTATTTTTGGGCCTTGGGCTTTGGTATCTTCCATATACTATATGGATCGATGATGTATTTTAAATACGATCGCAATCGCAACCTGTGAAACCCATTCGTAAAATGGTTGTACCGAAACGTTTGTTCAAGTGAAACCAAAAACTATCGGTTAGCGCAGAGTCAAGGGTATCAATTCGAAGAAAATGAACTACTGTCAGTTCGAGCGCAGTCGAAAACGAGTTAGCGTTAAGAGTTAGGAGTTAGGAGTTAGGAGTTAGGAAAAAATGAGTTTAATCGATAACATCAACAAAGCATTCGACCACCGCATACGGCTGGGCATCATGTCCGTTCTAATGGTGAACGACCATGCCGATTTCAAGATGCTAAAGGAACTTTTAGGCGCTACGGATGGAAATTTGGCCAGTCATGCCAAGGCACTGGAAAAGGCAGCCTATATTCAAGTGGAAAAACAATTTATCGGTCGCAAACCCAATACCCGATATGCTGCCACTAAACTGGGCAAGGCCGAATTCAAGAAGCATATCGATGCCCTTGAAAAATTAATAGGCAAGTAATATTTTTTTTATCATTTTACTTTGAAATTCAAAGTACTTTTAAATACTATAATGAGAGCTATTTTTTTAGAAAAACTTTATGAATGGAGTCTAATGCCCTACCAGGCACTCAAAAAGAACGAGCCTTGGGCATTGGAGATCGAGGACTTGCTCCAATATCCAAATCCCACCTTGGGCTATCAAATGGGTCGTTTTTTACTCCATCACAATTTTACCCTTCAAGAAAAATTGGAGAATCACGATGTCTTTCACGTGCTCACCGGCACGGGCATTACGGTACCAGAAGAAATCAGCATGCAGTTCTACCTCCTGGGCAACGGAAAGCGAAGTATGTATCTCTTTTCGGTCATCTTTCTAGGGGCTTTGCTCTATCCTGATAAGTTGCCGATGTTCTTTGTAAAATACCGTCGTGGTAAAACTTCATTGCCCTTTCACCAAATTGATTTTTTCAAACTCTTGAACCAGCCCATAGCCCGAATCAAAGACACTTTTTTAATTCAATAAGCCCTTCGATCATGAAAAATAGCTTTGCATACCGCATCAACTACCTCGCTGTTCTCATAGCCATTGGAAGCTTTGTACTGGGTACTTTATGCCTCCTGTTATTTAAAGCCAGTGGAGATACCGGTTTTGTAGGCATCGGCTACTGCTATACACTTCTAGCGGCCTTTGTGAACACGATAACCTTATTTGTGGTGCTTGTCAACGGCCTGATCCACTATAAAGACTATGTCGAACACTTGAAGGCCCTTTTTGTCATACTTCTCAACATTCCCATTGTTTGTCTATACCTAGAACTCCTATAAAAATGAGACTAAAACACTTAAAAAATCGAACCCTGTATTCAGAATTATTCTTGAGCGTTGGCTTTGTTTTGGTATTGCTCGCCGTACGCATCAAGCAGTCCTTGGCCTATATCCATAAAGCCCTATTGTCCACTTTTAAAAACCATAACCTATGAATATTCATATAAAATCCATTGTATCGGCCTTGGCCTTTAGCCTATTGTTCTACAGTAAAAGTTTTGGCCTGAACCTTTTTTTGATTTCCATTGTAGTGGTCGCACTGGTGTCCACCATCGGGAAAAACCGCTTCATTTCGTGGCGGTACTCATTTGTATATGTCACAACCGCCATTTTCGTATTTCTCAATCCCACCGGCTTTACCATTTTTGTTCATTTTATGGCTTTTATGGTCTTTGTCGGCAAATCGATTTCCCAAAAAAGCTCCGTGTATCTCAGCTGGTTTGTAGGATGCATTAACATGACGGCCGCATCAGTAGCCAACTATGTTCAAAACCAAGATAAACCGGAAAAAAAGGAGTCGGGGAAAATTTCTCCCAAACTAGGAAACCGCCTTAAGGGTGGAATCGTCGCAACGGCTTTGCTCTTCCTTTTTGGGATGCTGTACAAGAATGCCAACCCTGTTTTTGGAAACCTCATTGCTCAAATCGATCTTGATTTCATCAGTATTCCCTGGTTATTCTTCACGTTCTTGGGATACCTCATTTTTCTACACCTCCTACGCCCTTTCAATGCGCAGGAATTGGTGGATTTCGACTTGGCTCAAAAGAACGAATTGGAAAAACCTGCTGAGCTGACCCTCATCGGGGAAAAGAAACAATTGGAAAGTGAGCATACGTTAGGAAGCATGGTATTTCTGGCCCTGAACCTTCTGCTTCTCCTTTTCCTAGTAACGGATGTGATCTATCTTTTGGATCAAACGACGATCTCGAATGCGGAGTATTCCCAAGCCGTGCACCAAGGGGTCTATGCCCTGATGTTTTCCGTCGTATGCGCTATCGTGCTCATTCTGTACTTCTTTCGGGGCAACCTTAACTTCTTTCGAGGAAACCACCGCATCAAGATATTCACTTACGTATGGATCGCATTAAATGTCATTCTGGTCGTATTTACCGCCTACAAGAACTACACCTATGTAGAAGCACTAGGGCTTACCTACAAGCGTATTGGTGTATTTGTTTACCTGGCACTGACTTTAACCGGATTGATTACGGCTTATATCAAGGTGACGGAGGTTAAAAATTTCATCTATTTACTGCGTACCAATATGGCTACCATCTTTGCCTTTTTGTTTTTAAGCGCTAGCATTCCTTGGGATAGGGCCATTACAGGGTACAATCTGAACACCATTGAAAAGCCGGATATCAATTATCTTATTGGCCTTGGGGAAAGCAATAGCGAACAACTCTATTCCTATACCAAGAAAAATAGGCTTGAGACGAATACGGCGGATAGCATCAATGATAAATACAAGGCGTTCGTAGAAAAACAGTCTCAAAAAACCTGGCAGGAATATACGTTGTATCAAATCACAAAAACAAAATCAAATGATGGTTCTTTTTAAACACCGATGGAACCGCATTTCGGTTCGCATCGCCTGTTTCAGTTTCTTTTTGGGCACACTGCTCATGCTCATCGCTTTAATGGCCGAAAATGACCTTATACGAACCCTAGGAATCGTGTTTCTGGTGCTTTATGTTCCAGTGACAATCGTGTTGTTATTCATCCTATTTGTCACGGCACTTACCAATTTCAGGGATATTCATGAGCATGTGATGACCTTGATCATCGTGTTGATGAACTTTCCGATCGCTTTAGTATATCTCTACTTTTTAAATCCTTAATACCATGAAAATCCATACTATAAAACTTTCCGAATACGGTATTCTATATTTCAATCTATGTCTTTCCATAGGTTTTGCCTTGTTGCTCTTGTTCTTCAGGGTACACTTAACGGATAGCCGATTTTATCTCTTTTTGGTCTGGAACCTATTTTTGGCGGGAATTCCATTTGCGATAACGCAGCTCTTTAAAATGAGCGACACCATGCGCTCCATTCGAAGTATTGGTTTCTTGGGATTCGCCGCTTGGCTTCTGTTCTTGCCCAACAGTCCGTATATCATCACCGATTTGGTGCATTTACACAATGATCGCTCCAGTCTGGTTTGGGTCGACCTGTTTCTGGTGTTCGTCTTCGCTTTCAATGGATTGTTATTGGGATTATTATCCATGTTGGATATGTATACCTTAATTAGCCAACGTTACGGAAACCGAGTTGCGAAATACACCTTGTTCAAAGTCTGTTTGCTAAGTGGTTATGGCATCTACCTAGGGCGGTTCTTGCGTTTCAATTCTTGGGATATCACAACGAAGCCCCTTACCCTTTTTTATCAAATCGTTCATAGTTTAAGAGAACCGAATGTATGGGCATTCAGCTTTGCCTTCGGTGGCTTTCTGTGGATTTTGTTTTCGGTATTACAATCCGTACTGGTGAAAAAAAATAGCCTCTAGCCTCTAGCCTCTAGCCTCTAGCCTCTAGCCTCTAGCCTCTAGCCTCTAGCCTCTAGCCTCTAGCCTCTAGCCTCTAGCCTCTAGCCTCTAATTCAAAAAAAATGAAATTTACCCTCAACACAAACTATCTTATTCTAGCCGTGCTACTCTTTCTGATCGAAGTTGCTATTGCCACCTTCTTCAAGTCAGGTTTTATCAGACACACCTTTGGTGATTTTCTGGTAGTCATCCTTCTCTATTGTTTCTTTAAAGGTTTTGTAGCGGGAAAATCGATTTCGATAGCCATGGTCACCTTGTGTATCGCCTTCGCCATTGAGTTTCTACAACTCACGGATTTTCTACAGCACCTCGGAATAAAGCAGTACCGCTGGGCCAACTTGATTTTCGGCAATTCGTTTAGCGTACAGGATTTGGTCGCCTACATCTTGGGTATTGCTGTGGTCATTATTTTGGAAAAGTCTTTGTCTTTGGGGCTGGGTATGGACTCCAGATCAGAGACATGAGACAGGAGATATGAGTTATGAGTTATGAGTTATGAGTTATGGGAAGATAGTGATATCATCTTATCTCAACTCCCAATATCAAATACTACCTTCAGGCATTTGGTATTATGAGTTATGAGTTATGGGAATTTAGTGATATCCCCTTATCTCAATAACCACTATCAAACACGACTATCTAGCGTCTAGCAACCCTACTCCTTGCCATCCACATAATCTTGCAAATAGGCGTAGCGTTTGGTGAGTTTTCCATTTTTGGTCATCCGGGCCCGTTCGAGAACGCCGTCTTCATCCCCATTGAAAAAAGCGGGAATCACATGTTTCAGAAAGGCGGCCCCAAAGCCAACACTGGCATCGCGTGGCAGTTCACATGGAAGATTGTCGACCGCCATAACGGCAACGGCCGATTTATTCTTGAAGTTCGTTTCTTTTTCCGTTTTTGGATCATATCCGTAAATGGGCTTGGCAATTGTTGAAGGTCGGATGGTCGTAGCGATGGGACCGTCAATGTCACAACTCACATCGGCCACTACCTTAATCTTGAAATCGGGATGCTTTACATCTTCACGAGTGTATAAATAAGGGGCACCATCTCCATAAAAATGTCCGGCAATGTAAAAATCGGTCACTTTGGTGAACCTCGTAAAATTCGTTTTGTATTCATGGGGATTGGCAAAAAAATCCGCTTTGTTTCCCCGTACTCCGTCTTTGCGTTTGTTGTATTCCGAAGCATCGATTTGGCAGTATACCGGTTCGTCGAATTCCTCCTCCAGATAGTCCCCAACATTCACTTTCCGTAGGTTCATGGCATCGAGCATTTCACGAGCGCCGTTACCAACACGTCCACGGCCGGTAAGCATAATCTTGATATTCGGCAGTTTGATTTTGTTCAGTTCCGAAATTAATTCCTGCTGATCGGCCAAGGTTTCCGCTTTCGGTAATTTGAAAAGATCATATTTGAGTCCGTAGGCCCGAAATCCGTTATAGGCACCGACAATACCGGCGTATCTTCCGAAGGCAACGACACGCTGTTCTTTCTGATTGGTGATTACCTCATGATCATACAACTCGATGTTCTGGTCGAGAATCGCTTGAAGCAGCTTTCGATTATAAGGTTGTTTTTTGATCGTATGGGAAAAGAAAAAATACTTTTTGTTGGGAATCAGGGCATCTATAGGCACTTCTTTCACTCCCAAAAGCACATCACACTCCTCCATTTTGGAGGCCACCTCTAGCGCTACAGCTTTATACTCTGTATTCTTAAAAACCCGAATCGGGGAAGGTTCTACGATAATCTCGGCCTTTGGGTAGTTTTCAAGGGCTTTTTGACAGGCTTCCGGGGACAATACTACCCGCCGGTCTGGTGGGTTTTTACGTTCTCTGATGATTCCGAATTTCATTCTTTACACTTTAGTTGGCTGTTGGTTTTGGTTTCTGGTTTAAAGTTTCAGGTCTGCCGAGCTTTCTGGTTTCTTCCAACCTTGAGTTCGGATTCAAGTATTTTAAACCCTTCGGCTACGATCAGGTTCCCCATCGAATTTACTAATGGAAGATTCGCCACTTCATATCTGTAAAGACCTTGGATATCACGTAACATGCAACCTACTTCGAACATCAGGTATCATGGCCCTTCGGCCGCCCTCAGCTTCCAAATCGAATACTAACGAAGGATTTCACTTCAAGCATCTGACTTCAGACATCAAGCACTTCATATCTCACATTATGAACCGAACATCAAACTCCTTGAGTCTTGTCAAAAATCACACTACAACCGCTCTTTCCGTTTCAAATGTAACAGATGACAAGGCGATGGCAAAACTTTTTTTGGAATACTTTTTGGGGTATCTTTGTCGGCTGACCCTATAGCATTTAGGGTTTGCGTTAGGGATAGCAGCGGTTACCCCGCACCCATTGTAGCTTCGGCGGAAATGGGGAGGCGTATGAGCGAATAGCCCGCTCGAACGCCCTAAAGTTCTTTGAAAAAAATCATTGAGAGAAGAATAGCTCTGATAGTAGTCCCTTCGGCTACGCTCAGGGTTCAATTCGATAACGGTATGCTACGCCTACCTATCTCATTGAAGGGGCCGACTGGTTTTGACAGCGAGACCAATGGCAATATAAGCATGTCGAGCGCTGGTGAACAGCTCGTTAATCTCATTTTCCACACTTTTAATTGGCGATAATAACTACGCTCTTGCCGCTTAATCTGAATTACAGTAAGATTTAGCCTCGTCTCCGCAAGGCGGAGAAGCGAGATGTTCCTGAATAGCCCTTGTTGACGGCGATTCATTTAGGAGCACCATAAAAGTCAACACAAGGTCGATATTCGCTTTGGTATCGGCACTAAAACTTAAAGAAGCTAAGTGTATGTTAGGCGGTTTCCGGTCAGGCATACATCGAAAACCAAACGGTAACTAAGCATGTAGAAAGTATTGTAATTGCTTGTTTGGACGAGGGTTCGAATCCCTCCGGCTCCACAACACTCAATAATACGCAGCAGATTGGGTTTTGGTAAAATGCCAAACTCGCTTGAGTATTTTACCAAAATCAAGATGCCCATTGCCTAAGCAATGGGTGTTTTTATTTGCAGAACCGATTAGGAGGGGAAAACGAAGTTAATCCCTCCGACTCCACTTCCAAAAGCTACCTTGAGGTAGCTTTTTTTGGTTGCGCCTCCGTGATTCGAAGGCCAATGCGTCAAAACGCTCCAAGCTCGCTTGAGCATTTTATAAAATTCACTAACTAAAAATTGCAACATTGCTTTAGCGTGTAACCCTCTTGCCTTACATTTCTCACTCGCAAAAGCTCGTTTTAAAATGTAAACACGATGTGCTTTCTGTACCTATCAAAGCCCAATAGGGCATGACAGATTTTATGTATCCTAAAAATTCATAACAAAAGATATTTTGAGAAATATAGATTGAATCCAATTGATATAAACTCCTATTAAAATGGCTAATTAATGGTCTTTTTTGTCCAATAATAGTAGTTAACCCAATTTAAAGGAAACTTGGGTTGTGTGCGGCTTCTTTCATTTAATGGGCTTTACACCAAATGAATGTTTCAATTAGTGCAAAATACATCAGAAAATTTTAAAATATTGCATATCGAGATATGCGATATTTTTTTACATTATATTGTTTTTCAATTATTTATGTCTTATTATTGCATATCGCGATATAAAATAATTATGGCTAAAAGCAGTTTACAGCAGATGAAACCTCAAGATATAGTGGTCTTGGCGAAACTAATTACCATAAACGATTCGGACTACACTCAAATGGCGTTGTCCCAAATGCTTTACATGAGCCAGTCAGAGATCAGTAGTTCAATATCGAGGTCATCATACTCAGGACTTCTGATAAACAAGGGCAAAGAAGTAAACCGAAAATTGTTTTTTGATTTTATTAAATATGGTTTGGCGGTGGTATTCCCCCAACATCCAGGTGCCATTGTAAGAGGAACAGTGACTGCACATAGCGCACCACCATTGGATATGGAAATTGTAAGTGAGGAAAAGTATGTCTGGCCCTATGCCAAAGGTAAATCTCGAGGTCAAAGCATTGCACCTTTGTACCCAACAGTACCCAAAGCTGCTGCCTTAGACACTCATCTGCATGAATTATTGGCCTTAATGGATGCTGTTCGGGTAGGCAAGGCACGAGAAAAAAACTTAGCAATAGAACTGTTAGAGCAGCACATATGCTAAACACTTTAATCAATAGAGCGGCCACAAAAAAAGTGGCTAAGGCCTTAGGGGACCTAAATGATAAAGTGGTTTATGTTGGCGGGGCCATGGTGAGCCTTTATATTGATGACTCCGCAGCGGAAGATATTAGACCTACCAAAGATCTTGACCTCACTTTTCAGGTAGCCAGCTTTGCCGAATTAGAAGAATTACGAGAACAACTGATTCAAAAAGGATTTACCCAAAACGCAGAAGATACTGTAAATTGTCGATTTCGATACAAAGATTTAAAAGTGGATATAATGTCAACTCAAAGCGTGGGTTGGGCACCTTCTAATCCATGGTTTGCCAAAGGTTTTGAAAAGGCTATTACCAAAACAATAGATGAATTAACCATAAAAGTGTTGCCACTACCCTACTTTTTGGCCACAAAAATGGAGGCATTTTTTGATAGAGGTATTAATGATTTTTATGCCAGTCATGATTTGGAAGATATGACCTACTTGTTCAATTACACGACAGATATTGATGTGCAAATTCTAGCTTCTGAAAATGAAGTAAAGCTATATTTGATTAAAAAACTAAAAGCACTCGCAAAGGATAGAACAATCCTTACAGCCATTCGTGGAAGTTTGTATTACGATCAAGCAGATGAACGAATGGAAATCATTCAACAACGTATTCAAAATATCTCTGAAGGTTCAGAGTAATACCTTTCATTACCGGTAATACAATCTACAAACAAAAGCGACTTATTCGGTGAGCACAATAATACTAAGACCCGGAAACCTAAATAAACTAAGCTATGAAAAATTTAGGTTCTGGTCTTTATACATCTATTTGAAGTACTCTGGATAATTGGGCTTTCGGTATTTTATATCATTAATAATTGTATTTGTCTCAAAAAACAAATTCCTTTTAATCGAGTTTTTCTGTTCAATTAGACTAATTAAATAACTCATGAAGTTTTTGTTTCCAGCTTGGGTTCCCAGATTCGCTTTAATTTTTGATTTATTTTGTTTTTCAATTGAACTATAGTCCGTTAAGTCCCCGTCTGGTTCAAAAACGTATTTCTTGGAAATAAAAACATACTCCCTAATTATGTCAGCAATATTTTCAATCAAAGTATCGCGTTTGAATTTATTCAACCAGTTCTCTATGTCTCTTAAAAGTAGCTTGCTATCTATCTCGTTAAGAGCCTTATAATCGGAAATTGTCTCAAAATGAAGAATCTGAGATTTTAGATTTGCCCAAATGTCATTAATTGAATCCTGAGAAAAGTAAAATTGTTTTTTTGTTTTTTCAAATGATTTAAGATATCGCTCCCTATCTCTTTTAGATTTAATTAATAGCGTAAAAACATCTTTGTTCGAGAAAAGACTGGTACTATTAAAAAATTCGCTGAATTTATCAGGACTATATTTTTTTACAAAAAATAATAACTCCACTTTGAAGTTTTGATCTCTCCAATCTAAATTGGAAATTAACTTGACTAAGCTATCATCAAACTCCATATTGCTTATCGAAAACCATAAATCATACCTATACTCCCTAATTTTGATTAATGAGTTTAGGCATGCCTTCGATTCTTCAAAATCACTCAACAGAAAAAGATGTTTAATCAGACTCAATCCAGTGACAGGTTCATAATTTGTACCATTACCTATTAAAAAGTCTTGAAGATCTAACTTAGATACAAAAAAAAGGACTTCGCATATTAATTCGAATTTGCCTCCTTCTCTACTATGGAATTTATCTTCTAGGCTAGTCTTTAAATACCTTACAAAAGAATCACTGAAATGAGCTTTAGTTAATAAATAATATGAAAGTTTAAATGAACTTGTATTGCGTTCAATTTGATTCTCAATGAACTCTTCAACTATTTTGTTGTAGCTATAGTTTTCAGGAAGATATTTTGTAAAATAAAAACTTGATGTCAAAGATTGTTTAAAATTTTGGCTCTGTTTCGATTTTCTTAAAACGTGCATTAGCACTTCATTTTGAAAAGAAGAATCTTTAAATCTGGAAGTGGTTACAAAATAATTCATAAACTCTAGGTAACCTCTGTTGCCTAATTCTTTTAGGAAATTTGAATACTCTTCAGGATTGTAATAATATTTTGCTGCTAACACTTCTCTAAACCTTCTATGAGGAAAATCATATAGCGTTCCCTTTCGGTCTTTTTGAATAACTGTGAATACATTACAATTAATCAACTGCATTGCAAAGTTTGGGTCATCCTTTTTGGACTCCTTTAGCTCCCTTATTATTGTTTTTCTCAGCTCAACATCTATGTCCTTATAATTATTGACAAAATGTACTATTTCTCGATTTAAATATTGGTCGTTAAAAACGGGAGGCTCTAATTCAAAAGTTTTTGCTGCAAAATATTTCAAGAACTCTACTTTCTCGTCGTAATAATCATTCCTTCTTTTAGTTATAGCCTCAATCTGGGCGTCAGAAAGATTTGAATTTTGAGCCTTAATATGATCTAAATCCTTGAGAAGTAATTCAATACAATCAGAGATAAGATTTTCTATGTTGTCAATCCAATCGATATTGTGCTTATCAGAATCCTTGACTTTGTCAATATACAAATAGCACATAACTGTCAGGAAAAGAGGATTCTTCGACATATCTCTGAATTCTTGGTCGTTTGATTGATTTATAGATTCGATAAAATATTCATCATTAAGTTTGTCTTTAATTCCTTCGAACTTCTTTTGACTTGTATATCTTTTGAAAATTTTAGAAACAAGCATATTTCTATTACTGCCTACTCCCATTAGTTGGACTGCCCTAAAGTTGGCAGGTGGCGCTAAAAACTCTCCACTACCCAAACTAAGTAAAGGGTAATGATAGAAAAAATCCTTTCTTGAGGAAAGCCATACTCTACATTGGTTAAAGAGTTCGTATAATTCAATATCTTCTTTATTAATGTTCTTCTTCCAATTCTCTTCCATTGGAAACATTATAGCTTCCAGTTCTTCCCTAATAAAATTTCGTCCCTCGCCAAAATATATCTCATCGTAGCCATCTAGGAAAAACATTAGTTTTGAATCTATCAATAGATTGGTAAAGTGTTTTCTACTCTTAATGAAACTTATTGAATTCAACGTATATTCCAAAATTGGTGAAGGACTTATATTCTTTAATAGTTTTAACTGTACGAATATTGGAATTACATTTTCACTTTTGTTTAAGAATCTAGATTTAGTCTTTTCATTAAGAATTGATAAAATAGCATACCTTTGAAGTGTTGTTTTGCCAAATCCAGCAGCTCCTAGAAAAAGAATTTTTTGATTAGAAATTAAACGTTCTTGGTTATTTATATTTTTTACTATTTCTGAATTCTCTAGGTTTAGGGTCGATAGATTTAAAGATCCTATCTCCACTTCAACATAATCCTCTAAAACTTCGAAATCAGCACCCTTATATAGAAAAGGCATACTGCTCACCAGCTCACCAAGTAAGGATTTGTAATTTTTGAGTGAAGCATATTTAGGAAGATTTATGCGTTTTTATATTTTCTAGAAAAAAAGGTGATTATGGCTGTAACTGCAAATACAATGAGTCCTTGAACAAGGAAGTTATCTAATACATTTTCCACAAAAGAATACATAAATCGTTAAATTTTTAAGAGAATATAAAAAGGCAAAAACAGTACAGTGAAAAATCAATGATAATAATTAGTTATCAGTTATTGCTTAATGAAGTTTAGACTCTCTAAAATCACTCTTTTAAGCATTTTGGCTGGTATTTTAAACAACTAAGTAAAGTTTTGGGGAAAGATATCAGGCAAAATAGTAAAATCTTTTCAATTCATCGACATGGAAAAACCTTAAAAAAATTGAGGTTTTCCTATGTCTAATCACAAATGAAAACCTCATAAAAACTAAGGTTCTTGTTCGCGTTTTTCTTTTAATCTAAAAAATTGACTTTTAATCGATTACAATTATATTAATCCTCGTATTTTGTATTTTTCGAGCAGTAAACGGCCACCAAATTTTTCATACTTTTTCTCTTGTCTATGGGTTTCATTAAACTTTAAGACTTCCATATGACTTCTTATCAAAATCGAAACTGGCATCTTGAAAAAATAGGTGATGAAAATCTCAAATCTTATTTGAGTTATATACTAACATATCAAAAAGAACAACTCCAATGGTATGAGGATAAAAAAGGAAAGAGAAGAAGTTTCTCGACATGGTTACTTAACATTGCCTTACTAACATTTTCCTTAAGCCTAATTCTCCCACTAATTCCGGGCTTGATTAGTAGTTCTTTATCTACGAGCGGACTTAGCTCGTTTTACGCTTCAGGTTACATTGCACTAATAATTACAACAATTATTCTATTGGGGGACAGGCTATTTGGACACTCCAATGGCTGGATAAGATACACCTTGGCCTATCTGCAAATGGATAGAGTCACATCAGAATTCCATAATAAATGGTTAGTAATACTTCCGAGATTGGAAGGCGATGGTCAACCCGAAGAAACTAGGGTTACGGCATATGAGCTACTGGAAAAATTTGATATAGCCTTAAAGGATATTGTAAATGATGAAACAAACAATTGGAAGAATCTTTTCACTGACCAACTAGCTGAATTTTCCAAAAAAGCTGATTCACGTCTGGAGACTATTGGACAAGAGATTTCAAAATTTAAAGAAGTTAATGACGATAGAAAAATCAACTTTAACCCTGTTCACCTAAATTTAGAGCTCAAAAATATTCCAGATAAATCCTCGATTAAAGCCCAGCTAACTATAGATTCAAATCGAGTCTTGGCAAAAACACTAAATCAAAATGGAAACACTTGGGCTGTAAAGGACATTCCTGTTGGGATATATCTTTTTGAGTATTCTATAATACCCGATAGCGGAGATATAAAATTATTTCAAGAGTTTATAAATATTACTGGTGAATCCCAAATTAAGAATGTCCAAAAAAGTATTACGGAGCTACTTTGAATAATTAATCAACATCAAAAACATCAAACAAAATAGAACTAGAATGAAACTATTTGAATTTAATGAAAAAGATGTAATCACATCAGAACTACTGTTAGAAGATTTAGATCAACTTCAATCTCTGGTACAAGATCCCTCCTTTGCAACTTTTGGCTTACCTCAAAAAAGAGGAGTTGTGAATTACACTAAAGATAAGGGAAATAATATTTCAGCAAATGACCTAAGAAATCAATTTATAACCTTTCAACTTTCTAACAAAAAAGATGGCCCCGCCATTTTAGAATCGTCTGAGGTTATATCCACAATAGATGGAAGTACTAATCAACCTGATGTTCTAGTGAATTTAGAAATGCAATCTTTCCATATCGGAAATGATGTTAATGTAGACAAAAATACTAGGGCTACTATGAGAATAAACATAGGCAAAGATGAAAGTTCCACAGATAAGTATTTTGATACCGCATTCTGGAGTATCGCTGCTGGACTTGATTTATATAATAAAGCACAAAATAAGCCGGCTGACCCAAAGGATCTAAAAGCTGATTTCAAACAAGCTTTTGGAAACAGGCCAATTGAAATACCTGGTGGTCTGGCAAAAATGACTTTTGAGGTTGTAAAACATCGAGAGCCAAAATGGTGGCAGCGAATATTCAAATTTCTTCAATCTGATACCGGCAAGACTCTAACTTCCACTATTGGTTTCCCGGCTATTACTAATAACGCCATAAACCTTTTGGATGAGTTGCTAAATAAACTTGATAAGTCCGATCCAGAAATACTTTTCAAAAGCAGACCTTTGAGACTTGCCTTATCTGAAAAAGCAAAATCGGATTATACTGGAGGAAATGAAAGAATTAAAATGGGGTCTTTAAGCCCAGGGTTTTGTGTTCTAGCAAGAGGAAAAGACTTTAACACCTTCATCAATTCAAATGCATTTTATTACCCTGCCTACGGGAAGTTAGTACCTTCTAATGTATCCAATGCTGACTTAGTAACAGGAAATTATGAAGACCCTTTTAAAAATGTGACATATTCAATTTTTAGAATTGGAATGAAGGAGCACAAACTAGATCCAACTTTTAACTATGGAAATTAGTACCAATGACTAACGTTAAAGCATATACTGACAGTCAACTACTAGAACAAGTAGAATTAATAGGGGGTGAAATTCCAAATATTGGAAAATATTTAATTATTGGAGTACAATCCATAGAAGATGCCTTTAACATTTTTGATGACAAATTCTATGTTTTCGATGGCCCTAAATTTAAACAAGTGAGCACCGGAACTACCAATGCTGGCAAAGACGCCTTGTTTTTATTCAAAAATCATAACCTCCCCGGTGCTGCTGTTTGGAAAACAAATCAATGGTGCCCCAATACATACACAAGAGGTATGCATATATCTGGAAAATCTGGTAAAAAGATGCGGGCATTAAAGCAAAGAAAACCAGTGTTCTTTTTTAGGGATAGTGACGAGAATCAAAATGTAAATGAACAAGGTACTTTATATAAAGACAGTATAGGTCTGAATATTCATGGCGTTGACTATAATCCCTTTAGTACCGTTACAAAAGAATTTATCCATGGATGGTCATTCGGTTGTCAGGTATGGAATAGAATGGGCGATTATGGACAAATGATAAATGCCGTTTGGAAAAGGAATAAACCAGTAGATTATGCTCTTTTAAAGGAATTCTAGTTTTCAAATGCAATTCGATAGAATGAATTGTTGCCCTGCGTTTTAATCAAATGGAAACATAATAAAAAAACACTAATGAAAAAACCTATTTCCGAACTAGTTTTTTGCATTTGGATAATATTATCAGGAATATCATTCTACTTCTGGTTAATAGAAATAGATAACGTTCAATCTGAAAATACTTTTCTTGTTATTTTGGGTTGTGTTGTTTATATGATGATTCTACTAGTGTTTTTTAGGTCATTCTACATTAAGAGATATTTAAATAATAAATCAGAAACTAATACCAATTACAATATTAAAGAAGACTTGGTACAAATAAACGGGGAAAGGCTCTTTAAACTACAAAAAGATCAAATAAAAACCATTGTGGGTGATTTGTTCAAATCTTTAGATTTTAAACAAGCGGTTGTAGAGCATTTACCTGATGGTAATTTGGGCAAAGAAGGTTTAGATTATATGAAATTTATTCTTGTAAGTCTCGAAAGAAAAAAAGAGAGCCTAAAAAAAACTACGCAATATTTTTTAGCTGCTGCTACTTCTTTGACGATAATATTTTCTTTGGTAGTATTGTTTTTTGGTTATTCACTTATTGAATCAGATTCTGTTGGATTTAACAAATCACTCAAAAACCTTGATAAAAATCTGGTTCTCATCTCTGAAAATCAAAGAACTAATTTGATACAAAGACAGAGAATTTTAGCTGAAAAAATTATAGGTGATACTGAATCTGTAAATACTAAAATTTTGAGCTTCAGAAAAAAATTAGAAGATAATTTTGGAGAAAAATATAGTAGTTCATTCAAAATTAATCCTCCTGGTGTGGCCAATTTAATCGAGCAAGAAAATGATATTAATTTTCTTACTAATAGAACAGATGAAATTAGAGACTCTATCAATACTATTGTTTTGGAATCTGGTACAAGCAATGAACTAGAAAAAGATAAAAATGAAATATTAAAATACCTAAAAGAATATCAGGATAAACTCGAGGACGAAAAGGACTTCATTGTTAATGGAGATGAGAGAATACAAAAGTTGTATTCCGACACAGCTTCTTCTTTAAATCTGGTTGGAAACAAGGTTGAAACTTTAAACAAAGACAACTATCTGCAGGAATTCTTAAAAAGGTTAGCTATTGGAGTTATTGTAGTTTCCTTCTTTCTTGCTATAATTCGGTTCTGTATAGGACAGTACAAGCTGAATTATAAAGAAATGATCGCTACTGACTCTGACGGCCTTCTCGTGAGAAAGAGTTTTGTTGCATTAAAAAACATAGATGATGTTGAAACTAAAAAGCTAGTGTACCAATCTTTCTTTGATAAAATTATCATCCCTCAAAATTCAGATAACTATAAGAATATAGATGTTAACGAACTGTTGAAATCTATCATGGGAATTATTCAGAAAAAGGGAGGATAAGCCGTTTGTAATTGACTAGCTGCATATCAATATTTAACAAATTCGTTTTTAAGTCACCTATTCGGTGAGCATGAAGTTTAATATAGCCAAAAGACCCTTATTTATTAAGGTTTTAAAAGTTAGGTTCTAGTCCCTCCGGCTCCACGACACTCAAAAATATGCAGCAGATTGGGTTTTGGTGAATACCAAGCTCGCTTGAGTATTTTACCAAAATCAAGATGCCCATTGCCTAGGCAATGGGTATTTTTATGTGCACTACTGGTTAGGAAGGAAGAACGAAGTGAATCCCTCCGGCTCCACAAAAAAAGCCAGCCATTGGGTGGTCTTTTTTCTATGTATCATGCCAGGTATCAATTTTGACCCGAGCTGAGGTTGAACAAGTGAAACAGGACAAAATCAGCTATTCAGAAACCATACTACTTAATCAAATTTTCCTCCGGTAATATTTCAAAATCAGGAATATCAACATGACATTGGTGCTCTTTTTTAGCTGTTATTGCTCCCATAGAAAGCAAGGCAAATGGTAGCATATAAGGATCGGCCTTGTGGTAATTCACCTGATACCCCAAATCTTGAAGGGAGGCAACTGTAAGTCGGCTTAATGCGTTTCGACCCGGATCGTCAAAACCGGTCATAAGTTCCGAATCAAAAACCGATTCTCTCCAATGTCCTTCCCTAGTGCCAGCCCCTCCGGTATTCGCAATCGGAACGAATATAGGGTTCACAAAATTCTTCAATGTGGCATATTCCCGCATTGCATTGGCACCTGTGAATTCAGGGTTGTCGGTACCCGATCCGCGAACTAATCCTAAGTCTGACCATAAGGTTCCAATTCCCAAAACATGGCCCATTTCGTGTATGATTACGTCAATGAGCTCTCCATCGTCCTCCATTCGCTGCAAGTCCGCTGAATCAAACTCCATAATTCCCCTGGCCGGCAGCAGACTTCCCGGCCTAACACTGGTAGGGCCTGCTCGTCCTAAAATTCCACTAGGGCCATCGATTACTTTGCCTTCGGCATCGATGACCACATCATCTACCACACCAATATCCGTATCGATGGAAGGAAGATCTCCAACTATGATCTCGGACCACCGGTCCGCAGCAACTTGGAAAATTGCTTTTTGGCTATCTGTAAGGCCGCCCAAAAAGTTTACTTCTACCTTGAAGGGTCTTGTTGGTTGCGGGGTGCTATCGCTTTTTAAGGCGAGCGTCCACGATTTTAAAACACCGCCATCCAGATTTGCCAGATCTTCGATTATTAATTTCCAGGTACCGGTTGGAGATATCCCTTGAAAATCTGCCAGTTGGCCTTCTGGCCGAAAAGTTCCAGTATAAGGTGCAGATGCAGCCGTAATCGAGTCGGTAGCCGTGTCATCAAACGTAGTATCGCGGAAATTATCCCCTCCCCCTCCTTCGCGTTCCACCAATAGAACCTCCTCGTTAACCGGGCTAACAACGGTGATTTTAAGGTCGCCGGTAAAAGTGTGATCCAAATCTATAGTGATACATACCATTTCTACGCTAACATCAGAAAGGCCTTGCACATTGATTTGAGATTCAATAGTATTAACCCCGGTTGCAGGGATGGGTGTTAGGGTACGATTATGAAAAACAAATGGACCCGTATTCTGGTCTGGTTCATCCGTTATGATTTCCAGTTCGCATTCATTCAATGATCCCCCGTCGCGAATCGCAAGATCAGCAACTTCCAAACTCCAAACTCCATTTGCATTTGCACCGTTGAACTGGCCCAGAGGTTCCATGGGTCTAAATACACCCTGAAAAGGAGGACTGCCGCTGTCTATACCCGCACTTGCATTATCATCAAAGGTGGTTTCGCTAAAATCATCTCCACTGCCTCCAAGCCTATTTACCAACATCACTATTGTACCATCAGGACTTTTTAGCCGAATTATTAAATCACGGGTATACGTATGATCAATATCAAGCTTTACATTAACATCCGTGATATTGCCACCCGTACCCTCGACATGTATACTGGAGTCGATCTGGTTTGGAGCTCCAGTACCGATTGAGACCGATTGTTCGTTTTTAAAGTGATAAATTTTCATACGTTTAGATCTTTTTAATTGTTTGATGAAAAGTCATTTAATAAATTGAGAACGTATGTAAAAGCTAAGCTCACGCACTAAGAATTTCCTTTGCTGAAGTAATTTTTAAAACTTTTTAATGCTCGTTTCATCTGTTTTTATTTAGAAGTTTTTCACAGTTTTTTATGTTTCCCTTCGTACCAAAATTAAATGGCAGTATTTTCACGGAATTGTTTCAGCACTACGCTTCTTTCAATATCGGACTCATAAGTACAATTCATACCAGGGAAGCCACCAGGTCCGCATCAGGGGCCACAACGGTTTCATGCAACCCCGTAGTAGCTAGAAAATCATTGGAAAATACCTCGGCCATTTCCGATGTGAGCAATGCGCTTCGGTAAGACTTCCAGGTTTCCGAATCATCTCCATACATATGCTGTACTAACCCTGCAAATGCCCAATCGGAATTTTTACCCCAATGCAACGTAAAAGGAATATTATTTTGCTGTAATACCTGAATCATTCGCCGCCCATATTCCTTGAGACTCATAAGCTTCTTGGTCTTCTTCCATTGTATACCATCTATTTCCAACATACAGGTAATTGGGAAGCGCGCAAAAGATAGTGTCGCCATACTTTGTTTTATAAAACGCATAGCAAATATTCCAGGAATAGGGCCTTCATCCCGGGTCATTTTTGTAATTGCATTCAACGCTTTCACAGAATCTCTGTGATCTATTCCCACGGAACAGGCGAAAGCGGGTCCTTTATACTGTGCATCCCAAAACGTTTCATATAAAGTACCTACGGATGCCTCTTCTTTAGTCAAGGGCAAAATATTTTTTTCCAGTCGCTTAATAAAGAAGGGAATAGTCTTAGGCCATTTCTGGCTTATTTTAATAAGCACATTAATAAGATCCGTATAAATGGAGTTTTCAATTACGGTAAAGGGATCCGGATACGGGGTTTGGTAAGGCTTTTTAAACATAAATTCCACCACATACTCAGATTCATCACTATAGGGATTAAAGAAGACCTTATAGTGATATGGACGCAACCCATTACCATTGGCATCTCTTTCTTCCGCAATGCTAAACAAGGAATTCTTAAAGTCCATTGTTTCCGCTAACTCTAGTGCGATATTCTTATCAATTTTCCTTACATAACGCTTTAAAAGATAGCGGTCTTCGGCTTCTATGGTTACGCCATGAATAAACCCAAACGAACCCATGCTCACCAGGGCCGCATTGAACAATCCATCATTGCGGATGACCCTGGCCTTTATTTTGCTTGCGAATTCATCTGAAAGTCCAGGCTTCGTATGTCGTTCTAAGTAGATATTATCTTCTGGCCTTGGCCCAACAATAAGGTTGAGTCCTACCACATAGTCTTGCACAGAGCCCACGTCAATCGCAGAACCGTGTACCCCCGTAGAAATACATCCGGCTATGGTCTGTCCATTGCTGGCCCCACAGGTCTTTAAAGACTTCTTATGAGCTTCAAGAACCTGGGAGATACGTTTTATGGTAGCCCCACATTGAAAAAAAAACAAATTCTCTCTGGCGTAGGGCGATGTATTATGCACATCATCATCCGAAATTGGAATGTTGATGGTCATATACCTATTGTAATGCATCCGATCCTTGTTGTAGGCCACGTTTGACATGGACCATCGCGACCCGTAGGCCCTGAATCCTTCCCCATTATCAGCGGCTTCCTGGATCAACCCCCTAATTTCCTCTCCGGTGTCATTGTACTGTGCAATTGTAGAGGACAAATCTAAACTAGAACCGTTATGCGTAATATATCTATGTTTTAGCTGCCAGGGACCATTCTTGTGAATGGTGTTCCATTGTTCCATGAGGTGGGTAATCGTCTCTGCCATAATAATGAAGTTTAGGGTTGCATACAGACATACTTTATGGACACTTTGCGCTTTGCGCCAAATGTGACCAAATAAAGCAGGGAGCCTCCAAAGCTATTTTTAAATTGTACCGAATGTAACTTGCCAGATGTACAGCGATCTCGTTGGGTCTTGATCAGCGAATAATTTGTGGTAACACCGGCCGGTACCACGGTATCATATTCAATCACCATTTTATCTTTAAAAAAGTCGTCTCTTTCATTTTCCTCAGGCATATAATTACCATGTGTACTGGTAAGCACAACGGAATAACAGGACTGAAGGAGAGCACAGACCAAAAAAATAGCGGAAACTCTGAAAAACACTTTACCGATAATTTTCATACTAAAAAATTTATGATAGGTTTGGTACCGAAAAGGCAGTCCGCTTATAGCATTGCTACCTAAAAATGTACTACTTAGGGGGAAAGGTGAAATGGTCCAAACAATTAGCAGAACCTATTGTACAGTTCGGGAGATCTTCTTATAAATACCGCATTTTTGTATTCAAAACGGTCACCCGCCTAATACGATTAAATGTACTACGTAGTTGTATGACTTTTCCTCCTTTTTGTGTAAACAACCGTAAATACTGTATAGTTTGCGTTTTTAAATGTGCAAATAAGTTGGTCGGGTTGATGGATTGTCACTATGTGTTCGTCATTGCGAGAAGCTTGCGGCAGATTCCTTGAAAAGCATCATGGTACTGACGAGTGAGGAGTATAAATGGTCGTATGGGCTTGTTATAACAAGCGTAGAAGGTTTTTACTATCTTAGAAACGAACAAACCCGATATATGGCTAAAGGCAAATCCTGGTTACGCACCCTCATAGACCTTCTGGAGGTCTTGTTTAATAGCTTACAACAAAGTAAACGAGGCCGTACCTGGCATCAACATGTAGTACCTTATGAAGACGGATGGGCAGTACGTCGCGAAGGGAATAAACGCGTTACGAGCAAGCACCGAAAACAGAGCACGGCGATACGGAAGGCCAAGAGCTTGGCTCGCAAATACAAGGCCGATGTCATTATTCATAGAGCCACCGGTGGTATTCGAGAGCGGATATCCTATGATGACCGAACAATCTAACCATATCAAAAAAAGCTTCATTTGAGCAGCAATGCGCTTCCCGCCAATTTCCCTAGGGTGGATACCCTGAACAGGAGTTTAATACCAATGCTCACCCGTAAAAGACGAACATCGAGATTGGAAATACTTCCCAGCACACTTCCTGTATTGAAATCAAAATCACCGTTGATACGACTAGAGAGGTCGTAGTTGACTTTTAGGTATATCAGTGCTCTGAACGTATCTCGATCATAAATTTCCTCACCATTACTACCCTCGCCGGCAATAATCACTTCACGACCCAAAATGGCCGATGTATATCCGATATTGCTCAAAAACGATTTCTGTGATTGCTCTCCTATACGCGTGTTATTTCGAGTCGTATTTTGACGTGCCTTCGAAACTATGGAATAGCCTCCACCCAGGGCCAGCCAGGTATGTCCACTACGGTTTACCTTGCCCAATCGAAATTTCAGATATACCGGAATTTCAAAGTTAACCGATGAAATGGAATCAATCACGGCCCCATCATCAGGAGTAATCTGGTATTTCAAAGTATTATAGTTGAATTCGGCAAAGAAGCCCAGTGCTGAATTCGGTGAATACACATCAATACCCAGATTAAAACTAGTATTGACTGCTGGCTTGTCATAAGTGAAATAATCTTTCGGAGTAGTGCCCTGTTGTGAAACCCAAAGTAGTTTCCGGGTATCATTACTCTCAAAGCCAATAGCGGATTCTGCCCCGAGACTTAGGCCGATTCTCATATTCTTAGTGGTGAAAAATTCTGGATTAATGGCCACATCTTGTGCCAGGGACAAATTAGCTGACAACACACCATAGACGATAAAAAGAATTACCTTTTTCATTACTTTTTTTTCTTAGTTCTTCGTTTGGTAAAGACCTGGGTCTCCAAAAAGGAAACATCGCGCCCCAGCTCTTTGGCCTTATAAAAGTATTTTACCGCTAGCTGACGTGTTTGTCGGCGTGAATACCCCATTTTCTTGCCGATTTGGGAATAATTATTTTCCATCATCAAACACATGAAGTAATAGTTCTCCCCGTTCAATACACCTGAGTTTTGGTATTTGATATAAGTCCTATACGTATTCAGCCATTTGCTTTTCGAATACTTTGCCTCATTGTAGGCTTTTTTTATACGGGCCATGACCTCCTGCGGAGAACCTGTTTCACAACGTTCGATTTGTCCATCGATATAGGCTATGTCCGCCACGCTATACGATCTCGCACTTTTATAGTAGTTTATTGCATCTTCGAAGAGGCCGGCATCGTATTTCGCATTTGCGATTTTTAGATTGGCCTGATAGTTCTTTAACGCGATTCCATTCTTAGAAGCATTTTTTTGTGCTAAAACCCAAGCGGTTTCAGTGCTGGGAAACTCCCGCTCAAAAATGGCCAACCGTTGTTCGGCCTCCCTAAATTTTTCATGTTGAATCAAATTCGCGATTTCTATCTTGGTCCTTTCCTTAGTCAACAATAGATTGCAATTGCGAACCCCGTCAATGGCATAAGTATTTGATGGATTGAAAGACAATACCATCTCATAAAGACGCTTGGCATTAAAGTAGTTTTGGTCGGCAAAAGCGGCATTTGCGGACTTCAAATGTTCTCGCTCCAATTTCAATCTATCCTCTTCAATACTATTCACACTACATTGCACCATCAATTCGGTATTGTTGTGTGCGGTATTGAACAAAGCGTACTCCACAATATACCCGTCACCTTCTTTGTAAAGCCCGAATATCAACTCTTGCTCCCTTGTTTTGTCTTTATACTTCAGTGTTTTAAGCACTATGGCAAAAACATAATACCTTCCATTTAAATTTGAGGTGCAGTCCAAGACCTCGGTTTCTTCAAACTCGATATCGATACTATTCTGATATTCAATATCAATATAAGCCAGATAGTTATCGATGTCGTTCTTATTGGCATAACTCGTATCAAATAAATCGTTTTGGTGTATATATACGTCCGAATCATAGTCAAATACACCATATAATAAGTTTTCGTACGAATTGTTGACATCAATATTTTTGGAGTAATCCGTTATTGAGGTAATATAGAGATTACATACCTCTTTGATCTTGTCGATATCCGAGTTAGCCCAGGTTGTCCCAGCAGAGCATATAGCAATAAAAAGCAACAGAAACCTACTCATCATTCTCTTTTGCTTCAATAATCTCTATAGCTTCTACGGCAATACTATCAAAGTATAGTTTCCATTTTGCGCCTAGAACCGTGTGTGCCTTCTTAAGAACAAACGAGCCCTCTTTTTCCGTCAAATCGCAATATGAGTAATTCATAAGTCCCTCATCGGTAGTGCGCTGGGCACCTTTGGCGACCCCGCAAAAACGTTGTACAAAGTTGTACTTGGCGATATACCAATTTGGCTTGCTAGGGTGGGGTTTGAAATCCTCGATTTGCAGGGAAACAAATTCTACATCAACCACACTATACCTTTTTTGGTATCCTGGAACTTTATCGTAGAGGTAATCCTTGATTTTATAAGTGGAAATACCCGATTTCACACTAGCAGTTTGAATGGTAGCCTCTGTTGTAAACTTTCGCAACAGACTCTTTATTAATGCCTTTTGGACCCTCCTACTCGAGGCATTTGCAATTTTCTGCAATTTGGAGTCAAAGGTTTGTATCTCATCTTGAACTTCCTTTTGGAATTGCTGCTTATCCCCTTCGGACAATGTATTGAACTTTTGCCCTTGGACTTGAAAGGAAACAAAAACCACAAAAAACAAAGCATACTTCATAATAGCTCTTTAGCATCATGACACTCGGCGATGTGCATTCCCGATATCTTGCCGCTTTTCTTGGAGGTTTCCAGTCTGAAAATCGCCACATCATGAATAGACTCTAAAACCGCGAGCTTACTAGTGAAGTAATGAATAGCTTCTCCAGGATCGTATACATCAGGATTGGAATCTCCCTTACTTTTGTAACTAGCGACATAGGCCTTGTCATCAAAAAAATCGCGATATACTGCTTCCGCCTTGTACAACCGTTGCTCATCGGTCTGGTTCACGTCAATAATCGCCTGTATTCTGGATTTCAGCTCAAAGGCGTCAACGAGCGTTTCCATACCACATGGATTTTCTGTTAGTAGGGGATCCCCGATTGGCAGAGGAGGTGATTCGAGTCTCATTTCTTCGAGTTCCCTAGGGTTAATAATGACCACCACTTTTTTCGATGGATTGTCACAAGCCGTCTCCGCTATTTTGCTGTGCACCTCTTTGGAAGTATGCAATACCGGAACACCTTCATATTCATCCAGTTCGGATTCCTCGGAATACAGCACAACTATGTTATCCGTTTTTGTCAAGTAGCTCGCCAGTTTTAACTCTTTTCCTCCTTTCGGCTGTTTCAAATAGGGGGTAGTCAAACTATCGGTAAAATACTGTTGAAGCCACCCAGAGCTGAATTCCACGGTATTGTCCCCAATATTCTCAAAGTGCCAGGCGTTTGATTCCACTTCGGTTCTTTTGATATCGGCACGCACAAAGCTGATCGGTTTCAATAGGAAGTCCATTTCACATTCCGTCTTATGAAAAGGCATGGCTATGTCTTTGACATATTGGGGATATTTGTCGTCCCCAATAGCATTATCCAAGACCAAGGTCAGTGCAAGATTTTCACGAGGTGCTTCGCAACCTACTATACCGAATGTGAAAATCAAAAGTGAGACTTTGGCAATAAGGTTCTTCATAACTTATATGATTTGATTGTTCTTGCAGGTTATAGCAACACCTCTTTTTGCGCTTTCGCTGCCTTGCTTTTCAATTAAAAACTTGATTTCATCATCCCAAATGAGATGTATGTATTCGATTAATGCCTTTCCTTCTTCGTCGACCTTGAGTTCCGTATTCATGAATTTGGCGGGCTTGTAATCACCTTCATAATCTATAGGAATACTTTGCGAGGAGGGTTCCTTGCCATGGTGCAGTTCATTATGGTTTCGAAATTCCTTTCCCTTGATCATCCAAAAAGACAGATGGGCAAAGGCTTTTTCAGAACCGATGATGTGACAAACAGCACATAAAAAGGAAAAAATCAATACAATTTTGCCATTGGCCACACTGAACAAATTGAAACCTGGCGGTAGTACGCTGTAATAGGTATAAATTTTCCAACCTGCAATTGCAAAAATCAGCCCTATGGTGAGGTACCGTACTATAGCACCCATGGTTTTGCTACCATTCAATTCACGAAGTCTGCCCGCTTTGATCTGGGTAATGCGTGTATGAAAATCATCATCACTTTCATCCCGCTTTTTTGTCATACACTCTAACTTTGTCTTGAACAGTTCATTTTCCAAATTAGTGTGGTTAAAGCTTAAAATATAAGTTCCTAACAAAAAGGGGGTAATCGCCAATAATAGGTCCAAAATTACCGAACCTGTAATGAGCCCAAGATTTACGCCGGACTTTGCTAGAATAGAAAACCCTAGGTAGACATCAAAGGCTATGGCGGACAACATTAAGATGTAGAAAATAGGAATCGCTGATGACAAGGAGGCATACATCGAAGCGGTCTTATGACCAGAAAGCTTCAGTACCCTGCCTTGAGGGGTGAGCGACCATGCCTTTTTATAGGGGTCACTTGGATTGAAATAGGAGTCTCTGTGGTATGGCATCCGTTTGGTTTTGGTTGATTTAGTTTACAGTTTTTAACTCCCTATACTTCGCAAGCTGGAGTGTGAAAACCGTAACGAAATCCGTATTGGTCTTGTGGTAACAAACGTAGACCCAAGCAGTGTAAACACATTACGGGTACCCGTAATTGATAAAAAATCGTCGTAGTTATTCGACCAATAGAACGGAAAATCGGATGAACAGATAGGTCTAGAAGTTTATGCACTTACTCCTTCGATGCTATGATTTTCAAATAAAGTAAGAGCTTCAAAGAGATCTGGGCGAACTCCTTGATCAGTGTAATGTATAGTGGAAAGAAGTAGGTTAACCCTAGAATTGCGGCAAAAAGACCGAATCCCCCAAAATAACTGGCCCACCCGCGTATCGCCAGAACAGTCCCAATTGGGTAGGACAAAAATAGTATGGCATCAAAAACGCTAATCAGCCAAACGTAGAGTGGAAACTCTTTGGAAAGCTGATTGACTTCCCCTTGTTCCTCTTTTGCGTGGGAAAGGTTCATTATAGCGTTCATATAAATTTTGAGCGGTAAAGTAAATGGCATGACTATCAGCAATTCTAGCACACGCAAAAGCGTCTTACCCCAATCAATTTCTCTTAGGTCTTCGGTTAATGTTCTCATAGTTCGTTTGTGCTGTTATGGTACTGGAAATGACAATTGTTTGCTTAATTCTATTCCGGTGCTAGAGGTCCCCAATCCACCTTGCGAATGACATCAAAAATCAATCTCTTATCAAAATAGGGAACAGATTTACGGCTACACCAAATTCTTTAGTACTATCAATCACTTCCTTTAAGGAGAATGCGGATCGTGAACCCTCCAATGGCGGTGCATCCCCAATAACGACCATCATTCTTTTAGATGAAGAGGACCAGTCCATCTGACTTAAGGTGAACTGAATTCCGTCATACACGGATTCTGGAATATCCCCTCCTCCAAATACTCGTATTGAGTTCAAGAAAGTTATGGCATTGTCATAATTTGAATCAAGGTTTACCCATTGATACCATTCTGAAGTCGTGTTGGCATCATTGTAAGTAGCAATGCCCAATCTGGTACCTTCAGGCAGTTCGGAAATAATTGAATTAATGGAGTTTTTCACTTGCCTGATATCGTCGGCCATACTACTTGTATTGTCAATTAGGAAAATCAAATCAGTGCCGATTTCACTATTTTCCCTAATAATTTCAATAATAGTCTCAGGTACATCACTGGCGGATTCAGCATTATAGCGCTGACCATCGGTATATTCGGCAAGAACATCGAAGGATTCATCCAACGTAATGAACTTGGTGTTTCCCATAACCATATCGGATTGCTCGCTGAGTACATTACCGTTGAATGCCTCTACGCGATAATAATAAGACGAATTCGACACCACCCCCAAATCGGTGAATTCAGGTATTTCGGTGGTCCCTATTTCCACGAAGTTCATTTCTTCCCCAAAAGTAGAGGCATCCGCTCTAAAAACCCTATATCCCAAAGCATTGGGAACCGTATCCCAGCTCAAGCGCACCTTAAGTGCAGAATCTGAAGTCGCGGAAATCGACATCGGGGATCCTAACACCAGAGGCTCATCCTTGGAGCAGCTTAGACAAAGGAATACTATTCCGTAAAACACATACTTTAGTTTTTTTATGTTGTCCATTTTCATCTTGGTTTTGGTTCTTCAACAAACCTAAAGCACCATCCCAAAATGTGGTTACGGCAACCCGTAGCACAGGGATTTTAGAGGACTCTTTTCGTCAAAAGGACCGGAAAAACGGATGAACAGCAACCCAGGGGCATAACTTCTGAACTTTGGGCACAGAGTAGTTCAAAGCCCGTGTTGCCCAGTCGTCCGGGGTAAGTTGATTCGAAAGAGCCTCGAAAAATCGAGGCTAGGGTTTCTTCAAAAAGTGTCAATCAACTTTTCAAGATTGAAATGTACCAGTGATAGTGGAGAGGTAGCATTGGTATCCCAATTGTTCGGATCTTTTCGGATGTACTTGGCACACTCTGCCAGTCCTTTTTTGATATCTCCATAGATACGTTGCTTCATTTTGCTCTCCACCCCTAGTTTCTCGGGCAGCTCGTCATAGTACACCTCTTTTTCTTGTATAAAGCCTTTGAATTCATTTGCCAATGTAAGCCCTTCACCATGCTGTATTTTTTTGAAATGGGCATCCAGATATTCCAGATCATCAATCAATATTTCCCTAGTATACTCGAAAAACTGGAGCATGTCATTTTGCAGTAACACGATTTGATCCAACACCCAATCCTTATCCTCTGCCTGTGGATGCAAACTGAGGTATTCCTCAAATTTCTCGATGGCTTGTAGATGAAAATCATTGGCCTCGTACATGAGGGCCAGATTGAAGATGGCATTGTAATCCGAGGGGGCTTGGAGAACAAAATCCTCAAAAAGTTCTTTGGCCCTTCGAAACTCTTCACTGCGAATAGCTTCCACCCCACTCAGAAAAACATGCTCTTTTGCAAAGGCCAACCCTTCGATACTGGTTTTTGGTTTGGGGTAGTATACCTTGAAAAACTTGGTAAAAGCCCTTGTCAACTCAACTTCGTTCTGGGTATTCATATATTTACCACCCGTCTGTTCCGCCAAAAACTGGAGGTCTCTTTCTGCAGCGGACCCGGGTTTGATATCAAAACCGATGGTAAAATACTTGATCGGAATGTTGTTTACTCCACCCGCACTATTGTTATTCACTGGTATACCTTGTTGTGTCGCTGAGGGTGTCGCGTTTGTTCCGGCATTTCGATTTGAAACGCCGGTATTTGTACCTCTTTGACCGGAAATCGTAGTCATGGTGGTACCGGTACCATACACGGTTTCTGGTCTGATTTTGGTGCAGGTAGCAGCCCCATCGCTCAACACTATGAGTTTGGAGGCCTCACCATCTCCATAATTCGCACTATAATCTTGTAGTCTTTTCTTTACCGAAGTCACTGCTTCGGTCAAAGGGGTACCTCCCCCTGGCCGACCGACCCCGGCGATGTGTTTTTCAACCTCTTCATAATTTGTACTGAAATTCAAGGGTTGTGTAGCCGTCGGATCTGGGGAACAGCCGCCTGCAAACGTCAAGAATGCTACTTGTTGCCTCTTATTTTGGCTTTTTAGAATCGAGGCCGTTGCCTTTAGGGCGGCTTCTTTAGCTTCCTGCCATTTCGATTTGCCGCTCATACCTTTAGAACTCATACTGCCCGATCGATCCAAAAGGAAGATGGTCGATGCGTTATTGGTAACCGAATCGGATAAAAAAAGACTTCTTTTCCTTCTCTCATACATATCCGGCACGTTGCGGTACAAGTGAGTGTTGACAGCAATCTCTTCGGAATACCCTGAGACATCCATATTTCTTCTATCCCTTGCGGGGAAATAAAGAAATAGGCCTATAAAAACCAACGGAAATATCTTCTTCATCACTTAGTTTTTAAGTTTCCCCAAGTAGGTGTCAAATGCTTTTTTACCGACTTCCAGTTCAGAAAAATCAGTATCCGCGTAAATTGAGGTCAACAGTTGGTTGATGTTCCCTACCCTTTTGACCACTAGTGGATGTGATGTATAGACAGTCTCCAAAAGGCTGCCTACCAAAACATCTACCACATCCTCACCCAATGAAGCGTAATCCACGTCATCTAAATCACTTTCAATATTATTGACCATATTCGCTGTAGTTTTGAAAATGCTGTTCATGAACTTTTGATCCCCCGTGTTCGCCATCATAACTTCCCAAAATCGTGCAGCTTCCCGCGGATCGTAACCTGCTTCGTAAGCATAGTACAGTCCAGCTCGATCCGATTGGGTCTCATTTTTCTTATTAAACAAGCTCATAATATTTTCCGGTGTGGTATGTTCCAGTGCCGTCCCCAATGCATCACCGACCAGCGTGCCTTCTTCAAGACCGCTTTTCTTTTGAAAGGCTTTCTTCAACCATTTGCTCGTTTTTTTTCCAATATTACTATTGGTAAAGCGGGTGGTCTTATATTTTTTTATACCGTGTTCATAGGTCACATGTGCGATTTCATGACCAAGAACGGCTGCAATCTGCGCCTCGTTCTCGGCAATTTTAAGCAAGCCAGTATTGATAAATATCATTCCGTTGGCCAAGGCCATCGCATTCGGCACATCATTTTCGATGACATAAAAGCGAAAGTATACTTCATGCTCCTTTGAAAAGTCCTCATTTCGGGTGTACTCGGGTAAAAGCCTATTACCGATCATATTAATATAGCCTTGTGCCTTAATATCATCTAGAAGTTTGAATTCTATATTACCCAACTTTATGGCGCCATTGTGAAGACCATTGGCAGACTTAAACACTCCTTTTGGTATGCTCGTAATTTCATTCAATTTCGAGGCATCGAAATTCTTGGTTAAATCCGAGAGGAATTCTTGATCTGCCTTACCATAGGTGTTCTTACACACTTCTATTTTTTCTGCCTGAAAAACACCTTTCTCATCCTGCTCGCCATAAACGGTCAAGAAGCTACCCAATTCCAGTTCATCGAATCCGAGAAAGCTCCTTCCCTTACTACAAGCGCAATCATTACCGCCTTCACACTTGATGGTCGTGTCATTGGTCAACATGACTTTCCTTCCATCAATAAACGCTGAATCACCGGAAAAGGACTCAAAAACACCAACAAACCGCTTGACCTTGCCATACTCTTCATCACCAACCTGTATCTTGGTCAAGATTCGTTTTCTATTCTCGATTACAATAGAAGCATCGACCGTACTACCGACAAAAATTTTATTTTTTGAGATAGATTTCTTTTTCCCCAGTACAAATTTGGTTTGCTGGGTGATAGGAAAAACAAACTCCTCATCGTCTAGATTGATAGTGATTTCGTCAAAAGGGGGGGCAAATTTGACAATGGTGGCCTCTTTCCATACTTCTTCTTGAGCGATCAACGCCAAACTGCCCAATAAAAAGGCAATGAGGCAACTGATCAAAGTGTTCGTGATCGTTTTCATTTTAGTGGTTTTAATTTGGTTATAACTCGTAATCATACAGGCTAAACCAATCGGAGATGTGGGGGCTTTGGGAAAACCCTTATAGTGGTACCCAAAAGAATGGCGGGCATTGCAACTAAATCACTTCGTCGGTCAGATTAACGTGCATGGCAACAAACCTAAATTCAAAGGATATAGGGTCATTACGGGAACCCGTAATAAGTGGTCATTTCACTTTACAATTGGATAAACAGCATTTAAAAAACGATGAACTACCCGAAACCAAATTCAGATCAATCCCAAATCTTTGGCATTGGAGATCAATTGAATTGTGGTCTTCGCCTTTAATTCTTCTTTCAGGCGATTCAGCCTTTTTTCAATGGAGCTGAGACTATTGGGTGAAATCCCTTCGACCTTGAGTTGTAGTGCAATTTCTTCTTGGGTAAGCCCTTCCGACAAGCGACTCAGTAGTAATGTATCGAAATCCTCCAGCACAAAGACCTCTTTTCTTCTCAAAATACCGGACAATTCAGGGGAGATAAAGATTTTACCATCCTTGACCGTTTCTACTGCGGAAATCATATCCTTGATCCCGTTTCGTCCCTTTAATACATAGCCGGAAACCCGATACCGTTCGACCAACTTCTTTACGACCGGAGGGCGTTCTTCAACGGAATAAACAATAATCGGCAAATGCTTTTCTTGATCCCGTAATTTTTGGATCAATTGTTTGCCTGATGTGATTCGGCTTTCACGGTGGTCTTTCTTAAATGAGAGATCGGTTATCAACAGATCAAAAGGAGCCTGTTCTTGCTCGGCCCGCAATAACTTGAGATAGGCATCATCACAGTATTTTGAAAATACCAGTTCCTTGATATCGGTAGCCTTTTGCAACATCATTGATACACCATGACCAATGCTATCGATATCTTCTACCAAAAGTACTTTTTCAAACATCTCAGCCGAATTAAAAGGGAATTTCAATGATTATTTGGGTACCCTTGCCCATGTCTGAATCAAAGTTAATTTTACCTTGAACACCTCGAATACGGGAAACCGTATTTTTAAGACCGACTCCGAATTTTGGTTCAGGGTCCATGCCTATACCATTATCCGAGTAGGTAATGTCGAGTACCTTTTTCCGCTCTTCGAAACGGATAGCGACTAGACTGGCCTGACTGTGCTTTCTCATGTTCACCAGTAATTCTTTTAGACCTCGATGCACCGCGATACACTTTTCATCGGATAACTTTTCCCAAGAAATGTCTTCCAAGCCCTTAACGATAACGGCCGTTTCCGTATTGTAAAAGCTGCCGAGTTCGTCTTTGAGCTCGGCGGGGAAGGCATCCCCTAGGGCAATCTCCCGTGTGTCATGGGAAATAGTTCGGGTATGCCGGTATATTTTTTCGAGACCATCTAAAAGATAAGGGGTATTTTTATCGGGACGCTGTTCTACATTAGCCATCAAACCGAAAATATCGTTGGATAATTCATCGTGTAAGCGTTGGCTGATCATTTTCTCGGTGCGATAGACCTCGCGTAACTTCTCTTTACGATGGCGCTGTCGCAATACATAGTACAACGAAGTACCGGCTATCACCAACAAACCGCTCAGGGAAAGGTATAACACTTGTTGCGTCTTCGCTTCAGCAAGCTCGGTCTGTTTCTGTAAGGTCTCGGCTTCGAGCCTTAGAATCTGCTCTTTCTCTTGTTGGTCGTCATAGCGCATCTTGGCAAATTGCGTTTTGACCTTGAGTTCTTGTTGGTACAGACTGTCCTTTAGAAATATGTAGCGATCTTTAAAAACCGTATTTTTGGGTTCTAGCTGCATTAACAGTTTTAGGGCATCGGTTTCGGCACGTGGTGTTTTCAATTTTTTCGAAAGTTGGATAACCGAATCTAAATATAAGTTTGCGATTTTGGGATTGGTTTTTGAGTAATATTCCCCAAGATCCGTATAACTGGATATCTGACCACGTCGATCGTTTTCTTTCCTACGGATTTCCAAGGCCCTAAAAAAATCGTTCGCTACATTGTGTTCTCCGTTTTTCCATTTGGCATAGGTCAGGTTATGAAGGATTCGCGCATATTGCTTTTGATTTTTAGACGATAATGGCTTGTCTAATACGAATTCAAAAAAAGAAATCGCTTTGGGAAACTCCCCCATCTCTGTATGCACCACACCTTTGTTGTTGAAATAAATTAAAACATCTTCGGCAGATGGGGACGTCTCAATCGCGGATTGGTAATATGTGACTGCATCTTCATAGTTCAGTAATTTTCTATAGTTGGTTGCCAGTTCATTATACACCGATGCCAAAAACCGCTCATCATTGCCACCCTCGAGATATGAAAGGGCTTCAGTTAAGGTTTCTTTTGCCCCAAAAAAGTCATTTTGGTTTTTTTGGATGATACCCATACTCAACAACCGTCTTCCTATTTGTAGGCTATCGTTTAGAATAGAGAAAAGATTTTTGGCCCTTTTATGATATATAAAAGAGCTGTCCAGATTGCCCCTTACGGTTCTATAATAATAGGCCATTAAATGATAATACTTTCCTTGAACGCCGTTTTGTTTGCTCTTCTTTGCAAGTCTGACCAGCCTTTTCCCATTTGTAAAGAGACTATCGTACTCTTCCAGAGCTAAATGAAGATTACACTTAGAATACAATAGATTTGCTCTTAAGGAATCATTACGATCCAGAAGTTTCAAAGCCTTATTGAGATATGATTTTCTTTCTAAGGGAGAGACTCTATCATCCAAGCCCTTTTGGTATAATTTGGTAAAATCCTCAGTAAGTTTGGTTTTCTCGTTGTCAAGTTCTTGGTCACAGGATCCCAACAAAATCAGAAGTAGAAAAAGCTTGCGCACAGGTAAGTTTTAAACAAATATATCTAAAAAAGACCGCTGCCTTAAACAACGGTCCCTTATATTCAATCTAATTTGATGGCTTGTCCTCTACTTCACCATCGTCCCCTTCGGAAGACACCACTTCAAGCGGGTGCTCTTCCGAAAGATCTTCTTTAGAGCAGGATACTGTTGTTAAACCTAAGATACAGACCATAATAAACATTTTTGCAATCGTTCTCATTTTTTAGAATTTTTAAGGTTACTAATTCAATTAAAATGAGAGGCCTCTCGAGCGTACATCCTTGATGTTAACCGGTTTTTAAAGAAGTACAGGTCAAAGAAACGATTGGCTTTGCACAAAGGCAGGTCATGACCGTCATGACGGTCATGACCGGTTTTTCCGGGAAAAAGTTGACGGGGTTGTGCTTCTGGTTTCTGTTGCTATTCTAAAGATGACTTTTCTCTTGTATTGATTTTAAGGGGAGTCACAACTATGTTGCAGTGCGTTAAAATTTTGATGGCTTGACAAGGAAAGGCAATACCATTGAAGACCTCACCGATTTTGAAAACAGGTAAGGTCTTATTCATTCTTACAAGTACGAAAGATGCTGAAAAAGAAAAGCCACCTTTACTGAAAGTGGCCATGGCACTTTTTCATATACTATTTTCATTAGGCTCAACCTTTGTTTTCATGGGCTCAAAAACAACTCTATATCACGTTTTTCCTTAATTGAAAAAAGGAGTCTGCTATTTTTCACTTTGAAAATTCAACCGTTTTAGTACATTTGAGGCCATGCCAATAACTAAACTCACCAAGGAATACCTTGCCGCTTTCGTATATATCATCGACTTGATTACGGCCGAGGAAGCGGAATTGGACTATGTGAAAATCGCCGATGAAGGTGTGGGCGCCAAAAAAGATATCGATGCTCGTACCATCAAAAGGGCCTTTGAACTTCGAGAGGAACTGGCCAAGGTTACCGTGGAAAAAAAAGTCTATAAACCCTCCCTTAAAACCCTCAATACCTTGACCGCCTATTACTTTGACGATACCGACGAAAGATTTCTCAACATTTCCAAAACCCACGAAACGGACATCAAAGCGCACTATGAAAAGTTCAAGCCAACAGTAAAGGTCATCGAAACTATCTTTCCCTCCGGGCCAGAAAAAATAATCCACTTACGCCAACAACAAGAAACTGTTGAAGAGACACTTGAAGATTTGAAAGGCGAAGCGGAACAAAAAATGGATCTCTTTTTGGCGGATATGGAAGGACAAATTGTGGAGCGCTTTAAAAAAATAAACGATCAACTTGAGGCCAAAACCGATTTGATCACCCATCTAGAACTTCAAATCGAAGCGCTACAACGCAAACTAAAGCAGGCACAATTCATGTACAATACCTTGGGCGCTTTAGGACTTTTCTTTGTTTCCATCAATTACGATTCTTTAGACAAAGAAAGTTTGGTCGAAGACTTTTTGGATGACTACGAAGGCCTAGTGGATGAAAATGTTATTGATGATATTTTGTAGTTTTGAGCAACCGACCACACCATGGACTTAAAAAAAGAGCGACAGATAAAGTTTTGGCTGACCACCATTTCCAAGGTTTTGATTATTGCCCTGGTGCTTTTTAAATTGATCGATGTACTGTTCAACAACGATGAAAGTAACGGTTCTGACGATGCTGCAACCACCACTACTTTAGAGAATTCAAGAGGCGGAGATACCGTTGCCACTACTCCTGAGGAAACGAATACAAAGGAAGTCGTTCCATCGGAACGCCAATCCAAAATGTCCAATGTCGAAACCAAACTTATAGACAAGCTCGACAATGAGGATACTCAAACATCGGAAACTAAAAAACCGAAAACAAACACGACCATAAAGAGCGATTATGCTGAAATGCAATTAGAGGAGAAGGGATTTATTTGGTTGCAGGAAAGTAAAAAAGCGGTACTGCAGCTTAGTAATCCAACATTGGCGGAAGCAAAATACCTAAAAGCCACTGCCGTATTGGATTATGGTACTCAAACCAAATCGGTTATTTTTCCTGAACGCTCGACCATTGGATCGAAAACAACGCTGACCCTTGAAACCTCGCTATCCCATTTACCGCAGACGGCTTTGCCGAGCCGGATTTTGTTGTGTATCACGCATGGCACGTCAAATCTCGACAAGAAAACGGCGCACCGTTATATGCTCGGAAATCGCATTTCAGGAGCAGGTGCCATTGAGGTACGGTCGTATGTCTATCGGGTCATCTCAAGCTCAAAATCGTTTTATTCTTCCGTACCCCCCAATTGTACAATTCCAAAATCCACTAACAATCTTTCCGATCTGGCATCCAGTAAGTCCCTTGCTGCCGACGAAAACCTGGAAAAAATTAAATCCACGGCGCGTTTGTTCCTGAATGGCCTGAACAATAAATCATTGATGACCATCAAAAATACCAGCAGCAAAAAATTGTATGACCATATCGCCAAAGGTGACCATAAAAACTATGCCTATGGGTTTAGTACCCAGGTAGAAGTGGTATCATCAAGCGCTTCCAGCGCCATAGTCAGAATCGGCCTTACGGAAAAAGGGCGCTCCTATTACCTCGACTTTGAGTCAAACAATAGTGGTACAACTACCAGTTCATTATTTGATTTTCTGCAGCGGGATGGAGGCAATTGGAAAGGGAAGCTCATCAACCAAAATGGGCTTTGGAAGTTCGATTTTCTTTGATCGTTTGCTAATACCAATCTAGCCCGCCTGTCATCCGAGCACAGGACCCTTGTCTTTATTTTATTTTTAGTCACTTACCAAAATTCCACCCTATTCGATATCGACTTATGGTTTCCCGTAATTCGAAAAGGCCGAACTCCTTTAGCTTTGTTAAAAATCGCAACGACTTCCGTAAATGAAATGTATCGTGTACTTTGTTTTTGGTATTTTTCTTTGCTTTCAAGCATGCTCAAAAGCCGACAACCCCATAGCTGCCTTTGACAGTGCCAACTGCTTGAATACCCTAAGTCGATTGAACACCAATGACGATGATTTGAGCTGTGCTGAAATCAATATGGAATTGAATACAATCGAAAGGAATTGCAATCGATTTCTTGATGAGGAGAGCCGTGCCAGTATAGCCGCCTTAAGACTGCTCTGCGTAGACGACTAAACCGATCAATAGAAAAAAGATATGCACCGTCTCATCAGTATACAACTTATCGGAGTCATTGCCCTACTCTTCATGGCCTGCAGTTCAGACAATACTGAAGACCCATCGGTCACTACTTCCGAACTTACTTCAAAACTAGGTATTTGGGAGGGTACAGGAACTCAACCCGGTTTTTCATGGACTATTAAAATAACCCTGACCGAGGCCGAACAATTGATTGAATATCCTTCCCTGGAATGTGGAGGGTTCTTAACACTCCTTGAAGAAACCGATGCATCTTTACTCTTTAGAGAGACCATAACCTTTAACACCGTCTGTGCCGATCAAGGCTTTATAGAATTATTGGAAATTTCAGCCGATGAAATGAAATACAACTATTACTTCCCTAACGCTTCAAACGAAAAGGGCGACCTAGGTGCTACGGGAACGGTTAAAAAAACAAAGTAACCTAAAATCATAGGGTCTTTTGGGTACCCTATGGCCAAAATGTAATTCAAAAAATTTAAAGCAGCATTAATCTAAACGCAGTCATGAAAAAAAATATCTTATATCTCACATTTCTAGTACTTTTTTCAACAACGGTCTCTGCACAAGAATTTGTCAAAGGAACCAATGTCATTAATGCCGGAATCGGTCTCGGTGGTACTTTTGGCAGTTATGCTACCACATCCCAAAGTCTAGGTCTCAGCGCTAGTTTTGAACGTGGCATTTGGGAAATACCGGGTCCTGGGGTTATCAGCTTGGGCGGCTTTCTAGGTTATAAGAGTTATGAGTATGATTTTTTCGGCGGTAGCGATCGCTGGACCTATACCATTGTCGGTGTTCGAGGGGCCTATCATTTCAATGGGCTGAATGTTGAAAAATTGGACGTCTATGGAGGTGTGATGCTATCCTATAACATCTTGTCGTTTAGCGGTACCAGTGGCGATTTTGGTAGCCGACCAAGTGCCACAGGTTTTGTTGGTGGCAGATGGTTCTTTTCGGATAGTTTTGCGGCCTTCGCGGAAGCGGGATATGGTGTGGCGTACTTGACACTTGGGGTTTCTTTTCGATTGTAGGTTTCAAGTAGAAGGAAGGGTTTTAAGTGCAGACCGTACTAAACGAGGTTTAACGGATGAAGTTTACACCTTTGACCGAAATAACTCGAACAAAGTAAACGATTCGCTGGGTTCGGGCAGATTGCGCGCTGAAGGGTAGACCTTTGAGCACTCCATTTTGGATCCTTGATATCTATGTCAACTTACCAGACTTCATAAATTCGCGTTTGATACCCTCTACGATATCCTCATAGGTAATCAATAGGCTCTTTTTCGCCAATACATTGAGGCAGACATACTGCACCACATTCATGATATCGGCCCCTGTCAGTTCAAACTTCTGCGCCAATTGCCGTAAATCCAAATCTTTATGTAGTGCTATCTTTTCCGGAAATGCTTTTTCCCACAATGACAAACGTTCTTGCATTCTCGGCATTGGAAAATGAATGATTGATTGAAAGCGTCGCACGAAAGCCTCATCGATATTACTCTTAAAGTTAGAGGCAAGAACGATCAACCCTTCATAGGTCTCCACCCGTTGTAACAAATATGCCACTTCTTGATTCGCATAGCGGTCATGTGAATTCTGAACTTGGGTGCGGCGTCCGAAGAGGGCGTCTGCCTCGTCAAAAAAGAGAATCCAGTCCTTATTCTCTGCCCTGTTGAACAAATGGGCCAAATTTTTCTCGGTTTCCCCAATGTATTTGGAAACGACCGAGGAAAGGTCTACGCGGTATACGTCCCTTTGAGTGTATTTTCCCAAGAGGTTGGCGGTCAAGGTTTTTCCGGTTCCAGGGGGGCCATGGAACAAGGCACGATATCCGGGTTTTAACTTTCGTCCCATGTCCAATTCATCGAAAAGGGTTTCTTTGTATTTCAACCAAGTGAGGATGTCTTGGATCTGTTGTTCAGTCGAATTGGGGAGCACCAAATCGGCCCATGTTTGTTCCGTTGTCAATCGTGCTGCGGGAAATTCGGTGCTAAAGGCAGGGCGCGTTATTTTTCCAAGGGTTATTTTTTCCACGAATTCCCGATCTATTATGAGCTGTCCGCTCATTTCAGGTTCGTTCTTTTCGGGCGCCGCCAAGCGGATTACTTGTTTTTTGGCAAACCAATGGTCCGGTGAAAATAGGGCTTGCACAGCAAATCGAAGCTCAAGGTTTTCTCCGGCCAATAGAAAAAGAGCCGTTTCTCCAGAAGGGAGGAATCCGCGATGCCCTTTTCCACGAATCCCACCCAAATGTGGAAAACTTCCTCCATTGGGATATACGTTTTGAATGAGTTGGTCGAAAAAGTGAGGCCTAATTTGCGGCACTAAGGCCAATGTGATGACCACCAATTCGCTCATACTGATTTTTCGAACCGGCAGATGTGGAAGGATAGTAGCAGACCATTGGGTATACTGCATATCGCCGATCTCAAATTCCGAATGGGTCTCAAATGATTTTAATCGCTCGAGGAACAAGGTTTTTAAGCCTGATAAACCAGCTTCTAAGGAAGTGCGTTCCGCTACTATCATAATCTTATCCTTTTTGTTGTACTACGTGTGTTAGTTCGTGCACCAGTAAGTGTTTCCCTTCTGAGGAATACGGGTCGTATTTGCCGCTATTGAAGTAAATATCATATCCATGGGTGAATGCATGAGCGCTTAATAAGGCCGAGAGCTCTATGGCCTTAGCGTCGGTATGAATACGAACATTCGAAAAGTCGGCCTGCATTTTGGATTCCAACTCGTTTTTCACTTCTTCCGGTAGGGGAACCCCCTGCCCCTTGGTTTCCTGAATCATTGCCTCTACGGATTCCATCGTAGTTTCCGTACGCATACCATCGCCTTTTTTATTGCTTTTTCTTTGGATGGATTTAGCGGCAGGTTCTTCCTCTTCGGCCTGGCGTTGGATTCGTTTTGTAGCCGGTTCTTCCTCCTCCGCTTGACGTTGGATACGTTTGGCGGCAGGTTCTTCCTCTTCGGCCTGGCGTTGGATTCGTTTTGCGGCAGGTTCTTCCTCCTCCGCTTGACGTTGGATACGTTTGGCGGCAGGTTCTTCCTCTTCGGCCTGGCGTTGGATTCGTTTTGCAGCCGGTTCTTCCTCCTCTGCCTGACGTTGAATTCGCTTGGCAGCGGGTTCCTCTTCCTCAGCCTGACGTTGGATTCGCTTGGCAGCCGGTTCTTCTTCCTCGGCCTGACGCTGAATACGTTTGGCCGCGGGCTCTTCCTCTTCTCCCATCCGTTGTACCGATTGTTTGCCAAAAGCTTGTTCTGAAGTGGCTTCTTTATCTTGTTGCAATACATGATCGGCCATGGCATCGGCCTCTTGTTCAAAGGGACTACTCGGGTCTCCTATTTCTAATTTGGCCTGAAAGAAACTGTCGTTCCCCGAAGTTTCCTTGGCCTTATTTTCCTTTTGTGAAAAGAAGGATTCGTTCTCTTCCTTTCTTCTCTTACTGGCTCTACGTGAGCGTGTTTTTTTCATAATGATTTAGAATTAAGAAAATTAATATTACAGTTGTTGCAAGAGTTTTAAATGTTCTAAAAGTTTTACTTTTTGGAGACTTTCACTTATAAAATCTCCACCAAGTAAAATTGGAGGAAAGAAACCAAGACATTCGTCAGAGTCAATTTCTCCGAGTTTTGCCACACCTTCATCGAATAACACTTTATCAAGCATTTTGTTTAGGAAATCTTCATTCAACAATAACACATTGAAGAAAAACGTCAAATCTTCTTCGTATAGAATTATATCATTTATCCTAACATTAAATACTGAAATTTTGTTCTTTTTAGATACTACGAATAAGTCTCCAAAAGCCGTCCTACCAACAACCATGTTCTCCCCCAAAAATGGCTTCAAACGAGATTGGTAAATCAAAATTTTGCTTGGATCGGTTAACCAAAAAAATCCATTTTCATACCCATTAAGTCCTTCCCCTGTCCAAATTTTAATTAAAAAAGCATCAACACCATTAGCATATTGATTTGGATCGAAATTGGATTTATTCAAGTAATTAATTTTTTTAGCATTTTTTGAATATGCTATAAAACCGTCTTTCTTCGTCATGGCTTAGGTCCTTTATAAACTAGTGAAACATTCATTAATAGTGTATCTTTCTCTGTAACATTTAATTTTGTTACAAAGGGATCATATTCTATATCTACTTTATTCACCTCGTTTGAAGCTGTACTCCCAATAGATGTATTAATTGTGTCTATTCCCATTCCCAAAATTCTATCTGGATCTCCCCCTAGTACCTGATCAAGATGTAAAGCGGCCATTCCCGTCATTCTTTGTCGAGCATCAGCCATCGCTTGAGCATCTGATATTGGAGTCCCTTGTTGCGCCATTTTAATTTTGTATAAGTCAGCTAAATTCTGGGCAAATCGATCTCGATATCTTCGCCTAATAGTGCTTTCACCTGATGGCCTTCCTAAATTTCTAAAATTACTTCGGTTTGTATGCCATTTACCAACATTCATTGCTCTTAATTCAGTTTCGGCGAGACTTAATTGTCTTTCGTACTCAGTTCTTGCCTCACCCTGATCAATATTTTTGTCTTGTAATGTTTTCAGAGCGTCGCCACCTGCATAAAAACTTAATTCGACATAGGGAACATCAGCCTGAACAAAGCCTTGAACAATTTCATATTCACCATTCTTAAATCTTTCAACGAATGTATCCAGATTAGTTCTTCTAGAAGTAGTTGGGGTACTTGAATTAACTATTTCAATAGTTTTAGCCTCAATATTTATTGCTCTTACAGTGAGTAAATTAGCTCCGCCGCTTCGCATCAATCTGAGTCCGGGTACAAGCTCAGGAGGGATTTCAGAACTATTTTGATTAACTTCAATGGCATCATTATCACTACTTGTGTTAGGTGCAATGGTGACTGTAAAATCGAGATCGTTATCTTCTTTATCTTGTTGAGGCGGGTCAAATATTATGGAAATTTTAATGTTGTCTTTTAGTTCTGGTTGATACTTTTGCTCTATGACTCTCGCTTCAGCTATTTTCTCTGCTCGAACCTGTTCATAAGTTTTCTCGCCAGAGTCACCTGCTTTCATATCTTCAATGGCTTGATTAATGATTTGACCATGCTTTTCGTCATCCTTCCCTTTTAAGAAACGCTGCGCCTTGCTCTTCACCCATAAAATCATCTTATCCAAGGCTTTGTCAATGGGCTCTCTTATTTTTTGAAGAATATTTTGCAGGGCCTCTCCAATTTTGCCCAGCCCGATGAACTCGGCCAAAAAACTAACGGCCAGTACCAAAATACCCTTCATAGTATTGACCACTTTCATAGCGGCCGGCATCAAATTACCAGCTACGATATCGGCAATAGAGTTCATAAAGGCGACCCCTACCTGAATGATTTTTTGAATACGCTGAATGAACACCTTAATCGCTCCCCAAATGGCTAAAATGGCCTGTATAAATCCGGCACCGGGAATGAACATACTGACCAATTTGGCGACGGCCTTGGTCACGACGGTTTGGCTCACCCAGGTAATGATCTCGCCGATCACCGTATCCTTGAGTGTAGAGATATGCTCCATAATCTTTTCCCAAGCGGCAGCCGGACCCTCGGTTACCAATAATTGTATCAGTTCAAAACCTTCCTCTAAGACTACAACTGGCCCTTCGCCCAAATGTTCCACTAGCTTGGCCCGCATGTTTTCCCAAGTTAAACCAAGTACGGACAGTACGAATTTTAAAATCTCCACAAAATCGAAGCCTGTGGGAATATAGACCCCAGCACCTGCCAGGGTACCGGTCAACCAGTCGATAAGCACTTCCCTTAAAATACTCCCGATATTATCCTTGAACATCTGGAATCCCATTTTTCCCGCCTGGACCAAATTGCCAAGAAAGCCCATGGGATTCTCGAAAATGGATTTGATCGCACCTCCGGCCCGTTCAAGAAAGGGCATGGCTCCGGGAGCGACTACGGAGAAAATAATCTTCAACAGTTCCCACATCGCATTGCCCGCCCAGGAAACAAAGTCAACTGCAAATCCGGCAAAAACACCTACTAGTTTGGCAAACGCCCTAGGGACCAAAACAATATCGGTAATGGTCAACGACTTCAGGGCATTCATAAAGCGGGTGGGAATACTCGTAACCAAGGCTATTACCGCAGACATGGCGCCTTGAAACCAGGCCCAGGCCCTGGCAATGGCATTGCCACGTTTGATATTCTCCCAGATTTCCTCCTGACCAATAAGCTTCATAAAACCGCCGATCAGGGTATCGGCGGTTCTCGGCACGTCCTCACCGGTAATCGGATTTGTACCGATAACGGCAATCAACAAGTCCCAAGCGCGGGTTTGGGAAGCGAGGTCGGCAAGGGGCCGTAGAATCGCATCCTTAATAAATTGTATGATATCGTTGACCAGTCCACGAACAAAGGCCTTGATCATATTGATAGGCCGCATAAAAATACCCTTGGCACGAGGCCAAAGCCCACCAATATTCCACGGTGCGAAGTCGCTTAGACTCAATGAATCCACAAATTCCCAGAACGCATCTTTTAGGGCACCCCCTATATCCCCAAGGGTTTCGAGCTGCTGTACGATCCAATTGCCTACCTGGTCAAAAATACCATGGTTGTTCAAAGCTCTCCAGATCAAATCGCCACCAGGAAGAAACCCCATGATTCCCCGAAAGATGTTGGCGGCATTACGCGGTACATCTTGCCCATTGATCGGGTTGAATCCGATTATAACGGTCAACATGGAAAAACCGGGGATATGATTGGCCTTATCCGCCGCCCAGTTTCGGGCCCTTGAAATAATGCCCCGTTGTACCATGGCGGGAGCGGCTTGTGAAACCGTCGCAACGGCACTTCGCTGTACCGCGGTTTTTGCAGCGCCCCCTTGCTGTACTACGTGGGTCAATTCATGGGCCAGAAGTTTGGTTCCCTCTTTCTTCTCTGGCTGATAGGCGCCCTCGTTGAAATAGATATCACTCCCATGGGTAAAGGCATGTGCCTGCACCTGATTGTTCATTCCGACGGCATCGGAATTGGTATGGATACGTACTTTGCCGAAATCGGCACCAAATGCCGATTCCATTTGTGACCTGGTCTTGTCAGAAAGTTTTGATCCTCCACCCTTACTCTGATGTAGTTTGGATTCAAAGTCCGAATTGATCTCTTGTCCGGTCATGACATCATTGAAACTGGTTTTCCTTTGCAGGGTATCCGACTCGCCCTCCATTACCTCCTCATCCTGTTGATGTACTGGTGGTGGAGCCGTAACAGGGGTTATGGACTGCGAGGTTGCCGAACGCTGTATCTCGGGATTGCTGGCCGTATTCTGATCGAGTTCAGTAGGACTCTCAAAAGCGGGTTTACGTTGAAAAAAGGCAAGGCGTTGTATGTTGGTTCCCCCATCACCCGAGGCGGGAGGGGTATTGGGGGGTTGAAATTCGGAATCCGCCGAATAAATCGATTGGGTTACCTCCTCCGACACCCGATCCGCTTCTACTTCAAAAGGGTCGCCAATGGTATTTACCTGTAATTTAGGTTGAAAGAAGGAGGCATGCCCAAAGGTCGCTTTTCCCGCCGTCTTGGTATGGTCGGTTGCTTCAAGCGTAGTTACACCCCGCGACTCTTTCGTGTTTCTACGGTGTAACGTAGCCACAGAAGAATCGGAAGAGTCATGGGATGTTGCAGTGGTCACCATCTGTTAGGATCCGCTTTTTTATTGGATGTTAAATTACTTCTTAGCTCATTTTATAACTTTCTTGATTATCCAAATGATGACGAGAATCAGTAGTAAAATGATAAGGAATACCCACAGGGAGATGCCAAACGTATTTTGAAGCCAATCCTCAAAATCGTCAAGAATTCCACCACCTTTACCAAAATCAGAGGCTTTTCCGGCGTATACTTCTTCGTCGAGGATTGAAATAGCTATTTCTGCATCAGGATTTCCAGAGAGCCTTATGGCATAGCTGCCATCCCCATTATCCACAACTTCTTGCACCGAAATTCCATCACCCCTTACCTTGATTAGATTACGAAAAGCAGGGCCTATATAGACTACTTTCCCGCCCACATCAAATGCCGGGCGGTAATTGAGTGTAATTCCCCCATCAATGACTTGGGAGGATAGTACCGAAATCTCATTATCAATGGTATCAAAGCTAAAAACGGTACTTCTAAAATTCGTGCGAATGTATGTTCCGATATTCGGATGATCTCCCTTTATAAAATAGATGGATTGATAGATACCGGTTACGTCGGTGTTCGTAAAATTACCACTATAGGTGCCATCTCCATTATTGGTCAAGGGGATGACCTGTTCATTCGCTTGAAGCGCTTCTGCAAATTCAGGATTATTTTCAAGCAAATCAAAGTACTTTTGCAACCCCACGGAACCCGCATCCTGATCATCTGAAATATCAACTTTGCTCCCTGTACGAGCCAATAAGTCACCGATATCCTCGCCCGCTTTCAATACCGTCCAAAGCACCGTACCGGCATCTGAAATGGGTGTCCCCCGATAGTCCAGGCTAACAGTTGTGGTTAATGGATCTCCTACCTTGAACATACTATCCAGATCATAGTTTAAATTCAAATTATGATCATCGGCTACTGCCCCAATCTTGTATGAGCCATTACTGGTACCGAAGATTTGTACGCGCCATTCCCCGCCTGAAGACCCTATCGGAAGGTCTTCCGGGAAATCAAAAGTATAGAAGCTATATCCGCTTCCATTGGATTGTGCGCCTGACGAAATAGAAATCCCGTCTTTTTCTATTTCAAGCCCTATATTCAAAGTATCTCTTGAAATGGTGTAGAATTGTAGTTGTGAAATGCTGTCATTTACCGTAAAAGTTTCTTCTGCACGACCCTCTCTATCCAAATTACCTGCTCTTAATTCTATAAGTTGTGGACTACTGTGTTGGAGAATTGTAGTTAAGACAGTCATAAAAGATACGCCGACATCCTCAAAAGTTAACATAGGGTTGCAGCCATCCGGATCAGCTGGATCACAGTCATTGTTAATAAAGAGAGCTAAGTTATCATCGTTATTGAACTCCGCTATGTCTTGAAGAATACTTAAGTACCCTCCAGGTCCAAAAATGGCCACAGGGTAAATCTCTATTTCTCCGGTAGGGTTAATATTGTCTGAATCTATCCCATCTGTTATGGTTCTTCCGTCAGATTGCACCAACCTCCCCCTATTCTGTTCCCCATCAGTAAAAAGCAGGATCACTTTTCTATTTCCTGGTGGTACAATGGATGTGTCTTCTAGCATGCCCCTTGCCAAAAACAAACCTTCCCCCATGGATGTCCAGCCTTCGGGGGTCTCCCCCATTAGCTCCATATCTATGCCACTAAATGGTTGATTATAAAATCCATCAGGGAAATTCGCACCAGAGGCAATTTCCGTTTCAGGGGGTTCAGACTCAAAATAAACCACACCTAATTGATCTCCTGAAGTGCCATTTGCCTGAAAAGCAGTACCAAATAATCCTCCTCCAGTTACCAAATCATCCCATCGACTTGGTGTTCCTGAAGTGTTCGACCCCACTTCCCAAGCCATACTCCCAGAACGATCCAAGACCATAACTATGGAAACGGGCCTTCGACCTGACAAAACTTGTAGATTAAAATTTTTAACATCCGTATTACTGCTATTATCCGTTAAGGTGACGGTAATAACAAAAGACCCTAATTCTTCCGGTGCACCAAAAATTCTAAGATTTTCGTTGTTGGGGCCCGACGAGTCAAAGTTAAGACCATCTGGTAATCCGATTACGTCCCATGGGGCATAGGGTGTTGCTCCTCCGGTAGCCGTTAAAGAGGTGATATCAAACGTGGGAAAATCATCCTCGTACAGATTGATCAAATTACAGGCAGGGCTTGGGGGCGGGCTACCTACACAGGTAGGAGTCTGCACCCCATTCAGCAGTATCTCTTGGGCATTTCCTTTAGTAAGAAGGAATAAAAAGAGGAATAGGGATAAAATTTTTACCGCTTGAGCCGCAGCTATCCCTGATTGGAAATCGATAAGGTTTTTTTTAGTTTTCATAATGATTATGTTTTCTGTTCATTAGTTATAATTCACTATACCCAGGTCACAAATAATAATTTATTCATCCAAGGCAGTTTAATAGGGCTTATTCCCCAAGGTATTTTATTCATTAAGACATCTATGGTCTTCTGTTCGACCAACAAATCCCAGCGATTATTACGGAGACTGAGTTTACCTTCTCTTTTCAAAAAGGAATCTTGAAATGTTTCTATGGAAGTATTACCAAGGGCCGACCAATACGAAATCACCGTTCGCAGCATTTTATCCGCTTCCGCTCTTTCTTTCTTCTTGAGAACAAGTCTACGTTCTATGGGGCTATCCGTTGGCATTCCGCAAAGCACCTTAGCCAAAATCAACTCTTCTTCCGGAGGTTGTATTTCTCCAGTAGCGATATATCCCAATAAATTGATAGCACTATTGGCCAATCGCCTTTCTACAAACTTTCCTTTTTGAATAAAATTCAATGCGATGAAAAGTGGAGAAAGGTAGGGGTGTAGAATCGCCAGGCCTGCATTTGACACAAAAATCTCCTGCTCTGCTTCTCTATCGAACTTTGAAAAATCATATTTGGAAAGACCTATAGATCCAGTTGTCCCATCATATGCGCTTTTCGTTGAGATTGGATTTCCATTTACGGATTTGGGCACATCGCTTCTCATTATCTTTTCATTTCCGTCGGTCCTGAAAAACTTCTTTTTTTCGAAATCGTGAATTTCTCTTTTATTCGCTTCTTCCGGTTCCCTTTTCGCATTTTCTGTTCTTCTGTGACCTTCGCCTGTTTTTGCAGTTTCGGTCCCTATTACTTTGGTGTCATCACGGTATTTATGAACATTACCTTGTATTGCGATATCCTTTTTCACTTTTTTAAGATGGTTAGCCATTTCTGGATCCAATCGAACTATTGGTTCCCAAATCTTTGGTTCATTGAACAGCCAGGTTTTAAAGTCACTGGACCCTATTTTTGACATCTCCTTAAAAAGGGAAATGAAAAACTTCTTCCAAATTTTTCTTTCTTTGGCAAAAGCGGATTCGATATGTGATGAAGAAAAAACCGCAAATTGTAATTTATGAAGCTCGGCTTTGCGAACATCAGGTAAAAGGCCTGTTGCAAGTGCCGAATCGGTTTCCAAAAGTTGCATGTTACGCATCAATGCTTTTATGGTCTTGTCCGGCTTCGGTGTGGTTTCCAGCACATGGGAAACAAATTCAGCTGAGAATTGGTGCCGAAACCGATGATAAAAACCAATATCCTGTTTAAGTGTCCGTGAAAACGACTCGATATTCACTCTCCCAGATGGGAGAACCGAAAGAATGGAATCCTCCAAATCGTCAACAGCCCGAATAGCCGACCACCAAGGAAAATACCCATGTCTGATGAAGTAATTCCAAGTTTGAACAAGCGTTTCATCGGCGTTCTCTTTACGTATGGAAATCTCGGACTTTAGGCCTCCAGTTTCGATCTGTTCTTCCAAGTTTGTTTTCAAAGAGCTCAAGACTTTTTCCCGAAATTGCCCTCCCAACTCCTCTTCCGATACCTCTCCCAAATCCAAGATGAGGTCATCGATTTTAAGATCAATATCGGTATAAGGTAAATAGTCAAAAAAGTCATCCGCCAGTGTATTGAATGAAAAAGAAATATCCTCTAGAACACTATCCGTAATAGCGTCAATGTTGTGCCACCCATTCACTTTTATATGAATATGCTGCTGGCCAATAATATGTATCTGTTCATTCATCACTGCTATACTCTGTTTATTATTGCGCTTACTATTTCAATAAAAGCTTGCTGAGTGGATAGTGTAAGGGTGTCGTTCGCCATACCATCCAACCATTCCTCATAAACCCTGGAAAAATTGTTAATGGACGGTGCGGTGGTCGTTATCGGATTGGCACTATCGCGGTCTAGCCAAAAAATATTGACCATCATATGCGCCGGTACTTCCTTATATATGACCTTTTCCATCCAAGTTCTAAATTCAAGGTCACGAAAACGATGTGGTAAATCATCAACTAAATCACCAATCGGGTCACTTGAAAAGTCCCTTGCGTAACCAGAGGGAAACATAAAGGTCAACCTAAATGAATAAGGGTCGATCACAGGTTTTTCTTCATCCAAAAACAAGGGAAGCAGCGCATCCGAAGTTGCCGGGTTGCCCCCTTGTATCCGCGGACGCAACAAAAGGTGCTCCAGCATATAGAATCCTTCTCCACTGTATGTCTGGTGCAAAAAAGATATGGTTCCATTTATATGGTCCTTAAGTGCTTGTTCATCCAAATAGTCAGGGGTACGGGCTATCTCGAAGCCAAGGTCATTCAATAGTAAACCTATAAATTGTCCGCTCACGGGATCCTGTCGACGATCATAGTTTTTTTTGAATTGACCAGCCTGAACAAGGGTTTCGAACAATGTTAAAGGGGCTGGGTCCGCAATGCTACGTAAGAGAAGGTCACCGCTACCCGCAGTATCATTGCGCAGTTCCAAGAAATCCCCGCCAGGATCCAGAATAACCGAGATATAGTTACCGGGTTCCGGTTCCGGAAAAAGATGGCGCCGTTTACGGGATTTCATCCCTGCCAATTTTGCGATTCGTTTTTGTAATCCAGAAACATTATCCGTATCCCATACGTCCATGGCACTTCCAAAAGGTCGGTAATTGAAGCCTTTTGCCCTGTTTTTACCCAATTCGGGATACAACTGTAAGAATTGTGCCTTTGTTTGAATAGTTTCCAAAGGGGCATCAGGGTCACCGCTGGCATAGTTTAGAAACCAACTTTCATAGGAATGGAAAGTCTCACCAAAACGGGCGAGGATGTGATCCAAAACTCGATTACGGCGATCGTAAAACGTAGGTTTGTCCTCAGAGTTGATATGTAAGGCATCGAGATAATCGGTGCGATCATTAATGACCGCATCTATTTCCGGAATATTGAAAATCGGCTGTGAAAAATAACTTTTCTCAATATCCGAATCGATTGAAAACACCTCGGTTTGATTTGAAAGTTGTGATAGACCATCAGCCATAATCTGATCAAAAAAAGACAAATAGGCCCTTAGTTGATTGGCTTTTGCTTTTCTGGATGTAGAGGCCTTTACTGGTAGATCTCCTTTACCAAGGCCATAAATTTGTGGAAAATCATGTTGAAAAGAATAGTAATCGCCTAGGTCCAAAGCTACGCCTTGAGACAAATCCGGAACATCAGTGGTTTTATTCTGTGCTCTGGTCGCCAAGATTTTTTGCTCTAGAAGTACATCTATTCGCCCCTCGTCCAAATTGAGGGCCATACCATCTTTTACAAGGCGAATGTCCGATTTGTATCTACTTAGGCGTGGCTTGTATAAACCGCTCAATGTGAGCTTCATACAATTTCGCACATTCGAATTAATGAGCAAATTGTTGATGTAATTGCTCAGGCTAAGATTACGGACGGCTATGATTTGTTTTAGGTCATCATTGCCGGTTATACCCATAATTATACCGATCAAATCAGAAGTATAGAGTATAATATTCCGGTCATGTACATCCAATTTGTAGCGACTATCCAAATCAAGTTCTCTTATAAAGCCGTTTTCCAAAAGAGGGCCTTCAAAAATGGAATCTACACTTTGCCCTTGCTCAACCAATTCATCAAAAGTAAATCTGGGAACACATGCTGAAAGAAACTGGGAAACAGCCCAGAAAATATCTACCCAAAGTTGTTCAATATCATTGGACGACTGGATTTCTATATTGGCCCTAAGGGCAATTTCCTGAATTCTTGCTGTTCGCACCCGAAGAAAATCTTCCCCAACGTTACGATGTAGGCGAAGCTGTCGATTACCTATACCGACCAACTCTTTTGCGGCATTACTCCTCATCACGAAAATCCGTAACATAGATTCTTCGGAAGTATCAACTAGTATGTTTTCGATCTCATTTAAAAGCTGTGGCTCGTCCGCTGGTATCAACTCATTCAATAACAGCAAATCGGTTACTAAAATGTCGGTACCCATACCCCCTGTATATTCTAATTCTATAGTCGCCTGATAGTAATTTTCCCCTTCCGAAGAAACTACTTCCCCACCGCCCCCGGGAACGGGCTGTAAGGAGATACTATTGATTTCCAAATCGTTCAGTCCTGCACTGGTCATCTGATCCCAATAGGGCAAGGCCACATCCATGCTATAGACAGAGCCATTTATTTCGGGTAAGACAATATGATAAATATTAGAATTCGGTTCACCGATCACATCCATTCTATCAAATTCCAAAAGGGCTTCATAAAAGCCTTGAAGTTTTACCGATTCACCATTAATGGTATATGTCAATTCGTCCAGTTGAGCATCAACATAGAATAAAGGTTCATCGGGACTCACTTTTTCAAGCCACGCATTGCATATACCTGGTGTATCGATTAGTAATTTCCTATAGTCTTTTATCGTGAGAGGTGCGATCGGCAAAATATCCTTAATGGGAAACATACCGGCAATTGGGAACTGTGAATTGTCCGATTGTGCCAGTAAATCCATTATATCGAGATTGGCACGTAACCCAAGGTCGGTAAGAGCAAAACAAAGTGCTTCCAAAATTGTAATTCCCGGATCATGGGTATTAAAATCAGTCCATATCTGGCCGGTATGCCTTTCGATCAAACGAATCCCCTCTTCCTTTAAGAGCCTGAAATTCAAGCTATGGGATCGGTCAATCTCTTTAGGAATGGTCTGATTTTTTATTTCCAGTTCTGCCATTTTTACTTTTTATAGAAGATCTATGAAAAATCCTATTGTTTGTCCTTCAAGCTTGTAAGCTCACTTTCCAACGTATCCACCTTTGCAGCGAGTTCCTTTATGGCATTTAACATCAAGAATATGATACCGTCTGCGTTGTACGTGAAAAACTCGGTCTCCTCGGTATCTTTCTCTTTACCTTTTGCCAAAAATGGCAAGATCAAATCTGGGCACACTTCACCTAGATCTTGGGCAATCAATCCTATATACTCTTTTTTTGTAGGCATTCCGGCCTTTCCGTTATACTTAAATTTAACCGGGTTTATTTTCAATATGGTTTCCAGACCTTCGTTAAAAGGCTTGATATTCTTCTTTAATCTTCTATCTGAAACCGGTCCCCATGTAAGGCTGCCAGATTTTAGGGCATCACCAAAAACACGCAGGTCAACATCATTTGCTCCGGCACTTTGGCCAATACGTACGCTGCCCCCTTGATTTTGCAGTCTTAAAATATCGACGTTTAAGGTGTTCGCATCCCGTGCCATGATTTCGTTCGCATCCATTGCGAGATGATTCGCAGTAGGGTCCCCAATAATTACAAAGCCAGAACTGGTATCATTAAAATTTACATTGGTACCTCCATCTATATGAAGAGAGGTTACGGGAACTGTTCCGATACCGACATTTCCTCCGTCGTACGTGATATCGGGACCACCGGTCCAAGGGGTGCTTCCTCCTCCACCACCGCTCAGATTCAAGGCTTGCCAGCCCCCACCGTCGTTAAACTCAAATCTTCCATCGGTTTGACTCCAGCGAATAGAACCGGAAACGTCTTCATCGGAAAATCCAATTCGCACTGCTCCGTTAATGTCCAAACGTTGTTCGGGATTTTCCTGACCTATGCCTATATTGGCATCACCAGGAGTGCCATCTATGTGAATATCCTCGTCCGTAAGGTTTAGGAATGAGGCAAATACTCTAGCAAAATCATCTGAATTCGGTCGGTCGCCGTTCTGAAAGCTGCCCTGAAGAAGCTCTCGACTTACTGGGTTGTGATCTCCATTCATAATATTTTTTTTATAAATTAATTAATACTTGATTTAAACTTCCATTACTTCAAAATCGATACCAACGGCCATAAACCCTATTCCTACGAATTCTTGGGCCTGGCATTGGTATTCTCCTGATTCTAATGGAGTAATTTCATGGAATCTTGCCGATACCAAAACGGACCTCGGGGTAGATGCAAAAGCAATTTCTATTGGCTCACCGACTATAAAATCATCACCGATAGTCATTAGGCCTAATCCTATTTCCGGGGGTGCTGCCACTTCGAAGTCATGGTTAATTATCATATCTCCTACTCCACCACAAGATGTACCCGAAAAAATATGATATAGGTTGAAATCGGTTATGAAATCTACATAGGGAAGGTTTTCGATAAATGCCAGTATTTCGGCCCTATGTATCCTACCCCCAATGACTATATCCTTTCCATCTTCAAATGCCCACGGAGATAAAAAAGCAATAATCTCATCATTCAATAATTTGGTATAAAACCCTTTGTCAAGACCTTCTAAAAACCCCACTTTGCACTCCACCTTAATCTCCTCATAGTTTGGGTTTTGCACATGCAGACTTACATAGGGTGAGGTATGTCTCTGTAGAAATTCTTTAATCCGAAGAAGGTCTATCGAACTGGTAAGTGGCCGTAAGGGGTCTATTGAGTTCTTGTTCAGCAAGTTCGAAATAACAAGAATTACTACATTTCCGGGTGCAAAATCATTTGACTTATCCGCATGTTGTAGGCATTTACACTTAAATACACCCGGGAATTTCTCCAAAACCATATGTTCATAATCCCATACTGAAATCGCTCTTTTTTTGTGCCGTAGCCGCTCACTGATCCGCTTATTGAAAAACAGTGTATCTTCCTTTGTTTTTCCACCAAAAGAAGTATATGGTTGAACCACCTTCTTGATTGCCGAGACCGGATTTTTTAAACTTGTTATAGTATTCTCCTTTAAGATTAGATTGTTAATAGTTTGATCATCGATGAGCGACGGGATGGGGTTTATTTGACGTTCGGCCTTGACCGCTTGGGTCCTTATATCTATAACCTGATTGACCCCCTGTACCTTTTCCGATACGGATGCCCTGACCCAGTCAAGGTCCTTGGGCAAAATGGTTCCCTTGTTCTTTATATTTTGAGGCAGGGAGAGAACGATTATACCCGAGGTCTGAAAACCTTGCGTGGAATCAGAAAGTATCTGTGAACTATTCAACTGAATCCAATCGTCTTCTACCAGATATTCCCACTTTATGTCATCGGTGGTCAATTCAACAGTCAAATCCCCACTACTTTCAGCAATTTGGAGAAATATGGATACATTTTGAGGGCCATTGACCTGATCGAGCCCAAGATAGAAATAGGCCTCTTCGGTAAATTGGGGAAAGAGGTAGTTGTTAGCACCAAATACTACTTCCCGGTATCCAAACGGTTCAATATGAAAAAGTTGTTCCACACCATTCACGGTTTCCATGTTGACGACTTCTGCCGATTCATAGTTCAACGATAAAGAAGCGATAGTTGGGGTATAGGGTACGTTGGGAAAAGGAATCTCAGAAGTGGGATCGGTCGCTCTTAATAGTGCAACCCTTGTCAAAAGCGATATATAATCCGTATGACCAAAAGCCCGAAAAAAGGAATTGGGTAAAGACAGGGTCATTCTCATGAAACCACTGGCGGTATGAACCGATAACTGATTCTCTTCTTGATCACTTGTTATTCGGCTGTTGTTCAATGTATTCATGTTCAGCGTCGTTACTTCCTCCGCATCGGGCCTGAACAATAATTGATTACTCAGTTTAGGAACCCATACCCGAGTCTCAAGAAGGGCAATATTCGCTTGAAACGCATTATTGAGTTGCGCTCCAAAACCTTGGCCATTCAATACTGTTGCCAATGCGGATAAAGCTTGGTCGACTGCCGCGGTTTCCGGGTCTCCGTTTGTAATTGCAGTAGCATATGCTTCCGCAGCCTCAGGCACATAAGCGAAGTAGTGTCTTCCTAGATCTTTTACGGGTAAATCATGCCATTGAATGGCTATATCCAGTTGATTAACCGTCTTGCCAAAAACCTCAGTACTACCAATGTAAAAGTTGGATCCGATATTCGGTTGTGACCCAAAAGGTTGAAAGGGTTTGTCGGGGTTAAGGACGGATTGATCACTCTGAATAACAACATCACGTAGGCCTTCTACACTTACATTTATACTAAGCTCTTCCGGTTGCACCGAAGACAGGCTACCATAACCGTATTGGTTTGTGTTTGGATTGAAGAGCACTTTGATAAGTGGAAAAGGAGTTTTCGGAAAGGCGCCATCAAAATCGTCTCCTGGCCTCTCAACTGGAGGCATGTCCTGTTCCAACCGTAACTCCAAAAGCAATTCTTGAAAGGTTGAAGTATCCGGATTTTGACCTGTAAGGATATTGGCCGTGGCCAAATAAGGTCCGTGCCATGTTTGCGATGAAGTGAAATATACTTCAAAGACATCGGTTAAGGTCTGATCTAATGGGTTGTCGGAATTTGAGTTCAGCCGAAATCTTAAAGTTACATTTCTCGTACCTTCCCTCATCAATAAAATTGGTGAACTAAAGACAAAACCAACCTCAGGTTCAATCATGGTCCTCAGTTCAGTGGGAATTCCTTTTTGGCCTTTTCCGAAAGGATGCCATTTTCGGTTTTCCGTTAAAAGAGGCGTTCCCAAACCATCGAGAGAATTGGCAACCGGCGCGGCATAAATTCTAAAACGATCATTCTGATCTACAAAAATGCTCTTTAATTCCTTAATCTTAATTGAGTTCAGAACAATTTCTTGAACAGTACTAAAATATATGGGATTATTATTCTCATCCTTTCCGGCATTGAGTAAAGTTCCTTTCGCAATTCGGAAATTATCTACGTTCCTGCTCAATTCGAATATTAAATGCACCTGGTCAGGTTCCATTTCCCTTGGAAAAAAAGACAAGATATCCCTATAATAATGGGAAATTTGTTTTCCAGTCAGGGAATTGATATCGTTTTGATAAAACTTAAACAGCCTCAGAAAAATCGTAAATAGTGCAAGTGAAACGGGATTATCCTGTCTTACATCAAAGTTTTTGATAAAAGAATCTGTATCGTCAGGCCGAGGAAAAAAATTCTGCCAATTACCGTCTATTTGATTCGTATTTTCATTTGAAAATCCGATTTGTTCCGCTAGCTGATAAACGTATTTAAGCATATACGTCTCATCCCTTTCATCTAATCGAAAAAAGTCAGGCGCAAGGGCCTTCAAAAGCCGATCGGCTTGATTGGTACCGTCCCTTATGATTTTGGTTCCGCAACTCATAAGTTTTCTTTTGGATTACTTGCTTCGTCCAAGTAGAAGGGATAGACAAAATTGAACCTTGAATTTGTGCTCCTTATTGTATAATCTACCTCGATCAATAGCAGTCCTTCGAGTATATTTTCCGTTTGTATCGTAACATGGTTCACATCGATACGCGCCTCATAAAACAAAATGGATTTCTGTACCAAATCCGTAACGTAAGTAATCAAGGTAGTGGTTATGGGTTCAAAAAGCATGACATCCAGATTGCACCCAAAACGTGGTTGCATTACCCTTTCCCCTGGCCTGGTGGACAGTAAAATTTCAAGGCTTTGCTCAATATCCTTTTCATTAACGACCATATCCAGATGTTCCGGATTTCTCTTAAATGACGGTGGAAAACTCCAACCCCTTCCTAAATACGATGTATCATCAATTTTATCCATACCTATCCTATTAATACGGTGAATTCCCCTAGAATAATCGTTCCGCCATGTGCCGTTGAATCCCCTAGTCGTGCTGCGGGCATACCCCCGATAAGTACGGTTGCCGAACCCAAGATTATGGTATCCGGCGGGCCGGTACAGGTGGCCATATCGCCCACTCGCGCTGCGGGCATTCCTCCTATCAACACAGTAGGTTCTCCGGCCGGTAAAATCGGGCCGCCCACATGTGGTACGGCGCCGTTTGATAACGGACATACATGCATGTCATTGATTCTTGCTGCGGGTTGTCCCATACTCCTTAATTTATTTGCACTAATGATCCTTTCAGTACGGCAACGGCACTGGTGCTCAATTCGGCACCTGCCGTGCCTTCTGCCTTAAAACTTGCGCCTGCCTTTAGCTCTAAATTGATTCCTCCCTCCAATTTGAGGTCTTGGGTGGACTTAAGTTCCAACTTTCCGCCACTTTCAATGACGATACCGTTGCTGTCCATTATAATCTTGTTGTTGTTCTCATCCTCAAGTCCAAGAAAGCCCCCATCCTCATCCAATACAATTTTCTTCCCGGCCGGGGTTTCTATATTCAAGCTTTTCTTGTCGTCATCAAATAGCAACTTTATACCACTTTTTGAGATATAGCCTTTTTCAAAATTATCGTCCGAGCTCTCCAAGGGAGCAGTTTTTGTACTACTATGGAGCATCCCCAAAACCACCGGATCTCTTTGGTCTCCATTGACAAACCCCATCACGACCTCATCACCGATCTCAGGCATGAAGAAGGTACCGCGATTTTCTCCCGCATCAAGGGTGGATACCCTTGCCCAAACGCCATCCGATGCATTGTCAATGATCGGTGACTTCACTAAAATCCTGTTCTCGGAATCGGGGTCGTCTTGAAGTTGGGTTACCACTCCGATCTGCAAGCCGGTAGTGTTTTGAAATAGTTTCGTTTTTTTTGAGGTATCGCCAAGGGAATTCTTAAACCAGTCGTCGGCCAATCCAAATTGCACATCCGTCTGCCAGGTGCCTCCCTGCACCTCGTGTCGTACTCCGGAAACAAAGACGGGTCCATTAAAACGGTCTCCCAGTCCTTGCAAGGTTACCAGTGCACCGAGCTTTACGTCGGGCGACCCATGAAACTTCACCCTTCCCTGTAATTTTTTCATTCGCATCTTCAGCAGTTGTGCATCGGCCCAATTTTGAAGTTCATCTTGAGCCACCTGTCCACTATGGCGAAGTACAAGCGGCAATTCACCACCAACCCTGGCCAAATCGGTTGCCTTCAGATTGCCTGCCTCCTTTAATTTTGGTTCTAAGGCTTCCGCTTCCAAAACTTCTTGCCCTGAGAAATCCCAACTGCTGGCTACTACATTCGCATACTGTTGGCGCGCATCGATTTCACCATCGAATTCTAAAATGGAAGCACCATAAATCAAAGGAAACACAGGTTCTTGGTCGAAATCGGGTTTTTTTATGGAAAGGCTTCCGTCATCGACGAGGCATAACAAGCCGCTAAGTTCCGCTCGTGAAACAATGAATTGCCAGTCGGTCTGCTCATACTGCACCAATTCTTGGTGCGCTGTTTCGGTCTGATCAACGCTTAGATCCAGACCGTACTCGCCTATAATTTCTTCAAAGGCCTCTGAATCCTTGACTTCTGAAAAATATCTGTTGCGCGGTGTCAGCGTGGTTTTGAACAACTCATCCCTACAATCCAATTGCAACAGTGAACTGCCATTGGCGGTTATTTTTATTCGCTGTTTAACAATAATACCTTTAAAAAGAACATCTTCCTTTGCTTCGTAACCGACCAATACTTCTATCTCATTACCCAAGGTGAACAGTTCATCATTGCTCAAGGGAAAATCTTCCTGCGAAGGTTCGCCGTCTTTCAGTATTATCTTGGCATTTGGTATGCGGTTGACCTCTTTTGACACGACCAAGGTCAATACCCCATATGTACGAGGTATTTCGGTGCCATTCACCCTGATCAGGGTGGTAACTACACTTGGTGTGCCATTGGCGGGTATGAGGCGATCGTTCGACATATCAAGTTTTGGCTAACGGTGGAAAAACTATTCGCTGTCCTACCTTAAGATTACGGAAAGAGGTTAATTTATTCACTCTGGCGACTTCTATATAATACTTTGGGTCTCCGTATATATCCTTACAATACAGGGGTAAGGTATCTCCCTGCGCGACGTATCTCACGTGGGTCAAATCGGGGGATTGGTCGTTTTCTTGCGCCACTCGCTCACCGGGTTCGACCAGTTCCTTAAACTTGGCATCAACCTCTGCGCGTACCGGAGTGCCATCTGGACGAAACAGCTTATAATTGATCTTCATCCCTGTAAGGACACATCTGAAGAGCAAGGTGCCCCAGGTCAACTCTAAGAAGGGCGGAGCATGTTTTTCACCGACATAATCGAATACCACTTTCTTAAACTGGGCCAACTCCCCCGTTATGCCATTTTCACGTTCTTCGTCCGTGGTATTGGGGAGGGCCCCCGAACTATCGAAAATAAACTTGAAGCCCAGGGTCAGCGGTTCGGTCTTATCAAATTTCGGCAGGTCACCACTTGTACCCGAGGCCTGATCATCGCTGTATTTTATCTTGTAATCGAGCGCATAGGTCTCCGGATTTATTTTCACCGTAAACTCCCCGTCGGTTATTTTTTCCGATGCATCGAAGGTGGCCTCTTTGTAAGCCGTAATCTGTAATTTCTGTAACATACCCTCCATCACGGTTCCATTTTTTCCCTTAATATTTGCATTACCTGATCTACGCACTCCGCGATGATCATAGACTGATCCTGCGAACCGGAACCTTCTTGTGACGTAGTGGTTCCGGTAGCTTCTTGAGCGCCGGGTTGCCCTTCATCCGCATTTACGGTAACCTTGATATGCACTTCCTTGATTTGTAATGCCATTACTGCTCTACTGTAAAATATTGGTACTGTAACTCAAGTGTTTCGATCACAAGCCCTCCTTTCTCCGCATTAAAATCGGAGACGGACCATTTTTTCGGCCATGCCTGTGAGATATTCCAGGTCATTAGTGGTTCTTGATTCTCATTCAGTAAATAGACCAACACATCTTTCGGATAAATCAACAGGGTCTGAAAGGCTTCTGAACACCATTCGATCAACTTGGAACTTTGGGTCAGGCCACGTTTCAATACCAAGTTGGAATATTTGGTTCGAATCGGTAACACGTGTTCAAACCGGTGTTCTCCCCCTTCCTTTACCGATTGCGTTTGCATATCGATGGCCAAACCGGTCACCGATTGAAAGCGCACATCGGCAGCCTCCTTGTCCAAATCTTGGAACTCGACCTTAAAATGAAAACCTACGGGAGGGTAAAAGACATCCATTCTTATACAAATGTTGTTATCAAACCTTCATGCGCCAACTCCATGGTCTCTATAGCCACTTCATTGCCATCACCTTTCAGGTCCGTCGACTGTATTTTTACCGGCCAGGCATTGTTCAATTGCCAAGTGACCACAGGTTGGTGTTCTTCGTTCAACAGTTTAATGGTGACGGTACGTCGCTGTACTTTGTTCAATACGATGGTATCATACCAGGCGCCATAGGAACCCAGCCCTTGAAACATACCTCTTTTCAGGACCACATTGGAGAACTTCACCATTCCGGGCATTTTGACCTTAGTGTATTCCGGACTATTGCCGTCACGATACTCGATCATTTCCGTTTCTACATCGAGGCCCGAAACTTCGGTAAATCTTAAATCGGGTTCGTCAGTGTTGCCACCTTCACCCCACTCTACTTGAAAATGAAACTTTGGTAATGGATAATCTGCCATGATTTTCTGCTTTAGTTTTTAGAATTAAATTTTGCTATTTAAGATTCTTGCATCTTATGTGAGAACCTCAGAATTATAAACTCGGCCGGACGTACTACTGCCAAACCGATTTCCACAATCATCCTTCCTTCCAAAATATCCAGGGCGGTCATTGTTTCACCTAGACCTACTTTTACGAAAAAGGCGTGTGCCGGTTTTGCGCCTGCTAGGGCACCGGAACGCCATTGCACGGTCAGGAAATTGGAGATCAATGCTTTTATTTTAGTCCATGTATTGGCATCGTTCGATTCGAACACAAACTGCTCCACGGCTTTCTTTATCGATTCTTCAGCGAAGTTGTAAAAGCGCTTTACGTTGATGTAACGCCACTCATTATCATTACCCGCCAGGGTTCTCGCCCCCCAAACCAAAATTCCCTTTCCGGTGAAGGAACGTATTGCATTGATCGATTTTCCGGCGTTGGCATCTACATTGAGCCCTTCTTGCTCTTGATTGTCTATGGTAAATGCCAGCCCGTTCGCTCCGGTAATACTGACATTGGCAGGGGCTTTATGTACACCCCTACTGGCATCGACGGAGGCATAAATACCGGCGATGGTAGCACTGGGCGGAAGCAATGATAGATCTTCGGTGATTCTAATGATGCTGTTCTTATAGAAGCCGAATACTTCTTCGAGCGTACTTTCAAAAGTACTTTCATAAGACCGTGCGGAATCCAAAATACTGCTGACAAGGCCCACAAAATTAGGAATGACCGAGAGTGCGGCGTTTCTGGCCAATGTTGCGACCTCAACTGCTTCTGCAGGTGTAGTTGCAACGGGGTATAGGTTTGTGACGTCAACATCAGTGTCACCCACTCCTAATCCCAGAGCAGCAGCTACGTCAGCCAGATTACTTCCGCCAGCAGTGAAAATGTCAGTGGCTGCTCCAAGATCATGTGCATTACTATGGTGTAACAAGGTGGCAAAAGAATTTGCAATATCCCTGGCCACTATTGCATTGTTGATATCCGTCGCCAAGATAAAGTCATAGGTTTCATTGGCTAAAGGATCAGCTACTACCGGCGGTACAATCACCGCTGGCAGCTGATTGTCCCTGAAATCAATGATAGCGAACATTAAGTCTCTTATGGCATTATAGAGGTCACGCACTTCAGCCGTGGCAATATCACCTGAGTTCGTTCCCGCTACTGGATCATAAGCGTCCATAGCAGTATTAATATCATCCACGAAGTTGGTCAACTGCGTGTTTATATCAGGAGTACCAACAAGGGTACTTTCAATAAAGTCTACCTGGGTTATCGCAGATTCAAGGTCACTTATCAGCATGCGTATATCCACGTCAGTGGTCATGTCGAATAGATTGATCGGGGTTCCTGTTCCCTCACGCTCGAAACCGATATCCCTATAATGCAGATCTCGCGGCAGCGTAGATTTTAGCCAGGGTGTATATGAGGCTCCATATTTCAGATTATTGATCCCTATATTGTTTCGAAAGTTCTCGACGACCTGATCATGCGATAAACCATTTACATTTTGAAGGTCACAAATGGTGAAGCGATCTTTCAGGTCCGCGCATTGTTGCATGGCCTGTACATAAACCTCAAACTGACCTGTGCCCGCCAAGGAAACGGCATCGGGAATTACAATAAGTGTAGGTTCATCAACCTTTCTCAGTACGGTGAGCCCCGCTTCGATATCCGCTTGAACCGGAATTCCGGATTCACCGAAAAACCCTACTGGTACAATGTAACATTTGCCACCACCATTTAAATAGAACATTTTGATATTATCATACAATTGGTATGAGGTACTCGATGTGGTGGAGACAATTTCATCGGTACTATCCAACACTACAGCATGCGTACGCTGGGGTCCTTTTCCGAAATAGGCTTCAAACTCAGGAAGCGAAGTTACTTTGGTAGGTTTTATGATAGCGGGGGTAGGACCACTGGCGGGTACAAACAAACTCTCCCCTCGTTTTTCCGCCTTACTAACGTAGCCGATAAAGGCCGGAACAGCCGTATCGACAGCGGCGACCGAAGGAGGAAAGACGGATATTTCCTCTACATATACTCCTGGTGTTTTGTACTCCATAACTAAAAAATTTTTGATTAAACATGTTTACTTTATTAAACTGGGGGACCGAAACCGCCACCCATATCGAGTTCTGAAAATATTCTTCCATTTTCTGGATAAATCATTTGGATATCCGGATTTGGGAACAGCCCCAAATCGCCATTGCCATAGGTCACTGGTATTTCCCTTCCGACCTGGGTTAAAGCCAACGGTGTGGTGGAAATCAAAATCCGGTTGTTAGGGGTGTTCGGAATTGGATCTAGGTTTTGAAGTACCGGAGAAACGAGGTTAGGTGATTCTTCGTGATAGTATCGCCACCAAGTGGATCTGTTTTTCCATCGCAAGGTATATTCGGGAAACAAAAGGCCGTTTTGATTATTCTGATCCAACCAACGATAAGCGCCCAAACTACCCTCGGGTTCATGAAAACATTCTATAATGGCAAAGGGCCGCTCTTGTGACAACACATTATCAATAAAGAAAGTAAGGGACAGTTCAGGCAATGGGTTCGCCAAGGCATCTTGCACCACCATTTGGTAATATCCCGGGGCTAAATCGATTAAATCGAGTTCACAAAACCGCAAGGGAATCCCAGCTTCAGGAGTGCGGTAGTTTAGGGTCTTTACCAAAGTACCCTGTATGTCGTTTATTTGGAATTGCAGAAACTCCGCTCCAACACTTTCGACATCGTGTTTAAAACTAAACGGGCGTAATACAATACGATCGTCATTCGTTACAAACTGCGATAGCGGATTCACCCCGGTAAATATCTGTCTCCAATTCGCATTGTTAAAAACACCCGGACCATTGTTCTCTATGGCCTCGAACATCGCCGGATTGAGCGGATCCGAGGTATCTATAAACAATTCACTGGCCTCATAGGCATAGGTGGAATCAAAATCTCGAATAGGAAGGGTCAAATACCGTACTCCTCCGTCAACATTATTGGCACGGTTTGAAAAATAATATACAAACCTATCCTTATCGTCAAGATCACTTTCTAAACGGAGATTGGTGAAATTATAGAAGTACGGGTTTTCAAGATAGACTGCAAATCGTAGACTAAAGGCCTCATTCATCGCTGTGAACGGAGTAAATGAACCACCTCCTATGGAAGTGGCCTGGCCCGAGACAAAAAAACCGCTATTGTTCCGCTTGAATTGCAATCGGTAATCACGTAAAACGGACAGCGTATCGGCGGTCGGTACTATTCGAAAATCACGATCGATTCGATATCGGTTCATTTGTTGAGCGAGCACATCTTCCATCGGGTTATCGCTTGTATTCTGAAAGAGACCTACTTCTTCGGAAAGATAGTAGTCGATTAAGATCTCTACATTGAACAGTGGGCGATATTGAAACAGATCGCTCATACCTTGTCTTTTATAATGTGATTTACTTCGGCCTGAACATCGTGAATCAAAGCGCCCCTTCGCACGACACGCTCCTTCTTCAATGGCAATACCCTAGCCTTATACAATACAAAGGGCATCTGTTTTCCGCCCAATGACCCCCAAAGGTGATTTACTTGCTCAAAGGTCAACGGAAACAGTTCCATGGCGATTTTTAATTCTTGCAATGCCGGGTTTTGAACCATATCGATAGCTGGGGAATTCTGCACTGTGAATATGCGTTGGCTTTGAAAGAACTCGATAACGGAAGACAAGAGCGTAAGGCCATTGTTATAAGGCACCTGACTACTACTGCTTGCTCCTTGGGGACTTGTAAAATTTGCGGTGAAAAGCAAGAAAAGGTTTAAGAAGGTGGGTGGGTTTTGAACAACAGGCTGCGCACTGTTGTTCCGATACGGAGAAGCGTTCTTTAGGGTCACTTCTTCCATAAGATTTACCAAGCTCAAAACAATCTTGTCTTGCATATACGATTCCGCTCCACCCAATGCGCTGGATAATCCGATATTGCCCAGAACCACGGGTGGTTCCTCAATATCGGAATTGGCTTCCAAAATACAGGTCGAAAGCTCGTTCAGTAACAATTGTAAAATAGTTCGAATCATAAACTCAATAGTTAGACCTGTTGTCCGACACCTGAGCTTGAGCTATTTGGTATTACAAAGAAAATAGGCCATACCGTAATGGTCTATTGGAAGGGGAATTTTCAAGGGGAAAATCGATTTAGCCTATGAGACGGGGAAAGTCTTCATTTAATTGCTACAAGGTTCAAAGAATCCGCTTGGAATACAATCCCTAAAAATGGGGATTTCGTTAAAAAGGCGTCTATCAAACCCTCATTAAGGGGTTAAAGTTCCATAATTTGGGAGGCGGTTTTGATAAGTTGGGCCGTATTCTTCACCCCGAATTTTTCGATGAGGTTTTTACGATGGGAAATCGCTGTATGATTACTGATATAAAGCATATCCGCTATTTGCTTGGAGGAGAAGCCGTTAGCTATTAAACGTAATACCTCCTCTTCTCTACGGGAAACATTTGAGCGATTACTTTCAGATTTTGGCGCCGTGCCCCTGTCGGATACAACTTTGAGATGGTTGGTCATTACCTCCTTATCCGTCACATCGAAAAAATAATTGAACGCTATGGTCTGTTGGTTGACCTCATACAAACAGATTTCGTGGCGCAAGGCAAGTCGTCTATAGTTGAAGTCCGTGATATGATATCTGAGTACAAGAGGGGAAATTAAATCGGTTGTTTTCAAAAAGCGAGTCAAGCGGTTTCGAATCCCAAAACTTTCATTTGAATCGATTAGTGAAAACCAAAAGTCCCATCCCTCTTCAAACAATTTTCTATAGTTGTTACCGAAAAGTTTTTCGAGTTTGGCGTTATAAAAAAGGAATTGATTTTTATCAATGAGATAAATGCCTACCATCATATTTTCGAAACACTCACACTCCCTCAACAGATTTGAAATCTTGGAGATCAAGCGATTACCACAAACAGCATGATTCCTTAAATAAGAAATCGTTTCTTCAAAGTTCATTTGGGTGGGCATTTTACTTAAAAATAACCCTTATACCCTTCATACATCGGTATAAATGTATAGATGGTAATCCAACTTACAATAATGGAAACTTTTATTGTGTGTTCTGTAATATTTATAGTACTTTACATAGCCTTGGTATCACCAAGCACCAGACTTTCCCCCATAGTACAAAAATCAAATACGTTTAATCTTAAATTTTAAAGCGATGAACATATCCGCCCATATCAGCTATCGAGAGGCTACTAGAAGTGCTACAGCGAAACGTCATGGTATTCGGAATACGCCCAATCCCGCAGTGGTAGAGAATATGACTATAGTGGCAGAACAAATTTTTGAACCGCTTCGCACCGCCAATGGGAATAGGCCTATTCGGGTCAATTCATTTTTCAGAAGCCGGAAACTCAATGCAATCGTCAAGGGAAGCAGGAACTCCCAGCACATCTTGGGGCAGGCCATTGATCTGGATGATGCTTATGGGGGAATGACCAATGCCGAAATGTTCCGATGGATCGTTGACCATGTTGACTTTGACCAAATCATTTGGGAATATGGTAACAATGACAACCCAGATTGGGTTCACGTTTCTTATGTAAGTGAGGCAGAAAATAGACGCACCAAATTACGGGCCAAGCGAAAGAACGGAAAAACGGTATTCGAATTGATCGCCTAGCAACCCTGATAAACGGTTATCCGGCATGGCAATATGCCAAATACCCAGACTATATTCCAACTTAGTGCTGCATCACATCTTTACCACTGATCTTATTTTCTATAGAGTTGTAGCAGCGGAATATCGACTATCAAGGAAGCACCATATCGCCAACCTCTTGATTCAATAGTAGGTGACACAAACCCGTCTACAGCATTTACCTTTCTGAGGCTGGGCCCATATTGAACACCTAAGCCTATGGATATCGGTGTCTTTCCCCAACCAAAAATCACTTGGGCGCCGGGTGCGAATATGTTTTGAAACTGTATATCCCCAACGGGTGTTTGATCATCACTCAACCGATATACCGCCAAAGCGCCTACATCGATTAAAGAGGCGAAAACAGATAGGGAATGCTTACCTAAATAACGATCTTCACGTATGGAGGTCCCCTTTTTATCGGTCCGTTCGGTACTTTTAAACGGAACTTGTCCGGTCTGCTCATCTGGTGTACCCAATGCCCAATTGAAACCGACCCCAATTGGTGCAGTAAAACCGATTAATGCTGATGTCTTATTTGCAACATTGGCACTTTGAAGGCGTTCATAGCCGAAAAAAGCACCTGCATAGGCGTTCAACGAGATACTAAATCGACTATACCTTTTTAGGCGGTAACTCTGTAACGGAAGTGCGGCGGTCTCGATTACCGCAACCATTTCTTCTGAGGTCTTGGCTCCGGACAAACCGATAGCCAAATTGGCGTAATTTACAATGACCGGAAAAGTCTTACTCGCATCTAGTGCCTCTTGAGGGATAAAGGTTTTGATAAATCCAAAAAGACTCACTAAAATTTTGGAATATTCCTTGGCATCGACCGCGGTTTTTATCGAGTTGCCCAAAGAGATGATTTGACTGATTTGAGATACGGAATTCAAAAGACTATTGCTCTCCTTGTTTTGAAAAAACGAGTTGATCCAATCATCGTTAGCCAAAAATTCAATGATTCCGAAACCTTTATCGGTAAGATCTAGGTAATCTGAAAAACCGATTTTTTCAGATCTCCTGCGTTGGTTCAAGGTCTCGACTTCTACAATAAACCCATTTACTTTCTGAACGGCACTGGTCAAATAGGTTGTGATCTTAGATATTAATCCCCCTGTATTGATGGCATCATACACATTTTGGGTTTCATTAAAAGATGTGGTCGATAATTTGTCTTTGTACTTCTCTAGAGTAAACCCAATGTACGCCTGCATCATTTGCGGGTTTCTCAATAGTTGTGAAATAGCTTGTTTACTGGACCAATTACTATATTGCTTGTCTCCTAATTCCTTAAGGAATAATCGAGAAAAAAGCAGAATGCCTTTCACGCTATTCTCTTCGCCAAGATTACCTTCGATCAAAGGGACTATCGCATCGGTCAACTCTTGAATATTCGCATATGATTTTTCAGGATGGTTTATAAACTGGAGCGCGGGCCTATAAAGAGACAATGCATGGGAAAGTAATTTCTTCGTATCTCCCTTAAGGTTCACAGAGTTTTTGATAGCTTCAAGAACTACGGGTACATTTTCGGGTAGGATTTTAAGATCTTCGTCCATGGCGCCTCGAAACGTGGTCAACCATAGGCTAGTATTGAAAATATTCTCATTCAACAGCACATTGTAGGCATTGGGAAATATTTGAGCTAGGTATTTTTGTTTCTTCAGTTTGTCCTTAAAATCTTCTAAGAAGGCCAAAGTAAGCTCCTCTTTAAAACGTTTGGCAACAACTGTTGAAAGCGCATCGATTAAAGGTGCGGCAATCGAGGGGGCCGCTCCTGCACCTTGAACCGTACCTGGTGATTCAGTCAATTTATATTCCTCAATCCTCTTATCAAAATCAGGGATGCTATCCAATAGCCCCAAAACGGGAATAATAGTATTCGAAGGACCACTTATTCTATTTTCATTTAAAAAGGTCACACTTTCATCACTGTCATATTTCTTGAGAATAAAATAGGCCTTTGGATATTCTTCTTTATTGGGGTTTAGGGCTCTTACATAGTTGATCGCATCAGAGAGCGGGTGCTTTTCAATATTTTGCCCCACTCCCGATGAACTTATTGAGAATACGACTAGAATCGGTATAAATTTTAAGGATATTTTCATACGATAAACGGTTGGTCAACAAAAACTTTCATCCTGGTAGAATTTAAAATATCGGTCAATGGCAGCGCATAGGTGAATTCGTCATCTCCTCCTATTATCATTCCAAAAGGTGCATTGTCTTCATCGTAGAGTACGGCACCTGAATCTCCCTTTTGACTGATAGGGCTCCAAAAACCACCGTCATTATTGCCTACGGCGATTACCCCTTCAAAATCATTGATACTGAGGTCGTTGTATTCTAAACTGACTTTTTCGGACACCCTAAGGCGATTAACGACACCTTCTACTGTCATATTCCTTTTAGAACTATAGAACCTGATCCGCTCATTAAACGTTAGCATGCTGACGGGAATGGATTCCTCATAGTGTCCGCCAGTTGGTAATTCGTTATTCCATTCGGATGTATCCAAATCCGTAAGCGCTACAAGGGCGGTATCATTGGTCGGGTCTACTTTTGCGTAAACCAACGTCCCTTTTCCCGTCTGTGTCTCATTATCCAAAATATCCGTTTCTATATGAGTCAGATCGGTATCGAAATATCCCCCTAAATCATCACCTCGACCTCCCAAAGCAACATGAGAACAGGTCAAAAGATACTTCTTGTCCTTTTCATCGCTTGACACCAAGATTCCACCTAATGCTCCAGTATATCCTTTTTCTCCGGGGTTTTGCAGACGAAAATGCAAACCATAATGAATACTACCTGTTTTTTTTATAATGGTTTCGACGGCTACTTTAATTACTCTGCCATTTGGCATGGAAACCGGTACATCTTTAGGGAAATCAGCGGGAGGCAATTTTCTTACGGTAACGATAATTCCAATTTGGTCGTTTACCGTGTTTCCCAATTCCATAGAGAGAATGATATCATCATATTTTCTTTTGATCTCTTTACCATGCCGCGCCAAAGCCTTTTTTGCCAGCTTTACATCGGTGGTATCTATATAGTCTTGAACCTCATCGATATCATGACCTTCATACAGGCGTTTTCCTTTCAGTTTTCTTTTATATTCTTTAGTTTGATACAGCACATCAAGTAAATCGTGAAAAAACCTAGAGCCGAAACTTAGAAAAACCCAGTGAGCACGATTCCAACTATAAACCAAGCTAGTGGCCCGTGCACCGTTTCATCACTACTCCAGAAAAGGTTGTCCTTTGCCCCGTCTTTAAGTAGATCAAACAGACTGGCTTTTGAAAGAAGGGCTATCACAATGCCTATGAGTACCGCCAATAGGCTGATCTCCCTACTCTTTTTTTTGTCGATCTCAGGGTCACTTGTATGTGTTTTATTAATATGCTTTAGCCAGTTAAATCTATTTATTGAAGAGGGTATCTCGCTATATCTCCGAATGAGATCAACCACTTTCTCATTGATCAGACTGAGTATTAAAAGAATGATCAAAGCAGCGATCACCCGATCTAGAAAACTCTCTGAATTCGTTGCCTCTTGTACAATAAGTATTACATTCCACATATCTATCGTCTAAACTATTCTTTGTTACTATCTTTTATTTTCAGCATGACATCCTTTGTCATCTGGTGATCCAACATGACTTTCATGAATTCATAAGCCGGTTCTGCCATGACCCTGCTCATGGGCGGCTCGATTACCGGTTTCCCGAACAAGAGACACTTCTGGTTCAACGAATCCTTAATGTCGGAGTTGTTCCGTTCGACGATTCTATATAACTCCCTATGTGTATCATTCAAGTTTTTCCCTTTGTTCAAATCAAGCTCTTCCCCATACATTCGCTTTACATCCGCTACTGAAAAAGTATGTGGAAGGTAAATACTATAGAAAACAACATTGGGCCCAAAAACATCCAATAACCCCAATTCTGATTTTACATAGATCGGTACCATTTCCGTTGCGGCCACGGCATTAAGGATAGCACTTAATTCGGTACTTTCATTGACTTTGCTGGAGTTGATATTCAGTTTTGAGCGTGCCACGCGCTTCTTTATATATTGGTCCTTATCGTTGACAATACTGATAAAGACATTCTTTTGACCTTTGTTTTTTGTGCTATCGCGTCTTTCTAAATAATCAATGGCCAGATACAACTTCCATATAGATAATAATCCTGAGTTGTCATAAATACCACCGTCATTGAAATGGCCTTTGGTCTCGATTTTCGCCGCCGGACTTATCAAAGGAAAACGATTTGAGGTCGATACGGCGTCAAAAAAACTCAAGGTCAAGGCCTTGGTTTTTTCTTTTCTTCCCTCTAAGTCATATTCCGTTTTCCGTACTTCCAAAACGTTATCTGAATCGTGGTACAGGATTTTTTCGGCTATGGTATCGGACACATGTACGCTTACGGCCATTCCCGCATTTCCCATGGTATTGGTAGAGTTGGAAATCAAAATAGGGAATTGCTTTCCTTGATTATGATACAGCTTTTTCCAAAACGCTCGATATGGAGTTGGTTTGCACACTTCATCGGCATTATTGGTCATTTTTGCATATAGTGCCATCGCTTTTGAGGAACGATCCTTACCGGTAAGTGTACAACGGGGAACCAATAGATGATTAAAGAGATCCCTACCCAACGTATGGGTAAGATCTAGCGACAGCATGTTTTCGGTGGAAATTTTTTCAATAATGCTATCCCATGCTTGGTCATTATCACTATTGGCGTTTATTATGGCCGCAATATTCGCCAAGCCAACGGTACCCCCTGAAGCACCGGATATGCCGACGGTCTTTTTAAAAAAATCACGGTCTTGGTCGTAAAGTGCCTTAAGTACGGTCATCGTCCAAGCATTTGACTTCATTCCCCCGCCATAACATGCAATATAATAGCGTACTTGATCTTTGGATAACCCTTTCACGTAATTCTCCAGGGATTCTTCATTAGCGATATTTCGCTCCACCAAGGGCAAGGTGAACAAGTTATTGGGCATTTCTGCCTTAAGCCTGTTCAAAACCACTAACATCAGTAAGCCAAGCACCAAGTAGAAATTGTACCGGCTTCGTTTGTCCCAAGCCTCGCTTTCCTCCGAATACTTATAATAGATGAAGTTCTTTGTGAGCACTACCAAGGTGCCATAGAAAAAGAAAAGTGCAGAGAGAATAATCAAAATAGAGTTAATTCTTGTAGCCCACTCACTAAAAATATTGATGCCGATGTAAATGAGGACGTTCAGAAAGCCTACAACGGTCATCGATTGAAGAAAGGTCACGTTGTTACTCAAGGCGCCAAAAGAAAAGTATTTTAAAAAATTGTAATACCCTATCTGAATTGCAACAAGGTATCTCTTAAAGCCTTTTTTAGGTTTAACAGGCTTAAAATCAATATCTTCAAAGAACGCTTTAATGTGTTCTTTTTTACAGGAAACACTTAAACTGACCTCCTTGTTTATGACCCCGGTTTCGGTCTTGGCCGTTTCGATCTCCCTTAAAATATAGAAGGCATTGTTGATTGCCTTGGTATTTTTATAGAATACGAAGCGCAAAGTCGATCTGAAGGTTCGGAAATAGATATATGAAATCATCTGTAGTAGAATACAGGCCATGCTCCAGTGGGCGGTAAGTTCGGTATAGCGGCAATCCTCACAAAACCACAAATAGAGTATGAGGCTGAAATGTACAATAACCGTTAAGCCAAAAATCACTGAAAAGGTGATTACCGATTGGCGAATACTAAAAAGATCCGCCAAGATGTGGGGTTTTATCTTTTCATTGGTCGCCTTACACTCGTTCGTTGCATCGGCAGTTAGGTTTTTTGGGTCCGAAGGATTGTCCCCATCATAGAAGCCGGGAAATCTCTTTTCCAAATATGGAGCTACTTTGTCAAACCATGCATCTTTTCGTCGTTTTAGCACATAAAGAAGAACAATACCTGCCACCATCATTATAATCGCAATTTTGGAAACCTGAAACTGCCACCCGAAATTCACCTCCGAAGTATATCCCAAAATATAGAACAAGGCGACATAGAAAAGAATTCCCAATATGCGATAGAGAAAATTGACTTGATCTTCTCGCTTTCCGCTATCATCGTTGTTATAGGCTTTTTTGTATTTGTAGAAAACGATACCTACAAGACCCAAACGCCAATCGCCCATGAACCAACTGCGTTTTTTTTCATCGATATTGAAATAGCTTGGATAGTGCGCCAAAACCACCGCAAAAGTGGGAGCCACCAGAAAAAGAATCGCCAATTCCACCGGTCTCTCATATAGATTTACCACAATTGAATTGACTTGCGGCGCACGAGGTAGGAAAGAACCCAAGACGACCAATATGATCAGGCTATAGGTTGAAGCGGTTATAAAGGTCACTATAGTCTTGATGTACTTTCTAAAGGTGTAATGAAGATAGGTGAGAATGACACTAAGCAAAACCATACCATACGCTATATTCTTCGCCAGTACCAAATCTTCATTATATTTTCGGTAACATAAGTAATACGTGTTTTCGGCAACATCAAGCCCATATGCTACCAGGGCCATTGTCAAGAATATTCGAAAAAGCGTGCGAAATAGGCCGCGGTTCGGATTGCGGTTTTTTTCCCATAGTTTTCCTAGCATATACTTGCAAAGTGCCCAAAGCAATAGGGGTGCCCAAATCAAATCAATCACAAAAAACAGATGGTACGATATATAGATCCTGGGCTCCTTTGCCATAAGCTCTTTGAGATATTCTGGACTGATAGCTTCGGTGAATTGGGGGTGGGTAAGTATACCGGGTATCCGAAAATAATCGGCGGTAATCCACATGACTATGGTTAATCCAAAAAGGGCATACAGGTGTGCCGGGCTAACATGAGACGTACTTATGGTATTTTTGGTGTACATAGTAACGGTTGTTTATTGGGTATTCAATCATTTATTCAGTATACAATTGCATCACAATTAAATAGGCATTGGTATAACAACTCCTTAAAAATGGACTATGTTATCGGAAAAATCATATCCGAAACCTGCTCTGGCGCAAGTCCAGCATTAGTTTTGCCATTTCTGTAGTCCAGAAAAGGTTTTCAAAGGGTAGTGACAATGTAAATCGATCATAGGCCTTGACATGATGAACTTGATTTAATTGGGTTCAACAAATGTTACCGTGCTAATCAAATGCCATTTTACCGGTCGGAGGGGGAAGAAACGCGACCCATGATAATAGGCGAATTTGATACGTATCTTCGGGGAGATGTCGGAAAATTATTAATAATTTGAAAGAATAAAAAATAAAACCATGAAAAAAGCTAAATGTTTAGTGCGTCTTTTCTAAAATGGATTATTTGAACCTAAAAGGAATATCACTACCATACGCTATGCTAATTTCGACCAAAAACGGCTTTTTTCGTCCAAACTTACCCTGTTCACAATTCATCGCTCTTTGCTACGCTTTATCAAATAATTTGGGTATTGAACACGGTTACACTGAATTTTGTAGTCTAAAATAACGTCATGAAAACAGTACTACTTAAGTTTAAAAGAGAATTGAATAAAGACGATACCTTAGCGGCAATCAGCTGTTTTGTACTATCCATATCCATCTATTTCATTACCAAAATAATCGCCTACAACAGCGGATTTTGAGAAACAGCCATTTGCAGTTCGTTTCATCTAGTAATCACGCCCACCTCGGCAAAAGAGGCTTGAAAACCCGTTCCGTCAACAGTTAGGGCCTTTAGTTTGATATATCTACCGCTTGTTTGGGAGAATGTCACCTTCTGCATTAATCGGCTATTGACAATATTCGCAAACTCACCGTTTGCCACGGTAGTCCAGCTGCGGGCATCGTTGCTTACCGAGAACGCATAGCTGGTGATGATCCCAAAAGGATAGCGCTCTTGAATGGGCCAGTAGGTAAAACCGCGTAACTCCTCTTGATTTCCAAGATCGATCACGATTTCCTGTGGGGCATCTACTTTTTCGTCGGTCGCCCAAAACGTATCAGGGTCTTCATCAATAAGAAACTCGGCCGTCGTGAGATCTCCAGAACTACTCGATATCACCTTCCATTCCTTCTTTGGTAGATCTAACTCATAGATTTCGATTTCGCTTGATTTCCCGCTTTGAGAATCATATCCGATGGCCTTTAAGGTTACTGGGGATTCTACAGGTATCGGAGCAGTGAACCTCAACGTTTGGCTTGACGGTTCGTTTCCATCCAAGGTGTAGTACATCTCAACCTCAGGGTCGGGTACAGAGAGTGTCACTATTCCGGCCTTATTTCGTTTCAGTTGTGGAGCTACTAAAAAACTAGGTGCCCGATACAATGCTATGGTTGAAATAGTAATAGGGCCTTTCGCTTCCAGAAAATTCACTTTCATTTGAGTTGTTCTAACCGTATTGAACTGTAAAATTCTCTTGTATCCTATAGTGGTCTGCTCGTCAAGGGTAGTCCATTCCCCATCGATTTCAGCTTCGATACTGAATTTCTTCACACGTTGTCCCAGCGGGATATACTCCTGTAACAGTATTCGGTTCACCTCCGTCGGCCTCTCGAATTCCAAGGTCAGACTCGCTTTGGTCACTCCATCATCGGTTGCCCAATAGGTACTATTGTCCCCATCGTTGACTTTGGTGGGGGCATATGTCATATCACCACCTCTGATATTAGAGGCGGTCAGCTTGGTGCTTTGCGCTAATTCTACCTTGAAATCGGCATCTAACTGCTTCTTCAGGGCCATTAACTTTGCCACGTCGTTTTCATGAACCAGGCCTCGCGTATCTACCGGAAGGTTCAACAAAAAGTTACCATTACGTCCGATGGATTCGTAATATGTCCGTACCAATCGTGGCAATGATTTGACCTGATGGTCTTCCCGGGGGTGGTAATACCAACCGGGCCGAATGGATGTATTCACTTCAGCGGGAAGCCAATGGGTGCCATCTTCATGACCGGAACGCAATTCTACATATCTTGGCCAACCTGGGTAAATCTCGTCTCTTCTCATGACGCTCCAATTGGTCTCATTCGCCCATCCTTCTTCTGTACCTACCCAACGTATATCGGGACCCCCATCACTAAAAATTACCGCATTGGGTTGTAATTCACGAACGATTTCGGTGGTCTTTTCCCATTCATAGTAGGTTCTATTATCGATTTTTCGGGTTTCATTTGCCCCTCCGTAATACCCAGAACCGCCATTTGCCCCATCAAACCATACTTCAAAAACTTCCCCATAATTCGTGAGCAACTCCCGTAGTTGTTGATGAAAATCCGCCACGTATTCAGGCTTTCCGTAAGCCTCGTGATTACGGTCCCATGGAGACAGGTAGATTCCGAACTTAAGGTCGTACTCGGCGCATGCCTCCGACAACTCCTTGATTAGGTCGCCTTTACCTTCCTTCCAAGGGGAGTTCTTTACCGAATGCTCCGTAGTACTGGTCGGCCATAGGCAAAAACCATCATGGTGTTTGGCCGTAATGATGATACCTTTCATGCCCGCTTCTTTGGCTACTCTGGCCCATTGCCGTATATCTAATTCAGATGGGGCAAATTGATTGGGCAACTCACCGCCTGTGCCCCACTCCATATCGGTAAAAGTGTTCATATTAAAATGAACAAATGCATAGTACTGCAGTTCATGCCAGGCAAGATGACGTTCTGAAGGTATAGGGCCTATCGGTGATGGGGGAATCTCGGAACAAGAAAATCCCAAAATAAGAGAGCTAAGCGCAAAGAGACGTAGAAACATATCATATCGTTTTTTGAAGCGAAATCCGAAAGACAACCGACGGAGAACCAAATAGCCTGTTTGTTAAAAAAAGATGTAATACATCGAAAAATCGAATCCTCACCGTCTTCCACAGACACCGAAGACGTACATCAGATGAAGGCTCTATGCAGTTCTTCACCCTAAAAATAAGTCTTTTCATCGATTAAACGGTGGCCAAGATTATTTTACAAGCCCCAAGCTTGCACATCTGAATTTTAAACTTAATCTTCGAATGAAAACACGTTGCTACGATTTCATTATGGTACTCATTCTGCTATTCCATATATGTCTTAGTGTATCATGCACTAATGACAGCGATCTGTTGACCGAACTTGCTCTTTCGGATGATTCGGTCATTGAGACAACTGTCGTGGACGACCGTTTTGTCATCCAAAATAATGCTAAGGTTATCTTGGACGTTTTGTCAAATGATAGTTTTGACCCTGACGATAACGTTCATATTACCGCAATTTCAGATCCCATTTATGGGTCTGTTGAACTTGGGGATGATCAACAAACTATTATTTACACCCCTCAAAATGCTTCTGCAACCGAGATGGATAATGATGCCTTGAACACAGAAGATTCCGAAACCACCGACACGTTTACCTATACTACCGAAGTGAACCATGAAGATGAAACCAGCAGTACTGAAATCGGCACGGTAGAATTGGTCATAGATATGAGCTCGGAGGAAGAGAGCACTTCCGAAGAAGAAGAAGAAGATACGACAGATACCGAACCAGGCGAAGACGACGACTCAAATTCAAACGATACGGATAATGCCTCCGCGAACCTTTTGTTTAGTTCCGGTTTTGAAGGAGTTCGTTTGAGCGCTCCTAAAGATGGGTACCAATACCTTTCCGGTACCGACCAAGTCACCGGACACTCCTGGCCCATGCGAATTCTCGGATCTGATTTCAGTGGAATACATCGTGTCAATGATGGTGGTGGAAATGCCATTGCGAATAGAATAGAAGAAACCGGTGGACCAAAAGGCGGTCGTACATCCGCTTTGTTCCAACAGGTCAAGTACGATGTTCAAGTCACTCAAACCCCATATCAAATCAATAATATCAAAGAGAACCCAAAAGAGCTCTATATGAGCTATTGGATGAAAACGGATGATACGGGGGTAAAAGGCATTGATAAATGGCGTGCGATATGGGAATATAAAACCGATAATTATGCGTCAAACAAAGATGGGTTCAGAATGATCGCCTTTATGGCCACTGATTATGAAGGTAAACCCTATTGGTTGTTTCAGGGAGATACGAGTCCGCAAACTCCGGTATGGCAAGCTAAAAATACCTCCGTGCCGCTTATTTTAAACGAATGGTTCAAAGTGGAATACTACATCAAATGGAGCAATGGAGCGGATGGCTATGCCTCTATGAAAGTAAATGGGCAACTTATCGGGGAGCATCACGGACCCACAACGGCCAATTCAGATGATATGAATTTTATCATGTTGACCCAAGTATACGGAAATTCGCATCCAATGCACCAATGGGTAGACGATATTGAAATTTGGGACGGCCTACCGCAACGACAGTAGCCCTTAAAACCGATCCATGGTATGACCTTCGCTTTTGATTTCCGTTCTAGGAATAGGTTATGATTTCCAAATCCTTCGGTCTATTGCCGTCAAGAAGGACATGCACATAATCTAGGAATTCTACCAAACTCTCGTAGACCTAGTTCAAATAAGCTCACAAATTTGCTTACTTTTATTCCCTCATTGAAAAGGTACCCAGCCGATTAACGAATATGATGTGCACGTATAGATGAACATCCAATAATTTTTTTTAAATCGGAACTGATGATAGGTATTCGTCATCGGGTCGTCTAAATCAATAGTGAACTTTTACACTTTTTGGATTCCGATCTATAATTTGATTTGAATATCAAGAGAATGAAAAACATACTACCCCTACTTTTTCTTATTGTATTTGGTGCATGTGGCAAATCGGATAATCCGCTGCAAACAGAACCAATTTCCGCAGCAGCGGAGACCATTCCGGGGGTCCTTTTATTCAGTTCGGGTTTTGAAAGCGATACCTACCTCAGTGAGCCGCAGGAAGGGTTTGAAAGCGACTTCTGGCCCGATTACGAGATTATCAGAGGTAAAGACCTAACCACCGGATACTCTTGGCCCATACGCATACTCGGTTCGAATTTCAGCGGCATTCATAAAATAGACGACGATGGAGGCTCTGCCATCGACAATAGCATCGATACGGTCATCGGACACGATGGTCAAGAAACAAAAGCCCTATTTCAGCGCGTCAACTACGACGTTCTAGCAACCCAAACCCCCTATCAAATCAACAACATTGCCGAAAACCCAGAAGAGCTCTATATCAGTTATCGGATGAAGACCGATGATTCGGCACTGGTCGGACCCGATAAATGGCGCGCGATATGGGAGTACAAAACCGATAATTACGGTACTTCCATGAATGGCTTTCGAATGATCGCCTTTATGGAAACCAATGCCCAAGGTATTAAACATTGGGTTTTTCAAGGTGATACGAGTCCTACCACTCCAATATGGCAGATAGAGAATTATGATATTCCGGTACCCACGAACGAATGGTTTCAAGTAGCGTACTACATCAAATGGAGTGACAGCTCTGATGGGTACGCTTCGATGAAGGTGAATGGTGAACTGATTGCAGAGCACTCGGGTGCTACCACCACAAACTCCGACAATCTAGATTTTATCATCTTGACTCAAGTTTACGGAAATTCGCACCCTATGCATCAATGGGTCGATGATATCGAAATCTGGAATGGTTTACCTGAATAAATGGCTATGCGGTCTCCTATTTGGCCTTATATGCGGCGTCAAAGACGAACAATTTATCAGTTTGATGTAGATGGTGTGTTGCCATCAGGTTTTTGTCGAAATCGGGCTCGACAATCCGAACATTTTCCTCTTCATAGGTTTCTAGGGTCAACTTCTTGATTCTGTTGATATTCAAAGCGCGGCCGTAGACACCTTCGGTATTTCTTTGTGAAGGTCGATAGTACTCATTTTCATATTCGAATATCGCTCCTCCGTTACGTGCGACGCGAGCATCTATGATCACGGGGTTTTGCGCATGTGGCAGTATGGTATTCAGTGCTACGGAATCTACTTTATAAATGAACAGCTCGCTGTTCAACGGTGAAGTCTCCGCCATTTGCTTATTGATAAACAACCATTTTTGATTTTGGGTATCATCAAAGAAAAACGCATCGGCTACCTGTTCACCCTCGAAGGCTGTGGTAGCAAGCTCCCATTTGGTCGGAAAGTCAAGGGCCCTGTATATCTCCAACCTTTTATTCTCGGAAGTTTCCGGCATAAGATAAATGACACCATCTTCTTCAAAAATAAACGGAAAGGAAAGATGGTATTCCAAATCAAGCACATCGACGATATCCAACAATTGATGCCCATCTACCTTTCCACAAGAAATCTTACCTCGGTTTGTTTTATAAGAGTAGTTTTCAAAGAACACGTAGTCCTCACCCCCATAATTAAATAAAAAGGGATCGGCCCAAAATTCGTCTTTTGCCATTTTCAAAGGCTTGAGACCATGAGGAGTACCTTCAAGAAAATTACCCTTACCTATGAAGACCGACCAACATTCATGGCGTTGCCCCCAAAGTCGATAGGCCATACGCCGCTCTAATTTGTCCCATAGGGAGATATAGAATGTGGTGATATACCTCATCACTTGAAACAGTGACGGGTATTTATATTTGACCTGCCCGTGGGGGCAACTAGGGTAGTTATACCCTTGCCGAAGTTTTTTAAAGTTCTTCAGAAGTATGGAAACCCCTCCTTCGCTCGCCATGGTAGCGGTTTCTACCATAGACCATCCTCGATTGAAAAAGGCATGGTCTATCAATTGCATTTGGCCATTTGGAGAATAGGAGATCAACCTACATTCAATTGATGATTCTTTTTGTACTACTTCATTAAAACCAATGGGACTATAGTGCGCTCCAACTGGACTTCCAAAGCAAAAGGACCAAATACCATTTTTAGCCCCTTCGGCAAGGCGAACAGGTACGCAAAGCGAATCCAAACTGATGATAAGATCTAGATTGCTTTGTTGTAGTCGTTCAATAATCGTCTTTGTGATTTCATCGTATTTCGAACTGTCTTGCCCTTCGATCTCAATTGTCGGGACCGATGCCAAACGAGTGCGTAATTCGATCGTGTCGACACTAAAAACAGCCTTGAAGAATACCCGCTGTTCAATATATTTTTGAATTTTGAACAACGTCCGATTTGGGCTAAATCTTGTGAAAAAATCCCTGATCGGGCTGTGTCTTACTTGATTTTGGGTTTTATTTTCCTGAAGTATGAGGGTGAATTCAAGGGTGGGCTCATCTAAAACCGCCTCGATTATACGCCATTGCCAATTGCTAAGGTCATGAAAATCATCGATTAAAATTCCTATTCTACTATTCAAGGCGAAATGATCTTGTTTTGACAAAAAAGGCGAGCGATCCAGCAGCACTACCTCATTAAGGTTTCATAAATATATCAGGAAATTCGAAGCGCACGCGTATACATCATCATGAATTTCGGATGATTTTCGATGCACTTGCCATGCCGTCAAAATAGGATAGTCATTACTCCCCTTTTAAGCGGATTTTTTCAGAGGCCCATTATTCTTTTTGACTTTTTTCTTATACCACGGTTGCTTGACTGGTGTACTGCTGTCATATCCATAGGTATAGCCATAATTGAACTCGGTACCCTTCACCTGACCTACTGCATTGAGAACATAGGCCATATTACGTAACTTTTTGGTTCGGTTCAACTCCTTCGAAAATTGCAATAACTTTTTGTCCGTAAACCCAGATCGTACGGCAAAGAGCGTAATATCGGAATATTTTGAAATCAACAGCGTATCGGTAACCAACATGGTAGGAGCCGTATCTACAATTACATAATCAAACTCTTTTCTGGCTTTTGCCATGAAATCACCGAATCGCTTACCCGATAAAAGTATGGGTGCGTTTTTTGGAATACCTCCACTTAGATATACTTTGTGATTAGTATTGTCATCGAATCCTTCGTTAATACAATCTTCAAAACCCAATCTGGGGTTGATAAGGTAATCGGACAAACCTGGAATATTCTTATCTAGACCAAAATAGGTATGCAGTTGGGGATTTCTCAGATCCGCCCCAATGAGCAGTACCCGTTTTCCCATACTGGCATAGGCCAAAGACAAGTTCATGGCCAATAAGGTCTTTCCTTCAGCCTTTACACAAGATGTGACAAAAATCACCTTGCCGTCATCTACATCTTCGGAAGAAAGCAGGTAATCGGTATTGGTACTCAATATGCGAAAAGACTCCGCGAGGGTAGAACGGTCATTTACATTTGCGAAACTTCGTTCCTTACTGAAATATGGGATCTCTATGAGTACCGGTATTTCCGGATTATTCTTTTCAATGTCGTGTCTACCGTGTACTTTCGTATCAAGGGTAGCCCGTAAAAAAACCACTAGAAACGGCATTAAAAGTCCCAAAAACAAGGACAATGGATAGACAATCGTGGCCTTAGGCCACATGGGTTTGGTATTGGTCACCCCGTAGTCGATTACCTTAACTGTCGGAGAGGTAGCGGCATACTCGATGGCGGCTTCTTCTCTTTTTCGTAAAAGTAAGAGATAGAGATTCTCCTTGATACTCTGTTGGCGTTCGATCGACCGAAGCATACGTTCTTTCTCAGGAAGTCTCGAAAACGAGAAGCCGGCATTTTCCTGCTCTCGATTCAATTGCCTCAACGAAACGTCTAATTGTGATTCGTAAACATTGACCGAATTTAAGATATTTAGCTTGCCAAGTTCTAACTGTTCGGACAGCGCCTTTAACCTCGGGTGATTCGCTCCAACGGTAACGACAAGTTTCTGTCGTTCTCTTGCCATTTCGTTATACTTGGTGACCAGTTCGTTCAACCCTTTATTATCCAATCCGATATTTCCGGGCAGTAAGTTGTAGGCAATCTCCTCCGATACGGTCCTTTTCAACAGCTTTGATAGCGATATTTGCGTTTTTAATTGAGCCAGTCTTGCATTAGCTACCGACTTTCTTCGCAGGCTGACGTTTGCATCCTCTTGAATGAAAGAGAGGTTCTCAGCCTTCTTAAAGTCTTGCTTTCCGGCTTCAATGGAATCCAGCTCTTCCGATAAATTAATAAATCTTTTATCGATAACCTCTAAGGTCCGTTTGGCAACTAATTGACGATCGGTAACTCCATCTTGATCAAAATTGGTCACTATGGAATTCAATATGGCTTCGGAGAGTTCTCTACTTTCCCCAAGGAGGGTCAGTGTCAACACCTCGCTCAACTGTTGTGATGCGCTTATTTTTAAGTCGTTCGATAGTGCAATGGTCGTCTGTTTGGCTTGATTTAAGACTATTTTGTACTTATTGTCTTTATAGTCTTTGATATTTGCGATTTCTGTAAGATTGATGGTAAACGGTAAGTCATCGCTAGAAGACGAATCTCCCTTGTCATACGGAAGAATATGCCGCTTTCCCTTCGCATCGGTAATGATGAAGCTTGACGAACTCAAGTAAAGTTCAAACTTCAAGGGCTTTCTTAGAGCATCTTCTGAAATCGCCTTGCTCACCACAAAAGGAGGCTTGAATATACGTCGGTACGAATAGTTCTCAAACTCATGGTACTCGACGTCCAAATTCAATTCCCGTACGACGTTATCCAATAATCGATATGATTTCAGTACTTCTACGTGGTTTTCAAGACTGAGCCGCATGGCCTGGTTCGCCACCACGATTTCATTAGGAATAATATTCGATCGCTGCGTATCATCTAAAATCTTGACCTTGGCTACGGTAGTAAAGGTTTTTGTAGCATAGGTCGTATAAAAATACCCTAATGCAACAAATACGATACAGCTGATTACGAACCATGGCCAATACGCAAAGTATTTGGAAAGTAAATCCGTGATGGTAATGGGCTTATCATTCTCCTTAAAGTCTGCTATATGGGGTTTTTCTCTCATTCGATATTGAATACGGCGAACCACCTACTATTTCACGGCGATCCTCTTGTTTCACTAGATGATTCACTTTATAACGTGGTGCTCAGTCTCCTAGTATATCCGAATACATCATATCCGATCTCTTGAAATTCGAATTGAACTGTATAGGACCGTCAAAGTTATGTATTAATACCCCCTTAAAGCTTATAAATCGTTGAATGTTAATATTTTATCGATAATGCGTGTAGCTGTTTTACCATCCCAAAGATGTGGTATTCCTCCCGTTTTCCAATTTCCAGAGAACAGTTTTGCCATTGCAGGTTTTATCGATTTTGGATCAGTACCCAAGAGTTCATTGGTACCCTCGGTAATGGTCTCCGGTCGTTCCGTATTGTCGCGAAGTGTCATACACGGAATTCCCATAACAGTGGTCTCTTCGGTAATTCCTCCTGAATCGGTTATTACCGCCTTTGAATTTGCTACAAGGTAATTGAACTCTAAATATCCCAAAGGTTCTATCATATGTAAACGCGGGTGTTCGATATTTAGTGCTTTCAAGACTTTGGCGGTACGGGGATGGACAGGAAAAACCAAAGGTAGATCCCCTGAATGCAAAACGATCTCATCTAAGAGCGCCTTTAACTGACTCTCTTCATCCACGTTGGCCGGCCGATGCAATGTCATGACAATATAATTTTTCTCTTTCAAGTTCAAATCTTTCCATGCCGACGGTGCTCGAAAACGTGGTCTTTGTTTGAGCAAGGTATCGATCATGGTATTACCTACATAGAATATGCTTTTCTCAGGTACCCCACTGCGTCTCAAATTTTCGTTTGCTATCTCAGAAGTCGTAAAGAAGTAATTGGTAATGGAATCGGTTACGAGTCGATTGATTTCTTCGGGCATAGTCCAGTCATTCGAGCGAATACCTCCTTCTACGTGGGCCACTTTGGTATGAAGCTTTTGTGCAACTATGGCACATGACATGGTTGAAGTCACATCGCCCACAACAAGCACAAGGTCTGCGGGATTATTCTGTAACTCTTTTTCGAAGCTCGTCATGATAGCCGCTGTCTGCTCGGCCTGAGACCCACCTCCAGCTTCTAAATTGACATCCGGCTCTGGAATTTCCAATTGCTCGAAAAAGCTACCTGACATTTTCTTATCGTAATGTTGGCCGGTATGTACCAATCGATACGAAATATCTTTTCCTTCTTGTTTCGCCTCTTCAATGGCATGAATGATCGGAGCTATCTTCATGAAGTTAGGGCGCGCCCCGGCTATTAAAGTAATTTTTTTCATTGGTTGGAAATTCTATTTTATTGCATTGTATCAATGATACAACTTCTTTTTGGATTTTATGATTTAGTTTAAATCTACCCTCATGGTAGTTTCCCAATCGACTTGGGCAATAGCTTGATTTAAGTCAATGAAATCGAAGTCGTTTATCCACTTCCTAAGTTTCGATTCGCAAGCTTTCAAACCGACATACGATTTGAATCTTCTCGATGTGGAAAGTCCCTCGATCACTGGCTGTTCATAATCAAAATCCCTGGGATGAAAATAGGTCATAACATAGTCCGATTTCTTCGTGGAATTTTTAATGAACGTGTACGGAAGTAATCTAAAATAACCTCCACCCGAAAAAATCACGGACTTACCCAGTACAGACCTTGTATTTATTGGGAATTCTTTCAAAACGGCTCCATTATACTCCAAGAGAGAGGGAGTGGCAGTTTCATAAGCTGGAAGCCCTCCATGGGCCCGGCTTGTCGGAAAAACCGAAGAGTCGACCCTGATTCCTAATTCGTATAATACTTCAAATGCCCATTTATTCCTTTCCATAATAGAAAAGCCCGGAGCTCTGAAAGAGGTTACTTTTTTACCTGTACAATCTTCAATGGTCTTGATTGATTTTTCTACATCCTTATAAAAAGTGGGTCTATCTTGTTCATATACCAACTGATGTAAATGGGTATGACTGCCTATCTCATAGCCACGATCTGCAATTTCACGAATGACCTCCGGAAAACGCTCTGCCATCCACCCTACTACGAAAAAAGTCGCATCTACTTTGGTCTCCTCTAGAATACCATAAATGGTCTCCATATTTCGATGGATCCTAGGTTCAAAATTCGACCATTCTCTCTCGGTCTTCGTCGACGCGTTGTCAAGAATATGAAACCACTCTTCTATGTCAAATGTCAATATGTTCATACTCGAAATACTCCAAAAGTGGTTTTAATATACGTATTTGGAAATTTTGTGACCGAAAAAAACCGAAGTCTTCAAGGGTTGTTGTTTCCATATTTTAGTCAAAAAAGTCAACTCCTTTATCGATTTGCCAACAGGCTCGGAGTAATTATAGAAAACAGGTAACTCCAAAGGGTTCCATTGCTTTTTAAATCTATGATTATTGCTGTCGATAGTCGATCTACCAAAGGAGAAGTAGGTATGCTTTTTCTCCACTGAAGACCGTAACATTTCCCAACATATCAGAGCGTGTATATTAAACCGATCATATTCATTGTCGGTCGAAGACCAACAAACCTCATTAAAACCGAGATATGACAACGCCATACCCGAGGCAATAACTTTTTCGCCGTCATATAATACCGCAACTTGAACGTCTCCAAATCGGTAATCGGTCAATAGGTTCTTAAAGAACACCTTGCCCAATGGAGGTGATCCAAATCTCAACATTTTTCGGGTATAGAGGTCGTAAAACTCATCCAAAAGTTCTATTCCACCCAGTTTACAAACATATCCTAATTTCCTTGCCTTTCTGATCTTTTGACGAAGCTTGGACTTCATTGCCATCATCTGTACCTCATCCGATTCATGTACGTTGAGCACACAACTGACTTTTTTATCGTAGACATGATCAGATAGTTTCTCAAAACCCCTTACTTCGAAATCTTTGCCTTCGAAAAGTGTATTTAAGTCGACTTTCACCTTTTCGTCAGATGCGATAATCGGGCCACCATATGAAAAATGTGGCATTGATATTATCTTTCCGCGAAAATGTACCATAGGTACCACTCCGATAATGCCTTGACCTTTGCGAATAAATTTATTCTCACTTTGGTAACCAAAGGTTTTCGAAAGAATAGCACCAAGGGAAGGATTATGGGCTAGCGTGATCATTTGATCATTCCTTTCCCCTTCCAAAAATTTATTCCATGCATCAAAGTCTTCACAAGTAGAAAGTTGCATCATAACTTATTGAATATCAGTTTTACAAAATATGGAATAAGTCGAATGTCGCGCATAATACGTTTTCGGGGTTCCATCATGGTGCGGTATACACCTTCTAGTTTATGATCTATCCACCATTGCGGCGCTCTTTGGACAAGTCCGGTATACACGTCGAAACTTCCTCCCAAGCCTTGATAAACGGCAGGGTGTTTCTGGTACATTTCCTCCATAAGCAGTTCTTGTTGGGGCGACCCCATAGCAACAAAAACCACATCTGGTTTCTTTTCCGTAATATCGGCCAATAGCGCAGTACGTTCAGCCTCATTGTTCAAATAACCATTTCGATAGCCCAAAATATTGATTCCGGAATAGTCCGATTTTAGATTAGCAATCGTTTTTTCGATAACCTCATCGGTACCGCCAACCAAATAGAACGACTTTTTAGTTTGGTATTGTTCAATAATGTCGAGCCACAACTCGCAACCCGGAATACGGTCGACCTCTGCATGTCCTCTTTTTTGAAGGGCCCAGACTGCCCCCATCCCATCGGGATAGCCCACATTTCTGTTGATGATACTGCGGGTTACATCAGTAGCGTGGTAAATTTTTTCCCCATTTACGGCTATCAAAATACTCTTGTGTTGAAAAACATATTCCATCAACTCTTGACGGGTTTTCGGCACATAGGTTTTGACGCCATTGAACAATTCTGAAACCATTATGCTTCGATTTTGTTTGATTCAAACCAGTAGTAGATACTGAGCAAGAGAAAAATCTGTTTCTCTTTGTTATACCCGGCCCTGTGCTGTGCTAAAATTTCGGAAATATATCCTTGATCAAATACTTTTGAAAATTCAGAATCTCCGGTCAACAATATTTGTTCCACCACATCCATTTCCTCTCTAAACCATCGATTCGTGGGTGATTGAAATCCCTTTTTACGACGGTTGATGATGCGCTCTGGCAAGAGGGTTTGGGCATAAGCTTTATGTATGATCTTTCCCCCCTTACTATTTAATTTCAAATCTAAGGGAAGGGCTTCCATGAAACGCACCAACTCAAGATCCAACATGGGAACCCGGCATTCCAAGGAGAAATTCATCGTTATTTTATCGGTATAATTTAAAAGATCGTCTGACAGGTTCATCCGGGTATCGATTGCCATCATTTTTTCCGCAGCGTGTCCTCGAGAATTACAACCTAATAATTTGTAAAAATTAGCAACCTCTTGAACACTCAAGGTATCCCTCGTTGAAATAAGCTTGCCTACTTCTTCTACGGAGAATATTTCATAAATAGATAGAAATCGCTCCATTTCATCCGATATACCAATAGCGTTCGCCCCTCTTAATAGTTGCTCATTCTTACTTCCCATGAGCTGGGCAATCGGTTTGGCGGCTACCCGTAATGCTGCGGGAATTTTTTTTCGAATGACTTCCGATCGATACCTAGTATAGCCCCCCAAGGGTTCATCAGCTCCTTGACCGGTCAATACTACCTTCACTTTTTCTGATGCCAACTGTGCCAAATAATACATCGGAATCATTGAGGTGGTGGCCAGAGGTTCTTCAACTATTCGAGAGCACTCTTTTATGAGATCCAAGAAATCTGTAAACGATATTTTTTTTATGTAATGGTCTAATCCCAAAAGTTGGGCGGTCTCTTCTGCATCCGCTATTTCATCTTCTTCAAAATCTCCCTCAAAACCAATGGTAAACGCTTTCAATTTACCTTTGTAGTGCTTTTTTGCCAATGCGGCGATTACAGCGGAATCAATACCTCCACTAAGCAATATACCTACTTCTACATCCGATAGAAGTTGTCGTTGTACGGCCTTCTCAAGTTCTACTCCGTAGGTCTGAACAATGGTATCCTTTGGGCCTTCCATTACAGTTGGTAGTTGCCCAGCAAAATATTCGGTTTTTGATTCTAGGGAATCTCCCTGTAGGTCTACCACATAAATATGACCGGGAGCGAGTTTATGTATACCCTCAAATAGGGTATTCGGGGAAGCATTGTAACGCAGCCTTAGTAAACTTGCCAAAGCATCCTCATTCAATTGCGTCGGTTTCAGTATTGATTTTATGGGCCGAATCTCCGAGGCGAAAATCAACTCTCGTCCAGCAGTGGCATAGTACAAAGGTTTGACACCAAACGGGTCTCTCGCCAAGGTCAACCGCTTTTGTTCTATATTCAGAAAGGCTAAGCCGAAAATCCCGTTGAGATCCTTTATACCTTTAGTACCAAAGTGAATTAAATATTCAAGAATGGTTTCGGTATCGGAATGTCCTCTGAAAGCCATCTTTTCAGGAAGTTTTTTTCGTAATTCCAAATGGTTATAAATCTCACCATTGAATACGATCGCAAACTTTTTACAGTCTGAAACCATTGGTTGATGCCCTGCTTCGGACAAATCGATAATTGAAAGTCTTCTTTGTCCCAAATATATGTGATGCCCATTGAGCTCAAATGCGTCTATACCGAAATCATCAGGGCCACGATGCTTCATTAGGTCAAGCGCCTTCTCGTCAAAGTGCCGATTAATCGATCCGAGTATACCACACATACAAATTGATTGTTCATTTAGGTTCTTTCAGTTGATACACTGACCAGAACAGTAGTCAAAAGTAGATATTTGCGGTAATCCAAACCGAATAATAACGACCAAACACAGTATCTATCGGTTAGGTACAGCACGATATAAGTGAGAATCCATTTTCTAGACACACTTCACTTTTCTGCGACAAATAACAAGGCGGAATGACCTATGTAGTTCATCGATAGAATGCATACTAACAGCAGTTAACAACATAAATTCAATACGTGTTCATTGCCGAGAGCGCATGGAGGTACGGCATGACCGCCCAGCGTAATGTGTTTTTATTTCCTCTTGAATTGAGGATATCGATAGCAGAGTATACCCCATTTTTTACGACGAATTTTCTACCGATAGTTGAATGTAGGTTGGATACCATTGTCGCATCGTCAAGAAGTATCGCCAAATGGAGCATCTCGGCATTGTCGTAAAGGTCGAATTTGATAATCGAAGGTTTATTACTCAAAGTAAATCGCTTGAAAAGTTGGTGATTTGAGGTGTAGAAATTCGCCTTTATATACTGATAACCCAGGTTCACAAGATCTGAACAACCCGACAATGCAACTGCACGATTGGCCTTGTATAGGTTCTTTAAAATGAAGCATGAGTGAAAGCAATCAATGAAGGAATCCGGGTTTTCGGGTTCATACAACCAAGAGCCGTCTGAACGTTGCTTATTTCGAATGAACGTAAAAAGCTTCCGGATTTTATGGCTTAGCTCAGCCTCCTTTTCAGGAAAATAGTGTAAAAAAATAGTATAGGCATAGAGCGTATAGGAAACCGCGTTGGTCACCAGTCGGTCCTTTTCAGGTCCGTAGGAGGTAGCTAGTGATTCGTCATCTTCGTACATCGTTTGTATATCATTTTCATAAAATTCGAAAACGCTCTTGATCTGAGATATATATGTTACATCGCCCGTAACTTCAACATACTTGTGAAGAGCTTCCAATACGTAGGGGGTATGGGTACTGAAAGGCGTGTTTTCATCATAGTCCAATCCATCACCGGCAGCCCATTTAAACCCTAATCCCCAACACAGGCCTGAGTATCCCTTACAACTATGATCAAGCAACCAATTGATATGTTTTCGGGCAAAGACCAAGTACTCTTCCTTTTGGTTCTTTTCATATAAGTTGAGTAATGCCAATGCAGCCGTAGCCCGAGCTGTAGGGTATTCTTGTTTCTTATACCCTATTCTAAGGGTATTGTTAAAAAATTGATCCCAAATGGTCACTACTGCCGCAGGTATAAGGCCAAGTAGGGCATTAGTATTATATAGTTGCTTTACACGAATACCAAAATCGGTCATCCACACGTCATAGGGATCATAACACTCAAGACTATCGCTCAAACAGAAGGTTTCTATTAATCGGTATATACTTTTATCTTCCATATGTTCTGGACCACTATGAATTTAAGGGGGCGCTCATGCAGTGCAAGAAGTGATTGTGCAGTCTTTTTGCAACGACTGTACTGACAAGTCTTTCAGCGGCAACATCATGATTGTACTTTCCGATTTGAGCTCTTAGTTTGCCATCGACGATCAATTTTTCAAGTTTTTGCTCTAGATCTTCCCGTTTCTCCAAGTCAACAAAATACCCCATCTTTTTATCTTCAAAAAAATACTTCAATCCCCCAACAGGGGTTGTTACGACTGGCAAGGCAAATGCCATAGCCTCCAGAACGGAAGTCGGTAGGCCTTCACTATAACTGGGCATACAATAAATATGACATTCTTTAAATAGGTCCACTTTACACTCTCCTTCAACATGACCTTTCATTTCAATGCCCGATAGTGATCTTATATAATGGCTTACAGTCTTGAACTCTACTCCATCTCCGGCAATGATCAATCTGAGGTTTGAAAAGCGAGTTTGTAGATTTTTAAAGGCGTCTATAACCTCATATATTCCCTTTTCCCGAAGCAATCGCGATAAAAATAAGACATTAATATGGGCCGTTTCCGTTGAGGCCGTCAGCTTTTCTTCAATAGAGAAATCATTGAGCAGCGTGCTATCTACGGTCGTCGTTTCTACAAAGACCTCCCCTTCGAAACCCCACTCTTCCACACTACTTTTGAACTCCTGCGACAGTACAAATATTCGTTTGGCCTTGCCAAATGAGTTTTGAAAGAACTTCACGTATTTTTTGGACACTTTTTCTTCAAATGCCAAATCCCACCCGTGGAAGAAAACAACGAAATCCACGTTCTTTTTGGCCAATCGTCGGGCAAAAAGACCGTCTCGAAAAAAACTTCTCGCACCAAGGGAAGGGTTTAAAACCACCAAATCAGTTGTCGAATCAATAGTTTTTTTGAATTTCATTTGGTCCGACACCGGCCCTAGAATGTTCTTTCCATGCCCTCCTACCTCTAGCGTGTTGATTGTAATATCCTCATATTGGGTAAGCTTTGGAAGCAACGCGTTCCAAAAGGCGCTTACACCTCCTGCGGTTGATAACTTAGGTACGGTAGTGATGATTTTTCGTGTCATTATAGCAGATAATCGTGTACTCTAAATTCTATCTTTTTTATATCAATATGGTTTAATGGGTGTTCTAATTTGCGAGCAATTGATCTTACTGTAATTTCAACTTTTGTTTTCAGTGGTTTGCACCTCCGAATGCGCATAGTACCATTGCTCTCTAGCTTTTTTATACATTTTGTTTTCAAATTCGAGTTTCACAAATACCAGGACCATGAAAACATCAAGTTCGAACCACATCCCCCCCTGGGTCATCATCAAGGAAACATACAAAAAGAAGATGGCCATTCCCAGTCTGTACGATGGGCGCTTGCGTCGTTCCCAGATAAACTTAAATAAGGACACCAGATACCCAATAAAGAATATGACACCGAGAAGTCCGTTCTGACCCAATTGTGTAAAAAACTCATTATGGGCATATACTCGTAATCCGACCGCTTTATAAATATGATCGACAAGACCGTCAAAACCGAAACCAAAGAACAGTTCAAAAATGTTTCCATTGAACCATAGGTCGAATGCGGCTTTCCAAAATAGAAACCTTCCAGAACCAGCGGCGGTCTGTTTACCGTTGCGAATGTCAAAAATCCGATTATAAAAGGCTTCGTTGGTTTCCAACAAATAGAAAAAACCAAAAACCAAGACCGACAAGGCCAAACTCGCCGTGATTATTTGTTTTACCGAAAATTTCTTCGGCATGAAAAGAAACAGGGCTCCAATACAGAACATGGCATACCCGGTTCTAATGAAAGTGAGATAGATCAGATAAATTCCGAACAGTAACAGGGCGTAATTTAACTTCGGAAAGCGTATCACTTCTACTTTCATTTTGAGATAGGCCAACAAAATCAAAACGGCGGTCGTCGTCGTGATGGCCGCACCGTGCGAATTCTGGAACATTCCGGCGTAACTATCGAAATCTTGATAAAGTACCGTATCATGGGCCTTACTTTTTAGGAGATTCAAAGTAAAGGGAATACCGGAAATTATAATGAACTGCGCAAACCCTAGAAGCATCTTATCAAGAGCTTTCAAACTTCGGATCTTTAGGGAGGCAAACTCATACATTAGCGGAAACATCATATATCGAATAAAATCGATTATCCCTGCAAAATAACTCACTGAAAAGCCCCCTGTAACCAGATTCTTTACGGCCCTAGCGTATGACCATTTGATGAATCCAGGTTTTTTTCTGTTTCTGATAATGATGACTTGCCAGACTAAGAAAACGAACAACGGTATTTTCCAAACCTGCGAAAATGTAATCGGCCCTATTTGAACCGGACCTAAGTAGATCAAGAGGAAAAGAATACTATATATGAAGACCAGTTTAATCTCTTTCATCTTATAATTGTCTACCCGATTCGGGTACTGCGTTTTTACTTTTTGAGGTTTTTCAATATTTCTTTCAACCCCAAGCGTTTATCTAGCTCTTTAAACGAATACCAAACCGAAATAAGTATGATCAGAACCCCAATAATGTACATCCAGGGTATCGTGATAAATTTAATTAGGGCAAAACAGACCAAGGCAAGCGCGAATTGTAGCGCAAATATCTTTACAAACTCACGATGAAATCTAAAGTCGTACTTGACGCTGGCAATCCAGTACACCTGTATCAAATACACCATATAAGCAATTAAGAAGGAGAACCCCAAGCCGGTCAAACCCCAATAATAGTAGCCCAATAAGTTCAATCCTAATAGATAAAGATTAGATACGAGTTCACTCCAAAAGAAAAGTTTACTCTTCCCTTTGGCAATAAAAATAAACCCGACGACCCACGCGGGCACCTTAAAGAACATTCCTAAAAATGCCCAATAAATCATTACATTCACTGCTACGAATTCACTTGAATAGAGTATGATGATTACCCAATCGATAAAAATCAAAAAAGCCACCAATACCGGCGCTAAAATCAAAAGAGCAATCTCGGTCTGTTGATTGACCAACTCATTGGATTTCTTATTATTCTCGGCCACAGCGGAAAGTCGTGGATAATAATCGGTTTCCATTGCCGTAAAAAGAAGTCCTACATAGGTTGATATCAGGGCAATACCTGCATTGTATAGTCCTACTTGTTCGACCCCGCCAATTGAATTGATAAATATTCGAATCGCATAGGATTCCCCAAGCACCATAATACCACTTAAACTCAACATCAAACCCATCATCATCATTCCTTTACCTTCAATTTTTACTTCCCTAGGGGTCACCTTCACCTTTTCGGTTCTGACTTTTTTGCCAAAATACAGGGAAACCGCATAGGTAAAGACTGCGGTAACGATGAGACCGGGTACTATACCATCAAGTCTCAAGTAATAATACAATGGAACCGAAACCACCAGACCCAAGGCCGAACCTATCATATTGGCCTTGGCTAAGTCTTTAAGTCTGCGAAGGCCTTGCAAAATAACAAACTGACCGCTCGCAAGCTGCTTCAAAAGCACGGTCGATGACAACCAGATAAAAGCCAGTGTATAGTCTGAATTGCCGAAAGCGATCTCACTAAGCCAAGATGAAAGAGCCAAAGTAACAACGGCCCCAAAGACTCCGGTAATCCAGACTAATCGCCTCACCACAGTACTTACTTTCGCGATGCGTTGCTGATTTTTGCTCTCTTTGGCGGTTGCGATATCCTTAACCCCACTTATCCCTAATCCAAAATTGGTCAAGGAGCTTATCAATAAGATAGTAGAATTGAACAGACCCAAAACACCTATGCCAGCAGGGCCTAATAGTAAGGCCATGATCTTTGATCTTAAGATAGAGATGATGATATTGAAGACCTGAACCCCGCCGAATATCGAAGTAGCCTTCATTATCTGACGGTAGCTACTGCTTTTTTGATTTTGCTCTTCGATGGACACAACTAATGAATTAAAACTTAAACTACCTGTTTATATTGTTGGCTAAAGCCAAATGTGTTGTGGGACCGAAATCAATTTCATTAAAAAAGTATAGCCGAATTGGATAAGTGGCCTGTTTGCCTGAGTGCTATGACATTCACTTATGTTATTTGATTTCTTGTGGAAGTGCCCTAGTATCAGACTACCTTTTTTGTGCAAGCTTTCTGAATGCTGCCGATCTTTTATTCGAGATCCTTTTCTTGCGGATCTCTTCCCTTCTTTGGTCTTGAATCGTATCGCCAGTCGTTGAAGTAACATTTTCCTTTTCAGCGGCTCCTTTTTTGTCCACTTTTATTCCTTCTTGTAAATAGTTCAATGGTTTCATGTTGAACTCGAACGTATCCTTTGTGACTGAGTCTTCAACCACTACTTCCACTTTTTCGGCCAATTTCTCTACGCCAGCCAGTTCAAAAACCTTTAAAAACGGTAAAAGATAGAGTGTCGCCCCCATCACAACGGTAGCCAATAAGGCAAGATGGATATTCAAACTGATTGATAGTATGGCAAAAATTATCACAGCAGCATTACATAGACACAGCACCAAGGTAGCTTTCTTATGATCTAAACCTAAGCGGAGTAACCGATGGTGGATATGGTTTGAATCAGCACTGAACGGACTTCTTTTCTGTTTTATTCGAATGGCGAAAACCCTTAAAAGATCGAATAATGGGTATGAAAGTATGGCTAGGAGTAAAACCGGGGCATTGGGTACTTTATTAAGTGGTTGGGCAATTTCATTGACGGTCAAGAAACCGATGCCTTGATAGGCCAATAAGAAACCGGTGAGCATTGAACCGCAATCACCCATGAAGATTTTCTTATTGCTAGACAGGTTATATCGTAGGAAGCCTATCAGCGCCCCAACCAAGATGGCAGACACCAAGCTCATCAAATAATTCTCGTTTATAAGAAATAATACACCGAAGGATGTACTTGAAAGAATGGCGATAGATGCGGCCAAACCGTCAATGCCGTCGATCAGATTAAGCGCATTGATAACCAAAACAAAAACAAATACGGAATACACCACCGAAACAAGATAGGGCAACTCACCGAGGCCCAGCAATCCCTCGAAGTTCTCTATTCGGATGTCGGTCAGAACTACCACATTCATGACAGCAACTAACTGCCCTAAAAACTTACCCTTGGGCGAAACCGAAATGAGGTCGTCTTTGATTCCTAAAAAGACCAAAATAATCAAAGAACCGAAGAGTGACAGCAATTTAATCAGGTCGGCCTGAACAAGGTTTGCCATCGCTCCAAAGATGATGATGGTCAAAGAAAAAGCGATAAAAACCCCCAAGCCACCCAAAGTTGGTGTCTGGGTACTATGCATTTTACGCTCTCCCGGTGCATCCATTAACCCTTTGATCTTTGAAATGCTAATGATATTGGGATACAAATAAAATCTGGTGGATATGATAAAGGCGGCCACTAAGGCAAAAAGCCCCAGCAAATGTATGTCAGCGATCAACTCCCTTAAAATGGTCATTACTTGGTTATTTTGGTATTGGTCTTAAGCGCTATCTTCACATGCCGACTTCAGCCTGAAATAGTATCGAGACCTAATCTTTCTTGTCAAAACGAGTGGTACACGATTAAGGTGATGGCCAACAGGACGCTCCTGTATCTATACCAAAAAGTTTCTGGCGAAAGATTATTGTTCGTTAATGGTTTGTATTGGTAAAACTATGGGGCTTTGGGGAATCGAAAAATATATCTCGTTATTCGGCAATCTTAATCGACGACTTGCACATTGCCCTATTTAAAAGGGGTAATCGACGAACGACAGAATGCGGTTCAACTTGACTATTGGTATTTCTTCTAGGCCGTTAAGGAAGTCCGGATACATTTTCAACGTTCTATTCACGCTCTGGAATAAGTGAAATAGCGCTAGAGAACATGCTGTGAATATGAATTTTTCAAGTAATTTCTAAAGTAAAATCAGGCTAACTCTTTTCAAAACCCACCAAGTACTTCGATGGGATAGGGTATTTTTTTCCCGGTACTCTTGTCCTTAGGCATTTGCGCTTTGACATCCATCAAATAATCACTTAAAATAGCGGCCATTTCCCTTGCCATTTCAGGGTTGCTTTCTATTAGATTTTCGGTTTCACCGATGTCTTCTTGAATGTTGAAAAGCTCCATACTCCTATCCGCATGGTAGTATATTAGTTTAAAATTCCCTTTGCGTACAGCACTGGCCGCACCGATTCCTGGTCCAGATGGGCCCCATTCGTTGGGGTAATGCCAAAATAGCGGACGAATTCCGTTGTATTCCTTTTCCCCTTTTAATATCGACACAAAACTTTCACCATCTATCTTCTGTAGGGTCTGCAAACTGTCGATTCCGGCAATCTCTAGAATGGAAGGATAAAAATCTTCAATGATGAGTTGATAGTCAGAAACCGTTTCAGCTTCTACTTCATTGGGCCATTTGACCAGCATCGGTTCTCGGATCCCACCCTCATGCATAGACCCCTTTCCACTGGAAAGAGGCGCATTATGTGTATGAGGCTCACCTCCCCTCGCATGCGCACTAAGGCCTCCGTTATCAGACATGAACAGAATGACCGTGTTTTCTTCGCTGTTATTCCGTTCTAGGTAATCCATAATATCACCTAGGCTCTTATCCATTCCTTCAACCATACTAGCGTACCGCGACTCGATCGAATCTAATCCTTTTTCGAGGTATTTTTCAACGAAGCGTTGATCTTCCATGATAGGCGTATGAACGGCATAATGCGACATGTAAAGAAAAAATGGTTGCTGAGCTGTTACGGCCGAATCAACGGCTTTCAAAGCTTCTTGTGTAATGGCTTCCGTTAAAAAAATATCCTTTCCATGGTATTCTTCCAAACCGGGAACGGCCCAAATTTCTTTTCCTTCCTTTCCATTTCCAAAGTTTTGCGTTCCCAAAAAACTTTCTGGAGCACCGGCCGCATGACCAGCAATATTGATATCAAAACCCAAATTCAGTGGATTTTCGCCTGGCGTTCCAATTGCCCCGAGATGTGCTTTTCCCGAATGGATGGTGAAATACCCGGCATCATGAAGGGCCTGGGGCAAGGGCATCGCATGAACGGCGAGCGTGTCACCGCCGAAAGGACTCATGCCATTAACATTCCACATAGGAAATTCAAGGATAGGGTGGTCTTTTTCCATTTGCTTCATCGAATCCTTCTCAAGCGTCCAATTCGTGACCCGATGTCTTGCGGCGTTCATACCGGTCATCAAGCTGATTCTTGTTGGCGAGCATACCGGGGTGGCGTAGGCCTGTGTGAATTTCATTCCTTCTTTTGCCAAACGTTCCATATTCGGTGTGTGATAGCGGTCGTTAAAAGGCGTGCCAGAAGTCCAAAAAGGAACAGAGGTATCTTGCCAACCCATGTCATCTACTAGAAACAAGACAATATTAGGAGGACGTTTCGGCAATTCATCGGGTTGACACGAATTCATTACCAACATCATGAAAATCAACAATAACGCGTACCTTCTCATAAGCTAAACCTACTTTTAATGAGCCATAATGGCATCTATCTGGTGCCACTTCCCGCCATTCAAGCTAAGAGAGGCGTTTGATTGTTTTGGGCCTTGCGTACTTCTTCCCTTTTCAATATAAGTAACCATCAGCGCTGCCAATTCATCTACCGTTTCTGGTTGCGTGGCATATAGATTCTCTTCTTCCGCTGGGTCTTTCTCCAAATCGTATAATTGGAATTTGGGAAGACCTGACAGCTCATCACTATCGGGCTTAGGGGCACTCCACCCCCCGGAACCCGGGCAAAAAATCAATTTATAGTTGTCTTTCCTAATGGCAAAACTTCCATTTATGGAATGATGTACAACGGCCGCTCTACCAAATTTTTCATCGGTATTTTGCATGATAGGCAGCATTGAAAAGCTATCCTCTCCTTCGTTTGCGCGGAGTTTGACTGCTACAAGGTCTGCTAAAGTGGCCATAAGGTCGGTTTGGCAAACTAATGTCTTCGATATGGAGTTTTTCTGAATTCGAGCGGGCCATTTCATAATAAACGGTACTCTATGACCTCCCTCATAAATGTCAGCTTTGTGTCCTCTAAAAATGCCGCTAGGATGATGTCCTTTCTCACCTAAAACGTCAAAATCGGCTTGGGGTGAACAACCATTGTCACTGGTAAAAATTATAAGAGTATTATCGGTTAGTCCCTGATTGTCAATTTCTTGAACAAGTCTTCCCACATACGCGTCGATCATCATTACAAAATCGGAGTAGGGATTCAATCCGCTCTTTCCCAACCATTCTTCGGTCGGCAATATTGGGGTATGAGGCGACGGTAAAGCCAAATACATAAAAAACGGCTTTTCTCCTTTTCCATTTTCCTTGATGTACTCCGTTGCTTTATTAAAAAAGTTAGGTGTAACCTCATCATGCTTAAAATCCGCCGCTGTGGGACCTTTGCGCCACCAAGTATATTTACCTTTATCTTCAGTAACATGGTCAACATTGGCAGTAATCGTTCCATTTTCAACATAGGCATAAGGGGCCATATCCAAAGAACCTGAGTGGCCATAGGCATAATCAAATCCTAAATCGTTGGGGGTGTTCGTCACCGCTTTGGTAAAATCCAGATTGTCAAAGTCCGACGGATTCCAACCTTCGCCCGCATTTAATGTACTGTCTTTTTGGGCCCAATCCCAACCCAAGTGCCATTTTCCAATAAAGGCCGTTTGGTATCCTGCATTTTTCATCAGTGAAGCAACGGTGGTTCTTGTTTCTGGAATCAGCGCCTTTGACTTTCCGGTTAGCACGCCTTGTTTTAATGGGCTTCGCCAACTATAACGACCAGTGAGTATTCCGTATCGCGTGGGAGTGCATACGGCGGAAGGACTGTGGGCATCCGTAAATAGTAGTCCGTCCTTGGCCATTTGATCAATAAATGGAGTTTTGATTTTTCCATCGGGATTAAACGCCCCAATATCTCCGTAGCCCAAGTCATCAGCTAGTATGTAAATGATATTCGGTCGCTTTTCACTAGGCTCTTCCACCGACGGTTTTTCGCCGCACGCCACATAAAGAAAAAAGGAAAGGAAGACAGTTAATCTCCATAAGGTCAGCTTGGACAACATTTATATCGGTTTTCCCTAAAAATACTGAATCTTTTACATCATGCGAAAATAAATCCACAATCTAACAGACACTGTAAAAACCACTTTTTATGTAACTTTAGCATCACTTGAAAACCACCATTTGTATTGTATTGTTGATATAGAGACCACCGGTAACGGTATTAAGGGTAACAGAATTACTGAAATCGCCATTTTCAAATATGACGGTTATCAGATAGTGGATGAATACACCTCATTGGTCAATCCGGAATGTGAGATTCCATATTTTATTACCGGCCTCACCGGCATCGATAATGATATGGTACGTAATGCCCCTACTATAGCTGAAATTTCGGATACCATCTTGAATTTTACCAACGATTGTATTTTTGTAGCGCATTCTGTCAATTTTGACTACAATGTCATTAAGGAGGAATTCAAAGCTTTGAACAAAGAATTCATCCGTAAAAAGCTGTGTACCGTTCGATTATCTAGAAAATTAATTCCCGGATACCACTCCTACAGTCTAGGCAAATTATGTTCTTCCTTGCAGATACCGCTCACGGATCGACATCGCGCTCGAGGGGATGCCCACGCCACTACCTTACTTTTTCAACGATTGCTTCGCGTTGATGGAGCTGCTGAAGTATTCAAGAAGTTTTTAAACGCTAGATCACAGGAGGCCACCTTACCCCCGGCCCTCCATAAGGAAGTCTACGAAAAATTGCCAAACAAACCTGGAGTATATTATTTCAAGAATACAAGTGGGAAGATTATCTATGTTGGCAAAGCCATTAACATCAAGAAAAGGGTCTTGAGCCATTTTTATGACAAGTCAAGCAAAGAAATCACCATGTGCCACGAAACAGCGGATATCGATTTTGAGCTATCGGGTAGCGACCTTCTGGCACTTCTTATGGAATCGGACGCTATCAAGAAGCACTATCCGGAGTATAATAGGGCCCAAAAAAGAACGATACAGCCTTATGCCATATTCTCATATCAAGATCGCAATGGTATAGTTCATCTTGCCTATAATAAGCTGAAGCTCGTACCACGCCCTATACTTACGCTTTATAGGCCCTCGGATTGTCGATCGTATTTAGAAGGGCTATGCAACACTTTTTCGCTATGCCCGAAGTACTGTCATTTGCAAGAAGGTGTAGCCCATTGTTCACATTACAGTATCACTACTTGTGGCGGAGTTTGCCGTGGGAACGAGTCTACCGAAACCTACAACCGTAAAGTGACAGCGGCAATTGCACATATGGAGACGGCTGATGAAAGCTTTGTCTTTCAAGAGAAAGGAAGATACAATTCAGAGCAGGCATTTGTCTATATTGAAAACGGTAAATACGCGGGATACGGTTTTATAGAGAAAGAACATTCCGTTTCTTCCTTTGAGGACTTTGACGCTTTCTTGGTTCGACAAAAAAACACTTTGGAAACCCAACGTATCGTCCAATCATATCTGATAAAGAATCCAGAGAAATCAAAGATGGCTTTTACCGAGACCACTCTGTAACGGCCTCAGTCGTTTAGCTTTTTATACATCCGGATTACAAAAAGTAACCACATCATAAAAACAATGCCGACAAAGATGGAATAGCCTAGAATGAAATCCATTACTTTTTGTATTTAAGGTAATTCATGAAACCCAAAATGGTCGGAGCCCAAAATGCTACAAAAATGGCGTCTAATTGTCTACCACTCAGATATAGGTATTCAGAAAAAACAATTATCGAAAAAACTACTAGAAGCATTACACAATTCATCGCTCCTACACGTTCAATAAAATTTTTAATCATTCCAGTAAAGTGATTCTTATTAAAGATAGTTAAAATTTGATACTATTCTTAAAAATAATTAAGAAATATTTAACATTTTGTCAAAAAGTTAGAAAATCTTCTACTATTCTAACATATTCATAAAAATACGGCACGCAAACGACTTTTTGACCAAAAAAAGCCAATTAGTCACCTAAAAAACAAGTAGTTGAATAATGAAATAGCACCCATATTGGCCAACTTCCCTAAAAATGCCAGGCGCCAGGCCAAAAGCTGTTAGGGAGAATAAATCAAATAGGCCAATTCATCTTTGGTTGTAGCTATGATTTTTGACCCGTAGCACAGGTCTGTAGTCCGAACAAACGGTAAAGTGGACAGAAACTGACCAAACTGGTCAACACAAAAATTGCTGCGACGGCAATCAAAACATAGGCCAAAGTGCCCGTAACTATTTGAAAATATACTAATAGCGCTGCTATCAAGGCCACCACGATACGTACGGCCTTATCGGTTTTTCCCATATTTTTCTTCATGAGTTCTATTTATTGGTTTATCAATTCAATTCCTAATACGATACTAGAAACAATTCCCAGACAAATGAGGCACACGAGAATCAGTTTCACATACTTCTTCAGCTTTATTGCCATTTTTTACCGATCTAAAGTCGCCCTCAAATACTATAGGGTCGAAGGACAAACGTAATCGGTCACTTCGGCCCCTGCCTTTTTCAAAGCGGCATAACCCCCAGCAAGATCGATCAGGTTATGGAAGCCTCGACTTTTTAAAATAGAAGCGGCGATTACCGAACGATATCCACCTGCACAGTGTATATAAAAAGGTGCTTCTTTCGGAAATTCCGCCAAATGGTCGTTTAACATACTTAAGGGTGTATGATGCGCATCAATGATGTGTTCGGATTGATATTCACCAACTTTGCGCACATCAAAAACCGGAACCTTTTTCGTGTTAATATCTTCTTTAACGCGTTCTGCAGGTAACGAGGTTATCGTATCATATTCTTTATCCGCCTTTTTCCAAGCTTCAAAACCACCTGCCAAATATCCGATCGAACCGTCAAAACCGACTCGTGAAAGTCGTGTAATGGTCTCTTCTTCAAGACCTTCGGGCACCACCAATAAAATAGGTTGTTTGGTATCAGCGACCAGCGTACCTACCCAAGGGGCAAAATCACCATTCAACCCAATGAAAATGGACCTTGGAATATGTCCTTGAATGAACTCGTTTTGATGCCGCACGTCAAGAACCAAAGCTCCGGTTTCATTCGCCGCAATCTCAAATTCTTCAGGAGCTAAGGCCCTAGTACCCCGACCTATGACTTCTTCGATATCATCATAACCCTCTTTATTCATTTTCACGTTCAGGGGAAAGTACTTAGGCGGCGGTAACAATCCGTCGGTCACTTCTTTAATAAATTCGTCTTTGGTCATATCAGCGCGGAGCGCATAGTTCATCTTTTTCTGATTGCCCAAAGTGTCAACGGTTTCCTTCATCATGTTCTTTCCACATGCCGAACCTGCACCGTGGGCCGGGTATACGATTACGTCGTCACTTAAAGGCATTATCTTCTTGCGCAGACTGTCATATAAAATACCAGCGAGATCTTCCATCGTCAAATCGGCGGCTTTCTGTGCTAAATCAGGCCGGCCTACATCTCCGAGAAAAAGGGTGTCTCCAGAGAAAATCGCATGGTCTTTTCCAGAGGCATCTCGTAACAGATATGTCGTGCTCTCCATAGTATGCCCTGGGGTGTGCAATACTTTCAAGGTCAACTCGCCCACCTGAAATTCCTGTCCATCGGAGGCAATGATAGCTTCAAACGAAGGGTTCGCATTTGGCCCATATACGATCGGAGCATCGGTCTGTTTTGATAAGGTGACGTGGCCACTTACAAAATCAGCATGAAAATGCGTTTCAAAAATGTATTTGATATGGGCATTATCATTCTTTGCCCTGTCTATATAAGGTTGTACCTCACGAAGGGGGTCGATAATCGCCACCTCTCCTTTACTTTCTATGTAATATGCCCCTTGGGCCAAACATCCTGTATAAATCTGTTCTATATTCATCTTTACGCTACTTATATTATTCAAAAATAGGTCAAATTAAAACTTCATGAAGTAACCTTTGTTACAATCCGTTCCTGTTTTGATAGGCCACCTTCGAGCCTACCACTGATACCGAACTAGGGTTATCAAAATAAGCCACGGCCTCACTGGTCTTTATAAAAAGGTGTTCTCGCCTCAGTTCGGTTATGATTTCGCTATTAAAAATGATATCACGTGTCGGGCCTATTGCCCCTGCAATGTAAAACTCAAGCCCCTTACCCTGTACTTCACGGATTACTTTTGCCAGCATGACCGCTGCACTTGAATCGATGTAATTAATCGCTTCGGCATTCAAAATAATACCCCGCAGTTCGGTTCCTTTCCGCTGGATTTCCCGATACAGGCGTTTTTTAAAATAGGATGAGTTACCGAAATAGAGCTGTGCATCAAAACGAACGATGAGCAGGTCACTACGTTCCAGCGTATCGTTGTTGAACCGGTTCACGTTTCGGTAATAGTCGGAATTCTTAATATTTCCCAAGATGGCAAAGTGCGGATTGCTCGTACGATATACCATTAGTAATAACGAAAACAATACGCCGGTCAAGATTCCCTGTGGGATACCGATGAATAAGGTGATAAAAAAGGTTAGAAGCAGTACGACAAGCTCGTCCTTGTTATTCTGCCATAGTTTTTTTGGATAGCCCATATCGATCAATCCGAATACCGATACCATAATGACACTGGCCAGAACTGAATTGGGTAAATAATAAAATACCGGAGTGAAGAAAAGTAGGGTCAGTAATACCAGCAACACGGAAAACAATCCTGCCATATTGGTTCTAACCCCGGTCTCGGATAGAATTGCCGAACGTGAGAAGCTAGCGGAAACGGGATAAGATCGAAACAACGACCCGATCATATTCGCTGAGCCAATGGCAATCAATTCTTGATTGGGATCAATGGTCGCTTTTTCCTCTTTTTCTTCCAACGACTTACCGATTGAAATAATTTCAAGATATCCTACCAAAGCCAAGGTAAAGGCTATGGGCAATAAATCTACCAGATAGTCTACTCTAAACTCAGGTATCCCAAAAGATGGCAGGCCACTTGGAATCTCCCCCACTATGTTCACTCCAAATCGCTCCAGACCAAAAACACGGACGGCGACTATGCCAAGTACCACTACAACGAGTATGGCTGGAATTTTTTTATTCCATTTTTTTAATAGCACAATACTAAGGATCCCCAGTATACCGATACCAAAATCGTACATATTGATCTCCGAAATTTTGGCGATGGCGTTCAAGACCATTTCATGAAATATATTGCTTCTGGCGATATCCACTCCAAAAAGGTGCTTCATCTGGCTAAAAATAATAATCAGTGCAGCAGCAGAGGTAAACCCACTGATAACAGGTTTTGATAAAAAGTTCACCAAAAATCCCATTCGGAAAAGGCCTAGAATAAATTGCATCGCTCCAACCAAAAAAGCCAGTAAAATTGCCAGAACAATGTAATTCTCGACTGTAGAAATGACCAGCGTACCCAAACCTGCGGCCACCAAAAGCGAATCCATCGCTACAGGACCAATCCCCAAATTCTTTGAAGTTCCCAAAAACGCATAAACCAAAACAGGGAAAATAGCGGCATATAACCCATAGACCGGTGGCAAACCAGCAATCATGGCATAGGCCATAGCTTGAGGAATCAAAATAACCCCCGCCGTAAGACCGGCTAACAGGTCTCTTGAAAAATCGGCCTTTTTATAGTCGGACAACCATTGCAGAAATGGTAAAAAATTTTGCATTGACCAAATTTACGTTTAAATAGGGAAATGGATGTAACTCGTGTTACCTTGACCTCGCCTCAAGACGGAGTCTTTCCCCCTGCTCGAAAACATAAAAAGAGATAGAACACGGTAAAAATCGAATTTTCTCAGTGAATATTCCCACCAACAGCTAGTCCACTGGGCACAGCTTCCGGCAAGACCTTAGAAAAGTCATCATCATTCAAGGTATTCAGGAAAGAGATAATAAGCGACATTTCCTTAACGCTCAAGTTTAACTCCCGCACAAAAGGGTCGTACTGTTCTTTCGGCACCAACGGGTTTCGTTCTTTTCCATTTGCAATGTCTTCATAAAATTCCAATACCTGTCGTAATGTTGGTAAACTTCCATTGTGCATATAGGGCGCGGTAAACCTCAAATTTCGGAGTGTGGGCGTCCGAAATTGAAAACTATCCTGAATGCCGGTGTCGGGCGTCGGAAGTTTTCCATTTTGCGGCACCCCAAGCACATGGGGTTGGTAGTCAGAGAACATCGGACCATTGTGACAATTGACACAACCCACCGATTTGAACAGCTCAAAACCCTCTTTTTCAGATAGTAAAATCGCATCGGACTCGCCCCGCATATAGCGATCAAAACGAGAGTTATTGGTGACTAGTGTACGCTCAAAACTGGCAATGGCTTTCCCCAGATTTTCTATGGTGATAGGATTTTCTTCTTGAAAAGCCGCTTCAAACAGTGTTCGATATTCAGGAATCCGCCGTAACCGCCCAACAACCACCTCTAGAATTTCGGTCTCCGTAAAACCATGGCCACGCATTTCCTCAAAGGCCTTAATAGGCTCCAAAGCCTGATTCTCCAAACTCTTGACACGGTCATCCCAAAACATAGGGGCCTTCTCCGGGTCATATCTTTTATAGGTGTCGATACCATTGAACGCTGAATTGATAATGGTCTGCGAGTTTCGCTTTACGAAGGGAATATCGTTCTCTCGGTTGAATTTGCGTTTACTTCCCAAACCCCTAGCGTTCGGACCGATGGATAGATCTCTAAATTCGGCGTATCCATTTTGAGGATGGTGACAGGTGGCGCAAGCCACATCTTTTCCTCCAGATAATATCGGGTCGAAAAATAGTACTCTTCCGAGCGCTTCTTTTTCTTTGGAAGACGCATTGTCAAGTGGCGCTTTGACCGTTTTCGGAAGAGCAGTTATACCCGTTGACACACGCGGTGTTTCGGTCATGGATATTTTCTCATAAGAAGTGTCCTTACAACTACCTAGAAAAATGGGCGCGATTAGTGACAGTACTTCCAGTAAATGCCTTTTTTTCATGTGCCGAAACCTACAGTGTACCAAATCTAGAAATTACAAGCTAGGAATTTTATGAGATTTATCAGGTTTTTCAATCATTCAATTTTCCCAAAAACACATTCACCTTGGAATTTATCGGGTTACCCGCGGAACGACGAAGCACGACAATTTGACCCGCATGCCATATCGCATCCGCTATAGGGCCATTGATATTGTTCCAGAATGGAAATTCACTCTCTCGATCCCCTCGTTTAAAAATGATCGGGTGTTCTTTCAAATCTTCAGCCTTCAAAAAAATTGCACTCGCCTCCGCTAAATTCGCCAAGGTGGCCTTACGTAATTCTTCAGAGGTCAGTTCGGGTAGTTCTACCGTACGATCTGTAGGTCGTTTTCGTGCCGAGTTTACGATCATCTCAGAAAGCCCATAAAGATGTGTCATCGTCTGGCGGATGCTTCGGCCCTCGTTTCCTGGGTCATACTGCAAATCGGTTTCGGTCAGGCCATCGGTAGCCCAATAGTATCGAAAACCGAGTCCATCGATCATTCTTGCGACTACGGAACCGGCCGTATATGTCGTAGGAGCTTTGGGTATTATGGAATAGGGCAAGTCTTCATTCATTGTCGTTTGTGCTTGAATAGATACCATTAAGAACGTAAAAAAAGAGGTGAAAGCAGCTTTCATATTCAGTGTAAAATTATAAGGATTTTTAAAGGACAATGCTAGTTATTCCGCAGTATTGAACGGGGCAATTATACATCCAATACTTGGATTCGGTTACGGTGCAACTTGATTTTACCATCTTTCTCCAGACGTTTTAGTACTCTTGAAACTACTACCCGAGAGGTATGAAGATCTAGTGCCACTTCATGATGGGTGGTCTGAATGATAGCATCATGTGTTACTTTTGCTTTGTCTTGAAGGTGTTTTAAAAGTCGCTCGTCCATTTTCATAAAGGCAAGCGTATCTACCGTTTCCAGTAGCTCCATCATTCTGGTGTGGTAACTTTCCAAAATGAATTTTTGCCACGATTTGTGACGGCCCATCCAGACATCCATCTGGGCAACGGGAATCATTAAAAGCTCCGTATCGCTTTCCGCGACCGCCCTAATTTCGCTTTTAGAGGTTCCGAGGCAACATGAAAACGTCATCGCGCAGGTGTCACCCTTTTCCAAAAAGTATAGGAGCAACTCATCACCATCAGAGTCCTCTCTCAGTATCTTGATCGCTCCGGAGAGCAATAGGGGCATATGCGTAATAGACTGCCCGATATCTATAATGATCTTTCCTTTCGGTATCTCTTTATAGATCGCCGTTCTTTCAATAGCATCCAAAAGGTCTTTCTCGAAAAGAAAACCATATTGTTGTTGCAATTTTTCCTTCATAAGCAACTCAATCAACTACTGTTAGGGTAACCTTGAATTCTTTCTCTCCGGTCTCCAAGAATTGAAAACCATCATGTAGGTTCTTTTGGGCCACATCATACGGATAAAAGGTAATGGGTTCAATACAGACCATATTGGGTACTTCGGTCCACAACATAAAATTCCCGAAACCTTGCGTTGTAATGCGTAGTTCGTTTTTATCCTTTAGAATAACTTCTTCATATCCGATTACTTTAAAAGCCCTATTGCCGACTGCCAAGACCTGGGGCAAGGTAATCGCATTTTCCTCCGCGATGATGATCGGGTTGGCGGTGACCAAGTTAAACGCCGGATGGTATCCTAGCATGAATGGCGTATCTCGTGCTCCCCTGACCGTAAATCGGATTTCGAGTCCGTTTTCACCTAAGACGAACTTCTTTTCAAATTCGAAATCATAGGTCCAGAACAACTGACTTTTATTCGATTTTTCTGGATATTTTGAATTTGGAACGGGCGTATTCGCCTTATAGTTTTTTTTAAAGACCGTAATATGTTCAACGTGGTATACCAGTTCATAGTCAAGTTCACGTAACAGACCATGTTGGTCTTGAACGGCAACATCCCTAGGGGTTTGCACCTGAAAGCCAGCTTCAGCGGTAGGGCCGATAATCGGAAACATCTCCGTATCCGAATTTCGCCATCCGGGCTTGCCCTTTTGATGGATGTATTCATGACCGTTTACCTGATAGCCTACTAATTCGCCCGCATCGATTTTCACGGATTGTTGTTCAAAGTGTAATTCAATCATACATTAAAAATATGGGAGGTTTCATATCCCTATTCAATACCCTTATGGGTTGATTAACCGATAAATCAAGATAGCCGCCCGTTTGGTAAGCGCTTCAATAGTATTTAGGTTGACCGTTTCGTTCGGAGTATGCGCGCCAGAACCCATAGTGCCCAAACCATCTAAACAAGCCACATATTCTGCAACAAAAGAAGTGTCGGCAGCTCCCCTTTTGCCGGGATCATAGGCCAAAACCTCGCCTTGGTCCAAAGCCAGACTTACCTGATTCAATTGCTTCAATAATTCTAGATTCTCAGGTTTTGGGCCCATCGCGGGATAGCTATCTGTAAAGTTGATCTTCGCAGAAGTATGGGGCAAGTTGTTCTCGACGATGCTTCGCATCTTGTTTCGTGCAACTTCTTTTTGTTCTTCTGAAATAAAGCGTAGCCCGCCTTTGACAAGGGCCGTCTGCGCTACTACATTACTCTTCCCAAAAGCACTTCCTTTTCCGGTTTTAGGATCATAATCAAGAAACGTCCCCCCTAAGAGTACACCGGGGTTGAAGGTCAAGAATTGCTCTCCCTTCACCTCTTCATAAAAGCCATTCAGGATGCGTGACATTTCAAAAATAGCCCCAGCCCCCGTCCGTTCGCTAAAAACACCTGAAGAATGCGCTCTTTTTCCTTCTACTTCTAGTTCCCAACCTGAGGCTCCTCGGCGCGCGACAGTAGCATAATTAAAACCTGTAGAGGTTTCAAAACCCAATGCAATCTCACTTCGCTTGGCCGCTTCGATCAAATCTTTGCGACTGACATCCAAAGGTTTTCCCGTACTTTCTTCATCTCCGGTAAAGGCAACGATAATCTGCGCATCCCCTAGAAGACCATTTTCGTGAAGCGCCTTCAGGGCATATAACACGATGACATCACCCCCCTTCATATCATTGCCACCGGGAGCATGGGCCGTACTGTCATTGACCATTGTAAAGGCCTGAAAAGGACTATCTTCTTCAAAAACGGTATCCAAGTGCCCGATAAGTAATAACTTCTTCCCCTTTTCACCTGTAGTCTCGGCAAAGAAATGACCAGCTCGGTTCATCTGGTCGGGCATGTCGATCCAGCTGGTCTGAAAATCGAGGGCATCAAAGGCGTCCTTGAACACCATTCCGACTTCTTTCACTCCTTTCTTGTTGAGTGTGCCACTATTGATATTGACCACTTTCTCTAAGAACATCCGCGCTTCCGTATTGTTCCTTTCAATCGATTTAACGATTTTTTTCTCGACCCCTGATAATTTTTGCGCTTGAATCGTACAACAAAAACATCCTAAAATAAAGAATAGTATGAGGTGATTGGATTTCATAATTGATCAAGTATTTGAATTTTAGAGGGCCATAATCGCGTCATCAAGCCAAGTCGTGCGATCGGAAATCCATTGCTTCAAGTATCCGATTTCCTCATCGTAACTACTTCCAACAAAATTATTCGGCCAGACATACGTACCTAAAACGGGCCATTTGTCAAAATTCGGCCCCACTGCGGCGCCCTCGTTCAGAATGCTCAGATACCCATCTACCTTGCCTGAAATAGCCGTATCTGACAGCAGATTTCCGCGCAATTCCGTCCATCGATTTTTTAAACGGTCCACAAAGGCCGGGTCCTGCAAAAGTCTATCCCACCAAAAGGGTACGAACCAAAAATCACCCGGACACCTTTCATTAAACTCGTAAGCCCAGACATCGGTTTCGCCACCACTGCAATAATCGGCATTTCCCCAGGCGAGATTGAAATCCCAAATAGGTCCCATTTTCAGCTTCTCGTTCTTGTCTTTGTGCATAAAGGTACTGATGCGGTAGCCATCTACATTATTGGAAATTTCATTGAGTATAAAAAAATCGATAAAACTATTCACATCAATGTAGGATGCATAGCCCGAATCGGGGTCCATAAAAGTATCAGCGGCTAATGCATCTTCAAACCCAGCGATATAGGTGGTGATGTAAGATCTCTGTGCATCGGTAATGTCATCGGCCTTGGGGTAGTCGTACAAAAAACGAATCGGACTCCCTGAGTTTGCTCCATCGGCCGCATAATCGGAGTTAAAGGAATTGAAATCGGTATAACCCTCCTTGTCACTTTTATCTATTTTGATGATGTATCCTCCCGTTAAATCCTCTCCCTCATTTTCATCTTCGTTCAGTTTACTGATATCGATCCTGCCTTTATCGCGCTTTAATTTCTCCATAAAAACATAAACCCCGTTATACTGGCCGTTAAGATTAACCTCAACGAACTGTGTTCGGCTCGCGTACTGACCCATGTCACGTGCCAGATCATAGATCAATACATTTCGGACCAACGATTTATCACTATAAGGGGCATATAGAATCCAATCTTCTTCCTCGGGCATTCCGAGAAGTGTCGCGTCCATATCATTATCTTCGGCGTCCCAGGTTTCGAATCCGTATGATTTCTTAGGAAAGGCCTGAGACGAAGACCCTCTGATCTCAATTCCCATTTTGCCCGAATACAGGGTTTGATCACCATCCGTAATCGTAAAGTCAGCGCTTATTTTTGGCTCATCGACGATTTCCTTACCATTGGTATTCACCGAAACGAGGGGCAATGGGTCTTCAACTATTTCTTCGGGAGCATTGGGTTGACCTTCACCGTCAGGCACATCAACCGGAGAATCGTCACTACTACAAGAGACGAGCAGGCCCAAAAACAGTACTATGCTGACTACCGTTCGCCCGCTAAAGGGAAAGACTTTCTTTTTCAAAACAATACAATTTTATTCTAAGATAAGAAACTATCGGAAAAAGGGTGTTATCCGCTAACGTATGCCATTGATGATATCATATTTTGTGATGATATGGTGCTTTCCATCTCCCAGATCCAATAACACGGCCTGAACATCCTTTTCAATCAAGCTGGCCACCTTGTCAATGGAAGTGTTCTTATCCACTACAGGAAACGGTTTTTGCATAAATTCCTTTATTGGCCGCGATGTCACTGAAGCATCTTCCATAATGGCGCGAAACAAGGCCGTGTCATCAACGGAACCGACAAAGCCATCGACATCTTCCACTGGCATTTGCGATATATTGTTTTGCTTCATCCGATCGATCGCGTGCATAACAAGCTCTTCTTTCTTGATTGCTACTAAGGGCTCATCGATATGATTTCGGATCAGGTCGATCGCCTTGGTCACCTCATGTTCCAAAAAACCACGGTCACGCATCCAATCGTCATTGAACATTTTCCCCACATAACGACTTCCATGATCATGAAATAATACCACAACCACATCATCTTCAGTAAAATGCTCTTTTAATTGGAGTAACCCCTTGATGGCCGCCCCGGCAGAATTTCCTAAGAACATACCTTCTTCTTTTGCCAAACGTTGGGTATATATGGCGGCATCCTTATCCGTTACCTTGGTAAAGCCGTCAATAATATCAAAATTGACATTTTTAGGTAGAATATCTTCGCCTATCCCTTCGGTGATATACGGATAGATCTCATTTTCATCAAAAATCCCGGTTTCGTGGTACTTTTTGAATACTGACCCATAGGTATCGATACCCCAAATTTTGACATTCGGGTTTTTCATTTTCAAGTAAGAACCTACACCGGAAATCGTTCCTCCAGTACCTACACCGACCACAAAGTGGGTGACCTTCCCTTCGGTCTGCTCCCATATTTCTGGTCCGGTACTCTTAAAATGGGCCTTGCAATTCGATGGATTATCGTATTGATTCACATACCATGAATTCGGAATTTCCTTCGATAACCTCCTCGCCGTAGAATAATAGCTTCGCGGGTCATCAGGAGCTACATCGGTCGGACAAACATATACTTCACTTCCTACCGCCTTTAGAATATCCACCTTTTCCTTTGACTGCTTGTCGCTGATCACACAGATCATCTTATACCCTTTGACCACCGCACCCAAAGCCAGCCCCATTCCGGTATTTCCGGAAGTTCCTTCTATAATGGTCCCGCCAGGTTTGAGGACCCCCGCCGCTTCCGCATCCTCGATCATTTGAATGGCCATTCGGTCTTTGACCGAATTACCGGGGTTAAAAGTTTCGTATTTGGCCAGCACTATACAGGGTAGTTCGGCAGTAAGTTTGTTCAACTTCACTAAAGGGGTATTCCCGATAGTTTCCAGAATATTTTCAGCGTAATCCATAAGAATACAAAGGTAAGCACATCGGTAGCGATGTGCTACTCAAATTTAATCGCTTTTACCGGCGTAATTTTAGTAATGATATAAGAAGGAAGCAACAACATGAGCAAACATAAGAGAAGTACTCCGATATTGACCGCTATAATGGAAAGTCCGCTAATTTGCACCGGTATATAATCAATGTAATATTCTTCGGAATTCGGAAACTTAAAAAAACGGAATCGATGTTGAAACCAAATGATACCCAATCCGATGATATTGCCCCAAAACAGTCCGATACAGATAAGGTAGGCAGCGTTATACAGAAAGACCTTTCGAATACTCCAATCAGCTGCACCTAAAGCCTTTAGCACCCCTATCATTTGAGTACGTTCTAAAATCAACACCAAAAGAGCGGTAATCATATTGATCCCCCCTACAATGACCATGATACCGATGATACCAGCTACATTGAAATCAAAAAGACTTATCCATTCAAAGATTTTCCCATATTTCCCCTTGATATTCTGTGTATCAAGAGTTGATAGGGTCTTGCCATAAATAGCATTGCTTTTCTGATCGATTTCATCAAAATCGTTTAGGAACACTTCAAAATTGCCTACTTCATTCGCTTCCCATTTATTCATTCGCTGAATATGTCTGATATCGACGAACAAATAGAGCTCGTCAAAATCTTCATAGCCGCTATCATAAATTCCAACAACCGTAAACTTCCGCTGGTTTGGAATCTGATCCGGATTCTCCTCCTTTAAGAAGATGGTAGAGAAGGAGCTTCCAACGTCAAGCCGCAATCGACTGGCCATACGACGCGACATCAAAACCTCATCATTGAGGTTTCCGGTATAGTCAGGTAGTTTACCATCCTCAAGGTACTCTTGAAAAACCTCCCAATTATAATCGGTTCCTACCCCCTTGGTAATGACACCTTCAAAAGTCTCTTCGGTTCTAATTACACCCGCCTTCATGGCTACCGCCTGAACATGTGCAATACCCTCGACAATATCGAAATTCGGATAGAACTCCTGTTCCGTAGAAACCGGAACCACAGAGACCTCCGAATTATTGTTATCATAATTGTAGATTTGAATATGGCCGTTGAAAGCGGTTATTTTTTCCCGAATCTTATTTTGCAACCCCGCTGCTGTTGCTATGGCGATCAACATCATGATAATACCCAAAGCTATCGCGGCAATCGCAATTTTTATTATCGGAGCGGAAATGCTAATTTTATGTTCCGCACCTTGAACGAGTCGCTTAGCTATAAAATATTCAAAATTCAATCGATGCCCTTTTTATCTAGTTTCAAAAGTACAGTTTTCATTTGGTTTTTGACGTTGACCTCTTGCGGAAGCGAGGCCAAAACGGAGAAGACCCAAGAAGTAAATGCCCAGGTTTCCGAAGAAACGTTTCAACCCAAGCCGGTTATTGTCTCAGCGAACCGAATGGAGCGTTACCTCCCTGAGTTGAAAAATAAACGGGTAGGGGTCGTCGCCAATCAAACCAGTGTTATTTTCAAAAAAGATGGATTCACACATTTAGTGGATTCTCTCCTTTCACTGAACATTGACATCAAGAAGGTATTCGCTCCAGAACACGGCTTCAGGGGAAAGGCCGATGCCGGTGAAAAAGTGAAAGACGATGTGGATACCCGAACTGGCCTATCGCTGATTTCATTACACGGCAAAACCAGAAAACCCAGCGCGGAACAATTGCAAGATTTGGATATCCTTCTTTTCGATATACAAGATGTTGGCGTACGTTTTTACACCTATATCGCCACCCTTCAACTAGTCATGGAAGCCTGTGCCGAAAATGATCTTCCGATTCTTGTTTTAGATCGCCCTAACCCTAACGCCCACTATGTCGACGGCCCTACGATGGAAGCGGCCCATACCGGATTTTTAGGAATGACCGAAATACCGTTGGTCTACGGAATGACCATAGGGGAATATGCCACAATGATCAATGCGGAAGGGTGGCTTGAGGGAGGCAAAAAAGCCGCCTTAACGGTGATTAAGCTTAACAACTGGACCCACCAAACGGAATATAGTCTACCCATACGACCGTCACCCAACCTGCCTTCCGACGTGGCGATACACCTTTATCCTAGTCTCGGTCTTTTCGAGGGTACGAATATCAATGCCGGTCGGGGTACGGAATTTCAGTTTCAACGCTACGGCGCTTCTTTTTTAGATAGTACGCAATACAGTTTTAACTATACTCCTCAACCGAATTTCGGATCTAAAAACCCTAAGGAAAAAGGGTTGCGCTGTTATGGAAAGGATTTAACGGACATACCCCGCATGAAAGCGGTTTCATTACAATGGCTTCTCGACGCCTATCGCAATGCCACGGATAAGAGCAAGGTCTTCCTTACCAACGGATTTACGAATCATGCCGGTACCGAAACACTACAGCAGCAAATCGAATCGGGAATGACAGAAGAAGAAATCAAGGAAACGTGGCAAGAGGATTTGGAGAAATTCAAAAAAATCAGGACCAAATACCTGCTATATTCAGAATAGTCAATTACTTAGTATGGACAACGGTAGTTGGCTTTCTATACTTGTGGAATGGCTGCTTTAAAAGTCCTTTGATACTAGCATTTTCCACCTCATCTGGAAAAGTATCCACCCCATATACGATCGATTCTCGATCGAACTTCATATAGGTGCCAAACAACCGATCCCAAATCGAAAAGATATTGCCGTAGTTACTATCAGTATAGGGTAGCATATAATGATGGTGTACTTTATGCATATCGGGGGATACCAATACATAGCTTATTGCTTCGTCAACCTTTTTGGGCAATTTGATGTTGGCATGACTGAACTGTGTTGCCACTAGGGAGAGCGACTGATACAGCATTACGATTCCGATAGGCGTTCCTATCAATAACACCCCGAACAAGGTGAAGGAGAAACGAATGACGCTTTCCAATGGATGATGTCTGTTGGCCGTTGTGGTATCTACATTGTGATCCGTATGATGCACAAGATGAATCATCCATAGCGGTTTGACCTTGTGCTCCACATAGTGTGCCAAATAGGCACCTACGAAATCCATGAGCAGTACCCCTAAGATGACATAGGCCCAAAGTGGCATGGTTGGCAACCAATTAATGATTCCAAAATCATTGGCCGCGGTCCAGTCCGCAGTTTTCAGCAATAAAAAGGCCAAGGCAAAGTTGACGATAATCGTCGTTAGGGTAAAAAAGAAATTGGGTAAAGCATGCTTCCATTTTCGATAGTTGAACCTAAAAAGGGGTACGGCACCTTCAAGCAACCAGAAAAAAGTAATACCACCCACTAAAATCAGGGAACGATGGAGCGAGGGTATGGTCTCAAAATAAGTGATAATGGTTTCCATGACTTAAAGATAATGAATTCGGAAAAATAGGGGGTTCGGGTTTTTGCTTCAGGCTTCGCGTTTATGGCTTCTGGTCCAACCTACACCACCGCCCCCTGTTATTCATTGTAAATTGATAACAGCTTATGGTTCATTGCCAACTGCTAATTAAAAATTAAACTCCTTCTTCAGTCTTTTCTTCATTTCTTCAACGATGGAAAAGGCAGCCGGGCAAATAGCCACATTTTTTAAAGTCAATGCCGAAATCTGATGAAACTTTTTTCGGTCAGTATGTGGAAACGCTCTACATGCTTTTGGTCGCACCTCATAAATACTACAGTAATTATCGGCTCCCAGAAAGGCACAGGGTACTTTTTGAAGCACATAATCATGGTCTTCATCGAGACGTAAGTATTGATTGATGAATTGTTGTGGTTTCAGCCGAAAGTGTTTTGCAATGCGTTCGATATCAGCGTTGGTGAATAAGGGTCCCGTAGTCTTACAACAATTGGCACATTGTAGGCAGTCGGTATTTTCAAACTCGGCTTCATGTAATTCTTGCATGATATAGTCCAAGTTTTTCGGAGGCCGTTTTTTCAGCTTGACAAAAAACTTCTTGTTGGTCTGATGTTGTTCCTGGGCCTTTTTGGGCAGATTTTTAAGGATTTCTTCCATGATGTGCCTTCTTCAACTTTTGTACATGTCATTTCTTTGATACGCCCAAAAATGCCACTTTTGCATCCAACGAACAAATGAAAAGGCAATGGATATCTTAGGGGAAGCAATGATCGATTATCAAACTGGCCATTATACGGAGGATATTATGACCTACCTCAGTATACATCCGCAATTGGAAGTAGTTCAAGATGACTTACCACTACCTTACTTATTCCGCCCGTTCAACGAGATGCCAAAACTCGAAAAGAAAGCCTTGAAACTATGCCATGGAACTGTTCTTGATATCGGATGTGGGGCGGGCAGTCACAGCCTATACCTTCAAAAGAAAGGGGTATCCGTCACCGCTTTAGATTACTCCAAAGGGGCTATTGAGACTTGCAAAACACGTGGAATCGTAAACTGTGTGCGAACGGACATCATGAATTTTACTGGTCACCGTTTTGATACCCTATTACTGCTAATGAACGGATTGGGTATTGCCGGAACCATCGAAAAACTAGAGTTGTTATTGCACCATCTTAGCAGTTTGCTGCACCCCAATGCACAAATTCTTGTAGATTCCTCGGATATCATATACCTATTCCATTCAGATGAAGATGGCGGGCACTGGATTCCCGCCCAAGAAGCATATTACGGCGAAGTGCAGTTTCAAATGGAGTATAAAGGAAAACAGAGCACCCCCTTTGAGTGGCTTTATCTTGATTTCAATACCCTACAGACGGTCGCCAATGCCAATAACTTTAGCTGTGAGCTTGTAAGTGAAGGGGATCATTACGACTATTTAGCAAGAATTACATTAAAATAACACGAGTTGGCCTGTTTTTTGCGTTATCTTGATAAGCCCTTTATGTATTCCCTATGATAAAGACAAGTATACTTTTCGGATTGAGCTGTTTTTTTTTGATCCTCTCATGTTCAAAGAATTCATCGACCACGCCCGAACCAGAACCCACCCCAATAGATAAAACCGCTAATTTACAGGGTACTGGCGATTCCGCGAATGACCTATTGTCAAACGATAAGTTCACCAAACTCAAAATCGAAATCGCCTATGTGACCGGTTTTCGACCTACTGTAGCCGCGATGAACGATTTTGTTGATTTTATTCGGCAGCACACTTTTAAGCAAGATATCGAACTCATCTATACCGAACTTGAATCACCCGATAAGGAGGTGCTATCGCTTCAAGAAATCGCAAAACTTGAATCCGATAATCGAACTGTGTATAACGAAGGTGAAACCCTAGGTATTTATATATATTTCGCAGACGCACCTGATGACAACGACGATGAAGAGGAAGGACTAGTGACCTTGGGAGCCGTCTATCGCAACACCTCAATGGTCATTCATGAGGTAACTGTGCGTCGATTGGCGGGTTTGAGTCCATTAATCACCAATTCGGATGTGGAAGGGGCTACCGTAAATCATGAATTCGGTCACCTTTTCGGATTGGTTAATATAGGTTCACCATCTGTTAATGACCACGAGGATACCGAAGCGGTCAATCACTGTAACGTTAACGGTTGTCTCATGAGAGCCGAACTTCAATTCGGAAGCTCAAGCAAGTCTCCCGTTCTGGCCGCAACAGATGGCACAGGTCTAAAATCGGCTTGTGACCTTAGCGGCTTTAGTGTACTACATCTATTGGAATCAAGAGCTTCAAAGGGATTAGCAGCAGCTCCTAATTTGGATCCAGAATGTATTCTAGACCTTCAAGCTAATGGAGGGCGCTAAATCAAGGAATATTCAAATACTTATGTGTCTGTAAAGAAACCTTCCACTTGGGGTTTTGCATGACATAATCCACAATTAAAGGGGTCACTTTTTCACGAACGCTCCATTCAGGCTGTAGATACAATATACAATTCGAATTGATCTTTGCGGCCTGCTCTTCGGCAAAAACAATATCGTGCTTATTATAGACAATAACCTTAAGTTCATGGGCCTCCTCGTATATCTTACCAAAAGGAAGTTTATTCTTTTTCGGGGAAAGGCAGATCCAGTCCCAATCTCCGGTCAATTCATAAGCTCCCGAAGTCTCGATATGGGTTTGTAAATTTTTGGATTTCAATGCGCGGGTCAAGGGATACATATTCCATGTTAAAGGCTCCCCTCCTGTGACCACAATCGTATCAGAATACTTTGAGGCGTTTTCAACAATATGCGTTATACTGGTCGGGGGATGTATCTCGGCATTCCAACTTTCTTTGACATCACACCAATGGCAACCTACATCGCAACCCCCAACACGAATGAAATAGGCAGCTGTACCCTTATGAAAACCTTCGCCCTGAATGGTATAAAACTCTTCCATTAGGGGAAGCATTTCCCCTTTATCAACCAATGACATCACCTCCTCTTTGACCATCTGGCAAAGATAGAAAAACGCTACGGTTCGATCTATACCATCAGCGTTGATAATTCTTAAAGCGCGGAACCCACAGGTTTGCAACCCACCACTTTGTAAACAGCGCCGTTGCTTTTCGTAAACAAGAACAGTTCACCCGAAGTATCTATACCCAACCTTAAATCAACCCGTTGGCCTGATGAAAGCGCATTTAGAGTTGTCGATTTTCCATCGAGTTCGAGGCCCAGTTTATATATGCGAGCCTGCGCGCCTTCCACAACTTCCGAAACGTCCGCATAAAACAAGGTCCCTCCCGGAATATCCCCAAAAACATACTTATTCTTAAGCATTGTGAGGTTGCCGGCATAGACGAATCCGCCGGACACCGCATTGCCCTCATCATGATCAAACTGAATAACAGGATACTCAAAATCGTCCTCTTCTTCCGGTAATGGATAAACGATTTCCGTGTTTGCCTCGGTATCGAACAAAAAGGTGCCTTCTCGAAAGGGCCACCCGTAGTTCGCTCCCTTTTTTAAAAGATTGACCTCTTCCACACTGTGTTGCCCTATATTCGTGACAAATACCTTTTTAGAGCCGTTTGTATCCCAAGAAATACGGTGGGGATTTCGAAATCCATAGCTCCAAATTTCATCTAGCTTATCCGGATCATCAACAAAGGGATTATCTTGAGGAATGCCGTATTTTCCATTTGCGCTGTTACGGCCTAAAGGATCTATTCTGACGACACTTCCCCAAATAACCCCTGCGTTATCGCAGAGAAATGGATATCCGGCCAGAGCAGCTGCTCCATCACCAACACCGAGATACAGTAGCCCATAATCGGCATCTCCTTTTTGGGCCAAAGGATTAAATGTGAGCTCTTGAAAACCATGGGCTCCACTCACCATATCGGCTCGAAGCACTTCCCTTTTTTTACCCGTGAATTTAGACGTGACGGGGTTCTTCATCTCCCATTCCGTCAAGACCCATTGGAGTTTCGTGGGAATGCTATCAGGAATCGGGAAGTCCGCAATGACCGTTCGTGAAGGTTCGGTATGGGTCGTATAAAACAGTCCATTTTTTTCAAATTCGGGATGAAAATCAAAACTCCCCAATCCGGTACCCCATCCCGGATGGTTGATAAAATCGGTAAGAGCTTTATCGATATCAAAAAACACCGTCGCCTGCCCATTAACAAGTTCATATAAGGTACCTCGCAAATCGGCAATAAAAAGACGTTCGCCCTGCTGCCCTGCACGCGCGACAAGTTTATTGATTCGCGCCTTAGGCGTCGTATCGGAACTCGGGGGAACCGTGCAAAACTCTTCAATGACCAAGGCCAACTCGGGCTCAGGTATCTTCTCCGGAATCGGATCGATGATTCCACCCGGCCTTTTTTTCCTACTTTTCCGCTCTGCCTCCGAAAACTTGTGAACAAAACCCAATATATCTTCCAATTCATTGTTTTTGAGCACCTCAAAAGAAGGCATATAGGTCTTGTATTTGGCATACAGTTCATTAGCTCTGTCATCCCCACTTTCGATACGTTCCTGAGGATTCCGTATAAACTGAATCAACCAATCTTTGGAAACATTAGTCGTGACACCGGCCAAATTTGGGCCGATGGCGGCTTCATTGAAGTTATGACAACTGGCACAATGCTGATTAAAAAGTGCCATGCCGCGTTGAATAGTAAGCTCGGCAGTATCATAATCGTCCGGTACAACAACCTCTCCTTCCTTATCGTTCTTTTTCGATTGATTGCAATTGGAAAGTGACAAGATGAGAAGGGCATACATTAAAAGAATTCTGACCTGTTGTAGTATCGATGATGGCAAACAAGTCGAAAAAGGGCGAAAAGCCGAATTGTTCATAGCGTAGTATATTGCTTTAAACGCTACAAATTAGTCCTTTTCTGGATACTTATAAAGGTTCTAGGTCTTTAAGTTAGCTCGCCAAGATTCGAATTCGGCCTTTACTTTTGAATCTGTAAGTGGGTATAGCCCGATTATACCTTTTCCTTGTTGAACATTTTCCGTAACGAACGCTTCATATAAGGTCATTTGTATACATTCATTGGCGATGGCATCGACAATATCGCTTGGAATGACGATAACTCCGTCGTCATCACCGACCAGCATATCTCCAGGAAACACAGCGACATCACCGCAACCTATGGGCTCATTGATGGCAATGGCCTGATGCAAGGTCAAATTGGTCGGAGCCGAAGGTCTATGATGATAGGCAGGCAATTCCAATTCGGCTATCTCGGCCGAATCGCGAAAACCTCCATCGGTCACCATACCAGCGACTCCCCGTACCATAAGTCTTGTAGCTAATATCGAGCCCGCTGAAGCGGCTCGCGCATCTTTTCTACTATCGATTACCAAAACTGCACCCTTGGGGCATTCTTCTACAGCGACCCGTTGCAAGTGCTTAGGGTCTTTGAACACTTCGATTGAATTCAAATCTTCTCGAGCAGGTATATAGCGTAGTGTATAGGCCTCACCTACCATGGTCGGTTTTTCTTTTCTCAGCGGACTTACCCCTTGAAGGAACTGATTTTTAAGGCCTCTTTTGAACAGGGCCGTGGCAATGGTCGCAGTGCTTACCGTTCTAAGCTTTTCTTTTGTAGTATGTGTTTCGCTCATTGTATTGAAAGTGGACTTATTTATTTTTTACCCGACTTCTTGCCAAGTAGTTTTTAGGAACACGAGGTCTTTTTTCATCTGTTTGAAAACTTCCTTTTTATCGATAGCGATTTTTGTTGCCCCATGCTCCGCCCCACCCAAATCATATTCCAAGTGCAAGGAGATGGGTACGTCGATCTTGTATTTCTTAAGCAAAACAAAGTAGCGCTTAAAATCGACCATTCCCTCTCCCAATGGGGTATTTATGGGTTTCCATTTTCCATTGACTTTTCCCCATTTAAAGTCCTTAATGACTATTGATTTGATAAAAGGCCGTATTTGCCTCAGACCTAACTCCCAGCTATTACCGCCTTCTACCACGGCATGCCTGATATCATATTGACAACCCATGTACTCGTTTTCAGTGGCGGATAGTATGGGAGGTAAATCCCAAATAGGCGCACCGACATGGTTACCGGCATGGTTCTGATAGCAACCTATCAATCCTAGATCTTTATTGAGCACTTCCAATTCTAGAGCCTGTTGTCCGAAAATAGCCTGACTTTTGGTTATCGTTCTATCTTCAGGGTAGGTAAGCCATCCTGTTCTGTAATGAGTAAAACCTAAACCACCAGCAGTTTCCAAAACCTTTTTCTGTTCAGGGTTGCTCACATCCCACACATTGGTGGTCATCATTCCGGCATTCAATCCGTACTTCTTCATTGCGGCAACCGCCCTCGGTAAATCATCAGCTACTCTTTCCGGTAAAACATGTCCTTTGGGTCTGACCGTCAAATCCAATCCGTCGAACCCTATTTCCGCAGCTGCGGCCGCCATTTCGTTATAATCAAGAAATTGCAAGTGTTTCGAAAACAAACTGATGCTAAGGCTATCTTTTGGTTTTGTAAGCCCATTGAAAAGAGAGCTACTAAATCCCATCAATGGCATACTTCCGATAGCTGCAGCCGATATTTTGGTAAAGCTTCTCCTTGTAATCACTTTTTTAGGTTCTTTCATAGTCAGATAGAGATTTGTGGTTCAATTGCCGAAATACTGTTAAAAAGTTGTGGGTTTCACAAATATATGTATTTTTGGTAAACCAAACTGGTAAACCAATTTAAAAATATGGAAAATGATAATCCCATCGTTATTCTGGTTGGAGTTTGCGGTACCGGTAAGGGGGCTGTAGGTCAGCAACTGGCCAAAAGATTACAAGTTCCATTCTTTGATATGGACAAATTCAATAATTCTAAAGACCGGACCAAAGACACGCTACCGCAAAAAATAAACATGGACAAATGGCTGACCTCCATTGAGGAGTTGATTTTGACTCAATCAAGCCAGCGAGGTTGTGTTCTTTCTTGTTCGATATTGAAAAAAGAACATCGCAAAAGACTGACAACCACTAGCAGTCATCCATTGGATTGGGTATTTATGAACGACTCCTTTGAAAATGTCGCCCAGCGTATCAAAAAAATTGAGCTTCCCGGCCGGCCTATGTCATTATTGAGATCGGACTTCGACATCCTCGAACCTCCAAAACGAGCTTTGACCATAGATATGACCTATTCTGAACAAGAAATTGTGGATACCATCCTAAAATACTTGGCCCGTAAATACGGGTGACACCTGGTCTAGTAATTTCATTCATCTATATCTTCCAAAAAATGAAAATAAAAGGTTTATTACCCATAATTGTGACGCTGTTGCTGCTTTCCTGTGGAGCAAATACTCCTAAAAGAGGCATCTATGTAAAAGATATCGGCGCATTGAATGCCGCGATAGCAAAAGCAACTCCTGGAGACGAAATCATCATGGCCAATGGAGAATGGACCGATGTCGAAATCCGATTTGTAGGCTACGGCTCGGAGAAGCGGCCCATAACACTTAAAGCAGAAACTGCTGGTGAGGTATTGATCAAAGGAAAATCCGATTTAAAACTCGGAGGCGAATATTTAGTAGTAGATGGTTTGTTTTTTTTAGAGGGCTCATCTCCTTCAGGAGCGGTAATTGAATATGCCATCGACCAGGATACGCTCGCCAATCATTCTAAGGTCACGAACTGCGCAATTCTGGATTTTAATAAATCCCAAAGGAATAAGCAAGACCTGTGGGTGCTTTTCAAGGGACGCTACAACCAACTCGATTATTGCTATCTGGCAGGAAAATCAAATCGAGGTCCTACCATCAGGGTTGACCTTGCAGGAAATAGAAGTATAAAGAATTACCATAAAATCACGAATAACTATTTCGGGCCACGACCTCCCAAAGGGGGTCCTAGTGCAGAGACCATACAGCTTGGAAATAGTTTTACGTCAATGGCACCAAGTTATACGCTAGTCGCAAATAATTTTTTTGATCGATGTAATGGCGAAGTAGAAGTTATTTCTAGTAAAACCAATTTCAATGAATTTCGAAATAATGTCTTCTACAAAAGCCAAGGTTCATTAGTAACAAGACACGGAAACTATTGCATCGTTGATGGTAATTATTTTATTGGGGATACGAGTTCTGAACAAATTGGGGGTGTACGATTGATAGGTACTGGGCATTGGGTAACCAACAATTATTTTTACAACCTCAAAGGAAAGGTTTTCCGAAGTCCACTTGCCGTTATGAACGGTATTCCAAAATCACCCCTCAATCGATACATACAGGTTACCGATGTGGTAGTAGCCCACAACTCCTGGATCAATTGTACGTCGCCTCTACAATTTGGAGTGGGTTCAAATGTCGAACAAAAAGATGTACTGCCAGCTTCGGAAATCAGATCTGAAAGACCTATTCGCACTATTGTGGCAAACAATCTCATTTACAATACCACCAGCGATAAGCAACCCGTAGTGGCTCACGATTCATTAGATGGAATCAATTTCAAGAGTAATTTGATAAATAATCAAGGCACAGCATTCGATCATGATTCAGGGTTTCATCAAGAAGACTTTTCTCTTTCCGAACTGGAGGAAAACATTGTAATTCCCTCAAATGACCTACCTGACCTAGAACTTTATAATGGTTTTGAATTTGACCAAATTAAGGAAGACGTGTTCCGTAATTCCCGTACAAACAATAATAAGGTCGGGGCCATATCCAGTGCACCCGTCGAGAAACCAAATCTGATGGACTTGTCACAATACGGCCCGGGTTGGTATATGCGAAACTCGGTCAAAGATACAATCGCTAAAACCTATACCGCAGGTTCCGTAGTCGAATTGAACACGGCAGTTCAAGAAGCAAAAAGTGGCGACACGATAATTTTGACTGCTAACCGATATGAGTTGAAATCCTCATTAAAAATTGATAAAAAGCTAACCATAAAGTCAGCTGACACCCGCAATAAGGTGACAATTCAGTATGATGGTCTGGCAGCAACCCCTACGTTTGAAATGAATCCCAAGGGAAAGCTTTTTTTAGAATCGGTAATCCTAAGGGGAAATAGAGATAACTACGCATTCGCAAGTTTGCATAGCAATATGTCCAGCTTGTACAATTTGAGCGTTGCCGAATGCGAACTATCGGATTTCGATTATGTGCTAAAAGGGTACAAGTATTCTTTTTCAGAGTACATTAAATTCACTTCCTCCTCTATTAGAAACTGTGCAAACGGTTTGGAGCTGTCCGCAGAAGACGATGACCGCGGTGATTACAATGCCGAAAATGTTTTTATTGATAATTGCACTTTTGAAGGTATCGATAAAAACGTTATCGATTACTACAGGGGCGGGTATGATGAGTCTACCGTTGGAGGCAACCTCATAGTCACCAATAGTAGTTTTGCAGCATGTGGTGCTAAAGAGGAAAACGGAATTTTGATCAACACCTACGGCATCATTAATGTAGACCTTTCTGGAAATAGCTTTACAGATAATCAAGTGAAACTAGTTGCTCGTTTGTGGGGTGCAAAAAATAACACCTATTCGGATAACGAAATAAGTCGCTCGGGGAAGTTGGTTGTTGAAGAAAACCTTCCGTTGAAGCTGATGTACTAATCATTTGCACCATAACAGAAAAACACAATGCCAAGCCCCCTTTTAACATGCTACCTCATGTAGTTTCATAGATGCATTGGTATTGCAATATGAGGTGGCACGGAAACAAGACCGAAGTTTGATTTCAACAAGCATTCGTAGGCCAGGTTAAAACGTCATTGGGAAAATACCCGTTATAGTAGGATTTACTTAACCGACCGATTTTATGTTAAATATTTGTTAGTCTTACAAATATTCTTATTTTTGGTCAACCAAACTGGTTAACCAATTATGAACTCTTAAGTATGCTCTTTTGATAGGACTGTATTTTGAATACAATTAGATTCTATTTCAAACAGTAAGAATCAAGTGAGATTTGAACGAGCCTATCCGATTACTGTTATTGCTTTAATTGTAACACCGCACAAAAAAATAAGATGAACTTTAAAATAATAAAATCAACTTTGGCCCATTATCCGTTAATGGCTACTGTCGTTTTACTGCTACATGGTTGCGGGAATACCAATAAAAAGCAAGACCTCGCAAAGGAGAATACGAATTTAACTTCAGAGACTACTGCAAACGATATTATACCCTTTTTCCAACATTGGAACCTGATCTTAGGTGATGGTTCCAATGTAGGCCAAGCAACGGACTACGATAACAAAGATTTCTTTTATACGGAGCGTGACGACAATGGCGATTGGGTGGTATTTAAGTCCCCTAATGCAGGCAATACCCATGGTACTTCGAACAATACAAGAAGCGAATTGGCCCAATTAAAAAAATGGACCCCGATGACGGAAGCCAAAATGAACGCTACACTAAAGGTTATGAACGTCTCAACTACCGGAGATGCTCGTGTTGCAGCTACCTACTCTGTAGTTGTCGGTCAAATTCATAGTGCGGACGGCCATGAGAACGAACCGCTAAAAATATTTTACAAAAAATTTCCAGGTCATACCAAAGGTTCGGTCTTTTGGCATTATGAAATCAATACAGCCGGTGATGACAATTCGCGTAGATGGGATTATTCCTATCCCATTTGGGGCTATGACTTTTCTGTTGTGGGAACCGATAAAGACACCTACCCACCAGAACCGGAAGATGGTATTGCCTTAGGCGAGGAGTTCAGTTATGAAGTGGATGTTAAGGATGGAATCATGCATCTAACATTCACTAGCGAAGGGCACAAAACCAAAACATTTACAAAAAGCCTTATTTCATCGGAATACACGGTACGCTCGAATATACCGGAACAAGTCAAAGATTTATTCGTGCCCATAGGTCAAGATGGTCTAGAGCGTAAAAATGCGTATTCTGGTGAAGGCCTCTTTTTTAAATTGGGAACCTACAACCAGACGAATGGAAAAGACCCTAAAGTGAACAAAATTTGGTGTTCTGGTGCGGAAACACATGGCGGGGACCTTCAAAAACAATATGCATATGGCAATTACGCTGAAGTTTGGTTTAAATCGGCAAATATTACGATCAGCGATGATGCCATATCAAATGCCCGATATTTTGAGGCCAATGACGGCCTAAGTACAAAAACAGTGTATCCGAATGAGGTAATTCCCTTTATGGATAAATTTAAAATACTGCTGGGCGATGGAACCAATGTAGGGGACATCACGAAGTTCGAACATAAAGATTTCTTCTACACGGTCATCGATGGCACAAGGCGTTGGGTAGTTTACAAAACCCCAAATTCCGGTGTCACTTCAAAAAATTCCAGCAATACCAGAACAGAGTTGCACGAAAAAAGGGAATGGACTCCTGAACAGGGTGGTAAACTAACTGGCACCTGTAAGGTCATGCAAGTTTCAACTTCCGGTGATGCAAGAGTTGCAGCATCTTATGCAACCGTAATTGGGCAAATTCATAGTGGGGAGGGTCATGAAAATGAACCTATAAAAATATTTTACAAAAAATTCCCAGGCCATACCAAGGGGTCTGTATTCTGGAATTATGAGATCAATACGGCAGGTGATGATAATTCCGGGCGATGGGATTATTCCACGGCAGTATGGGGTTATGATATGTCTGTTATTGGGAAAAACAAGAATGAGCCCCCTACTGAACCTGTAGATGGTATAGAATTAGGGGAAGAATTCAGTTATGAAATTAATGTTTATCAAGGCATCATGTACCTCACCTTTAAAAGTGATGGCCATGAAACAAAAACATTTACCAAAAGTCTCATCTCATCTGAATATGTAAAAAAATCGGACCTACCGGCTCAAACCAGAAAACTATTCGTGCCTATAGGGCAAGATGGAACCGAACGAGCTACCGCCTACAGCGGAGAGCTGAATTATTTTAAACAAGGGGCCTATAACCAAACCAATGGCAAAAGTCCAGAAACAAGTATGGTTTGGGGCGCAGGTGCGGAAACCTATGGCGGTGATATCGCAAAGCAGTATGAAAATGGTTGCTATACCGAAGTATGGTTTAGGGAAGCTACAGTAGGTCCGGGCACAATTCCGAACACAAATTAACTCATGACAAGTTCTTAATCTACAGTTCACTTTATGAAGTTGAAATAAAATATTTTTAAAGATAATAATACCATTAACATGCAGCTGGTCGTCGGTGAGTCAATGTTACCATTCACAATAGTGCGTTGGGCAATATGGAAAACTAGTAAGCCCCGGCGACCAGAAATATTCGAATAACAATACAGATTAAATTGAAACAAGCACATACAAATTAAACGCAAATTGGCATGATTACCAGCAGTCAGGTCCATATTATTTGATAAGAAAATTAAGATTATGAAACGATTTAGTGAGAAATACATCATCGCAAAAAAAATGGAATGGGAAGAACTTGGAGGAGGAGTATCAAGAAAGTTTTTGGGTTACGACAACCAAATCATGATGGTAAAAGTGAAATTTGAAAAAGGAGCACTGGGTTCACCACATCAACATTTTCATACCCAAGCTACCTATTGTGTTTCAGGTAAATTTGAATTTGAAATTAATGGAGAAAAGAAAATCGTAGAAGCCGGAGACGGAGTTTACATAGAACCTAATTTGTTACATAGTGCCGTTTGTTTAGAAGAAGGGATGCTAATTGACACATTTAGCCCTGTACGGGAAGACTTCCTAAGTGGTGGTGAGGTATCCTATTTTGGAGATAAATAGTCATAATATAAAAAGTTAGTCCCTATCGGGGAGATTTAAAAGAATAAAACAGACAATTATGGATTTAAAGGGAAAGATTGCAATTGTAACCGGCGGTACCAGGGATATAGGAAAAGCCATATCGCTAAGATTGGCAAAGGAAGGGGTAAAAGTTGTCGCCAATTATTTTAATAACGAAGACAACGCAAAAGAAACACTTAAGGAGATTGAAGCTTTGGGAGGAACTGCTATTATCGTCAAAGGCGATATGACCCAAAAGGGAGATGTCGCCAATTTGGTAAGAGAAACAATTGGCGCTTTCGGAGGCAACATTGATATAGTAGTCAACAATGCAGGAGGTTTGGTAGCTAGAAAAACCATAGCCGAAATGGACGAGGCCTTTTTCAATAAAGTTATGTTTTTAAACCTCAACTCTACATTTTTAGTTTCAAAAGCAGCATTGCCATATATGGATTCTGGCGGCTCAATAGTAAACATTGCCTCCCAAGCGGGAAGGGATGGTGGCGGCGGTGGATCTTTGGCTTATGCCACATCGAAGGGTGCTGTTATGACCTTTACAAGAGGTTTAGCAAAAGAAGTAGGGCCGAAAGGCATTCGGGTAAATTCCTTATGCCCAGGTATGATCGCAACTAAATTTCATGATGACTTTACCAAAGATGAGGTGCGTAAAAAGGTGGAAGGTATGACACCCCTTCGCAGACAAGGTTCTGCACAAGAAATCGCGAACACCGTGGCATGCTTGGCTTCCTCGGAAACATCTTTCATGACAGGAGCGAATGTGGATATCAACGGGGGGCTGGCATTTTCGTAGCCAAATACCAAACGTATTGTGGATTTCGCAATCCGGTGACCGCTCAGTTGTTAAGGTCACAAAAAATCAAATCATAAAATTTGGATTTAATTTTTATTTAACAAAGTAATAACATATATTTGGTAAACCAAATTGGTTAACCAGTATGGAAAACCAATTAAAAAGCATCTAAAAGCCTAACTACTAACGAGCTATAACTTACGAAATGGGAAAATAAATCTAAGAAATGAAAAAAGGACGGGTGCACGCCCATCCTTTTAATTCAAATTACTTCATTTTGAAGGGAAGTAATACTTACATGATACCAATGATATCATATTCTACAAAATTACAATAAACATTTGATTTTTTAGAATGCGTGTCTTCGGTAAATTTCATTTAACAGGTGTAGACCTATTAAGTGTCAAAACTCAAAATTGACTAACATTTTAACTTAAACTAAATTTTATGAAGATTACGTTACTAAAAAGGCTGTTGTTGTTCGGAGCATTCATTTGTTTCTCCGCGGTATCGGCTCAGACAGTATCAGGTACGGTCACTGATTCTAGTGGCCCATTGCCTGGAGCAAGTGTTGTGGTTAAGGGAACCACAAATGGCACACAAACCGATTTCGATGGAAATTTCACTATAGACAACGTTGACAGCTCCGCTACTTTGGTATTTAGCTACATCGGCTATTCCACACAGGAAATTGCGGTAAACGGTCAAGGAACTATAAATGTTATCCTAGCAGAAGATGCTAGTCAACTTGATGAAGTCGTGGTGGTCGGTTACGGCACTCAGAAAAAATCTACAATAACCGGTTCCATATCAAAAGTAACCAATGAGACTTTAGATCAAATTGCCGTATCGAGGGTTGATGATGCTCTTATTGGTCAGGTTTCCGGTGTTAATATACAAGCAACAAATGCTGAAGCGGGTGGTGCACCTACAATCACAATTAGAGGTGTTGGCTCCATAGCAGCGGACTCAGGACCTGCGTTAGTGGTTGACGGAATTGTGGTAAGCTCAGATTTTCTTGGAAACCTTGACATGAACGATGTAGAATCTTTTGAAGTTTTGAAGGATGCTGCTTCGGCCGCAATTTATGGTAGTGAAGGTGCAAATGGGGTTATTTTGATAACGACTAAAAGTGGTAAGGCGGGAAAAACAAAATTCAGTTACCAGACCTACACCGGATACAAGCAGGCACATGGTAGCGATGATTACAAAAAAGATATCGATGAGTGGTTTGCATTGGAGCAATCAGTTGCTGGCACACTATCTGAAGAATCGCAGTACATTAAACTTTTAGTAGGGACAACAGGAGTAAATAGAGATTGGCAAGATGTTTTCTTTGATGGAGGTAACGTAACAAGTCATTCACTTTCTGCTAGAGGGGGTACTGAAGATACGAAGTTCAGTACATCTCTAAGATACCTTCACGATCAAGGAGTGGTAATAACAGATGATTATAAATTATATACCGCTAATTTAAAGGTTAATTCGAAAATTGGTAAAAAATTGAAGTTTGGCCTTAGTGCTACTCCCTCTTACACCAAACAGCGACGTTTACCAACTTCAATTCATAACCCAATTCGTCAATCACCTTGGTTGCCAATTTATCATACCGAAGAATCGCTGCAGTTTATTAATCGTGATGTATATCCAGATGTCGGTGTTGGGGATTATTTCTGGGAAAACCATTTAGTCGAATTGGATTTGGATGGAGACGGTAGTGATTCGAGACCTCGTACGTCCGGTGATTCAAATCCGTACCAACAATATGTTGAGAGAGAACACTACGATTTTAATACCAAATTATACGGTTCAACCTATTTGAGTTATGAAATTGCCGATGGCCTTACGGCAAAAGCATCTTTGGGTGTAACTATAGACCAGAGAAAACAAACAAGGTGGGACGGCACCAATTACCATGCTTCCGGCGCTAGTAGGTCTCAGTACACATTGAACAATAGATTTCGCACAAGATTAATTAACGATAACACTCTTAATTATACGAAGACTTTTGGAGACCATGACCTAAATGTTTTGGCTGGTTTGACCATTCAAAAAAGAAGAGCTGAGTTCAGTACAATAATTGGTAGTGGGTTCACCGATGACCGCCTTAAAAACATGAATGGGGCTGATCCTGAAAACACTATTGTAACTGAATTTAACACAAACCGCAGCAAAATAGGTTATTTCGCCAGAGTTAATTATGCCTATTTAGGGAAATACTTGTTCAATGCCTCTTTCAGACGAGATGGTAGCTCTGTATTTGGTGTTGACTCCAAATGGGGTAACTTCCCTGCTGTATCGGTGGGTTGGAATGTTGCCAAAGAAAATTTCTTAAGCAATAGTGATATAATAAGCAATCTAAAGTTTAGGGCCAGTTATGGTCTTACGGGTTCAGAAAACTTCAATGTAGGAAATGCGCTAACAAATGCATGGCCATACCTCGCGTTAAGTCAAAATACGAACTATGGCATCACGCAAGGTGCTGCTCCTCTAAATATTGCTAATCCTGGTTTGCAATGGGAGGCTTCCAAAGAATTGACTATAGGTTTAGACTATGGCTTTGCAGGCAATAGAATATCCGGTTCCATTGATTATTATCAGAGAAATAGTGATGAATTACTTTTAAACAACCCTGTATCCTACCTGACTGGGTTTAATCAAGGTATTGTAAACCTAGGAGAGGTACAGAACAGAGGTTTCGAATTTGAACTTAGAACTAAAAACATTAGTAATGAAAATTTTAGTTGGAACTCCACATTAATAGCCTCTACCAACCAAAATGAATTATTGAGTTTTGGGGATTCCAATAATGCCTTAATATCTGATACTTACGGCAGAAATTCTCAGTGGATTAATCGCATAGGTGAGCCTATTTCGTCTTACTGGGGTTTTGTTGTTGATGAGGAGCTTTTTGATGAAACTTCTTTTAGAACAACATATGTCGATAGCCCATGGAATAGAATAAACGGGCAATCTAGAGCGACTATTGTAAAGGATTTAAATGGTGACGGTTTAATTACCGACGAGGACAAAACCATTTTGGGAGATCCTTATCCGGATTTGATATATAGCTTTACAAATGAATTCAAACTAGGGGACTTTGATCTTTCCTTCATGGTGCAAGGAAGTCTTGGTGGCCAAGTAAACAATATTGGCGATGAGTACTTCTATAACTGGTTCGGCAATACTACAAGAAGTACAGGTGCCGAAGAAGCTGTAGCTGCCGGTCTCGTGCCCGATGTCTCTTTTATTCAAAGAAAGGTTGTAACGAGCGAAGTAATTGCCAGTTCCGATTATTTTTCCTTGCGTAATGTAAATCTTGGATATAATTTTTCAAATGATCTGACTTCTCGTATAGGTTTAGATGGATTAAGACTGTATGCCACTGCCCAGAATCTGGTATATGTAACCGCTGATGATTATCACGGTTTCAACCCAGAGCACGACGATAACGGTAATGTAAGGGCATTTGGCTCACAAAGAGCAGGTACGCCAATATTTAAGACGTTTACCATTGGTATGAACATTGACTTTTAATCTTAGTAAAGAAAAAAATTATGAAACATATAAAATATCTAATTTTCGCTGCAGGATCTCTTTTCCTCTCCTGTGATACGGAAGAGTTTTTAAATCCGGTACCAGACTCTGTGGTGACCGTAGATTCATTCTTTCAAACGGATGCGGACGTATTTTCTGGAATCATGGGAATTTACGATGCGCTTCAAGGGGTTAATGATGCTACAAATTCAAATGAGGCCACAACAAATAGAGGTGTACAATTTGAGCACCTCTTGACAGAGCATAGAACCGATAATACAAGAAATGCGACAACAGAAGGCTCAAAAGCCGATTTTCACAGGTACCTCGTGAATGCAAACAATGTAGAGTCCGAGGATTACTATGCATCTATGTACGAAGTGATTTTCAGAGCGAACAATATCTTGAACTTCATTGACATTGCAGATGAGGCTAATCAATCAAGGTATACTGCAGAAGCCAAATTTTTAAGGGCCTATGCTTACTTTAAACTTGTTCGCTTATACAGTGATGTGCCCTTGGTGACCGAAATAGTTGCTCCAGATGACACGGAAACACCTTTTACCCGTACTCCCGAAGCAGAGATTTATGCTCAAATTATTGCAGATTTACAAGAGGCTATCAGCATTTTGGATAATTCAAACGTGGTAAGAGCATCCAAAGCAGCGGCCCAAGGTATTTTGGCCAAGGTGTATCTAACTCAGGATAGCCCCAACTACACTGGCGCACGACAATTGTGTGAAGACATAATAAATAGTGGGAATTATTCTCTAGAGGCTGATTTTTATGATGTATTTTATTCAGGTTTCGATACAGATGAAGTCGATGCTTCGGCAAATAGTGAAGTGATATTTGCAATTCAATACATTTCAGGTAATCAGCTGGAAAGTCAAGGTTTTTCTGCTGAATTTACTTCTTCTACCCGTATTGGTGCGGAAGATGGACAGAATATTGTCAATGACAACCTTATCGCTGATTTTGCCTTGGCCGGTGGAGATAGAACAGATCTCTCCTATACTACTTTTGGACTTTCCAATGAGGTGATCAAATTTTTACCGGAAGGATCCGATATTACCACGACGCCCCCAAGCTATGGCGCCGGGCGTGATGCCGGTAACGACTACATCGCTTTGCGCTATGCTGATGTATTGTTACTGCATGTTGAGGCAATTATGGCTGGGGGAGCCTCTACAAATGATGCTGCAGCATTAGCTTCTTTTCAAGCGGTAAGGGATAGAGCTGGCATAACGGCCACTGTTTCTTCCATAACACAAGATGATCTTTTATTAGAAAGAAGAGTCGAATTGGCTTTTGAAAATCAACGCTGGTTCGATTTACTGAGATTTGGCGTCGCAGAGTCTGTTTTAGGTGCTCATGCTATCGAAATGGAGTACGTCTTTGACGCGAGAAAATTATTATTGCCCATACCGGCAAGTGAAATTAACCTCAGTGGAGGCCTACTAACACAAAATCCTGGATACTAATATTCGAAAATTCAAACTATGAAAACTAAAGTAAAATTTTTCCGTAAAACGACCTTGTTGCTCTTCACAGCCATTTTTGCTGTAAGCTGTGTCGGTACCGATGTTTTTAGAGATGATTTGCCAGATACAGGTTCTAAAGAAGATACTGTATTCCCAGAAGCAAATTTTGACTATACTGCAGATCAAGATGATTTTACAGTAATATATTTCACTGATCTTTCTACCGAAGCCAATTCATATTCTTGGGACTTTGGGGGTGGAGCTACCTCAACAGATCGAGATCCTCAGCATACATTTGCCGGAGAAGGCACGTATGCCGTTACCCTAACTGCTTCAGATGCAAATGGAGAGACATCTACTATCACTTTAGATGTTATTGTTGTTGATGAATTAGTTGCGGCTTTTGAATGTCCGGACTTTTTATGTGACCCAAGAACGCCTTGGGGCGGTGGTAGAGGCACAAGCACTTTTTCCGGAAGCAGTTCTCCAACACCACCAGAAGGAAATGGCGCGGCTAAAATAAGTAGTTCTTCGCAATTTCTTGATCAGACTATCCGTGTGGTTGCTGGTGCCCAATATGAGATAAAGTTCTGGTATGTTAGTAAAACTACAGGCAATTCAGCAGGACAACTGTTAATTGAAGACGCGGATACCGGGGATGACTTCTTAAATGAAGATGTTCCGTTGACCAGTCAATCTACAGCATACGTAGAATATTCAGTGAGATTCGCAACAGGTGATACTACGGAGAATATGAGATTCAATATAGAGTACGATGGTACTGAATGTAGGTATTCTAAGATTAGTATAGATAGAATTGATTAAGTAGTACCGAGTTGATAATTTCTATACTAATAGGCCTCTGATAAAGTACGTTGAAATTTTATTGTTCACTTTACTTTGAATAGAGAAACAAACAAACAAACAAAATATAATTATGAATTTAATAAAAAAAGCCACGAGTGCCTTGCTATTAATAGGCCTCGTAATTTCATGTGATGATGATGAATTTGTCCGTATTGCTCCAGATGATTCATTTAAAGGTCAGACAGCTGCAGTGTTCTCTAGTTTTTCAACAGCTATAAGCGGCGATGGCACCGTGGTTACCGTAACACCAATTACCGTAGGGGTCGATTCTTATGTGGTAGATTTTGGAGATGGCGGTCCGGTTACCGCTGCACAAGGTGAAACAGCTTCTTATGACTATCCAAATACAAATGCTTCCGAAGATTATACGATAACCGTAACTGCTGGCGGCGTAACCAAAACAGAGGATATTACGGTGAATCATACGATACAACCTATTAGTATCGCACCTTCAACACCTGAAGGAAAGAGGTATAACTTGTTCAATATCTTTACCAGTTCTAGTTTTCCTGTAGGATCTGCTGGCTCTGGAGGCGCAGTCATAGTAACCGATTCTGGAGACGAAATACTTGAATTTTCTCGACTTCACAGTGATTCGGGGGTGGTATCATTAAGCGATGAAGTTATTATAGCAGATGCATTTGCCACAGGAGTAGGTTCTTCTGAAATTCATTTTGACGTTTACTCTAATTTTCCCGAGGGAATTGATAAATTGAAAATAACCTTAGTTGATTCTACCAATGACGTTAGCCATGTCATCGATGATTTAGATCTAACGGACGGTGAGTGGACTGGTTTTGATTTCAATTTAGCTACAGATTTCTCATCACCGGTTACCCAGTTTACTGAAATTGTATTTGAAACGGCTACTAGTGGCACTGCAAAAGATCATGCAACCATTTATGTTGATAATATCTATATGCCCAGAATGACCGGGTCCACCATTATAAATGGTGACTTTGAAGATGGTCAAGACTTCTGGAAATGGGGAACATTTACAGACGGGGAAACCAACCCTTTTGGTTCAAGTTCCGATGGTTCCGATTTCGATATTGATGGCAATGATACTGGAGGTAAAACAAGAGGTGCTAAATGGTCTGCAAGTCAATCTGGTGGTGAATTTAGAACATCGAGTTCTAGATATGCGTATCAAGAACTTGTTTTAACTCCCGGTGCGAATTATGTCCTAGAATATCAATATGCCATAAAAGATGATAGTGGAACAGACCCTATTGGAGGTCGAAGAGTAGTAGGCTTAATTTTAGATCAGCATTATGATGATGGAGCAGATGCAGTTGATAATCTCGGTAATAATTTAGGGTTTGATGAAGGCTTTGTCGCCGAAGGCAAATTCTCAGATACGGACAATGATTTTGGAACACTGGTGCAAATTCCTTTTACCGCTAATAGTAGTGGTGAAGTGGGAGTAATGTTCTATGCTGTTAGCCCAAAAGATGCCTATATAGATAATGTAAAGGTGATTGCCCAATAGTTTCAATTTTTATGAAAAACCTCCGAAAAGAATTCTTGACATGTATGGTATTGATGGTTCTATCTGTCAGCGCTACTGCCCAAAATACCGATAGTAGCGTTACGGTTTCGGAAGCTAAGGTTGAAAAGCGTAAAAAAGGAAAAAAGAAGGCAAAACTTCCTGAAATCGATTTGAGTAATTGGAAGGTTACCATACCTGAAGGTGAAGGAAAAGGAGGGGCCATTAATGTTGAACCCCCTGAAATTCTGGAGTACGCTACAAATGAGATTCTAAAACCTTATATGTATAACGATTCCACAAAAGGGGCGCTCGTATTTTATGCTTATCCATCCTCAGCGACTACCGCAAATACCAAATATTCCAGGTCAGAGCTTAGAGAGCAAATGGTCCCGGGTAATGACAAGGTAAATTGGACCTTTAAACAAGGAGGGACATTGAAGGCAAAGCTTGCAATGAATGAGGTATCGAGAGATAAAAATGGTAAATACCACAAAGTTATTATCCTCCAAATCCATGGGAGATTAACAGATGAACAACGGGATTTAATCGGACAGAAAGATAATAACGCGCCTCCTGTATTGAAGATTTATTGGCAGAACGGTAAAATTAGAGTCAAGACTAAGAAACTTAAATTTGCCGGAGTAGATGCAACTGGAATATTGCATAAAGAAGCTTGGACAGATGATGAAGGATTTAACTTTGAAGATGAAGTAGGATTCAGAAAATTTGCCATTGAAGTGAAAGTTTCTAATGGTAAGATAGTCGTCTCCCTCAATAAAAGCGAGTTCAAAGTATTTGAAAATCAAAGTCTAAAAAGATGGGGGATTTTTGAAAACTACTTTAAGGCCGGTAATTACTTTCAAACAAGAGACGAAGGAGCATTTGCTAAAGTAAATTTTTATGAGCTTGAAGTTAAGCATTAGACTTATGAAATTCAACATAAATAAATGGAATGGAAATCTATACTGCCTTTTACTGGTTGTGTTGATGTTAGCATGCCAGAATGATGATGCTCCAATAGTAGACGATGAACAGTCAGCACCTCAAGATGAGGTTTTGGCAGATGATACCGATTCGACCCAAGTTGATCAGGAAAATGACGAAGACACCGACCATTCTATAGTTCCTACTATTGATTTAAGTCACTGGAAAGTTACTTTACCAATTGCGGAGAACGGTAAAACAATTGAAGTTGAGCCGCCTGAAATTTTGGATTATACAAATAATGAAATGTTGAAAGAGTTTATGTACGAGGATACGGAAGATGGTTCTTTGGTTTTTTACACCTATCCAGATGCTTCAACAGCAAATTCATCCTATTCAAGAACAGAGCTTAGAGAACAGATGGTGGCGGGAAGCAATTCGACAAATTGGACATTCTCCGAAGGGGGCAGAATGAAAGGTACCTTGTCCGTCCCTTTTATTTCAAAAGATTCGAATAACGAATTCCACCGTACCATTGTAATGCAAATTCATGGCAGGCTGACCAATGAACAAAGAGATCGTATCGGAGAAAATGACAACAACGCCCCTCCTATTCTGAAAATCTATTGGCAAAAAGGAAATATTAGGGTGCTGACCAAAGAGTTAAAGGATTCGAGCACATCAGGAGACAGTATTTTATCTGCTGATGCTTGGGACAATGATGAAGGGCATACCTTTTCCCAAAGAGTGGATTCGGATAAATTCACACTTGAGATAATAGCATCAGATCGGAGACTTGAGGTAATTCTTAATGAAGAGGAGTCCGTCGTATATGATGATATTCACATTCAGAAATGGGGTGCTTTTGAGAATTATTTTAAAGCTGGAAACTATTTACAAACCACGGATGTGGGTTCGTCAGCAATTGTTAAATACTATAATCTAGAAGTTACGCATTAAAAATTTGGAGTGAATCGAAGGTTGTTAGTTTTCCCTTGGTGTACTCTATGATTGTTTGAGTTAGTTCAACTTTGTTTCACTGGCCTTTCACGAGGCCAGTGAAACTACTCAAACACCAACTATTGGTTGAATAGCGTTCTATTTGCGCTTAACTACGTTGGAAAGGTGTTTTTTGGTTGAAGTTATTTTCATAAATTTAACAAACCAATCTGGTTAACCAATTCTTATTAGCGACAGATATGAAATTAGAAATTCTTACTAAAAACGAAAATCAAGAAATTCAAAATGGCATCATTTCAAAAATTCGGGATTTAATTAATTATAAAAACCTTGAGCCAGGAGATAAGCTTCCTTCGGAAAGAATGTTATCTGAAAAGTTTGAAGTAAGCAGAACCAATGTGAGGGAAGCGATTCAGAAACTTGAGTTTTATGGATTATTAAAGTCAAAACCACAGAGTGGAACTTTCATTGCGGATATTGGTCAAGTAGCCATGAACGGCATGATAGAGGACATTCTTCGATTGGAGGATCCTGATTTTAAATCATTGGTTGAAACAAGAATCTTATTGGAGTTAAAAACGGTAAGATTAGCTGCGACCAGGAGAACCGAACAAGACCTAACCAATATGAAAGAGGCTTTGGATGCCTATAGCGTAAAAGTTGAGAATGGGATGGACGCCGTGCAGGAAGATTTACTCTTTCATTTGGCCATTGCAAAGGCAAGTGGCAATAGCACAATGAATACCTTCATGTTGATCATAACACCAGAGATTATCACCAAATTCGAAGAATATCACGTCTGTGACAAGGGAATGGCCTTTAAGGGAATTCAAGAGCACCAAGATATTTTTGAGGCTATCAAGAATCAAGACCCACAGCTGGCCAAAGAGAAAATGAAGATACATTTTAAAGCACTTTATCAATACTGTTACAACATATAGGTGAAGAAATATAAGAAAGATAAAATTGCACGCTTTTGTCTCTCTAATAAAATTGATTGAAGGGAAGTGATACTTAGAGCTTAACTATACGAATTCCGTAGTAATTGAACAATCGTTTAAATTACTTTCAGAAATTTTTAGCTAAATCATAAGTATTTAAACAGGCACATCGCTTGGGTACTCACTGTTGTCAAATTCAGACAATAAACATTGAAAAACCAAATAATAATAGTATGAAAATCAAAGGATTACGCTGGTGGGTTATTGCATTGATTGCCCTCGCCACAGTTATAAACTATATTGATCGTCAGTCCATTGGTGTGCTTTGGCCAGATATTGCAGCAGATTTATTTCCCGATAGTACCACCGATGAACGCAAAGGAATTTTTGCAACGATCTCGGTGATTTTCATGTTCTCCTATGCCTTTGGCCAAGCTATTTTTGGAAAGATTCTTGATTGGTTGGGCACTCGTATCGGTTTTGCCATATCCATTTTTGTTTGGTCCATTGCAACTGCCCTTCATGCGTTGGCCAAAGGAGTCTTAAGTTTTGGTTTATTTCGTTCAATCTTAGGAATAGCGGAGGCGGGTAACTGGCCAGGAGCAGCTAAGGCAAATGCAGAGTGGTTTCCAACCAAAGAGCGCGCTTTTGCACAAGGTCTTTTTAACTCAGGTGCCGCTATTGGCGGAATAGTTGCAATTCCGGTGATTGCCTTTCTGACCATCTATTTTAGCTGGCAAATGATTTTTGTGCTGGTGGGGCTAATAGGTTTACTATGGCTAATTCCTTGGATGATTCTAGTTAAATCTCCACCAAAAAAACATCCGTGGCTATCAGAAGATGAACGTAAGTACATCTTGAGTGGTCAGCAAAATCAAGATACCGATAAAAATGGTACTCATGATGAAGGGTATAACCCGGATACGGGAAAGCTGTTAGCTCACAAACAGAGCTGGGGCGTTATCATTGCCTCCGCGGCCATTGACCCTATTTGGTGGTTGTTTGTAGTATGGATTCCTATTTACCTCAATGAAGTTTATGGTATGGATGTTAAGACCATAGGCATTTATGGATGGGTACCTTATGTAGGGGCTATGTTAGGAGCCTGGTTTGGTGGACTGTTTGCGCAGAATCGTTTGCAAGCCGGTTGGACCGTAGATAGAACAAGAAAGATTATTATCACTATTGGATGCCTAATTATGTTGCCTAGTCTATTGGCAATGGCAAATCCGGGAGGGCCGACGACAGCAGTAATTATTATGGCGGTCATTTTATTCGGTTTTCAAACTTCTATTGGAAATGTACAAACCTTACCTAGCGACTTTTTCGGAGGAAAAACTGTTGGAACATTATCCGGTATCGCAGGAATGGCAGCTAAGTTGACCGCTGCGGGATTAATTTATTTAGTTCCTTGGCTTACCTCGGGAGGCAATTATACACCGGCATTTGTCATAGGTGCAACCATGGCAGTGATCGCCTTGGCAAGTATTTGGATACTATGTGGTAAAATAGAGCCTCTTAAAGGCAAGATTTGATAAAAATAAAATAGATTAAAATTAATATAACATGAGTAATAAAGGAAAAGTAGCAGTAGTTACCGGAGCAACTGGTGGTATTGGATTTGCAGTAGCAAAGAGATTAGGGCAAGATGGTTATACCGTAGTTCTAAATGGTATTGAAGACGACAAAGGTGCTAAGAGAGTTGAAGAACTTACTGCGGAAGGAATTACTGCCGAATATTTGGGTTTTGATGTTACCAGCGATGATGCAGTAACTTCAAACATTAAGGCCATAGGTACTAAATACGGTAAAATAGATGTACTGGTTAACAATGCCGGTGGGCTTGGTGGTCGTTCTAGATTTGAAGAAATGACAACTGATTTCTATAGGTTTGTAATGGCATTAAACCTTGATTCCGTTTTTTTCGCTTCAAGGGCCGCTATCCCTTATCTTAAAAAAGGAGAGCACCCTTCTATCATCAACTATACTTCTAATGCGGGATGGACTGCTGGTGGGCCCGGAGCGGGAATCTACGGTACCTCTAAAGCTGGTGTTCATGCAATAACACGAGCTTTGGCGAAAGACTTGGCAGAATATGGTATTAGGGCTAATGCAGTATCTCCAGGTACAATTGATACCCCGTTCCACGCACAAATCAAAGCAACGAAACCAGAAGTTTTTGCTTCTTGGGCAAATAATATTATGCTAGGACGATTGGGCCAACCGGAAGATGTTGCTGGCGTGATTTCTTTCTTGGCAAGTAAAGACGCTGCGTTCATTACGGCAGAAACCATCCAAATTGGAGGTGGACAGGCATTAGGTATTTAAAACCGAGCAACCGAGCTTATAGAGAACAATAATTATAATAGTAAGAGTTAAGATGAAAAAAGTAGTAACCTTCGGAGAGATCATGCTCCGTTTGTCCCCTCCGGGATTCCTGAGATTCTCCCAGGCGAGTTCGTTCGATGTGGTCTACGGCGGCGGGGAGTCCAATGTCGCCGTGTCCCTGGCCAACTATGGGGTACCGGTGGATTTCGTGACCCGTCTGCCCGATAACGATATCGGCGCATGTGCCCTGATGGAAATGCGCAAGCGCGGCGTGGGCGTGGACAAGATCGTCCAT
>NZ_JBLFEP010000005.1:0-571027 GCF_047345415.1 Maribacter corallii
ACACTTTCACCACCATTAAAAACAGCTACACTATCAGGAGCCTTCTCGACCTGGTCCTCGAAAAGGTCGATGACCGTCCTGTCCAAGGGATAGGCCACCGCCGTATCATTGTAAGCGTGCAAATCTTTTAAATCATCATTGGATAAAATATTAATATCTTTAGGTTTCTTAAAAGGATTATCTAAAATTTCCTCTATTATCAATTGTAAGTGCTTAGACAATCTGTCAATTACCCCATTAGGAAATTTCTTTGTATCATAAACAAACTCAATCCTTAAGGACTTATCAAAAAATACTGTAATATAAAGAGGTACAGCTGCATTCTCATAAACTGATTTAAATTTTACTTTATAATCATCGTTAAGGTTAAATATATTATTGTCCAAAGGATAATTTTCAATAGCGATGACAGAATCAAACAAGTTGTCAGAATGGGTTAATCCCATGACTTGTTTTATTTCAAAATAAGAAGTATTACTGAATGAAAGTCTTTCAATCAAATCTTGATGTACCGACACTACAATTTCCTTAAGTGTCCTATCCTCATTTTCTGACACTCTTAAAGGAATGGTACTTATAAAGTTACCCATTACCGCATCACTATTGTTTTTTTTTGTTTCCCTGCAAGAGACGGTAGTCCCAAAAATAATATCCGAAGTATAAAGGTATTTCTGTAATAATATCGCATATGCAGCATAAAATATAGATGCTTTGGTAACCTTATGAGTACTGGAAAACGTTTCAAGGTCCGCATCAAACGACAAAGCGACTTTTCTTAAATTATACCCACTGTAATCGTTTGATTTTTGAATACTTAAATGGGTAATACTGTAGTTCTTTAAATAATCTGACCAATATTTTTTACCATTGTCATAGGTTGTTATTGATTTCAGGCTTTTCCGAACTTCTTTATAGCTAGTCTTGGGAAGAATTATTCGTTCATTATTATGAATCAACGCCTCATAAATAGTAAATAATTCCTTTAACAATATTCCAGTACTCCAACCATCATATAAAATATGATGATGAGTAATATGAAATAAACAACGATCGGACGAAAGTCTAACCATTCCAAATCGAATTGCTTTATTGGTTAAGTCAAACCTTTTTTCCCTATCTTTTTCAAAATATAATTCCAAAAAAGTATTTAGCTGGCCTTCATTGGATAAATCTTGAACCTTTAGCTTAACGCTTACATTTTTTAGAATTATTTGAAGCGGTCTATTAATATTTTCCCATGTAAACACCGATCTTAAAACTTCATTATTCCGAACCACTTCAAAAATAGATTTTTCAAACAAATCAACATTCAATAACCCCTCAATTTCTAGAACTAATTGAATGTTATACACATTTGAATCGACATCTTTCAAATAATGAAATAACATACCTTTTTGAGTTAGATTCAGCTCAAATATATCCTGTACATTACGTTTTGATACTTTGAAACTCATATTATAAAATTTATGATATAGATAGGCATAGATGATTATTATTTGATAGATTTTTTTTAAGTGAAACCTATCAATTCAAACTAAGCTAGGTAATGTGGTGCTATTGGAACTTAAATCGAAGAATAATAGTTAAGCTTCATTTCGTAATACTATCGACGGACTTATTGACAGTGTTCTAACTACTTGAAAACCTGAAGCAATAATCATCAGGACAAAAAACAATCCACCAGATACTACGAAAAACCATGGTTCCAAATCAATACGAACTGAAAAATTCTCGAGCCAATTTTGAGCAAGTAAATAACAAATAGGAATACCTAAAAACAAGGAAACTAGCACGAGTTTTGAAACATCCTTAAACAACAAAATCATAATTTGGAATCCACTTGACCCCATTACTTTTCTAACACCTATCTCTCTTCTCCGCTTATTTATGGTAAAAGCAGTCAACCCATATAATCCCAAACAAGAGATAAGAATGGCCAGTATTGCAAAATATTTTGACAATATGGATAGCTTTCTTTCTGCAGCATATAGACTTTGATAATCTTGATCAAGAAATTTGTAATTGAACGGAAAGTTGGGGTTAAATTGACTATAATAGCTTTCTATGTCCTTTATCGTTCTAGCCACCTCAAAACTATTGTCCAGTTTTACGGTAATTGTGTTAAACGCACCAAAACCTCGATTTATTAAGTGCATAAAAACCATTGGTTTAACATTTCCGTCATAGATGGATTCTGAAAAATCTTTCACTATTCCAACAATTATCTTATCGCCTCCCCAGATATTTATTTTTTGCCCAACAGGATTTTCTAAGCCCATAGATTTTACCGCTGTTTCGTTAAGCAAGACCTCATACACATCATTGTTTGGAGAAGTAAACTCCTCAGAAAATGATCTACCTTCTATCATTTCCATTCCCAAAACCTCAATAAAATCATAGTTAACCACCCTATATTCTATTAAGAAAGTCTCATCTGGCGACTTCGTTGGCCAGTTTATATCGTTTGTTACCATATCATTCCCCAAAAGGCCTTCTTTAAATATGAAAACGCTAGATGCCTTAGTAACACCGGGGATTCTTCGTAATTCCGAAAGAAATGCCTCCCTTCGTTTTATGACTTCCCCATCCATTTCAAAGTACAATACATTGTCCTTATCATAACCTAAGTTCCTGTTTTGAATCATAGAAAATTGATAATACACAACTATCGTGAACACAACTAATATGATTGATGTGGTAAACTGTACGATTACCAATCCCTTTCTAACCCACTCCTTACCTCCAACGCCAGAAACGTTATTGGAAAGAATTGCTGCCGGTTTAAAACTAGAAACATAAATAGCTGGATAAATACCAGATAGCACTCCTGTGACTAACACAATTAGTAAAAAGGGCAATATCAAGTCATAACTGAAATTTAAAGTCATTTGTTTGCCTGCTATTTCATTAAATGACGGTAAAAATAGAAACACTAATAAAAGAGAAATAAAAAATGATACTAGTGCTAACAAAGTCGATTCACCAAGAAGTTGAATAATAATAGATTTTCTTTTAACGCCAAGAACCTTTTTTATTCCTATTTCTTTTAATCTGTCTGACGCAACCGCTGTCGATAAGCTGATAAAATTGATACATGCAATCAATAAAATAACAATTCCAATAATAATAAATAGCCTTACATAATCAATTCTACCTCCTTGCTGAATTCCATTTTCATAATTTCCATACAAATATCCATCCGAGAAACGTCGTGTAAAAATCCTAGTTTTACTAATATCAACACCCTCTTCTTCCAACCACTTCAGCATTTTACTATTCAGCTGAGTGGTAGTTGTACCTTCTTGGACCAAAAAATAACCAGATACCACATTCTCACCCCATGTTAGCTCTATGCCAGAATGTTCCTCATATAGTGATAAGGGGATTACAAAATCAAACTGGATGGATGAGTTCGATGGAATATTATCTATCACGCCCGAAATTACAAATTGATCTTTTTCATCAAATTTTATAGATTTACCGACTACATCTTTTATTGTACCGAAAAGTTTTATTGCCAATTCCTCTGTTAGAACAATGTTATACTTATCGCCAAGTAAACTTTCACGACTCCCTGCTAATAAATCAAACGTAAAGAATTCAAAAAAATCTTTATCAGCATAAATGCCTCTTGACGTAATGTCATTTTCATTAACAGTTAACTTATTCATTGAGTACGACTCAGTTATTGAAACCGAGTTTTTTATTTCAGGGAATGACTCTGAAAAAATATTCACCATGGGCATAGCAGTATAAGAATCGGTTTGAAACTCTCCATTCACCATCCTGCTAGTCATCATTTGAAAGAGATGTGTATCCGCCTTATGAAACTTATCATGTTCAAGTTCATCTTTAACCCAAAGATAAATAAGAAGAATACATGCCAAGCCACTTGTAAGCCCAATTAGATTTATTATGAAACTGATTTTTGATCGCTTTATATTTCGGATGTATTTTAACATTTCGAATTAATTAAATTTGTTTTTTTTAGCTCTCTTAGTCAAAACATCTCCTATTTTCAATTGAGTAGTTCATAACACCTCGTTATAAGTTTGTCAATATTTGAACTATTGGATTTGTCCAATTCTTTAGCCTTTTTAAATTCCTCGATTGCCTCTTCAAAACGATGATCTTCCATTTTTGAACGTCCGAACAAAACAATTGCTCCTATAGATTTAGGATGCAATTTCATATATTCGATGGCAATTTGCTCGGACAACTTGGGATCCTGAAAAAGAAAAAGTTTTCCTAGACTTTCCAAATTATTAGTTTCAACTTTATAATTTGTATCTAAAATTACACTTCTTAATTTAGTCAACGCCGCTAAATACCCTTCTTCGTTGTAAACATTCAGAATCGTGAATTCCAAATTTGGATATTGGTTTTTACTGCCGAATAAATCATACTTGAGGGTTATATCATCAAGTATTTTTAGAATCTTATCTCCAGAATCGCTATTAGCAAACATTGTATACCCGGATTTTTTGGAGAGAGAATAAAATCCGAACCCTCGGAACCCATCATTGTCACCACGCTGGTAAAGAACAGTATCCCTCTTTGTATACAGTATTTGAAAACCAGGCCCATAATAAAACTTCTCTCCTAATCCTGTATCCTCTCCCAATTTTATCCCAGTTTGTGTTAGGTTATTCATTCTATCCTTTGATAAATAGTTTCCTCCGAAAATTCCAATCAAAAGTTTACCATAGTCTCTCGCAGTTGTACTTATCATAGAAGCCACTTCAGGATAAGTGTTCTTTTCCTTTGGTAAAGATTTTTTAAAGGCATTGTGACCATAACTGTAGTTCTTAGGTTTACGGCCGTTTTGAGAATAAGTCGTGAACGTATTTTTTAAGTTAAGTGGTTTATAAACTAGGTTCTTCATATAAATCTCAATGTTTTTTCCTAAAATTTCTTGTAAAACTAGGGACAAATAAATATATCCTTCACCAGAGTAGTTATACTCTAGACCTGGTTCTGTCAGTATTTCCAGTGTATCCGGATTATTGTAAAACTGCCAGTTCTCCAAACCTGAAGAATGTGTCAAGACCATTCTACTTGTAATCAGCTTGTACCTCTTATCATGTTCAAGTCTTGGGTAAGAAAGATAATCGTACAAAGGCTTATCTAAATCTAGCACACCTTGATCAACCAATCTATGAACTGCAAATACCAAAAAACTCTTTGACATTGAACATGCCTCAAATACGGTTCTCTTGTTTACCCTTTCATCACCTACCTGTAATCCATTTTTAGAAGTTTCATATTTCTTGTAACCATATGAATTGTGAAAAACAATTTGACCTTCATCGAAAACAGCAAAAGACAAACCAGGAACATCCGTTTCATCCAAAATCTTTTCAATTTGTTTATTTAGTTTTCGAATATCTATTAATTGACCATCAACCTCAAAAGTCTTAATAGAACTCTGGGATATAACAAAAAAAGTAAACGAAGAGACTAAATTAATTAAGGCAAAAAGCAATAAAGTATATTTTTTATAATTCATTTGAAAAATATTATTGATTTTAAGGCTAATTTTATGCCAAATCCACATTCAATTGATTATCAACACACTAACTAATTTTTTGTAAATAGGAAGTACTAACCACTGTAAAATGTTTTTACGCAAACTGTCCAATATTTTGACGTTTATTATTTTTTATTATTGTTACTGAATAAGTACACCTTGATATAAATCGTTTTCAAACATTACAATCGTTATTGACCAATTTGTTATAAGCCCAAGATATTTCTTATTAAGACTCAATTATATCTATTAGAAATATCTATTACTCTTTCCTAAGCTCAACCTGATAGCTCAGATTGCTTTTAGTTTCCAAATTCTAAAGATAAAGTAAGTAATTCCTCCGTTCAATTTTCCTAAGGTTCTAGCTCAGTCTAAAACTAAGGAGTTATTTTCCAACTTAATTTTTTCTAAATAATACTTGGAAATAGCAATGTCAAATATTGCCATACCCATTGGGTTAAACATAATAGCCTGCTCATCAGCCAATGAACCAATCCATTGAGCATCTAATTTTTGAATTAACTTTACTTCATGTCTTTGTAAACCTTTTTCTAAATGAAACATCTCAATATCTGTATTTTCCCTACAGACCTCTTCCCAATTGTCAACAACAAAAGCACCTTCAAACCACTTGAATACTGAAGCACTATAATCTCGTAAGGAAACATTTAAATGCAGTGACCCAGATTTAGGTTCCCTATCAATATATCTTTCCTTCGATACCGTGCAGGTTATAAAAATATCAGAATCATCATAAGCCTGCTCCCAGCTTTCAACAATTTCAATACGTTTTCTTAGCCTCGAAGGTATGCTCTCCATGTCTATCCCATTAATATCAAATAAAAATATTTTTGTGAGTTGGGGTCCTATCAGTAAAGAACACATGCTAAGATGATGTTGTCCAATTGGACCAAATCCTACTATTCCTATTTTCAAATCCCTCTTTTTGCCTCGACTATCTAGGTATTTTCTAATAACAAATCCGCTTACTGAAGCGGTCCTTATTGAGGATATTTTTGCAGTATTTATTATCCCAATAGGCTGACCTGTTTTCGGATTGTTTAAAATTACTACACAATTTGCTCTGGGAATACCATGTTTAAGGTTATCAGGAAAACTTGAAATCCATTTGATGCCGCACATATTGATATTTCCACCTACAAAAGCGGGCATAGCGATTATTCTGTTATTAAAATCTCCATATCTCAGGTAAGGCTTTATGGGTTGTGAAAAGTCTTCTTTATCAAGGCATGCCAAACACTCTTCAATAACATTTATATTTTGAATCCAATCAACAGAGGTTGCCTCTAACCGTTTTTCACTTATGTAAATCATATATTATCAATTAACTTTTTTTGGTACTTTGGGCAAACTAAATATCTTTGGAAAATAGTTTGCAATTTTTTTAGATTGTTTCGTAAAATCACAATTAAGCGACTCAAAAAGGTTATTTCAACACTGTCTTCATAACTTCAGAATGCTCTTTGATTCTTTCGCACCACTTTTCGTTATAGATAGTTTCAATATACCGCTCTCCCCTATCGGCAAAAATGCACATAACATTTATCGGTTGATTCACCTCTATGTTTCTAAAATATTTAGCAATTCCGGCATACACCGATCCGGAAGACCCTCCAACAAATATGCTTTGTTTTTCTAGAATCTCTTTGCAGGACAAAATTGTTTCATATTCACTAACCATAATAACATCGTCGATTAATGCCTCTTCAAGGATAGAGGGTTTCATACTTGAACCGATTCCTGGTATATATCTTTTTTTCGCGCGGCCTCCAAAAATAACTGAACCGTAAATATCGACTGCAATTATTTTAGCATTTGGGTTTTCTTCTTTTACTCGTCTAGATACTCCTGAAATCGTACCGCCAGAACTGACTCCCATGAAAACATATTCCACATGCTGTCTTGGGGCTTCCCTGCATATTTCTTTACCCAAAGATGAATAATAGGCCTCAGAATTTAGAGGATTTCCGTACTGATTAACCCAATATAAATCCTTCCGTTCATGTAGCAACTCTTTTATTTTTTTTATTCTATTCATCAAATAGCCGCCATACTTGTCAGGTTCGGTAATTTTTATGATTTCTGCCCCATGTAGTTTTATTAACATTTCATTGACGGGCAAAGTGTTTTTATCAATTACACAAATAAATCGTAAACCATTAAGTTTTGCATGGGCAGACAGGGCAACTCCAAAATTCCCTGAGGACGATTCAATTATCACTGTATTCTTATTAATTATACCTTCATTCAAAGCTCTATTAATTATGTAACATGCCGCTCTATCTTTCACACTTCCTGTTGGGTTATAAAATTCTAGTTTTGCAAACACTCTGATATTTGGCATTGATTCTGACCTTATTGAAACAACTGGCGTATTTCCTACTTTGCTTAAGATGTTTGACAACATTGTTATATGATTCAGTGGTTAAAAAAATTAGCTTCTATAAATCCGAAAAAAGTATGCTAATATTTGTAGTACAAAACACGAACTATTTGTTTCTTAACTTTGCAAAAGACGTTTTAATGACATATCAGAAGTTTGATATTGATTTCAAACGGCAATCCGGTGTTTCGTTACTTTTTGGATTAAGTTTTGAACTATAATCAAGTAAATGGAGATAATAAGCAATATGCTGTACGACAATAGCTTTCTGAATTTGGGAACATTTAAATTTAACGAAACTTGAATCGCAAATCGTATAGCCTGCTATAAACACACTTCCAAAAATGGTATGAATCATTTTCCAAATGGTAGTCAGAAATTGATTAAAAAAGTTGAAATTATGTAATAAATAAGTTGTGTTAATCAAAAAGAGCCTTTAATTCCTCATCATCTAAATCAATAGTATCGAAATCAGAAGAAGTTAAATGTATATCATCTTCCCTTCTTAGATGCTCCATTATTTTTGAAAGATTTTTTTTGAACAAATGGATTATTGTATGCATGTCTGACTCGTTAAAAGCCTTATTGTAATAATCAATCCTCATATGAAGTTGGTCATCAATTATCATTAGATTCCATTCCCACATTGCTGAAATAAAGTTTAAAGGATCTGAGTCTAAACTAAAATCCGTCGGATTTAATGAAAAAACATCATTTTCAACTTCGTTTCCAAACTGGCCCAAATAATTGAAGGTAATTTCTGGAATGCCTTTTGCGATTGCTGAATCTGCACTATAATATTTGTTAATACCATATCCCACCCCATTATTTGGCACTTCATTTAATATTTCTTTAGTTCGTTTAATAAGATTACTTATGCCCAGTTCGTATTCTAATCGAACAGGGTATAGACTAGTAAACCACCCTAACGTATTACTAACATTAATCTCTTCAATAGACCTTCCATGATTCTCCATATACATAACATACTCGTCGTATTGGTTCCACTCTTTAAGAGTTAATGTAAGGGAAGAAATTAGCAATGTTGAAATATCAGTTCGGTAAACCTTACGTGCATAGAGAAGTAAATCATGTGTAAATACTTTATCAAATGTCATTTGAATTTGTGATAAATCTTTTACTTTAGGCTTCTGTTTTGAGGTATTTTTAGTTAAACAAAATTTAGTCAACTCGATTCTATTCCAATATTCAACCTCGTTTCTAAATTTATCTAAATGAAAAAGGTCAATTAGTTTTTGGCTCCAAGCCATAAATGATGATGATTTAGATGGCAAACTAATACTATTAAATTCTGAAATCTGTTTATAGCTATTATAAAAATCAGTGAGTATAATTCGCCATGAAACACCATCGATTGCAATGTGATGAGCAGAAATAAACAAATATTTTTCACTATTTGCCAAGTTTAAAATAGCGCACTTAATCAGTAATGAACTTTCTATATCAATAGATTTCTTAAGAACTTCACGTTCAGCGTTTAATTCCTCACGATTATTTACAAATATTTCTTTAATTACAGGTTCAGAATCTAAGAGTGAGTTGTTATAGAATAAAGTACTCTTATCCTTATTAAAATTTAATCTCAGGACGTCATGATGTTCTGTCAATTTTTTTATTACACCTTTTAAAATGGTAATATCCAAATTTCCTTTTAGGAACAGTAAAACTGACTGGCAATAGTTATTAATGTTTTTATGTCGTTTGTTAAAAAACCAACTAAGGATTGGTGTGAACCCGACTTCTCCTTCAATTAACCCATGGTCTATAGAGTTGGGAGGTTTTGATTTTTTAACTTGATTACTAATTAACTCTACAGTTTGAAAAGTAAGAATATCCTTGCCTTCTATTCCGATTCCATTTTCTCTAAGCTTGGAAGCAATTCTAACGGCCTGTATGGAATCTCCTCCAAGTTCAAAAAAATTATCATCCACCGAAAGGTTATTTACAGCCAGTATTTCCTCCCAAGCTTTTACCAATAATTCTTCAATTTTGTTTTTTGGCCTTCTCTTCTCAGATACCTCTAATTCAATTATTGGTTTCGGTAATCTCTCATAATTGAGTTTGCCATTATTCGTTAATGGAATATTTTTAATTGAAACAAAGTGAGACGGAATCATATATCTTGGCAATTTTAATCTCAGATAATTCTTTAATTCCTTAAATCTATTGTTTTCAAACTTTGTTTTTGATTTAACGTATGTAACTAAAATTTCTTTCCCTTCTATTTTTTTTAGTGTCACAATGGCATCCTCAATCATCTTATGAGCTCTAATACATTTTTCAATTGCAGACAATTCTACCCTATAACCATTTATCTTTACTTGATTATCGTGACGGCCAATATATTCGATATTCCCGTCAATCAAGTATTTGGCTAAATCACCTGATTTATACATTTTTTTGCCTTTCGCAAAAGGATTAGGGACAAACAAACTACAGGTTAGTTCTTCATTAAACATGTATCCTCTTGACAAACAATTTCCAGAAATATAGATTTCACCAACTACCCCAACTGGGGTCGGATTTAAAAATTTATCCAAAATATAAATCTGCGTATTGTAAATAGGCTTCCCTATAGGAACCGATTGGCTATTGGGTTCTGATGAGGGCTCAAACTTGTGAATCATGCAACCGACGGTTGCCTCTGTAGGACCATATTCATTATATATTTCGACTCTACCATCGTAAATTTCATGAATCTGAGATGCTAATTGAAAATCCAACTTTTCACCCCCAACAATAATCTTTTTGACATTGATTTGATTAACAGTGGACCTATTCTCTCTTAATAATTTCAGATGAGATGGTGTAAGTTTTATTATATTAACCTTATTATCAAGAACTATATTTTGTATTAATATTTCATTTTCTCTATCATCATAAATAATCACCTTGTTACCGGTTATCAAAGGGGTGAAAATTGAGGTTATACATAAATCAAAAGCCGCAGATGTAAAAAAAGGGAATGATGTTTTTTCTTTTTCCAGATAGTAATCTGCAGCCCAAATAGTATAATTGACAAGTGATTTATGCTCAACCATCACTCCCTTAGGTTCTCCAGAAGTACCGGAAGTGTAAATAACATAAGCTAAATCTTTGAAATGCATTTTTTTTGAACGTCTAGTTTTGGATAAAACCTTTGGTACGGCTTTATCAACATCAATCAACGTAAGGCCGTCAATATGTTCAACTTTCGATGAATGTTCAAAACATGTAATTACGGTGTTGCATCTACTATCATTTATTACATATTTAATACGCTCTTTTGGAAGGTTAAAGTCTATTGGTAAAAAGCTCCTTCCTGATTTCAAAATCGCCAATATACTAACAAAAAAATTTGGGTTTCTATCTAAGATTAGTGCGACTGTTTTCTGGACACCACATAGGTTGTCGAGATAATCCGCAAGAAGGTTTGCTTGATCATTTAGCTCATCATATGTTATTTTTTTATTATTGAACTCTAAGGCAATATTACCTGGTGTTTTTACAACTTGTTGTTCAAACAATTCATGAATTGTGTAATTCTCAACGTGTTTTTTTGTGGTATTTATAGCAAAAATCTTTTTGTTGAATTCAGTTTTGCCAATCATGTTCAATTCAGAGATTCGTTTGGAAGGAAATTCAGAAATTTGGATAATCAGATTCTGGAAATTCTCAGTAAGCTGAACAATGGTTTCCTTTTTGAAAAGTTTTGAATTGTATTCAAAAGCACATTCATAAGAGTCCTCAAGCTGGAAAATTTCCAAGGAAAGATCAAATTTCGAATAACCAGTATCAAAAAAATTCTTGGAGTACTTTAAAGAGCCCATGTTTAAATTAGGTAAAACCATATTTTGAAAAATGAACATTGTATCAAAAATTGGGTTTCGGCTAACATCTCGCTTCTTATCAATATTGGCTATTACCTCTTGAAAAGGATATTCCTGATTATTTAGTCCATCGCGTACATTATCATTCTGTTTTTTTAGTAATTCAACAAACGTGTCGTTGTCATTGACTATGCATTTTAGCGCAATACTATTGACAAACATTCCATACATATTTCTCAAACTAGGGTGTTTTCTGCCTGAAACAGGAACCCCTATCATTAATTCCTTCTGCCCAGAAAATTTTGAAAGGAAAACCTGATAAACCGTAAATATTAAAACAAAAGGTGTACAGAAGTGGGTATTTGCGATAGAGTTCAGCCGATTCACAATTCCTATATCAATGGTGAACTCAATTTTACCCCCTTCTGTAGAAAGAATCGAAGGTCTTATAAAGTCAGTTGGAAGGTTTAGAATAGGGATATTTCCCGATAAATATGCAGACCAATACTTTTCTTGTTCACTAAATTGTCCCGAAACAAAGGTGTTTCTTTCCCACACTACAAAATCCTTATAATCGATTAATTCCTTACCTAATGCTTTTCCATCATAAAGTTTGGACAAGTCTTCTAAAAACTTATAAACAGAGATTCCATCAATTATTATATGATGAAAATCCAAGAATAAAATAGAATATCTGTCTTCCACATTAATTATCTTTATTCGGAACAATGGTAGACTTTTTAGGTCAAATGGTTGAATAAAAGATTTAAGTTTATCGTTCAGTTCACTTTCAAGACATAAATAAGAGTCAATCTTGCAATCTATAAAATCATGAAAATAGAAATTTGGTTCTGATAAAAATTCAAAAGTCATTTTAAAAATACGATTGTCTTTAATCAAGCATTCTAAACAATCTTGTAAAATTTTAACGTCAATACTCTTTTCAATCAAGAACGAGGAAGGGTTATTATATGCTACCGAGAGCTTGTTTGCTTCCCAGGCGTAGTACAACATTTCTTGAGCGTATGAAAGTGGGTAATTCTCTAGTTCTTTTGTGATTGGAATTGGTTCATATTTCTGCTTTTTACAATTACTAAGCTTCTTGGCTATCAAAGTAATTGTTTGATTCTCGTATAACACATTTAACGAAATCTCTACGTGAAATTCCTTATGTATATGCATGCTAACTTCAGCGAGTCTCAAAGAATTTCCCCCAATAGCAAAAAAATTATCTGTTAATCCAATTTTATTTATTCCAAGAACCTTTTTCCAAATCAGTTGTAACTTATATTCTAACTCACTTATAGACTGAAAATTAGACACTGAGGAAGTGGTAGACGATTTCAATTCGAAATCCAATTCCGCCTTTATAGAATTAAACACTCCTTTCCTATATTGATCTAAAAGTTTAAATCTCTGCAATTTTCCACTAGTGGTTTTTGGAATCTTTTTTAGTGGAATGACATATGAAAACTGAAATCCAAAATGTTCAGATATTGTGGCATTCAGAGAATCTACTACCCTAATAAAAGTAGAAATACTTTGGCGGTACATCACAAAGCCAATGACTTCATCTTCTTGTATACTTCCATTATAGAAACTGGCAACGGCAATTTTGTTCAACTCAACACCATTCACATTTTCGGCTACTCGTTCGATATCATGTGAATATAGGTTTTGACCATTCTTAAAAATAATATCTTTAGCTCTTCCCGTAATGTATAATGAATTTTTTTGAACAAAACCCAAATCACCCGTTTTCAACCAACCATCTTTAGAAAAGACATCCTTTGTCTTATTCATATCATTATAATAACCTGAAGTAACATTATCTCCCTTGATTTGTATATTCCCTATTACTTCTTTTGGGCATTCAATATCGTAATTGTTTGTAATTCGCACGTTGCAATTCTCAATACAACTTCCAACATTTACAAATGACACGCCACTCTCATTCAAGGGTAAGGCTTGAATTTCATCGCCTACACTTAATTGATTTCTATCCAAATGAATTGATTTAATTGGTTTTCCTAGCTTTGACATACATACTGCCAATGATGCTTCGGCAAGTCCATATACCGGTCGTAAAGATTTTTCTTTTAATCCAAATTGTTTGAATGTCGTGGTAAATTCTTTGCACAGTTTAGTAGAAATTGGTTCCGCTCCATTATATAAGACTCGCACGCTGGACAAATTCAGGTTTTTCTCACTAGAATCATTTCTGTGCTTAAGTAGATAATGGTAACCAAAATTGGGTGAGCATATAACACTTGCCTTATGTTCAGAAACCTTGTCTAGCCATAAAGATGGCCTTCTAATAAAAAGATTACTTGGCATCAAATATTGGTCCATCCCTATATATAATGGATTCAGATGAAAACCGATCAATCCCATGTCATGTGTTAAAGGCATCCAGCTCAACATTTTATCCTGTATAGAATAATTAGCCGATTTGCTTATATCATGAAGGTTGGTAATTAAATTTTTGTGAGTTAGCATCACTCCTTTAGGTTCTCCTGTTGAACCAGATGAAAACTGTACAAATGCAAGGTCATCCTCATTGGCCTCATATAGACATGGATATTTGTCGCTTGAGGTGATTTCATTAAATTGAAGAAAGCCATTTTCCATACCAATGAAGCTCTTTTCAAGACCATTATTAAAAGCAAATTTTTTAACTTTTTCAAGATTGGTTTTGGTACCAAAAATAAATGGATTGGTTAAAATTTTCCATATGTTAAATAGCTTTGTATAATGTTCATTATTTAACCCAACGGTCACAGGGATGGGTATAATACCACCTAGAATACAAGCCCAAAAAACTATCAAAAAATCTTTATTGTTCTCCAATTGAATAATGATTTCTGACTTGGGTTCGATTCCCCGTTTTTGCATAAAGGCTAGTATGCTAAGAGCGGACTCATACAAGCCAGCATATGATAAAAACTCCTCTTTATTCACTCCTCTAATAAAAGTAATACCAACATCCAATAATTGACTTCTTTCTTTAAATAAATCAATTAAGGTCATGTGTATATTTTTTTCTACCATCGTACTTTAAATACTATATACTTTATAAAACATGGATACTCCTTAAAACGATATGATATTCACTTTTCAATTTGAATATTGCGGTATGATTTTCTCTAAAAACTGAGCAAAATTGTATGAAAACTGATTCTTTATTACCTATTCCAAAGAAAGTCCTGAGGTTTTAAACATCATCAAAACCCCTATTTAATTAAAGTCTTGGGAGATATAGGAGTCAAAAAAGAAATAGGCAAAGAGGCGCTAATGCTATTTCTAATGGAATTGATTCTAACAAAAATTCTGTTAGCATTCTTCTTCTTGATAACCTTACATTCAAGACCAGATAAAGGGCCATAATTAATTATCATTTTCTCTCCAACTTTTGGAGAATTTTTTACTACCTTAATATCGGATACCGCGTCCATGTTTAGAAATTGCTTAATCCTGTATATCTCCTCATCTTTCAACCTAGCATATTGACTCCCTACTCGAAGATATTTAAAGACTCCTCTTATATCTAAGGCCGTAAAAAATTCTTCTTTGGAATTCACATTAAGAAAAACATAGGAGGGAAAGAGAGGTACTATCACTTTCTTTTTTCTATCGCTCCACTGTCTGACAGTACTAACTGTAGGAAGAAACGAATCCAATTTAGATTCCTTTAACAAAGCATCTATTTTTTTTTCATGTTGAGATTTAACATATAGTACGCGCCAACCACAATATTTATTGGTCATTATCGAATAGGTTACAAATTAAAAAAAGCTTCTCGCGCCCGATCTACGTTAAGTTTAACAATAAAAATTGGTTAACGCAATCAGGTAATCAGTCTTATTCTATAAAGAACTTAGACTAAGCAGTAAACTATAAACTTTGGTGGTTTGTAGAGGATAGGGCTACGCCGTTCCGAATCACATCGGGCACCTCTTAATTTGATAGGACTTTTAATTATCTAAATGTAAGAAATTAGGGGCTATAAAAATGATGGATTTACCCTCATTTTTATGGCCCCTAAAATTTTGATTCTATTTAACCTTATGTTTTCGGAAAATTATCATTTAGGGAGGACATCCATATGACATGTAGTTTTCCTTTATGTAGCTTGCCAAAGTTATATTTAAAAGGTAAATAGTGTAAGTTTAATTTTAAACATGTGAATTAGTAGAGCAAATATTCTTTTTCTATTTTCCACACAAAATAAAAACTAATTTCAGAGGTTCAAGTTCTTCCTGTTTTCGAATAACTTCATCTAAATCTAGAAATTGATATTTTCATTCAAATTATTTGATATACGTAAAGAATAGCTGAAAAGAGGTATTTGATTCTTTATCTCAAAAAAGGAGAATAAAATCCTTTTGGACGAAAGGGGATTCTCAGTGTGAAGTAAGGGTGTTTAGACCTTATATTTTAATAGAAATGAATCTACCACTCTAAAATTTGAATCTGAATTTGGTCCAAATCTGACAAAACCTCAAAATTTTGCCCGGTTTTGATATGATCATGATGGATTTACCCTCAAATTTTGGTTTTGGGAATGTATTTAGAAATTTGATTAGTATATTTAGTAAACAACCTTGCCTACGCCAATCCACTTATTTAGTTTTTACCAACCATTATTTTATCAGATTGACATGAAATCAACTTGATGAGAAATACATTAGACGAGTAAAATTCAAAAAAGCATGGGTGATTCGCGAGATTTTAATGAGCTTATTCGGTTTCCAAAAACAATAAACTTACTAATCGTAGATGACCACCCAATGACGATTTGGGGTTACGAACTTACTTTAAAAATGTACGCTGAAAACTACCAGTGGAATATTGGGAAAGCTACTGATTGTGATCAAGCACTTAATCTACTAAAAAGAAATAGTATTATTTCTTACGATTTAGTTCTGTTAGATATCAACTTTAGAAAATCAGATAATACATTTGTGAAAAATGGTGAGGAATTGGGTAAAAAAATAAGAGAAATCTATCCTCAAATAAAAATAATCGTTTTGACGATGTTAAACGATTATTTGAGAATTCAAGGGATCCTGAAAAATCTAAATCCAGATGGATTTATTATCAAATCTGAAATTACCCCCGAGTTACTTTTTAATTCAATTATCGAAGTTTTAAATAACAACCAATCATTTAGTTATGAAATAAAGAAGATATTATCGATGCTTACTCCTAATGTTGAAGATTTAAGTGCCATTGACAGAAAAATTTTGTACTATATTTCTATTGGTGAAAAAATGAAGAACCTACCGAAGCACCTTCCTCTTTCCATGGCTAGTATAGAAAGAAGGAAGAAAAATATAAAAAATTTTTTTGGGATATCTGAAGGATCTAACCGTGAACTAATACAAATTGCTAAGGCGAAGGGATATTTATAACCCTATAACGCAATTTAAATATATGTTTCTAGCAATCAAATAGATAAGTCAAATCCTTTACCATTTTGATTATCGCGTTTTTTGATAATACCATTGTCATTAAAATCTAAAGAATGATCAATTTCTTTTTTACTGGGTTTGACGATTTCTAATGTATATTGAATCATACCGGCTTGCATAGCTTTCATGCGATTATTTCTTGAATCCAAATCCTTAGACATTGGCGATTTTAAATCCAATTCAATCGCCAATTCATAGCCAAGATTAAACGCTTCCAAATAATCCCTATCAACTTTGATTTCCTCGCTCATATCTTAAAAAGTTTCACGTGCATGTTTTTCAATGTACTCATTTATTGAGTCCCTATCATAAAGGATAATTTTCTTTTGAGGTTGTGAAAACCTAATTTTTCCTACATTCCTCAATTTTTGTAAAGTAGTAGTCGATTTTATGTTTAGCAAAAGCATAGCCTCTTCGCCATCAATCCATTTTACTGGCTTATCTTTTCTTTTAGCTTCTACATGTTCGATTACCTTATCAAACAGGGCGTAAAAAGCTTCTTCTTGTAAACAAACGACTTGCATTGCTTAGGTCTTCAGATTGTTGAGAGATTTTTTAATGTACTCTATTTCCAAAAGTTAACGATTAATTTATTTTTATTGTCCATAAATCGACAGAACACAATTTTTTAAGTTGAAAGTCTAGTTAAAAGTTCACAACTTTCTCCAAAGCGTCATCCGTTTCCTTGTGCATGAAATTCGATTGATAATTAACAGTCGTTGTAATCGAAGAATGCCGATAAAGCTTTTGAAGCATTTGAATAGGGATTTTATCTCCGGAAATATTACCAAAACTATGACGGGCTATGTGCATACTGAGTTTTTTCTCGATACCTAGCTTTTCTGCGACTATTTCTAAGCGCCTGTTTAGATTTCGATTTATAGTCTTGATACGAGTAGCCAAGCGTTTTTCATCTTTTAGATTTGTACCTTTCAGGTAATGAAAGATTAGATCATCTTTCTTTTTTCGATAAGAAACGTAGTTGTTCAATATTTTTTCGACTTTTTCAGGATTTGCTAACGAAACAAGTTTTTTGTTCTTTCCCATTCGGTAATAAAGCCGATTATCTATGAAATCGGACCATTTTAGTTGAAGTACATCCGCTACTCGAATACCGGCAAAATAGAAACTCATGAGCCAAGTATTTACCGCATGTTGCTGGGCAGGTGTTAATCCGTTTGCCGTTTCAAGTAATTGGACCTCTTCCCTATTCAATCCAATCTTTTCACTTTCGGGAAACTTAATCTGGATTTTGCCTTTACCAAATGGATAGTTTCTATCATCAACATGGTATTCTTTTCGAGCAAAATTGTAGATGGTTCGAATTAGCATTAAATAATTTATTGCTGTTCTTTCAGCAACCTTTCTCTTGTGTATGAGATATGCTTTGAAATCTTTTAACAAGGTGACACCTAGATCCGTAAAAGAAAGTTCCTTTCTCCCCAAAAATGATTTGAATATGTTCAGCCTTTTTTCCTGATTGTAATGCTGATTGAATTTCTTTCGTTTTAAAAGATTTACAAGAAAAACTTCACTTACTTTGAAAAAATCATATTTGTCCTCGCCCACAATCTTTTTGGCAATTGTCGATACGGACTGTTTTTTTTCGCTTGCCTCTATTTCCAAAGCCATATCATGAGCCTCGGTAACCTTTTTCAGTAACATGTTATTAAGTCGTGAGAAAGTAGGATGACTCTTTTTTGCCAACCCTTTAATCTTATCCCAATCTTTTTCTAGAACATACTCCCCAGTAAATAAAAATTTTGACTTTCTATCTTTAGTTAATCGCAAAGCAATCGGGAAAGTTCCGTCCTTCTTCTGATAATTTTTTCTCAATACTATCTTCACAGTTGCCATACCGTCTTGATTTGATAACTAAATATACGAAATCTATGTACAACATATGTACAACATTTTGTGTTTTTACATGAAACTTGATGGTTTTTAAAAGTATGTCCAAAATCATAAATAACTTATAAACAGATTATTATAAAATCATTTAAGACCATATCGAAACAAATGTCTTAGGATTCATAACCCGGAGGCCGAGGGTTCAAGTCCCTCTCTCGCTACAAATCATTAAAGGGTCTTCAATTTTTGAAGACCCTTTTTCTTTATCTCGGGTACATCAGATTCAACTTTTCAACAACCATTTTTTATTGGCTGTATTTCATGTCAAATGGTCATAAAGTTTTGTGAACTATCTTTCCATATAATCCTGCCACGTGACCAGAACATATTTTTCTTTGCCGCTTTCGTTCTTTGTTAAGAAACCATATTCATATACGAATAAATAGACGTCTCCTTTTTGGTTTTTCCAATAGTGTGTGAAGAACTTAGGGTTAAACCCATCTTCTATCAGTTTGGATTTTCGAATGGTAGTAAAGCCGGATTTATTAAACTTCCTTAATATTTTCCTATTGGTTCTAAGTTGCCTTTCAACTTTAAAATAGAAGGCCTCGGTTTTTTGGCGTTTTTCATATTGGTCAATTGATTTGCACTTTGTGGAACAAAATATTTTATCTGTGCGACCTTTTACTGTAGAACTGCAAATTGGACATTTTTTCGTGCTCATAAAACTACCAGTATATTATACTTATAATATACTATTTAGTTTATAAATCCTAATTAGCATTGTACTATGAATTCCATGAAATCGATAACACTGTACCATCTCATGATCAACAATCAGAAGATGATAGGCATAAAGTTCTCACCGGATAAACTAATACAGAATTTGGTCAAGGGACTTCCAAACCCTAAGTGGAGTAAACGATACAACATGGCCTACATACCCAATACTAAAGCTAATCTTGGGGTTATTTTCAATACTTTTAAGGGCGTGGTATGGATAAACTACAATCGTTTTTTAATCAATAAACCGGTAAATAGAAAAAACGAAACCGTTGATGTAGCCTGGTTCAGGAAAAGAAAGCCGATCACCGATTACAGGCTTTGTCCTGAGGAGTATCTATTAAAACTAGAACTAAAGCGATATGCAAACAGTACCATCAAGACCTATGTGACCTTCTTTGAGATGTTCATCAATTTTCACAAGGACAAAGAACTAAATTCTATCGATGAGGGTGACATTAGAGTATTCCTACAAAGCCTTATACAGAAAAATTCATCCAACTCATATGTCAATCAAGCGATCAACGCCATCAAATTCTATTATGAGGTGGTATTGGGAATGCCCAATCGATTTTACGAGATTGAACGACCAAGGAAAGAATCAAAACTTCCTCAAGTGATATCGAAAGACGAGGTACTTTCTATTATTGAAAACACGAACAATATCAAACACAAATGCATCGTAAAACTTCTATATAGCTCTGGTCTCCGTCGCAGTGAACTTCTAAACCTGAAAATAACCGATATAGATAGTAAAAGAATGTTGGTTATGGTCAGAGGTGGTAAAGGGAAAAAGGACAGACAAACTTTATTATCAAAATCGACCTTAGAGGATCTACGTGTTTATTTTAAGGAATGGAAGCCTCAAGAATATCTTTTCGAAGGGCGGAAGGCATCCAAATATGGTGCAGAAAGTGTATTAAGCATAGTTAAAAGGGCAGCGGCCAAAGCAGGCATACGTCAGACGGTGACACCACATATGCTAAGGCATAGTTTTGCTACACACCTATTGGAATCAGGTGTTGACCTAAGACAAATTCAGGTCCTCTTAGGACATGGTTCTAGCAAGACAACAGAAATATACACCCATGTGGCGACCAACACTTTCAAAGACATTAAAAATCCCTTAGATTAGTATTCGTAAAATAGGAATATAGTAACTTGTTACTATACACAATTGTTGTAAAACATTTTGACAAAACCCAATGGAAGAATTTCTTACTAATTATGGACTTTACAAAGAATATACTCTTTTAGAGGACTATTATATTGGGAATCAAGATTTCACCGACCCAATTGACTTTGTTGGCAGGACATTTGAATATTGGTGTGAAAATGAACAGGCAACCAGAACATTTGAATTGGATTTAGATGAAGCAAGAAAGGATTATTTTGGTAGTCATAGAGCTGATTTAATACACGATGACCACTTTATTGATGGAAAACTGAACTTCATATTTACAGCAATCGGAAAATGTAAGTCTTGCAATAAATATCATATTTATTTCGACCTAAATGTTTATTCGAATAAACCGATTTCAAACATTATTGATAACGTTCATAATATTGCTTTTCACAAAAAGAATACAGAACAACACCCAAATACCAACATTTACATTCAAAAAGTAGGAGCTTTTCCTGAAATTAAGAGAGTTCCAAATAAAATAATAAGCAACTATTTTGACAGAGAAACCAATCAATGGTATTTCAAAGGAATAAATGCTCTCGATAAAAATTTTGGAATCGGGTCCTTCGCATATTTTAGAAGAATCATAGAAAAAGAATTAATAAATATTGTAGAGAGCATAAAACTATTACCTGACTCACATACAGCTGAAATTCAGAAATTACTTGATAAGCATAATGAAAATCCAAAAGTTAGTACTATTTATGACAACATATTCCAACACCTTCCAAACTCGTTAAAAGTATTGGGAGATAATCCAATTAAGTTGTTGTACAACCAAACATCAGAAGGACTTCATTCGCTGACAGAAAAAGAGTGTCTTGAAAAATCAGAGAAAATATTAAAGTTACTTGAGTTTGTGATTAGAAAAATTAATGAAGAGAGGTCTGAACTTAAAGACTTGAAAGAAACTATAAAAGGGCTGAAATAAAAACGTTTTACAACAATGGCTATAAGTAATTGCTTGTTCTCGCCTACTTTGGAAATTCCTGCGGAATTTCCAACTTGGTGTGTACTTGCAAAGTTAAGTGCTAAACCACGCAACTACTCATAGCCGAGACCGTTGTAATCAATTATGAAAAACCTATTTAAAATTTCACTTTTATTAGTTTTTTTGGTCTCCTGTTCAAAAAATGGTCGGACAATAATTGTGAATACACAAAACGCGGATGGACTGACAACGGAATCGAAATTGGATGTGAATGGACTTGAAATCGGACAAGTTGTTGAAATAAATTTAGGAAAAGATGGAACCGTAAATTTGATTTGTGAAATTAACAATAACGAGATTCAAATTCCGCTCGACTCAAAGTTCTATTCAAAGAATTTAGGACTTCTAGGCGGTAAGTCGATTGGAATTAAAATGGGTTCGGCAAATGAATTTATCGAAACTGGTATGTCAGTAACATTGGTAGAAGAAGATTCTCATGATTATGAAGATGTCTTTAGCAAAGCAATAAACGAAGTAAAGTCCTTATTTGGCGGACAACATAATACAGATTCGTTACTTTTTGAATTGCGAAGATTGAATAAAAATATGGAGGACTTAAAACTCGAACGCAAGAATAACTGATTACAACAAAACCTAAACGTAATGCGAACTTCAGGGCTAAATCTAAAGGTCTGTGTTTATTTGTGAAGTCGCTAAATCTTATGGATTTAGCTTTGGACAAGAAAAAAATAAAACTAAACAATAAGCTTTAGCTTCGTGCGCAGACGGAAACCAAAAGTTTCCTTGCCCCCGCACTACGCTTAGCTCAACCGTTGCCCACAATATGAAAAAACTGCTTCAAATAATATTAATCGGATTTTTAACATTGAGTTGTAACTCAAAAAAGAAAACTGAACCGAAAACTTTTGAGGAAGCGGAATTGGAATTATCAAATTACAGCGAGGAAGACCGAATGAAAGAACTGGAATATTTAAAAACCAGCGTATTTAATGGACTTGAAAATCTGAATGACGGATTCGACTCTGAATCGATTTATTATTTCTCGGAATCTGACTTTGAAATTGTACTTGACCGAGTAGAAAAAAATGGACTTGGAATTTACGGAATTGAACCTTGGATTGACGGAGATTTTTATGGCGTTCTGATTGTTGAAGATTTTAATACTGTTGCAACTGACCCAAAATGGTACAGAAAAGCATTTACGGAATTTAAAGCAAGTGGAAAGGAATTGTTATATGCAGCGAGTTATGAAGTTCCGAAAAAACTTTTAAAATAATGCGAGAATATTTTCCGATAATATTGACAATTATAGTAATCGGAATTCTAGCTTTTCGATATAGAAATGGTAGTGGAGGAGAATCAGATTTTGACGATTATGATTTCGATTAAAAAAATACTGTGGGCAACAATGTATAACCGCAATTACGGCGGATTCGACTGCGTCCGAATCCATTCGGAATTGCTAAAGTCAGTGCCAAACCGAAAATTAACGCATATTAACCCGTAACTGACGGTTATACGAGACCGTTGTAGCCAATTTAAAAAATGACAATCCAAGAAATATTAAACACTTCAGACCATAGACCTTGGAAAATACCACCAGAAGGTTGGAAATTTTATCAAGAGTGGAATAATACCATATTTCTTCATTGGCAAGTGGAACTAAATGAGCTCAAAAAATTTGTCCCGCAAGAATTAGAAATTGACCTTTTTGACGGAAAACCTTGGATTTCGGTTGTTGCTTTTACAATGGAAAAGATAAGACCGAAAAACCTACCTTCTTTCCCTCCTATTTCGGATTTTGATGAAATTAATATTCGAACTTATGTAAAATCAAATAGTAAAACAGGAGTATATTTTTTGAGTATAGAAGGTGGAAAAAGTTTGTCTTGTAAAATTGCGAAAGGAATGTCTGAACTCCCTTACCGATTTTCAAAAATGGAGAGAACGGAAAACGAATACTCATCTACAAACTCGGAATTTAACGATTACCTGAGATTGGGTTTCAAAATTGGGGAAAAAATTAATGAAAAAGAGGAACTGGACAAATGGTTAACAGAAAGATATGCTCTTTTCCAAGATACTGACAAATCAATCAACGCATTTGAAATTCATCATTTAGAGTGGGAAATAAATGAAATTGAACTACAAAAACTTGAATTTAATTACCCAAGGTTTAAGAATTTAATCAAAGGAAAACCTGATAAAGTTCAATACTCAGACGGAGTACAAGTTGTGGCGTGGGGAAAACACAGCGCGGAAAAAACTGGCTACAACAAAACCTAAACGTAATGCGGACTTTAGGGCTAAAAGCAAAGGTCTGTGTATATTTATAAAGTCGCTAAATCTTATGGATTTAGCTTTGAACAAAAAAAGAAAAAGCAAAACAATAAGCTTTAGCTACGTCGGCAGACGGAAACGAAAAGTTTCCTTGCCTCCGCACTACGCTTAGCCGAACCGTTGGCAAACATTTAAAATGAGTGAAACCAAGTACAAAGGAATTGGACATAAAGAGGTTAATAAACTTGCAAGCATCAATCCGAGATTTCATAGGATTTCAAGTATGTTATTAGACCATATTTTTATGACTTTTACGGTGGTTCCATTGGGGGTTTTGATATTTATTATTCTTTTTCAATTCCAAGAGAATTTAAATAAGTGGATTGTATTAAGTTTAATGTTTCTCCCATTCTTCATTTACCTAAACAAAGACATTCTGAATGGAAAAAGTCCAGCCAAACGTATTATGGGTTATCAAGTAATGGACCGAAAAACGGAAAGGCCAGCAAGTGAATTGCAATGTTTCATTAGAAATCTAACAATTTGCATTATTTGGCCAATCGAAGTAATAGTCGGACTTATTAATCCTGAAAGAAGGCTTGGGGACTATTTGGCAAATACAAAAGTCATCCAAGCTGAAAAGGAAAAACTAAATTCACTCTGGTCGGAATTAAAAAAAATGCGCTTTAAGCCAAGCTATATCGGAATCGTTATAATTGGCATTATTTATTTTTATGGACTTAGTCTAATTATGCCTGCACCCATGTTGGAATAAAAACGATTTGCCAACAATACCTATAATTAATCCGGACTTCGGTCTTTAAGCCAAGGTCTGTGTATATTTATGAGGTCGCAAAATCTTTGGGATTTTGCTTTAGAACAAAAAAAGAAAAAACAAAACCAAAAGCTTTTGCTTAGCGCGTAGCTGGAAATCCGATGGATTTCTGCGCCGCACCAATCATAGCCCAACCGTTGTGAACAATAGCTCAATAAATAAACAGTAAGCCGAACGAACAAAATGGGTTATATAATTTTTGGTTTAATTTTAGCTTATTCGTTTTGGTTCTTCATTGCAAACGCCGATTTAAAACCTCAAAAAATAAAAGCGTATTTAGAATCAAAAAAGTTAGATTACGTCCGACATAAGGAAGTTTTTAAACCTCTTAATAAAAACTTTGAAATCGGAGAAGGCATATTCACATGGCTGCACTTCAGAAAACATCATTACACAATAGACGCAATTGATAAAGAAGGAAATCCAGTAGTTGTAAATGCCTTATTCTATCAAAATGTATCACTACTTTATCGGAATAGAGTTTTTTTTAATATTGAAGAATCTTAAAATTTAGTAGTTTATAATAATACTTGGTCCGATTATAAATGGACTTTTAGCAAGTACCTGCAGGTGGACACCACTCAAACGCAACTGTTGCGCAGATGGACTCTACTCGGACCGAGAAAAAAGAGAAACGTAATCGTTCGTGCTTACTCAAACGTGTCGCTACAGTTCACAACAATACCTATAATTAATACGGACTTCAAGGTTTACGCCAAGGTCTGTGTATATTTATGAAGTCGCAAAATCTTTGGGATTTTGCTTTCGAACAAAAAAAGAAAAAACAAAACCAAAAGCTTTTGCTTAGCGCATTGCTGGAAATCCATCGGATTTCCGCGCCGCACTAATCATAGCCGAACCGTTGTCATTAATTTTCAAAAAATGCAGAAAACCATAATCTTCTTGCTTTTAATTCTATTTATTTTCGGTTGTCAGGAACAAAAAAACGGCGAAAAATGGACTTCGCAGCTGGACAGATTACGGACAGAAAACGATAGTTTGAAAAGACTAGTTGCGGAAATAAATAACAAATATGTTTTCGACAGTATTTCGTTTAGAGAAATCTATAGCCCAAAAAATACTAACAAACTGAATTCGGAATTTAACGTCGAACTCTTGGTTGTTGGATATAATCCGGAGAAAAGTTTTTTCGTAAAATTCGATAGTATTGTAGATGGACAAAAAATAAACCCGGACACATTAAAACAGAGCAACGGCGGATTTAAATATAAAACTATACTTAAGGATACGGAAAACACAATCCGAATAGATATGAATGTTGGAAACAAATTCGGACAGAAAAAAAGCGGAGTTCTCTACGAAACAGTGCGGGCAAAAAACTAATGACAACAATGGCTAAAGTTCATTGCTTGCGGATTTCCTAAACGGAAATCACACGCAAAAAGCTATCTTTAGGTTCGGCTGGATTGTCCTTCGGACAAATCACAGCAACGAACCTTAGCCCAACCGTTACCCAACATTTTAAATGAACATTTTTAATAGAAAGACAAAGCAGAGACATATTCAACAGTTTGAGTATAATATTGCCGAACTATTAAAGTCTGAATTACCCCAATTGAAAAAGGCACTTGATATGTCAAAAATTGAGGGTATTTATTTTGCGCATAAACCAAAAGGAATCTCCATTATACATAGTTATTCTGAAAAAGATTTTGCAGAAATCAATCGAAATGGTAAATCAAGTTTTGTTTTAAATGGTATTTCCGTTTGGAATAAAGAATCAAAAAGTTTTGAAGCAATTTCGTTGAGCTACCTAAACAATACTATTTCTTGGTTTGCAGTTCAGAACCCAGAACGTTTTCATAAAACATTCGATTTGAGCCAACTCAAAAAAGGGCAAATCAAGCTAGAGGAAAAAGAAATCAAGAATTCCGATAAAGAAAAAGTGGAAAAACTTCTAAAGTCTTTATCTGAGGAGCAACTTGGACTTCTGGAATTGGAACATACTTTTGAAATGGAACTTGATGAAAAACTGTTCTATCCGATTTTGAATATGGAAGACGGAAACTATATTGCTGTTGACAACAAAGGAAAAATATATAGGCTAAACCATGACCATGAAGAAGAGGTTAGGTTAATAGCAAATAAGCCCGAAGACTTCTTCAATATCTATAATGGACAAAAAAGCGAACTGGAAAAAATCATGTACGACTAAAAACGTTTGGCAAAAACAGTTTGTAAATGGACAACTCACTCAAACGCAACTGTTGCGTAAATGAACTTAATTTGTCCTGAAAAGTTTAATCAGATGGAAAACGTTGGGTAACAATACCTAAACGTAATGCGGACTTTAGGGCAAAATCGAAAGGTCTGAGTATATTTATGAAGTGGCTAGATCTTTGGGATTTAGCTTTGGACAAAAAAAGAAAAAGCAAAACCAAAAGCTTTAGCTTCGTGCGCAGACGGAAACGAAAAAGTTTCCTTGGCTCCGCACTACGCTTAGCCCAACCGTTACCAACAATAGAAAAAGAATAAGATGCTAGAAATCGTTTTGTATATTATTGGAGTAATCATTTTAGGATGGCTTGTCTACAGGGTCATTTATCTACGAAAGAAAAAGCGAGAATATCAAAATGCTTTCTTGGAAACCTTTTCGAACCAAGAAATTCAAATTCCAAAACTAAATACAGGCTATTCATACGGTTACCCAAGCTTAGAAATAATTTTTGAAAATAAAGAGCAATTAAAATTAGCGGAGAAAAAAGGACTGACCAAAGACTTTGAAAACAAAATTCAAAATATTCATAACGATATAAAAGATTTTGAAGTGGACAGAGCGGTATATTTTACTTGGGAAGGGAGAACTTATAGTTATACAACTATAGAAGGAAACTCGAAAGTTGGATAAAAAACTGTTGGTAACACTGTATATAGCAAATAGGGCGTTTGGTGGTTTACGAAAGTTCAGTGCTTTTACCAACGCCGCCAAATCGTTGATTTGGCTTTTAAGAATGAATAAATTAAAAACAAAATACAACGATTTGGCTCAGTGCAAACTTGAAAGTTTATTGCTTTCTACTGCCCTACTTGCCATATACTAAACGTTAGCAACAAGATAAAAAAGTTAAATCCATGGCAGTTTGGATGCAAATAATTGGGTTGAGAAAATTGGATTCTCTTTCAGCTGAAAAGAATAGATTTTCGAAAATCCTATCTGAGTTGGAAACAGATTTTGATTTTATCAGTGACTGGAATTTACATCAACCGTATAATTCAAAGAACTGGAAACTCAAAAAACACAATGCATTCGAATATTTTCAATATTCATTTAAATCAGACTCTGAAATAGATAATCTGGACATGGACTCAATTCGTATTTTTATTGAAAACCCTGATTTTATTAGCTTTTACGCTCCTCAATATTATTTTTACAATTGGTGGGACTTTATAAATGGAAGAGGAAAAATAGCAACAGAAGGTTGGCGCAATTTTTTTGGACTTATTGCTTCGAAGTATGGCCTCAAAGAACTAATCTATTCATCTGAAGCTGGATTTTCGACAGACGCAATTTATGAAGGAGATGAAACTTTTGAAACCTACTATAAATATTGGAAAAGTCATCCTGAATTTCGAAAAAACGATTTATACGATATATCCAAGCAATCCGAGCATTTTATTGAAAAAATAAATCCAGTTGCTAACAATACCTATAATTAATACGGACTTCGAGCTTTAGGCCAAGGTCTGTGTATATTTAGGGAGTCGCAAAATCTTTGGGATTTTGCTTTCGACTAAAAAAGAAAAAACAAAACCAAAAGCTTTTGCTTAGCGTGTAGCTGGAAATCCGCTGGATTTCTGCGTCGCACTAATCATAGCCTAGGCGTTACCATACATACGAATGAACATTTTCGGATTTAACAAAAAACAGGAATATTCAGCAAAGGATATTTTAAAACAACTTGACAAGTGCGCTGAAGATTACACCTTTCCAATGCTTGATAATGGATATGTTTATCCTGTTCATTCTAAATTGAGCGCATATCGAGATGATAGACGTTGGGCTTTGATAATTGAGGCTATCGGATTTAATTATCGTGGTGGCGGACACAATGGAATTAGTAACTGTTTGCACATATTTGGAAACTGTATTGACACAAAACCGGGAACTGATAACGCCAATTTTATTTACATCACGGATAATAGTTCAGACTTTCCAACTTTCGATGAAGAATACGAAGAGAGTTTAAATCCAAAATCGAAGACTATGATGTTGCGAAGTATAGAAATCGTAATCAATCATAATCGGGAATTCTATTTGAACAAAGGAATTGAATTGGAAGAAGAAGATAAAATTTTCATTTGGGAATTTTTAAGAGGTTTAGAACCTGAATACAATAAAGAGTTTGAGGCAACTGAAAAAGAAATTAGAGAAAGAATCCCAATGGACTTGCCAAAGATTATGGAATTAACGGAATGGAATCATCCTGACTGTGCGGATTCTGAACTTCCAAGCAAAAACGAAACATTTAGGCAAATAGCAAAGGTTTTGGAAACTGGAAAAACGGAGTTTTACAAACCGACTGAAAAACCAAATAATCATTGGAAAAATTGGCCTGATGGAGGTTCGCTGTAAAAAGTACGTATGGTAACAAAACCTATAAACAATACGTGTTTAGGTTTTGGTCGCTGGGTTTGCGTATTTTTATGATGTCCGCAAAATCTTTGGGATTTTGCTCTGGACAGGAAAAAATAAATCAAAACAAAAAGATTTAGCTCCATGCGCAGACGGAAACGAAAAGTTTCCTTGTCCCCGCACTACGGTTAGCCGAACCGTTACCTGCAAGCTGAAATGAAGAGCAGTTTAAAAATAATAATTCTGATTTTGACATTAAGTTCCTGTAAAATGGAATCTGGAAAGGATTCGATTGAGTTAAAATCTGACCAGAAAATAGAAGTTGAACAAAAACAGAAAACTGAATCGACCAATTTTACGATATTGGAAATTGACTCGCTTTTTAATAATGGAATTCTGACTAAAAAATTCTATCCAAATATGTCTTATTGTGGTGGTGCGCTTTATGGATATTATTACAAAGATGAACTAAAAATAATTGATTCTGAATATGGAGCAGAATTAGGGTTTTCAAGTAAAAAAATATATTGTAATGGGAACAAAATACTTAAGATAAACTATCGGGAATATTTCCCAGAGGATGGAAAATATTTAAAAAATTATCCACTTGAAAAGTACGAATATGACCCAAGTAAAATGACATATTCTGATACTATTTACGAAAGTACTTCATTGAATAAATATGAATTTAAAAAAATGGCTGATAACAAAGTAGTTTCAACTATAATTGATTCCACTCTGATGAAAAGACTGATTGATTGCGGAAAACGAATGAAAACGGAATTAGAATCTATTAATAAATAAAAGCCAGCAGGTAACAACGTGTATGAAACATAGCAAATAAATGCTAAATCAAAAGGTTTGTACTTTTTTACAAAAGCCACCAAATTTTTTATTTGGTTATATTCATAAAAGAAAATTAAACATAGAAATAAAAAATTCGGCTCGTGCTAAATCCGAAAAGTAAGTGTCTTTTTACACGCTACGTTTCATACACAAGACCGTTAGCTTTAATCAAAAAACTATATTTTTTAACATCAAAACATTTAAATAAAACTCTAGAGCAAATGACTAAAGCAAAACAATATTTTGATAAAACACTAACGAAGTTCAATGCCAGAATATTGATCATACTGGTAATCACATTTCTTGCCTGTGACGAAGATGAACAAGAATCTACTGGTAATGTTCAAGGTATTGTTTCTTCAGAAGGTATTGCGGTTGATGGCGCTTCCATCATATTAGAATCAACAAATCAAACTACTAGTGATTTTCAGGGGCGATATAGCCTTGAAGATGTTGAAGCCAAAACCTATAAAATAATGGTGGAAAAAGAAGGATATGTAAATATTAATGAAGACCTCACTGTTTTAGGTGGTCAAACCCAAACAAAGAACTTTGATATTACTAAAATTAGCGAACCTGTAATATATATAGGTGCAGTCTCAGATATTTTTCAAACTACTGCAACCGTTAAAGGTAATATTAGTTTTTTAGGAGCAGGATATTCTGGAACAATACAACACGGTCATTGTTGGTCTACTAACACAGAACCAACAATAAATGATTCTAAAACAGAATTAGGTACAGCAAAATCAACTGGTGAATATGAAAGTGAGATTACCTCACTTGAAGCAAAAACCATTTATTATGTCCGATCCTACATACAAATAGGAACATTTGTTTTTTATAGTGACCAGGTAGAATTTAAAACGAAACCTTATCCTCCTGAAATAAACGATTTCAACCCCAAGTTTGGACCCGTTGGAACACTGGTCGAAATAAGTGGTAACCATTTTTCAACTATTTCAGAAAACTTTGTAAAATTTGGAAATTTTATAGCAGAAATAGAATCAGTATCAGAAAACTTATTAATAGTTAAAGTGCCATATGTAGATAAATCTCAAAAAGTAAATATTTCAGTAACAACTGAAGATATGACAGATATTTCTCTGAATCTTTTTGATATATGGTTTCCCTGGAATAAGTTAAACAATCAAGATTCAAAAACCCTAAATGCCGCATCCTTTGTCGCGCATGATAATGGATATGTCATTGGGGCAAATAGTTCCAATATGCTAAAATATAATCCAGAAAATGATTTATGGGAAAACAATTTAGTCTTACCAGAAAACTCTGGAGAAAAACCATTTGCTTTTACTTCTGGCTCAAGAATATTTATCATGCTTGCCAATGGGTTTTGGGAATATACCGCCGACAATTGGATACAAAAATCCAATTTTCCTGGTTCATTGCAAACTGATAGAAGGTATAATTTTAATTTTAGCATTGGAACAAATTTATATATAGGTAATTGTTATAAAACATATGAATTCTGGAGCTATAACATTTTAGATGATACTTGGAGTCGAAAAGCTGATTTTACCGGGAATTTTAACACGAGTAATCCCGTTTGGGGGAATTTTACATTTTCATTAAACCAAAAAAGCTTTTTAGGAGTTAGTCAAACCGCATTTGCAATTAATACACTATGGGAGTATAATCCTGAGCAAGATATATGGATACCCAGATCACCAATACCTTCAAATGCCTATGACTCATATGCAAGCTTTATTATTGACAATGTCGCTTATTTAGGACTAGGTAGAAACTTTGAGTGGGGAGATGGATATGTTTCCAATACCTTATGGAAATACGACCTTATTAATGACAAATGGGATAAACTTCAAAATTCCCCAACAAATATGTCTGTTTATGCAAGTTTTGCAATAAAAAATAAAGGTTATATCATCCCCTTTCGCACAAGTTTTGATAGAAAAATAGATGAAGTTTGGGAATTTGACCCATCAAGAAACTAGAGAAATATCTTATTATTATCCTAAAACATTAATCTACCAAATAATAAATTGACTAAAGCTAACAAAACCTATAAACAATACGGGCTTCGGGCTTAATCGCTGGGTCTGTGTATTTTTATTAAGTCCGCAAAATCTTTTGGATTTTGCTTTTTAGCGGGACAAAGAAAAAAAGAAAATCAAAAGATTTTGCTATGTGCGGGCGGAAAGCAAACGCTAGTTTGCTCCCATACTGTTCATAACTCAACCGTTAGGTGCAATTAGCTCAATGTCATATTTGATAATTATATGTACCTTTCAATGGCATGACCCAACCAACCACACCCCTTAGATTGCCACGTTGTAATTATCCAACAGCTGATGATACACCAAACCATGGAATATTTGACCTTCCAAAAGAACTATCACTAGTTGATTTTGAGTCGGCTCGAAATTATCGGAGTCACACATACTTGGCAATACCCCTTAATGGATTTGACAAATCCAAAATTTTGGAATTAGCCCACATCATTGCCAAATCGTTCGCTATGAATGAACCAATGAACAGGCACGTTCATCCTCCGATGAAGGTTCCAGCGGAAATTATAAATACCAAACACCAGGATGCTTTTGGCAAGGATGCTTTTGGTCTCTGGACTACGGAAAACATTCTTTTTTGGTGTATCCGATTGATTATGTTAACGGATCCCTCCCAACCAAAAGGCCGTATAGGGATAAACCAAGATCTTTTGCGCCATTCATTGATGATAACAGATACACATTCCAAACCAATTGGCGGTGCTCTGAACATTACGTTGCCTCCCCAAGAAGATGATTTAAGAGAGGATGATCCCTTCCTCCGGGCCATGTTTTCGTATCAAGATCCAATACTCGACTTTATCCATAAGCATGAACATAAGGCTATTAAAGCGCTAAATGACACCTATCCAGATTTCGAAAAGGCCCTAAACTCTGGGAAGGTAGGATACATCGCCATGATTGCCCGATCTACTTCACTACCCACTGAACACACCTTTGAGCTCTTTGCAGCATCTTTTGAGCATTTTCAGGAGCATGGATATGAATACATGATGATAACAGGCACCAATCAATGGACCGGTGCTGCTTGTGAAGCTTTGGGATCAACCCGAATTTACTTTTGCCCCTTTCGAGATGAGCAACGAGTTGCCATTGAGACTAAGGCTAAACAAAATGAACCCTATTCCTCAGATGGGTATATTTCCAACAAAGATAGCGGGCTGATGATATACGCCCTAAAACTATAAGATGGATACAACACATGGCGAAACTGGAAAATTAAGGAGGATATTGGGCCTCAGCTCTTTGTTTGCCATTGCTGTGGGAGTTGTAGTGGCACAAGTTGTATTCATAAGTATACTACAAGGAGTCGGCATAGGAGGAAGTGACTTTTTTGTAGCCCTTATCGTCGCCTTTATTCTGACGCTCTGTTATGTATTTACTTTTTCTGAACTGGCGGTTATGCTTCCCAAAGCAGGAAGTATTAGTGCCTATACAGAAGTGTCGATAGGCCATGTGCCGGCAATTATAGCTACAATTGCCGGATACCTGGCGCCAGCAGTTTTTGGTTTACCAGCAGAGTTATTCTTATTGGAAGCCGTTTTAGACACTTTGTTCCCAGAGTCCTTTACCCAAATAGGCTGGCTGATCATTTTGGTGTTACTGTTCCTGAATATTCTTGGGGTAGACTTTTTTGCCAAAGTTCAGAATTTGTTTGCCTATTTAATGATAGTATCGTTATTGGTAATTGGCATAGCAGGATTGGCCCAAAGTGAACCTCAAGGCGCATCGGTAATCTCCATTTTCGAAGGGTTAAAAGATCTTGATATTGGTGTGCTGTCTCTAACGATGTTGGCACTATGGTCTTTTTTTGGATTGGAATTCGTTTGCCCAATGATCGAGGAAACCAAAAACCCCGGCAAAAATATACCCCGCTCCATGATACTGGCAGCTATCGTTTTGTTGGTGGTTTATGCTTTGGTTGCATTATCGGGATATCTGACCGTTCCTCAAACAGCTTTGTCCGAATCGGAGATTCCCCATAGTATATTGGTAACTGCACTTTTTGGGGAATCAGGAAAAATAATCCTTGCTATATTGGCCGTCACAGCCACCTGTAGTACAATCAATACAGTACTAGCCACTATTCCGCGAATGCTCTACGGTATGGGCCGTAACCAACAATTACCCACCCTGTTTACACGTCTACATCCCAAAACAAATACTCCTTGGGTGGCCATTGTATTTGTTGCTTCACTTATACTGATTCCTACAATACTGCTTAGTGGTCAAGATGATATTATTTTGACCTTGGTGATTTCTGCCGCAACAATCTGGCTGGTTGCCTATGTCATTTCGCATATAAATCTTATTGTATTACGCAGAAGATATCCAGATTATAAGCGTCCGTTTAAAAGTCCTTGGTATCCTTTTCCTCAAATACTGGGAATCATCGGGATGGTTTATATGATCTTGAATAATTCACCTTCCCCAGAAATGACACTGCAAGTGTATATGAATGCCGGGCTTATGGTACTTATTGCTACCATCTACGCGGCCGTTTGGGTTAAGTTTAAAATGAAAAAAGGTTGGTTTGAACCAGAGCCAATAGAAAAGGTGCTAGAGGACTAGAAGTTTACTTGCATTTGGAGTATGCATAATGAAAAATAAAAAGCACCTAACAATGGCTATAATTCATTGTGCTTTTGTGCCACACCAAAATAAAAGTATAAATCAAACACTGGATTTCGGCGGAATAATCCTGCGGATAATTCCACAACGAAATCATAGCCGAGACCGTTGTGTTTAATTATAAAAATGTCAGAAGACGAGATAAAAAGTAGAATATTAGAAGTCTTTGAGTCGGAAAGAAATAGTCCAGGACTAGATTTTGTGGAATCCCGTTTTATGGACTTTTTAACTTCACCTCCGAAAAAAAACCTAAAAAACTCATTTGGTGGTGCCCGTAAATATTACAGATTTATGGACTCCATTGAATATGAATTTGGAATATGTTTCACCTATGCTGATTTAGACAAAACCTACAGCGTTAATGGATTAGCTAAGAAAGTAAGCGCTAGAATTAAAAAAGGAAAAGGTAATAATATGATTCTTAAAAGAAGGAAAGAAGAAAATGGAAAGGAAAAATATTTTCTGGAAATTGTTCTTCTTCTAATATTGACTGGACTGTTTTACTGGTTAGGAATTGGATGGACTACAATTTTGGCGAGTATCGTTTTTGGTAGAATTATTTATTGGATTCTTAGTAGCAAAATCTATTCTATTAAACATGCCAAACGAATGACCGAACGATTGAAAAAATAACTAAACACAACACAACCTATAAACAATACGGGCTTCGGGCTTAATCGCAAGGTTTGTGTATTTTTATGAAGTCCGCAAAATCTTTTGGATTTTGCTTTTTAGCTGGACAAAGAAAAAAAGAAAACAAAAAGATTTCGCTATGTGAGTGGCGGAAAGCAAACGCTAGTTTGCTCCCGTACTGTTCATAGCTCAACCGTGTGTCATTAAATGAAAAACGTAATTCAAAAGAAAATGAAAAAATTAATTATCCTTATAATTTTAGTTCAACTTTCACACAATGGATTTTCACAAACTTGTGACTGTTCTTCAAACCTAAAATGGCTAACTGAAACATTTGAAAAAAATGATGCAGGATTTCAATATGTTATTGAAATAAAAGGAGAAAATTCTTACGCAGCACATAATGAACTTTATGATGAAAAAGCATCGAAAATATCGGACTTAAATGAATGCCATAAATTACTAAATGACTGGACAGAGTTTTTTAGAAAAGGCCATCTCAATGTTCAGTTAATGCCCCAAAGTGAGAATACATCTGAGCAAACTGGATCTTCGGACAAAGAAATAATAGAGAAATATAAAAATTCTGAACAATTTAAAATAGAGAAACAAGAGTTCGACAACTATGTAGAGAAGCTTGGAAACAACCCAGGTTTTGAAGGTGTCTGGTTTTCAGAACCTTATACAATTGGAATATTAAAAGACGATAAAAATCCAAACAGAGAATATGTTGGATTTATAGTCAATTCTACAAGTCCTTATTGGCAAGAAAATCAAGTCAAACTTGAAATTTTTAAATCAAATGAAGGAGAGTATAGTATGAAGTATTATATGAGAGACCATTCAGCACAAGATTTTGAAATAGTTGAATTTTATGGCAAAAATTATATAAATGCTGGTTCAGGCTTTATTATTCTTAAAAGGGTTTTACCCCAAGAAAAAACTGAAGCAAATATTGAACGATACTTTAACTCAATGTATTCCAACAAACCTTTTATAGAAAAAGTATCTGATAATACCTTGCTCATGAAAGTTCCATCATTTAGTTATTCCAATAAAAAATATATTGATAGTTTGTTAAACAGCAATGATAATTTGATAAAGAGTACAGAGAATTTAATTATTGATGTAAGATATAATGGTGGTGGCGCAGATGCTAGTTATGAAGGAATAAAGCCTTATTTATACACAAACCCAATAAGAGGAATTGGTGTAGCATATTTATCAACAGAATTAAACAATAAACGAATGGTTGATTTTATAAATGATCCAGATAGGTCAAATGATGATAAAAAATGGGCAAAAGAAAGTTTAAACAAATTAAATAAGCATATCGGAGAATTTGTGAACTTAGATGAAAGTATTGTAAGTATTGATACTCTTAAAAATGTCTATCCAAATCCAAAGAATGTAGCAATTTTGATAAATAGATATTGTGGGAGTACTACAGAACAATTTCTATTAGAAGCAAAACAAAGTAAAAAAGTAAAACTTGTTGGAGCTACTACAGCAGGTGTATTAGATATTTCAAATATGTACAATATCATTTCACCATCAAAAGAATTTAAATTGTGGTATAGTCTGTCAAAAAGTTACAGAATTCCTGAAATGACAATTGATGGAAAAGGGATACAACCCGATTACTATTTTGATAAAACTATTAAACCTTACGAGTGGATTGATAAGACAATAGAAATATTGAATTATAAGTAGCCTGTTGCCAACAACATTTATAGTTCATTGCTGGTTCTAGCCTAATTACGAAAGTTCTCGCAGATTTTCTATTCGGTTTGTACTTGCTAATTAAGTTGCTTAAACACGCAACGAAATCATACACTAGACCGTTGTAAAATATTTTGAAAATGCACAAATTCATAACATTCCTTCTCATTTTATTTGTGTCCTTAAATCTATTTTCTCAAGATGAATATTTCAAATTACCTCAAGCCAAGACTCAAAAACCATTTTATATTTTTAATGAAAAAATTGTTGGAAATGAATACTTAGCAAAAAGTTTAAAGCCTACTGATGATAAATTAAACGAACAGGTTAAAAATGTTTCAGTTTTAATAGATAAACAAGATAGAAAGCAAAATCCAGATTATAATCTCTCAGAACATGGCGTACTACTGGTAGATTTGAAAAACAAAATAGCAAGTAAATCTCAATTTGAATTGAATGAATTTTTCGGACTGGACAAACAAAGTGAAATCTACATTGATGGATATTTGTTGGAAAACAAAAAGTTTCGAATAGCTTTAAACGGAATTACAGAAATAGAAATTGTGGAGCCTAATAGCGTAAATGGACTTAAAAGCAGAGTCCTGAATATATGGACTTTAGCCAAAAACGAAAGGTATATGGAAAACGCAAACTAACCGAGAAAAACGTTTTACAACAAAGCCCAAACACAATGCGCACTTTAGGACAAAATCGAAAGGTCTGAGCATATTTATAAAGTCGCAAAATCTTTGGCATTTTGCTTTCGAACCAAAAAAGAAAAAACCTGCCGGCAGGCAGGCAAAACCAAAAGCTTTTGCTTAGCGCTTGGCTGGAAATCCGTCGGATTTCCGCACCGCACTAATCATAGCTCAACCGTTAGCAAACATTTCGATGCGTGAACATGTACTATATGAAGGGCAATACTTGGGGCAAACTATTGAGTCTTATAAGACCGATATGATTTCGGTAAAAAGTACGCTTCATCAAAAATTCGAATCAAAATTCCATGCACATAGTAATGCATATCTGAGTATTTTACTCTCTGGAAAGTATTCCGAGACCACATCGGATTCACAAAAAATTGTTTCTCCCAGCAATGTTCTTTACAGACCAGCTCATCACGAACACAAAAACCAGTTCATTGCAGAAAAAACCAAATGCCTGAATATCGAATTCGGTTCAGAATGGTTTCATAAACACGAGATAGACCCAAAAAAAATCAAACCACAAATTAAAGACATACAAAGCCAACCATTGGTGTTGCGTTTGCTTATAGACTTTTTGAAACATCAGAAAATTGATTTTTTTGAGGAGTTGCTCATTCAATTTATAACCAGTGGAGAAAAGGCAATTAGCCCTTTAAGAAAACCCTGGTTAGGTAAATTAGTTCGGATTTTGGACAATGAAATTGAAAAAACCCATTCATTGCTAACTTTATCTGAGCGCGTATTCGTACACCCCAATTACATGTTACGAATATTCAAGCAGCATTTTGGTATGACCATCGGGCAATATCAAATGGAGTGTAAAATTAAAAGTGCGACAAAAAAACTGTTTACCGAGAAGAACTCTATTACACAAATAGCAGCGGACTGTGGTTTTTTTGATGAATCACACTTTATAAGGACTTTCAAAGCTTGTCATAGCATTACGCCGCATCAATTTAGATTGCTCTTAAAATAGTTAACCTGATACAATTTTAGATTCTCCAATTAGAGTTATTTAGTCAATTGGTTATCCAGAGGATAGGCTAAGAACACTAATAAAGCTAAGATGAGGCAATTACTCTTTTTCCTGTTTTTATTTTTAAGCAGTTGTGTGCTCGAGGAGCCAGAAAACACAATAGCATCTTCAGATGCCGCTTACGACCATTTCAACCTAAAAGAGTCACGTACCATATTAAAATCTATCCTAACTACTGATACGATTCAAAGTGAACAAAAGTGTAAAGCGCTCAGACGACTTGCACATCAAGATTGGAAATATTATCAAAATTATGATTTGGCAAAAGAAAGATTACAAAAGGCTGATTCAATTGGAATTGAAAAACACAAAACCTGGATGCTACTCAGTAGAATCGAAAGAGAGTCCCAACACTTAAATGAGGCACTGTTTGCGGCTTCAAAAGCTAGAGAATTTGCACAATCAGAAACTGAGGTAAATGAGGCAATTACCGAATATGCCAATGGGGTATACACTTCTTCTATACACCGACTAAGAATAGGGCACTCGATTGATACAAGTTTACTGACCAGCACCACGAAACTACTTTCTAAGGTTTTAGAAACTGATGCAGGCTTGCCCACACCATCAAAACTCATATTAGGGATAGCTTTGTTAAATAATGATGGGGATAATGTCATAAAAGGGTGGCAATCTTATTTTCAAATTCAGAATATCCAGCAGGCTTACCCATATTTAAAAACTTCGGTGAAAAAGTTAAATCAAGTTTGCGAAAATTGGAGTGGAAATGAACTATCCATTGCAAACCAAGAAATGTTGATCAATGCACTTTCGTCATCTAGGTTTTATGAATTTATCCCTGCTTATGTCTATAAAAACCATGATGGATCCCGCTATAATCAAAAAACAAAAGATGCTATTGCATATTCACAATTTCTAAAAAAAGTAGAAAAAAAGACCAATGAATATTATCGATTAATTGCCATTGAGCAAGAAAATGAAAGCGCCTATATAGAATGGTTGAACAACAAAAGAAAGCAACTTTGGAACAAGCTCTCGTTTGCAAAGCAGAAAGAGTATAAAGAAGATGATTTTTCAAATGAAATCGAAAAACATTTTGGCGCAAGAGGTTTTACGGGCGGTACAGGAAATTATAGTGGTTATGTTTTAGCGCTTGGTCACATTGTAAACCAAGAAAAAGCCAAAGTTGAACAGTATGGTTACAAACCTGAATTTACCTACACACAAATTGACATGATGGTTTCAAATGGTTTTTCAAGCTGGTTTTGGGAGCATAAAGCCATTGGCGGTTGGGCCACGGATAATGAAATAATAAGGGTACGGGAAGTTTATTTGAGTGGACCTATCGATGCTTGGAAAACGGTTACCGATTCTGTTGAACGACGTAAGACTGAAAAGACAATCAATGAGTTTTTGGGTAATTCTTCTGAAAATCAGTTAGAAGAGGCAAAGGGTTTGGCTGCTAAATTAAGATTAGATGCCATAAATGATCTATATGACGACCTTGCCGCAAAAGAATTATCGGGAAAGGACCTGAAATTGGCATTCTTGTCGAAATATGAGCAATTTAGAACTGAAGCTTCCATGCTTGCACATGAAGGCAGGCATAGCATTGACCGAAAATATATGCCAGAAGAATTTGAAAATTGGAGCACTGAAATACGGGAGTTCCGCGGAAAATTATCGCAAATTATTTTTGCACCAGAACCTAGATTGGAGTTGCCCGGAATGATAGCCAGTATTACTGGCGATAATGGACATATTAAAGCAAACAAGAAGATTGTAGATGTGGCCATTGAATGGATAAAGGAAAACAAAGAAGACATTTCAGGGTATTCAGATAACAAATCGGCCTTTTCTCAACTTTATCTATTGACCAATGATCAGCTAAAGGAATGTTATAGACAGGCAGACCCTTTAAATAGATAAAAACGTTACTAACTATGGCCATAATTCAGCCCTAGCTCCCCAACACAAAGAATATTTCCTACTTTTAATACAGCCCAATTTCTTGAATTAAAATTCCTAGCGGATTTTTCAGGCCGAAATCATGGCCGAAACCGTTATGTAATAATATGACAAAGAACCCATGAGAAAAATAATTTCAATACTTCTTGTACTCACCATGTTAAGTTGTTCAGAAAAAGAATCTGAAGTATATCTCTTTTCATTTTTTAAAGAAAATGGTGAAGATGGTTTACACTTAGCTTCAAGTAAGGATGGTCTAAATTGGGAGGCACTTAATAACAACAAATCATTCTTGAAACCAAAAGTTGGTCAAGATAAACTGATGAGAGACCCATGTATTATCATAGGAGGTGACAATAAATTCCACATGGTTTGGACGGTAAGTTGGAACGAAAGAGGGATTGGGTATGCTAGTTCTACAAATTTAATAGATTGGTCTGAACAGAAATATATCCCCGTAATGCATAATGAACCAAATGCTGTAAACTGTTGGGCACCAGAATTATTTTATGATGAAACCTCTGAGTTATATTTAATATGTTGGGCTACCACAATTTCTGGAAGATTTCCAGAAACAGATGATTCCAATGGAAACGGAAGAAACCACAGAATGTATTACACCACTACTAAAGATTTTGTTGATTTTAGCGAAACTAAAATGCTATATGACAAAGGTTTTAATGTAATAGACGCTACTATACAAAAGGAAGATGACACCTATATAATGTTTCTAAAAAATGAAACAAAACTCCCTAAGGCTGAAAAGAATATTCGAATAGCAACCAGTAATACCCTTACTGATAACTACTCCGAAGCTTCCGAGCCTATAAGTCCTAGTTGGGTAGAAGGACCAACTGCCATAAAAATTGATAACAGATGGATTGTATATTACGATATGTATACTGAAAAAAAAATGGGTGCGGTTAGTTCTCCAGATTTAAAGCAATGGAATAATATTTCAGATAAAATCAGTTTCCCAGAAGGTACTAGGCACGGAACCGTATTTAAGGTAAAGGAGAGTATATTGACCGATATAATATCGTTACTTAGCAATGGTTATAAGTAATTGCTTGTTCTCGCCTGTCTACTAAAGTAGATTTTCCTGTAATGATTGTTGCTATTATTGCTATTTGTATCGGTTGGGTTTGGTGGAGTTATAAAATAGTCAAATGGAAATATTGGGCTTTTTCTCAATTGACAGTTGACGAAAGCTATGAATTACACTCTAAGGCAATCGGAGCTGGACTTATTTGGCCAGCTGGTAGTGTGTTCAATAAAACGTAGATTTGGACAAAACAGGACAAAAATAATTGGACAACACTCAAACCGGAAATTCGTGAAATATTTGAACCTAAAAAGACTGAATAAAAATGACACCTCAACAATGTATAACCGCAAATTAACGCATTTTAACCCGTAACTGACGGTTCTACGAACCGTTGTGATTAATTATAAGAAAACCGAACTAAATGAAAAACCAAACAATACGATCACTCATTATTTTCCTTCTATTCAGCTACAATTTAATTGCTCAAACTAGTAAAAATAATTATCCAGCAACTAGCGAAGAAATTACTATTACAATCGGAAATGATTCGATTGCGGCCTTTGGAATGTTCGCTGCTGGAGAGGAAAAAAAAGAAACGGTTATTCTTCTGCATGGGCTTCCTGGAAATGAAAGAAATCTGGATTTAGCTCATGAATTACGAAGAAACGGTAAAAATGTGGTCTACTTTAATTATCGAGGAGCTTGGGGCAGTCAGGGGGAATTCTTGTATTCTAACTGTATAGAAGATGTAAAAAAAGTGATGGACTTTTTCGACACCTCTGAAAATTCAATAAAATACAGGGTTAAACAAAACTCATATATTTTATTTGGACATAGTATGGGTGGAGGAATTGCCTTATTGAGTGGGGCCAAAGAGGATAGAGTAAAAAAGATAGCAATATATTCACCCGCACATATTGGAACCGCATCACAAGAATTATTGGACTGGGTTTATAATTACACTAAGGGTTTGTTTATGCTAAATGTAAATCCAGATAAATTTTACAAAGAGCTAGTTGACAATAAAGATTCCTTTAATGCTCTTAACCATAAGAAGGAATTATCTCAAAAAGACTTATTGATATTTGACGAAAACGAGAGAAATAAAGAATGGATAGCGCAATTGGATAATGTTGAATACCTTCTAATGAAAACCGACCATTCTTTCTCAGATAAAAGGCTTGAGCTAATTGAGAAAGTTACAGAATGGATAAATAACTAAGCACTACAAAACCTAAACGTAATGCGGACTTTTTGGGCTAAAACCAAAGTTCTACGTATACCTGACGCAGGCAATAAGCTTTAGCGTTCTCTACAAGCATAAAAAACATCACAATTAAACCTTTACATACTTTCATAGTCCAAATAAGAACAGTTAAACCTGAACTAACACTATGATAATCCGATGGTGAATTTTAAATATTTCGTAATCTCAATTGTGCTGTTCCAATGCACATTCATTTTTAGTCAAACTAATGTCCAAAGTAAGGCGACTTCCTCAAGTCAACCTAAAGAACAAAAGCAGTCACTGCTGGAGGCCCACAGTAATCTTATGAAGAAAAACGATTCTTTTGTGACGGCTACCCGTGAAAAGATATTCAGTCAAGAATTAGGGCCCTTTAACTTAATAATTGATTCTTTGGAGCAAACCGTGCTAAAATTAGTTAAGAAATACAAAAGAAGTTCCGAAGAAATAGATTCGAAAACACTAGATAGTCTGCTGAATGAAACAACATTCAAACACAAACGCTATCGGTTGTTGTATCCGAACAACTATCACCGTTTTGCAAATTTTAAGAGAAACGCAGCCGTTTCCAGTGACTATTTTGAAAATGTGATGAAGGGAAGTTTTGATGACCCTTCTTTAGTTCAGTTTAAGGAGTATAAAAGATGTATGAATTATTATTTTGATATTCTTTCTGCAGGAAAATACAAGTTTTCACATCTTGAATATGTCCCTTTAAAACGTTTGGACAATCGTTATGACGCGATTGCTGAATTAGAAGCGCATCAGAGTGTGAAAGATTTTTTCATCAAGGAGCATTTTACTTCCAATATTTGGACCTTTCGTGTGGAGGCTTTTGATTATGCTTTTGCGAGAGCTTTGGAAGATGTCAAAAATGAAGAGTATGTAAAGGAAATTAAGGATACCTACAAAATGGGTAAAAACAGAAGGAAGGATGCCAGCGAAATAAAAGTCTACAAAACGGTAGATGATATTACACTTACTGCCCATATTTTTTACCCGGAAAATCACGATAAAAGTCAAGCAAAACCTGCGCATCTGTTTTTTAACGGGGGTGGTTGGGCGATTGGATTACCTGAATGGAGTTATGGTGTTTGTAAGAGTGCTGCAAAAGAAGGAAGAGTTGCAATCGCTTTCGATTATCGACTTAGAAACATCTACGGTACGGACGTAAAAGCTTCGGTAAGTGATGCGCTATCCGCCATCGCTTGGGTTCGTGAAAATGCGAAGGAATTAGGTATTAAACCAAATAAGATTTTGGCAGATGGTTTTTCTGCAGGAGCTCACTTAGCCTTAGTTTCAAGCATGATTGAAAACAGAGAAGATTTTGGAGTCATGTCAAAATATAGTTCAAAACCAAATGCTATCATTTTAGGTTCTTGCCCTTACGACATTGCTGGTAGAGATGTTTATAACGTTCCTTACAATACAAAAACGATCTCACCTATGTATCTTTTAAAGGAAAATCTTCCTCCCATCATCGCCTTTCATGGTGAGAATGATGATATGGTAGAATTCTCTGAGTTTGAAAAATTCAGGGATGCCATTCAAAAAACCAAGAATAGTTTCACTTGGCGTTCCTATGCTGGTGCTGGACATTTTTATTTTGATGGAGGTCGCCCAGAGGATTCGGATGAAAGAAGAAAACTTACGGAAGAATTTTTGTTGAAAAATGGTTTTAAAATGAAATAAGGCCTGCAAAGTACAATGTGTACAAGTAATAGCGGTTTAAGGTGTAATCCAAACCGCTTTTGCGTTCAATAAGGTATGTTGTAGTCGGCTACTACCCTCATACTCGACCGTTGTGAGCAATTAAAAAATAATCCGGTGTAACCTTTAGCTCTTTTTAGGGTATTCATTATAAAAATGTAAAATGAATATACTAAAAAGTCTTTCTTTAATGATTTCAGTAATATGTTTCTCCTCTTGCAAATCCAATGTAAAGGAATACCCATTTGTGAAGACAGATGTGGTTTTTCAAGAAGGTTCTATCAGCTTTAATGAAACACAAAAGGATTTTATTCTTGAGGTCATTATTAATTCTGAAAAGGAAGTTCGGAAACTTTTGCCAACACTACCGGATAGCATAAAGATTATTGTAGAAAATGTAGATTGGGATCTAGATGCTGTTGAAGGCGTAACCGGAAGAACAGAAAAAAACGCTCCTCCTCTTGTAATGGTTCAAATATCGCATAATTACCAAGAAGGAGTAATTGATTCTATTTATTCTGGTTTAAAAGCGACCATTTTTCACGAATTTCATCACTTGTCGCGTGGCTGGGCCATCCAAGACAATAAATTTGAGCCAGGAATCCCTAACGCAATGGTCAATGAAGGGTTGGCTGTTGCATTTACAGAAATCTATACAGGAAGTAGCTATGCAGCAAATGCCTATACTGATGAAGCTGATAGGTGGGTAAAAGAAATTTTGGAACTGCCGCTCAACGCGAGCTACTCAGACTGGGTAATGGGAGAACATCCTGATGGTAGAACCTATATTGGCTATCGAACTGGAAATTTTTTGATAAGAAAGGCAATGACCAATGCTGATATAAGCATTTTAAAACTAAGTGAGCTAATACCAGAAGAAATAGTAAAACTGGCCGGCTACTAATTCCGTCAAAAACGGCACACAACAAGGTGTAGTTAATCATGGCTGAAAATGAAGCGAAGTAAGCTGAAAATTCAACTAACTGTAACAATCTTAAGATATAGTCGTCTTCAGTCAAGGAACCAAAGAAGATGATTCATGAACAAATTACTAACTATTCTCCTTGCTACAATTTTATTCTCTTGTCAGGAGAGTAAAGAACAACTGAATCTTACCGAAGGTGCCTACATATCCAATGTTACCGTAATCTCAACTGAAGATGGTACTTACAGCCCTTATATAGGTCATGTAGTGACTGAAAAAGATAAAATAGTTTATGTGGGTAAAGATGAGCCAAGCATAAGCGGAACATTTCAACAAATCGATGGAACTGGAAAATTTGTAATTCCTGGGTTGATTGATAGTCATGTCCATCTTCCGGGAGTGCAGGGAATGCTTTCCCATCATATGGAAAAATACCCCGAACTAGCCAATGAGTTTAAAAGCCAAATGCCGCGAAGCTACTTATACTATGGTTTTACCACTTTAATCGATCTTGGAGGCATATATGAAGAAGGTATTACTTCTTTTAATATGGAAAAAGCAAAACCCGATTTATATCATATAGGAAATTCAGGAGCTGCCATTGCAAATGGCTACCCCATGAATAATATACCCATAGCATATCGATTTGAAGCCATGCCAAATTTCATATATATGGAAAGTCAGGCAGAAAATATACCAGATAAATATGACCCTGCCGATCATACGCCCAAAGCAGTTGTCAAGCGTATCAAAAATTCTGGTGCTATTGCTGTAAAATCGTATTATGAATCTGGTTTTGGTCACATGAAGGGGTTGCCCTTACCAACCGAGGATATTATGGCGGAATTGCTTACAGAAGCACATTCCAATGAGCTTGTGCTAACAGTTCACGCTAATTCTTTTGCAGGACATTCATTTTTAACAGATATCGGTGTTGATATCATATCTCACGGGCTTTGGAACTGGGAAGGATATAAAAATGTGCCTCCTGATTCTCTTCCATTAGCGATAAAAAACATGTTAGACCTACAAATTAAAAAGCAAATAGGCTATACGCCTACATTGACTGTAATTGAAGGAGAGGAAGCACTGGTCGATACTGAATTTCTCAATCAGCCTGGATTAAAAAAAGTAGTTCCCAAAAATTTACTTGAATGGTATAAAACGGAAGAAGCGCAATGGTTTGGCAAAAAGATTTTTGGCGAACTTACTGTAGAGGAGATTCACACAATGTATGCCAATGTGCAAGGTCATGCCATGTTAGCTTTGAAGTACCTTGCTGATAATAATGGTCTGATCCTATTTGGCTCAGATACTCCATCTGGCCCGATTTATAGCAATCAACCGGGTCATAATGGAAATTGGGAGCTTAAATTGATGAAAGAAGCGGGAGTTCCTCTAAATAAAATACTTGCGTCTGCTACACTGAATAATGCCAAAGCTTTTCATTTAGATGCTTCTCTTGGCTCATTGGCTATCGGAAAAAAAGCTAATATACTTATGATGGCCAAAAACCCCTTATTGGATATTGAAGCATATGATGCCATAGAGAGCGTTGTTATTGGAGGCAAAATCATAAAAAGAGAAGATTTAGAAGTCAAAGAATAACTGGCGACAACAATGGGGCTATAAGTAATTGCCCTTCTGCCGGTAGGCGGGCTGGCTAGGTCAACCGCTAAACCAAACATCTACTTATAGCCGAGACCGTTACGCACAATTGCTCAACAAAATTATGCTTAGAGGAATTAATTCTTCAATCAGATTCTTAAAGTAAAAAAGGAGCACGATTACGTAGATGACCTTCTTAGCTTGTTTATACAAATGGTTAAATAGACTATTCGCTGAAATCCTTAATTTGAGCATCGTATAATCTTATCAGACCTCATTAGATTATAAACAAAATCAACTTGCTTTACCGTTTAGAATACTTCCATTGTTTAACAAAAGGTTGATTTCAATTATGAAAAGATTAGATTTTATTCAAAAAACAACTTTGCTGGCTAGCGCTGCAAGCGTCGGAAGTATCTCAATAATGAACGCACTTACAAAATCAAATAATAGTAAAGAATTCAAATTCATGGAACAAAAACATCCGAACTTAGATTTAATTCATGCCTTTTTTACTGCATATGGCAATAATGATTCTCTTGGTATAAAAAAAGTGTTAGATAAAAATATTAAATGGCACATACCAGGAGAACACCCTTTAAGTGGAACCAAAACCGGTGTTGCGGAGGTATTGGAATATTTCAAGCAATTAGGTAAAGGTTCTTTCAAAGCTGAACCTATTGTAATGGGCGTAAATGATACCCATGTAATCGACTGTCATAGAAACTGGAGCAATCTTGAAAATGAAGAAAATTTAGATAACATGTCTTGTCTATTATGGAGAATTGAGGACGACAAAATTAAGGAAGTTCATAATTTTCCAGAAAACCAGAAGATTGTTGATTTGTTTTTTAAAAAATTATACGGTTAAAATATGAACTGTTTGTTTACACAAATGGACTTAGCTCGGTCGGCTTTCAGAACGTACCAATCTGCATAAATAGCCTTTGTTTACTTCTATGCATCGCAAAAGGGAGTGACAAAGTCTATAATTGATCCTGACTTGATGATAATCTGCCAAGGTCTGTGTATTTTTAGTATGCCGCAAAATCTCATGGTTTTTGCGTAGCTGAAAATCCTTTGGATTTCTTCTCTGCATTAGTTATTACCCAGCCGTTTTGTAAAAGCTGAAAACTAACGCCGAGTCAAATAAAATAACTAGTGCTATGGAAAACTATATTGACGGATTTGTACTTCCTATTCCACGAACTTATCTGCATGAATACAAAAATGTAGCTGAAAAAATAGCAGAAATTTGGAAAGAGTATGGAGCACTTGCATACTTTGAGTATGTCGGAGAAGATTTAAAATTGGAAGGTGTACGTTCTTTCGTAGAAGTAGTGGATTTGAAAGAAAGTGAAGTTATTGTATTCGGATGGGTCGTTTTCCCTTCTAAAGCGATTCGTGAGAGGGCTAACAAGCAAGTTCCTACCGATTCAAGAATGACGGAATTAGTTGCACCATTGATCAATCCGAAAAAATTAATTTTTGATGCCGAAAGAATGGTCTATGGAGGGTTTCAACCACTCATTCAGTCTAACACCAATGAATCTAAATAGGGTATAATAGTACCCTCTAAATAATAAAAGCCGACAAGCAATAATGGTCATAAGTAATTGCTTCCCTACTTCTAAAAATCCTAGTGTATTTTCAGTTTGGTGCGTTCTAAGTTAACTGCTAAACCACGCAACTTATCCTAGCAGAAACCGTTGAGTAAAATTAAACCAAGAAGTAAAACCATTAATTTGTATTGTTGTTCTCAATTTTTGGGTTGCGGACTAGGTTAGAAAATAATTGCGCTGTGATTCCATACAATTTTTTACTTTTAATAGCTTTTGGAATTTGAGCAAGAGTTGTACTTACAATTTCCAAAAGCAATGTCGGAAATAGAGCACCAGAAGAATGAAATCTAAAGACAAACTTAATAGTATAGCTTACGCTTTAAATGGCATTCTTTTTTTAATGGGCGGTATAATGCTAATTGACGATGGCAAATTGATTTTTGCTACCATACAACTCCTAGCCTCGATTCTAAATATCATGATGGTTTTGAAAATCAGAAAGAAAGGAAAAATTGAAAAACTCAATCATATCATACTCGCTATGAATATCGTTGTCTGCATTTCTGTGGCAGTTGATTATATTTTAGCAAATAAATCCTATATCCAATTTGTTTGGATTTTTGCTGCACTCCTATCCCTTGTTGCGCTAATACTCCAAATGAAAAGAAAAAAAACGTTACCTAACTAGGTATAAATACATTAAAGACGTAGCTTATACTTAAGGTTGGGCTCAACTTAAAAATGAGCTTTGAACATATGAAAATACATTTAAAATTAATAGTTCTTTTTTTCTTCATTTTATGGACGGCCCGTCATGTTATTGCACAAGAAGTGACACCGGCCCATAGGGATTCATTAGAAGTTATAGTGACCAAATACTACGATTTGAACCTCAAAATATTTCAGACGAATTCAACCATCAAGGATATTGATGAAATCTTTGACCTTTTTACAGATGACTTTACATACGTTCATCCAAAATATGGAGGAATATATACTAGAGAGGACTTGTACAAGGGATATGTTCGGAATCAGAAAAATGGGGGATATACCGGAAAAATAGCCGATATAAAAATCGAAAACAAAATCATTGGACTCAACGCCATAGTGGTGGAAAAACGATTTGTGGAAAAAAAAGATGGCGTAATTGAAGATGGAAAAGCAGAAATGACTCTTTTTGAGTTTAGAGATGGAAAAATCTCCCGCATATTTGAGTATTGGTAGCGGAATAAAACTGTGCCCAACAAGGCCATAAACAATACGAGCCTCGGGCTTACCTGCCAGCAAAACCAAAAGCTTTTGCTTAGCGCATTGCTGGAAACCCGTAGGATTTCTACGCCGCACTAATCATAGCCGAAACTTTACAAACAACTATAGAACCTAAATGAAAGAACTCTTAAAAATTCTGATTCTTACCGTATTGATTTCAGGCTGTTCTGAGGAAAAAGAACATATTGACAAACAAGCAGAACAATTCACTTCAGAGCTCATAGAATTAAAGGAATATTTTAAAATTCCTGGGCTTGCTGTTTCTATTGACAAAAAGGGAGAAAATATTTATCGAGAATTTTTCGGTGTATCGGATATAGAAAATCCCACTAGTTTAGATGCTACAACTTTATTCCCAATTGCTTCAATAACCAAAGTCTTTTCTGGAGTTTTGGTTATGAAACTCGTTGAGGAAAAAAAACTTTCACTTGATGAATCAATCAATAAATTCTTGCCGAAACCTGTTTTTGGGGATTCAATTTTAGTGAAACACATTTTATCACATACCTCACAAGGAAATGTAGGAGAGAAATTTTATTATAGTTCAAGGTTTGGGCTTCTAACAAATGTAGTCGAACAAACTACTGGTAAATCTTTTGCAGAAGTAATGGAAAAGGAAATCTTAATTCCTTTAAAACTTAAAAACACATTTTTACTGAAAGACTCCACTCAAATTAAAAGAATAGCCAAACCTTATATCTTGGATAATGGCATAGAAACTGGTTTTATTGATTATGGCTATTCGTCTTCGGCTGGGATCGTTTCAAATTTAGAAGATTTAGCCGTTTTTAACAACGCATTGGACAACAACCTAATCATAGACAAAAAATCGAAAGACTTTATGTTCTCCTCCTCTAGTGAAGGATTGCCATACGGATATGGAATTTTCAATCAACAATTTGACACCCTAAATATGGTTTGGGCTTACGGACAATATGATTGTTATTCCAGTCTGTTATTGAAAATTCCATCTGAAAATATCACATTGACCATACTAGCAAATAATAACCTTTTAAGTGACCCAGCCAGACTTATTTATGGGGATGCCACATCATCTTTGTTTGCTCTCAGTTTTATGAAAAACTATATACTGGGACTGACTGAAATGCCTTTGTTTGAAAAACCGGATGCTATATCTGAAACACTTTTAAATGTAGAATTGCATAGAAAAAAGATATTGGGGCAAGCGCTCGCAGAATCGTATATGGCCAGATTTGACCCAGAAAAATTAAAGTCAAGCGCAAAACTATTAAATCACGTCTTTTCTGAATACCCAAACTATTTAGAGTATGCCGATTTAAATCTATTACATAATCTTACCTTTCTAAAAGATGTCGCCTTCCATATGGAACTTGGTGAGTTTAATGATTTTGACACTCAAATAGAACGTATTGGAAAAAAATTGATAGCGGAAGAATCAAATAATCCTTATGCACATATGTATCTGGGAACATTCTACGATAGAAAAGGAAAAAAAGAAAAAGCCAAAAACTACTTTGAGAGTATCGTAAATGCTAAGAATTTTTCTAAAAATTGGTATACAAATGAAGCTCAACAATGGTTAAATGAAAATAAATAATTCTCTGTTACAAGGGGGTTTAAGTGACAAAACAAGCGTATAAACGTAAAACAATGTTTAGTAAAAAATCGAAAGGTTTTTTAAGTAAGAATCCATTACTACTCCTACAGGAGACCGTTGGCAATAATTAAAACAATTCATATGAAACAAAAAATCCACTTACTGCTAGTTTTAGTAATGTCATTACTATTCTCCTGTAAAGACAATGAAAAAATGCAACTAGAAAACAAAGCAGTTGTATATTTTGGAGGTGATATCATCACTATGGCCGGGGATAACCCTGAATATGCAGAAGCCATTGTAATCAATGATGGTAAAATTCAGTTTACGGGCACATCAGATGAAGCCATGAAAATTGCCGGTTCAGGACATAAAATGATAAATCTTGAAGGAAAAACACTATTACCAGGTTTTTTAGATGGTCATGGACATTATATAAATTCACTAATGGTTGCCAATCAATGTATGTTGTATGCGCCACCTTCAGGTCCAGGTTCAGATGTTGAAAGTATTATTGCCACACTCAAAAAATTTGCAACAGATAACACTATTAAAAAAGGAGAAATGATTACTGGGTATGGTTATGATGATTCCGTAATGCCGAATGGTCGACTTCTTAATAGAGATGATTTGGATGAAGCCTTCCCTGATAATCCCGTGAGAATTGACCACGTCTCCATGCATGGAACGGTATTAAATAGTAAAGCTATGGAATACTACGGAATAAATGCTGAAACAAAAACACCCCCAGGTGGAATAATCGTTAGAAAGCCAGGAACAAATGAACCTTACGGTTTAATTATGGAAACTGCATACAAACCCATAGCGGAAAAGATTGAGAAAATGTCTTTGGAGCAGGAGATTGAAGCGACCAAAGCTGGGCAAATGTTATATGCAAAGGAAGGAATAACTACAGCTCAAGAAGGGTTTACTCTTATAGACAACCTTAAAACAATAAAAGCAGTTTCCGATACCGGTGCTAATATTATTGATGTTGTTGCCTACCCCTTCGTTACAGAAATTGACACATCATTAGAACTTATTGCTAAATCTGAATGGTTAAAATATACTAACAACTTCAAAATTGGCGGAATTAAAATAACTATTGATGGATCTCCTCAAGGAAAAACAGCAGCTTTTACTTCACCTTACTTAAAAGGGGGACCAGCTGGCGAAAAAAACTGGTATGGAGAGCTTACATTCCCAAAAGATATCGTTAACAAAGCGGTAAAGCGTGTTTACGACTTAAAGGTTCCTCTTATACTTCATTGTAATGGCGATGCTGCAATTGACACTTTCCTTGAAGCATATGAGTATGTTCGTAACGATGATACGGAACCTTGGAATGTGACAACTATTCATACACAATTTATGAGGAAAGATCATATACCAAAATTCGTTGAATATGGTATACGGCCTTCATTTTATACATTACATACTTACTATTTTTACGAGGCTCATCTTTCAAATCGAGGTTTGGAACAAGCACAATATATAAGCCCTATGCGTGATGCTATTGATGCAGGTTTAAAACCAAGTAACCATACGGATTTCGTAGTTGCTCCTCTTGACCAAATGTTTATGCTGTATTCTGCAGTAAATCGTATTTCAAGAGCAGGTTCTGAAGTAGGTTCTGATCAAAAGGTTACTCCATATGAAGGTCTTTTGACAATGACAAGGTTTACAGCGGAACAATACGATGAGCTAGATTCTAAAGGTACTTTAGAAAAAGGTAAAAGAGCAGATCTAGTTATACTAGACAAGAACCCTTTAAAAGTCAATCCGTTAAAGATTAAGGACATCACTGTAGTGGAGACTATAAAAGACGGTAAAACAATCTTTAAAAAGTAACCGTTGCCAACAACGTATATAATTTAATGCTAGATAAGGCTTGCTTAAGAAAATCCAAAGGATTTTGCATTCGGTTTGTGTTTGCTAATTTCGGTTCATAAACACGTAACGAAATCATATACAAAACTGTTGTTAGAGAACCCAATGAAAACAATTACACTGCCTGACGAATTAAATTTAAGTTCTTCTAAGTCTATTGTAATTTATGACTATGAGAGTATTACTGAAATATCAAAACAACAAGTTTTATTGAATAAAAATACGTTTAGCTTTCTTCAAAAAGGGACTAAAGAAGTGTTTTTTGATAATTCGGCACACGCAATAGATAATTCTCAATTTTTATTAATGAAATCTGGGCATTGTTTAATGACGGAAAAGCTCTCTAACGAGTCAGCGCACTATCGTAGTGTACTATTTTTCTTTTCTGACGAAGAAGTTTTTAAATTTTTACGAAAATTCAAATTAGAAACTTCCAATTCTAGACAACTGTACTCGATACATTCGTTCAATTATGATTCATTTATCAAAAGATTTGTTGAAAGCCTTTTAAATATATCGGAACTTTCTAAGTCGATTCAAGAAAATATTCTGAAAACAAAACTCGAGGAAATATTGCTTTACCTTATAGACTTCAAAGGGGTAGACTTCATTTACTCCTTGATTAACAATAGTGATAATCAAAATCAAAAGTTCATACAAACAATTGAAAACAACAGACTTAATAAACTTACAATAAAAGAGCTTTCATTTTTATCCAATATGAGTGTGTCGACTTTCAAAAGAGAATTTAAGAAAAACTTTCATAGTTCACCTAGCAAGTGGTTTCAAGATAAAAGACTCGAACATTCAGCTTTTCTGCTAAAAAACGAATCAAAAAGACCTTCAGATATTTTTGAAGAAATTGGGTATGAAAACTTATCCAATTTTATTCAAGCTTTTAAATCAAAATTCGGAGTTACTCCAAAACAGTACCAATCAAGTTGAACTTTTATCAATACTTTTTGAACTTTTCTGATTAACACAAACCCTAAATTGCTCCCTAGATTTGCATCATAAATTAATAATCAAAACAAATATTATGATAAAATCATTTCAAATCTTAACAGTATTAATTGCCTTATCAACCTCTGTTTTCGGCCAAAATACATTTACTTTATCAAGTAAAGACCTAGGAGGACAAGCTACAATTAACGAGGAATTCAATGGCTTTGGGTGTCTTGGCAAAAATAAGTCCCCACAGTTGTCTTGGAAAAATGCCCCAGAAGACACTAAAAGTTTTGCTATAACTATGTACGACCCTGATGCTCCTACAGGCAGTGGATGGTGGCATTGGGTTGTATTTGATATCCCGGCAAGTACTAATGAGTTAGTATCAGGAGCTGGCAATACGGAACTAAATCTAACACCTGAAGGTGCTATACAAAGTATAACAGATTATGGCGCAAGTGGTTATGGTGGGCCTTGTCCTCCAGAAGGACATGGTTTACATCAATATGTAATTACAGTTTACGCTCTTAAAACGGATAAACTTGGATTAAACGAAAGTACAAATCCTGCCGTAGTTGGATATTACTTATGGAACAACACATTGGCTAAGGCCAGTATTGTGACTTATTATCAAAGAAACAAGAAGTAAAAACAGTCACTAACAAGGTATAAAAGTAATAACGGTTTGGGTGTACACTCAAGCCGTTTTTGTATCTAAATAGTTAAAGTATTATCCGAAAAGTAGTTGCTTAGTAATCCGTTACAGCTCTTATACTATTCGCTACGTACAAGCCTAAATAAACATTGAACCAAAATTGTGATTTTTTGGACTAAAAGCATAATTGATTGATTATGAACTGTTTTAGTTTTGAAGTATTAATTCTTAAAACATTTATAATGAAAAAAATCAAATTGGTTTTAGTCCTAATTGTGTTTACGCTCAATTATGCACAAGCACAACAAAAAGAAAATGAAACAATTAAAAACAATGACACTATGAAAACTTATGTTATCGAACGTATTATTCCAGGAGCAGGAGACTTAACAGCAGAACAACTAAAAGGAATCTCCCAAACATCGTGTTCTGTCTTAATGGAAATGGGACCAATAATCGAGTGGCAACATAGCTATGTGACAGGCGATAAAGTTTATTGTGTTTACAAAGCAAAAAACAAAGAATTAATTGAAGAACATGCTGAAAAAGGAAATTTTCCGGCAAATTCAATAAGCGAAGTCGCAGCAACTATCAGCCCGGTAACAGCAGAACAATAGCAGAACATTCCATAAACAAGAAATTACCAAAATCATGGTGTTTCTTGTTTTATGAAATTAGTACCTTACAAAAAAACATGTTATGCCAATATATATGGACTTTCACGATTTACCCGATGGAGTAACAGCAGCGCATGTTGCCGAAATGCACCAGGCAGATTTAAAAATTGAACATAAATATAATTGTCGTGGTTTAACTTATTGGTGTGATGAACGTCGACAAACTGCATTTTGCTTAATAGAAGCCCCTAACGAACAAGCAATCGTAGACTTACATCAAAAAGCGCATGGTGCTGTTCCACAACGAATTATTGAAGTAAACGACACAATTGTAGAATCCTTTTTGGGTAGAATTGAAGATCCGGAAAAGTCGCAAAACACAAAACTTAATATCATAAACGACCCCGCCTTTAGAACTTTAATGGTAGTTAGCATAGGGAAGAAAAACTTACGAAAAGAGGGCTATAAAACTTTAAGTGCTGCCATTCGCGGATATCATAAATCAATTACTAATATAATTAGTAAACAAAAAGGCCGTATCGTTAAAGAAAAAGCAAATAAGTATTTGATGTCTTTTGATTCAGTCACCAATGCAATCAAAAGCGCCTTAGAAATTCAAGAAATCTATAACCCCGTAATTACTCCTGATTTACAATTTCAAATAGGCATTAGTGCTGGTATACCGGTCACTATTAAAGAAAGTATTTTTGAAGACACAATAAAAAAAGCTAATTATTTATGCTATCTAGCCGGTGAAAAAATTGCTATTTCAAAAGATGTTAAAGATTTGTATGAAAGCGAGAATCGACAAAATTCTAAACATGAAAATAATGTATTTAATGTACTAAATTCAACGGATGAGGAATTTGTGGTGAAACTAATGCAGTATACTGAAAAGGTATGGTCATATTCAAATATTAATGTTACCGATTTTCATAAAAACCTTGGCTATAGTAAATCTAAACTTTATAGAATCATGATGTCCGTCATAGGTATGTCTCCAAATGGTTTTTTAAAGAATTATAGGTTAAATATGGCTATTGAATTGTTAGAAAAACAAGAGTCGAATATTTCAGAGATTGCCTATCAAACTGGATTTAGTAGCCCCACTTATTTTTCTAAATGTTTTCAGGAAGAATATGGAATTTTGCCGTCAAATTATCTAAAGCTGCAATTGACATAAGATAAAAATACCCAAACAATATGATTTCCAATTAATGCAAGCCTATTCAGGAAAAGGCACCAGGTTACAACGTGTATAATTAGTGCTCTACTTCTACTCCAATTAAAACTTATATCTTTAAACTACTGATTTATTGCATATCCTTAAATTCTGCAGATTCTGGACCACGCAAATCCTATACGAACACCTGGCTGCAAATTAAACACTCAACCCCACTAAAAGAAAGAAACCGAATTAAATGGTTGGTAATAGACCACAACAATGATAGAGAAAAGAACGATGCTCAAAAAAAGGAAAGAGCACAAAATTCAAAAGTTGAAACTATGACTTAACTTTGGGCTGGGCTAGTCCACATTCGTTCGAAGACGTACAATCAATCAATTGGTTTGGACCTGTATGGAGCGGATAGCTATGTTATTGCTGCCCGATTGGGCTTCAAAGAAGTAACAAGAACATATTTACAACGATTGCTAAAGGCACGTTCAGAAAAATGGATTCCCCCTACGATTCTTTTCTCTATCTATTTTTCCTTAGGAGAAAATGAAAACGGATTGCAATCGCTTTATCAAGCAGCATAAGAGAATGACCCAGGTTTACACATAATCTCGGTGCTTCCGCTATGGGATGACTATACGAGTACTCCAAGCGTTAATGCGGTTTTATCCAAATGGCAAACAGATACAAATTTGCCATAATATCAATGCAAAAAACAGAAGTTTTTGACTTCTTTAAATCGTAAGCTATTCTCCAAATTTTGAACTAAATTGAAGATTGCTAAACAAGAGGTTAATAAAGTATTAAATTAATACTTTGGGATTGTTCAATCGGAAAATCTGCCCATTTTAAATATGTCTGGTGTGCGGTGCGAAATCCTATGTATGCCTAACACCGCTCTAATATGAAACGTTAGGCGCCAATTAGAGACAAGTAATAAGAATGAAAAATATAGAAACATATATAGTTGATTCATTTACTGACCAACCTTTTAAAGGAAATCCGGCAGGTGTTTGCATAGTACCGGTTGAACTTTCTGATTCGGAAATGCTTTCAATTGCCAAAGAACTAGGATTATCAGAAACGGCATTTATTGGAGAGCTCAATGAGAATAATGAATATCCGATCAGATTCTTTTCACCTGTCATGGAAATACCCTTATGTGGGCATGCTACTCTTGCCTCCTCTAAGGTTCTTTTTGAAAAAACCGCGCAAAACTCATTCACCTTCGTGAATATTCAGAACTTGAAATTACCAATTGAACTTAATGACGGGTTTATAAAAATGAGATTCCCAATTTATGGAACAATCCCTACTGAAGTCCCATTTGAATTACTTAAAGCACTTGGAATCGAAGAAGTGAATAATAGCGTGTATAATGCTGAAACCAAAATAGTGTTACTTGAAATTCAGAGTGCAGAAATATTGAAAGATTTAACTCCCAATTTTGACAAGCTAAAGAAGTCACATAAAGAGATTAACGGAGTGCTTATAACTGCACTTTCCACAAAGGCGGAATTTGATTTTGAGTCAAGATATTTTTGGCCTTGGAGCGGAACGAATGAAGACCCTGTAACCGGGGGAACACATACTTTTTTGGCAAAATACTGGGGAGATAAATTAAAGAGATCGAAGATGAATTCTTTTCAATGTTCTGAAAGAGGTGGGTTTATGGAAGTTGAGTTACTCAATGAGGAGCAAATGACGATAAAAAGCAAAGCTCAAATTGTTTTGAAAGGAAAACTAATACTATAAACCGGTGCTAACCTTTTGGATAGTGCATTGCACGCTGCGGAATGTTACGATATTATACACGGGGCCTTGTAGCCAATTAAAACCGAATGACCATGGTTGACTATTTTGGAAGGTATTGCCTAATCGTTATTTTATTGCTAGGGGTATCGTGCCGTGACAAGACTCCTTCTTCACCATTTGTCAAAAAAAAACCAGTTGAAACTACCCTTTTCGGTGATACCCGAATTGATGAGTACAGCTGGATGCACAACCGAAACGATACGGCTGTTATTGCACATCTCGAAAGGGAAAATGCATATACTGACGCTATTATGGAGGGTAATTTGGCTTTGAGGGATAAACTGTATGATGAGATAAAATCAAAAGTACCAGAAAGTGAAGAATTTCCGCCCGAAAAAGATGGTGAATATGAATATTACGACCGAGAAGAAGCCTCTTTAGAATACCCTATCTACCTTCGAAGACCGTTAGATGGAGGAAAGGAGGAAGTTGTTCTCGACATTAACGTCCTTGCCAATGGTCATGAATATTATAATGTAACCCATCATGCGGTAAGTCCCGACGGAACTTTGGTGGCCTATCTCGAAGACACCAATGGCGATGATCTGGCCGCATTGCGAATTCGTGCTCTAGATGGTTCTTTTGACCGCCTAGTTCAACCAGAGAAGGTCTCGGCTTACGGTCTGGCCTGGAGTCGAGACGGTTCTACACTATATTATACACGACCAGACAAGACTCAGCGCTCCAGTGAAGTCTGGAGTCACCAGTTTGGTAGAGACCCTGAGACCGACAAATTGTTATTTCAAGAGAAGGATGGCAAATTCTGGGTGGATTTAATAACGGCGAGATCTGGCGATTGGATCTTCATTCATTCCTTCGCAGATGATGCCTCGCACATTCTGGTCATCGACGCGATAAATTCAGGAGCCAATCCACGTGAAATTGTTAGCCTGCAGGATAGCGTTCGGGTTACCGAAATCGAACACCTTCGGACAGGTGAAAATGATGGATGGTTTTATGGTGTTAACGATGGTAATGGCGCCCGTGATGGTCAACTTGTTAGAAGAAAAGTAGTAGCTGAAGAAAATGACAGTTGGGAAGTGTTGGTCCCTGAACAACCAGGCGTGCAAATTCGAGCCTTCGCTGTGATTCGAGACTGGCTTGTATTTGAAGAACGAAGAGATGGGCGGCGAGTAGTCAGGGTCGCCCGCCACGATGGCAGCGAAGAACATATCATACAGGCTACTCCTAGAGCTGGCTTTACCGCTTTTCATCTTGGCCCGGAATACGATAGAGAAGATATTTGCCTGATAACCTCTGGACCATTGTCTGCTTTTACGGTGCATAGATATAACCCTAGCACCAGGAGTTTGACAACCATTTATCAGCGCAAGCCAGCTTACGATGTCGATAAATTAGAGGCAGGGGTTATTTTCGGAACGGCTACTGATGGAACAAAAATTCCAGTGACCTACCTGAGACCAAAAAATGCGCGCCCTGATGGTAGTTCACCTACCATACTTACCGGATATGGTGCAGTTGGTGTGATTATGGAGCCGGGACATGATGTCTTTAGGGAGTATGCCAGTTTAGTTGAACGGGGTTTTACCATTGCCATTGCTCATCCTCGGGGTGGAGGTTATTACGGCAAGCGCTGGCACGATGCAGGAAAATTGGAACGTTCTGGTGTTACCTTCAGCGATTTTGTGGCAGCTGCTGAAGGCATGTTCAATGCCGGATTCACCTCACCAAACAAACTTGCACTTGTGGGGGGTAGTTCTGGCGGACTTCTTGTCACGGCAACAATTAACCTTCGGCCCGATCTCGCCAAGGTCGTGGTTGCCCAAGTGCCATTCGTAGACTGCCTAAATTCAATGCTGGACCCAACCCTTCCAGTGACCACTCTAGACTATCCAGAGTACGGAAATCCGAAAGAAGAACGCTATTACAAATCGATCAAGTCCTTTGCTCCCTACGAGAATATTGGTGAATTTGATTATCCCGATATTCTAGCTATTCAAGGGATTAATGATGCACGGGTTGCATTCTGGGAACCTACCAAGTGGGTAGCACGCATTCGCGAGAAACGAAAGGATAAGGACGGGCTTACTTTGCTTAGAATGAATATGGGGGCAGGTCATACAGGGTCAAGTGCAAGAAACGATGCTATTATGGAACAGGCGGAATGGCAGGCCTTCATTCTGGATAGAATAAATTGAGTGCCTTAGCTCTATGAAAGACGCTATAAAAATGACAGCAATAAAACCCAAAGGCAAGTGCATCCTAAGCGATGCTACTGCTAAAAGTCAAACCGTTGGACATAATTTAAACCAAAACCGATGAATAAAATTGAAACTAGATTAAATGAGTTAGGAATTCAACTACCGGAAGTTCCTAAACCAGTTGCGAATTATGTTCCTGCGAAGCAAGCTGGGAATCTGATTTATATAGCTGGACAAATTCCTGTTGAGAATGGAATTGTCAAAAAAGGAAGACTTGGAAAAGATATAAGTTTAGAAGAAAGTAAATATGCAACGAAACCTTGTGCAATTGGTTGTTTAGCGGCAATTAAAACACTTTGCTCTCTAGACAAAGTAACTAGTATTGTTGCTATGCATGGATTGGTAAATTCTACTTCGGAAAATACTGAACAAGCTGATGCAATGAATGGTGCTTCCGATTTTATTGTGGAAGTATTTGGGGAAATCGGAAAACACACTCGAACAGCAGTTGGAGTTAGTGTGCCTCACAATATTGCAGCTTCCGTTTATATGATAGCAGAAGTAGCGAATTAAAAAACCATGCACAACGAACCCTAAAATTCATTGCTCTTTCGTCCGTAGTTATCTGATTTTTAACTAATTAAAGCATCTAACCTTGGCGCAACCCTTAGCCTCAAATAAATTAAGAACTATGAAAAAATATATTTTCCTAATTATTGGTCTTACAGGTTTTTTTTCGTGTATTCAACATCAACCTGCTGATTTCTTCATACAAAACGGAACTATTATTGATGGCCTTGGAAATCCAGCTATTAAAAGGAATCTATTGATTCGAAATGGCAAAATGGAATTAGTAAAACTAGGAGAAAACGTTGATGCTCTAAAAACCATAGATGCAACTGGCTTAGTTATCGCTCCTGGATTTCTTGATATTCACAATCATTCGGATTGGAGTATAATCGATACCGTCAACCGCTTAAATGAGACCTATATTAAACAAGGGGTCACAACCGTAGTTGGAGGACCTGATGGTTACCATTCTCCGAGTGATATACTTAAAATGATTAATGCCTATAATGAAAATGGTATTGGCACCAATGTAGCCTTCTATGTAGGGCATAATGGTATTCGTAAAGAAGTAATGAAAGAAGATCAACAAAGGTCACCCACGAATGAAGAATTGGAAGAAATGAAAGCCTTAGTAAGAGCGGGAATGGAAATGGGAACCATTGGTTTATCAACTGGTTTAATGTACGAACCGGGAATCTATAGTGACACTGATGAAATTGTAGCATTGGCAAAGGAAGTTGCGCCTTACAATGGAATTTACGATTCCCATGTTCGAAATCCTGTACATGCTTTTGTCAAATCACATAGAGAAGTTATTGAAATAGCTACTCAAGCCAACATAACCGGAAAACTAGGCCACCTCAAAGCGGTTGGTTTACATAACGAAGGAGCCATATCGGAAATCATAGATATGGTTGAAACATCAAGAGCGGATGGATTCGATATCGTATCTGATCAATATCCTTATGATGGTGCCCAGGTAGAAAATTTGGAAACCATTATTGTTTTACCTTTTTATATGGAAGAACGTCGAATTATAGATAGTCTAGCGAGTAACAACAAATTAGATGAGGCTATGCGTTTGATGAAGTTAACTTTAGCGGATCAAGACAAAAGATCTCGAATAAAACAAACAAGTGAAAACGGGGAAAATGGCGGCTTTGCGTGGTTAAAGGCTACTGGTTATTCAAGTATGAGAATTACCAATAGTAAAGATTATCCTGAACTAGTTGGCAAGTATCTCTCAGAAATTGCAGAAGAAAGAAAAATGGGTGGCTTTGATTTGGTCTGTGAATTATTAATTAAGGGCAAAGAAAGCACAGCAATAACCTTGGGAGGCATTAATGAGAATGATGTGCAGACCCTTTTATTACAACCGTGGAATATGATTGTTAGTGATGGCCTATATGTGAAGCATTCAACAGCTTCTGGAGGTCATCCTCGCAACACGGGAACATTTCCAAGAGTATTGGGGCATTATGTGCGTGATTTGAAACTGTTATCATTAGAGGATGCAATACGCAAAATGACATCCTTACCTGCCGATGTCATAGGATTTAAAAATAGAGGTCGAATTAAAGATGGATTACCTGCGGATGTCGTAATTTTTAATCCAGAAACAATTATTGACAATTCTACGTTCGAGCAACCAAATTTATATGCCAGTGGGGTTATTCATGCATTTGTAAATGGAATTCCTGTTTTGCAAAATGAAGAAATGACCGGGAATGCTCCTGGTATATATTTAAATCGAAAAGAAGCCCATAAAAATTAATCTTCTAATACGAATTACCAATGAAAAAGATAATAATAGTTCTTACAACAATAGCATTTATCATTATTGGCTGCAAAGAAAAAACTAAAATTTCAAAGACAACGCCATTACAATCCTATACTGATTCATTATTTCAAGTAGGTGTAGATAGCTCGCAAATTGCAGGAGCATCCGTTCTTGTTTATCAAAACGGAAAAACACTGATAAAAAAGACTTATGGATATGCTAGTTTAGAGCTTTCTGTTCCTGTGCCTGAAGATGGTGTTTTTGAAATTGGATCCGTTACCAAACAATTTACCGCAGCTGCCATACTTAAATTGGTTGAAGAGAAAAAACTCGCTTTAAATGATGATTTCACGAAATACTTGGAATTCGATACTAAGGGCCGAAAAGTGACCATTGACAATTTATTGAATCATACATCAGGTATTCCAAGCTATACCGCTATGGCAGAATTTGGGGAATTAATGATTCAGGACCTTCCTCGAGATTCATTAGTTCGTTTAGTAGAATCAAAAGCCTTTATGTTCGAACCAGGGGAAGCATTGATATATAACAATTCGGCTTACTTTTTTCTGGGATTAGTTATTGAAAAAGTAACAGGACAGACATACGAAGCGTATTTAAAAGAGACTTTTTTTGACCCTTTAGAAATGACCAGCACTTCTTATAGCTCCAACATAGAAATCGCTAAGAATAAAGTGTATGGCTATGGTTATTCTCCTGATGGTCTTAAACAAAAGAGGTATTTAAATCATTTATGGCCATATGCTGCTGGTTCTCTTTCGAGTAGCACCAAAGATTTATTAATTTGGATGACTGCGCTACATCAAGGAAAAGTATTATCGGAAAACCTATATCAATCATTAATTACTCCTGGTCAACTAAAAGACGGCTCCAATATCCATTACGCAAAAGCTTTAACGAATTCTTCAGATTTTGGGAATCATAGAATTGGTCATGGCGGAGGTATCAACGGTTTCTTAACCGATACCAGATATTATCCGGATGAAGATTTATATATCATTTGCTTAGTAAACACAACCGGACCTAAAGGGGCGAGTTATTTTGCAGATGAAATTTCATGGCAATTGCTAGATAAAAATGAACCACAAAGTATTGATTTAGATATTGACACTAAACTTTTGGAAGGGAAATATACCGGAGCTGTAAGAGGTTCTTATACCTATTCCATAGAAGTGAAATCAATTTCGAACGGTTTGACTATTCAATCAGAACGTGACGAAAAGGCAGATACGTTAAAAACATATATGGGCAACAATACTTGGGCTGATGACAACGCTAGAATAATCATAAAGAATAATGAGTATCGTTTCGTAAATCCAAGTGCTTACTATATCCTTAAAAAGGAGATTGAATGACGAAAGGCTAGCATCATAAAATCATCAAGGAGACAGTAAATTAAGGAGTTGTGGCTCGCTTTATCTTTCTTTTGTAGTGACAAGAAAATGCACCGCAGTCGGCTATTATTGTACGCACCGCCGTGTTTAAAATTATGGAGCAATTTTTGATGCCTGACAGCGTATGACAAGAACAGGGTTCATTACTTTGATAGGTCTTGCTTTGGGACTACTAATGAATGGGCAAAACAAGACAATTACAGCAACTGATTTACATGGAAATTGGGTCCTCGAGCTTAATAAAAATGAACCCGTGCGCGATGAATTTATTTTCAAAAGGCAGAAACCGTCTGAAAATCGAAGAGCAGCTGTTACTATCACAATCACTTTACTAGAATTTGATGAATGCTTAGTCGACTACGATGAGCGTATGTACTGTGGCAATGTGGGGCGTACTGATTACAGCTGGGCTTTTGACAACAGTTTAGGAATAATCAATATTTATAGATCTGAAAAATGGTTGAGAGCTTTTAAAGAAGAAAATCCAGACGAGTTTAAAAGTTTAGACGTACCAGATAAGTATCACGAAATGGAGCTTAGTTTAACAGTGCTAAAAAACGGCGGTATTGGATTGGAAATTATGAATTGGGAATGATTTAGTAAACCCTCGATTATAAGAAGTCTAAAGGTAGACAGAGTAAAAATCATACACAGTAATACGCACTTAAAAGCTAAATCGAAAGTTCTGCGAATTTGCATAATATTGCTAAATCTTTAGGGTTTAGCTTTGGACAAAAAAAGAAAAACCTGCCCTCCGGTTACCGGCAAAACCAAAAGATTTCGTTATGTGCTTGGTGGAAAACCTATGAAGCGATAGCATCTAAATGTATCTAGCCGAGACCGTGGTGTGAAATATGACCAAACATGCTTCAATATGACAAAAAGCGAACAACTAGCAAACCGACTTCAAGAGGTAATCCTAAACGGAACTTGGATTGCGAACACGAATTTTAAAGACCAAATAGACAATTTAGATTGGAAAATTTCAACAAAAAAAGTTGGATCTTTACATTCAATTTCAATTTTGGCTCAACATATCCATTATTACATAATGGGAATAAAAAACGTATTTGATCATGGGAAACTTGAAATTAAGGATAAATACAGTTTCGACTTTCCACCCATTGAATCGCAAACTGAATGGGACGCATTCAAGAATAAATTTTGGGACGACACGGAAAAACTTGCTGAATTAATCGAGAAAATGCCTGAAGGACAACTTAATGAGAATTTCGTTGACGAAAAATACGGAAGTTATTTACGAAATATTGACGGAATGATAGAGCACAGTTATTATCATTTAGGACAGATTGTATTGATAAAAAAGATTATGAACGAATAAAAATACTCAACACGATACAGTAGATAAGCTATGACGTGACCTTTACCCAATTGGAACGATTTGTGCCAACACATCACAGCTCATATACACAACCCTTATAAGGCATTAATCAATTTAAAAATCAATTATGAAACGATCAATTATCCTTACAATGTCTCTATTTTTCGCCCTAACGCTTTACCTTCAGGGACAAACCAAACAGGACTCTTTAGACATCAAACAAGTTGCATTGGATTACATTGAATCCCAACATAATGTAAAGCCTGAACAGTTCGAAGGCGCAGCTCATCCAAGAATGGTTAAAAGGACTTTTTGGACGAATAAAAAAACAGGTAAGGAATATTTACGGGAAACTTTTACCGATGCTATGATTTTACTTGCAGAAACTTATAATCTAGACAAGGACAAATTTCCTGAAAACCCAAAAAAAGAAGTGATCATTCTTGATGTGTTCGATAAGGTAGCTTCCGTAAAACTAATAGCAGACGATTGGATCGATTATATGCACATTGTAAAACTAAATGGAAAATGGCAACTTGTGAATGTGCTATGGCAGTTTAATGACTCGAAAGCGCATTAAGATTTCTGAAGTCAGATTGGAACGGAAAAAACGTTCTACACAACCTATAAACACTACAGGATGCGTTACTTAGACCATCGGTTTGCATATTTTTATGAGGTCGCAATCCCGATAGCTGTCGGGTTGGGGTTTTACTTTTTAGCAAGACAATGAAAAAAAGAAATGAAAATAAAAACAACAGCGGAGTAAAAAACAATGCCTAACAATGTGCATAATTCACTGCTAGCACTCCCCTACTTAGGAAAATCATCGCGGATTTTCTAGTTGGTTTGCGTTTGTTAAATTAGTTACTGAAACATGTAACGAAATCATAGAAAAAACCGCTAGCCACAAGTAAAAAAAGAAAATGAACGAAATCAGAAAGTTTATTGACACTATATCTCCGATGAACGATTCTGATTGGGACTTTTTCTCTTCAAAACTACAAGAAGTAAGACTTGAAAAAAATACCACGATATTAAAAATTGGTGAAATTGAAAATTATTTGTCGTTTGTTTCAAAAGGAGTGATCAGACTTTATATTCCAAAAGAAGAATCTGACTTAACCTTTGGTTTTTTATTTGACAATGAATTTGTAACAGGTTATGATTCATTTTTAACACAAACCCCTTCTGAATATCAAATTGAAACGTTGACCGACACCATTTTATGGAAAATTTCCAGCAAAGACTTAGAAGAAGTCTATGAAAGAACAAGCAATGGAAATATTATCGGACGAAAAATGGCCGAAAATATGTTTTTAATAAAATCAAAGAGAGAACTTGCCTTATTGAGTAAAACAGCAGAAGAACGATACTTGGACTTATTCTCTGACAGACCGAAATTGTTAAAGCAAATCCCATTAAAATATATTGCATCATACATTGGTGTAACTCCACAAGCATTAAGCAGAATAAGAAGACGCATTACTTAACTTGGGTTCATTGTTTTTACTTCGGTGTTTTCTGAATTTTACACTTCAATAATTTCGAAAGACATGAAAACACTAATTGTACTATTGTTAAGTTTTGCTATCTCCATTTTTGCAATTAAAATCATCAAAAAAGAATATGATTTTGCCCTATCCGCCAGAATTGCTATGTCAACAATGCTCCTATTCACGGCTATTGGACATTTTATGTTTACAAAAGGAATGTCAATGATGATACCAAAATTTATTCCTTTCAAAGAAAGTTTTGTCTACCTAACGGGAATATTTGAAATCTTAATGGCAATAGGACTTGTTACTTTTAGATTTAAGTATATAGCCGGGTTGACACTAATCATTTTTCTGCTGCTCATGTTACCGGCTAATATTTATGCTTCAATTAATAATGTGAATTATCAAAAAGGAACATTTGACGGAAATGGTCTTCCCTATTTGTGGTTTAGAATCCCTTTACAAATCCTTTTTATAGTTTGGACATATATTTGTTCAATTCGAATGTAATCTCAAGAAACGCCTGCCGCCAAAATGAAAACCAGGCAATTTTAGATTTTAAAAATGGCAGAAAACCGATAGTAGGAGATGGATTCATCTCGGATGAAACCATAAAAAAAAGAGAAAAATTAAGTGCAAAATATGGGATTGAATATGATTATGTATTTGGCTGTTTGGTTATGGTTCCCGAATCAAGAATAGTAAATAGATATAATCAAATGATGAAAGAACTAGCTGGAGCAGAAAATCTGTGGTAACATAACCAATGGATAGTTCGGGGTTCGGGCTTGCCTGCCCAACTACAGGAGCATAAAGTTTTGACTATTTGTTAAAACCAAAAGGTTCTCTGCTTTCTCACTACACTTACCCAACCGTTGTGCATTCAGCAAGTTTCGGGTTTTCTAAGAGTGATATCAATTCTATTTTTGACTTTATAAAATTTGAACGTAATGAAAGAGCAAGAATACATAAATTATACTCGAATAGCAGAAGCCATTGAATACATACAACAAAACTTCACAAAACAACCAACTCTTGAGGAAATTGCAAAAAATGTTCATGTAAGTTCATTTCATTTTCAAAAAATGTTTACGGACTGGGCAGGAGTTAGTCCTAAAAAATTCTTGCAATTTATTAGTGTTCAACACGCAAAACAGATGCTACGTAATTCACAATCCACTCTATTTGAAACCGCGTACCAAACAGGACTTTCGGGAACCGGAAGATTACACGATTTATTCGTCAAAATAGAGGGAATGACGCCTGGAGAATTCAAAAACAGGGGAAAAAACCTGATCATAAACTATAGTTTCGCTGAAAGTTTATTTGGGCGAATTCTAGTCGCTTCAACACACAAAGGAATTTGTTATATGGGCTTCTCGGATGATAAACAAACTGCGTTTTCAGAATTGGAAAAACGCTTTCCAAAAGCAAGTTTTATTCAAAAAAAGGACGAAATTCAACAAAATGCCTTACAAATTTACACACAAGATTGGAGCAAGATCAATAAAATAAAACTACACCTAAAAGGAACAGATTTTCAGCTGAAAGTTTGGGAAGCACTTTTAAAAATCCCAACGGGAAATCTAGCATCTTATGGTACTATTGCTGACCTCATTCAAAAACCGAAAGCTTCGAGAGCGGTCGGAACTGCGATCGGAAATAACCCTATTGCTTATTTGATCCCTTGTCATAGAGTTATTCAGTCCACAGGGGTTATCGGTAGTTATATGTGGGGAACACCCCGTAAAACAGCAATTATCGGTTGGGAAGCATCAAAAAGTAACACTCCGAATATTTGGGTATAGCAATGGAAGACTTGAAAACAAAACTTGCCGCAACCGATTGGCAATCTGTAACTGAATCAATGAACGAAAAAGGGTATGCCATTATTCCCGAAATGCTTTCAGACGAACAATGCAATGAACTAATACAGGAATACAATAACGAAAAACTATATCGAAAAACGGTTGTAATGGAACGCTATCGTTTTGGTCTGGGCGAATATAAATACTTCGATTATCCACTTCCTGAAACCATTCAAATAGTAAGGGAAACAATATATCCTAAACTTTCGCCTATCGCAAATCTTTGGATGAAAGTGCTCAATATCAATAAAAAATTTCCCGAAACATTTGAGGAATTACAATCTCTTTGTCAACAAAATAATCAGTTAAAACCAACACCATTGATCTTAAAATATGGAAAAGGTGGTTTTAATACGTTGCATCAAGATTTATATGGAGAGATATATTTCCCCATGCAATGTGTCCTCTTTTTAAACGAACCAGATACGGATTTTACAGGTGGAGAATTTGTCATGACAGAACAAACGCCAAGGGCACAATCGAAAGCCATAGTTTTAAAACCAAAAAAAAGCGATATACTCATTTTTACTACAAATTTCCGACCAGTTAAAGGAACTAGAGGTTATTATCGAGTACATATGAAACATGGCGTAAGTGAAGTTATCAGTGGAGAACGACATACTTCAGGCGTTATATTCCACGAAGCAACCAGTTAGTCAAATGATAAAACATATCGAAATTGATGATGCCGAACTTTATCAAAAAATAAGGCAAAAGGAAGTTACTTATGGCGGAAATCTCAAGCTAAAAATCTACGGAACCCTGCAATGCCGATCGGGCAAAAGAATGAAAAGAAAAAACCGTATTTTTTTCAATACAATCGAAGAAGCCAAAGAGCTTGGTTTCAGACCTTGTGGACATTGTTTGCGAGCCGACTATAAAATCTGGAGAAATGGACTTATTTAATGCCACAAAAAATGCTAATATCTTACCTTTTGATGGAGAAGTAAATTATTACGGTTCAGTAATGAATATCGAAAAAGCGCAACATTATTTCGACCAATTGCTACAGAATATTCAATGGGCAAACGACAAAGCTATTATTCTTGGAAAATTGATTATTACGAAACGTAAAGTAGCATGGTATGGGGATAAACCATTTGATTATACGTATTCAAAAACTACCAAATCAGCACTACCTTGGACAAAAGAACTTTTAGAACTGAAGGAAATTGTAGAAAATAAGACGGGAGAAAAGTTTAACTCTTGTTTGCTTAATCTTTATCATAATGGAAACGAGGGAATGGCCTGGCACAGTGATGGTGAAAAAGATTTGAAAAAAAATGGTGCAATTGGTTCATTAAGTTTTGGGGCAGAACGCAAATTTTCTTTTAAACATAAAGAAACAAAACACACTGTTTCAGTGCATTTAGAAAGAGGTAGTCTGCTGGTTATGAGAGGTGAAACGCAAACAAACTGGCTTCACCGATTGCCCCCAACCAAAAAAGTAAAACATCCAAGAATAAATTTAACCTTTAGAACAATCGACATTTAAAACCGCAAGTATCGGGCTTTATAAGCACAACCGTCAATGTATTTTTGCATTCCGATTATTAATCAAATCAGGCAATATGCAGACATTGAAAGACAAAGTACTACTCATTACAGGAGCGAATAGAGGAATTGGGAAATCACTCGTAAAATCATCCTTGGCGAAAGGAGCCAGAAAAATTTACGCCACTTCCAGAAATTTAGGTAAAATGCCAAATTTTGGAGACGACAGAGTGGTAACAATGGAGTTGGACATTACAGATAATGCCGAAATTTTAAACGTTTCAGAACAAACAAAAGACGTAGAAGTTCTCATAAACAATGCAGGAGTTTTGAGTCAAGGTAGTGTTCTAACGGGAAAAATCGATGCTGTAGAAAATGATATGAAAGTGAACTATTATGGTACCATAAATATGATGCGGGCATTTGCACCGATATTAGAAAAAAACGCACCATCAAAAATAGTCAATCTTGTTTCTATTGTAGCTTATTCACCACTTCCTTCAATTGCCGGTTATTCAGCATCAAAATCGGCTTTGTACTCAGCTACACTTTCAGTAAGAATTGAACTTGCCAAAAAAGGAATAACGGTTCACGCAATAAATCCAGGAGCAATTGACACAGATATGAACAAAGGAAGCGAATGGAATATGCCAGCAGCGGACGGAATTGCAATCGTAATTTTGGATAAAGTAGAAGCGGGAGAATTGGACATTGTACCTGACGAAATGGGACTCGGAATGTTCAACGCTTGGAAAGAAGCGCCTTCAAAATTGGCTGAAATGTATGCTACTATATATCACGGAGAATAAATATGGATAGCAAGTCAGCTTAAGAAGATGCGAACGCACAACAGGGTATAAAAATAATAGCGGTTTCGGTTTTTAATCGAAGTCGCTTGTTTATATTTAAAGTCGTTTCTAGAAGGAAAGGTTCATACCTCAAAATCCGCTACTACTCGTATACTAAACATTACCTTTTATTATGAAAAACATAACAGCATTAACAATCCTAGCATTATTCGTTAATTCACTTTGTTATGGACAGGACCCCTATACCTATTCCCAACCGAAAGAACTTGGGGACGGATGGAAAACGGAAAATTTAAAATCTCAAAACGTTGACACGACTTTGATTTATAAAGCATTCGGCCAATTAAAAAACAAAGAAAACGAAATACACAGTGTTTTATTGATAAAAAATGACCGCCTGATTATTGAAGAGTATTTTAAAGAGCATTCGGCAGACCAACCTCACGACCTTCGTTCTACCACGAAAAGCATCAGGTCAATTTTATTGGGAATTGCAATTGACAAAGGGTTTATTGAAGACATTGACGACCCAATGTCAAAATATCTCAAAAGTCCTATGCCCAAAAAGAATCTCGATAAGAGGAAGAATAACATCACCATCAAAAATCTCTTGACCATGTCAAGCGGACTTGATTGTAACGATTGGAACAAAAAATCAAAAGGGCAAGAGGACAAAGTCTATAAAAAAAAGGATTGGCTTCAATATACCCTTGATTTACCATTGGTCAATGAACCAGGCGCAGTATCAAATTACTGTTCAATGGGTGTCGTTTTAATCGCAGAAATAATAAGTCAAGCTTCGGGAATGACAATTGACAAATTCGCTGAGAAATATTTATTCAGCCCTATGGGAATTGATAATATCAATTGGGGACATACGTCGGATAAAGAAATCATACCATCTGGAAAGAGATTATATATGACTTCAAGGGATATGGCAAAAATTGGACAATTGGTACTCAATAAGGGAAAATGGAACGGAAAAAAAATCGTATCGGAGAACTGGATTGAAGAATCAACTACACCGAAAACCAAAATTACAGGAATTGACTATGGTTATCTTTGGTGGAACATTCCATTTAAAGTAAACGACAAAATTGTTGTTTCCAAAACTGCAACCGGAAATGGAGGTCAGTATATTATGATTCTTCCAGAGTTGGATATAGTTGTTGTATTTACTGGAGGAGCTTACAATTCTCAAGATGATAAATTACCCTTTGCAATGTTGAATGATATATTCCTTCCGACATTCGATATGGTGGAACAATAAAAAGGAGAACACCGTTTATAAAACATAGCTAATAAGTGCTAAACCTGAAGGTTTGTACTCATTTTGAAAGCAAAATATAAGAAATCTGCTCTGTGCAAACATGTATAGGTCAGGTAGGTCCAAAAAGTTAGTATCTTTTGAAAAGCTACGTCTAGTACACAAAACCGTTACCCAACCTAATACCTATCAATGAGTAAAAAAGACTTTTTTAGAATCATTTTCAAACTCTTCGGACTTTATTCAGTTATCATTACTGTTCTAAACTATATCCCAGCTAATTTTAGTTATGTATTCTATAAGTTTGAACCACTAATAATTTTATGGGTTTTAGGTGCTTCTATACTAGCCATTGGACTTTACATTTTGCTGATAAGAAAAACAGATAAAATTCTTAACTGGTTAAAAATCGAGGAAGGTTTCGATGATGATCGAATAGAAATCGGAAACTTTAATGGACTTGGTGTACTTAAATTGGCCTTAATACTAATTGGTGGGTTTTTAGTTGTTGACCATTTACCGAAACTGTTACACTATACCTATTTAGCCTTTAAAAAAGAAGTATCTCCAAATGGACTAAACTTGTTGGAGAGCTATGATAATTTTGGTCAAATGGACTATGCGCAATGGGCAATTTCCGGAATAAATGTAGTCATGGGATATTTGCTATTGATGAATTACAAACGAATGGCTAGCTGGCTGAACAAGAAAAATAACGTTGGATAAAAAACCTAATAAGGACCTCGGGTATAAATCTGCCTTCAGGCAGACGAAAAAGGAAAATTTTCTTGCTTCCGAACGAGGCTTAGCGCTGCTGTTAAATACCATAGCATTAGCGAATAGTCACCAAAAATATCTATAAAATAAATCGAAGCTTATGATCTTACAAGTAATCAAGTTGAAATCGGACCTTTCTGAAGAAGAACTGTCAAAACGGGCCAAGGAAAGAGAGCCGCAGTTTCAGGCCATTCCAGGGCTGCTTCAGAAATATTATGTTAAAACGGATCAATCAGGGCAATATGGAGGGGTATACGTTTGGGATTCCCCAGAAGCACTCCAAGCTTATCAAGAATCAGATTTGGCAAAAAGTATTCCCGAAGCTTACGATATTACGGAAGTGCCGACCATTGAAATCATGGATATACTTTTTCAGTTAAGAAATGAATAAAAACGACACCTATAAAGGGCAAGAAAACATACATGGTGAATGGCAAACATTGACGTTTCGTTTTTCAAACCAAATGTATTTTGGTGATGAAGTTTTCGGTTTGAAAGCCGCCCGTTTCTAAGTCAAACCATTATGATTAATTTGAGAAATTTTGAGTTCAAACCTTACTAAAAGACATTTAAGCAAAAGTCCGAAAGAATTGTTCTGGCGCTCCTTATTGGGAATCCCCTATTCGGAATTGCAAGTTGAATAATTATCTTACTTTTCAACCAAAGAACTTAACCGATCTGTCACGCACACAAGCCTAAACAAATCATATACGAATACTTTGGGGACAGGATAAAAACCATGCAAAACTATATTGACCTAGCAGCAAAGAATGGAGTGTCCCTTATCGGTGTGGGGGATTGTCAATTTTGTGGTGCTAAAGCAGAACGAGGAATTCATGAATGTGTAGAGATTTTTAGCCTTGGATTTCAAGCAATTGATTACTCAAAACCTGAGAATCACCTGTTTCGATTTATCTCTGTAGACGCGCATACCTTGCAGCACCCTGAAATTCATGGACGTTGGAGTAATCACTTTCATTTGACAAGGCAACACTTAATGTTTTACTATAATATCAAATGGAACTACATGCTTTCCCCAAAACTTAGCGACCATTTGAATAATTATAAAATTCACCATAGCGAAGAATATTTAGAGCCCCCCGCAATACTCAAACGAGGTAGGATCACAACAACCGATGTTCTAGACAATTCTTCTACCGAAAGTAACTGTCAAAAAATGATTGATCAATGGGGTCGAAAAGTATATGATTCATGGAGTCAAAACCTTGAAATTGTAAACAGAATTGCACAAGGGTTTTTAAGAAACAACAACAGCTTATGACCTACTAAAAGCATAATTAATAAAGACGAATGGCCGTATTCCAACAAGAAGAATTTATTCCCCTCCTAAAAAAAGAAGATATCGAATTTACCGATTAAATCAGAGGCAGTCGAAAATGAAATCCATAGAACAATCTTTGGATTTGGATTTACAGATGGAAAATAAAAACGTATGTTAAGACCGTGTATGGGTACTCAATTGTCCCTAAGTTATTTATGAATCCCGATAATGATCAGGGCGAGGACTTCACATCTACGATTTACTTGCTAAATTTAGAATTGAAATAAAGTTACTGACCGTACACAAAAAATTTGACAACTATCTAAACCAAATTATAAAATGAATCCAAAAATTATAAAAAGTGGTACAGGCCACAAGTTAAATGTCCTGGGTGATAATCAGGTCATCAAATTGTCGGCAAAAGATACAAATGGTCAATTCTCACTTATCGAGCAAAACAACAATCCCGGAATGGGAATTCCGCCTCATGTACATGAGAACGAAGATGAGGTTTTTCACGTATTGTCAGGTAAGGTAGAAATGATCGTTGGTGATGAATTAACGACTTTGTCGGCTGGCGACATGATCTTTTGCCCAAGGGGTATTCCTCATTCCTGGAAAGTAATTGGTGAAGAAAAGGCAAGCGCAATGCTGAGCATTTTTCCAGCTGGTTTGGAAGTCATGTTTGAAGAACTATCGGAATTGCCCGCTGGACCGCCCGACTTGGAAAAGGTGAGTGAAATATGTGGAAAATACAACTTGCGGTTTGTATAAGTTAGGATACGGTTATTTCCTGAACGCCTGTACCAAGGGGCAGGGAAATCATGTGAAAAAACCTATCCCTAACAGCAGGCAGTCAAAAAGTTATAGCAACAAGCGCATACAGAAACGAAAAGTTTCCTTGGCCTACCCTACCTGTCGCTGGCCAACCGTTGTAACATATGACGCCCATTGTGAATGTCAGTTGATTTTTCTAGTGATGAGGAACCAAAAACGGATTTTATAAATAACTTACTCACGCCAAGCACTACCTTTGATTCAAATGGATCCAAAAAAAGAGAGACTTCTCTTAAAAATAGTACCGTACCCTATTATATTTCTGTTGGGAGGGCTACTTTATGCCAATGTAGAGTATGGTTTGCTGGGGGAATCATACGTATATCCGGTTTCCGAAGCTGTTTATGACCCCTTAAATTCCGTTTTGTCGCTGACCATTATGACAATTATCTTAGGACTGGTACTAGGTATTATTGAAGAATCGGTGTTCAAGAACAGGTTTAAAGAATTACCATTTGTCCTAAAAATACTGAGTAAAACGCTGCTTTACATTTCCATTTTTGCCATCACGTTATTAGGCTTCTCTCTTGCCTTGAACATTGTAAATACAGGCAAGTCATTAGCTGATGCCGAAGTTTATCAAACTGTATTCATTTTTTTTAGTAGTTATGGCTTTATAAGTATTATCCTTTTTGCTAGTTTTTTCATTGGACTAAGTCTATTTTTTACTGAAATCGTAGATTACCTCGGACTAGATATCGTTGGTAATTTTTTTTCCGGCACCTATTCAAAACCAGTCTATGAAAGTAGAATTTTTATGTTTTTGGACATGAAAGACTCGACTACAATCGCTGAGAAAATCGGACATAAAAAGCACTATCAACTAATCAATGAATACTATAGCGATATGACCGAAGCGATAGTACAGACAGAAGGGTCTATTTACCAATATGTAGGGGATGAAATTGTGGTTTCTTGGAAACTGGATAAGGGTTTACGGAATTGGAATTGCTTAAAGTGCTTTTTTTTGATTGAAAATGGTATTCAACGTAGGTCTGAAAACTATCTGAAAAAGTATGGCGTGGTTCCGGGATTCAAAGCTGGATTGCATTGTGGGGAAGTCACTCGTGGGCAAATAGGACAAATCAAACGAGATCTTTTATATACCGGAGATGTTCTGAACTCCACGGCCAGAATTCAAGGATTGTGTAATCACTTAGGCGTTAATCTTTTAATTTCAGGCCAACTTAAAAAATTGCTGCCCAAAAACAACCTGAATTTCAAACCAATGGGTGCATATGAACTCAGAGGTAGACTGAAAAAGAAAGAACTTTTTGCGGTAAGTGAAAACAACTAAACAGCCTTGGATTTACCGCTCTTACAGATTCACTTTCGCCAATTCATTCAAGACAAGGTACAACGGGAAGGTATTTTCATTTTCTAAATAGCCATCTTGAATCGGTTTTTGAAAATTATTTGCGTAACCGAATGATTACGTTTATATTTGTAACCGAACAGTTACTTAATTTATGAGAAGAGATGTTTTCCAAGCAATCGCGGATCCCGTTAGAAGAGAAATTATCGAATTGCTCGCAATGCAGCCTTTAAGTGTAAATGAGGTAGCGGAAAAGTTTGAAATTAGTCGACCCGCAATTTCCAAACACTTGAAAATACTAAGCGAATGTGGAATCATTGCTTTCAATAAGGTCGGGAGAGAACGTTTATGTTTAATCCAACCACAAAAACTAATTCCCGCATTCCTATGGATAAAACAATACAATAAATTATGGGAAGACCGAATAGATTCCTTTGAAAATTATATTGATCAAATACAACTAAAAAAAGATAAAAAATGAGTGATTTAGCGAACAGAACATTGACAATTGAGAAAGTTTTTAATGCCCCTATACAGGTTGTTTGGGATGCTTGGACACAATCAGAGCACATTTTAAAGTGGTGGGCGCCAAATGGAATGGATATCAAAGTAATTCAACACGACTTTAAGGTTGGGGGTAAATGGAAATATTCAATGTCAATGCCAAATGGAGGCGAATTTATATCAGCAGGAACCTATAGGGAAATTATAGAACTGAAGAAAATAATTACGTCTGCTGATTTTAAACCTATGACTGAAAATGTAGAACTGCAGACCTACTTTGAAGCAGATGGTGACAAAACAAAATTTATTTTTAAGGTTATTCACCCTACACCCGAATATTGTAAGCAACAGGAAGAAATGGGATTCTATAATGGATGGGGTTCTGCCTTTGATAGATTGGAAACACTAGTAGACACCTTATCCAAATAGAAAATGAACAACAAGACAAGGAAAATAATTTACCTAATCGCGACAAGTTTACTCACCTTGATGGTGCTTGCAACCCTTGCTAATGGCATATTCAACCCTGAATTCACAAAAAGATTTGTAGAAATCGGTTTTCCAACGTATCTCATCATACCATTAATGACCGCAAAAGCCTTCGGCATACTAGCATTATGGACAAACAGATTTCAATTTTTAAAAGAATGGGCGTATTCAGGGTTTTTCTTTGTTTTTCTATTAGCGATGTTAGCGGAAATCAATGCTAATATTCCAGATTATTTCTCCCCTCCTATGGCATTGATTTTTCTTTTAATATCGTATGTTCTTTGGAAAAAAGAACTCAAGGAAACGAAAATGACTGTTGCTAACAATCACTATAATTAACTGCGCTTTAATTTCGTAGACACCCACCTTCCAGTCAGCAGGTTTCGGTTCGGCTGCCACAATAACTATGGTGGTTCGGACGAATCATGGTGATGAGCCATAGCCTTAACGTTGTAGTGAATTACGACCAAAGGCGCACAGCTAAAGTCTATAGCGGAAATGTAACGGCAAAAGGCCACAAAAAAATTGCACAGAAAATCCTTTGACGGTAAAGCAGATAACTAAGTATGGTATCGAACTTGCACAATGCCTAGTTGACTTTTAAAAAAAGCATATCAAACTGTTAACAATATCTATAAAAAATAATAGGAAGGAGCTTAATATGTAGTTTTGTACTTTTCAGTTATTCGTGAACGAGGAAATGGCCTTCAAGATCCGTTCCTTTTTAGCCACTGACAATTGTACCCGATATTTACATATGAGCAAAAAACAATTTTTCATTCCTGCCCTCTTACTATTGATATGCCCGCCATTACATGCACAGCATTGGAACAATCCATCCGAAAAATATAAGGATGCATATAAAAAATATAGCAACGCCACCTGTCCGATACCTCAAGATAGTATTCGCCACTTTGTTTATTTTTCAAGAGATCGAGCATCTATTGTAAATCATCCATTGCTTTTCTCTTCACGATTTAGAGGCGCACAAATAATGTATTCTTGGAAAGAATTAGAGCCTGAAAAAGGACAATTCAATTTTTCTCCGATCCGAAAAGATATCGCCTATCTAAGTACATATGGAAAAAGACTTTTCATTCAGTTACAAGATGTCACCTTTGACAAAAGATATAAAGCCGTGCCCGATTATTTGTTGACCGGTGAATATGATGGAGGCGCGGTTTTTCAATATAATGATGATGGAGAACCCGAGGGTTGGACAGCCAAAAGATGGAATAAAAAAGTACAAGAACGTTTTGCGATATTACTCAAGGCATTAGGTGATGAGTTCGATAAAAAAATAGAAGGGATTAATCTCCAGGAAACCGCCATCGGTGTAAATAGTAAAACGGACGCTAGTTTTACCGAAGCAACTTATCTCCAAGGAATCAAAAACAATATGTTGGCTGCTAAAAAAGCTTTTCCAAATGCCACAACGATGCTCTATGCCAATTTTATACCTGGAGAATGGCTACCTTTTGACGACAAGGGATATCTAAAAAGCATTTACGAATATGGAGAGAAAATTGGTGTAGGACTTGGTGGACCTGATTTAATGGTCACCAGAAAAGGGCAATTAAATCACGCACTTGCGCAAATGCACGAAGGGAAATTCACAGCTCCTCTTGGAATTGCAGTCCAAGATGGAAATTACATCAGTAAAACCGGTGCTGACAAAGATTATGAAGAAAATAAAGATAGCGGCCTTAAAGGTAGAAAGAACCTTGTGCCAATGTTACATGCTTTCGCAAGAGACTTTTTGAAGGTCAATTATATCTTTTGGGTAAATCAAGAACCTTACTTCGAAGAAGATGTAATTCCTTGTCTTTCGAATGAGTAGATTACAAAAGCGCAGGAAGTGATTAAGCGGAAATAGGACACAAAGGGCCATACAATAGGAAAATCGGTCATAAAAACCCGTATAAAAATTCCGGGATGTATTTGAATACCCCGACCCGAGACATCAATCAAAACCAGATTATAGAATGGTGGTCATTGAAAACTAAATCGATAAGAACACTGATGGGGCAAGTAACTACCCATAGCATAAACTCATTTCAAATGGAACAAAAACTGACTTTAAAAGATTTCATATCCAATATCCCGGAGGTTTTCAAAACGTTCCAAAATCTAGCACCTTGGGAATTGACAACCGATTTGAAAGAAATCATTGAAAGAATAATACCCGAACTTGGTTCAGAGTTCAAAGTAGAAAACGGAGTTGCAATTCATAAATCCGTTACTGTAGAAAAAGGAGTAACGATCAAAGGACCATTTATAGCCATGGAGCATTGCCATATTGGAGCCAACTCCTATTTTCGGGAGGGGGTCTTTCTGGGCAAATCAGTAAAAATCGGACCCTGTACAGAAGTAAAAAGCAGTTTAATATGTTCTCGAACCGCAATTGCACATCTTAACTATATCGGTAACAGTATTATCGGGCAAAATGTGAATTTTGAGGCGGGCTCAATTGCAGCCAACCACTACAACGAAAGAGAAAACAAAAGAATCTGGATTACGTACCATGGGGAATCCATTGATACCGGAGTAGAGAAATTCGGTGCCTTGGTCGGGGATGATTCCAAAATCGGAGCAAACGGAGTTTTATCCCCAGGAACCATATTAACCAAAAATTCTATTGTGGAAAGATTGGAATTGGTAGACCAACAATCAAAGAATATAAAAATAGATCCAAACTAGTAGAACGAGCACTGCTAATCGAAGAGAAAAATGGGTTTATGATTAAAAATTCCAATAAAGACATACGTCTTCTATATCTGAAGTACTTCATGTGGTAGATGTGATGTGCATTGATGCAGAAGACAAAATAAACTCCATACGAGTGTATTTGGGCAGCCTACCTAAACGGAAATCCTTAGTTTTATAAAAAAGACGAGCGATAGCATATTTGCCCGACGTATCAGAGCTACACTGTTCGCAAAATTCTAGAAATTTCAAGTCATGAAAATGAGCAACTATTTTATTCTATTCGTTGTTTCCTTACTCTTCTCTTGCACCTCAAAAGTAAAAGAGTCCGGTTACGACATTGTGTACAAAAACGATAAGAACGGTAAAACGTTACTAGGGAGCAAGCAAGAATTAATTCGACATATCAGAGGAGGTGCAGATATTAAGGTAGGATGGGGTTCTCAGGGAAAGAATCATACCATCGAACATTTATCCATACCTGTTTGGATCGCTATCTTAGATGAGACAGAAGTTATAGCCCATTTGGATCCACAGGTATTATCAAAGACAGATTGGGAGAACCTTACCGCAAGTTATGCTGATAGTACGCTATTAAATCAAGAATGGCGAGTTGTACTGACCTCAAAGGGCGAATTCGATGCCGTTTGGACTTCCAAAGCGGATGGCAGCTTGATAAAGAGAATTCCACAAAAGCACACAATGACTTGGTTTGTTAAAGATGGTATGAAGAATAACACGCCTTTTTTTCGAAACGAAGGAATTAAATAAGAGGAAAAAATACCGCAAAGAACGCATTTAACCTATTTCCGAAATTTCTATGTTTCAACTATACGCCACGAACTAAAACCAGTAACAACTGAAAAAGCTTGATTATGATTTCACCACGGACCTCTATGCCTGTCCCGGAATTAGGCTCAACTTTTTCGATGGTCTTGAGCGTATAGCCCCTTCAAACCTACCAGAACAATACACCAAAGCTCATGTGGACTTTGAGGAGTTGCAAAATCGTGAGTACATCGAGCTAGACGAGTTTAATGATATAGAGCTCATCGAGGGATATAATGAGCTGATTGAATTACATAAATACGAGGGAATGATCGCAGTACATGATGTTCTATTACAATTGAACGAAAAAAAGGAACTGGAATGTATCAACTATAGGAATGATTTCATGTTCTTGATTGACGAACACGATTCAGGAGAAGTGTATCCATTGCTCGTGAAAAACAAATAGAAGCGTTTTTATCCAAGACTGTTTGCTAAAATCAAAAAATGAAAATCGAATTAATACATATGGGAAATGCGCTTTTAGAAAAAGCAATCGAATACTTCTGGAAACAATGGGGTAATGAATCGAATTTTGACTTTTATAAAAATTGTATTGAAAACTCAGTTTCCAATGATATATCAATACCGAAATTTTATGTAATGCTCGATGATGAAAAAATCATTGGCTCTTATGCCTTACTACTAAATGACCTTATAAGCAGGCAGGATTTATGTCCTTGGTTTGCTTGCCTATTTGTTGATGAAAATTATAGAAATCAAGGCTTAGCAACCAAAGTGATACAACATGGTTGTGATGAATCGCGAAAGAGAGGGTTTGACAGCTTATATCTTTCAACGGATATAAACGATTTTTACGAGAAAAAAGGATGGCACTATTATGCGAATGGATATACAGCCTTTGGAGACCGCATAAAAATCTATTCTAAAAAACTAAATCAAGACTCTGCTAGTATTGACCATAAATAATGTCCTGCCGCTTGCGAACGTCTTTTTTGGTACTCTTATCCATTCTGAAAATGGTCCAGAAGCAGGGGTTTTTGGGGCCTATTGACTTTACATTAAATTTGCTGCTATCATTGGTGCACTGGATGTTGACTAGAAAAATAAAGCGCTATAATACGATATTCGATAAAAAATATAGGTATAGTTCTTAACCCTGTATACAATAGCTACCTTTATTGGGCCGATACAGATTTATCATGCTTTTCAAGCAATCACTATGAATTTCATTAAAAGACTGAAAAGTAGAATCGAAATGTTTTTCAGTTCAAGTACCTTGAGTACGAAAAGCTTCTTTTGTGGTATCGGAGATACGATCATTCATGAAAATGAAATTAAGGTCATGAAATATCCCTTTAAGCCCTCCCTTGCGTATCCGGAACGCATGTTTTCCGCAAGCGAAATAAATGCCATAAGTACCGCTTTCGGAATTTGCAAGGTCTATATAGAAAATGATATCATTTTCATTTCGGCAGAGAAAAAGGAAGAATTAACCGAATTTGCTCAAAGAAATAATATCGAACTTCGTGAACATAGTTGGAATTGGGATTGGATTTTAGAACCGTATCTCGACACCGAACTCACTGAAGAGGGGGAAAATAGAATCCGGATGGCTTTGGACAAGGTTGGTATTGACCAAATGGAGACGGATACCATTCGCAAAGAAGTAGGTAAACAGATGTACAAATACAACTTTGACACCATGCTATGGGAATGGTGTAGTTTGGGATTGTATGATGTTTTAAGCGCAATGCGAGTAAAATACAACGAAACGGCATTTAAAACCTTTTACCAGAGAGCGATCGAAATAGATAAGAGAAGAAAAGAAACAGCATAAAATAGCTTGAAAACACGATAGGAATTTACGGCGTAACGATATAAAGTAGTACAGCTGCTATTCGGTCTTGTTTTCAAAGCTAAACGAATATAAAATCACCATGATGAAACCAAATCCGCAACTTGAAACATTTATGGCGCCGTATAATAGCAAAATTCAAGGGCTGGCCATGGAATTACGAGATTTCATAACGGGTCTTGTCCCGGAAGCCAATGAGTTAATTTGGGACAACTATAATGCCGTTGCCCTAGCCTATTCAAAATCGGAACAGCTGAAAGATGCCTTTTGTCATATGGCCCTCTACACCCATCATATAAATTTCGGATTTAACCGAGGGGCGGAACTAACCTATACACCCATAAAATTGAACGGAAAAGGAAAACTGATACGACATATCTCAGTAAAAGACCTCCGATCTTTTCCTGAACAAGACATAAAAAGAATGATTTGGGAGGCCGTCGGCATCTCCGAAAAAAGGAATGGAGAGCTTAAGACCAAACAAGGTATTCCCAAAAGCATCGTCATGTCCATTTCCGAAAAAAAAGTGAGACCAAGTTCAAAAACTTAGAGCGCTCCGTAAATTCCTTACGCAAGAAAGGTTTAATTCAAGATTTCCAAAAAATCATCTTCCGAAATGATCTGCACCCCTAAGCTTTCGGCTTTGGTACGTTTACTAGGTCCCATCTTGTCCCCCGCGACCAAGTAAGTGGTTTTCGAAGAAACCGATGAACCCACCTTACCTCCATTATCCTCGATGAGCTTTTTTAATTCGGTACGACTTATCTTTTCAAATACCCCGGAAACAACAAAGGTCTGTCCTTTGAGCTTTTCCGTTTGATTTTCCAACTGTTCCGCAGCAAGTTCGAATTGAACACCATACGTTTTCAAGCGGGCAATGATCTCTTGATTGGTATCATTTTGAAAAAACTCCACCACACTTTGCGCAATACGCTCGCCGATCTCATCTACTGCAATCAGTTCTTCCTCAGTGGCTGCCATCAAGGCATCGATATTTTTATAGGCCTTTGCCAATTTTTTGGCAACCGTCTCACCGACAAATCGAATCCCCAAAGCGAATAAAACGCGCTCAAAGGGTATAACGGTCGAGGCTTGAACCCCGTTCACCAGGTTCTCGGCCGATTTTTCCGCCATACGTTCCAAAGGCATGACCTGTTCTTTAGTCAAGGTATACAGGTCTGCATAATTGGTTATAAGGCCTTCCTGAAAAAGTAGCGTGACGGTCTCACTTCCCATTCCCTCGATATCCATTGCCTTCCTTGAAATATAGTGTTGAATACGTCCGGTAATCTGCACGGGACAACCATAGTAGTTCGTGCAATAATGCTTAGCATCTCCTTCCGTACGTACCAAAGGGGTGTGACACTCCGGGCAATTTTCGATATAGGCCGTGGGTGTTGAATCTTTGGGGCGTTTACTGAAATCGACCCCAATGATCTTCGGAATGATTTCCCCACCCTTTTCCACAAAAACGGTATCTCCTTCGCGAATATCGAATTTGGCGATTTGGTCTGCATTGTGTAGGGAAGCTCTTTTTACGGTGGTACCGGCCAGTAGAACAGGCTCTAAATTGGCTACTGGTGTGATGGCACCGGTACGTCCCACCTGATAGGTGATTTCGTTCAATAAGGTCGATACCTGTTCTGCCTTGAATTTGTAGGCCATGGCCCATCGGGGTGATTTTGACGTGTGCCCGAGTTCCTCTTGTTGTTGCAACCCGTTGACCTTGATAACGACCCCATCGGTCTCGTAAGGGAGGTCGTGGCGATGCTCATCCCAATAGGTTACGAATTCCATGACTTGATCCGTTGATTTGCAAAGTTTGGCCACAGTGGGAACCTTAAACCCCCATTCACGCGCTTTGTCCAACATTTGCCATTGCGTTTCTATCCCCGTGTTTCGCCCGACTATACCATAGAGTAGGCAATCTAAGGGTCGCTGGGCGACCAATGAACTATCTTGCAATTTCAAACTTCCAGAGGCGGTGTTTCTCGGGTTCATATAGGGTTCTTCCCCATTAGCTACACGTTCTGCATTCATTTTAGCAAAGCCATCGAAAGGCAAGACGATCTCACCCCGAATATCAAATTTCGAAGGATAGTCGCCCTTTAATTTTAAGGGTACCGATTTGATTGTTTTGATATTTGTAGTCACATTATCTCCTTGAAAACCATCACCGCGGGTTACCGCCTTAACTAGTTGTCCATCCTCATAAGTGAGACTGATCGAGGCCCCATCGTATTTGAGTTCACAAGTAAATTCAACTTCAACGTCACCCAAAACCCTTTGAATCCGTTTTTCCCAATCTTCAAGATCTTCCTTAGAATACGAATTGTCCAAAGAATACATACGGAAGTCATGAACAACGGTCTCAAAGTTCTTGGTGACCATCCCCCCTACCCGTAAAGTAGGTGACGTAGGGTCATGAAATTCAGGATGTTGCCCTTCCAATTCTTGCAATTGCTTCAATTGCATATCGAATTCATAATCCGATATGGTGGGTTGATCCAAAACATAATACTGGTAGTTGTGCTCGCGAAGCGCAGTTCTGAGCGTTTCTATTTTCTTTTTGATATCCATGTAACGTTGGTCATTTTAGTCGGGCCTGGTGAACGTCCCCTTTAACATGCGATCATTCCCGAACAAATCTTTTCGGTGTTCAATTTCCGAAAAATTATGATCATGCAAAAGTTGTTCGGTTTCGACCGCCAGATATTGATTGATTTCAAAAAATAAGCTGCCAAAGGGTTTTAACCGTTCTACCGCAAATTCGGCAATCGCCCTATAAAATAGAAGTGGATTCCCGTCCGGTACGAAAAGTGCCATTTCCGGTTCGTTTTGCAATACGTTCGCATTCATGCCTTCTTTCTCCGATTCCCTTACATAAGGTGGGTTCGAAACAATGATGTCGAAGTGATCTTCCAACTGAAGTTTGAAAATATCCTGCTCAAAAAAGGTCACTTTAACACCATTTCTCTTCGCGTTCTTTTTAGCCATTTCAAGGGCCTTTTTAGAAACATCGATCCCGTACACCATTGTTCTTGGTAAGTGCTTCGCCAGGGCAATCGCGATACAGCCAGAACCTGTACCTAAATCTAAAATCTTTATAGGCTCGCCATTCGACAGCTGATCATTAAGACGTGATGTTTCCGAAAGAATCCATCGTACAAGGTCTTCCGTTTCAGGCCTTGGAATGAGCACATGTTCATTGACCAGAAACTCCAAATCCATAAAATGGGTGGACCCTAAAATATATTGGATCGGTTCATGTAATCGCAACCGGCTTAATGCTTGAAAAAAAAAGGTTTCGGATTCTTTATCTATGGTCAGTTCCGGTGTTAGTGCCAGTACGAAACGTTGTAAATTCAGATGCTGTTCGATTAACATACCGAAGAAGCTGTTCACCTCGTCCCTTCCGTAACTAGCATCCAATTCTCGGTGGAATACTGATTTTACCTCCCGTAAAAGCATGTCTTAAAATAAGTTTCGGGTCGGCCACCTGATTTCACTGAAAAAAGCCGATTTTTGCTTGGTGAAGATACATAGAATTTACATGCAGCGGTGTATCGAAATCGCACGGAACGGATTGGGTTCAACAGCCCCTAATCCAATGGTAGGGGCAGTTGTGGTTCACAAAGGGAAGATTATTGGGGAGGGGTATACAAGCCGATACGGTGGGAATCATGCCGAGGTAAACGCCATCAAGGCCGTATCCGATAGTGCACTGCTGAAAGAATCCGTTTTATACGTCACCCTCGAACCTTGTTCACATTATGGAAATACCCCGCCCTGTGCAGATTTGATTATATCTCACGGCATACCGGAGGTAGTCATTGGCATTCTGGATCCCCACGAGAAAGTAGCGGGTAAAGGCATAGAACGGTTGAAGGACGCTGGTTGCCAAGTTACCGTGGGAGTTTTAGAGCAGGAATGCCGCGAACACCACTGCCGTTTTTTGACTTTTCACGAACAACAACGTCCCTATATCATTTTGAAATGGGCAGAAACTTCGGATGGCTTTATAGCCCCGGATGAAAACAAAAGACATACGGATGCCCAACCATACTGGATCACAGGTACATACGCACGTCAAGTGGTACACCAGTGGCGTGCTCAAGAACAGGCCATTTTGGTTGGAACGACCACTGTTTTGGCCGATAACCCGAAATTGGATATCCGACATTGGACAGGAAAGAACCCGTTGCGAGTGCTTCTAGATAAGAACCTGAAAATATCCAGTGATTTTAAGGTGTTGGATGGCAGTACCCCTTGCTTGGTAGCCACTGAGAAAAAACCGGAGGAAAAGTTAAAAAATGTGGAATACGTGCGATTGGATTTTTCACGTAATTTGGCCGAACAACTGTGTCAGCTTCTATTTGAACGATCTATTACCAGTTTGATCGTAGAGGGTGGCACTCAAACGCTTCAAACATTCATCGATGCCGATTTATGGGACGAAGCGAGGGTATTTACTGGAAACAGTTCTTTTGAAAAAGGACTAAAGGCCCCTCGATTTACCGGAACACTTTGCTCGGAACGTACAATTGAAAACGACAGGCTTAAACTATATAGACCATGATAAAAAACATCATTTTCGACTTTGGCGACGTCTTCATCAATTTGGACAAGGAAGTTATTTTCAGGCAAATCGAAAAGTTCGGCGGCCGTCTTGAATTGGCGCCAGAGCTGATCGCACTGAATGAATCGTACGAAATTGGTGCCATCGATTCAGAGACTTTCATCGATCAATTGGTAAAAGTATACCCGTATGCAAGTTCGAAAGAAATAGTGCATACTTGGAATGCCATGCTTTTGGATTTGCCCGATTATCGTCTGGAATTTCTCGAAAACCTAGCTGCCGAAAACCGATACCGCCTCTTTTTACTGAGCAATACCAATGCCTTGCATATTCCTCATTTTGAACGGAAAATAGGCACTCAAAAGTTCATGCGATTCAAAAATCTCTTCGAGAGATTCTATTTATCCCATGAAATTCAATTGCGCAAACCCAATCGAGAGATTTACGAGTATGTGCTGAACGAAAACGAATTGATTGCAGAGGAAACCTTTTTTATCGATGATACCAAAGAGAATACTGATGCCGCCGAAAAATTGGGAATTTCGTGTTGGAATTTACGTGTGGGCACCGATGACATTATCCATTTAAAGGACAAATTGTGATATGTTCGACCTCGTCCTAAGCGTTCTTTGTTCGAGCCTTATTTTTGTGATTTTCAAGCTTTTCGCGGTATACAAAATCGAGACCTTCTATGCGATTATAACGAACTATGTAGTCGCTTGTACCATGGGGCTTCTGCTCTATCGCGGTTCTGTAGAAGTTGTACAAATTCCCAATAAAGCCTGGTTTTGGGGATCCTTCGCCCTCGGCCTACTATTTATAATCGTGTTTAATTTGATGGCAGCCACTTCTCAAAGATTAGGTGTTTCGGTAGCCTCCGTGGCGACCAAAATGTCTTTGGTACTTCCGGTACTGTTCGGTGTCTATAGCTATCAAGAAGTACTTGGGCCGATTACGGTCATGGGTATTCTTATGGCCCTAGCGGCAGTCTACTTCGCTTCCGTAAAGGAAAGAACGGCCATTTTCAAGCTCAGTGCTCTTTTACTACCCTTTTTGGTATTTCTGGGTTCGGGGTTCATCGACATTAGTTTGGCCTATTTTCAAAAAGAGTTCGTTGCCCCGAAAGAAGTGCCTATTTTTTCCGCTACTATTTTTGCATCAGCTGCGGTCATCGGCCTAGGTTACATCTCCATTAAAAGTTTGAAGCAGCCACTGAAAATCAACCTAAAAAACTGTATTGCTGGAATCGCCTTAGGCGTACCGAATTATTTTTCTATCTATTTTCTATTGCGTGCATTACAGAACAAAGCACTGAGCAGTGCGGCAATTTTTACGATAAACAATGTAGCCATCGTTATGTTTTCAACACTCTTGGGTATTTTGCTCTTTAAAGAAAAACTGAGCCCTAAAAATTGGTTTGGCATCGCACTCGCTGTGATAAGCATCCTTCTAGTAGCCCGTTCAAATGGATAAATCAAACGATACCTATAAAACACTAGTACGTCCATCCAAGCAGATACTCTTCAAGGATAAAAAGAGTAAATTCTTTGGATATGCTTTCCCAATTCAAGACCGTACGGAAGTAAAACCCATCATTGAGGCACTCAAAAAACAACACCATACAGCCGGTCATGTATGCTACGCATGGCAACTTGGAGTAGATAACATAACGTATCGCGCGAATGACGACGGTGAGCCGAACAATTCAGCGGGCATGCCGATCTATGGACAGGTTCAATCTTTTGGGGTGACCAACGTATTGGTGGCCATAGTCCGAATTTTTGGAGGAACGAAACTGGGGGTCGGCGGACTAATCACCGCCTATCGCACGGCTGCACACATGGCCTTAAGCGAATCGAAAATCATCGAAAAAATACAGAAAATCGAATATGAGCTACGTTTCGAATATGCCGTCTTGAACAAAGTGATGCGCTTCATAAAGCAACAGCAGCTAGTGGTTGTTTCACAACATATGGAAACGTCATGTTGGGTAACCTTCGCGGTACGAAAAAGTGAGGAAGAAACGATTAGGGAATTGTTCGATGCGATGCATGATGTCAACATAAAAAAGAGCGCTGACTAGCAAGGTCGATCATTGGGCTTCAGCGATTTTTTCAAGGAGGTAATCCGGGCATTTTACCGGACGTTTTTTAGCCATATCCATAAAAACCAAAACAGTGTTCGCCGTTACCAAAACATCACCTATTTCATTTCTGATTTCGAAGTCGAATTCAATGCGTACCGAGGGCATTTTTTTTAAGGTGGTTCGTACGGTGAGCAGATCGTCATAGACCGCTGATTTCTTGAAATCAACATGCAATGAAATCACGGGAAGCATGATACCAGTGCTTTCCATCTCTTTATATGATGTTCCGAGCTGTCGGAGCCACTCAACTCTTCCCATTTCAAAATACTGGGCGTAGTTGCCGTGATACACGACTCCCATCTGGTCAGTTTCGCTGTAGCGAACTCGAAAAGAAATTTCGTTAAAGTTCATGATTTATCAAGTAAAAACGATACATTTAAAGAGGATCGAAAAATGGATGGTGAACATGGGAAAAAAAAAGGGGAAATTCAAGACTGTTTGATTTTTTTTTTAGATAATTTGTTCACATATTTGTCCCACTCAGGAAGTAAGGCTCGCTCCAGCTACATTTCCTACCTACGTGTAAAATAACTAACCGAAAGAATAACAGAAATTTTAGGATGAGTGTTACTGCTAGTTCCGTATGGAAAAATTGTTTGGCCTTTATCAAAGATAATATCCAACCGCAGGCATTCAAAACATGGTTCGAGCCTATCAAGCCGATAAAACTATCGGAGAATGCCTTGAGCATCCAGGTGCCCAGCAAATTTTTCTACGAGTGGCTCGAGGAACACTATGTCAAACTATTGAAGGTAGCCTTGACCAAGGAATTGGGTGAAAAAGCCAAGTTGGTCTATATTATCCGTATGGAAAATACGTATGGCAATCGTGAACCCTTCACGGAAAAGATCCCAAGTGCCAACCGCGGAGGAATGACACCTCAAGAAATGGATGTGCCCATCAAATCGAAAAACCCAGAATTGCGCAATCCATTTGTTATTCCGGGCATTCGAAATATAAAGATCGAGTCGCAATTAAACCCGAATTACAACTTTGATAATTTTTTGGAGGGCGATTCCAATCGGTTAGCGCGCTCCGCAGGAATGGCCGTGGCCAATAAGCCTGGAGGTACCTCCTTCAACCCGCTTTTGGTATTTGGAGGCGTAGGTTTAGGAAAAACCCATTTGGCACATGCTATTGGCGTTGAAATAAAGGACAAATATCCCGAAAGAACCGTACTATATATCTCTGCCGAAAAATTCACGCAACAGTATATCGAATCGGTCAAAAAGAATACAAGAAACGATTTTATCCATTTCTATCAACTGATCGATGTACTCATTATAGACGATGTACAGTTCCTTTCAGGAAAATCCGGTACACAAGATGTCTTTTTCCATATTTTCAATCACTTGCATCAGAATGGGAAACAGGTTATTCTAACATCTGATAAAGCACCGGTAGATATGCAGGATATCGAGCAGCGTCTCTTATCACGATTCAAGTGGGGATTATCGGCCGAATTACAGAACCCTGATTACGAGACACGAATTTCCATTCTAAAAAACAAACTGTATCGCGATGGGGTCGAAATGCCCAATGACATTGTCGAATATGTTGCGAAGCATATCAAAACCAATATTCGTGAACTCGAAGGAGCCATTATTTCACTGATTGCCCAATCATCGTTCAATAAAAAGGAGGTCACCCTCGAACTGGCCCAGAGTGTCGTTGAAAAATTCGTGAAAAATACCAAGCGTGAAGTCTCTATAGATTATATTCAAAAGGTAGTCTCCGATTACTTTGAAATGGACGTCGCTACCTTGCAATCAAAAACGAGAAAACGACATATTGTACAAGCAAGGCAGTTGGCGATGTTCTTTGCCAAAAAATTCACTAAGGCCTCTTTGGCCAGTATTGGCTCACAAATAGGAAAACGAGATCATGCAACGGTATTACATGCCTGTAAGACCGTAGATAATCTTGCCGAAACTGATAAACAGTTTCGAAAGTATATTGACGATTTGACCAAAAAGTTTTCTTAACATTCCATGCAAATCAAGGTTTTAATGGTATGCTTGGGAAATATCTGCCGGTCCCCATTGGCCGAAGGTATTCTCCAAAGCAAAGTAGACCCAGATAAGGTCTTGGTAGATTCGGCAGGTACAGGTAGCTGGCATGTCGGCAACCCTCCTGACCCGAGAAGCACTGCGGTAGCCCGAAAATACGGACTCGATATCGGCTTTCAAAGGTGTCGGCAATTCACGGTAGCTGACTTTGATCAGTTCGATATGATATACGTCATGGATCAAAGCAACTACATCAATGTAGTTCAAAAAGCGCGAGACCCATCGGATTCTGCTAAGGTCAAACTATTATTGAGCGAAGGCAATACCATCGAGACCGAGGTGCCAGACCCATATTATAACTCCGAAGATGGTTTTGAACTGGTATACCATCTAATCGATCAAGCTTGTGAAGCCATCGTCACCAACTTGACACTATAAGAACATAAGATATGTCTGAGGACAAACCCAGAGGCAAGTTAGTTTTGATTCCCACAACCTTAGGCAACAACGAGCCTTTGGAAGTACTACCGATCTCGATAAAAAGGGCGATTGAGGACATCGATTACTATATTGTTGAAAATGAGAAGACCGCTCGTAGATTCATTAAAAAAATAAGTCCTCGCAAGTCACAGCCCAACCTTCATATCGAAACATTGAATAAATATACGGAAGCCGCTTCGCTACCCGGTTTTCTCCGACCCTGTCTAGAAGGTTTTGATGTGGGGATACTTTCGGAAGCCGGTTGCCCTGCTATTGCCGACCCCGGATCTGAAGTCGTTAAGTTGGCACATGAAAAAAGAATACGAGTGGTTCCTTTGGTAGGTCCCTCATCAATTGTACTCGCACTGATGGCCAGTGGCTTCAATGGGCAGAGCTTCGCCTTTAATGGATATTTGCCCATTGATTCGGTCGAACGGAGAAAGGCTATAAAAAAAATGGAAAGGCATTCTATAGAACAGCAACAGTCACAACTTTGCATTGAAACCCCTTATAGAAACGACAAACTGCTGGCTGATATGCTAAAATCACTAGCGCCAGGTACCCAAATCTGTATCGCCTGTGATATCACCTTGAACACGGAATACATTGCGACCAAAACGGTTTCGGATTGGAAGAAAGAAGTACCCGAACTGCACAAAAGACCGGCGATCTTTATCATACAGGGCTAAACAAATAAACCCTGGTTCTCGCGCCAGGGTTTATGCCATTTTCATAATTATTTCCCCTTTGGGAACACTATCTTGATACTTTCGGATTTCTTTTCGGCATTACATGTGATACATCGTAACCGGAAAACTTCTTCATATAATTTGCAATGTCCGTGCCGTATTCATCGGCGACGTTGTGCGCGCCATAGGTACGCAAGTATTTCTTTACATTTCCCGCTCCGGCCAAGTGGGCGGCAGCCAACATTCCAGATTCGGTAATCTCAACACCAGCAATTCGTTTTCCAACAAATCGATTGATATCCCGACGCAAAATCCATTTATTTCGGGCTACATTGGTTTGAAAGACCCGCTCTTGTAAAACAGGATCATTTAAGAAATGACTGGCATTATAGACACCCATAAGCTCCAAGGTACCGATACCGAATTGGTATTTACCCAAATACCCTAAGGTATTGGTGGTAAAATAATTTCCTTGTGATTCCTTGAAGGCCAAGGCCTCCCTGAAACCAATAAAAGAGCTCCCTAAAAAAGGGGGCGCTACAATAGCAGTTGGAAAAACGGCGGTTGACCGTTTTTCAGCCTCATTCTGGGGGAATAAGACTTCAGTAGGTTCTGTCATTTTAAGAGCTTCGGGCACTCTTACCTCTGCAGGCTTGAATGCGAAACTCAATAAAATAAAGGTAAAGATCAGGGGACCCGCATAACGCATCCACTTTTCCATACATTCGTTTTCTTAAGACTTACAGCTAATTTGGGGCTCGCTTAAATTTTACAAGAGACAAAGATAGGGCTGAATTTATGCTACTATTTGAAGATTTTGTTAAAATAGCCCGATTTTGGTTAAGATGTTCTAAAATCAAGACGACTGCACTATCTGGTTATATTTTGTTCATTGATCCAACGGATATACTGCACCTTATTCTGGTTGTGTTGCGCCAAAGACTCGGCAAACTTGTGATACCCGAAATTCTGAACGTTGGCCACCATATATAGGTAATTATGCTTTTCGGCGTTCAAAACACCATCAATGGCCGAAATATCGGGCATTGTAATCGGGCCAGGGGGTATGCCTATATATTTATAGGTATTATAAGGGGAATCAACCTCCAAATCTTTGTACAGTACCCTTTTAATTATCGTATCGTAATTGCCCGTACTTTTCTTAATGGCATAAATAACCGTTGGGTCGGCCTGCAAAAACATCCTCTTGCGCACTCTGTTTAGGTAAAGCCCTGCCACCTTAGGTCTTTCATCCACTTTGGCCGTTTCTTTATGGACTATCGAGGCCAGAGCACTCACTTCGTTAGGACTCAGATTTAGACGCTTCGCTTTTTCCAAACGAGATGCATTCCAGAACGCCTTGTACTCCTTGAGCATTCTATCCCTGAATTCTGCTGCGGAGGTGTTCCAGAAAAACTCATAGCTATTCGGTAGGTACATCGATAATTTGGTATCATCATTGAATCCGTTATCGCTCAAGAACTTTTCATCTTGAAAAGCTTGCAAAAGCGAAAGACTGTCCGCTTCGATTTGGCTTGCAATGCGCCCTGCTAGATCGTGAACTCTTTCCTGATTGTTAAAAGCCAATTTAATGGGTAGATTTCTGCTGCGAAGGGTGTTGATGATCTCATTATTGTTCATTCCCTTTTTGATAGCATACTTACCGGCTTTCACATTTGCTGAATAGCCTTTTCGTTCCGCAATCTGTTCAAATGTTTCCATATCGGTCAATAACGGGTCGAGGGAACCCTTTACATCCTCAAAAGTTGCATCAGAGGCTACATATACGAAAGCTTCTTCATTATTGAAACTGGTATTTGGGGTAAATATGGCGTTATAAACTTTGTACGCGAACAATCCACCACCAACAAGTCCGGCCAAAACAATGAAAAGAATAATTTTTTTAATGTACATCAGGTTGTGATCTTTTGGTATAACAATTCATTTTTATAGGCGCCATCAGCGAAAATCCAATCTTTTTTCGACCCCACCAATTGAAAGCCCAATTTCTCGAACAAATGAATGCTCGCGGTATTGTCTTCAAGAATATTGGCATACAACTGTCGCATCTGTAAGGTCGAAAAAGCGTATTCGCACAATAGTGAGATTGCTTCCGTGCCTATACCCTTGTTTCTATGTTCACCTTGTAATACAATAATGCCGACCCCTGCCCTATGGTTTTTAGGGTCGAAGTCAAAAAGGTCGATGAGTCCAAGTAACTCATGTTCATGGGTGCACATACATAACCGTACTTGTTTCATCTCGTAAATATCGCGATGGGCGTTTTCGAGATATTTACCGAGAACATGTCTAGAGTATGGTGCGGTAGTGCCGCTAATCTCCCAAATATCGGGATTGTTCTCCAACTCATACAGAAATTGCAGGTCTTTGGGCTCAATTGCCCTGAGATAGATATGTTTTCCCTTTAAGTTCAATAGTCGAATTCCCCTTTAAAAACCTGCTTGGCCGGACCTTTTAAATATACGTCGGAATAGACATCATCGGTTTTAAATTCGATTTCCAAAGTACCGCCTACGGCCTCAACCGTAATTTTTTCACTTGATGTCATACCGGTTTTATGCATGGCGATGGCCACGGCCGTCACCCCAGTGCCACAAGACAAGGTTTCATCTTCAACACCCCTTTCATAGGTTCTGACCGAAAATGTGTCGTCATTCAGTTGCTCCACAAAATTGATATTACTCCCAGTTTCCCCATAGATTCCGTAGCGCAACTTTGCACCTTCCTTTTGAACGGAAAAGTCTTTGAGCCCCTGTACCAACTGAACATGATGGGGAGATCCCGTGTCGAGAAAAACCGAATTGGGCTTGACCTTTATTTCGGCAACATCGATCATTTGCAAACTGACAACATCATGTTCAATAGTCGCGTGGTGCATCCCGTCGATAGCATTGAACCTCGTCTTATCTTCAATAATTCCCAGAAACTTCGCAAAAGCCACTAAGCAGCGCCCTCCGTTCCCGCACATGGTGCTTTCATTTCCGTCGGCATTGTAATATACCATCTTGAAATCCGAATAGGCATGTTTTTCTAGAAGAATGAGTCCGTCCGCACCCACCCCATAACGTCGGTCACAAAGCCCAGCTATCAAATCGGTATTGGCTTTTGGAAAAAAAAGTTCTCGGTTATCGATGATGACAAAGTCATTGCCAGTTCCTTGATATTTATAAAATGATAGTTTCATTGACCGCAAAGATAGGATATATTTAACCGTTTTTTAGCAGTTAAAAAGACGTTAAACTCATGTGCAAACCTGTTAAAATCTATAATTTTACGTTTGTAATAGTAGAATTAAAATTGGAATTTATATGAAGCAGATTGGAAATTTATTGTTAGTGGCACTTTTTGCAGGAGCCATTACCCTTGGGGCTTACAAGCTTTTTTTTGAAAACACGAAGTATGCGGTTGTAGCCGGTAAAGATGAGGCCAAAGTCTTCGATACGAGCATGACCCCTACCTCACCTAGAGGTTCGGGCTTGAATGATGTCGATTTCACCATTGCGGCCGAAAACACGGTGAACGCTGTTGTCAATGTCACAAGTGTGGTCAAGGGCCGACAATCCTCAAGTATTTTTGATTTTTTCTATGGTTCAGGCGGAGACAGTCAACGGGCGCAATTGGGCACGGGCTCGGGCGTAATTATCTCTTCTGACGGATACATCGTGACCAACAATCATGTCATCGAGAAAGCCGATGAGCTTCAGGTAACCCTGAACAACAATAAAAGTTATGAAGCAGAAATAGTAGGCCGGGATCCCAATACCGATATCGCGCTTATTAAAATTGAAGTCGATGGCCAACTACCGTATCTGGCTTTTGGTGATTCCGATAACACCAAGATCGGGGAATGGGTGCTTGCAGTAGGCAATCCATTCAATTTAACGTCAACGGTTACGGCAGGAATAGTAAGTGCCAAAGCTCGTGATTTGGGGAGAAACCAATCGTTCATACAAACCGATGCCGCTGTAAATCCGGGCAATAGCGGTGGTGCTTTGGTAAATACCAATGGAGATTTAGTAGGAATCAATACGGCCATTTCATCACAGACAGGAAGTTATGTGGGCTACTCATTTGCCGTACCGAGCAATATTGCGAAAAAAGTGGTGGAGGATATCATGGAATACGGTAATGTGCAGAAAGGGCTTTTAGGAATACAATATTTAAATACTAAGACCCCATTGGCAATAGAAAAAGGCCTTGATGAAATAGAGGGTGTATATGTTTCCAAAGTTGAAGAAGGCATGGGCGCAGAAGAGGCCGATCTTAGGGAAGGGGACATCATTAAAAGGGTAGATAATATCAAAATCAAAAAGTTTCCCGACCTCAGTGGTTATCTTGCTACAAAGCGACCTGATGATAAGGTGGAGGTGACTTTTATCAGAGAGGGTGCAGAAATAACCGTACCTGTAGTTCTGAAAAAAAGGCAGACCACCATCATACCGCATTTGGGATTGGAAGTCAAAAACTTGACCGATAAGGACAAGAAGAAATTCAAAACCAAAAAAGGTGTCAAAATCGTGGGAGTTCCTGAAACCTATCGCGGTTATGGGCTTTACGGGAAGGTATTACTATCGGTAGACGATGAGGAAATCAACGACATCGAAGAGGCACGTACTGTTTTTGGTAAAATATCAAGATATGGGAAAACCAGCATTACCATGTTAGACGAGGACGGCGAACGCGAACGTCTCATTTTTCAGTAGAAAACACTCCATACAAATTAAACGCCCCATTTTGGGGCGTTTTTTGTTGTTTAATTCTGTAACGAAAACGTTGGAAACTGTTATTTTTGCACTCTAAAACAACCGATATATTCCAATGAGTACCATGAAATCTTACGAAAAAGAGCTAGCTTTTCAGGCAGATAGAAGAAAGGCCACCACCGAGTTTATTAAGATTACCAGTGATCTCTGGTATGACAAAGCCATTGAAGTAGTACTTTTCAAGAACCAGATTATCGATAAAAATGTCGGTGACATCATCCACTTACACGAATATGCTGGAGAATTCGTCCAGAAGCCTATTTCCATTTTTGACTCCGTGGAAATCCTAAGGGCCATCAACGATATCAAATTGCCCCCTTCTAAATTGGATATTGGCAAACTCACCTACGAATACCATTCAGACGATGCCAATTTCAACAATGTCAAGGCCTTTGTCATTTCAAAATTAAAGGACGCTGATAATGCCATGGAAATTACGCCCAGAGATGTTGTTCTTTATGGTTTCGGGAGAATAGGTCGTTTACTGGCAAGAGAATTAATGGCAAAGACGGGCAAAGGAAATCAACTGCGCCTTAGGGCCATCGTCACCCGGGGAGAGGCCAATATGGAAATACTGGAAAAGAGAGCGAACTTACTCCGCACCGACTCCGTACACGGTAAATTTATGGGCACGGTGGAGGTAGACAAGAAAAAAAACGCATTGACCATCAATGGAACTACGGTTCATGTCATCAGTACCGATGCGCCCGAAAACGTGGATTATACCCAATACGGAATTTCCGATGCGCTTGTTATCGACAATTCAGGGGCATTTCGAACAAAAGTAGAACTAGAGCGTCATTTGAAATCAAAGGGAGCGTCCAAAGTACTGTTAACCGCGCCTGGAAAAGAGGTACCCAACATCGTTCACGGGGTCAATCATACCGCATATGATCCTGACGATACTGCGATTTTTTCGGCGGCTTCTTGTACTACAAACGCGATTACCCCTATTTTGAAGGTAATCGAAGACTCTTTGGGTATCCGAAAAGGACATCTGGAAACCATTCATGCCTACACTAATGATCAAAATCTTGTAGATAACATGCATTCCAAATACCGTCGGGGAAGAGCGGCCGCTTTGAATATGGTCATTACCGAAACCGGTGCCGGGGTAGCCGTCGCTAAAGCCTTACCCATTCTAGAAGGCAAGCTGACCTCCAATGCTATTCGTGTGCCTGTTCCAAACGGTTCATTGGCGATTCTGAATCTAGAAATCAAGAACAAGACCTCGCTAAGCGGTGTGAATACCATTTTGAAAAAGTATGCCTTAGAGGGCGATTTGGTCGAGCAGATCAAGTATTCCCTAAGTAAAGAAATGGTCTCCTCTGACATTGTAGGCACCTCTGCCCCATCTATTTACGATAGTAAGGCCACCATTGTATCCCCTAACGGAAAGAATATAGTTTTGTATATTTGGTATGATAATGAATATGGGTATTCGCATCAGGTCATTCGTTTGGCTAAATATATTGCCAAGGTGAGACGCTTTACCTATTATTAACAGAACGAGGAGCTATGTCGAATGCCATATGTCGGAGATGCTTCATCAATTACAAATGCAACGTTCTAAGTTTTTTTTTCCGTAATTGACAATATTGAATTACTTTAGTTCCCTCTAAATCATTTTTAACGACAAGACTTACATATGAAAGGTTTTAGAATACTACTATTGGTACTTTCAGCCTTGGCATTGAACCTACATTTTGCCAATGCACAAGACGAATCAGAGGAGTTATCCCTTGACAAGGGGGCTATCACGAATCAATTCGATTTCATTTATAAAAAATCGGGTAATTATCGTTCCGAAGGAAAAAGGTATGAAGTCGTCCGAGTTATTTCGCTTGACAAGCTTCGTCAAAATGTCTTGGATACCTTAGAGGTCTACGCAAAAAAAGAGAATGAGCTCAAGGCTACCATTTCGGGTCATGAAACGACCATCACTTCCTTGAATGAAAAACTTGATGAGACCACAAAAAATCTAGCGGGTGTCACCGAAGAAAAGGATAGTATGTCCTTCTTAGGAATTTTGGTTTCCAAAGGTACCTATAATACGATATTATGGACCATCATTGCCGGACTACTAGGGTTACTTCTCTTCTTCATATATAAGTTCAGGAGAAGCAATATACTCACCCAAGAGGCGAAAACTTCCCTTTCTGAAGTAGAGGAAGAATATGAAGATCATAGAAGAAGGGCATTGGAACGCGAACAAAAAATCAGCAGGCAACTGCAAGACGAGATCAACAAATACAAAAAAGCAAAATAAACCCAAAAGCTCCACACGGAGCTTTTTTTAGTTTCACTATGTACGAAATCATCAGGGCTACTAGCGAACATATTCCGCAAATCGCTCCCCTACTCGATGAGTATCGCATCTTTTACGGACAAGTTTCCGACATAGCCGCAGCAAGGCATTTCTTGGAACAAAGACTCCTAAATGGGGAATCAGTTATCTTCTTGGCCTATCACAAAGAAAAGCCTGTGGGGTTTACCCAATTATATACCTCCTACTCCTCAGTATCGCTACAGCCCGTATATATATTAAACGATTTATTCGTTCAATCGAAAGTCAGAGGACATGGTATTGGAGCAGCACTTTTGAACAGGACTAAGGAATGTTGTAGAGCGTCCAAATACAAAGGACTATTGCTCGAAACCGCTATTGATAATCCTGCACAAAGACTATATGAAAAGCTCGGTTGGGCAAAAGATACCGCTTGTTTTCATTACTTTTGGTCGTGCGATTGAACCTTAAAGAATTCATCCTTACATGCGCATCGATATCATTACCGTACTTCCTGAGCTTTTAAAAAGCCCTTTTGAAGCATCTATTTTAAAGAGGTCAATAGAAAAGGGATTGGTAGAAGTACATTTTCATAACCTCCGTGATTATACTGATAAAAGCTATAACCAAGTGGACGATTATCAGTTTGGGGGCGGGGCTGGTATGGTACTCATGATAGAGCCCATTGATAGGTGTATTAACGCTTTAAAGGAACAACGATCGTATGATGAAGTGATTTACATGACTCCCGATGGAGCGACCCTGAATCAGAAAATGGCCAACCGAATATCCCTGTTGAACAATATCATCATTCTATGCGGCCACTATAAAGGTGTAGATCACCGCGTAAGGGAAGCCTATATTACCAAGGAAATTTCCGTGGGTGACTACGTACTTTCTGGTGGCGAGTTGGGCGCGGCCATTCTATGTGATGCGGTCATACGACTGATTCCCGGGGTTCTGAATAACGAAACCTCGGCGTTGACAGACACATTTCAAGACAATCTTCTAGCACCTCCAGTATATACGAGGCCAGCCGAATATAAGGGCATGAAGGTGCCTGAAGTGCTGTTGAGCGGTAATTTTCCTAAAATTGAGCAGTGGCGGGAAGAAGAGGCGCAAAAGCGAACGGAAAGACTAAGACCCGACCTCTTATAGCGGTACCGCCTCCTTTTCCGATATAAAAATTTCCATTAAATATCTTGTGGATATTAATTTATGGGCTATTTTTGCACACTGTTAAATCAACCTCTGACGAAAATCGTGAATGTTGGTCGAAACATCATCCAAAATCATGCAACATGGATTCATTGATAAACTTCGTAGAAAACGAGTTTGTTTCTAAAAAAGAATTTCCGAGTTTTTCATCAGGTGATACGATAACCGTATACTACGAAATTAAAGAAGGTGAAAAAACACGTACACAGTTTTTCAAAGGTGTCGTCTTACAAAGAAGAGGAAGCGGTGCAACCGAAACTTTTACTATTCGAAAAATGTCAGGAACTATCGGAGTAGAACGAATATTTCCGATAAACATGCCAGCCTTACAGAAAATTGAAGTCAATAAAAAAGGTAAAGTTCGAAGATCCCGTATTTTCTACTTTAGGGAACTTACCGGTAAGAAGGCGAGAATCAAAGAAGTCCGAAAATAACGGAATTCCAAATAATCAGCATCAAAAACCGTTCCTAGATTTTCATCTAGCAACGGTTTTTTTATGAACAATTGTTAACTTCAATTGTTCATATCCGGTTGATTATTAATTGGTTACAAACCTTTTAAAGTACCTGATTATTTTCTATATTAGACTAACGTTATGAAGGAGGTATCCCGATGGAGACTCTAGATTGCGCCTATAAAGTTTACGTTCTTTATATTATTGTTCAGTTAAGGCGTATGGTAGTTGACGTGTCAATTACCTGAACGAATTAATGAGTAGGAAAGAGAAAGGCTGTCGCTTTTCATTCGTTCCTGTGGATGGATTCTTCGATTGCAATTTGGCTTCGGCCAGTGGCGATTCGAAAATAAAATTAAGACAATAAGAAGAACCACACCATAGCTGCTTGGTTTGATAATGAAGAGCTATACCGTGGTTCAAACGTTGAAAAAGTAACGCAAATGCAATCAATGGTTGCCGTTTTGTTGCAGAACAAAACAAAAAGTTTGTAAACTTTTTCTAAAAACCCATATCAATGTACTTGTACAGTGATATGGGTTTTGTTATTTCAGGGCGTATTGTTTCTCAATCGGCCTCTAATGAAATCTATCCCCGGCCTCCTTTCACAGGTATAAAATCGTATATTTGCACCGCTTTAAATAAAACCAAAAGTTCAGATGCCGAAGATTTTATATACGAAAACAGATGAAGCGCCAGCCCTGGCAACCCAATCCTTTTTACCCATTGTAAAAGCCTTTACCAAACCATCGGGAATTACTATTGAAACTAAGGATATTTCCCTTGCAGGTAGGATCATAGCAACATTTCCCGAATATCTTGAGGAAGACCAACGTATTTCAAATGACCTCGAAGAACTAGGGGCCATGGCCAAAGATCCGGACGCCAATATCATAAAACTTCCGAACATCAGTGCTTCCATTCCTCAACTAAAGGAAGCGATAGAAGAACTGCAACAAAAAGGATACCCACTCCCCTCTTATCCCGATGAACCCTCCACTGCCGAAGAAAAGGAACTCAAATCACGCTATGATAAAATCAAGGGTAGTGCCGTAAATCCTGTGCTCCGTGAAGGAAATTCAGATCGACGTGCCCCACGGGCCATCAAGAACTATGCGAAGAAAAACCCGCACACTATGGGCGCTTGGCGAGAAGACTCAAAGACCCATGTTGCGACCATGACCCATGGTGATTTTAAATCCAATGAACGATCGACAACAATCGAAGTCGCCACGGAAGTACGGATCGAACTAGAAAAGGCAGATGGTTCTAACACGGTATTAAAGGAAAAGGTCGGTTTGTTGAAAGGTGAGATTATCGATGCCACAGTGATGAACAAAAAAGCCCTTGTTGCTTTCTTACTTGAGCAAATCGCTGATGCCAAAGAAAAAGGAATATTGTTTTCCCTGCATATGAAAGCGACCATGATGAAAGTTTCGGACCCTATTATCTTCGGTCACGCTATGGAAGCATACTTTCCGGAAGTATTTCAAAAGCACGCCGAAACGTTCGAAGCGGTCGGAATCAACTCCAATAACGGTTTAGAGAGTCTCTTCAACAAATTGGAGGAACTTCCTGAGGACAAAAAGAAAGAAGTGGAACTGGATATCCGAAAGGCACTGGAAGACGGTCCGGATTTGGCCATGGTCAATTCTGACAAGGGTATCACGAATCTTCATGTACCTAGTGACATCATTATCGATGCCTCTATGCCTGCCATGATTCGAAATTCAGGCCAAATGTGGAACGCCGACGGAAAAGCACAAGACACCAAAGCGGTCATTCCCGATAGTAGTTACGCCGGTATCTATACGGCAACTATTGATTTTTGCAAAGTCAACGGAGCCTTCGACCCCACTACCATGGGTACGGTGCCCAATGTTGGCCTTATGGCCCAAAAGGCGGAAGAATATGGTTCACATGACAAAACTTTTGAAATTCCCTCAAATGGAACGGTCCGCGTTGTCGATTCCAATTCTGGAGCGGTGCTATTAGAGCATCAGGTAGAAACGGGTGACATTTGGCGCATGTGCCAAGTTAAAGATGCACCCATTCAAGACTGGATAAAACTTGCCGTTTCCAGAGCAAGAGCTTCTCAGACCCCAGCGGTGTTCTGGTTGGATAAAAATCGTGCCCACGATGCTGAATTGATCAAAAAAGTAAACGAATACCTACCTAATCACGATACATCGGGATTAGACATTAGAATTCTGTCTCCCATTGAAGCTACGTTGTTTACTTTGGAACGGATTAAGGCAGGAAAGGATACCATATCAGTCTCGGGGAATGTCTTACGGGACTATTTAACCGACCTTTTTCCAATTCTGGAAGTGGGTACCAGTGCTAAAATGCTATCCATTGTTCCGTTGATGAACGGTGGTGGTCTTTTTGAAACAGGTGCCGGTGGATCCGCACCAAAACACGTTGAGCAATTCTTGGAAGAAGGCCACCTCCGATGGGACTCGCTAGGTGAGTTCTTGGCCTTAGGGGTATCATTGGAGTTCTATGGGGAAAAATACAACAATAGTAAAGCCAAAGTATTAGGGGATGCACTTGATACTGCAACCGAAAAATTTCTTGACAACGACCGATCTCCCTCCAGAAAGGTAAAGGAATTGGATACGCGAGGAAGTCATTTCTACTTGGCACTTTATTGGGCAGAGGCTTTGGCCCAACAAGAATCCGATGTGGAACTACAACGTATCTTTGCAAAGATTTTTTCCAAAATGGAGGCCAATGAGACGGAAATCATTGCAGAACTTAGTGATGCGCAGGGGGCTACACAAGAAATTGGCGGATATTATCTACCCGATTCGAAAATGGCGGCCACCGCTATGAGACCCAGTACAATATTCAACGACATCTTAGCGGGGGTATAAATTTTGCTATCAGAATGATTATAACAGGCCCGTACATTGCTTACGGGCCTCATTCGTTTAAATAAATGTTAACCCGCCGATAAATCCTTTTTTTTCTCATTATTTTTATAAAAAATCGCTTTTATGAACCACCGTAACCAAACGTTCCTCCTCTGCCTGATTTTCTGCTCAGTATTTGGTTTTTCACAACAAAAATATACCCTTAGCGGCACCATTTCCGAAGCCTCTAGTAATGAGACCTTAATTGGCGTTACTATTGCCGTTCCTGAACTGAAAACAGGTGTAGTGACCAACGAATACGGTTTTTATTCGATTACGCTGCCCGAAGGTGATTACCGCATTCAAATCAGTTATTTGGGTTTCAAGGATGTCACACAAACCATTACACTAGATCGCAATTTGAAGTTGAATGTACAAATGGTTGAGGCAGCCGAACAGTTAGAAGAGGTTATCGTCACCGAAGATGTAGAGCGTTTGGATATCCGTAAACCGCAGATGAGCGTCAACACCATGTCCGTGGAGACCATCAAAAAGATTCCGGTCATTCTAGGTGAAGCCGATGTTATCAAATCTATTCTGCTACTACCCGGCGTTACTAACGCAGGCGAGGGTGCTTCTGGTTTCAATGTCCGTGGTGGCGCGGTTGATCAAAACCTTATTTTACTTGATGAGGCCATTATCTTTAATTCGTCGCACCTTTTCGGCTTTTTCTCGGTTTTTAATCCAGATGCCATCAAAGATATCAAGTTGTACAAAGGTGGTATACCTGCGCGATACGGAGGTCGGGTTTCGTCTGTTCTCGATATTTTTCAGAAAGAAGGGAATAGTAAACAACTAAAGATCAACGGGGGTATCGGAGCGGTGGCAAGCCGATTGTTGGTCGAAGGGCCCATTGTTAAGGATAAAGCCGCGTTCTTGGTAGGTGGTAGAGGTTCTTACGCACATCTCTTTCTTCCGTTGTTCGACCAGGACAATACAGCCTATTTCTATGATTTAAATACCAAATTAAACTATAATATCAATGATAAGAATAGCATCTATTTATCGGGCTATTTCGGTAGGGATGTCTTCGGAATCAGTGATAGTTTTGTAAATACCTACGGGAATTCAGTAGGTAATTTTAGATGGAACCACTTGTTTTCCGATAAACTCTTTTCCAACCTTTCCTTAATTTATTCTGACTACTACTACGGACTTAAACTTGATTTTGTAGGGTTTAATTGGAATTCAGGGATTCAGAACTTCAACGTCAAGTACGATCTAAAACACTATATAAGTGACAAACTGCAGATCAACTATGGCATAAATAACATTTACTATAGTTTCAATCCGGGCGAAATCGAACCCAGTAATGCCGAATCGGGCATTGTCGAGGAACGCCTAACAAAAAAGTACGCCAACGAATTTGCCGCTTACATTGATGTTGAACATGATATTACGGAAAACCTGAGCTTAGGGTACGGTTTGCGCTTCAGCAACTTTATACGATTGGGCCAAGATGAATTGAACATCTATGAAAATGATAATCCTGTAGTTTTCGACCCCTTTTTACTGGTCTATCAAGAAGCAGATCCTATAGCGGTCAGTGAACCCGGGCGATCAGGTAGTCTGGCGACCTTCAGTAATTTTGAACCTAGGGTCTCTTTGGCTTATACCTTCAACAATAACAGTTCGATGAAAGCTAGTTATACTAGACTGGCCCAATATTTACATTTGTTGTCCAATACCAACTCGCCGACCCCACTTGATGTTTGGACGCCTAGCGGACCGTTTGTGGAACCCCAGTTGCTAGATCAATACGCCTTAGGGTTCTTCAAAAACTTCAATCAGGGAGCCTATTCCCTTGAAACCGAGGTTTTTTATAAAGACATACAAAACCGAATCGACTATATCGATGGGGCGAACCTTATTGCGAATGATGCCATTGAAACCGTAATATTGAATGGTGAGGCACGCGCTTATGGACTCGAACTCTTGCTTCGAAAAAATGAAGGGAAGTTTCAAGGCTGGTTGGCGTACACGCTTTCCAAATCGGAACAACGGACTCCGGGGCGCATTTCGAATGTTGATAATGGCCGCTCAAATATAGAAACGGGTATCAATTTTGGTGAATGGTACAATACGCCTTATGACAAAACCCATGATATTTCGTTATTCGGTTCTTATGAACTCAATGATAAATGGAGCTTCAATACCAACTTCGTTTATCAGACCGGCCAGCCTACGAATTATCCTGTAGGTCAATTTGAATTTCAAGGCTTGGCAGTACCGTATTACGGACTACGAAATCAAGAACGATTGCCCGATTATCACAGAATCGACCTCTCGGCTACCATGACTCCTCGCAAAAACAAAAACCGAAAGGTACAAGGCGAATGGGTCTTTAGCGTCTATAATGTCTATAACAGAAGAAATGCGGCCTCTATAAACTTCAGACGTGATCAAGATACCGGCGTTAATGAAGCAGTGCGCACATCCATCTTCGGTATTGTGCCTGCCGTCACCTATAATTTTAAATTTTAGGAATGAGATTATTGTATTTCATACTACTAGGATTTATCATTCTTGTCACCTCTTGTCAAGATGTTATCGAGGTCGAAGTGCCTACGGGGGAAACCCGCTTGATCATTGATGCACTGATGCGGGTAGACATCACTCAAGAATTTATCGGAGTTAAAGTCAAAGTCACCGAAACCAATAATTTTTTTGAGGAATTACCTGTTACTTCCCTTGAAAATATTACCATCATTTACTCGACTACTAGAGACGATGGGCTGGTTTTAAGTACTGGAACTTCTAGTCTTATTGATCTTGACGAAGGTTCAGGAGTCTATGTACCCAATCCTAATTTCAGTACAGAACAGCGAATTAGAACAGGTGTTTTATTACAAGAGGAGGATGTACTTTTCACGCTGATTATTGAGCATAAAGGACGAAAATATGCAGGGCAAACAAGATATGCACCTTCTTCACCGATCATTAGCCTTGCACAAGGCGATAAAACTCTTTTCAGTGAAGACGAAACGGAGGTAATCGTGGCCTTTGAAGACGATCCGGATATCGATAATTTTTATGTGTTCGATTTTGATTTTGACCAATTTCTTGTAACGGAAGACACGTTTTACAATGGACAGGAATTTGAATTCTCGTATTTCTACGATAAAAACATCGATGCGGGCCAAGAGATTACCGTGAGTATACTTGGGGCAGACCGTACCTTTTACAACTATATGGATGAACTCATTACGCAAAGTGAGGAACCCCAAGGGCCATTTCAGACACCAGTGACCACCGTACGCGGTAATGTATTTGACATTACGGGGCTCGATAATATTGATATCGTCGATAATGCTGAACGTCCCAATGATTTTCCATTGGGATACTTCGCCATTGTCCAAGAATTTAAACGTACGCTTACCATCGAGTAGCGCTTAACATTATGATAAAGTCAAGACCGTTCTTCTTTCTGCTCATCCTTTCAGGCATTGTGCTTGCCTGTGAAGATGTCATTGAAGTGGCGGTTCCCACTACCAAACCTCGGTTGATCGTTGATGCATTAATGCGGGTCGATACTACGCAACAATTCTTCGACGTAGCGGTCAAAGTTAGCGAAACCACCAACTTTTTTGAAGAAATAGCGGTCACAACCCTAGAGGAAGCAACAATGATATTCACAACAACAAGGAAAGACGGGTTAGTGCTCGGAACTGGCGTGGTCCCATTAATGGAAGTAAATCCGGGTTCAGGGGTCTATGTTTTAGAACCTGGTATTGAGACCGCAACGGTATTGGGCGAAGATGACGTTCTGTTCACCTTGATTTTGGAGCACAAGGGTCGAAAATATGCTGCACAGACACGCTATGTGCCCGCTGCGGAGATACTAGATGTGGTTCAGGGCTCAGATACGTTATTCGATGATGAGGAAACCGAAGTTGTCATTACGTTTAAAGATGATTCGGCAATCGATAATTTTTACATTTTCGATCTTGATTTTAATAAGTTTCTGGTCTCTGAAGATGCGTTTTACAATGGGCAGGAATTTCAATTCTCCTATTTCTACGATAAGAATCTAAATTCGGGGCAAGAAGTTACCATCAGTATTCTAGGAGCCGATAGAACCTTTTACAATTATATGGATGAACTCATTACGCAGAGCGAGCAACCGCAAGGACCTTTTCAAACCCCGGTATCGACGGTTCGAGGAAATGTATTTGATATCACTGGCTTAGACAATATCAATATCGTAGACAATGCCGAACGCCCAAATGATTTTCCTTTGGGCTATTTTGGCATAGTACAAGAATTTAAAAAGACGATTACCATTCAATAAGATATACACATGAATGATTTAAGAAAACTTCTCTTTTGTTTCCTTGCGGGTCTGATATTTTCCTGTGAAGATGTCATTGAAGTAGATACCCCTAGTTCCCCCCCAAGATTGACCATTGACGCTTTGGTCAGAATCGATTCTAGCCAACCTACTACTACGATATCCGTGAAGGCAGGGGTCACGAGTTCATTTTTTGTAGAAGTAGAACCGACCGATTTAAACCAAATCTTCTTAATTAATCCTGATTATGTACCGACTTCCCCTTTAGATGAACGATCAATTCCCTTGACCGAAGTAGCTCCTGGAGTTTATGAAGGTACAAAGAACACGACATTTTTCACTGAAGGTGAATTGCAATTGGTCATTGAGCATGAAGGGCAAAGATATTTAGCGCTGACGCGCTATGCCCCATCAGCACGAATCGACTCTATAGAACAGGGTGATAACAGCCTATTCTCTGAAAATGATAAGGAAATCAAGATTTCTTTCTCAGACGATGGTGCTATTGATAACTTTTACCTATTCGATTTCGGAAGGGGCGATTACTTGGTTACCGAAGACGAATTTTATCAGGGACAGTCGTTTAACTTCTCCTATTTCATTGAAGATGGAGCTGGTAGAAAGGTTGACATCGCGCTCTTAGGGGTCGATGAGCCATTTTACAATTACATGAATCAGCTGATTGTGCAGGCCGGTGGGGATCAAGGCCCCTTTCAGACCCCTGCGGCCACAGTGCGTGGAAACATCATCAATGTCACGGATATCGATAATATCGATTCCTTTGACAATGTCGAAAACTCGGATAATTTCGCTTTAGGTTACTTTGCCGTTTGCGAAACTTTTGAAAGTACTATTATTTTGGAGGAATAGGTTTGGGCGAATATCCGCCTATCTTACTCAGGAAAATGTAAATTGAACCCCGCATACAAACCTGAATACTCGATTGCCAAAAAGGGACATTAACATGCACACGGATAAAAAGTTATTGCTAAAAGGACTAAAATTCATTGCGTATACCGTTGCATTGATGTTCACGGCACCTGTAGTGCTATACCAAGCCTTTAAAAATGAAACACATCAGTGGTTTTGGCCTGTTTTGATCTTCGGCTTTCTATTGGCCATCCTAGCTATTGGTTTCGGCTTCTACAGCATAAAGCTGCTCATGGATGCGCTTTTTAACACCAAGAAAAAGGCTTCCTGAGTATCGGTAGCATGGTATTATCTTTTCCGTTTCTTGTCAACATTGCCCCACTTATTGTTCAAAGCTGCATAGTCATAGTCCAAGACCGTTGCTTGGCGCTCCAGACGATTTGCGGCGAAAGCGCGCTGTAGGATATCCTCGATCAAATAGTCTTCATGAACCATTCTCGGATTGAACTCTTCCTTTAAACTTATTTTGAACATTTTAGCCGTGGTACTGTACCAGAAAGCACGCCAACCACTTCGAAGTTCTTTCACCAACGCAAATGCAGTCGACCCTGTTTGCCTGTAAATGAGCTTGACCAAAATCTGCCCCTCGGTACGGGTCAATTTTTTCAATTCCTCGGAAAACTCTTCCTCGATATATTTTTGCACTTTTTTGGTGTACCGTTTGCGTTTTGATTTCCGCTTAATCTTATCAATACTATCGTTTAGCTCAACCAAACGTTCTGCGGCCAACTTCGCATAGGGATACACCTTTAAAGTCTTTCGTCTCAAAACATAGTAACGCAGCTTAGACTTGTAATCGGGAAATTTAAGTTTTCCAAAAAGATAGACTTCATCCAAGGCAATAGAGGATTTGAAAACCGAATCACCCTCTATCATAATCATTTTTTCGGTAATCGAATCCAATGGTTTGTCCTCGATTTGTGCAAAACCGACAAATCCGATCAGCGCTATAAAAAGTAATGGAATGATTTTTTTCATCAGGTTCATAAAACAAAAGCCTTGCCAAAATTAACGATAAATAAATCTCCTTATTATTAATTAAAAGTGAATATTCTTAACTTCGCTATCAAACGATAATACATGGCAAAGAAGAAAATCATCACTAAAAAGTCCTTAACATTTTTCGAAAAATATCTTAACAATGCCTCCCCCACCGGTTATGAATGGGAAGGTCAAAAAATCTGGATGGACTATCTCAGACCCTATGTTGATACTTTTATTACGGACACCTATGGTTCCGCAGTCGGTGTCATCAATCCGGAGTCGGACTACAAAGTGGTTATTGAAGGGCATTCCGATGAAATTTCTTGGTATGTCAATTATATTTCCGATAACGGTTTGCTTTATGTCATTCGCAACGGAGGAAGCGACCATCAAATCGCCCCTTCAAAATGGGTGAACATACACACCAAGAACGGGATTGTAGAGGGTCTTTTCGGTTGGCCGGCCATTCATACCAGAAACCGGGCTAAAGAAGAACCGCCCAAACCTGATAATATCTGCATCGATATCGGTGCAAAAGACAAGGCCGAAGTAGAAAAAATGGGGGTACATGTGGGTTGCGTAATTACGTATCCTGATGAATTCAAAATTTTGAACAAAGATAAATTCGTGTGTCGTGCAATCGACAATCGTGCCGGCGGCTTCATGATCGCGGAAGTAGCTCGTCTACTTCATGAAAATAAAAAGAAGCTTCCTTTCGGATTATATATTACCAATGCAGTGCAAGAAGAGATAGGTTTGCGTGGCGCAGAAATGATTACACAGACCATTAAACCGAATGTCGCTATCATTACCGATGTATGTCATGATACGACCACGCCGATGATCGACAAAAAGAAACAAGGTCATACTGAAATCGGGGCTGGCCCTGTAATTTCATATGCTCCGGCGGTTCAAAACAAACTTCGAGAGCGCATTATCGAAACGGCCGAAGCTAAGAATATACCTTTTCAGCGCATGGCTGCCTCTAGATCGACGGGCACCGATACCGATGCTTTTGCATATAGTAATGGCGGGGTCGCCTCAGCATTGATTTCGCTACCCCTGCGCTACATGCATACTACCGTCGAAACGGTGCATCAAGACGACGTGGAAAATGTCATTCGATTGATTTATGAAACGGTACTCAATATCAAAGCCGGGGAAACCTTCAGTTATTTCGATTAAAAAATAGAACCTCCCTATTGGGAGGTTTTTTTATATGGATGAATTGATCGACATATTGGACACCAACGGGGAGTTTACCGGGAAGACGGCCTTAAAATCAAAAGCACATCGAGAGGGTTGGTTCCATCCCACAGTACATATTTGGTTGTATACTACGGATGGCAATATCTTACTGCAACAAAGGGGAAGTCAAAAAGATACGCATCCGTTGCTATGGGATGTTTCCGTGGCAGGGCATATTGGGGCCGGAGAAAAGACTATAGATGCAGCACTTCGCGAGGTAGAGGAAGAGGTAGGACTAAAGATAACAACAAACAATCTTGAAAAAATAGGGGTTTTCAAATCAGTCCACGAACACCACGCACAACTCATCGATTGTGAGTTCCATAATGTATTCCTATGTAAATTGGAAGTGCCTTTCGGTGAGCTCACGCTGCAAAAAAGTGAAGTGGCGGCTTTGAAATTAATCTCATTGACCCAATTTTCCGAAGAAACTTGGGGCATGGCCAAACTCCAGAATTACGTGCCCCATGGCGTGGAATATTTCGCGACTATCAGTAAGGCCATTAAAAAAAGGCTATAGGGTCTTCAGAAACTCCTCTGGTGCTTGAAGCAAATAACTTTTTTGATTTCCTTGTTTCATATCCTTGACAACAAAAGAGCCCTGCTCCAATTCTTGGGCACCGATCAAAATAACGTAGGGTACATTTCGGTTATGGGCATACTTCATTTGTTTTTGCATTTTCGCCGATGATGGATATAGATCTGCTTTCACTCCCTTTTCCCTTAATTGGCTCACTAACTGAAGAGCAGCCATGGATTCTCGATTTCCAAAATTTACACAGAGTACCTGAATAGACTCTTTAATGTCCTCGGGAAAAAGGGCCAATTCCTCTAATACCAAATAGATACGATCAAGGCCAAATGAAATACCCACACCACTCGTATTTTTCATACCGAAAATTCCGGTCAGATCATCATATCGACCACCTCCCCCTATAGAACCCATCGCTACCCCTTCAGGAGCACTGACCTCAAAGATGGCACCGGTGTAATAATTGAGTCCCCGGGCCAAGGTCACATCAATGGCCAGACTGGCGGATTTCAGTCCTAGCTTTTGGATTGTCTGCACTACAAAGATCAACTCTTCTACACCTTTAAGTCCCTCTTCCGACCCCTCCAATAAAAGCTTTAACGACTCGAGTTGTACCAAACTTCCACCGGTAAGGTGAAACAAGGGGGTTAGTTTTTCTATGGATTGTTCCGAAATGCCCTTCTCCAGCATTTCCTTACGAACTCCCTCTTCGCCTATTTTGTCCAGTTTATCAAGAGCAACGGTGAAATCGACCAAAAGGTGTTTTACGCCAATGACTTCAGCGATACCCGCCAAAATCTTTCGGTTGTTCAACTTTATTTTTACGCCCTCTAATTTTAAATCGGTAAAGACGGCGTCATACAATTTGATCAACTCTACTTCCTGCAAAAGAGAATCAGATCCCACCACATCCGCATCACATTGATAAAATTCCCTAAACCGACCTTTCTGCGGCCTATCGGCCCTCCAAACCGGTTGAATTTGATAGCGTTTGAACGGAAAATCAATTTCATTCTGGTGCATCACTACATATCTTGCGAAAGGCACAGTCAAATCATAGCGCAACGCCTTATCTGAAATCTTCGGCATGAGCGAGTTCGATTTCTTTGAACTGTAGGTCACATCATCGACCTTACTGATAAAATCTCCCGATTTCAAAATCTTAAAGATCAGCCGATCGCCTTCATCACCATACTTGCCCATCAGCGTTTCGAAATTCTCAAAAGATGGGGTTTCTATGGGCTGAAAACCAAAAATCTCGAACTGCCTTTTCACGGTATCGAAAATATAATCGCGTTTGGTCACTTCAGCAGGTGAAAAGTCGCGCGTGCCTTTGGGAATGGAGGGTTTTTGAGCCATTTATCAGTATTAAACTACAAATATAGATGTTTGGAAAGTCATGACCATGTTCATGGTATTTAAGGAGTGTCCATCATAGATTCGAACCATTGATATAGACCTCCTTTGGTAATCACCGCCCCCTGCTGTATCAACTTGAAAATATCCAAATTTTTATCTTCTGTATATGCTTTTGAAGCGGTAAGGTACTCCACAAAGTCGGATTGCCAGTTCTTTTTGAACCATCCGAATCCTTCGTTTGAAGTGAGGTCGATTTCCGGATTCATAACTTTTACCGAAAAGAGTTTCATTTCTTTTTCAGCACAATAGAAAAGGTGCATCTGCTGAGCGGAAACATTTTCAAGATACGCCACCTTGCTCAATACGCCTTCCCAGATCAAATCACTGAAAACGTCGATTTCGTCTTCCGCAACCTCTGGTTTTTCGTTCTTCAGAGTTTTCCATTCCTCCCCAGTTATCGATTGGGTACCCAAAAAGTTGATGAACTCTTCATGTAGTTCCTCGAGTTGTTCTTTTGTAAGTCTAGTATATTTCATTCCGTTTCGGTAAAATCATTTCATAAAAAAAAGAGCTATATGCATAGCTCTTTTTGTGTTCATTCTGTGTCAATGTCTTTGTGACCTAATTACTTTTCTGCAACTACCTCAAAAGGAAAATCGACAACGACATCTCTATGCAAGCGGACTTGCGCGTTAGCCGGACCGGTTCTTTTTACAGTTCCGCCATTGATGCTGATGAATTTCTTGTCGATTTCATGGCCTTCTTTTTCCAAAGCGGCTGCTAAATCGATAGTCGTGACTGAACCGAATAATTTATCTCCCGCTCCAGTTTTAGCGGCGATTTTCAACTCTAGCGATTTCAACGCCTCAGCTGTTTTATTCGCTGCATCAACTACTTTCTTCTCTTTGTGGGCTCTCTGCCTCAAGTTCTCGGCCAATACTTTCTTTGCCGAGGGGGTAGCCAAAGCGGCTAGTCCTTTCGGTATTAAAAAGTTTCTTCCATAGCCGTTTTTAACGCTTACTAAATCGTCTTTGAACCCTAGGTTCTGAACGTCTTCTTTCAATATAACTTCCATCGTTCCTTTATCTTTATTTTAGTAAATCGCCAACGTAGGGCATTAGTGCAAGATGACGTGCTCTTTTAACGGCCTGTGCTACCTTTCTTTGGTATTTTAAGGAGGTACCGGTAAGTCTTCTAGGTAACAATTTACCTTGCTCATTGACCAACATCATCAAGAAGTCCGCATCCTTATAATCGATGTACTTGATTCCGTTTTTCTTGAAACGACAATACTTTTTCTTGGTATTGGTTTCAATGTTCAGTGGGGTTAGATATCTGATCTCCCCATCTTTTTTGCCTTTGGCCTGTTGTTCTATTGATGCCATACTACTTACGCTTTAGCTGTTTTTAATCTTGTTCTTCTTTTCTCTGCCCACGCGACGGCGTGTTTGTCTAGTTTTACCGTCAAAAAACGCATGATACGTTCGTCCCTGGAAAACTCCTGCTCATAAGGAGTAAGGATCTCACCAGGTGCGGTAAATTCGAACAAGTGATAAAAACCACTTTTCTTGTGTTGTATGGCATAGGCTAATTTCTTTAGCCCCCAATTCTCTTTGGCTACCATTTTGGCACCATTCTTAATTAAGAAATCTTCAAATTTCTTAACTGTTTCCTCTATCTGCGAGTCAGATAGAACGGGATTCAAAATGAAAACAGTTTCGTAATGATTCATATATTAATTTATTTAAAAGGAGTGCAAAAATAATAATAATTTACGTCGTCCCACAAGAAAACGGAAAAATCTTCGTTATATATGGAATGAATCATTAAAAATAAGCTTAACCTAAACCCAAATCTCAAACTTATGTCATTTACCTTTTACACAGAAAACCGTACCGTGTTTACAACTTTAGTTGTAGTTCAACAGGTTTTTTAAGTAATTTGTCGATGATTTAACCCCACAAATCAACCCATTTATGAAATTACGAAGTATTATCGTAGACGATTCATCAATGCAGCGGATGGCAGTCGCCAAATTGGTAAACAATCATCCGAATTTAGCTATGGTGGCCGAATACAGCAACGCAATCGAGGCGAAAAACGGCATTAAAAACAACGAGATCGACTTGATCTTCTTAGATGTTGAAATGCCTATAATCAATGGATTTGACCTACTCGAATCCCTTGAAAACAGCCCTCAGGTAATTTTGATTACCGGAAAACCCGATTATGCCCTCAAGGCTTTTGATTATGATGTTACGGATTATTTGCACAAGCCTATTACGATGGCGCGTTTTGATGCTTCCGTTCGTCGCGCAGTAGCCAAGTATGAACAAATGCACCGAGTGCATGAAGACGAAGAGCATATCTTTGTCAAGAGTAACCTAAAGAAAAGAAAGGTTATCTTAAACGATATCAAATGGATAGAAGCCTTAGGTGACTACATCAAACTAGTTACAGATGAGGCCAATATCGTTATTTTATCAACAATGAAGTCTTTCGAAAAGCAATTGCCGGAAGAGAAGTTTTTGAGAATTCACAAGTCGTATATCGTGAATCTCGAAAAAGTTGAGAAATTCAATAGCAAAAATGTTGAAGTCAGTGGAAGATCTATTCCATTGAGCCGAAACAAAAAGACCGAATTGGCCGAAGCGCTAAGTAACGTCTAAGTTTCAACGACATAAACTTATACAGAAAACCGATGGTCATATGACCATCGGTTTTCTTTTTTTGTGTCCTCTTTTCGAAGAATCTACTTTCCCTGGTTCAACGACTTACCCAGTTGCCCTAGCGGACCTCTTTAAATATGATCCACATTGTAAATGACCCGCACGCTACGGTAAAACGAAATCGACTTAAATGATTTTTCGATTCTGCGGATACTGTTCTTTGTCTTTGGAAGGGATTGGTCTTGATTGATTTTTACGATGATGTTCTTCAAATACTGATTTCGTATGCGAGCCACAGGCGGGTATTCAGGACCAAGAACACTTCCTCCAAAAACATTGCGTAATGATTTGGAAAACCATTCTGCCGCTTCGTTCAGTTTATTGTACTCCTTATGCTTCAAGGTAATCTTGATAATCTTGTTGATGGGCGGATACTTATACTGCTCGCGTTCATATAACTGTTCTTTGAACATTTCATCGTAAGAATGTGTGGACACTTGCTTTAAAATTTGATGGTAGGGGTTATAACTCTGTATGATGACCTTACCTCTTTTCTTGGTTCTCCCTGCCCTACCAGCCACTTGGGTCAATAATTGGAATGCACGCTCATGTGCTCTGTAATCCGGAAAGTTCAACAACGAATCGGCATTCATGATGCCCACTAAGTTGACATTCCTAAAATCGAGGCCTTTGGTGAGCATTTGCGTACCGACCAAAATATCCAATTCCTGTTGTTCAAAAGCCGTGATTATCTTTTCATATCCATGTTTTCCCCGGGTAGTATCCAAATCCATCCGACCCACTTTCGCATCGGGAAAGAGCTGCCCTATTTCCTGTTCAACTTGTTCCGTCCCGAAACCCTTGGTATCCAGTGTAGGACTCCCGCAAGCCTGGCAGCTTTCTTGCAAGGCCATATGATAGCCGCAATAATGGCAACGCAGCTGCTTTCTATACTGGTGATAGGTCAGACTAACATCACAATTGGGGCATTGGGGCGAATGTCCGCAAGTGGTGCATTCAACGATCGGTGCATACCCCCGCCGATTTTGAAATAGAATGACTTGTAGGCCTTCTTCCAGCGTTGTGGTAATCTCTTCCATTAGACGCTCGGAGAAGTGCCCCTTCATTCGTTTCTTTCGTGTTTGTTCCTTAATATCGACCAATTCAATATCGGGCATTACCACATCGCCATACCTACGAGTAATTTCGGCGTAACCGTATTTACCTTTCGCTACGTTGTAGAAACTTTCGATACTCGGTGTCGCCGAGCCCAACAGCACATTAGCCTTATGCAGGTTGCCTAAAACTATGGCGGCATCACGAGCGTGGTACCGGGGAGCGGGATCGAACTGCTTAAACGAACCTTCATGTTCTTCATCAATGATAATGAGTCCCAAATGCAAAAAAGGTAAGAACAGCGCAGAGCGCGCACCGATCACTACTTGCGCTTTTTGCTTGTTTTCAAGTACATTGTTCCAAACTTCCACCCGTTCTTGTATACTATACTTCGAATGGTAAACGGAAACCTTAGCGCCAAAATACTCTTGTAAACGGCCTATCAGTTGAGTGGTCAAGGCAATTTCAGGAAGAAGATATAAAGCCTGTTTTCCTCTTGAAATGCACTGCTCAATGAGTTTGACATAGACCTCGGTCTTACCCGAGGAAGTGACCCCGCGAAGTAAGGTCACTTTTTCGCTTTCAAAAGAGTTTTTAATAGCGGTCAGTGCCTCTTCTTGATAGGGGTTCAAAGTCTTCACCTCATGACCGCCTTGTCCATCATCATAGGTTACCCGGTCGGTACGTATAAAATATTCTTCCAAAACACCCTTGTCGACCAATGATTTAATGACCGCCTTGGAACCGCCACTGGCCCTTTCCAATTCCGTTACCTTAATGGGCTTTTCCTGCGATGCGTTTAATTGAAATAACGACAGTATCACTTGACTCTGCTTTGGAGCCCTAGTCAACGATTGCAAGAGGTTTTCAAGGTCTTTCTCTGAAGTATGGGCGTCGGCCAATTTGACAAAGCGAACCAGCTTAGGTTTGTATTGTTCGTATAACTCCTCCTTCAACAGAATGACATTTTTTTCTATCAATCGATTCAAAATGGGGAGTACATTTTTTCGTTCTACAATTGCGCTTACCTCATGGACTTTTAGTGAAGATTGGTGTTGAAGGGCTTCATAGATCAAGAATTCATCATCTTTGAGATTCATTTCATCCACCGCTACTCGATCGTTTTTGAGTATCAGGGTTTCACTTTCCAAAAGAAAAGCACTTGGAACGGCACTACGGAAGACTTCGCCAAGAGTACACATGTAATACTTGGCTATCCAATGCCAATGCTGCAATTGTATGCTGTTCACCAGGGGTTGCTCCCCTAAAATCTGATGAATTTCCTTGGGATCATATGCCAATGGAGGTGAAGCATGCAGATGATGCACTAGAGCCGTATAAATTTTTGATTTCCCAAAAGGAACAGCCACACGCATACCAGGTCGCAAGAACTCAGCCTCCTCTTGACTAATGGCATAGGTGAACAGTTTCTCAAGAGGAATCGGTAAAACTACATCGATGAACTGTTGCATAGCCCTCCCCTCTTCTAGCCTTTGTAGCGCAGCCAGGTTTGTGTTCGATATAGGAAAGCTAAATATCCGCGAACTTTGAGTTCATTTGGATCGTCAGGATTGAGCCAAATTTTGAATCTAAAGGTCATGGCCTGTTCGGGATCGAATAAGAATTTTCCTTTCCACTCATTATCGTCGTTCTTCTTACCATCCTTGATGATGGTCATACCCACCACCGGTTTGTCCTTTAAATCACCATCGCACTTAATGCAAACGGCATTTTCTTTTCCCTTCTCGACTATTTTAAGAATTTTTCCGTACATCAATCCGTCTTTCTGATAGATTTCTATGATTCCCTTTGGATTTCCAGTTCTATCATCGATTGTCTTCCATCTTCCAAAAACACTTTGTGCATTGCAAAACCACATCCCCAAACAGAAAAAAAACAGTACTAGTTTAACCTTTTTTTGCATCCTTGTCATAATTTCTTCTGAGCCAATTCAGGGAGGCGTTCAGTTCAAACCCGAGCAGCAAGATATTCGAATTTAACCAGATGTAGACCATTAATATCAATAATCCTCCTAAAGCACCATACAATTCGTTATAACGTGCGAACTTCTCTACATATACCCCGAATAAGTAAGACGTCAAAATAAACAAAAGAGTCGTCATCAAGGCTCCCGCGGAAAAAAATCGTGCCTGTTTTCCCTCGGCTGTTCCAAAATAATAGAGGGTGGCGGTGGTCAAATAAGAAAGGATGATAAAGAAAAGGAATTTAGCGATCTGCACCCCTACAATATCATCTTCCCCTAAAACATAACCACCTTGTCGGGCAGCAAACTCACTTAAGTAGCGCAGTACGTAGACCTCAAAATAAACGAAGGCGACGAAGCCTATAATGATCAAAATGGAAAGGATCAGCCCCACCATCAGGGCATAGGCATACTGCTTAAAAAAATTACGGGTAAGGTTTACATGATACGAATTTTCAAATCCACCAAAAATGGCATTGACCCCATTTGCCATTAAAAAAATAGATATCACAAAGGTCGATGATAGTAGTCCCGGGCGTCTTTGGTCTTTGATCTGTTGATAGATTTGTTCAAAATAGTCACCTGTCGCAGTCGGCAAGAACGACTCGAGAAAAGCCGGGAAGTTCTCATCAAAACCAGTGTTTTGAAGATTGAAAATCGATATGAGAAAGGGTACCAAGGTCAACATGAAAATTAGCAGGGGAAACAACGCCAAAAACAGACTAAAGGCAATGGAACTAGCACGTGTAGAAAGTGCTCCTTCGACAATGCCTCGAATATACATCTCGATCAAATCATAAATGGAAAGTCCTTCAAAACCAGGAAGTCGTAAACTTTTCAATAAACGGACGAGCCATTTCAGGACTGGAATCTTATCAAGTTTTTCTTCGATTTCCTTAGACATCTATCTATACGGCTTTAAGGCTCAAATCCATGTTGTGAACGGAATGGGTCAATGCACCCGAGGAAATATAATCCACACCACATTCGGCATAGGCCCGAATCGTTCGCTCATTGATGCCGCCTGAAGATTCGGTAAGACAGGTTTCACCTATCAATGCTACGGCCGTACGGGTATCTTCATAGTTGAAATTGTCGATAAGTATTCGGTACACTCCCTCGGATTGCAATATTTCTTCGATCTCGGTCAAATTTCGAGCCTCTACGATGATTTTGAGGTCACGGTGGGTCTTTTTCAAATAAGCCTTGGTCTTTTCAATGGCCTTTGTGATCCCTCCTGCAAAATCGATATGATTGTCTTTCAGCATTATCATATCGTACAAAGCGAATCTATGGTTTTCCCCTCCTCCTATTTTTACTGCCCATTTTTCCAAGGCCCGTATTCCCGGGGTAGTCTTTCTAGTATCCAATATTTTAGTCGAGGTACCCTCCAGCAAATCTACAAAGGAGCGGGTTTTGGTGGCGATAGCACTCATACGTTGCATGGCGTTCAAAACCAATCGTTCAGCTTTCAGGATATTCTGCGAGCTTCCGGTCACGTAAAAGGCAATATCGCCATACTTGACTTCAGCCCCATCTGACAGCAATACCTCAACTTCCATTTGAGGGTCAACATAGGCAAAAACCTGTTTCGCAAAATCGATCCCGGCAATAACTCCTTCATCTTTCACCAATAGTTTGGCTTTTCCAAAGGCCGATTCGGGGATACAGGAGAGTGAACTATGGTCTCCATCACCCACATCCTCACGAATGGCATTTTCAATGATCAAGTCAACTTCTTTTTGGAATTGTTCTTGTGTAATCATATACCGGTCTTTGCTTTGCGCTAATTTATGAAATGAGCCCTAACTTATTGTAGATACCCCAAAAGAAATTCCTTTAACTTTGAAGCATGACCATCAAACTAATCGCTGTCGGCAAAACGGACAGTAAGGCCTTACTTGAATTGATTAACACCTATGAAGGACGATTAAAGCATTATATCAAATTCGAGTTGGACAGTATTCCGGATATCAAAAATGCTAAAAACTTATCCGAAAGCCAGCAAAAGGTCAAGGAAGGCGAGAACATTCTTAAGAAAATAGAAGCAACGGATGTGATGCTCTTACTGGATGAAAACGGAACGCACTACTCATCTATCGATTTTTCGAACTATCTTCAAAAGAAGATGAATTCAGGTATCAAAAGATTGGTTTTTGTTATCGGCGGCCCTTATGGATTCAGTGATGCGGTATACCAAAAAGCACAAGGTAAAATTAGTCTCTCAAAAATGACCTTTTCACACCAGATGATCCGACTCTTCGTTGTGGAACAAATCTATCGCGCTTTGACCATTCTTAAGAACGAGCCATATCATCACAGGTGAAAAAACCGTTTTTCTGTGGTTAAAACGTTTAATACAGCACCCTAAACTTGATGGTGTTTTCGACTTTCTTTAGGGCCTTAATGACATCTTTGTTGTACTCTTTGTCCAAATCAGTAATCACATACCCCACTTCGTTATCGGTAGATAGGTATTGACCTAAAATGTTCATCTCATAGGTCGCCGATACTTCGTTGATCTTGGCCATCACACCAGGAACATTTCTATGTATATGCAAAAATCGATGGGCGTTTCGCTGTTTCGGAAGTCTGATATTCGGAAAATTCACGGCATCTACCGTATTGCCCGAATTGATGTAATCCATAATCTTGTTAGGAACGAAATCCGCAATATCGCGTTGTGCCTCCTCAGTACTTCCTCCAATATGCGGTGTCAAAATGACGTTGTCCAATCCTTGTAGTTGGGTCTTAAACTCACCATTACTTCGTGGCTCTTCAGGGTACACGTCGATGGCCGCACCCCCGATTTTTCCCGATTTTAAAGCATTCGCGAGCGCCTCGATATCCACGACAAAACCTCTAGCCAGATTGACGAAGATCGCACCATGCTTCATTTGGTTGATTTCACGTTCGCCGATGAAATTTTTATTGGCTTTATTGTCATCGATGTGGAGTGTGACCACATCGGAAACGTTCAATAAATCCTCAAGGGTGTTGCATTTAACTGCGTTCCCTAAGGCCAGTTTATCATCAACATCGTAATAATACACACGCATACCTAGCGATTCGGCTAAAACCGATAATTGTTTGCCAATATTTCCATAACCCACGATCCCCAGGTTTTTTCCTCGAACTTCTCGGGAACCTACCGCCGTTTTCTGCCATTGTCCATTATGGATTTCGGTACTTCTGGGGAAAATGCTTCGCATCAACATGATGATTTCTCCGATGGCCAGCTCAACAACAGATCTCGTATTGCTGTAGGGAGCATTAAATACCACCACCCCATTCTTACGACAGTTCTCCAAATCGATTTGGGTAGTACCGATGCAGAAAGCGCCGACGACCAAGAGCTTATTGGCGGCATCAAGTACCTTTTTCGTCACCTGTGTTTTCGAACGGATACCCAATACATGCACTCCCTTGATTTTTTCGATCAATTCTTCTTCGGAAAGGCTGTGCTTTACCAGTTCTACCGAAAAACCATCCTCAGAGAGGTTGTCGAAAGCAGCAGGATGTACGTTTTCCAACAATAAAATCTTAATCCGGTTCTTGGGATAGGAGATATTTCTAGGCAAATCGTTGACGAATAAAAACTCGTCTAGATTTGGGGTTACGTGATCGGCGTTGTTCGCGGCTTTATCACGATGCACATTTTCGGTATAGGCAAAAAACTTGTCGGCAATACCGGCTTCGCGCATGACATAATCACTGTAACCGTCTCCAATTACTTGCACTTCACCATTGAGGTTCATCTGTTTTAGACATTCGATTTTTCCGTTGTGTTGTGATAACGGGTTTTTCTCATCAAATCCCACGATATTCCCCTCCTCATCAAACTCGAAGGTATTGGCATAGACACGATCAGAAGGAATATTATATTCTTCAACAATAGGATCGATGAATTCTTTGAATCCACAGGAAATCACGTAAATGTCATCAGAAAACTTTTCAAAGAATTCTTTATTAGATTCTATGGATTTCGAGATTTTTTGACGCAATTCGGAAACCAGTCCTTCCAGATCGCTTTTATTCGCTTTCAATAACTTGATGCGACGTTCTAAGGACTCTGTAAATGAGATATCGCCATCAATGCCTAGATTAGTGATCTTCTGTATCTCTTCAATAACCTCTTCCTTATTCGATTTACCCTGCAGCGTCATTTCCGCCAAGACGTCCAATGCCTCGACCCTGGTCAATGTGCTATCAAAATCGAAAACGTATTTTCTGCGCTCCTCTACCATATCCTATTGACTATTACCCTTTTTAAAAAGCCGAAACGATTTAATTCGGGAACAAAAATTATGTGATTGTCTAAAAATTAAGCCGTAAAATTAATTATTAATTCCATCGACGTCTTCTAATTGTTATAAAAAGTTATTCAGAATAGCCAAGGTTTTGACCCAAATGTAACATATGGGCGGAAGTGATCAAAGGAAGTCGATAATGGCTTTTGCGAATGCTTTGGATTTATAAGTGTTATTATGGTCTCCTGGTACGATTTTCAATTTACTCTTCGGTATCGCATTTTGCAGTGCTTTCGGGTCGCCATTGTCCACGTCTTCAGCTCCGGCAATCACGAGTACCTTGATTTTTAGTTGCCCCAACTGTTTTTGGGTCGTAACCGGTTGGTATTTTTGTTGAAGGTAAAGGGATTTAAGATCTGCTCCGACCGATTTTGCATAGTCGACAGCACCCTGCGTTTCGACATTTGGTTTACCAAAAAAAGCATCCCTAAACATAAGACGCCGCTTCCAAAGTGGATTGGTAAAATCGATACCCATGCCACCCAACACCGCTTTTTTCAACCGACGGTCTTTGGTCATCAATCGGGCGAGAAGAATACTTCCCCGAGAATAGCCTATGGCCGTATATTTCGGTATTTTCAATTCGGCCATCAAAAACATCAGATCCAAGATTTCGGAATCTTGCGCATACGCCTCGTCGTCTTGCGGCTTGTCGGAATCACCATTACCCCGAAGATCAGGTACGATAACACGGTAGCCCTCGGCCAACAACTCTTTTTTCAATTCAGATTTGTCCCAATTCTTTCGTGTATTAATAAAACCATGTATCAATAAAACAGGTTTGCCTTTTCCCTCATCTGTATAGGCAATTTTAGTATCGTCAAAAGAAGTAAAGTATTTGGTTTGCCCCTGGGTCGTAATACTCGTGAAAAGAAGTGCCAGTAAAAAAAAACCGTGTTTCATATACCTATTCCGATGTTATGATTTCCCGAATAAAATCGACTTCATTTTGCTTATATGGGGTACCGTCTTCACGAAGGATATCATGATGCCAAATTTCAGGTTCATCAGTGAACCGCATATCCCAACTGATCCATGGATAGATTGTATTCGTTTTCCCAGAAACGAAGCCCCAATTGATGGCGGCGATGTTATTCGCCTTAAAAATAGGCATGACGGCTTGAAAGGTGTTCCCTACCCCTCGTGCGATATATTCAGTGCATAGCAATGGTCTTTTGTATTTTTTCAATTCTTGAATTTTTCGCTTGACATCCAGCGTATCCCCATCATAGGCATGAAAAGAAATCACGTCGGAATTCTCGATCATATAGCGGTCTACTGTGGGCAAGCTGTCCGGTGTACCCCAATGGTCGATAGTGCCCCGCCAGATTCCGCTGGTCAAAGGCTGCGAAGGGTTAACGGACCTTGACCAATGCATCACTTTCTTCAATAGGGCCAACGAATACTCTTGTTTGTTCAGCACCTCCAACTCTTTTCGACCTGGTTGGCCCGCCACATTATCGGGTTCATTGTATACGTCCCAAAGTAAAACGCGATCATCGCTCTTAAAGCGGTCCAAAACTCCCTTAACATACCCTTTGAGCTCATCATGCCGGGTAGTGTCACCTAATATTTCAGCTCCTGGGGCCTGTACCCAGCCCGAGTTATGCACATGGGGAACGGGCTCTGGTTGTTTGCCCAGTTTCGGGACAGGATGCCAAACATCATCCAATAACACAAACATGGTTTTGATGCCGTACTTATTCGAAATTTTCAGGTAGTCTTCCAATCGGTTTAGAAAACCTACCGAATCTTGTTTCCATAACAGATTATGCAAATACACCCGGTGCAAGTTCATACCGAGATCTGCAGACCACTTTAATTCGCGTTCAATGGTTTGCGGGTCGAAGGTATCTGCCTGCCAGAATTCAAGCTGGTTGATGGCCGTACTCGGGTTGAAATTCGTACCGACCAACCAAGGTTGCTCGTTGTACCAATCCCATGCTTTCTGTTCGGACCAACGCAAACCGATTTCCTCTGCGGTCTTTTCGGTCGGGACATCTTTTCTTTTTTCGACGCAAGAAGCGACGATGAACGCAAAAACAATCAGGAGAATTCGTCTCATATTTTCGTTATTTATATACTGACATATATAATTCCGGCGATGATGGCCAAACCAAAACTCAACAACGTACCGATTAGGATGTATTCGGTAAGTTTTCGGCTATTCCGTTCTTTTAGGTCATTAAATCGAAATACGGATTTCGCCGTAATAAGGAGACCGATAGCTTCCCACCGCCCCAGTATGATAAAGGTCAACACGAAAAGCCGTTCGATAATACCAATATACTTTCCGGCATTCGGCAGCGATTTGTGATCCAACTCAATTTGATCCGACATGGGCTCTAACAACTTCCCCATGATAATTGCCGCAGGAAAGGTAACAAAGACCATCGCGGTAATCAGACTCCAATCCAACGCACTGATGAGTTGTATCGTTTCTTCTTGTAAATTCGAAATATACGCACAGCAGTACAAGACGACAACATGAAGCGCTTGGTCGATAAAAAACGGAATACTTTGGTTTTTGAAAAGTGGGGTTGTATAGAGCTTGGCCAAATCGATAAGGTAGTGGGTTGCCATAATCACCAAGGCAATCTTCCAATAATTCAAATCCCACAGCACCAATAGGGTCACTAAAAAGTGTAACAATACATGGGCATAAAGGTATTTGGAACCTACCTTGTTCGCCTCTTTATGAATTACCCATTTTTTAGGTTGTAACAAGAAATCGCAAATTAGATGTGCTAAAAGCAATTTTGTAAAAATCAAACTCATGGTTCCATGCTTTTTACGGTTTCCGAATAAAAGTGTAATACATCAAAGACCAAGTCAAGACGGGCTCTTTTTTGGCGTTGACTTACGGCAGATTGTTGAATATGCAGCTGCTGGGCGATCTCTTGTTGTGACAAGTCGGGGTTCTCCAAGGCAATGGCTACCAATTCTGCGGAAACGGAAGTCCATTCATCCATAAAATCAAGGGCCAGCTTAAGCATAAGATTAAGCATCCGGTCTTTTTTGTCATTACCGCTAGTAATAGCCAAACTGCGTTTATCGGCTTTCAGATTTTCAAAAGTGCGACCTGAACGTTGATAAGCGGTACCATTTGATTCGCTCACACGAATTCCTTTAAAATCTTCGGAACCTAAGCCAATGGCCATGCGCACGTCTAGATTTTTCATCGATTTAATGAGGGCCTTCAACTGAATACCAGCGCGTAAAGCCTCTTCAGGTGCTATTCTGACCTGAAATTCATCACCTCGATAAATCTCCCAATCGGAAGGGTGTTGCCCCCATTCGGATAATTTTTTCTTGAGTACATCGATCCATTCCGAGGCTTTGTGCCCTTCTGAATTGATAATATCGCCTGTTAGGATTGCAATCATAAAATATAAGCTAAAGCGCTAATATATTAAAATATAAGCTAATTAGCTAATAATATGCAATTATAAGCATATTCGCTAATATTTACTGATTATAAGCATATCCGCTACTACTCAGAACCATCTTCGCACCAAGGTGCAGTATTGCGCATAGGCTTTACCGAATATATCCGATAAGACTTCCTCCTCTGGAATAATCTGAAATCTGTTCATATACCCCACGAAACCAGCAGCTGACAAGGTGTTGAACGCATTGCCCAGCCATAATCCCCAAGCCAGAAGAAGCAAAAGCATTCCCAAATACATGGGGTTTCGAGAATATTGATAAATGCCTGTCGAAACCAGCTTAGAGGCTTTTGACGGGTTTGACGGATCTACGGTAGTCTTTGATTTGATAAACTGAATCAAGGCGATAGTTCCCACCCCTATTGCGATAGCCAAAAGTGCCATAATCAAATACCTCCTCCCGAAAAAATCAAAATAGCCTACTGGTAAAAATTTTGCCAACACATACATCAGTAGACCGAATGTCAGGAAAACAAAAACAGGAGGTACTTTTAACTTCATTTCACGAGTATTAAGAACCTTCAAATTTACTACTTTTGAACGCGTAAAAACAGTTTAACATTAGATTTCAATAGGTATGAAATTGGTCTTCGCCACCCATAATAAGAATAAGTTCAACGAGGTCAAACTTCTGCTACCGCAACACTTTGAACTGCTATCCTTGACCGAACTAGGCTGTCATGAAGACATTCCCGAAACAGCTCGTACCTTGGAAGGAAATGCACAGATCAAAGCCGATTACGTAACGGAAAAATACGGCCTGTCCTGTTTTGCCGACGATACCGGACTCTTGGTCGACGCACTCAACGGAGCTCCCGGTGTATACTCCGCACGATATGCAGGCGAACAAAAAAATGCTGCGGACAATATGGCCAAATTGTTATCTAAATTAAAGGAAACCCAAAATAGGGCAGCCCGATTTCAGACCAGTATCGCCTTGAACCTCAATGGAGCGCGTTTTTTCTTCGAAGGAACCGTAACCGGACAGATTACGATGGAAAAAAGAGGTGAAAATGGATTCGGCTACGACCCGATATTTCAGCCAGATGGGTATGAAAAGTCTTTCGGAGAGCTTTCCTTAGCGGTAAAAAACAAGATCAGTCATCGCGGCAGGGCCATGCAACAACTAATAGCACATTTAGAACACTATCCCGTCAAATAAATTTAAGGTATCTTTGCCGCTTTAAGAATTGCCGCTAGTATAGCATGTGTTGTAACGAGTCTCATTTGGTTATGTCGATAATCGCTCTATGCAACATACATATTTGCGATTAACGTAAACCATTATTATGACAAAATTTGAAGCATTGGGGCTGCAACAGTCCCTATTGGATGCTATTACCGACATGGGTTTTGAAACCCCTTCGGAAGTACAGGAAAAAGCAATCCCTATTTTATTGGAAAACGAAACCGATTTGGTCGCCCTTGCGCAGACCGGAACGGGAAAAACAGCTGCCTTCGGTTTTCCGCTCATTCAAAAAATAGATAGTAACAGCCGAACCACCCAAGGTCTCATCCTTTCACCAACCCGAGAACTCTGTCTGCAGATTACGAAGGAGATGCAATCCTATTCAAAGCACGAGAAACAGATCAATACGGTCGCCATTTACGGCGGGGCCAGTATAACGGAGCAATCACGGCAAATCAAACGGGGAGCTCAAATTATTGTAGCGACCCCAGGTCGTATGAAAGATATGATCAGCAGACGTTTGGTCGACATTTCGAAAATCGATTACTGCATCTTAGATGAGGCCGATGAAATGTTGAACATGGGTTTTTTCGAGGACATCAAGGATATTCTTTCGAATACGCCGGAAGAAAAATCGACCTGGTTATTCTCCGCCACCATGCCAAAAGAGGTGGCCCATATCGCAAAGAAGTTCATGCACAGCCCACAGGAGATTACCGTAGGCACCAAAAATGCGGGAACCTCGAATGTGCAACATGAATATTATGTTGTTGGGGGTAGAGATCGTTATCCGGCCCTAAAACGCTTGGCGGATACCAATCCCGATATTTTCTCCGTCATCTTTTGCAGAACCAAAAGAGACACTCAAAAAGTCGCCGAAAAATTGATCGAAGACGGGTATAGTGCAGGCGCCCTACATGGTGACCTCAGTCAAAACCAACGTGATTTGGTCATGAACTCGTTCCGTAAAAAACAAATCCAAATGTTGGTCGCCACTGATGTAGCCGCGCGGGGCATCGATGTGGATGATATTACGCATGTCATCAATTATCAACTGCCCGATGAAATAGAGACCTACACTCACCGAAGTGGACGTACAGGGCGTGCGGGTAAATCGGGTATCTCTATGGTCATCGTGACAAGAAGTGAACTGCGAAAAATAAAATCCATAGAGAACAAGATCAAACAGGATTTTATTTCCAAAAAGATTCCGACCGGGATGGAAATCTGCGAAATACAGCTCTATCATTTGGCCAACAAAATCAAGGATACTAAAATAAACGAAGACGTAGAGGGCTATCTGCCGGCAATAAATGATGTACTTCAAGGCATTGACCGTGAAGAATTGATCAAAAAAATCGTATCCGTTGAATTTACGCGTTTCTACAATTATTATAACAAGAGCAAAGACCTCAATACCACGGATTCAGGAAATCGCAACGACAAAAACGGAGGTGGTGAGGCTTCTTCCTCAGGCTCCGTACGCTATTTTATCAATGTCGGGGAAAAAGATGGTTATGACTGGATGTCTTTAAAAGATTTCATAAGGGATACCGCCGGTCTAGGTCGTGATGACCTGTTCAGGGTCGATGTGAAAGACAGTTTTTCATTCTTCAATACCGACGCCGCCGTTATGGCCCAAGTATTGACCGCTTTCGATGAATTTCAGGTCGATGGCCGATTCGTGAACGTTGAAGTCTCCAAAAATCCTGGTGGCAGCGGTGGCGGAAGACGAGACCGAAGAAAGGGAGGCGGAAGAGACCGCAATCGCAAGAAAAGTAAGGATACTGGTAAAAGGCGAGAACGTAGCTTTTCAAAAAGTGAAAATTCGGGCAAGCGAAGAAGCAAACGACGAAAAAGTGATTTCTTTTAGTTAATTCTATATTAAAAGGTACTTGTAGGCTTATTTTTTTGTTTTGTTTAGTACTTTTAGTTTGATAATCGCTTCATGGGAAAATTCACATTCGTTTTTTTATTCGTCGCGTTTTTGGGCTTCTCCCAAAATGATACGGCCGATAATCAGAGTAAGGCCTTTAATGCTTTAGTTGTCAATGCACAGACCGGTTTCCCCATGGAAAGCGTGCACGTGGTGAACTTAAATCAAGTTGTAGGAACGATTACCGACGACAAAGGTAGATTCTCCATTACTGCTGCGGTCAATGACACCCTTTATTTTTCGTTTTTAGGGTTTAAATCACAGAAAATCAGGGTGACTAATGATATGTTTAAATTCGAGGATACCAAAATATCCCTTACGGAATTGGCATATGCCCTTGAAGAGGTCATTGTTCGGCCGTACCAACTTACGGGATATCTCGAAATAGACGTAAAGAACTTACCGGTTAATAGCGCCTATCAGTATAGTATTTCTGGGCTTGGGGTGAGTTACGAGGCTGGAAACAAAAGTCCAAGTGCGGTCACCAAAGTTCTAGGGGCCATTCTGAATCCTGCAGACCTGCTTCGAAATCTATTCGGGAAGAAGCCAAATCAAATGCGAAAATTGCGACAGGTAAAAGAGGATGATGAAATTCGAAATTTACTGGCTTCAAAGTTTGATCGCGAAACCTTAACGGAGCTACTCCAATTAGAAAAAGTGGACATCGAGGATATTCTCAATAATTGTAGTTACTCCAAATCGTTCATCACTACTGCAAACGACCTTCAAATACTTGATGCCATCAGCGCTTGCTACGAAGATTTCAAAGTATTGAACCGGGGCAAGAACCAAAAATAAAATCAAGGCGCATCACGCAATGGTGGTATACTGATTGTGTTGTCTTATAACACCTCCTGTATGACCAAAAGGTGCGCACAAGGCGTTCATCGCTTTCCTCCCGAAATAAATTTTCATGTTAGCACAGCATTTTATAGCTTTAGACAAAATAGTTTCAAATGCAAAAACTGCTTACCGCCCTATTCATTTGTGTCCTGTTATCCGCATGTAATCAGGCCAAAAAGGAATCAATTCCCAAACAACCAGCGGTAACCGAAACGATTGAAATTCAAGAACCTACTACACCTTTTGTTTGGGAGGGAGCCAATATCTATTTCTTATTGACCGACCGATTTCACAACGCGGATACCTTAAATGATATCAATTTTGAACGTACGAACAAAACTGGGGTGTTACGGGGTTTTATGGGTGGTGATATCAAAGGAATCACCCAAAAAATCAACTCAGGCTACTTTACGGACCTCGGTGTGAATGCAATCTGGTTCACCCCAGTGGTCGAACAAATTCATGGAGATACGGACGAGACTACGGGTAATACCTATGGATATCACGGGTACTGGACAAAAGATTGGACCGCCTTAGATCCCAATTTCGGAACCATGGAAGATTTGGGACGTCTGGTCGAAACAGCACATACGAAAGGTATTCGAATTGTTATGGACGTGGTTGTCAACCATACCGGACCGGGAACCGCCAAAGATCCAGTCTGGCCTTCGGAGTGGGTACGTGAAACGCCGGTCTGCGAATTCACCACCTATGAAAATACGACGAGTTGTACTTTGGTCAAGAACCTCCCCGATATTCTTACGGAATCGGATGAGGCCGTTGAACTTCCTGATGGCTTATTAGCGAAATGGAAGGCTGAGGGACGTCTAAGCCAAGAATTGGATGAGCTTGAATTATTTTTCGAAAGAACGGGATACCCAAGAAGTCCGAGAGCTTATATTATCAAATGGCTGACCGATTATGTCGGAGATTATGGTATTGACGGTTTTCGGGTCGATACCGTAAAGCACGCGGATGAAAAATCATGGGCCGAGCTCTATGAACAAGCAGCCTACGCTTTTGAGATTTGGAAAAAGAAAAATGCGAACAAGGTCCTTGATGAAACCCCTTTCTACATGATGGGCGAAGTGTACAATTATGGTATTTCAGGGGGGCGGGAATTCGATTTCGGCGATAAAAAGGTGGACTACTATGACTACGGTTTCAATAGCCTAATCAATTTCGAACTCAAGAACGATGCGCAAAAAGATTATGAATCCATTTTCAAAAAGTACCATACGTTATTGAACACCAAACTCAAAGGGAAAAGTGTCGTCAACTACCTGACCTCACATGATGATGGTGAACCTTTCGATAAAGAACGCAAATTTCCTAAAAAGGCCGCAAACCTGCTTTTATTGACGCCAGGAGTGTCGCAAATTTATTATGGGGATGAAAGCGCCCGAGATTTGACTATTGAAGGTGCGGTTGGTGATGCGACCTTGCGTTCGTATATGAACTGGAACGAAATCGACAGCGTAACGGCGACCCAAAACATACTTGCCCATTGGAAAAAACTAGGTCAATTCAGAAACAATCATCCCGCCGTCGGGGCCGGAAAGCACAAGCGCCTTGGTAAAAAACCTTATGTCTTTAGTAGAACCTATACCAAAGATGACTATAAAGATAAAGTGGTCATCGGTCTCGATTTACCAAAAGGCAAAAAATCCCTTTGGGTAAAGGGCTTTTTTGGCGATGGCACGAAGCTTTTTGACACCTACTCACAAACAGAGGTCACGGTGCAAAATGGCAAGGTCATTCTCGAAAATGAACACGACATTGCCCTTTTGGAATTAGCACATTGACATCATCCAATAGGCTCTAAGGTGTTCAATACCAGACATGAGAACTTAAAACGTCTGTCTAGCCGTGCCACCCGTGGTTATGATTTTTCCATTTGTGCCTTCAGGCTTGCCATACCCTCCTCAAAATCAGGACCGACCATACTGTCCATGCTTTTGAAAAGAGACATGATCGTCATAGGAAATTTGTTGTTTCCTGAAAAGCCCCATTTTACTTGTGTATTGCCATTGGACAATTCTTCAACATCCATATAGCAATCGGAGGTCGACTTCCAAGGTTTTAGAAATCGCAATTCGGATTCTATGCGTTCTCCATCGATGATTTTGGTGATTTCTTGCTCCCCCTCACCTACTTCCTTATTTCCATTCCAATAGCTTAACGCACCCACTTCACCGTCAGTACCGGTAAACTTCTTTTCCATATTTGGGTCTTTCTTGGCCCAAGGTGACCAATCGTCCATATTCTTTAAGGACTTTAGGTAGGTAAAGACCTCGTTCTTGGGTCTTGAAATTTCCACTGTTCGAAATACATTGTAGTTTTTTGGGCCTAGAAGATGTAATATCAAGACCAAGGCAAGGAGCCCTCCGATGATGTAGAGTACTGTAAACATTTGCTTATCAATTAATTGGTTGTTGAATTAAATGTAATAAAAATTTAGTTATCGGTCACATATCGCGCCATGATAGCATCAATACTTTTGATACTTTTTTTTGTCCAGTCCAATCGCTTCGCCAATTTTTCAGTCTCGTTTAATTGCCAATTAACATCCGTCTTCTTTAATTTTTCCGTAAGGTTCTGTAAAATTATGGCTGCGGATACCGATATGTTAAAACTCTCGGTAAACCCGGCCATTGGTATTTTCAAAAAACCGTCAGCCTCTCGCAACGCCTCGTCACTTAAGCCTTCTTTCTCGGTTCCGAATACTAAAGCGGTTTTGCTATCGATACTAAAGTCATTTAAGAGGCAGGTCTCCTTATGGGGAGTGGTCGCAATGATGCTATACCCATGACTGCGCAAAGTTGAAATACAATCGAGGGTATTCTCATAGCGATGAACATCGACCCATTTTTCGGCCCCCATGGCAATGTTCTTGTCCAAACGCTTTCCAAAACGACCTTCAATAACATGGGCCTCCTGTATTCCAAAAATCTCACAACTCCTGATGACCGCACTGGTATTGTGTAATTGAAAAACATCTTCTATAGCCACGGTAATATACTTGGTACGCTCCTCCAATACTTCTAAAAAGCGATCTTTTCGTTCTTCGGATATAAAACCTTCCAAATACTCCAAAAGTTGCAAATCAACCATATTTCGAATATAAGAAATCTATATTTTTATCAAATGAAACGAAAAGTAGTTGTATTGACCGGAGCTGGTATCAGTGCCGAAAGCGGAATCAAGACCTTTAGGGACTCGGATGGACTTTGGGAAGGCCATGATGTTATGGAAGTTGCCTCGCCCCAGGGCTTTGAAAAGAACCCTGAACTCGTACTGGATTTTTACAACCAGAGAAGAAAACAATTGTTTAGCGTTTTACCCAACGCGGCCCATATGGCTTTAAAAAAATTAGAGGCCTATTTCGACGTGCAGATCATTACCCAAAATGTAGACGACTTGCATGAACGCGCCGGAAGTTCTTCGGTAGTGCATTTGCACGGTGAATTATTAAAAGTACGTTGTATCGGCGTTGAGCATGAAGTGAACCACTGGGAGAAGGATCTTTTTTTGGGCGATGTCTGTGAAAGTGGTCATCAGCTGCGCCCGCATATCGTTTGGTTCGGCGAGCAAGTACCCATGCTAGACAAAGCTGTGGAAATTACAGAGGATGCCGATATTCTAGTAATTATTGGTACTTCAATGCAGGTTTATCCCGCCGCCGGACTCATCAATTTTGTTGCGCCCAGAACCCCAATTTATTTTGTCGACCCCAAACCCAGCGTCTCCTCATCAGAATATGGTAACTTGACCATTATCCAAAATACGGCCGCAAAAGGAGTTCCTACTCTGGTCGAAGATTTAATTGGTACAATGCCCTAGTCCGTTTGGCCCAATCCATAAGCGCGGCTTTTTGTTCGGCACTTAACTGTGCCTCTTTATGTGTCCAAGTATACTCTCGCAAAGGCATTTCACTTTCTTCCACCTCTTCTATCAATTCTTCCAACTTATGGTCTTTTTTCTTTAATTCATAGGTCGACCATTCCGAAAAATTCAAATGTTTCTTTCCATCTTTCACATGGTCGGCAATCCAATGCGAAACCGGTGCGATGCTATTGTACCAAGGGTATTCGGTATGGTTGCTATGACAATCATAACAGCTTTGCTTCAAGATCATCCTGACCTCATCGGAAGGATTCGTTTCGGTAATGAAATCGGCCATATGATCCCCGGGTAAGCTATTTTGTTCAGGGCGGTAAAATTGTATCCCGATGAGGATCACAAGAAGTAAAAATGTAATTCTTTTTAGTACTTTCATAGGTAGGATGTATGTCCTCTCTAAAGTACCTATTTTATGACCAAAGACCAACTATATCAGGCCTTGGACTATGTAGATCATTCGAGGGAAAAACGTTTGGAAATGGCAACGCTAGTCTCCAATAATCCAAAATTGGTCTCGCCTTTGTTGGCCATAGCATTTGATGTCGACCACCCGGTTTCCTCGAAAGCCTGCTGGGTCATGGAATTTACAGCTAAGGAAAATCTGTCTTATCTCTTTCCATACCTTGATACCTTTACGGATAGCATCGGAAACGTGCACCTTGATTCTTCCGTACGCCCAATGGCCAAAATTTGTGAATACCTGATCAAAAGCTACTTCCATAAAACCAATACTACTACAACGGAAGTACTGACTCCTGATCATTTGGAAAAAATAACGACCGCTTGTTTCGATTGGCTTATCGGAAACCATAAGGTCGCTGCCAAAGCATATTCGATGACCTGTTTGCTCTTGTTGGGAAGGAAATATAACTGGGTACACCCCGAACTCAAAATGGTACTTGAGCAAAATTATGCGGACGGAAGCGCTGCTTACAAGGCACGGGCACGACATACACTTGACAAATTGAAGTAAGTGTGAAACATCACCTTAAGTGGGTTCCTATTTTTTTAGTCTCGAACGGACACTTTTTCTTTAACTTCCTTTCTATTCGCTATCTTTGCGTTTTTCCAAAAATCAGTCAAAATACACGCTTATGTCATTGAATTCCTTGAACGCGATTTCCCCTATTGATGGTCGTTACCGAAACAAAGTCGAAAACCTCGCTCCCTATTTTTCGGAAGCCGCTTTGATCAACTATCGGGTTCGAGTCGAAATCGAATATTTTATTGCATTATGCGAAATTCCGTTACCTCAGTTATCTGATTTCGATTCTTCGAAATTCGAGGTTTTACGTGAACTCTACACCAATTTTGATGCTGATGACGCACAAGAGATCAAAACCATCGAAAAAACGACGAATCATGATGTCAAAGCGGTAGAATATTTTATTAAAAAGGCGTTTGACAGACTTGGTTTAGGGGCTTTCAAAGAGTTTATCCACTTTGGGTTGACTTCTCAAGACATCAATAACACGGCCATTCCCCTTTCATTGAAAGAAGCGATGAATGACGTATACGTTCCGTTGTATTTCAAGGTCCTAGAAAAAATGAAAGAACTAGCGACTGAATGGGCGAACATTCCAATGCTTGCCAGAACACATGGGCAACCGGCCTCCCCTACCCGCTTGGGAAAGGAAATAGATGTGTTTACCGAACGGTTGAAAGAACAGTTCAATCTATTGAACGATATCCCTAGCGCGGCAAAGTTCGGAGGTGCCACGGGTAACTTTAATGCGCATCAGGTCGCCTACCCTGATATCGATTGGAAAGCGTTCGGCAAAAAATTCGTACAAGAAAAATTGGGCTTACACCATTCCTTTCCAACGACCCAAATAGAACATTACGACCATATGGCCGCCCTGTTCGATACGTTGAAGCGCATCAACACCATACTTATCGATTTGAACAGGGATTTTTGGACCTACGTCTCCATGGATTATTTTAAACAGCGAATAAAAGCTGGGGAAGTCGGGTCCTCCGCGATGCCACATAAGGTCAATCCCATTGATTTTGAGAACTCGGAAGGTAATTTGGGTATTGCAAATGCGCTTTTTGAGCATCTTTCGGCCAAACTACCCGTCTCTAGACTACAACGTGACCTTACGGATAGTACCGTGTTACGAAATATTGGTGTGCCCTTTTCACATACACTCATTGCGTTTCAATCTACTTTGAAAGGCCTAGGCAAATTGTTATTGAATGTTGAAAAGCTCGAAGGAGATTTGGAGAATAATTGGGCAGTAGTAGCAGAGGCCATACAAACGATTTTACGCCGTGAGGCGTATCCCAATCCGTATGAGGCCCTTAAGGGACTTACACGAACAAACACCAAAATAGACCAGGCATCCATTGCCGATTTTATCGATTCCCTAGAAGTCTCGGATGACATCAAATCGGAATTAAAAGCGATTACTCCAGCGAACTATACGGGTATCTAATCTGATTCGCCCCAGCCGAATTCGGCAATTAATCTTTAACTACCAGAGGAGAAAAAGCTCTTTCCCCTAGCAGGGGAAGGAGCATCTTTAGTGGGTTGTTTTTATTAAAAAAGCCCCCGACCCGTTAAGGGAAGAGGGCTAAAATCTTATCATCCTACGAAATAGGCAATCCTATTTGTTGATCTGTACTTCGTGTGGATAAGGAATTTCGATTCCTGCTTTATCCAAGGCCGCTTTAGAACCTTCAACTGTGGCAAAATAGACATCCCAATAGTCTTCTGGCTTACAGAAAGGACGTACGGCAAGATTCACTGAACTATCGGCCAATTCAGAGACATTTACGGAAGGTGCCGGATCTTGTAGTACCTTTGGATTCGCTTTTAACATCTCCAGTAAGACTTCTTTGGTCTTTTTGATATCCGAGCCATAATCCACCCCTACGGTGGTATCTACCCGCATTTTACCTTCCGCGGTGAAATTAATAATATTGCCGTTCGCCATGGCTCCATTGGGAACTATCGCTAACTTATTCTGTGGGGTGATAAGTTTTGTCGTGAAAATCTCTATTTCCTTGACGCTTCCCAGAACTCCTTGCGCTTCTATTAAATCACCGATCTTATACGGTTTAAAAATCATGATCAAGACGCCGCCGGCAAAATTCGATAATGAGCCCTGAAGCGCCAAACCAATTGCCAGACCGGCCGCAGCTATGACAGCAGCGAAGGTGGTTACGTCAACTCCGAGTTGAGAAATTACCAATAAGATCAAGAAGATTTTTAGCGTCCATGAAATCAGGTTGATCAAAAACTTCTGGAGCGATTCATCATATTGACTTTTGGCCATTCCTTTCCTGGCAAAACCGATTATTCTTTTGATAATCCAAGAGCCTACAATATAAATGAGAATCGCGGTAATCAATTTAGGGCCAAATTCTTTACCTAGTTCAATGGCATAGTTAATCCATTCTTGTGCTTTTTCCATGTTCAAATTCGTGTTAAAGGGTTAGTGTTTTAATAATGAAAAGCTAATATAATGAGAAGGGGATAAACAATTCAATTTTCGAATTTAAATTTTCGCCAATAAAAAAACCGTTCAAGAATACATCTCAAACGGTTTCCATGGATTGGTTTACTCCTTTATTTCTTGAAAAGCTCACTCACTTTTTGGAGTCCTTCTCCCTTAAAATCCGATTTTTGTATGGCTTGTAACAACTGTACCAAGTGGGCCGGGTTCATATCATCTCCTAAAACTCGAATCAGGGCAAACCCCTTCTCGTCGCTGTTGCCATAAATAATGACCTCATCGATTGCCGTATCGTCACCCAAAAATTTCACCGTGGCCTTGCCGTACTCGGTATTCATTTTCATGAGCTCAGTATACTCTTTATTACGAAGAATGGCTTTGACCTTGGTTTTTTCAACTTCATATTCGGCCCCATTTGAACTGCTTTTCTTAAACGCCAGTACATTCAGTTTGCGCAACGATTCGACCGCTTCTTTTTGAACAGGCGTCAAATCGGCCTCCTCTAAGCTCAAAATACTGGTCGGCACATCGAAAGACAAAAAATTCGGATTCTCCGAGCTATCGACATAATACTCTTGAAGACTTTGTGTTGAAGAGCAAGCGGTAAAGATGGTCACTGCCATCAGCACCATAAATTGGATTGTTTTTTTCATTTCTGTATGTTTTATTGAAACCGAAATGGGCAGTAGCGACCAGCGAGTAAATCAATTACTTGCACTTGTCGCTACTGCCGATTACAGTGTAATTTTGTGTTACTCGCCTTTATCCGCTTTTTTCAGCTCGTCTGGCAGATTCATTTTATTTGTAATCTCTCCTATTTTGTTCAGGTCGATATCGCCGGTCATGGAAACCAATACGGTTTCAAACTTTCTGCCCTTCATGTCGACATCTATGTTTTTCATTCCTGATACGAACATCAGCAATTCGCTGACGTGATCTTTTTTCTTCCCGTTCTTTATATAGAACTTCACGTTGACATCTTTGTCCTTTACGCGCATCAGCTCTTCCATAGAAGACGACTTCAGGTATTTTTTGACGGTCCCCGCCATTTCCGAAGAAACACCCTGATCTTCGGTGATAAAAACCTTAATGCTCTTGAGCCCTTCTGCGGCTTCCATAAATTCTTTGGCCTCCGGGTCATCTGACATTTCACCGATATGGGTTACCAAATCGATCATGGCCTTATTAACTACTACGGTACCAACGTTATCCATGTCTTCATACTTGTCGAACATCGATTGTGAGAACCCAAATAAAGGTAAAAGAATTACTGCTAAAATTACTGTGATTTTTTTCATGACTGTGTGTTTTTTGTGCTGAAACTGCCTAGATCTTTACCCAAGTAGCCCAGAATTGATTAAATGAATTGATTGATGAATGTATATTGAATTGGTGATTTATTGTTTGTTTCCTGCCTTGTTCAATTCTTCAGGGAGGTTCATTTTCTTGGTCAGTGAATTGATTTTATTCAAATCGATATCTCCGGTCAAGGAAAGCAAGACAGTTTCGAATTTTCTACCATTAACATCGACATCGACGTTTTTCATTCCGGTAACGAACATTAACAACTCGCTTACGTGATCGTCATCTTTACCGCTCTTAATATAGAATTTGACATTGGCATCTTTATCCTTGATACGCATCAACTCTTCTAAAGAGGCCGATTGCAGGTATTTATTGACCGAAGCTTTCATATCGGTGCCTATGGCCTTATCTTCAGTGGTAAAGACTTTTAAGCTATTCACGCTTCTGGCGATATCCATAAAATCCTTTGCTTCGGGGTCATCTACTTCAACATCGATCTTACTCAACAGATTGAACATGCTTTTGTTCACTACTACTGAGGTAACATTATCCAAATCTTCGTATTTATCGAATAATGATTGTGAAAATCCGGTCAGGGGCACTAGGGCCAATACGAATATGAGTATGAGGGTCTTTTTCATCGTTTCTATTTATTTATTGTTATAAATTTTTTGTTTTGTGGATTCGAACTCGTTCAAATAGGCTACTTTTTCGGTGCCTTTGTTAAAATTTTCAGCTAAAAGACTCAAGGCCTTCTTTGTTTGTTGATAGGCGTATTCGGCCTTTGCCTTTTCTTCGGCTCGTTGTTCTTGATAACTTTTACCGAAATAGACCCCGAACAAGAGCACTACTGCAGCTACCGAGGCCCATTTAAAATATCGGGCTCTGGAAACCACCGTATTCGTGGTCAACGGAAGCGTCTTGGTAAACCGTTCTTCTTTGGCGTTAGAAAAATAATTGAACATCGGAGCATACTGTTCCAAATGTGGTGCCACATTTTCTTGGGCAAAGTACTGTCTCAAGATTTCTTCTTCGGCGACCGTTGTGGTGGCTTCAAAATATTTTTCTACTAATTGTTCGATGTTATCCAATTCCATAACTATGCTTTTGTGCTAATTTTTCACGTACTGTTTTTCTTGCTCTTGATAGAGTGACCCGCACTGCGGTGGGTTGCATCCCCAACATTTCACTTATTTCATCAAAATCGTATTCCTCTACATCCCGTAATTGCAATACCATTTTCTGTTGTTCAGGCAGCTCTTCCATGATTTTTTGTACCCAGTTGACACTATCCTTTGCTTCTACCTGTGTTTGTAAACCACTACCCGACTCCCCATAATTGCTATGTACCAACTTCAAGTTTCCGGCTTGTTTCGATTTTAATCGATCTAAACAAAAGTTTTTGGTCATCGTCATGGCAAAAGCTTCCACATTCTTGTACTTGGCAAACGATTCGTTTTTCGTCCAGAGTTTCATCAAAATTTCCTGCGTGGCATCCTCTGCTTCTTCGGTCGATACCAGTAAACGTTTCGCCATTCGAAAGAGCTTGTCTTTAAAAGGCATCACTATGTTTATAAACTCTGACTGCCGCATGGGTTGGTGGTTGTTTTTAACCCTTTTTAAGGGGTTTACATAAGCAAGACGACCTACAACGAATTTTGTTACAAAAAATTTTTTATTCGGCCTACTGTAAGTAAATTGGGCCTTTTTAAACTAATACACAAGTACATACGTACGTACTATACAATACCGCCCGCCTGAACTGTTTTTTTCTTGGAAGGGTTTTTGCGAACTGTATTGTTATACCATTGAAAAAGAAAAAAGAAAATTGCGCGCATGAAAAAGTATTTCCTCCTGTTCCTCTCTATTGGAGTGGCTTCTATCAGTTGTAGTAAAAATGATGATGAACCGGTTGTCAATCCGGATATTACGGAAAATCCGATCGATCCGGTTGTCGAAACCAAATCAAGAGCGGACTATCCCGTTCAAGATTTTATGTGGCAAGCCATGAACCTCTATTATTTTTATGTGAACGACGTGCCGAATCTAGATGAGGGTAACTATGCTACTTTGGATGAATATGTTGATTTCATAGCATCGGAATCCAATCCTGCCGACTTTTACAACAACAAACTCCTCTTCAGCGAAGACCGTTTCAGTTTTCTAAATGAGGACTATAAGACCTTGACAGCAGGGTTTTCCGGTATTTCCAAAAGTAACGGTCTTGAATATAGTCTGGCCCGCTTTAATAATAGCGAGGTGATTTATGGGTATGTGAGATATATCGTCAAGAATTCGGATGCTGCTACCAAAGATATTAAGAGAGGAGACCTCTTTACCTCCATCAATGGAGAACCCTTGTTTTTTGATTCACCTGAAAGCAACAACACCTCCTTACTTCGTAATGCCGATACCTACACTTTGGGCATGGCTGATTTTGATGGGAATGAGTTCGTTTTAAACGGCAAGGAAGTAACCTTGACCAAACAAGAGGGTCTGGTTGAAGATCCCATTCTTGTCAATAAAGTACTCGATGTCGGTGGACAAAAAGTAGGGTATTTAATGTACAATCAATTCGCTGGAAATTCAGGTGAACCCCTGAATGATGTCTTCGGTGAATTCAAAAGCGAAGGAATAAGCGATTTGGTACTCGATTTGAGGTACAACCCTGGAGGTTTAGGATATATCACCCAAATTCTGGGCAGTTTGATTCACCAGCCTGACCCGCTAAAGCTGTTTTATACGCGACGGTTCAACAGCAAATATGAGGAGGCTTTGGAAATACAGGGCGGACTTAAAACTAACTTTGTGGCCGATACCGGTACGGAAGACAACAATTCCGAAATCCCCTTGAACAGCTTAGATTTGAACAAAATTTATGTCATCGCCACTGGCAATTCGGCTTCCGCAAGTGAATTGCTGATCAACGGATTGCGGCCTTATGTGGAAGTCGTCCATATTGGTTCGACCACGGTGGGTAAAAATCAAGGGTCGTTTACCTTGGTAGATAGTCCCGCAACAGGATTTGGGTACAACCCCGATCGAGAAGACGAAATTAACCCGAACAATAGCTGGGCCATTCAACCGATTACGAGTCAGACTGAGAATTCAGAGGGTTTTGGAGACTACTCCGCAGGCTTACCGCCGACGATCCCTATTGACGAGGACTTTAGCGACCTGGGGGAACTGGGTAATCCTACTGAACGTTTACTGGCCAGAGCGTTGCAAGAGATAAACGGTGTATCCGCCAAAACGAATTTAAGTGCAAAGTATCCTGTTGACATGATTTACAGTAGCTCGCTGGAAAGCGCTAATGGCGGAAGGCTTATCTTTAGGGATATTCCTGCGCTATTAAGCGAAAGATTGCAAAGCAAGTTAAATAAGTGAATTGATTGCACTACTTAGACCAAATCGAATAGAACAAATAAAAGTTAAGAATGAAATATTTGAAAATCGCACCCATACTCCTTTGGGTCTTTATTACCTCTTGTAGTACGGACGATAGCCCTACCATTCCCCGTACGGTAGATCCTGACCCTAATGCTGGGGTGGGCGTTCAAGATTTTATGTGGAAGGCCATGAACTACTGGTATTTTTGGCAGGCGGAAGTGCCCAATCTAGCCGATGATAAGTTTCCGGTGAACGCGGCAGGTTCTGAGGCCTATACCGAATTTTTACTGTCCGAGGATAATCCGGCCGACTTTTTTACGAATCAACTCAGGTTTGGCGAGGATCGATTTAGTACGTTCAATCCCGATTACCGAGTATTGACACAGTCTCTCTCCGGCATCAATAAGAGCAACGGACTGAAGTTCGGCTTGATCAATCCTTCGGGGACTACAGATATCTTTGGCTATGTGCGCTACGTTATCGCTGAATCGGATGCCAGTACGAAGAACATCGGAAGGGGAGACCTGTTCAGAGGTGTAAACGGCCAGTTACTGACCGAAAGTAATTATCGAGACCTACTTTTTGGGGATAATTCAGATACCTATACCCTTAATATGGCGAGTTTTGAAAATGATGAAGTGGTCTTAAATGGAGAAGATGTCATTTTAACGAAGCAAGAGGGATTACAGGAAGACCCTATATTTTTGGATAAGATTTTTGAAATTCAGGGGAAAAAAATAGGCTATTTGGTCTACCAACAGTTTTTGGATGAATTTGATGAACCGCTGAATGAAGTGTTCGGCAGATTCAAATCTGCGGGCGTAACCGATTTAGTATTGGATTTGCGTTACAATCCCGGTGGCTCTGTAAACACCACTGTTCTTTTGGGAAGTATGATCCATGGTACCAATACAAATGATGTATTCCTCAAGGCAAAGTGGAACGATAAATACCTTCAGGTGCTAGCGGATAGAGGTTCTGACGTACGTCGCTTCTTCAAGAGCAAAACCCCTGCCGGTGCCGCCATCAATTCCTTAGGGCTTAATAAAGTGTACGTCTTGGCCACCCGTGCGTCGGCCTCTGCCAGTGAATTGTTGATCAACGGTCTAGATCCTTATATGGATGTCGTACATGTGGGAGACGCTACCCGAGGGAAGAACGAATTCTCGGTCACCTTAGTTGATGATCGCGATAATGATTACCTCTACACCCCTTCGCGGGTTAATAAAATCCCTCAAAATAACGAATGGGCGCTTCAACCGTTGACGGGCAGAAATGAAAATTCAGCTGGCTTTTTCGATTATACGGACGGCCTAAATCCTGACGTTCCTTTACCGGAAGATTTGGCGAATCTTGGTGTTCTGGGTGATTTAAGCGAACCCTTATTGGCCAAAGCAATTGAACAGATTACGGGAGAAACCGGTAAACGTGACTTTACGGTGAAAATGCCGATCGAAATATATATCGGCTCCGAAATGTTCACACCACTACGTGATAATATGTTTATGAATACCATACTCGACGAGCAATAGTGGATTTTCCACAAGTACGTTGAGAAAAAGAAAAGCACCTTCCCAGAGCTCTAGGAAGGTGCCTTTTACTTGGTTCATCTTTTCTTTAACGATCCGCCGTACCATTAAAATACACCCCCGTCGGAATAACGGAAACGGCTTTCGAGGTCACCATTGAATTGTCTCCCAAATCGTAGATTTCTAAAGAGCCATTGCTCACAAAGTCTTTGGCATCAACGCCGTAGAGCTTACCGTCATTTACAGCCATATCCGCCCAATTCAAATCACTCAGCTCGGCAGTTTCGGGTAAGGCCGTAGCCATATCGTCCATTTTAAATACGGCTCCCGACAAATAGTAGTACAAGTTCGAACCCTCTAAGGACAGTGCACCTGGATGTTCGGAAACCTCAAAGGCAAGCGTCTGCACAACAGCATTATCCGCAGTACTTATTTTATCCAATTGGCCGGCCGTTTCATTACCGGTCCAAATGGGATTGCCACCCGAAAGCACCCAAAGATCTCCATTGGTATCTAACTGAAGGGAGTTCGGACGGTCCGCAACGGTCACCGTTGTGCTCACCTCGTTACTGGTCACATCAATAACAGAAACAATGTTGTTTTGATTAAACCCACCTTGGTGCGCCACATAAACCGTAGTCTCATTTGCCACTAGGGCCTCTGGTCCTTCCGCAACGGGAATCTTGGATTCAACGGTATTGGTCTCTAAATTGACAATGGCTACATAATCATCATCAGGATTTGTTCCGTCACCCCAATTGGTCACGTACCCTTTTCCGTTGGCAACAGCCATGTACCTCGGATTAAGAAAATCAGTACTTCCCGACCCACCTATGGTAGTCACGGATGTAAAGGTATAACGATTGACTACCTCTATTTTTTGCGAATTGTTTACAATGATATACGCCATATCACCATTGAATGTAATGCTCTGAGCCGTATCACCCCAGCTATCGACCGTATTGACCGATTTAAAAATACCATTCTGTACATCACTTAAATCATCTGGTAAAAAGGAAACCGAAGCATTACCAGCGCCAAAATTACCTTCGTGTAGTACCAAAACGCCATTTTCGAAAGCAAACGAGTCGTTATCCGTAATGGTCAAGGTGATTTCCCCATCTCCTCCGACCAGATCCTGAGCACCATCAATAGCGGTGATACGAATGATAATCTGTTCTGCCGATTCGACCTCACTATCATCTAAAATGATCAGATTTTGCACTAAACTGGTATCACCCGCTGGCAAAGTGGCCAAGCCTGAAAGCGCTTCAAAATCTTCTCCGGAGCTCGCCGAACCTGATACCTCGTATGTAATAACCACATCCATTGGAAAAGTAGTACCCGCGGTAACGGTTACCGCTATGGAACCCACATCCTCCGCCACGGAATTTTCGGCAACCGAGATAGTAATGGTACCCGTTACAGGTTGATTGTCATCATTCTCGCAGCTGGTAAACAGTACCATGCCCAAAATTGTAGCGCATATTAGTTTTCTGAATCTCAAATAGTACATTTTCATTTTCTCGATTAGGTTTTAAAAGTTAACTAGAATTCTTGTTTGAATATTTCTATTGGGCATGGGCCGCAGCGCTACATTCTCATAATAGGTATTAAAAAGGTTCTGTAGCGTAACCCCCAAGCTGTAATTCAGTTTTCCCTTCGTCTTGAGATGGTAGGTGCCTCCAAAATTCGCAACTTGATACGCCTCCAATTCACCTCCGATAATGCTGACCGAGCCATTGTACAAGTGCTGATAGAATAAACTAAAATCCGAGATGCTATAGGCAAGGGAAGCATTCGCCCTATGAAAGGGCACGTAAATCAACTGTTGATCGGTTTCCTGGTCTTTGGAAACCGTATAAGCGTAGTGGGACTTCAAATCGATTTTTTGGGTTTTGCCTATCGGGCACGCCAGCGCGAATTCAGCTTCCAGACCATAGACCGCTACCTTATCTACATTCGTCGGCGACCATAAACCTTCCGTATTGGGCAGCCAACGGATCATATCGTCCGTAGCAATGTAATACCCATTTAAGTGAATCGAAACAGTATCGAATTTGAGATGTTGTCCCAAATCAACCTGATACGAACTTTCAATATCCAAATCAAGGTTACCTCCCGGCTGCCAATACAAGTCATTAAAGGTGGGCATTCTAAAGTTTCTGGAGGCGCTGAGCTGAATGGTGTACCAATCATTTACATCATAATTTCCATCCAAAGAGAAAATCAAAGGGCTCGAAAAATCAGAGGAAAAGTCTTTCCGCATACTGAAATTGTACACGAGCTTTTCGGATAAATCATGCTTTAGCGTGGCAGTAGCCGAAATATCGTTGCGTTGCGGACTCCCGAAACTACTGCCATTGCCCCTAAAATGGTCGTACTCCAGGTACGAATTCAACCTAAGGGCTTCGGAAAGCTTCATATCTAAAGCATAACGGGCCAATAAAGTGGTTACCCTTCCATCGGAAAAGAGATCACTATCTTTATTTTCAAAGTAACGGAAGGCCTCCTGCATATGGGCCACTTTAAATCTTGATATTGTTTTTTCTCCGTAACGCCCCCATTCCAATTGGGTCCGGTACTGATTGTCTTTATACCGACTACGACCTGGGGCGACCAAATTGCCCGAAAGATTCCGATTGCCGATAAAGCTCTGATGGTATAGTCTCAGTACTTGTTTTCCGGAAAGGACATATCCTGCATTAAAGTTGAAGTTCAGGTTTTCGAATTCTCCGTTGATATTCCGTTCGTCGGTCTCCAAATAGCGATAATCATTATCCGAAGCATTGTAGTTAACTCCAAAACTGGAAGAATACTTCTCATTTCCGGTGGTCATCTTATAGTTCACGGTTTTCGTATCAAAACTACCGTACCCACTAAAGAATTGATGGTCGAAATGTTTCTCAAAGCGTAAATCGTTATTGAGATGGATACTACCCCCTATGGCCCCCGTACCATACTGCACGCTTCCGCCGCCACTTCGTATGCCGACCTCGGTATAATTGAAGGGATTGATCGTGTTGAAATCGACCTGTCCGTTCAGTTGCGAATTGATATTGATGCCATTCCATACTACCGCAGTGTGGGAAGCATTGGTACCTCGAAAGGACGGGGAGGAAACCATTCCAAATCCATTCTCCTTGAAATAAATATTCGAATTATAGGCTAAGAGCGACGTCAGAAAAGCACCATTCCGTTGCACCGTACTATCCGCTAAAACTTCTGTTTTATGCCCTTCAGCATACTGTTTTAGGCGGGTATCGGACACAATAACTTCTTCCAATTCCCAGATTGGCGTTGCCTCTTGGGCCGGTAATTGCCTAAAAAAAGACAATACAACAACAATGGCTATGACTAGCTGTCTCATAGTTCTAAAGACCTTTTACCCGAAAGTCTATTGATTTTAGTTATGAATTTGGCAGGTCTCCTGACTTGCTTTGTGTTACTCGGCCTTCCCAGTTCACGTACAGCGACCAGTGGCATTGTAGAAGTAACACTCCTTCCGAAAAAGAACTACCGATACACCAAGGCTTTGACAGCCAGGTTCAGTAGAAGCATACAGTTGCGGGAACAGTTCCGGATTCTAACCGGATTCCCTTTTAATTTCATCACTTTTGAAAACGATGAAAACCTAAATTCTAGACGAAAGTAGACATTTTGTTTAATCTTTACGCTTAAAGATGAAATAATATTACTTTTGAGACACCTTAAGAATTTCCTTTGAAAAAGATTTTTAGTTGCTGTCTCGTCTTCATTCTTCTCGCTTGTCGTGGAGAGAAAAAATCGATTCCCCCTATTCAGGCTTCCCCAAAAGCCCAAGAAATAAAGTATGCCAAAGGATTCACCCTCGAAAAAGGCACTAACGGAATATATACGATTACCATCACATCGCCATGGCCGAACGCCGAATCGGCATTTACCTACGCACTGGTTCCCCGTGATAAACTAGCGATCGTAACCTTAAACAAAGATGCCTATGATGCTATCATCACCGTACCTGTAGAACGTGTTGTAGTCACATCAACCACTCATATTCCTGCCTTGGAAGCCTTGGAAGCGGACCATCACCTGATCGGATTCCCCGATACGCAATATATCTCTTCCGAAAAAACCCGCAAACGCATCGCTTCTGGAGAAATCAAGGAATTGGGGAGTAACGAATCCTTGAACACGGAGATGGTACTTGCGCTACAACCCGACCTGATCGTCGGCTTTGGGGTTACAGGTGAAAATAAGTCATATGAAACGCTAAAGCGCTCCAATATTCCCATAGTCTATAACGGGGATTGGACGGAAGAAACCCCTTTGGGAAAAGCGGAATGGGTCAAGTTTTTCGCGCCTTTTTTTCAAAAGGAAAAAGCAGCAGAAGAAATTTTTAACGCAATCGAGACCTCCTATAATGAGTCCAAATTATTGGCGAAGACAGCCACTGAAAGACCAAGCGTATTTAGTGGCGCTTTGTACAAGGATGTATGGTACTGCCCTGGAGGAAAAAGTTGGGCGGCACAGTTTTTCAACGATGCCAATGCGGAATACGTTTGGGCGAACACTACAGAGACCGGAAGCCTGAACCTAAGCTGGGAAGCCGTTTTAGAGCAATCACAACATGACGATTTTTGGATTGGTCCTGCACAGTTCACAGCTTATGAAGACCTCAAGCACGCTAGTCCACATTATAGTCAGTTTGATGCCTTTCAAGAAAAACGGGTGTACACGTTTGCCAAAACCAAGGGCGAAACCGAGGGACTCCTCTACTATGAACTTGCACCGCATCGACCGGATATCGTACTGAAAGACCTCATCCATATATTGCACCCAACACTTTTGCCCGAATACCAACCTTTTTTCTTTACACCCTTGGATTAACTTGAACGAAAAAAAATCATATCGCCTACCCTTCTTCCTGTTGACCTTGGTCTTGGTCGTTGGTTTTCTGGTGAATATCAGTTGGGGCTCCATCCACATCCCATTTGAAGAAACCCTTAATGCCCTTTTGGGGCAACCTACCGAAACGGACTCATGGCAATACATCATCTGGAACTACAGAATACCCAAAGGACTTACCGCCATACTTGTTGGTGCCGGTTTGGCACTAAGCGGCTTACTGATGCAGACGTTGTTCAGAAACCCGTTGGCAGGTCCGTTTGTGCTCGGTATAAGCTCTGGGGCCAGTTTAGGCACTGCCCTATTGATCATGGGAGCATCTTTTTTTTCAGGCGTATTGACCCAAGGCTTGATAGGGGATATTTCCATCACGGTAGCTGCCAGTATAGGCAGTTTTTTAGTGCTGTTTGTCGTCATGACCATGGCTTCAAAAGTGAGGGATACTATGGCTTTATTGATTATTGGTTTGATGTTCGGCAGTATTTCGGCAGCCATTGTCAGTGTGCTCTCCTATTTCTCAAGTGCCGAAAGACTACAACGGTTTGTTTTTTGGTCGTTCGGAAGCGTAGGCGACCTAAGTTGGCCCCAATTGACCCTGCTGCTTACTATGATCCTCTTGGGCAGTATCTTGAGTATCCTATCGATAAAAGTATTGAATACCCTATTACTCGGAGAGCACTACGCCCAAAGTATGGGCATCGATATGAAAAAATCACGCTTCATCCTGATTGTGGCTACAGGCCTGCTGGCCGGAAGTATTACCGCTTTTGCCGGACCCATTGCCTTTGTTGGTCTAGCCGTTCCGCATTTGACGCGACAGCTTTTTAATACGTCCGATCATCGCATCTTGGTACCGGCCGTACTCCTATGCGGAGCTATTTTGATGTTGTTTTGTGACCTTTTGGCCCAATTACCGGGTTCAGCCAAGGTTTTACCCATTAATGCGGTAACCAGTTTATTTGGAGCGCCTGTAGTGATTTGGTTATTGGTAAGAAAACAAAAAATGGTATTTTGAGCACTGTGTCACATAACGAGATTACCGTTACCGGACTTTCCATTGGATACCGCCATAAGAAAAAAGAGGTGGTCATCGCCTCGGATCTTGACTTTAAGGTGCTAAAAGGCCAACTTACTGCAATTGTTGGGCGCAACGGTATCGGAAAATCAACCCTACTACGTACCCTCGCAAGAATTCAACCCGCGCTTTCGGGTATCATACAGATTAAGGGAACTCCATTGACGGCATATCGGAATCTTACTTGGGCCAAGATAACCAGCTTGGTACTGACCGAACCCATTGCGTCTAAAAACCTGACGGTCTTTGAACTCATTGCTTTAGGCCGTCAGCCGTATACCAATTGGATCGGCACCCTTACGGCCTCGGATACCCATAAAATAAACGAGGTCATCGATAGGTTGACCCTGAATACGATTGCGCACCGAAAGTGTTTTGAGTTGAGCGATGGACAACTGCAACGGGTATTGATCGCCAGGGCGTTAGCACAGGATACACAAATCATTTTATTGGATGAACCTACCTCCCATTTAGACCTACACCATAAAGTTAGCATCTTGAAATTATTGAAAAAAATAGCTCAAGAGACTCAAAAGACCATTCTCTTCACAAGTCATGAAATCGAATTGGCCATACAACTTTGTGACAAAATGCTTTTAATGGGTAGTGAGGGATTCCCTTTCGGTACCCCTCGACACCTTACGGATACGGGAGCCTTTGACAAACTATTTCCGCATGAAAGTGTCACATTCAATTCTGAAACCCAAACTTTTCAGGTCAGGGACTAATTCAGACAGCAACCCCAATCAAAATTAAGGGCCAAACTCGTATCTTTACTATCTATATTTTTTCAATGAACATATACCTGATTTACATACTTATAGGATTGGTTTGCCTTGCCCTAGGTTATTTTCTGGGCACCTATATTCAAAACCTTAAGACGAAGTCAAATCAAAGCACTTTGGAGGAACGGGAGACGCAACTGCGAAACAGCCTCGCGGCGCTTGAAGGCCGTTTAAGTGACGTTGAAGAGCACAAAACGCACTTACAACAGGAGAAGGAGCATCTAGGAAATCAATTGGTTCGGTATCAGTCGGATATGGAAAATCTCAGATTGAAAAATACGGAACAAAAGGAGGAGGTAGAAAAACTCCAAGAAAAATTCACCAAGGAATTCGAGAATTTGGCGAATAAGATCCTTGAGGAAAAAAGCACGAAGTTTACGGAGCGCAATGAGAAGAATATCAAAAACATCTTAAATCCGCTTCAGGAGAAGATTCAACTCTTCGAAAAGAAGGTAGAAGAAAGTCAAAAAGAGAATATCAGCATCCACTCCGCCCTGAAAGAACAGCTGCTCCATTTACAGACCCAGAATCTAAAAATCACCCAAGAAGCCGAAAACCTTACCAAGGCCCTAAAAGGCGATAGCAAAATGCAGGGCAACTGGGGTGAATTGGTATTGGAACGGGTACTGGAAAAATCAGGTTTAGAAAAGGATCGTGAATATGTAGTGCAGCAGAGCTTCACTCTCGAAGATGGTTCAAGAGTACTCCCTGATGTTATCATCAACTTGCCGGACGGCAAAAAGATGATCGTCGATTCAAAGGTATCCCTCACGGATTATGAACGCTTGGTCAATGCCGAAGAAGAGCTGGATAAGGAACGATACCTCAAAGACCATATCAACTCCCTTCGCCGGCATGTAGACCAATTGTCCTCTAAAAAATATGAGGACCTATACGAAATGGAAAGTCCTGATTTCGTGCTGATGTTCGTACCTATTGAGCCTGCCTTTGCCATTGCGATCAATAATGATAATACGTTATACAACAAGGCCTTTGAGCAAAATATAGTGATTGTCACGCCCTCTACCCTATTGGCCACTTTGCGCACTATTGACAGCATGTGGAACAATGAAAAACAACAACGGAATGCTATTGAAATCGCCAGACAGGCCGGGGCGTTGTACGACAAATTTGAGGGCTTCGTGGGCGATCTGACCAAGGTGGGTAAAAAAATGGACGATGCCAAAGACGAATACAAAGGTGCCATGAACAAGTTAGTAGAAGGACGTGGTAACATCATCGTCAGTATCGAAAAACTGAAAAAAATGGGTGCCAAAGCGAAAAAGTCCATTCCCGAACCTATCCTAAAAAGGGCCCAAGAAGATGACCTGTCCGACGATGAGGCAGGTTTTGAAGAACCAAAACTCAAGTTATGAAGAAAGCACTAGGCATTGTTCTATTTGGCATTGTTGCCATTTTCGCGCTTATCTATGCCTTTATCTATTTCGTTCCCTATAGCGAAGGCGTACGATCAGGTGAATTGATTAAAATCAGTCACAAAGGTGTCATATCCAAAACTTGGGAAGGGGAAATCAGCCAAGGTATTTCCGGGGCCCAAATCTTTCAATTTTCCGTTTTGAACCGCGATGAGGAGGTGGTTGAAAAACTACAGGAATTTCAAGGACAGTATGTGAAATTGACATACATCGAACGCTACGCTACCTTTTTCTGGTTGGGCGATACTCAATATTTCGTTACCCAAGTGGAGAAGGAAGCCTCTCCGCATTTAAAGAATTAAGTCACCGCTATGGAAAAATTCAAGTCCGCCCGTGAATCCCACATTTCCATAACCGAATTAATGCTTCCGTCGCACTCCAATTTCGGGGGTAAGGTACATGGCGGTTACATTCTGAACCTGATGGATCAAATTGCTTTTGCATGTGCTTCCAAGCACTCACAGCGTTATTGTGTAACGGCATCGGTAAATCGTGTCGATTTCTTGCAACCTGTGGAGGTAGGCGAATTGGTCACTTTAAAGGCCTCAATCAATTACACGGGGCGCACGTCAATGGTAGTAGGGGTACGTGTGGAATCACAAAATATTACTTCCGGCAAGAAAAAACACTGTAATTCTTCCTACTTCACTATGGTTGCCAAAGATGAGGATGGCAAGAGCACACCTGTTCCCGGACTGATTATCGAAAACAAACAAGGCTTGCGCAGATTTTCCCGTAGCAAGAATAGAAAAGAGGAAGCGTTTCGGCGGGATACCAAATTCGATCAAACCAAGTTTGAACCTAACGAGGAGGAGGTCGAATTACTCCGAACGGAAAATGTGCAGATCAATCTTTAGGAAGTCTAGCTGCTGCTTCTTCATCCATAAACCAGACCAATTTGCCATCGGTCGGCTTCACTAAAGAAGCTGGATAACGTTCGGCACCACTTTCTTCCCCAAGGATTTCCTTAACCTTTTCCTCCTTGCTTTTACCCGTTACCAAAAAAGCCACCAGCCTGGCATTATTAATGACTTGACCCGTTACCGTAATCCGCTGCTGACCGCTTTCCGGATGGTTGGCCACCTCACAATACCGCTCAGAATACCAAAGTTCGATTTCATGTGGAAAAATCGATGCGGTATGACCGTCATCCCCCATCCCTAAAATCACCAGATCAAATTGGGGGATACCATTTTCCAAGGGCAATTGTTCTTCCAGCAGATCCGCATAGCGCTTTGCTTCTTCCTCTGGATTATTCTCACCGTAGATTCGATGAATATGCGCTTCGGGAATATCGATTTTCGATAGTAAATGTTCCACAGTCATCTTATAATTGCTGTCGTTATGGTCGGGTGGTACACAGCGCTCATCTCCCCAATACAGATGCACTCCGCTCCAATCAATATCATCTTGAAAGTTGTCGGCGAGTTCATCAAAAACAACTTTTGGCGTGCTGCCCCCTGATAGGGCGATATGTACTTTTTCACGGGCAGCGATGACTATGGCTAGGTATCTCGAGAAATTCAACGCCACATCTTGCTTTGTTTTGAATGTTTTCAAGGTCATTTTATCGATTTTGTTACTGATTTTTATGGGAAAATTAGTTAATGACGCAAAATCCTGGGTCATCGGCCAAATTCGCACCTGGATTTCGCCATCGTCCCAGACCCTCGATAAGCTCGTCTGCATTTTCAGGGCCCCAGACTCCGGCGGAATAGCCATAGACTTTGGCATCGGAATTCTTCCAGAATTCCAAAATGGGATCAACGAACTCCCAAGCCGCCTCCACCTCATCGGCACGGGCATAAAGGGTTGCATCGCCTTGCATCGCATCCAATAGCAACCGCTCATAAGCCGTCATGACATAGGTTTCCGATAAGCTCGAATAGTAAAAATCGAGGTTGGCCCGCTCCACTTTGAATCCTTGGCCGGGAACCTTGACCCCGAACTTGATCAACACCCCTTCGTCAGGTTGAATGCGTATGACCAATTTATTATCCTTATTGCTCATTCCTGAATCTTTAAAAATCATATGGTGCGTCGACTTGAAATGAATGACCACCTCGGTAACTTTCGTGGGCATCTTTTTCGCCGTACGGACATAAAAAGGCACATCGGCCCAGCGCCAATTATCCACATAAAACTTAATGGCCGCATACGTCTCGGTAGTCGATTCAGGATCGACGCCCTCCTCTTCGCGGTAGCCCTTTACGTTTTCACCATCGACTACGGCACTCACATATTGGGCGCGAATGGTATTTTGATGCAAGGTTGAATGGTCGGTCATGATGCGCAACGATTTCAGAGCTTTGACCTTTTCATTACGGATTTCTTCGGCATGGGCACCGATCGGGGGTTCCATAATGATGAGTGAAACAATCTGTAATAGGTGGTTCTGAAACATGTCTCGTAACGCACCGGATTTATCATAGTACCCACCGCGCTTCTCCACACCTACGCTTTCGGCGTTGGTCACCTCAACATGATGAATATAGTTTCGGTTCCATAACGGTTCGAAAATGCTATTGGCAAAACGCGTTACCAAAAGGTTCTGTACGGTTTCTTTTCCCAAATAATGGTCGATACGGAAAATCTGGGGTTCCTGGAAATACCTGTGAAGGGCATTGTTCAGGTTTTTGGCCGTTTCAAGACTATAGCCAAAGGGCTTTTCAACGATTAAGCGCTTCCAACCGTCTTGCTCATCATGTAGCCCTTGTTCATGAATATTTTTGGCAATAGGTTCGTAGGCCGCCGGGGGAACCGAAAAATAAAAGATATAGTTACTCTCGGTCTTATGATCGTTGTTCAGTTGGGTAATCCGTTTTTTTAACGGACCGTAATCATCATCTTGATCATCACTGAGTTCGTGGTAAAAAAGAATATCACAAAAGCCCTTTACAAAGGCCTTGTCCTCACGCTTGATCTGGTCTTTCAGGTACGGACTTTCCTCGACCACGTTTCGTCTGAAATCATCATCGCTCCAGTCACTTCTGCTAGCTCCCAAAACTGCAAAGTTCTTGGGCAGATGTCCGCCTTTGTATAAGTTGTATATCGCGGGAATCAGTTTGCGTGCGGTCAAATCACCAGAGGCACCAAAAATCACGAGCATTTGATTGTCGGTCTTCGTCATATATACTTTTTTTAGTCAACCATCGGAGCGCAAGCCCACGATGCATTTATGGAAAAACAAATGTAGTAAATCGATACAAGCCTGTGGGTTCTAAAGACCGACGTCGGCGCATACCATCTCGATTATCGAGCGAAATCTAAATGTATCGAAAAGAAAAAGCATAAGCAACAACTTTACTATAAGATCATCACGCGTTTCAATAAATTCATTTATTTTTGATTTGAAGGGCCTTTCCTGATAAACAAGAACACATCCATGGAAAAAAAGTACGATTTCGGATTAGTAGGATTAGGCGTCATGGGGCGCAATTTCATATTGAATGTAGGTGATAACGGATTTTCCGCTTTCGGAAATGATCTTGATATCGATAAGGTAAATGCCTTGATCGAAGAAGGAGGGGATACGGAAAAAATAAATGCATCTACAGATGCCAAGGTATTTGTCAGTGCACTCTCATCGCCCAGAAAAATCATGCTTTTGGTTCCTGCTGGGAAAGTAGTCGATAGGGTCATCGAAAGTCTACTTCCCCTTTTGGATGCAGATGATATTATTATCGATGGAGGAAATTCCTTCTTTACGGATACCGATCGTCGAGAGGCCTATTTAGCTGAAAAAGGGATTCATTTCTTCGGGGCCGGGGTATCTGGTGGCGCCAAGGGTGCCAGACTCGGACCGAGTATCATGCCTGGCGGAAATCGCGAGGCCTATCAGCATGTCAAACCCATTTTTGAAGCGGTATCGGCTAAATACAAAGGAGAACCCTGTGTTGCTTACCTTGGGCCTAAGTCCGCCGGAAATTATGTCAAAATGGTGCACAACGGTATCGAGTACGGACTCATGCAATTGACTTCTGAGCTATATGACCTCTTAAAAAAGGGAGGGAATTTCAATAATGATGAACTACACCAAACCTATGCCGAATGGAACGAAGGACGATTACAGTCCTTTTTGGTCGAAATCACCTCGGAGATTCTTGAACAGGACGATGATCTCGGTGAAGGGAGATTGGTAGATAAAATTTTAGACAAAGCCAAACAGAAAGGAACCGGAAAGTGGACCTCTCAAAATGCCATGGACTTGGGTATTCCCGTACCCTCGATCGATATTGCGGTCAGCATGCGTGAAATTTCAGCTTTGAAAGAAGAACGCATCCAGGCCGATAGGCTCTATGAAAGGCCTCAAGTTGCCAAGATGGATAAAGAACAACTCAAAGACTTGGCCGAAAAAGCCCTATACTTTTCCTTCATCGTGACGTATGGACAAGGCCTACATCAACTTGCGGACGCCTCCAAAGAATATGGATATGAATTGGACATTGCCGAAATCGCTAAAATTTGGCGGGCCGGTTGTATCATTCGCGCTGGCCTTTTAGCGGATATCACCGAAGCGTTTAAAGCACAGCCAGACCTACCCAACCTCCTGCTCTCTCCTACGTTTGTAACTAAAGTACAAGCTGCGGTTGACGCTGCCCGTGAATTGGTGGCCTATGCGGCGAAGAATGGGATTCCCGTTCCCGGACTTTCCAATTCATTGACATACTTTGATGCCTACACTTCGGCCAGATTACCTTTAAATATGATTCAAGCACAACGCGATTACTTTGGCTCACATACCTATGAGCGAATCGATCGTGAAGGTGTTTTTCATACGGACTGGGAGGAGTAATACATCAGAAAATAAACCATCATGCATACAAAGAAGAACTATACCGCCCTTGAAATGGCGATTTGGACCCGTTTCGAAACTTTGCTTTTCGTTGTGATCATTACAGCTTGGGTGGCGGTTAATTATTTTTTGGATCTGTCATGGTTCAAGATTCCCTGGACACCGCTCGCCCTCATAGGTACAGCCGTTGCATTTGTCATCGGTTTTCAGAATAATTCGTCTTATGGAAGAATCTGGGAGGCGCGTAAAATTTGGGGCGGTATCGTCAATACCTCCCGCACATTTGGTATGTATATTCAAGATATGCTCACTAACGAATACGCCGAAACCCCTTTTTCAAAAGAAGAAATCGCAAGAGAGGTCAAAACGCTTACCTATCGACATATCGCTTGGATGACCGCCTTAAGGCATGCTATGCGTGAATCAAAACCTTGGGAAACCGTAGTGCATCAAAGAACCGATAGGGAATGGGGCATCCAACCTCCTGAATTTGATGCGGAGTTGGAAGAAGATCTGATTTCCTATCTTTCGGAAGACGACATCAAAGACGCTCTAAGTAAAAACAACAAACAGACGGCACTACTCTACCAACAATCGCACCATTTGAGACAACTCAAAGAGAAAGGTCTCATTTGGGAGTTTTCCTTTTTGGAATTGGAAGCGCTACTTCAAGAACTGTTTTCATTACAGGGCAAAAGCGAACGCATCAAGAATTTTCCATATCCGAGACATTTTGCAACCTTGAACCATTTTTTCATGTGGGTTTTTGTACTATTGTTACCGCTGGCCCTAGTACCTCAATTTGCTGAAATCGGTAATGAACTGAAAGAAGTACAGCCCGTCATCGGAAACTATTTTGTTTGGTTTTGCATCCCCTTTTATGTAATTGTCGCTTGGATATTCCATACGATGGAACGCATTGGTCGTACTGGAGAAAATCCTTTTGAGGGTACGGCAAATGATGTGCCCATTTCTACCATTGCCCGTGGAATTGAAATTGATTTGCGCCAAAATCTTGGGGAATCCGATGAGGAAATCCCAAAACAGTTCCCTGTCAAACATCACACCCAGTTCTAAGAATTTCCGTCCTCTTTTCTCGACTCTGCCCCATGCGCCTTCACTTTGCGCACTTAAGAGAGTATTTCCGTTCCCGACCCCTAGCATGACCAACTTTTGATTAATAAGTTATTTTTATGCTTATCATGATAAATATAAATAAACACTTATGATATAATTTTTAGACCTTTACCCCAACAAAAACAAACGAATGGGAAACGAAGTGCTAGTAAAAGAAAAAGAAAGTAGAAAAACTTCGGCAATCGTCAAAATAGCGATTGCCGAAGGTGATGGAATAGGTCCTGAAATAATGAAGGCCACACTGAAGGTCTTAAAAGCCGCCGGTGCACAGATCGAGACGGAAACCATGTCCATAGGTGAACAAGTGTACCTCGCAGGCAATTCAGCGGGTATCGAAAAAAGCGCTTGGGATGTTATTTCAAGAAACAAGATTATTTTGAAAGCGCCCATCACTACTCCTCAAGGAAAAGGGTATAAGAGTTTAAACGTCACGCTCCGAAAATCTTTGGGTCTATTTGCGAACATTAGACCAGTATCGGCACTCCACCCGTATGTAAAGACCAATTTTCCTAAAATGGATGTGGTCGTGGTACGTGAGAATGAAGAGGATCTCTACGCCGGAATCGAACATCAGCAGACCGAAGACGTGGTTCAATGCCTAAAACTGATTTCAAGACCTGGCTGTGAAAAAATTGTACGCTATGCATTTGAATATGCCAAAGCGTATGGGAGAAAGAAAGTCACCTGTATGGTGAAAGACAATATTATGAAATTGACCGATGGCTTGTTCCATTCGGTTTTCAAGGAAATTGCGAAAGAATATCCCGAAATAAAGAGCGAGTCGCAGATCATAGACATTGGGTCGGCAAAATTGGCCGCAAGTCCAGAAAACTATGATGTAATCGTTACTTCCAATCTCTATGGGGACATCATTTCCGATATCGTTGCTGAGATCGGCGGCTCCGTAGGTATGGCAGGTTCAGCGAACATTGGCACCAATGTGGCGATGTTTGAGGCCATACACGGTTCGGCCCCCGACATCGCCGGCCAGAAGATAGCCAACCCATCAGGGTTGTTGAACGCGGCCACAATGATGCTGGCCCATATCGGTCAAGCCGATGTGGCCGATAAGATAAAAAATGCCTGGCTTACTACTATAGAAGATGGATACCATACTGCGGATATCTATCAAGAGAACACTAGTGCTCAGTTGGTCAACACGGACGAATTTGCCAACGAAATCATCGCTCGTTTAGGAAAGAATCCTATAAATCTTTCTGGGAGCAACATGAGTAAAGGTTCAGGAACCATTACGATTCCAGAATATCAAAGAAAGGCAAGTAAAAAAGAACTGGTCGGAGTTGACGTGTTTATCGATTGGCAGGGCAAAGACCCACAATGGATCGGAACTGAACTATCAAAGATGAAGGCGCATAACCTAAAACTCAAGATGATCACCAATCGAGGTGTCAAGGTCTTTCCTAACGGGTTGGAAGAAACCTATTGCACGGATCATTGGAGATGCCGTTTTGTTGCTGTGGATGCCAATATAAAAAGAGCTATTCCTACCTATGAGAACGTTGAGTTCGAGCAGGTAGTCGCCCTATTATCAAAATTACATCAAAAAGGTTTTCAAGTAATCAAGACCGAAAACCTATATGAATTCGATGGAAAAAGAAGTTTTTCCCTAGGGCAAGGTGAATAAATTAAGTTGAAGTGTTTGTTTGTTAGAAAAACCCCATTCGTTAGGCTGAATGGGGTTTTTACATTGTACGTAGTGTTCTTTTGTAATCTTTTATTTTGACAGGTACATCTTTCTCCTCCCGTAAAGATCATAAAACTGATCATCTTTGAGGCTGTCAATAAACAAAATGCTCTCTCCGGTACTCTTCATCTCAGGTCCCAGGTTCTTATTCACATTCGGGAATTTATTGAATGAGAAAACAGGTTGCTTTATGGCAAAACCTTCAAGCTCTGGTTTGAAATCGAAGTCCTTGACTTTATTGTGACCTAACATTACCTTGGTCGCATAATTGACATACGGCTCCTTGTAGGCTTTGGCAATAAAGGGTACCGTACGCGATGCCCTTGGGTTCGCCTCAATTATATATACCTTATCATCTTTGATGGCAAATTGAATATTGATAAGTCCTACCGTATTCAAAGCCAACGCTATTTTTTTGGTATGGTCCTTTATCTGCTGCATCACAAACTCGCCCAGGTTGAAAGGGGGTAGTGTTGCATTGGAATCCCCAGAGTGGATACCGCAAGGCTCAATATGTTCCATGATTCCTATGATGTATACATCTTCGCCGTCACAGATAGCATCTGCTTCGGCCTCTATGGCCCCATCGAGGTAATGGTCGAGCAACAGTTTGTTATTAGGAATCTTTCGCAATAAATCAACGACATGGGCTTCAAGATCCTCTTTGTTAATCACAATCTTCATTCCTTGTCCGCCCAATACGTAAGAAGGTCTTACCAATAACGGAAATCCTAACTCATCGGACAATTGTAAGGCCTCATCTGCAGTTTCGGCCACTCCGAATCTTGGATAAGGAATATCATTTTCTTTCAATAATTTGGAGAAGCTTCCACGATCTTCTGCCAAATCCAACGATTCGAAACTTGTTCCAATAATCTTGATGCCATATTTCGATAACTTTTCAGCAAGTTTCAGCGCGGTTTGCCCCCCCAACTGTACAATAACCCCTTCTGGTTTTTCGTGACGGATAATGTCGTAAATATGTTCCCAAAATACAGGTTCAAAATAAAGCTTATCGGCAGTATCGAAGTCGGTGGAAACCGTTTCGGGATTACAGTTGATCATAATCGTTTCATAACCGGCCTCTGATGCGGCCAGAACTCCATGAACACAGCAATAATCAAACTCTATCCCCTGCCCGATTCGGTTCGGTCCTGAACCCAATACAACTATTTTCTTTCTATCGGTCACAACACTATCGTTGGCGACATACCGTTCGCCTTGGGCCGTTTCGACTTCTGCCTCGAAAGTGGAGTAGTAATAGGGGGTCATCGCTTTAAACTCCGCGGCACAGGTATCGACCAGTTTATACACCCGATTGATACTCAACTCCGTACGCTTATTGTATACTTCACTCTCATAACAATCCAGCATATGCGCGATCTGGCGATCTGCAAAACCTTTTTGCTTTGCTTCAAGCAACAATTCCTTTGAAAGCGTAGCGATGGTGTATTTCGAGATTTCCTTTTCCAGTTGGTAGAGTTCTTCATACTGCTTCAAGAACCACATGTCTATTCTGGTGATATCGTGTATTCGACTTAAGGGAATGCCCATCTGTATGGCATCATAAATCACAAATACCCTGTCCCAGCTCGGAATTGTCAACTTGCTGATGATTTGGTCATAATCCTTATAACCCTTTCCATCGGCGCCTAAACCGTTTCTTTTGATTTCTAGGGACTGGGTGGCCTTGTGTAAAGCCTCCTGAAATGATCGGCCGATACCCATTACTTCACCTACTGCTTTCATTTGTAGACCCAAGGTACGGTCAGACCCTTCAAATTTATCGAAGTTCCATCGCGGTATTTTAACGATAACGTAGTCCAAGGTAGGTTCGAAAAGTGCAGATGTCGATTTGGTAATCTGATTTTCCAATTCATCTAAAGTATAGCCAATGGCGAGTTTTGTAGCGACTTTTGCAATGGGATATCCTGTTGCTTTAGACGCCAAGGCCGAGGAACGCGAAACCCTTGGGTTGATTTCAATCGCTATGATTTCTTCCGCTTCATCCGGACTCACTGCGAACTGCACATTACATCCGCCTTCAAAATCACCGATACTGCGCATCATATGAATAGCCATATCACGCATTTTTTGATAGGTTTTATCCGAAAGGGTCATGGCCGGTGCCACGGTAATGGAATCACCTGTGTGAATGCCCATGGGATCCATATTTTCAATCGCACAAATGATGACCACATTGTCGTTCTTATCGCGAAGAAGCTCCAACTCAAATTCTTTCCATCCCATCATGGCTTTATCGATCATCACCTCATGAATAGGTGAGATCTCTAGCCCTCTACTGAGCAGTTCGTCGAAGTCTTCAGGTCTATAGACTATGGAAGCCCCGGCTCCACCAAGCGTATACGAAGCTCGTATCACTAATGGAAAACCAAATTCTTGAGCGATTTCCTTTCCTTTTAAGAAAGAGGTCGCTGTGGCCTGAGGAGCCATGCCAACTCCTATTTTGCCCATTAGTTCTCGGAATTTCTCGCGATCTTCCGTAATATTTATGGCATCGATATCGACGCCGATCATGGCTACATCGAAATCATCCCAAATACCTTTCTCATCTGCCTCAATACATAAGTTTAGGGCAGTTTGCCCTCCCATCGTAGGTAATACAGCATCAATATGAGGATGTATTTTCAGAATTTCGATAATCGATTTGGTCGTCAACGGTTTTAAATACACGAAATCGGCCATCGAAGGGTCGGTCATTATGGTCGCTGGGTTGCTATTGATCAATATGGTCTCAATACCATCTTCACGCAGGGAGCGCAGTGATTGCGAACCGGCGTAATCAAACTCGCAGGCTTGGCCAATAATAATCGGGCCCGAACCAATAATCAAAACGGATTTTAAATTTTTTCTTTTCGGCATGTTCTATAGGTGCTTTGCAATTAAAAATTAGATACTTAGAGTGTAAATAAGGCATAAAAAAAAGGTGCTACTTTAAAAAAGTAACACCTTCAATATTTTTAAAAATACGGAATCATTTATTTTTTGTGTCTCGGCTCGGATGATACAGTTAATTTTTTTCTACCCTTAGCTCTTCTTCTGGCAAGAACTTTTCTACCGTTTACAGAAGCCATACGCTCTCTAAAACCGTGTTTATTTTTTCTTTTCCTCTTCGAAGGTTGAAATGTTCTTTTGCTCATCGTTTAATACGTATTAAAAACTTGTGTGAAGGTCAAGTCCAAATTGCTTGCCTAAAACTGGGCGCAAATATACGAAGAGTTTTTTCTTTGCCAAATGCAAATGAGAAAATATTTTTCAGCCTCGTCTGCTACCCTACGTTTTGATTTTAGTATTTTTGCCAGAATTCGTTTTCAGGTCTAAAATCGCTCTATGAAATACACACTAGCGGTACTCTATATCTTTTTTTTCAGCATAACCCTAAATGGGCAAACCGTTCTTGGGTATCAACTTAAAAAAGGGGATGTCTTCAAGGTAAAGCAAAATGCCAAGCAACTCATTACGCAAGAACTGGATGGAGCGTCACACGTACTGACCAATACTCTTGATGGTATTCTAGAATTTACCGTCATCGGCGAATCCAATGATGCCTATACCATTGCCTTTCAGTTCAAGGATTTGAATCTGCTGATGGACTCCAGTATTCAGGGGGAACTAATGAACGTTCGCGCCAAGGAGGTTTCCGAGGAGGATATCCAATCAAAAATGTTCAATAGCCTCTTGGACCAGCCGGTGGAAATGATGCTCGCAAAAACAGGTAATATTTTAGAGGTCGTCGGGGGAGATAGCTTAGTGGCCCAAATGGCAAATTCTTCAGGACTTGAAGATGAGTTTTCAAAGAACCTAATGAAAAAATCATTGGAGAAAGAATTTGGCTCGGAAGCGCTTTCCAGTAGTTATAAGCAGATGACTTTCATATATAGTGATCATCAGGTAGCCGTCGGCGATACATGGCAGAATGAATACACCGGTAAGCTGAATGCCCAAAATACTTGGACTTTGGAGGCACTTGAAGATAAAACCGTGACCATTTCAGGAAACGCTGATGTAACGATGGACATTAACGAACAGGCGACCACAATGAACTTAATGGGGTCACAGACCACTGAAATAACGGCCGATCGCAATACAGGCTTTATCGAGTTTATGACCGTCGAGAGCGAGGCAAAAGGGGTTTCCACTATGGCGCAATTGGGTGATCAAGAAATACCGACCACAATTACATCAACCATCACATACAAACTAATAGAAGAATAAAGACATATGTTCAATAAAGTTTTCAAACTCATCATAGCGGGACTCATTATCGCCTATGCAGGATATCAATTTTACGAAGGAAATATCGGAAACGGAATTTTCTTGATCTTGCTCTCCTTAATATTCATTTTCCTATATTTTAGAAACGAAATGATCTTACTCGCGTTCCTTAGAATGCGAAAGCAAGATCTACAGGGCACGCAAAAATGGCTTGATAAAATAAGTAAGCCCGAAGCGGCGCTAACCACGAAACAGCAAGGGTATTACAACTACTTACATGGTATCATTCATTCCCAAACAAATTTGACACAAGCCGAGAAATTCTTTAAAAAAGCCTTAAAGTTAGGCTTGACCATGGATTACGATGTCGCTATGGCAAAACTTAGTTTGGCTGGTATCGCCATGCAAAAACGGCGAAAAAGAGAAGCGACCATGCTGCTGTCCGAAGCCAAAAAATTGGATAAAAACAATATGCTTACAGAGCAGATTCGAATGATGCAACAGCAGATGAAGCGAATTTAACCAGTTGGAATCATTTCTATACGGCATGAAAAACCCCGTATTCTTCTTAACAGCGGAATACGGGGTTTTTTATGACTCTACTTTTAAAATTCGATTAGGGCGCAGTGGTTTCCCTGTAATACCCCTTATTGGGAATCTCGATCGTATATTTCTTTCCAGATTGATTGTTCAGATGTGGTTCGCGCAACCAGGGATTGTGACGTTTTAAAATCTTATAGTTGATTTCATACTGTTTTGCAAAATCAGCGAAGTTCGTGACCGGCGTATCCACTTCTATAGTAAAAGTAGGCACTGCTTGGTACTTATCCTCATCCTCCAGCTCAAAACCATATTTTTGGGGATCGGATAAAATCTCCTTGATTGCCATAATCCTAAATACATAGCGGCCGGTTTCTTGGCCCAATAGCAAATCGTAATAGTCGTGCACCTTTTGAGTTCTCAAATACTTATCTACCGATCCCGTTCCCGTGTTATATGCTGCTGCAGCCAAGGTCCATGAACCGTATTTTTCTTTGTATTTCTTCAAGTACCTGCACGCCACCTCGGTCGATTTTTCCAAATGATAACGTTCGTCGACGTTCTGGTTTATTTCTAACCCGTACTGTTTTCCGGTAGCCTTCATAATCTGCCAAAAACCAGTAGCTTTCGCATGGGAAACTACATTTTGCAATCCACTTTCAGCGACTGCCAAATACTTGAAATCATCGGGCACGCCATTTTTGGCTAAAATCGGTTCAATGATAGGAAAGTACTTGTGTGCTCGCTTCATCAATAAGACGGCATTGGACTGCCAATACGTATTCACCAAAAACTCACGATCGACACGTTCGAGAATCTCGGGATCTTCTTGAGGCACTTTCTCGCCCGCGAAGTTCAAATCCTCTGGAATATCTATAGCGGATATTTGGTATCCATCAGCGACATTTTTTTCGGCGATTTCCTCCTTTAAGTGAATTAACTCATTCTTACTTTGCACCGCAAAAATTAAGGTACTCACGACGACAATGACGCCGATGGCCATCAATAAATTCTTAAGGATTTTCATAGCTTTTGATTAATTTGGTTACTCAAAGGTATAGATACAACTCGCTTATTGCAAAATAATTGTGGGGAGGTGCTCATTAAACCATTTTGCTCGATGAATGATCATCGTATGTGTGCCCTGTTTAATAGGAATACAATCCTTAATATTCGAAATAGGAAACACATTGTCTTTTTCACCATGAATATGAACCATACCATCAGGACAATAACCTGGTTTCCAGTTCACGATTTGATCGATAGACCAATCGATGTAATGTTTATCACGTATCGAAAGATATTCTTCGTAGAGCGCCAAACGCTTGGTAACGGTTTCCCCAAAGGCGTATTTAGCCAATAGCTCCACATTGTTCACAATCCCGGTTGGTAATAATTTATGAATTTTGGTGTACTTCGCAAATTGCATCCGTTTTGGCAATTCAGACTCGTGTTTGACACTTGAGACTACGATGACTTTTTTGGTCTTTACGTATCTGGCCATCTCTTGTACCAACATTCCCCCAAAAGAAACACCTAATAAGACCGGGGTTTCATGTTTTATTTCTTCTGTCATCTTCAAAGCGTACTCAGACAGACTCATATTCTTCTGTGGAACGAACCAATGCAGTGTATGAAGCTCAAACTGGGCTTCCGGCAATTGAATATATCTAAATATAGAAGGATTGGCTGCCATCCCGGGCATCAAATACACATGTATCTTATCATCTGTCATTGGGGCTTTCAAGCTTGGTTTTTTAGGAATTTCACATTTTTTTCACTAATTTTGTAAACTACTTTAGAAAAAAAGGGCCTACTCCTTAACAACTAACGTAAAAGTAGATAAAATTACGGACTGAGAACCCCGTAATTTTTTTGTCTTGAACCAAATATTAAAATCAAACTATATGAATGAAGTAGAAATTAAGGACAACAGTTTCTTGCGTCAATTTGAAACTAGTGTTGACGGACATCTAGCTAAGATTGAATATTCTTCGCAAGAACGAAAGGTTTTTTTAACCAAACTGGTTATCCCCGAAGCTATTGAAAAAAAAGATTTTAGAGAAGATTTCATCAAATCTGTTTTGCACCACATTCAAGAAAAAAATCAAAGGGTGGTACCAACAAGCCCTCAAATTGCAGGTTTTTTAAGAAAGAACAGGCAATACAAAGAAATGCTACCGGTTGGAATACGTATCTAACCCTACAGTTCAAGCACATTGAAAACCTCCTTTTAGGAGGTTTTTTTATGCCTGTACCGTACTGGGCATAAACTCAAAACGCACCAAACCGTCCTCGACGATTTCGGTTAGCCTAACCTGATGTAGGGTATTGACCAATTCAGGATTCCAAGGAGCCTTGACCTTTACATAATTTTCGGTAAAGCCATGAATATAGCCCTGTTTATTTTCGCTTTCGAACAATACCGTTCGCGTGGTACCCAATTGACTCTCATAAAATGCCCTTCGCTTTTTGACCGAGAGCCCGCGTAACATCTTACTGCGCTTGTTACGCACCTTTTTGGGCACTGCATCATCCATTTCAGCGGCCGGCGTATTATCCCGTTCAGAATAGGTAAAGACATGTAGGTAAGATATCTCAAGAGCATTCAAAAAGTGGTAAGTCTCTAAAAAATGGGCATCTGTTTCTCCAGGAAAACCAACAATAACATCTACTCCGATACAGGCGTGGGGCATGACCTCCTTTATTCGGTTGACCCGCTCGACGTATAGATCACTCATATACCGTCGACGCATCTTTTTTAACAGCGCATCGGAACCGCTTTGCAGCGGAATATGGAAATGTGGCACAAATGAGTTACTCTGAGCCACAAAATCAATGGTTTCGTTTTTTAGAAGATTGGGCTCGATCGACGAAATACGTAGGCGATGAATACCGTCCACTTCATCTAGGGCTTTGACCAAATCCAAAAAGGTATGCTCATGTTTCTTATTTCCGAATTCACCTTTTCCATAATCACCAATATTCACTCCAGTGAGCACTATTTCCTTGATTCCCTTCGCTGAAATCTCGGCCGCATTGCGTAACACATTTGCTAAAGTATCGCTGCGAGATATCCCACGAGCCAGCGGAATGGTACAATACGTACATTTGTAATCACAACCATCTTGCACTTTTAAGAAGGCCCGCGTACGATCTCCGATGGCGTAACTGCCTACATAGAAATCCGCCTCTTCTATTTCACAGGAGTGTATCGCTCCCAAATCGTTTTTGGTAAGGTCATTCACATAGTCGGTGATCTTGAATTTTTCGGTAGCTCCTAACACTAAATCCACACCGTCGATCGCAACAAGTTCCTCAGGCTTTAATTGGGCATAGCAACCAATTGCCGCCACGAAGGCCTCAGGATTCACTTTCTGGGCCTGTCGCACTATGGTCTTAAAACGCTTATCGGCATTCTCGGTGACCGAGCAGGTATTGATGACATATAAATCGGCATGATCGGAAAAGTCCACCCGTTCAAATCCTTCTTCCTGAAAACTTCTGGCAATCGTAGAGGTTTCCGAAAAGTTCAGCTTACAGCCTAAAGTATAAAATGCGACTTTTTTTTTCACTATACTGATGATATGGTTTCATTCAACGATTTTGGCACTTGAACGAAGTACTTCAACCAAAACTCCATTGCCTTTTATGAAAAGGAGTTCCTATTTTAATAATTACGCCATTTCTTGGTCAGCTCAAAAACATGCTCCAAAATCTTGGCTTCGGTTTCATTGAACTCTACTCCCCGTCTTGCCATCATGACCTTGGCGGCCTCAAAGGCCCGTTTGGGCAAATACTCTGTAAAACCGGATGCACCGCCCCAACTAAAACTAGGGACGAAATTTCGTGGAAATCCCGGTACGTAGATATTGCAATTGACGCCGATGACTGTTCCCGTATTGAACATGGTGTTGATGGCCGTCTTACTGTGATCGCCCATCATCAACCCGCAAAATTGGAGTCCGGTTTGATCAAAACTTTCTGTTTCATAATTCCAAATACGCACTTTAGCATAGTTATTTTTCAAATTGGAATTATTGCTATCCGCACCGATATTACACCACTCCCCCAATACCGCATTCCCTAAATAGCCTTCGTGACCCTTACTGGAATACCCAAATATTACGGCATTGCTAACTTCGCCACATACTTTTGAATGGGGGCCTATTGTGGTCGGACCGTACATCTTACCCCCCATCTTCACCACGGCATGATCACACAGGGCAAAACCACCCCGGATGAGGCTACCTTCCCAGATTTGTGCATTTTTGCCAATATAGATAGGCCCTTCGGTGGCATTCAAAATACTGTATTCCACACTCGCGCCTTCTTCAAGAAAGATATGCTCTGCATGGATAACGTTATTGGTATCGGAAATGGGAGCACTTTTCCTTCCCGCCGTAATCAAATCAAAATCGGCCTGTAAAGCTTCCCCGTTTTTCGAGAAAATATCCCAAGTATGTTCAATTCGAAAGACCTCCTCCTTAAAAGCTATACAGTGATAGGTGGTGAAATCCACTTCTTGTTGCGATTCTTTGGAATAAAAGGCAATCACCTCATCCTCCATAAAAATCGCTTCGTTCTCCTTCAAATCCTGAATCGCACTGACCAGTTGTTCAGTGGGTAAAAAAGAAGCATTGATCAACACATTCTCAGGCATCTCGACCATGGGAAACTTCTCCGTCAAATAATCTTCTGTAATTGTCGTGATCGTATTCCCGAGGTATTTTTCCCATTTCTCACGGATGGTCAAAATACCGACACGGATATCCGCTACCGGTCTTGTAAAGGTGAAGGGAAGCAAAGCATCCCGCACCGGGCCATCAAAAAGGATGTAGTTCATCAAAATAGAATTTTGGGCAAAAGTAACAAAAAACGCCTCCGACACTGAGTATCGGAGGCGTTCGGTATGTATATTCTACAAGATACTCCTTATTTCTCCTCCTTGCTTTCTTCAGCTTTAGGAGCTTCTTCAGCTGCAGGTGCCGCTTTTTTCTTGAATTTGTCGTACTTGCTTTTGAACTTATCGATTCGTCCTGCAGTATCCAAGAATTTGGCTTTACCAGTGTAAAACGGATGGGATGTTCTTGAAATCTCTAACTTCACTAATGGATATTCGACGCCGTCCACCTCTAAGGTTTCCTTGGTCTCGGCAGTCGATTTCGTCAAAAACACATCGTCATTGGACATATCTTTGAAGGCTACTAACCTGTAATTTTCTGGGTGTATTCCTTTTTTCATGGTTATAAAATTTAACGCACCCATTCCGACAGGCACTCATTTTAAGGCTGCAAATTTAATGAATTCTCCGAAATCCACAATCAAAAAGTAAAAAAAGAAAATTGAAAAACCGTAACTTGAAGATGTAACAAAAATCGAGTTTGTTCAACTAACGTTAAGTACAACCTAAAAACACGATACAAATGGAAGAAAATTTACCTAAAACCGGAAAGTTCGCTTGGACCTACGGCCTGCTCTTGGGCCTGGCGAGTATTATTTTCTCTTTGATGCTCTATTTTGCCGAATTGCACTACGAACAAAGCTGGTCGGTTCGAATTATTGGAATTATACTTACCGTAATAGCCATTTTTCTGGCTACTTCACAGTTCAAAAAGGCAAACGGCGGACTATTAAGTCTATCGCAGGCATTAAAACTGGGTGCCGGCATTGGTCTGGTCGGAGGTATTATCGCTCTAGCATTTTACTGGGTACTCACCAATGTGATTGAACCCGATTTTATGGAAAAGGCAATGGCAATCGCAAAGGTTCAGGCATTTGCTGATAATCCGAAGTTAACTGAAGAACAGTGGGCGCAGGGTATGGAAATGCAAGGGAAAATCGCATGGCTTGCCTATCCTATAGGAATTATACTTAACGTGGTCATCGGTCTGATCATTGGCCTGTTCACCGGTCTGATCTTGAAAAAAGGAAAAAACGCAATTTAACTTCAAAATCGTACTTTTGAAAAGTAAATCAGAAGTGCGCAATGCAGCTATCCATTGTTATTCCCTTACTTAACGAAGAAGAATCTTTGAAAGAACTCCATGATTGGATTGTATCCGTGATGCAATCCAATCATTTTTTGTATGAAATTCTTTTTATCGATGATGGCAGTACGGATAGCTCATGGGATATTATTTCAAATCTGGCGTCGGAAAACCCTGCCGTAAGAGGTATTCGGTTTCAGAGGAACTTCGGTAAATCACAAGCGTTACATGCCGGGTTCAAAGCCGTACAAGGAGACGTCATCATTACTATGGATGCAGATTTACAGGATAATCCCGAAGAAATCCCCGAACTATATCGTATGATACATGAAGAGGGATATGAGCTGGTTTCCGGATGGAAAAAGAAACGCTATGATTCCGTACTCTTTAAGAACATGCCCTCGAAACTCTTTAATTGGGCGGCAAGAAAGACTTCAGGCGTGCGCTTGCACGATTTCAACTGTGGATTGAAAGCCTACCAAAAGACAGTAGTGAAATCCATTGAAGTTTCCGGTGAAATGCATCGCTATATACCGGTTTTGGCAAAGAATGCCGGATTCTCAAGAATCAATGAGAAAATAGTCAAACACCAAGCCCGTAAATACGGTAAAACTAAATTTGGCATGGAACGATTTATCAATGGATTTTTAGATTTGATCACCATCTGGTTTGTTTCGAAATTCGGCAAACAGCCCATGCACCTTTTCGGGGCCCTAGGAGTGATCATGTTTCTTATCGGATTCGGATTCGCCACCTATTTGGGAATCGACAAACTGTTCATCAATACAACGGGAAGACTGATTACGGATAGACCACAATTCTTTATAGCATTGACCGCGATGATTATCGGAACCCAATTGTTTTTGGCTGGTTTCTTGGGCGAAATATTGATCAGGTCAAGAAAGAACGAAGCGCGATACACGATTTCCGAAGAAACAAAAGTCAGTGAAGAACTATATTCTTCGTAAATTTATCGCCTTAAAAAACACTACGTTATGGATACCATTCTAGAAACTGCCAAAGGCTGGCTTAGCGATTTTTTTGATACCGATGTAAGGTCCGAAGTTCAAAATCTAATAGACAGTGACCCAGAAGAGTTAAAAGATCGTTTTTATAAGAACATGGAATTTGGAACCGGCGGTATGCGTGGAATTATGGGTGCTGGTACCAACCGAATCAATAAATATACCTTGGGAAAAAGTACGCAAGGACTAAGTAACTACCTGCGTAAATCATATCCTGACGAAGCCATCAAGGTGGTCATAGCATACGACTGCCGTCATAATAGTGATACCTTGGCGCAAACCGTGGCAGAGGTATTTTCCGCAAATGGAATTAAAGTTTTTCTTTTTTCAGAACTACGTACGACTCCCGAGCTCTCTTTTGCCGTACGTCATTTGAACTGTCACGCAGGTATTGTCTTAACAGCATCGCATAATCCGCCGGAGTATAATGGATACAAAGTGTATTGGACGGATGGTGGCCAAATTGTTCCACCCCAAGACGGTGCTATCATAGCAGAAATCAATTCACTCTCCTTTGAAGACATTAAGTTTTCCGCAGACAGCAGTATGATCGAAAGCATTGATAAAGAAGTTGATAAAGCGTTTATTGACGAATCGGTCAAAAACGGAAGTTTCAATGCCGATGGAAAGGCGGATTTCAAAATTGTCTTTACCTCTTTACACGGCACTTCGATTACCGCAATTCCCGAAGTGCTGAAACGGGCCGGATACGAAAACGTGACCATTATCGAAGAACAAGCAAAGCCGGACGGAGCTTTTCCCACAGTGGTTTCCCCAAACCCAGAAGAGCCGGAAGCACTTTCTATGGCGGTTGCCAAAGCAGAGGAAATCGGGGCCGATATGGTTGTAGGAACCGACCCGGATAGTGATCGCCTAGGCATTGCCGTGCGTAACCTTGAAGGAAAGATGGAAATCGTCAATGGCAACCAGGCCATGGTATTGATGACCAAATTTCTTTTGGACCAACACAAAGAAAAGGGGTTTCAGGGCAATGAGTTTATTGCAACTACCATTGTGTCTACCCCAATGATGGAGGCCATGGCCAAAGCCTATGGCGTGGAGTTCAAAACAGCACTTACGGGCTTCAAATGGATCGGTAAGATGATCAAGGACTTTCCCCAGTCAAAATTCATCGGCGGAGGAGAAGAAAGCTTCGGATATATGGTCGGTGACTTTGTACGTGACAAGGATGCGGTGACCTCTACCCTACTCGCTTGTGAAATCGCAAGCCAGGCCAAAGCCAATGGAAGTTCTTTCTACAAAGACCTTATTGATTGTTATGTGGATTTTGGCTTCTATAAGGAACATTTGGTATCACTGACTAAGAAGGGAATCAGTGGTGCAGCGGAAATCAAACAGATGCTAGAGGATTTTAGGGATAATCCTGTGGAATCCGTAGCCGGTTCTAAAGTTCGGTGGATCGAAGACTATAACACCTCGATTGCCAAGAATGTGATTACCGGTGCAGAAAAGATCATGGACCTTCCGAAGTCAAACGTACTGATCTATGAAACGGAAGATGGTACTCGAGTTGCGGCCAGACCAAGTGGTACGGAGCCGAAAGTAAAATTCTACATCAGTACGAATACGACACTCGAGAATGCCAATGAGTTCAAAAAGGTGAATGCAACATTGGATTCAAAAATTGCCACTATTCTTTCCGAACTGCAATTGAGTTAATGGACTATTTCAAAAAAATCCTCCATTTTGCGAAACCGTATCGCAAATACGGATATCTGAACATTCTGTTCAACATACTCTATGCCCTGTTTAGTGCACTCTCTTTTGCGGCACTCATCCCCATGTTGAACGTGCTGTTCGAAAAGGACAAACCCATTACCCAACTACCTGAATATACCGGTTTAGGGGGAGCCAAGGATTATATCATGGACTACCTCGGATACCATGTCACCCAGTACGCCGGGGCGGATAAAATGAAGGGGCTGGTGTTAGTCATTGGTTTAATATTGGTTCTATTCTTGCTTAAAAACCTCTTCAATTATCTGGCCATGTATTTCATCACATTTCTTCGGAATGGGGTTCTCAAGGATATCAGAAACCAGATGTATGTAAAAATTACGGAACTCCCCGTCGCCTATTACTCCGAAAAAAGAAAGGGCGATGTCATTGCGAGGATTACTTCCGATGTACTTGAGATACAACATTCGTTTCTATCCGTATTGGAACTGATCGTACGTGACCCCTTGACCATTTTGTTCACGATCATCATCATGTTCGGCATTAGCGGAAAGCTCACCCTTTTTGTGTTCATTTTTATTCCTATTGCCGGAGGCATCATTTCATGGATCGGAAAATCATTAAAGAAACAATCGGATGACGTTCAAAAAGAACAGGGCAATTTTCTTTCCATAGTTGAGGAGACATTAGGAGGCTTGCGCGTGGTCAAGGCATTTAATGCCGAATCCAAATTTTACCGAACTTTTTCAAGCTCGACCAAACGTTTTTTTGATTTTAGCAACAAACTTCTGAATCGACAAAACCTAGCGTCCCCGACAGGGGAATTTTTGGGTATTTTGGTCATTGGGGTCTTATTATGGTTCGGTGGCAAAATGGTGATTGTGGAAGAAACTTTGGATGCGGCATCTTTTATCGCCTATATGGGATTGGCTTATAACATACTAACGCCTGCCAAATCAATGAGCAAGGCCTCATATGGGGTTAAAAAAGGGAATGCCGCTGCAGAACGTGTATTGGAAATTCTTGAAACCGAAAATCCCATCATTGAAGCTGAGAATGCCTTGGATAAAAAAATCTTCGAAAAAGGTATCCATCTGGAAAATATCTCCTTTAAATATGAGGACGACTATGTACTTCGAAATTTTGATCTCGAGGTTCCCAAAGGGCATTCCGTAGCACTTGTCGGACAATCGGGTAGCGGAAAAAGTACCATTGCAAATCTAGTGACACGTTTTTATGACGTCAATGAAGGGGCGATCAAAATCGACGGGGACAATATCAAAACCCTTTCCAAGAAATCACTGCGTAGTTTACTCGGTTTGGTCACTCAAGATTCCATATTGTTCAATGATACCGTACGAAGTAATATTGCCCTTGGAAAAGAAAGCGCCACGGAAGATGAAATTACAGAAGCCGCCAAGATTGCCAACGCCCATGAATTCATATCTGAATTACCCAATGGCTATGACACCAACATCGGTGATGGAGGAAATAAACTGAGTGGAGGGCAAAAACAACGATTATCGATTGCTCGGGCCGTTTTGAAAAATCCACCGATAATGATCTTGGATGAAGCTACTTCAGCTCTTGACACTGAAAGTGAACGTCTGGTGCAGGACGCCCTAGAAAAGATGATGCGAAATCGTACCTCCATTGTTATTGCACACCGATTGTCGACCATACAGACGGCAGACACTATCGTCGTGCTCCAAAAAGGAAAAATAGTCGAACAAGGATCTCATGAAGCGCTGCTCGCCAAAAAAGGCAACTATTTCAAGCTCGTGGAGATGCAATCACTGGGCTAGTTCTTCGACCAGGCGGTACTACCTTAAAACCGGAAAGCAGCCCGACTTATTCTCGGCGATTAAACCTTTTTGTAATTTTAAGGTCAAAGAGAAGAATCCAAACAAACGACTATTGCTAGCAGAAGCCGATTTAGTAGATCAATTGAAAGATCCGAGTACGCAATCAAAGGCCTTTGAGGTATTGATAGATACCTATAAGCAACGGCTTTATTGGCATATTCGTAGAATCGTGCTCAACCATGACGATGCGGATGATGTGCTACAGAATACTTTCATTAAGGTGTACCGAAGCATTGGTGGGTTTAAAGGGGATAGCAAACTCTATTCTTGGATGTATCGTATCGCGACCAACGAGGCGCTGAGTTTTTTGAAGATCAAGTCAAAAAAACAGGGCATTACCAGTGAAGAAGTGCAAAATCAATTATTGGACAGTTTGCAGGCGGATGTGTACTTTGAGGGAGATCAAATTCAACTTAAATTACAACGGGCTATTGCCAGTCTTCCTGAAAAGCAAAAATTGGTGTTCAATATGAAGTATTTTCAGGAACTGAAATACGAGGAAATCTCGGAAATATTGGATACATCCGTTGGTGGACTCAAGGCTTCCTATCATTTGGCGGCCAAAAAAATAGAGGCTTTTCTAAAAGAAGAATGAATTAAGAACAACTACCAAAATTGGAAAAAAAACGATTAAACCTTTTAAAGTACCGATAGTCAAATTAATGTAATGGAAGAGTTAGATAAAAATAGTCCGTTTAAAACACCCGAAGGTTACTTTGATAACTTGACCGACAAGTTGAAGGACAAATTGAGCGAAGAGAAGCTCAACCTGCCTGAAGGAGTTGATTTCACGGTACCTGAAGACTATTTTGACAACTTGAAAAATAGTATTCAAGAAAAAATCACCTTGTCTGAGACCAAGGTAGTTCAACTACATCCATATAAAAGATATTATGTTGCGGCTGCGTCAATTGCGGCCATCTTTGTGATGCTTATCGGATTAAATTGGAACGCTACCGGCGAAACCACTTGGGACGATTTGGCCAATGCTGATATTGAAACCTATTTTGATACCAATGAACTAGGACTGACCACCTTTGAGATTGCCGAAGTCTTACCCATAGACGAGCTGGAAATCGACGATATTTTGGAAAATCAATTCGAAGAAGAAAATGTCATCGACTATTTAAATGAGAATATAGATGATATCAAAGACCTAAACCTTGAAGATTATGAATAAGAAACTACTTTTGGTCATTGCATTTTTGGCCCTGACCAGTACCTTTTATGGTCAGCGAAGGCCAGACCGGGAAAAGCTAAAATCGTTGAAGATCGCTTTTTTGACGGAAAGGCTAGACCTCTCAAACGATGAGGCCGAAGCTTTTTGGCCTGCCTATAACAAACACGAAGAACGGATGAACGGCTTTCGAAAAATCGAACGTCAAGAAATTCGAAGTAAGGCTATGGATTTCGATGCGCTTACTGAAAAAGAAGCAGAGGAATTACTGAGCAAGCAAATGTCACTTGAAGCAGAAAAACAGACGGAGCAACAGGCCTTTGTCAAAAAAATGAAAGGCATACTGTCTGCCAAAAAAACAATAATCCTTCTGAAGTCCGAAGAGGATTTTAAACGAAAACTGATACAGCAGTACCGACAGCGGCGCAACGGCGGTGGCGGATTCCGATGATTCTTGAATATTCGATGAAATACGCAAAAAAGGGGCTTTATAGCCTCTTTTTTCATTAAACCCTGTCAGATATTTAGAGTCAAAAAGAGGTAACCCTTAATAAATTAAACTATGAAAAATCTAAAAGTAGTACTCGCTATGATCTTGGTATTCGGAATGACAGCATTCGCGACAGCCCAACGCAAGGTAGTTAAAGTGTATCCAAAACACGGTACCGTGGTCACCAAGGTATACAACCCCAAGGTTGTAGTACACAACAAAGTACGATTTCATTTCGCCGATGGAGTTTGGTATAAACCAAGAGGAAAGCGATTCGTGGTTTGTGCGGCCCCTGTGGGCATTCAAGTCAGACATTTGCCTAGAGGAAATAAAGTCGTAAAACTTAGAAATGGAAGGAAAGTGTACAAATACAAAGGTGTATGGTACAAGAAAAAAGGAAGAGGTTATGTCGTGGTGAACGTATAATCCGAATCACAAACAAAAAAGGGGAAGCTCTAGAGCTTCCCCTTTTACTTGAAGGTCAATTTAGAAATACGGTTTTTGCCCGCAGCATACGCCACGGTGTCGTTTAAAAATCGGAGTGTGTAAAAACCCTCTTCCGACAGGGTTTTCCACTGTGCGCCGCTATCTTTTGAATAGGAAATGCCCGTGAAACCAATCGCTACGATTTCCTTCCCTCCCCCACCTGGTACAAACTGAATACAGCTTTTATACCCTGGATCATTTCCGTCCGCTATTAATGACCATGTTTTTCCTCCATCACTGGTTATCGCCTTATTTCGCAGGTTACCCTCGGGTTTTGTAAAGTCTCCACCTACAGCTATCCCCAAATTTTTGTCATGAAAATCAATGGAAAAGATTCCCTCGGATTCCGCCACGGTACGTACAGGTGTCGTTATTGCTTCCCAGGTTTTTCCTTTATCCGGTGAATATAAGATTCGTTTCGTTGTTGCGACCCAAGTATCATTTCCGAATACCTCGATGTTGGTATTACTTGCGGCGAAAGCGCCCTCTCCGCCTATACTCTTAGGTAATTGCTGACAATCGAGCTTCGTCCAAGTAAATCCGCCATCCCTGGTAATGGTAATAGAAATACATCCATCGACCGTATCACCAACGGCAATGCCTTCATCCGCATTCCAAAAAGCTATAGCATCGTAGAAAACCCCTTCTCCCTCTTCCATATATACCAAATCCATCTTACCGTTATCCCCCGTCTTATAAAGTAGGGCCGGATTTCCGATGGAAAGCATAAAAAAGTCTGCTTTGTTCGTTGCGATGGCACGGTATTCCGGAATGAGCGTATGATATTTTTCGACATTCGTGCGTACTTTTCCCGATTCCAGATCAACCGTACCATAAGTACCTTTGTTCGCTGCAAAGGACAGTGTGTTGGAATCTAAAAACGTGATGGCTCGGATACTCAAGGAATCTTCGTAGACCGGTTCAATGGATACCGTTGTGAAAGCGATTCTTTGTTGGGTCTCATCACACGAAATGACCGAACAGAAAAAGAGAAAAACCAGCAGATAGCGCATATGTATAAAGTTTATCAAAAATAAAGGGAATCGTACCGAATACAATACCTTTGCAGCCTGAATTTTCGTAAAATGAAATTACATAGAAACTTGGTATTTGCCGTGATAGACGGACTCGATTTAATCTTCAATGAAGGAGAATATGCCGACAAAGTGGTACAAAAAGTTTTAAAATTGGATAAACGCTGGGGCGCACGAGATCGTGGATTTATCGCCGAAACCATTTACGAAATGGTGCGTTACAAAAGGTTGTATGCGGAAATAGCGGACGTAAGAGTGCCCTCCAGAAGGCAAGATTTGTTCCGTATGTGGGCCGTTTGGGCAGTATTGAAAGGAATAGAGCTGCCAGATTGGAAACAAATCGAACCGACACCTGAACGCCGAATCAAGGGAAAGTTCGATGAATTATCGAAAATCAGAAAATTCAGGGAAGCGGTTCCTGATTGGATCGATGAATTGGGAGAGAAAGCATTGGGCGACCAATTGTGGACGGAAGAATTGGCCAAGCTCAATCAACCAGCGGAAGTGATTTTACGCACGAATACACTAAAGACAACCAAAGAAAAGCTTAGAAAGTCGCTTTTAGAAGAAGGTATCGATGTAGAACCGATCAAGGGCTACGCCTCGGCACTACGTTTACCTCAACGCGCCAACGTATTTCAAACGGAATCATTTAAAAAAGGATTCTTCGAAGTGCAGGATGCCTCTTCGCAACTGGTAGCCGAGCTTTTGGATGTTAAATCCGGTCAGCGCGTAGTGGATACCTGTGCTGGCGCCGGCGGCAAATCGCTTCATCTGGCGGCACTTATGGAAAACAAAGGCCAACTCATCTCCATGGATATTTATGGCAGCAAGCTGAAGGAACTAAAACGGCGGGCTAGAAGAAACGGGGCTCATAATATCGAAACCCGTGAGATCTCCTCGACCAAAGTGTTCAAGAAACTCTATGGAAGTGCGGATCGCGTGCTTATCGATGCACCCTGCACGGGTCTGGGCGTACTGCGAAGAAATCCGGATTCTAAATGGAAAATGCAACCGGACTTTTTAGAAAAAATCACTAAGACCCAGCACGACATTATTCGTTCGTATAGCAAAATAGTTAAAGTAGGTGGTAAAATGGTCTATGCAACCTGTTCCATACTGCCACAGGAAAACAGTGAACAGGTCAACTCGTTTCTCGACTCAGAAGAAGGGAAGGATTTCTCACTGGTGAAAGAAAAGAAAATCTACGCTTCAAAAAGCGGATTTGATGGCTTCTATATGGCGCTTCTGGAAAGAAAATAAGGGCTGACCACCAATAGTTTCCCCTCTAAAAAGAGGGGATTAATAGGTCTGCGAAACTGAAATGATTACTTACCAGTTCATTTTTGTTTCAAAGTAGGGTACTCCACCCCCAACTGTTCCAAATACGAATCATACTTTGTTTCGTCATAGTAGAATTTCTCCAATTCAGAACGAAACTCACCCTGCTTATCTGTATTCAAGTAAATAGGAGGCATATCTTCCGCCGAAATCATAGGTTCATACGTATCCTCTTTACTTTGCACATCGTTGAAGTAGGTCCAGGCATCTTTTAATAACTGGGGTTTCAACAGAAAATCGAGAATGGTCATTGCTTCGGCTTTCGCTCCTGCAGTAACACCCTTATGCGCTATGGGTGTTGCCATGGCGATGGCGTTGCTCCAATGGTGCCCTTGAAGTCCGGGAATATTGGAAGGAAAACGCATGGTTACCGTAGGTATCTTCCAAGAAATATCCCCAATATCATCGGAACCTCCGCTAATAGGATCTTTGACCGGTAAACCAAGTTTCATCAATTCCGTAGCCAATCCTTCAACTTTCTTCGAATTTACCTCGGTCTGTACGGCCTTGGCCAGGGCCTGATCCTCTGCGGACCATTCTGGCAAACCTACTTTTTGGATATTGGCATACATTGTTTCCGCAATCACTTTATTGAAATGTCTGGGCCATGCGGCACCCAAAACGCGAGAAGTCATTTGAGTTCCTGTCATCAGTGCGGCCCCTTTTGCCATATCATTCGCCTCCGCATACATCTCCATGATGCCTTTATACTTTATATCCCTAAAATAAAACCAGATGGCCGCTTTGGAAGGAACCACATTGGGCTGGTCACCCGCATCCGTAAAAATGGAATGGGATCGTTTTAAGGGATGCAGATGCTCCCGTTTGTAATTCCAACCGATATTCATAAGTTCTGCCGCATCCAAGGCGCTTCTTCCACGCCACGGTGCTCCGGCCGAGTGAGCTGCTTCTCCCTCGAACAAATATTCTACCGATATCAGTCCTGTACCCCGAGTCGGTCCATAAGAGACACCAAGGTTGCTGCTCACATGGGTGAAAATGCACATATCTATCTTATCGAAAAGTCCGTCGCGAACATACCAGGCCTTCGAACCTAAGAGCTCTTCCGCAATGCCTGGCCAAACCAAGAGCGTACCCCCGATATTCTCACGCTCCATGAGTTGTTTTACGGCTAGTACGGCACTAATATTCAAAGGAATACCCGAATTGTGCCCCTCACCATGCCCAGGAGCACCTTCGACCATCGGTTTGTGGTAGGCCACTCCAGGATACTGTGATGCCTTTGGAATACAATCCACATCACTTCCCAAAGCAATGACCGGACCTTCACCATTGCTCCATTTCGCCATCCACGCAGTTGGGATTCCCGAAATGGAATTCTCGATTTCAAAACCGTTTTCTTCAAGTATACTGGTCAAGTATTTGGAAGATTCAAACTCCTGAAATCCCAATTCGGCGAAGCTAAAGACCTTGTCTACCATCACCTGCGATTTTTTGTGGTTGGCCTGAACGATTTGGGCAGCTTCGGTTTTGAGTCGTTCAATTTGCTTTTTAGAATATTTCTTTTGGGAATAGACACTAGTAATAACAATAAGCATACAGCTCATCACTACAGCGATTTTAGATAGTTTCATAAGGGTCGGATTTTTTGAATTAGCTATTCCTAAAAGTACAAAAACAAATAACACCCCGATTCAATCCATCATTTCCGAGCAAGAAATCTATTTATCCGGAATGAGAGTTGATCTTATCAACATACCCCGTTCAAAACTGTTTGAAATCCATTGACGAAAAGTCTTAAAAAAACGTAATTTTACGGCTTTCTTAAACCTAACAATTCAAACGGTCGATGATTCACTTTTTCGGGGAGGTAACTACCAAAGTTTTTGCAGTTGAAACCCATCAAGAACTTTCACAAGAAGACATCAATAAGCTCATCTGGTTGTTCGGCAACCGACCTAAAATACATATGGCGTCTCTAGACGCCTTTTTTATTGGTCCCCGAGCCGCCATGATTACCCCATGGAGTACGAATGCCACGGAGATTACCCAAAATATGGGGGTTTCGGGTATCCGTAGGATTGAGGAATTTCAAAGAGTCAATGAGGCTTTTAGCGATTTTGACCCGATGATTTCACAAAAATACAATGGTTTGGGCCAAGGAGTTTATACAATTGACGTACAGCCCGAAGCCATTTTGGAGATTGATGATATTGCCGCCTATAATCAACAAGAAGGGTTGGCATTAAATGATGAAGAGGTATCTTACCTCAATGGCTTGGCAGAAAAAATGGGTCGCAAACTGACCGATTCAGAAGTCTTTGGTTTCAGTCAGGTGAACTCGGAACACTGTCGTCATAAAATCTTTAATGGCACCTTCGTCATTGACGGTGAAGAGAAGCCGACCTCACTCTTTAAGCTCATTAAGAAAACCTCGCAAGAAAATCCAAACGATATTGTGTCGGCCTATAAAGACAATGTTGCCTTTATAAAAGGTCCGAAAGTGGTGCAATTTGCTCCGAAAACGGCAGACAAACCTGATTTTTATACAGAAGAGGAATTTGAGTCCGTCATCTCCTTAAAGGCCGAAACGCATAACTTTCCAACCACGGTAGAGCCTTTCAATGGTGCCGCAACCGGATCCGGCGGGGAAATACGAGACCGTTTGGCAGGGGGTAAAGGCTCATTACCTTTGGCAGGTACGGCGGTGTATATGACGGCCTATTCCCGACTAGAAGAAAAGCGCTCATGGGAAAACGGAATGCCCGAGCGGGAATGGCTTTACCAAACCCCTATGGACATTTTGATCAAAGCATCGAACGGGGCTTCCGATTTCGGCAATAAGTTTGGACAGCCATTAATCGCAGGATCCGTATTGACCTTTGAGCATCAAGAGGATGCTTCGACTGCAATCGGCAACACACGTAGGCTCGCGTATGACAAAGTCATTATGCAAGCGGGGGGAATCGGCTACGGAAAAGCAGAACAAGCCTTAAAGGATACCCCGAAAACCGGTGATAAGATCATCATTCTAGGCGGTGACAACTACCGAATTGGAATGGGCGGTGCTGCCGTTTCTAGTGCGGATACAGGCGAATTCAGTTCGGCGATCGAATTGAATGCGGTACAACGTTCAAACCCTGAGATGCAAAAACGAGCGGCCAACGCCATTCGTGGCATGGTAGAGAGTGACCGGAATTCCATCGTGTCCATTCATGATCATGGCGCCGGAGGACACCTCAACTGCTTATCTGAACTGGTGGAAGAAACCGGAGGAAAAATAGATTTGGACAAATTACCTATTGGTGACCCTACCCTATCCGCAAAGGAAATCATTGGCAACGAGTCACAAGAGCGCATGGGTCTAGTTATCGGTAAAGACAATGCCGCTCTACTCGGCAGGATCGCTGAAAGAGAACGTTCACCGATATATGAAGTAGGTGATGTTACGGGCGATGATCGCTTTACTTTTGAATCGAAAACCACAGGTGAAAAACCAATGGATGTGCATTTAACCGACATCTTCGGAAGTTCGCCAAAAACGATATTGACCGACACTTCCATTCAAAGAACTTATGTCGATCCAACGTATTCATTGGAATTCTTCCATGATTATTTGGAACAGGTACTGCAATTGGAAGCCGTGGCCTGTAAAGATTGGCTCACCAACAAAGTAGATCGCTGTGTGGGCGGTCGTGTGGCCAAACAACAATGCGTTGGTCCTTTGCAATTGCCGCTGAACAATATAGGGGTAATGGCTCTGGATTTTAAAGGGAAAGAAGGTATCGCCACTAGCATAGGTCACTCCCCTATTTCAGGACTTATCGATCCTTCCGCAGGAAGTAAGAATAGTATTGCCGAAGCGTTGACCAACATCATTTGGGCACCTTTAAAAGACGGACTACAATCCGTCTCACTTTCAGCTAACTGGATGTGGCCCTGTAAAAACGAAGGTGAAGACGCTCGTTTGTATGAGGCCGTACAAGCCATTTCGGACTTTGCAATCGCTTTGGGCATTAATGTTCCTACCGGTAAGGATTCCCTATCCATGAAACAGAAATACAAAGATGGCGATGTAATTAGCCCGGGAACGGTCATTATTTCCGCTGCGGGAAACTGTGATGACATCTCCAAAGTCGTGGAGCCTGTTTTACAAAAAGACGGGGGAGGCATCTACTACATCAATCTGTCAAAAGACCACTATAAACTTGGTGGTTCTTCGTTCGGACAGGTCTTAAATGCAGTCGGAAATGAAGCACCGACCGTAAAAGACGATGCCTATTTCAAATTGGTTTTTAATTCAATTCAAACTTTAATTAAACAAGGGCAAATTGTTGGAGGGCATGATATTGCCTCAGGAGGATTGATAACCACACTTTTAGAACTGTGTTTTGCCGATCTTGATTTGGGAGCCGAATTGGATTTGACCGATTTGGGGGAAACCGATACGATAAAAGTATTGTTTTCAGAAAACGCCGGTATTGTTTTTCAGTCAACCGATGACTCCATAGAAACTGTACTAAATGCAGTAAACATTGATTTCAAAAAAATCGGAAAGGTCACTACGACGGCGGAATTGACGATAAGGAACGGCGGAATGCAAATGGGCTTGAATATCGCCTCGTTGAGAGATATTTGGTTTAAAACCTCTTATTTATTAGACGATAAACAGACTGCAAATGGCCTGGCCAAAGAGCGATACAACAACTATAAAGAGCAACCATTACGTTACCGATTTCCTAACACCTTTACAGGAAAAATATCGGATTCATCAACAATAAGACCTAAAGCCGCTATCCTCCGTGAAAAAGGTAGCAATTCGGAACGAGAGATGGCCAATGCCATGTATCTCGCAGGCTTTGATGTCAAAGATGTGCACATGACCGATTTGATTTCCGGCAGAGAGACCTTAGAGGATATCCAATTTCTAGGAGCTGTTGGAGGGTTCTCCAATTCCGATGTGTTAGGCAGTGCCAAAGGTTGGGCAGGTGCGATCAAGTATAATGAAAAGGCCAATAAGGTTATCAAGGATTTCTTTGCGCGCCCAGATACGCTTTCCGTCGGTATCTGCAATGGATGTCAACTATTTATGGAATTAGATCTCATCAATCCGGATCATGAAGTACATGGCAAGATGACCTATAATGAATCTGGAAAACACGAGAGTAATTTTACATCGGTCAAAGTTTTGGAAAATAATTCCGTGATGCTTTCGAATCTAGCCGGAACTACCTTAGGGGTATGGATATCCCACGGGGAGGGAAAATTTAGCTTACCCCTGTCCGAAGACCGGTATGATATCGTGGCGAAATATGGCTACGAAGGCTATCCGGCGAACCCTAACGGAAGTGATTTTAATACCGCTATGCTTTGTGATACGACGGGACGGCACTTAGTGACCATGCCACATATTGAACGTTCAACATTTCCCTGGAATTGGGCGAACTATCCCATCGATAGAAACGATGAAGTCTCTCCATGGTTGACGGCATTTTCAAATGCCAAACAATGGATTCTTCAAAATAAGGACTAAGCCTTGCCGTTTTCGGTCTTCGATACGGACGACCTATTCTCATGAAGCGAAAGCCAGTAGGTTATTACAGGGCTAATTTTTAACTTGGCACTATGAAATTCCGTTTCAAGAATATCTTCGGTTTCGTTCTTCTCTCCTTTTTTTTTCTTGTTCCGCTCCTATTTAGGGCAATAGACCGAAATTTTGAGATTTTTCCATCAATTACACTTCCATCGAATGCCAACAAGGTTTTTCTAAATAGAAATACAAGTATTGTAGAACAGGAGCTTTACGGTCTAGGTCCTAAGGGAAATCAAAAAAAGGTAGATCATAAGACATTCTTCCAAAATATTCCCATCCACTTTTCACACTGGATCATACGCAATAATTTCGGTTTGGATAAAAACAAGGTTTTCAATACAACCACTCCGAGGTTGAGCATCTCCTATAGTCAGCGTCAAAAAGTAACAGCTGATGAAGTCAATAAGACAAAGGAGTGGATGCGGCACCAACTTCGATCACAAGGCCTGAATGACTCTATTCTCATCATACGTAAAAACCAAATTTTCACAAAGCACGGTAGACCTGACCCCGTCGAAAAAATCAGCACGAATGATACGATTTTTGCACTTCATTGATAAGTTCTTGGGTTTGGGCTTTGAGCGAATCAAGTCGGCCACTTCTTTACCTAATCGCCAATTAGCGCTCTATCGCATTTTTTTTGGCGCTGTACTACTGGTATATTTTTCACCGACCTGGTCTTGGCTTGTCGATACCCCGCCGGCATTTTTCGACCCCTTTTTGTTCAGCTTTGCGAATCTGACCGATAATCACCTGCCTAATTACCTCTATCGATCGGCAGACGTATTGGCCGTTGTTTTGTTGCTCATGATTACCCTGGGGATACGGGCTAGAATGGCCTTTTTTGGTCTTTTTCTATTGCATGCTGTTTTTCTTTCCTTCTACTATAGCTTCGGTAAAATCGATCATCATTCGACCTTGTTAGTGTTCACCTACCTCATCTTTGGCTTTACGAACTCTGGCACCAAATTGGCATGGATTAAGGATAGAAAAATAGCCACTGGCACACAAAATAGCGCAATTGCCATCCTGGCGTTGTGTATTTGTTTTGGGTTTTTCTCCGCCGGACTTCCAAAGTTAACTCGGTGGATTGATTTCGATTTAAATAGTAGTGGGTTCTTGTTCTGGTATTATCCTGCCTATTTTTTAGAGAAGAACCAAATGTTCTTAGCACCGTATGTGAATCAAATACCACGCTTTGTATTGGAATGTATGGACTACATGGCAGCTATCTTTGAAATCAGCGGATTCATCTTTTTATTGAAAGGTAAAAAGACGTGGCTGTTTTTTTTGACCATCGCTTGTATTTTTCATTTGGCCAATCTCCTCTTGTTAAACATTGACTTCACCATGAATCTACTGGCCTATGGCATTTACTTAATTGCGCCCGGCTTATATTTCTTTGCTAAAAAGCATAAGATTGTTCTGCTGCGGACCAAATTGATATTCATAGTTCTTTTTGTGGCTCTGGCCCTACTCAAAATCCTATTTCAAACGTCAACTATTTCAGGAGTGTTTTTCAATTATGAATCGATTGACATCACAATAAAAAACTATGTCAATCTATTTATTTGGATAGCAGCCATTTATTGTGGCTGGTTTGCTTTAAAAAAAAGCGAGGCGTTTAAAGCTAGTACTTGATTGTTCCTCGTTTTCTAATGCGATTATGAAATAAGGCCAAGTCTTTCTTTAAGACTTGGCCTTATCCACTTACAATCTGGGTTCATTTGGTGCTAGATCGACTGGGATGCCCTATTTCAAATCTGAAATCATAGTTTAATAATATTTCGGGTTTCGATTTTATGTTCGTCAATCACTTTGACAACATAAGTGCCCGTCGGAAGCCCCGCTAGGGAGATGACTTGCGTTCCTTTCTCTTTGACCGTGACCTGTTTCATTAAAGCCCCATTGTAGCCGTAAACACCAATCCAACCCTTATCCCCGGTCATACCGTCAATACGGACTTCATCGCGGGTCGGATTCGGATACGTCACTATAGACCGTTTTGCATTGCTTGAATCTGACACCACGGTTAGGGTGGCATCACTCTTGAAATTACCATCTTCCGAAGTCGCTTCTATTTCCACTTTTCCCGGTTTCAAGGCCGTCACCTTTCCGTTCTGATCTACGATGGCAATACGCTCGTCCATTGATTTCCAGGTCACCTTTGTATTAGTTGCATTTGATGGCGTGGCGATGTAAGTGAGCTGATCGCTTTGTCCTATCGCAAGTGTCAAACGCTGGGGAGTGACATAAATTCTTTTCAGCGGTATCACTTCTTGCCCTTCGAAAACTATTGAAATCGTGCCTGTAGCAACAAAGTTACCATCAACCGTGGTGGCCGTAATCGATACGCTTCCTTCCTGCATCGCAGTGACCCATCCGTTTTGGTCAACAATCGCCAACTGCTCATCTTCCGAAGACCAAACAACGTTTTTGTTGGTGGCATTCAAGGGGCTTATGATATAACTCAATTTTCTCTTCATACCTTTTTCAAGTATGACAAAGGAAGGCTTGAGTTCAATACCGGACACCGCGACCGGGGTACCGTTTCCTGGTATTATAGTCAGGTTCGCATCACTGCGATGCCCCCCATCTTCGGTTATGGCCTCAATTTCCACAGCTCCTGTTTTCAAAGCCGTGACCATACCGTTGGCATCCACCGTGGCAATGCTTGTATCACTTGAAGTCCAAATCACATTTTGGTTTGTTGCATTAAGTGGTCTCACTTTTGCACTTAGCACAACGGTCTGACCCACCTCAAAAGTGAGTTTTTGTGGACTAACATAGACCCCCTGGGCCGGATTTGTAATGGTCGGCATTTTTATGACCTCTAAATTTGCCGAAGCGGTGAAACCTCCATCTTCTGTAGTAACAGAGATGACAGCCTCCCCTAAAGTAATACCGGTAACTACACCATTCTGATTAACGGTTGCGATAGAATTGTCGCTGGAGGACCATTTTACTTTTGAATTTGAGGCATTCTTGGGCATAACCGCGTACGTTAAGATAAGTGAATTACCCGTTACTACCTTAGTAGATTCAGGGGCGACTTCAATACCCGTAACGGGTACAGACTCATTTGTTCCCTTGATAACGGTCAAGGTGGCATCACTCTGCTTGTTTCCATCCAAACTACGGGCAATAATCTTCGCGGTTCCGGTCTTAATGGCCGTTACCATCCCATTTTGATCGACCAGTGCTACGGACTCATTGCTCGATGACCAAACAGCACTTTGGTTTGTAGCATTCGACGGCGTAATTTCATATTCCAATTCCCCGGTTTCACCCACTTTCAATGTCAACCATTGAGGCGTAACATAAATACGTTTGACCGGTATATTGACCTCGGCGGTCTCGGTTACGGTAATTCTAGCCTCATCAGTATAGTTCCCATCTTGTGTAGTAGCTGTAAAGCGCACATCTCCAGGAGTCAGCGCACTGACAACACCATTTTGATTAATTGAAGCTACTTTTGTGTTGCTGGAAGTCCAGATTACCTTTCTATTCGTTGCGTTTTCAGGGAAAACAGTGGCCTCTAAATTCAAAGTCGTTCCAGCCGGGATAGAGGCCGATCCAGGGTTTACGGAAACCGAAGAAACCGAAACGGGTACTTCTCCATTAGAGCACAAGGTTTCTGGTAACGATAAGCTGGTCGCATCGACTCCATTGGTACTCAATACAATTCTATCGATCAGGTGATGTTTGGATCTTCCTGAGATTTCCATAGTATATATCCCTGGGGAATCGAACCTAACATAGATTTTATGGCTGTCGTGATCGCTCGTATTTGACACCCAGGTCCAATTGGTCGTTCCGCCCAAAAACACTTTGAACCAACCGTCGGAACTCGCTCCTTTTGGATTCGGCGACTTACCACTTCCCTTAGGATATACGACACTACTTCCTCTTTTTCCAAAGAAATCGTCCGCATCGGGAAAACGAAGCCAAGAATCATTTCGCTCGGTAGTATTGGTCCCCTCTCCTACTTTGTTTCTCCATTGAAACAAATAGGTACCTGGGGTATTGATTTTTATCTTGGCACTAATGGTTCCTTTCCCAGGCGTGTTGAAACTGTCCGCGCCCTGCCAATCGATATAACCCGTACCAGAGTAACCGTTTACCGAGGCAGTATTTACCCAACCAGAGGCAATATCAAGGGATTCGGCTTCCACAATGACCATCCCATTTTTTTCCTCCGCATCAGCGCTACAATCATCCAATGACGGGGGAGGAGGTGCCGATTGGCATTTAAAATTCAAGGAAGTCCAACGACCTCGAGAATACGCCGTACCATTTCCTTCTGCAATCTTTCCATTAGTGTGCGAATTAAATGTTACACGGATTATATCCCCTTCCCGAATGCTAATACCCTCGAATAGTTTTGAACTTGGCAAATAGTCTGTCGAAGTGGTCGGGTTCTTGTAGGTTCCCACTGCTGTTCCGTTTACGCTGAGCGTATAGCTGCTTTCCCCATCCAATTCTGTCAAGGTATTCAATGTAATGTCATAGGTATCGGTCTCGCCGTCAAAGACAGTTTCCGCGGCGGCATAGGCATCTTTAAATTGTGCCGCATCTATAGCAAGGGCGTTTCTTGCATTATCCACATAGGCAGGAGAAAATCCGGAAACATTGATGTTCGTGAAATCAGAAGTGGCATTCAGGTCGAAACTACAATTTTTGTCAGTACCGCTAACCAACCCATCTTTTTGAATCAATGCCACCCAGTCAGATGAACTATTATTCGGAGGATTACCGATACTTCTTGTACCCCCACCACTAATATTGGTCACCGAACCTTTGCTAAGTGCACCACCATTCACTGGATTAAACCACCGTACATTAAAATTTCCGTTCGCATTGGATAGGTTCAAATTGGTACTTCCTCCATTGGGTAAATAAATTACGTAAGTGTTATTCGGTTTGGAGAAGCAAAAATCAGTGGAACTAGAGGTGAGTCCATCACTCGTTTCCATCTCCCAAAAAGGTAAATGTGTATTGAAAAATGTCAAAGCCACCTTCGCATCGTTCCATTTCATGGCCCTACTCCGCAGATTTTGTGCCGTTAAGTCTGTTTCGCCCGTATCATACCCGAAGTAGTATTCCACACCTGCTCCACCTGCCATCAAGGTACCCCATAAAACCTTATGTCGCGTGTCCTTGCGATTATCCGCAATGGAACCTCTATTTCCGTTGAAACTGGCATCTGAGGTTACCCCTGTCTGCTGACCGCCTTGTTCATCATTGGCGACTACCCATTTTTTTCCTGAGTTTTTTGATTCTAAAACCCATTTTTTCACCCCTGCATGGACACCGTTCAATTGAATTTGAAGAGATGCCCCGGTTAGGAAACTCTGGTTCCCTAATAAAGGACCATACAACTGCTGTTGGTGCCAACTATCCGGATAGGAATGAATCACAATATGGTTTTGATACGGATCCACACTCCTAAAGTAGTTGGCATACTGCTTTACTCTCGTATTCTGCGTATCGTTCAGATCTTGATAAAGATTGTGTTCTTCACCTAAATTCCAGTTAAGGGCCAAATGATGTCCAAATCTTGCTATGAGCTCCCTATAATATAGTTTTCGTTGAACTCCTAACTCTCCTCCATCCAGAAGAAGATCGTTCTCGTTTTCCTGTGTTTTGAAATGAAGGTACATGCCCTTGGTATCCGCGTGGCTAAAAAGAATTTCCCATTGAGCCAGCTTAGAGACGTCATACCTCAATCGGTTCTGGGCGTCCGTTCCAGAATTTCCATCAAGGCTATTATTGGTTGAAGCCGCCCAAGGCCATACATCCTTTCCATCGCCCATAACGGTCAAGGTCAAGAAAGAAAAAGCGTTCATGCCCTTACTAGCAAGGTAATTAATGGCCCCAACTAATTCTTTCCCATTATCACCCTTCCATTTCGGGTCTCCTGATTTCCAGTCTTGCGCATGTGGACCCCATGTCTTGTTTGCAATCGTGTTATCAAAATCATTGTAAGCCAATAAGTTTTCTGGTGAATCAGATCCGGCTTTCAGAAAGTATGCCCCGGTTTCCTCAAATTTTAAATAACGCTCTCCTACATAGTTCAGCCGGCCACGCGCCCTATTGTCCGGTAACGCCTTAGTGCTTTTAGCAATCGTAAAATCACCCGAAGCACCGTCAAAAGAAGTGGCGTTTCCAGCAGTTTTACTTGCATTGACCGCCACATTAGTGCCGGTTCTAAAAGACGCGTTATACGTCCATTTTCCAATTTCGTTCGGACTGAAGCGTACACGCCATTTATTACCAGAATTTGCGCTGGTTTCGGCGGCATTACCATCAGCGGCATAAAATCCGGGTACTATAAATTTGACACCGTTGGGACTCGTAAAGGTGACATTCAATCGGTAATCCAAAAACGGGTTTTTGTTATTGTTTTCAGAAGTGTTCGGGCCATTAAACGTAAGAGTAACCGCATGCCATTTTTGAAGTTCTCCGGTGACTGTAGTTTGTGAAAAAGTAAACAAAGGGCACAGGAAAAACCATACCCATAGAGGGAATTTAATTTGATTCATAAGTAGGTAAATTTTTGATTTTGGAAATATATATACGAACGAAATGCATGTAAAAGATGCCCGTTTTTTTGCATTTCATCGAAAAAAATAGGAAATAGAGAAAAAAACATCCCTGTTGAAATCCAAGGTATCCGAAAAAAAGAGCATTGGAAGAATGGCACAGACCTAAACGCACAAAACCCGGTAGGGTCATAAACTAGGAGCCTGGATTTAGAACCTTGATTATCGAAAGTTGTAAAGCCATTACCTTCAATAATCCTCAGTAATTAACAAGGTATTTTGATATTCCCATTTTAAAATGACAGCTTCTTTCCTTATTTTGCAGTAACTTATCAGAAACCAAGTATGCAAAACATCACTCGTCTATTCGATTTTCCCTATTATGCATTAGAAAAATATAATCTTCCCAACTGCTTTGTCGATAAGAAAGATGGGCAATGGGTTCCTCTAAAGACCAAAGATTATGTTGATAAGGCCAATACTATTAGTAGGGCCTTACTTCGAATGGAGGTTCAGGCCGATGACAAGATAGCCTTGATTTCCATGACCAATCGGTCTGAATGGAATGTCATGGATATTGGAATTCTACAGATAGGTGCCCAAAACGTACCTATTTATCCGACCATCTCAGAGGAGGACTATGCCTATGTGCTCAATCACTCTGAATCGAAATACTGTTTTGTGTCTTGTGCCGAAGTTTATGCCAAAGTAAAGGCCGTCCAAGATCAGGTACCGAGTCTCAAGGGTGTTTTCTCTTTTGATGAGCTTGACGATTGTAAAAATTGGAGCACAGTGCTCGAATTAGGGGCCGATACGGCGAACCAAGATGTTGTAGATGATCGAAAAAAGGCTGTAAAACCTGAAGACTTGGCGACTTTGATTTATACTTCCGGTACCACCGGTCGTCCAAAAGGCGTCATGTTATCCCATAATAACGTCGTCAGTAATGCGATGGCAAGCGCAAAAAGACTTGATATCGATTATGGTAAGGCGAAATGCTTGAGTTTCTTACCTGTCTGCCATATTTACGAACGCATGATGATCTATCTCTATCAATACGCCGGGGTTTCTGTTCATTATGCGGAATCAATGGAAAAAATAAGCGACAACCTAAAAGAGACCGCGCCTCATGTCATGACCGCGGTACCTCGTTTATTGGAAAAAGTATATGATAAGATTATTGCAAAAGGTGATGCCCTAACAGGAATAAAGAAGAAACTGTTCTTCTGGGCGGTCAATCTCGGTTTAAAATTTGAGCCCTATGGTCAAAACGGTTGGTGGTATGAAACCAAACTGGGTTTGGCGAGAAAACTGATTTTCAGCAAGTGGAAAGAAGGGCTTGGCGGAAACCTGAAATTAATATCCTCAGGTAGTGCGGCACTGCAACCCCGATTGGCCCGTATTTTCAATGCTGCCGAATTTGGGGTTATGGAGGGTTACGGACTTACCGAAACCTCACCGGTACTATCGGTAAATGATATGAGAAACAGTGGTTTCAAAATTGGAACAGTTGGTAAATTACTTGAGAATACGGAAATAAAAATCGCCGATGACGGTGAAATCTGTGCCAAAGGTCCTCAGGTAATGATGGGTTATTATAAGGACAAGGAAAAAACAGCGGAAGTTATGAAAGATGGTTACTTTCATACTGGAGACATTGGTGAGATAGATGCGGAGGGTTTTCTAAAGATAACGGATCGGAAAAAAGAAATGTTCAAAACCTCAGGGGGTAAATACGTGGCACCACAACTTTTGGAGAATCGTTTCAAACAATCCCTTTTCATTGAACAGCTCATGGTTGTTGGCGAAGGAGAAAAGATGCCGGCGGCAATCATTCAACCTGATTTTGAATATCTGTTTAAATGGGCGAAGGAGAACAACATTACCATCAGTGAAAATTCGGATATTGTTTTAAATGAAAAGGTAATCGTCAAATTTCAAGAAGAGGTTAATTTGGCCAATGAGTCCTTTGCGAAATGGGAAAAAGTCAAACAGTTTCGCTTGACACCTGACATCTGGAGTATCGGTGATGGTCATCTTACACCGACCATGAAACTCCGTCGAAAAATTATCAAAGAAAAATACATGGACCTCTATAATGACATCTATGGTCATTAAGTAAAAAGCCATTCGGCCAGGACTTCAGAACACCACTGGCCTTACCTCAAAATCAATGGATCTTCTTGAACGAAAACCTGTTGTGACACCATCAACATGAAGTTTCAAGGAACGTGTATCAGTGTTTCCAATTTGTGATATCCGCTAGCAAAAAAATGATTTACGCATACCCTTCCTTTGTATGGGCCAATTGTGTCAAGCCTTTTCGGATTATGTCATAATCGGTACCGCAAGCTTATCTACTTTTTATTCAATTTTATTATGCATGCATAATAAAATTTTTTATCTTTGGGAACCCACAACCAAATTATATGAAGGACCTAACTATAGATTACGCTCTTCGAGCAACTTGGCAAGCCGTTGCCAGGATGTACAATGAAGAGGCGAAGAACTTTGAGACGACTATGGCCGTTGGCTTCACATTATTAAGCATTGACCCAAAAACAGGTACTCCTTCGACCGCTCTTGGTCCGAAGATGGGTATGGAAGCAACCAGTCTTTCGCGCATCTTGAAGAGTATGGAAGAAAAAGGGCTAATCGAACGTAAGCCAAACCCAAATGATGGTAGAGGCGTGTTGATACATTTGACCGATTTCGGTCTCGAAAAAAGGGTAGATTCAAAAAATGTGGTACTTCGCTTCAACGAAGTGGTGCGCGAAAATATTTCCGACGATAAACTAAAGGCTTTCTTTGAGGTGACCACCACCATCAACAAATTGATTGCCGACAAAGAGATATATACAAAGAACACAACTAATTAATCTTGAAAAATTCGATGAACAAACACATTAATAAGGTCGCAGTCGTAGGCTCAGGTATTATGGGAAGTGGTATTGCTTGCCACTTTGCCAATATCGGAGTCGAAGTACTGTTACTTGATATCGTACCAAGGGAATTGAACGACAAGGAAAAGGCAAAAGGCCTAACGTTAGCCGATAGAATCGTGAGAAATAGACTGGTCAATGATTCATTGACAGCAGCTCTGAAATCGAAACCCTCTCCCATTTATCATCAAAAGTTCTCAGACCGCATCACCACAGGTAACCTTGAAGATGATATCGCCAAGGTAGCTACCGTAGATTGGATTATCGAAGTAGTGGTAGAGCGTCTGGATATCAAGAAGGTGGTTTTTGAAAATCTCGAAAAACATCGAACTCCCGGTACCTTGATTACATCGAATACTTCAGGTATCCCTATAAAGTTTATGAGCGAAGGCCGTAGTGATGACTTTCAGAAACATTTCTGTGGAACGCACTTTTTCAATCCTGCACGTTACCTGAAACTCTTTGAAATCATTCCTGGACCGAAAACTTCGCCAGAAGTCTTGGAATTTCTTAATGGGTATGGAGAGCAATTCTTAGGAAAGACCTCTGTGATCGCCAAAGACACGCCTGCTTTTATCGGAAATCGCATTGGCATATTTAGCATCCAAAGTCTTTTTCACATGGTCAAGAAAATGGGTATGACCGTGGAGGAAGTCGATAAATTAACCGGTCCCGTTATCGGACGGCCTAAATCAGCCACCTTCAGAACCGTCGATGTCGTAGGTTTGGATACTTTGGTTCATGTAGCCAATGGTATTGCTGAAAACTGTAAGGACGATGAGCGCCATGCCCTCTTTGCCCTACCCGACTTCATCTCTACAATGATGGAAAATAAATGGTTGGGAAGCAAGACCGGACAAGGATTTTACAAGAAAGTAAAAGGTGATAAAGGAAAAAGTGAGATTTTGACCTTGGACTTGGATACGATGGATTATCGTTCTAAAAAAAGTGCCAAGTTCGCCACCTTGGAGTTGACCAAAACCGTAGACAAGGTTATCGATCGCTTTTCAATTTTGGTTGATGGAAAGGATAAAGCCGGTGAATTCTACCGAAAAAGTTTCGGCCAGTTGTTCGCCTATGTATCACACCGTATTCCAGAAATCACGGACGATCTTTACAAAATAGATGATGCCATGAAAGCCGGATTTGGTTGGGAACACGGTCCCTTTCAGATTTGGGATGCCATCGGAATTGACAAAGGCCTGGAGTTTATAAAATCAGAAGGTCTTGAAGCCGCTCCTTGGATCCAAGAAATGAAATCTTCTGGCGTGACCTCCTTCTATTCTGTGAAAGAAGGTGCCTCCTATTTCTATGATATCCCTAAAAAATCGGTTGAGAAAATTCCTGGGCAAGACGCTTTTATTATCCTTGATAATATCCGCAAATCAAACGAAGTGTTCAAAAACAGTGGGGTCGTCATAGAGGATTTGGGTGACGGCATACTCAATGTGGAGTTCCAGTCCAAAATGAACACCATAGGCGGTGATGTCCTGGCAGGACTCAACAAAGGAATCGATTTAGCGGAAAAAGATTTTCAAGGGCTGGTTGTTGGCAATCAGGCAGCAAATTTTTCTGTCGGCGCCAACATCGGAATGATATTCATGATGGCCGTTGAACAGGAATATGACGAGTTGAATATGGCTATCAAAATGTTTCAGGACACTATGATGCGCATGCGCTATTCTTCGATTCCAACTGTTTCGGCACCGCATGGTATGTGTTTGGGCGGTGGATGCGAACTTTCGCTACATGCAGATAAAGTGGTAGCCGCAGCGGAGACGTATATCGGTTTGGTAGAATTCGGGGTTGGGGTCATCCCTGGGGGTGGTGGTTCGAAAGAATTTGCCGTACGGGCCCAAGATACCTTCAAGAAAAACGATGTAGAATTGAATGTGTTGCAAGAGTATTTCCTTACCATCGGTATGGCCAAGGTTTCCACATCGGCATACGAAGCCTACGATCTTGGAATCCTTCAAAAAGGCAAGGACATCGTAGTGGTGAACAAGGATAGACAAATTGCTACGGCCAAAGCTTATGCCAAACTTATGGCGGAAACGGGCTATACCCAACCGGTAAAAAGAAAAGATATCAAGGTGCTTGGAAAACAAGCTTTGGGCATGTTCTTAGTAGGCACCGATTCAATGGAAGCAAGCCACTATATCAGTGAACATGACAAGAAAATCGCCAATAAACTGGCCTATGTAATGGCCGGAGGTGATCTCTCTGAACCAACACGGGTAAGCGAACAGTACTTATTGGATTTAGAGCGAGAAGCTTTTCTATCACTCTGCACCGAAAAGAAAACGTTAGAGCGTATTCAACATATGTTGAAGACCGGTAAACCCTTACGTAATTAATCACAAGCTATTTGCCCTTAGTGGACACTATCGGCATTTCAAAATAAAAAATCAGTAACGCTAGTAGTTAAAAGTAAAAAAATGAAAACCGCATATATAGTAAAAGGATATCGTACAGCTGTGGGTAAGGCACCTAAAGGAGTCTTTCGATTCAAACGAACGGATGAATTGGCTGCAGAGACCATCGAATACATGATGCGTGAATTGCCTGATTTCGACAAAAAACGAATCGATGACGTCATTGTTGGTAATGCGATGCCCGAAGGCTCGCAAGGGCTGAATATGGCACGTCTGATTTCTTTGATGGGCCTTGATATTGTTGACGTTCCAGGAGTAACCGTCAATCGTTTCTGCTCTTCAGGAATCGAAACTATAGGAATCGCGACCGCAAAAATACAAGCAGGCATGGCCGATTGCATCATTGCCGGAGGGGCGGAGAGTATGAGTTCGGTTCCCATGACCGGGTATAAGACCGAATTGAATTATGACCTGGTCAATGAAGGACATGAAGATTATTATTGGGGAATGGGCAATACAGCCGAAGCAGTGGCCAATGAGTACAAAGTCTCTCGCGAAGACCAAGATCAATTTGCCTACGACTCACATATGAAAGCGTTAAAGGCGCAAGCGGAAAATCGTTTTCAAGATCAAATTGTTCCCATTGAAGTAGAGCAGACCTATATTGATGAAAAAGGAAAGAAAGCCGTTAAGAAATATACAGTGACCAAAGACGAAGGACCAAGAAAAGGAACTTCGGTCGAAGTACTTAACAAACTACGTCCCGTATTTGCAGCCGGTGGTAGTGTAACAGCGGGTAACTCGTCGCAAATGAGTGATGGAGCGGCTTTTGTTATGGTAATGAGTGAGGAAATGGTCAAAGAGTTGAATCTTGAACCTATTGCCCGCTTAGTGAACTATGCAGCTGCTGGCGTGCCACCCAGAATAATGGGTATCGGACCGGTAGCGGCCGTGCCGAAGGCGCTGAAACAAGCCGGACTCAAACAAGAGGATGTTGAATTGATCGAATTAAACGAAGCATTTGCTTCGCAATCCCTAGCAGTGATTCGAGAACTTGATTTGAACAAAGAAATTGTCAATGTAAATGGTGGGGCAATTGCCCTAGGCCACCCGCTTGGATGCACGGGTGCCAAACTATCCGTTCAGCTTTTTGATGAAATGCGCAAAAGAAACATGCAAGGAAAATATGGTATGGTGACCATGTGCGTCGGAACAGGACAAGGGGCAGCGGGCATTTACGAGTTTTTGAATTAGATTCAAGAGGTTAGAATAAAGATTCCAGACAACTAATGGGAAGGCATAATTTTAAAAAACTTAAAATTTGGGAGGAAGGAATGGTTCTAGTAGATGAAACATACAAAATGGTCAAGAATTTTCCAGATTTTGAAAAATTCGGCTTGACTTCTCAAATGACAAGGTGCGCTATTTCAATACCATCAAATATTGCCGAAGGAACTAGTAAAACAAGTAATAAACACTTTAATAATTATGTTGAAAATAGCTTTGGCTCTGCCTTTGAGTACGAAACGCAACTAAATATCGCTTTTCGTCAAAAATACCTCGGCCAAGAAAATTTTCAAGTCTTAGAAAATAAAATACAGCAATTACAAAAAATGCTTTCAGGTTTTCAAAACGGACTAAAACGTAGTTCTTGATTCTTAATTCCTGATTCATTAATCTTAAAACTATGAGTACAGAAGTAACAAATAAAGAGATTCTTAGAGGCGGACAGTTCTTGGTAAAGGAAACCGATTGTGAAGACGTCTTCAACCTCGAAGATTTGAACGAGGAACAAAAAATGATGCGGGAAAGCACCCAAGAATTCGTCGATCGGGAAATCTGGTCACACTGGGAGCGATTCGAGAAAAAAGACTATGCGTACACCGAGCAATGTATGCGTAATGCCGGTGAGCTTGGCTTGCTAGGTATTGCCGTTCCTGAGGCCTATGGCGGATTGGGTATGGGATTCGTATCCACCATGTTGGTCTGTGATTATATTTCCGGTGCAACCGGTTCATTCAGCACGGCTTTCGGGGCCCATACAGGAATTGGCACCATGCCCATTACGTTGTACGGTACCGAAGAACAAAAACAGAAATACGTTCCGAAGTTGGCTTCTGGTGAATGGTTTGGAGCTTACTGCCTTACCGAGCCGGGAGCCGGTTCTGATGCCAACTCGGGAAAAACCAAAGCGGTACTATCCGATGATGGAAAATATTACAGTATTTCGGGTCAAAAAATGTGGATATCGAACGCAGGTTTCTGTAGCCTGTTTATTGTATTTGCGCGAATCGAAGACGACAAGAACATTACCGGTTTCATCGTGGAGAATGATCCCGAAAATGGTATTACCCTTGGAGATGAGGAGAAGAAGCTGGGTATCCACTCCTCTTCTACCCGTCAGGTATTCTTTAACGAAACCAAGGTTCCTGTTGAGAACATGTTATCGGAACGCGGAAATGGATTCAAGATTGCCATGAATGCCTTGAACGTCGGCCGGATTAAATTAGCGGCCGCCTGCCTAGATGCCCAACGAAGGGTTATCGGAGAAGCATCAAAGTATGCCAATGAGCGTATTCAATTTAAAACCCCGATAATCAATTTTGGGGCCATCAAGGCAAAGATCGCTGATATGGCCACGAACTGTTATGTAGGCGAATCAGCCTGTTATCGCGCAGCAAAAAACATAGAAGATCGTATCGCTATCCGAGAATCCGAAGGCAATTCACACCAAGAGGCTGAATTAAAGGGTGTTGAAGAATACGCTATCGAGTGTTCTATTTTGAAAGTGGCCGTTTCCGAGCACTGCCAAGAAACCACCGATGAAGGGATCCAAATTTTCGGAGGAATGGGCTTTAGTGCCGACACTCCAATGGAATCTGCTTGGAGGGATACCCGAATTGCCCGTATTTATGAAGGCACCAACGAAATCAATCGTATGTTGGCCGTAGGCATGTTGGTCAAAAAGGCCATGAAAGGCCATGTAGATTTATTGGGGCCAGCAACGGCCGTAGGTGAAGAGTTGATGGGTATTCCGTCTTTCGACACCCCGGATTTTTCAGCGCTCTTTGCAGAAGAAAAAGATCTGATTCAGCGGTTGAAGAAGGTTTTCTTAATGGTCGCCGGTAGTGCCGTTCAAAAATTCGGTGCAGATTTGGAAAACCACCAACAGTTGATGATGGCCGCATCGGATATTCTAATCGAAATCTATATGGCGGAATCTACCGTGCTTCGAACAGAAAAAAATGCAAAGCGCTTTGGAGATGATGCTCAATCAATTCAAATCGCTATGTCAAAGCTCAATCTCTATAATGCCGTTGAAAAAGTCATCCAAAAAGGTAAGGAAGCGATAGTTTCCTTTGCAGAGGGCGACGAACAACGTATGATGTTAATGGGACTAAAGCGGTTCACAAAATATACCAATTACCCAAATGTAGTAGCCTTACGCACACAAATTGCGGATAAGGTAGCTGCAGATAATGGGTACACCTTTGACTAATTCAGATGGAAACCTCTGAGACAGAAGGAAAACCGTCCGCCGTTGGTGGGCGGTTTTTTATTTGGTAAATGCTCGGGAAGCCTCTAATTTTAAACCGTGATGAGCAGACTTTTACGTGAAGCATACGATATTGAAAATTTTAGGCAAAGCGGTCATGGGCTGCTGAATAAACTTGCTGCCTATTTAGGTGAGGCATTCGAAGAACTTGATACGAAACCCATTCAATGGAAAAATCCAGAAGAATCGCTTGTTTTTTGGAGGGATTTTTTAGAAAATGGCGATACCGAGTGTTTTTTCGACGAGGTTCTAAAGCGTTCCACACATTTACACCATCCTGGGTATTTAGGGCATCAAGTAAGTCCAGCAGCTCCTGTGACCCTCTTGACATCCAGCATAAGTGCGGCCCTGAACAACGGCACTGCAGTTTACGAAATGGGGATGGTAACCAACCCCATGGAGCGTATCATAACTGAATGGCTAGGGAGAAAAATCGGGTATACCGAAAATCATAGTGGCTTTTTGACTTCGGGCGGTACCTTGGCGAATCTTACCGCATTGCTTTCCGCAAGAAAAGCCCAAGTAACGGCTGATGTCTGGAATGAAGGACACCAAAAACCGTTGGGAATCATGGTGAGCGAAGAGGCACACTATTGCATTGAGCGTGCCGCGAAAATCATGGGCTTAGGAGAACAAGGTCTACTCAAGATTCCAGTCAAATCTGATTTCTCAATGGATACAAGCGCCTTAGAAGATTGTTATCAGAAGGCACAGCAGAGCGGAATAGAAGTATTCGCCATCGTTGGAAGCGCTCCTTCAACGGCAACGGGAATCTTTGATGACCTAGATGCTATTGGGGTTTTCGCCCAAAAGTATAAGCTATGGTATCATGTGGATGCCGCGCACGGAGGCGCTGCCCTTTTTTCACCGAAGTACCGTGGGACCTTAATAGGTATTGCCAAATCGGATTCCGTGGTCATCGATGGACACAAAATGATGATGATGCCCGGCATCACTACGGCATTGGTCTATAAAGATGCACGTACTTCTAATGTTACCTTTAGCCAAAAGGCCGATTACCTATTGGAAGATTCTCAAGAATCGGATTGGTATAACTCAGGAAAACGCACCTTTGAGTGCACCAAGAACATGATGGCCCTCCACTGGTTTGTCTTACTAAAAATGTATGGGGAGGGTATTTTCGATGAATTCGTGACTACGCTATTCGATTTGGGTCATCTCTTCGCGGAAATGATACAAAAAGAAACCGCTTTGGAATTGGCGATACCGCCAAAGACCAATATCGTTTGCTTCAGATATCATAATGTTGATTTGGAAACCGATACGCTGAACCAAATAAACGTACAAATCCGTCAGCAACTATTGGAGGATGGGGAATTCTATATTGTACAGACCAAAATAAGAGGGGTTCAATATCTAAGGGTAACCATAATGAATCCGTTTACGACCCAAAAGCACTTAAAACGATTATTGGCAAAAGTAAACCTACTGTCCGAAACCCTCCTGAAGGAAAAGAATTAGTAACTACACTATTAGGAGAACGAATGGGGATCACTCCCGGATCGCATCCAAGACCTGCTCCTCCGCTTCTTTATTCGAGAAGTTGATCGCACATTCGATAAGGGCCAGATGGGAATAGGCTTGAGGAAAGTTTCCGAGCAGTCTTTTGGTCTTAAAATCAATATCTTCGCTAAAGAGACCTAAATGATTACTATAACTCAATAACTTATCAAAATGCTTCATGGCCTTTTCTTCTTCCCCAATTTTAAAGAGGCTATTGATAAACCAAAAGGTACAAATGGTAAAGGATGATGATGGCAGTCCGAAATCATCTTCATTTTTATATCGATAGAGCAACCCATCATTGCTCAATTCCTTTTCGATAGCCTTGACGGTCGCTACGAATTTTGGCATTTTGGCATGTATGAAGCCATATGATTCCATTAGCAATACTGAGGCATCCAAGTCTTTTGACCCATACGACTGGGTAAACGCGTTTACCTCATCGTTCCAAGCATTATCCAGTATATCTTTTTTGATTTCCTGTTCAAGCTCCATCCATTTTTCCAACTTTCGGGTCTTCCGAAGTATACGTGCCACCTTAATGGCACGATCGACTGCAACCCAACATAGTACTTTTGAAAAGGTAAAATGACGATCCTCGGCGCGAAACTCCCAGATGCCCTTATCCGCCTCTTTCCAGTGATTGGATACGATCCAAACAATTCCCTTGGTGATCCCCCAAAGTTCTTCGCCATTTTCAATATCGTTGGCATACTGTGAAAGCTGTTCATAAATAACATCCATTAAAATGCCATATATGTCATTCTGTTTTTGCTTGTAAGCCGCATTTCCAATACGGACAGGGCTTGAACCCTTATACCCACTAAGGTGGTCCAACGTTTTCTCAGTCAATTTTTTTTCGCGGTTAATACCATACATAATCTGTAGTTTCTCATCCTTATCCGGAATGAGATCTACAATGAACTGTAGGTATCTTCGGGCCACATTTTTGTGCCCTAGACGGCCGATGACCTTGATAACCATAGAGGCGTCCCTTATCCAGCAGAAGCGGTAGTCCCAATTGCGAACTTCGCCAATGGTCTCTGGCAACGAGGTGGTGGCAGCTGCCAAAACTGCTCCTGTTTTATCATAGCTCAACAACTTCAAGGTTATGGCGCTACGACTGATCTGCGCATTGTATTTTTTATAGGTTGGGGTCTTACTACTCCAATTGAGCCAATACACCTTGGTCCGTTCTAGCTCAGTATAGATCTTGCGTACTGTCGGCTTGAATATCTTCTCATTGTATCCCAACAGAAAATAGCCATCATCGGTGAGTTCGATTTCGCGACCCTCGACCACAGCATTTTTATTGAAGGATGTATAAAGAAAAAAGGTGTCGAATTTTTCACCTTTTGTCAAACTGACTACAAAGTTTTTCTTGACATATGTACTGGTCTTGCCCTTCGCATATTCAAGTCTAGGATCGTAATGCACCTTGAACTTGGGCTTTCCCGAAAGATGTTTGATGAAGCGTACTACTTCCGGTGGGGCATTATAACCTCCATTCTCCTTTCGGTAACGAGGCATAAAGTCACGTATTTCAAAGGCATCTTCCCCGTTAGAAAAATGGGTAATCAACACGGCAGTATGCTTCTTATACCGCTGCTTTATCCTATAGTCTTCCGCAACGATAATATCAAAACTTCCGCCTATTTCTTCATCGAGCAGTCTGGCGAATACGGAAGAAGAATCAAACTCGGGCAAACAGCACCAATCTAGATTTCCCGTTTTCGATATCAATGCAGCACTTCTGCAATTTCCTATTATTCCGTAGTCTAAATTATCCATTCAGTAAAAATCTTGATTGAGTACCTCTTATTATTGTTTTTGCGATGCAATTTGTCGAAATTTAAAGACAATGAAACTAAAACCAGCTAAAAAGACTTAAAATATGGGCAAAACTATCATAATCTCAAATAGATTACCTGTTCAATTACAAATTAGCAATGGAAGCATTACAGCTATACCCAGTGTGGGTGGCTTGGCTACAGGTATGAAATCTGTACATTCGGGAGGTGATAGTTTATGGATTGGTTGGAGTGGTCTTACTGAGGAGGACATTCCAAAAGAGCTGGAGTCCGATATCGATAACGCATTGGCCGAACACGGTTCTTCAAAAGTTACCCTGACTAAAGGCGAGGTAGAGGGGTTTTATTTCGGATTCAGTAATCGAACCATTTGGCCCTTGTTCCACTACTTTTTGGAATATTCCGAATTTGAACTGGATAGTTGGAATACCTACAAATCGGTCAATCAAAAATTTGCCGATGCCATATTGGAAAAGGCAGGCGATGATGATACAATATGGATTCACGACTACCAGCTCATGCTGGTGCCACAAATGGTGCGCGAAAAGAGACCGACCGTTTCCATTGGGTTCTTTCTGCATATTCCCTTCCCTTCCTTCGAGATTTTTCGAACCATGCCTTGGCGTAAAGAAGTACTTGAGGGGCTTTTAGGATCGGATCTCATCGGTTTTCATATTTACGATTATGAAAGGCATTTTTTAAGCTCGGTACGTCGTATTTTGGGTCTAGAGGTGAGTTTCAATGATATTTATGTGGACAATAGAGTCATTAAGGTCGACTCTTTTCCGATGGGTATCGATTACAAAAAGTTTAAGGAAGCCGCCGAAGAGCACGCCAGAAGGAGCCCTGAAAAACTGTCTGAATTACAACAACGTCTGAATACCCATAAAAAATCGGACCCCGACAACAAATTTTTCCTGTCCATCGATCGTCTTGACTATTCTAAAGGAATCGCCAAAAGACTCTATGCCTTTGAATATTTTCTGAACAAATATCCGCAGTACAAAGAAAAGGTACGTTTGATCATACTTGCAGTTCCTTCACGCTCCAATGTTCCACAATACCAGTTGCTAAAAAGAGAAATCGACGAACTGGTGGGGCGAATCAATGGTGAGTTCTCAACCGTGAGTTGGACCCCAATCTGGTATTTTTACCGTTCCATGCCCTTTGAAAATCTCATTGATTTGTATACCTCGAGTGACATCGCTTGGTTGACCCCCTTGCGAGATGGTATGAACCTCGTGGCCAAAGAATATGTCGCCACTAGAATCGACCAGACCGGTGTGCTGATCTTAAGCGAAATGGCGGGATCGGCGAATGAAATGAATGAATCCTTGTTAATCAATCCTAATAATTTCGAACAGATCGCAGATACCTTACACCAGGCTATTACGATGCCCGTTGAAGAGCAAAAAGCCCGTAATAGTTCACTTCAGAAACGGTTGGAGCGTTATAATGTCGAAAAGTGGGCCCACAGTTTCATGAATTCTTTGTTGGGACAAAGAGATCTTGAGGCGGCCCATGTTTCCCGCCTAATAACCGAAGCTCGTTTACAAGGCATTTTGAAAGACTATACATCCGCAAAAAGAAGATTGCTGTTCTTAGATTATGATGGTACTCTTGCCGGATTCCACAATGACCCACAAAAAGCCGGTCCCGATGCAGAACTCTATGAACTACTCGACATCCTTCACCAACAAGAGAACACAGACCTTTTTCTTATTAGTGGACGAGACAAGGATACCTTCACCAGATGGTTTCTGCCGAAAGGGTATCATATGATCGTAGAGCATGGTGTTTGGATTTCGCGCCACGGCGAGCAATTCAAATTGCTGGAAAATGTAAAGAACGACTGGATGGATAAAATAAGGCCTGTTTTAGAATCTTTTGTGGATCGTACTCCAGGAAGTTTTATCGAAGAAAAAAACTATTCCCTAGCCTGGCATTACCGCAATACCGATCCTGATTTTGGAAGCCTGCGCGCCACCGAACTCTCCACGGTGCTTACCAGTCTCATTGGGACCGATGACCTCAGTGTACTCAACGGGAACAAGGTTATGGAAGTCAAGAGTAGCAATGTCAATAAAGGAAGGGCCTCCCTTCGTATGTTAGGGGAAAACGATTATGATTTCGTGTTCGCCATTGGAGATGATTGGACAGATGAATTCATGTTTCAAGAACTCCCGGAAAGTACCGTTACCGTAAAAGTCGGTAGGCAAAAAACAGCGGCCCGCTATTTTGTTGAGAATACGGACAAAGTACGTGAATTATTGAAATCGTTTGCAAAAGCCTAACTTGAAACCAAAACCGTCCTTTATGAAAAAATTACTTTGTCCAATTTTCCTATGGGTTACATTTTTTACTTATGCACAGTCGAATACAGAGGTATACCTCGGCGATTTGTCAACTAACAATGGGAAAACAACACTGACGAACCTAAGGAATATCTCAAAGAATCCAGGGTACGATAACCAACCCTCATTCAATGGCAATTCTGAAATTCTATTCGCCCGTACACGCCATGACCAAACCGACATTGCCCAGTATAGTATCGAATCAGGTGGAACTTCATGGGTGAACGATACCCCTGGAGGAGGTGAATATTCCCCCTTAAAAATACCAGGCGCTGATGCTATTTCCGCAATTCGTTTGGATACCACTGGCCTACAGCGTCTGTATCGGTATGAAATGAAAAGCGGAACATCACAACCGATTCTCAAAGACGCAAAAGTGGGGTATCATGTCTGGTATTCCGACACCGTACTGGTACACACTATTCTGACGGAAAATAGAATGGATCTAGTGGTCAGCAACCTAAAAGACAACACTAGCCATACGGTTCAAAAAAATGTTGGTCGGGCCTTACATAAAATCCCAAATACCGATTTGGTGAGCTATATCGCCAAAGATGAAACCCCTTGGCAGGCCAAATCAATACACCCTACCACGGGGGCAACAGCCCTATTGACCAATTTACCTCAGGGGGTCGAAGATATCGCGTGGTTACCCGATGGCCAAATACTTGTTCCATTTGGTGACCTAATCTATACTTTTTTACCAGAATCAGAAGGAAGCCCAGCAACTATTAGCCTCTCCGCTTTAGGGGAACTCGGTACTATTTCACGAATGGCCGTCAGTCCGGACGGAAACTATTTGGCTTTGGTCGCCGAAGAACACCCGGGTAAGATCGTACAAAAACAAGTAGATTCATACAATGCCGGAGACCTCGATGCTTTCGTTAATTGCTATTCGGAAAATGTTCTGGTTGCCAAATTTCCGAACGACACCCTTTATGTAGGACACGAACGAATGCGATCGAACTACAATGGGCTTTCTCCTGATAATAAGCAGTATGATGTGGAGGTGGTGAAACGGATTACCATCGGAAATAAGGTCATCGATCATGAGAAAGTAACCAATACCAATGGTACTATAGTACAAATGCAGATAGCCCTATACGAAGTGAGTAATGGTACTATTGATAGTATGACCTTTATTTTTGACCAAGAGTCACCCAATCCGGAAACCATAGTACAAGAACAGCTCGATGCTTATAACAACAGGGATATTGAAGGTTTTCTTGAAACCTACACCGATGACATCGAACTCTTTAATTTTCCCTCACAAAGAAGATCTAAGGGCAAAGAGGAGATGCGAAAAGGCTATGGCGGCTATTTTGAATCCACTCCAGATCTGAACTGTGAAATCAAAAACCGTATGGTCATTAAAAATATAGTCATCGATGAGGAATATATCACTGCCAATGGCAATAATTTCAGTGCCGTAGCCATTTACGAGGTGTCGGATGGAAAAATCGCCAAAGTCACTTTCTTACGCTAGTACATTTTGAATAGACCATGGCATATTTTACCTGTCATCATCGGCGCTCAATTCGCTAGCACTTCCTTATGGTTTGCTGGGAATTCCATTATCGAAGAACTCACCCTCAAAACCGGCTTGGGTACAGAAATCATAGGTTATGTACTATCCTCCGTGCAGTTGGGATTTATAACAGGCACCTTGCTTTTCGCCTTGTTGATGGTCGCCGATCGTTATTCCCCTTCACGTGTTTTCTTGATCTGTGCCATTTTAGGCGCCCTGGCCAACCTGATGCTCCTTTCAGAAGAAATCACCACATGGAACTTGCTTTTGGCCCGATTTGCCACTGGGTTTTTCTTGGCCGGTATTTATCCCGTCGGAATGAAAATCGCAGCGGACTATTACGAAAAAGGGTTGGGCCGCGCTTTGGGTTATTTGGTAGGCGCATTGGTACTGGGTAGTGCTTTTCCCTATCTATTGAGTGGTACGGATTGGGGTTCAAACCCTGACTTGGTCATCAAGACAACTTCGTTACTGGCTGCCCTCGGTGGATTGTCGATATGGTTTCTTGTCCCCAACGGCCCATTTCGGAAACCCAGTACCGAATTGCAACTGAGCTCGGGTGTCAAGTTATTCAAGATCTCTGGGTTTCGTAAGGCCGCATTCGGTTATTTTGGACACATGTGGGAATTATACGCCTTTTGGGCTTTTACGCCCTTGGCCATTCAAACGTTCAATTACATGAATGGGCAAACGCTATCCATTCCCTTTTGGACAGGGATTATCATCGCTTTGGGAGGAGTCTCTTGTATGATCGGTGGTCTAGTTTCACAATTTACCGGTAGCAAGAAGGTAGCCTCCGCCGCCCTCTTTGTATCCGGGGCTTTTTGTTTGCTCTCGCCAGTATTGTTTCAAGCCCCCACCTTCTTTTTTTTAGCCGGATGGTGTTTTTGGGGTATGGCTGTGACTGCCGATTCCCCTCAATTTTCCAATTTGGTCGCTGGTGCATTGCCCCACGAACTGAAAGGTACAGGACTGACCCTGGTCAACTGTATCGGTTTTGCCATCAGTATTTTAAGCATACAATTGCTCGTATACCTAGCGGAAAGACAAAATCCTCAATATCTCTTTTTGATTCTTGCGTTAGGCCCCATAATTGGCCTATGGCAATTGGCTCAGAAATCCACTTAAAATTAATACATTGTACCTTAAATAAACACTTTTGAAAATTCACTTCTAGGCATCACAACTGCCCTAATACAAAATTACTACTATGAAAAAATCATTACTCGTCCTTTTACTGATTTCCGCTTTCGGTTTCTCTCAATCCGATTCACGCATCTACGACATCATCGATGCCGTTTCCACCGAACGCATTGAAAAGGACATCACCACCCTCGCCAATTTCGGAACGCGACATACCTTAAGTGATACGGTTTCAACAACTCGGGGGATCGGGGCGGCCCGGCGTTGGATAAAAAGTGAGTTCGATAAAATATCAGAGGCTTGTGGTTCTTGTCTCGATGTATCCTTCCAACGTGATTTGGTAAAAAAGGGTACGAACCAACGCATCGTCAAAGATGTTTATGTGGTCAATGTTGTCGCCATTCAAAAAGGCACTAAATATCCGAACCGATATATCATCATGAGCGGTGATATCGACTCGCGCGTCAGTGATCCAACCAACTTTACAGATGATTCGCCAGGGGCCAATGATAATGCCAGTGGAATGGCAGGCACTATTGAAGCGGCCAGGGTACTCTCAAAGTATAAATTTGAAAGCAGTGTCATTTATTTAGGTCTTTCAGGCGAAGAACAAGGTCTTTTTGGGGGACAAGGTCTCGTAAAGCAAATGAAAGCGAATGGTTGGGATATCATCGGTATTTTCAATAATGATATGATCGGCAATATCAAAGGAGTTGACGGAGTGATCAGTAATCGTGATTTTAGAATTTTTTCCGAACCCGTACCGGCAACGGAAAGCGAAGAGCAGCGCAGGGCCAGACGTTTTTATGGTGGAGAGGTTGACGGTGTTTCAAGACAACTGGCGCGTTATGTGCACAAGACAACAAAAACCTATATGCCCGAAATGAACCCCATGATGATCTATCGCCTTGACCGATTTGGAAGAGGGGGGCACCACCGTCCGTTCAACGATGCTGGATATGCCGGTATTCGAATTATGGAGGCCCATGAAAACTACACCCAACAGCATCAAGACATTCGTATCGAAAATGGTATCGATTATGGGGACGTACTGGAACACGTGAATTTTGACTATGCCAAAAAATTGACCGCGGTCAACGCCATAAACCTGGCCTCTTTGGCCTGGGCACCTCCAGCTCCTGAAAAAGTGGAAATCGGAGGTATTGTGGAACCATCAGCAAAATTCCGATGGAGTAAGGTCGAAGGGGCCGTCGGATATAAGATTTATTGGCGCGATACTACCTCGCCTACCTGGGACCATAGCCGTTCCGTTGGTGATGTAACGGCATATACATTGGAAGGAATCGTTATTGACAACTTCTTTTTTGGAGTTTCCGCCGTGGGCAAAGATGGCTTTGAAAGTCCGGTGGTCTTTCCAAATGCGGTATTTCGATGAATTGTATGATGACACTGCAGTCAAAGATTTATCCTTTTTAAAAGCGAGAACGCTATAATTCCATAAAGTTCAAGACATGGTTAAAAAATTAGTACTGATATCGGCAATGTTCCTGGTTGCGGTCATGGCACACGGTCAGACCTTTACCAAACAAGATACCCTCCGTGGAAGCATCACACCAGAGCGCGCTTGGTGGGATCTGAGCTATTATGACCTTAACATCAAAGTGCAACCCGATAAAAAATACATCTCGGGCTACAATATGATTCACTACAAGGTTCTTGAAGAAAACAATGTCATTCAGATCGATTTACAAGAACCTTTGGAAATTACCGGTATTTCGCAAGACAACGAACCACTTGATTATGGCCGAATCGGACCCGCTTATTTCATCAACTTGAAAAAGAAACAGGTTCCGGGAGAATACAATCAACTCTATGTGCAATATGCCGGCAACCCAAAAGAAGCCGTTCGTGCCCCTTGGGATGGCGGATTTTCATGGAGTAAGGACGACAACGGAAAAGATTTTGTGGCCACGTCATGTCAAGGCCTCGGGGCTAGTGCTTGGTGGCCCAACAAAGACCATATGTATGATGAAGTGGACAGTATGCGAATCGCAATCGATGTTCCTAAAGATTTGATAGCCGTAGCAAACGGAAGACTGCGAGAAGAATATGAATACGAGCATGGCGGTTACAAATTATACGAATGGTTTGTGGCCAATCCGATCAACAACTATGGCGTCAATGTGAACATCGGGGATTATGTCTATTTTGGAGAACCCTATGAGGGCGAAAAAGGAACCCTTGATCTAGACTATTGGGTGCTAAAAGATGATCTTGAAAAAGCCAAAGAGCACTTCAAGGACGCACCTAAGATGATGAAGGCCTTTGAACATTGGTTCGGCCCCTACCCCTTTTACGAAGACAGCTTTAAATTGGTACAAGTACCCTATTTGGGCATGGAGCATCAGAGTTCGGTCACCTATGGCAATCAATGGAAAAAAGGCTATTTAGGTAAGGATTTGTCAGGTACGGGTTGGGGCCTAAAATTCGACTTTATCATTATTCACGAAGCGGGCCACGAATGGTTCGCGAACAACATTACCTACAAAGACATTGCCGACATGTGGATCCATGAGGGTTTCACGGCCTATTCGGAAAATCTCTTTCTGGATTATTACTACGGAAAAGAAGCATCAGCGGATTATGTAATCGGCACGCGAAAACTCATTCAAAATGACCGACCGATTATCGGCACATACGATGTGAACCACGAAGGATCTAGTGACATGTACTACAAAGGTGCCAATCTCTTGCATACCCTACGTACCTTGATCGATGATGACGACCGATGGCGAGAGATCCTAAGGGGCTTAAACAAAGAGTTTTATCACCAAACGGTCACCACCAAGCAAATTGAAGATTATGTTTCCAAGAATTCCGGCAAGGATCTCGACAAGATTTTTGAACAATACCTGAGAACTGCCAACATCCCGGTCTTCGAGTATCAAGTTGATGGGGCTGCGATTAAATTTCGCTACACCAATGTCGTTGACGATTTCAAGATGCCCTTACAAGTGCAAATCGGGGAAAAGAAAACATGGTTATCCCCTTCCACAACGTGGAACTCGAAAGAAATCGATGGGGATATATCTGCTTTGGAAGTTAGTCGCGATTTCTATGTGGTCTCCAAAAAAGTGAAGTAATGATTTCATCGAAAAAGACACGATCATGAGAGAAGAGAAACTAAAAATCTATGATGCCTTGGTCGCCAAATGCCCTAGATTTGAACGCAAGGGAAAAACCATGCCCTATACTTCCGCCAATGGGCATATGTTTTCATTATTCAACAAAGATTGTGAAATCGGCATTCGGTTTTCAAAGACGGTTCAAGAAAAATACATACAAGAGTTTCCCACATCCATTTATAGATCCTATGGCGCGGTAATGCGAGGATACATCCTAATTCCGGAACGAATGTGGGACGATCTGGACACGCTTGCCGAATACCTTAATGAGAGCTACGACTACGTCATGTCTCTTGATCCCAAATAATCATGAAAATCTACTTTCCACAGTGGCAGGGCTCCGGAACGGGAAAAAACATTGCGTTAGGTGCAGCGACCATTTTAGAGTCCTTAAATGATAACAGCTTCAAACAAATAAGCCTATCTGCGATCAAAGCGGGAGTTGACGGTCAAAAAGCACACAACATCAACAATTATTCCGCTATAGTGGAGCAATTGGAACGACTACAATCGGAAATCGACAAAGGCAATCCCGATACCCTGCAAATCATTGGAGGGGATTGCGGCTTGGAAATTGTGCCTGTGTCGTATTTGAACAAAAAATATCCGAATTTAGGAGTCATCTGGTTTGACGCTCATGCCGATATTAACCGGCCCTGTGATTCGGTCAGTTGTAATTTCCATGGAATGCCCTTACGAACTTTACTGGGTGAAGGCGTGCCCGAAATGAATGCCCTGTTGGCATCAACCCTTGCTCCTTCACAAATTCATTATGTCGGGTTGCGGGATATTGACCAGCCGGAGCAGACCAGAATCGAAGAAGATAACATCTATGCCCCAAAGACCTTTGACCCACAAGCCTTAGTGAAAACTCTGGAAGCAAAGACTATCACCAAGCTATATCTACATTTTGATTTTGACTGTTTGGATCCAAAAGCCTATGAGAAAACATATTATCAGGTTCCAAATGGCCTAAGCATTTCGGAAGCCGAGGTGGGCATACAAACACTGAAAGACCGATTTGAAATTGTGGGCGCTAGCGTTCTTGAATCCGTGACTCCGCAAGTTTCCGAACTCAAGCCCATCGAAAATATTTTAAATCTCTTACTGAAATGATCACAAAAATCGCAAGTACCCTATTGCTCGGTTTCGTCCTTTTGCTCATCAGCTGCAAGGAAGTCAATGAAACAAAGCGGCCGGCCAATTTATCCAATGAAGTGCTAGTACTCGGAACGATTCATGGCGGCCATCTGACCGATACCGTATATACTACGGCCTATTTGACCAAGTTGATTCGAGAAATCGACCCGGACTTTATTCTGGCCGAAATTCCTCCGAATCGTTTTAAAGAAGCGATGAACGGCTACATTCGCGATGATAGCATTTCAGAACCACGGGTTATGCGATTTCCCGAGTATACCGATGTTGTTTTTCCGCTTACAAAACAAATGGACTTCGAGATTATTCCCACTGCCGGATGGACCAAGCCCATGGCCGACGAACGCGCCGCCAAGCTGAAAGCCATAAGTGCCGACTCTTCGAGAATAAATGATTGGAAAACGTATCAAGAAGGGAATAGAAGTTCAGATTCCATATACCGCTCCACGGGCAAAGTCAACGACCCTTATTTCATCCATACCCATGCCTACGATAGCATTCAAGATATCGCCCTACAGCCTTATAACCGACTCTTCAACGTTGAATTGGGCCTTGGAGGTTGGGAAAATATTAATATCGCCCATTACTGGAACATTGAAAAGGCCTTGGAAAAGTACCGCTATCAAGGAAAACGGTTTTTGATCATTTACGGTGCGGGACACAAAGGTTGGTTCCTACGGCAATTGAGAAAACGCGATGATATCGATATATTGAAGATGCAACCCTTTTTAGATGCCATTAAAGTGCCATGAAAGCAGTAGTATATGAAACATTCCAAGGCCCGCTAACGATTCAAAATGTTCCGGACCCTACACCAAAAAAGCATGGTGTCATCGTAAAAGTAAAGGCAACCGGATTATGTAGAAGCGATTGGCATGGTTGGATGGGCCACGACCCCGATATTGTGCTACCACATATACCTGGGCATGAACTCGCAGGAGAAATCGCCGCTATCGGTCGCGATGTTAAAAAGTTCAAGGTCGGGCAACGGGTTACCGTTCCTTTTGTTTGTGGATGTGGAACATGTGGAGAGTGTTCTTCGGGTAATCATCAGGTATGTGGCTATCAAAGTCAACCGGGTTTTACGCATTGGGGTTCTTTCGCGGAATATGTCGCCCTTGATTATGCGGATACCAACTTAGTGCTACTCCCTGATGAAATAGATGACCGTACCGCAGCTACTTTGGGTTGTAGATTTATCACGTCATATCGGGCCATAGTTGCCCAAGGGCGGGTGCAAGCCGGTCAATCCGTAGCCGTTCACGGTTGTGGTGGTGTGGGGTTATCGGCTATTATGATCGCAAAGGCTTTCGATGCAAAAGTCATCGCCATTGACATCAATGATGAGGCCTTGACTTTAGCAAAGGAATTGGGGGCCGACACGACGATAAATGCGACGGCTAATTCGGCAATACTAACGCAGATAAATGAGGTTTCTAAAGGAGGGGTTCATGTCTCACTTGATGCCTTGGGCAGTGAAATCACTTGTTTGAATTCCATTCATAGTCTTAGAAAGCGCGGAAAACACATTCAAGTCGGCTTGATGACCGGAAATCATAAACACCCAAAAATACCAATGGATAAAGTTATCGCCAATGAATTGGAAATCTTGGGAAGCCATGGCATGCAAGCCCATAAATATCCTGAAATGTTGGCACTCATCAAAGAAAAAAGACTTCAGCCCGAAAAATTGATCGAACGCACCCTTTCGTTACAAGAAGTCCTCACCGCCCTACCAAATATGAACAGCTTTGAAAACAAAGGAGTTTTGATTGTTGATTCGTTTTAATCTGGATTGCTAGACATCTTAGAATTGCACTTTTCAAAAGTATATTCGCTATAGCCCTTCTATTTAAGAAAGATGAGCTACTATCCTCTTCTGTTCTCGTTTTAGTTTTCGCTGTTCCCGGCTTTCTTTTCGTCTTTGTCGCCTCGCCCGTACTTTCTCTTCAGAACCACGAACAAGATACACCAGATAACCGATTCCATTGCCAATGCCCACACCAATATAATGGGGAACCGCAAATATCCCTTCAAAAATCTTTCCGAATACGGTACCGTATTTCACAGTGCAGGCTTGTCCAATATAGGACATGCGCCACCAATGCCGAGTGCTTTTTCCTGCCCTACCGTCTTTATATACCTCGCCCCCCGTAATGTAAACACACTTTAAATGATGCCAAGGGGTGCATTGGTTCACGACCTTTGTTCCTTTTGCAAAAGGAGCTAAAGCAAGACTATCTGGAATACTGATAGTGGATTTTTGGGCGATTAGTGGTTGTATTCCAGAAAGAACACATATTAGGCAAATCAGAAAACGACACCAATATCCCATGATGATAGTACTGTCTTTTTAATTCAAATACGCCAAAATATTTTTTTCGATACGTTCTTGAATATTATCAATATCGGCTTTCTCGAAAACTTCCCCAGTAATATTCTCATACAATTCAATATACCGCTCAGAAACACTTTCAATGTATTCATCCGACATCTCGGGTACTGTTTGTCCTTCCAAACCTTGAAAACCATTTTGGATCAACCATTGCCGGACAAATTCCTTGGACAACTGTTTTTGAGCTTCTCCCCTATCTTGCCGTTCTTGATACCCATCCACATAAAAATAACGAGAAGAATCAGGAGTATGAATCTCATCGATCAGCACAATCTCGCCTTCTTTGGTTTTTCCGAATTCGTATTTGGTATCTACTAAAATCAATCCCCGTTCCGCAGCAATTTCAGTTCCCCTTTGAAACAGGGCCTTGGTGTATTTTTCAAGAATGATATAATCGGCTTCCGAGACAATTCCCCTTTTCAAAATATCCTCTCGAGAAATATCCTCATCGTGATCGCCCTTCTCCGCTTTTGTGGCAGGCGTAATGATCGGCTCAGGAAACTTGTCATTTTCTTTCATTCCTTCAGGCATGGGAACGCCACAAAGCATTCTGCGTCCAGCCTTATACTCACGCGCGGCATGACCTGACATATACCCGCGTATGACCATCTCTACCTTAAAAGGTTCACAAGCATGCCCCACGGCAACATTGGGATCCGGCGTAGCCAACAGCCAATTGGGAACAATATCTTGGGTTGCCGCCATCATCTTGGTAGCAATCTGATTGAGTATTTGACCTTTATAGGGAATCCCTTTGGGCATCACAACGTCAAAGGCCGAGAGGCGGTCAGTGGCCACCATTACCAATACATCGTTCGCAAGCGCATATACCTCGCGTACTTTTCCTTTATAGATACTCTTCTGATCGGGAAAATTGAAGTTAGTATCGATTATCGTGTTGTTCATATGATCTATTCAAAATAGTACTTTAACTACCTACTACCAAAGCTACATTGTCTGCTGCTCCTCTACATAAATCCGTTCACGGTCAAACTAGTTCTGGTGCTCAATATTCTTGTACGCCTCGATAACCTTTTTGACCAATTTGTGACGAATGACATCTTTATCATCTAGGTATATAATGGCGATACCTTCTGTATTTTGAAGCACCAAAATGGCTTCCTTCAGACCTGAGATTACCCGTCTTGGCAAATCGATCTGTCCGGGATCGCCCGTAATCAAGAATTTCGCGTTCTTTCCCATACGGGTCAAGAACATTTTCATTTGTGCATGGGTCGTATTTTGAGCTTCATCCAGAATAACAAAAGCATTATCCAATGTACGTCCTCTCATAAATGCCATAGGGGCGATTTGTATGGTACCATTTTCAATGAAATGCGCTAGTTTTTCGGGAGCGATCATATCCCGTAACGCGTCATACAAGGGTTGCATGTACGGATCAAGCTTTTCTTTAAGGTCTCCAGGAAGGAAGCCCAAGTTCTCGCCAGCTTCTACAGCCGGACGTGTCAAGATAATGCGTTTCACCTGTTTTTCTTTCAATGCTTTGACCGCAAGGGCTACCCCTGTATAGGTTTTTCCCGTACCTGCCGGACCGATAGCAAAGACCATGTCGTTTTTCTTGGCCGCATCGACCAGTCTGCGTTGATTGGCCGTTTGTGCTTTGATAAGCCGTCCACTAACACCGTGTACCAATGTTTCACCGCTTTTCTCGGAAGATTTCAAATCATCGTCCCCGTTACTCGTTAGTACGCGTTCAATGGCATTTTCATCAAGCTTATTGTATTTGGCAAAGTGGCTCGTCAACATGTCGAACCTTTTGTCGAACTCCTCTAAAAGCGCTTCATCACCATATACCTTGATCTTATTGCCCCGCGCAACGATCTTCAGTTTCGGAAAGTATTTTTTAAGTAGATTGATGTTCTCGTTTCCCTGCCCAAAAAACTCTCGAGGGCTGATTTCGGTAAGTTCTAGAATAAGTTCGTTCAAAAATGAAAATGTTAAGATGGAGCCTTGGAAATATAATTTCTACTGGCTATTTTTTTGTTTAGTTTTGTGTCTCAAAAGTAAGCAAATATCAGCTTCATTCATCATAAACATATCAACATTGCTGCATGGCAATCATCACGTTAACTACTGATTTTGGGATTAAAGACCATTTTGTAGGTGCCTTAAAAGGCAGTATTTACAAAGAACTGGCAGACGTGAAAATTGTTGATATCTCGCATGGTATCGGTCCGTTCAATATTCAGGAATGTGCCTATGTACTTTCCAATGCCTACAAGAGTTTCCCTGAAGGCACCATTCATATTGTCGGGGTCGATTCGGAACCTACTAGGGAAAATCAGCATCTTGCTGTATATCTTGACGGTCATTACTTTATTGCGGCGAATAACGGGGTTATCGGATTGTTGACTTCGGAGATCAATCCGGAAAAAGTAGTGCAAATCAATATTCCGAATCCTGTGCACGGATCCTTTCCGGTAATGGATGTTTTTGTTCAAGTGGCATGTCACATCTCTCGAGGGGGCACTTTAGAAGTCGTCGGCAAACCCTTTAACGAACTAAAAGAGTTGCGGGATTTCTTCCCTAGTGTAACCGATAATGGAAAAAAAATAATCGGAAGTGTACTCTACATTGACAACTATGGCAACGTCATCACCAATATCAAGAAGAAGTTCTTCGAAGCTTATCGCAAAGGCCGTGAATTCGAACTGAATGCACGCACGACCAAAATACGGCAGATCCACAATAAGTATAGCGATATCATCAACTTCGACCTTGAAAAAAACAAACGAAAAGGAGCGGGTGATATTTTGGCCCTGTTCAATTCATCGGACTATATTGAATTGGCCATTTACAAAAGTGACCTCAACACCGTCGGTGGCGCCTCTACCCTATTGGGGCTGGATTATCGTGATACGATCAGCATCGATTTTCTCTAGCTGTTCAGTTATAAACATTGGCATCACAAAGTGGTTTGTGTTTTCTGGCTATGCTATCGTGTGACCTTCGTGGCATCACATCTTGGTACGACTCGATTTAGGACGGCCAGTAGCTTTCGGCTTGGGATAATTTCCACTGTTAACCTACGAAAAAAGGTACGGATGTGTTAATAAGTTTGTTTCGCTAAAATGCCGAATTCAAATATCTTTGTTCGACTGGTGTTTTTTTTAATAAATGCTTGGTTTTGATTTAATGAAAATAGCGATATTCGCCATATCAAGAAAAAACAATAACACATGAAGTTCATAGTATCCAGCACCTATCTTTTGAAACAATTACAGGTTTTGGGCGGTGTCATCAACAATAGCAACACCCTACCCATTTTGGATAATTTCTTGTTTGACTTGCAACAAAACAAGTTGACGGTATCGGCCTCGGATTTAGAAACGACCATGAGTACTGTTCTAAAAGTCGATTCTGATAATGAAGGCACTATAGCCGTGCCCGCGCGTTTGTTGTTGGAGACCTTAAAAACATTTCCGGAACAACCTTTAACTTTTGTGGTAGAGGACAATAATACCGTTGAAATCAGTTCAAATCATGGTAAGTATGCTCTTGCCTATGCTGATGGGGCAGAATTCCCAAAGGCCGTTGAATTGGCCAGTCCTAGTTCGACGACCGTTCTCGGGGATATCCTGGCGACTGCGATCAACAAGACTATTTTCGCTGCTGGAAATGACGATTTAAGACCCGTGATGAGCGGTGTATTTTTTCAATTTTCTCCGGAGAATCTGACCTTCGTCGCGACTGACGCCCATAAATTGGTCAAATACAGACGTGAAGATGTTTCGGCATCACAAGTGGCAGAATTCATTATGCCCAAAAAGCCCTTGAACCTCTTAAAAGGGATTTTAGCCGGAAGTGAGTCCGACGTACTTATCGAATATAATGACAGTAATGCGAAATTCAGCTTTGAGGACACCGAATTGATCTGTCGTTTGATCGATGGAAAGTATCCCAATTATGAAGCGGTAATCCCAAAGGAAAACCCGAATAAATTGACGATTTCAAGAAACCAATTTTTGAGTTCGGTACGCAGGGTATCTATCTTTTCAAATAAGACCACCCATCAAATACGTTTAAAAATCGCAGGAGCCGAATTGAATATTTCGGCAGAGGATATCGACTATAGCAATAAGGCGGAAGAGCGACTCACCTGCGCCTATCAAGGTGACGACATGCAAATCGGATTCAACTCCCGTTTTTTGACGGAAATGCTGAACAACCTTAATTCAGATGAAGTCTCATTGGAAATGAGCTTACCGAACAGGGCCGGGATCTTAACTCCTTCGGATGGTCTTGATGAAGGGGAAAATGTGACCATGTTGGTAATGCCGGTCATGTTGAATAGTTAGTAGACTTTATACTATATAGAAAATAAAAATCCTGAACCGTAGTTCAGGATTTTTTTTATGTTCTCTTGAAATCGAAAATGATCTATATAAATTCAAAAGTCATTGGGTAATGGGGAGCCTTACCATTACTTGCCCTCACTGCATTAATGATCGGAAAGATAAAGTAACCGATACCTAGGATCAAAAAGCCGAGTAGACCGAGACCGAAAAATAGAATCAAGGGTACACATAATAATACGTAAAGGAACATCGTGATTCTAAAATTGATGATCGCCCTACCGTTCTCATCCATATCGATGATTTTGTCCTTTTGGGTCAGCCATATGACCAAAGGCACAAGAAGGCCTCCAAGACCCGTGACGAAATCGAGTAATTGACTCAGGTGCGTCGCTGCTAAAAGTGTTCTGTTTTCTGTTTGCATGATTTTTAGTGTTTAAAGATTGATGTACAGATATGACGCTAAAAACCTTAAAATGTTACACGCATGCCCAACAGAAGGTTTTCCATTACTGTTTACTTTCAAGCTTGCGTAGCTTTTCTTTATTTTTCAAGACACTCAATTTCATCTTTTCCATCTTATTGTTCATTTTCTGAACCTGGATAGGCGAAAGTTTGCCCTTTACCTTTCCTGTGTCCAGTTTTTCCTGAAGTTTGATGATTTTCTGCTCTTCCTTGACGATTGCCTTTTTCTTTGAAGAGATCGCTTTCGCCAGTTTTTCGGCCTTCTTCGCTTTTTTTTCAGCCCTTTTTTGGGCTTTTTCGGCTTTCTTCGCTTCTTTTTCAGCTTTTTTGGCCTCTTTTTCGGCCTTTTCAATTTTTTTCTGGGCCGCGACCACGGCTACAGAGTCGTTTACTTGTACTGTTTCTTGAGCGTAACCTGTCGTGGTAAGGGTCAACAATGCTACAGCCGAAAAAATAATTCGCTTCATGTTCAAAGTGTTTATAGTTAGTTTTCAAAGATAAGAAATACTATTACTAGCCCGTTCATGGGGACTTCAAATACCATTGGGAGTCTTTCTTTTTGCCTATTTTTGCGCAAAATTCGACTATGGTATCAACGGATACGGTTATTGCTTTGGCAACACCCGCTGGAACGGGTGCGATTGGTGTGATTCGTATTTCGGGGCCGAAAGCCATCGAAATGGTCACTCCCGTCTTCCAATCTATACGTGGGAAGGATCTGAGCAAGCAGAAAAGCCATACGATACATTTAGGCCACCTCATCGATGGTGAAAAGTCTTTGGATCAAGCCTTGGTTTCAATCTTTAAGGCACCCCATTCGTACACCGGGGAAGATGTCGTGGAACTATCGTGTCACGGATCACCATATATACAGCAGCAGGTCATGCAACTCTTTCTGAGAAACGGTTGCCGAACCGCTGATGCTGGGGAGTTTACCCTCAGGGCCTTTCTCAATGGAAAGTTGGATTTAAGCCAGGCCGAAGCGGTGGCCGATTTGATCGCTTCCGATAATGCCGCGAGTCACCAAATCGCTATGCAGCAGATGCGGGGAGGCTTTAGCAATGAAATTAAGGTTTTGCGCGATGAACTCCTGAATTTCGCTTCCCTGATCGAGTTGGAGTTGGATTTCTCGGAAGAGGATGTGGAGTTTGCCGATAGAGATCAGTTCAAAGCTCTTTTAGACCGTATTCAGAACGTCTTGAAACGCCTCATCGATTCGTTTGCCGTCGGCAATGTCATCAAAAATGGGATTCCCGTCGCTATTGTCGGAGAACCCAATGTGGGCAAATCGACCTTGCTCAATGCGCTGTTGAACGAAGAGCGGGCCATTGTCTCTGAAATCGCCGGAACCACACGTGATACCATCGAAGACGAAATAACGATCGGAGGACTGGGTTTCCGGTTTATCGATACGGCGGGAATTCGCGATACCAAAGATGTGGTAGAAGGTATTGGCATTCGAAAGACCTTTGAGAAAATAGAGCAAGCACAGGTAGTGTTGTATTTGATGGATTCTAATGAGGTATGTAATTCGGCCGAAGCTCTCCAGAATCTTTTAACGGAAATCGAAAAGGTCAAGAACAAACATCCACAAAAGCCGCTGCTCGTCATTGCCAACAAGGCGGATACCATTACGTCTAAGGAAATCACAAAACTCAAATCCCAGATCCCAAAACTACTCATGATATCGGCTAAAACTGGTGAAGGGGTCGAGGATCTTAAAAATCAATTATTGAATTTTGTCAATACCGGCGCCCTCAAAAACGATGAGACCATTGTCACCAATACGCGTCATTATGATGCCTTAGGCAAAGCCTATGAGTCAGTAGATAAGGTGCGTTCGGGAATGGTAGAAGGTATTTCCGGGGATCTTTTGGCTATCGACATCCGTCAGGCCCTGTATCATTTTGGCGAAATTACCGGTGAGATAACTTCCGACGATTTGCTGGGTAATATTTTTGCCAATTTCTGTATCGGTAAATAAATAAGTTAATTTTTAAATTTCATTTAGATTCATTTGTTTTCATTTAATTGATTATCAATAAGTTGTTAAAAACTATTTCTTTTCTTCGTTTCTTTTAATAGCCTATTTTTATATATTTATTTCACCTAATTTTCACCTCGACATGATTTCTTACACTCGAGGTGAAAAAATTTCACCTCGAAATGAAAATAAGTCTAAAAAGCAAAAAAATTAAAAATGGAAAGTTGAGCCTTTTTATAGAATACTATAAGGGCCACTTTATAGACAAGAACGGAATCAATAAATACAATCGAGATTTTGAATATTTGAAAATGTATCCATGGGAAAATCCGTCAACGCCAGATGAAAAAAGAAAGAACAAGGAGATTTATGAACTGGCCGAGAAAATCCTTTCGATTCGGAAATCAGAATTCTATCAAGGCAAGTATAAACTAAAAGATAACAAAAAAGGGAATATCCTTCTTTTTGATTTCTATAAAACATTACAAGAGGAACGTTACGAATCCAAAGGAAACTATGGGAATTGGGATGCTGCCTTTAAACATCTAGAAAAATATGCGCCCACAAACATTCAATTAATAGATGTAGACACTGAATTTGTTAGGGGATTCAGACGATACCTAGATACCAAGGCCAAAACCAAAAGTAACAGTCCCCTATCGCAAAATTCCAAATATACCTATTTCAATAAACTGAAAGCTGCGCTAAGGGAAGCCTACAATGAAAACTATATTGATACCAATGTTATCAAATCGGTCAAAGGTTTTGACCAAGCAGAATCACAACGAGAATATTTAACCTATTCCGAACTGCAAGCTTTAACGCAAACGGAGTGTAAATATCCTATCTTAAAGAATGCCTTTGTTTTCAGTTGTCTTACCGGATTGAGATGGAGCGACATTAATAAACTGACCTGGGCAGAAGTGCGCGATGAGGATGAGGCCGCGAGAATTATTTTTAGACAAAAGAAGACCGATGGACTTGAATACCTTTATATATCTAACCAAGCAAGAGATTTACTCGGAAAAAGAACCCATAAAAATGAACGGGTTTTTAAGGGGTTAAAATATGGTGCGGTTTATAATACCGAAATCCTTCGATGGTGTATGAGGGCGGGAATCACTAAGCATATTACTTTTCATAGCGCAAGGCATACCAATGCGGTTTTACTACTAGAAAACGGAGCCGATATTTATACGGTTTCAAAACGTTTGGGACATCGAGAAATCCGAACCACCGAGATTTACACCAAGATTATTGATAGGAAGATGAAAGAAGCTGCTAATATGATTCCAGAACTTGACTTTTAGCGACCGCCTATTGAAATTCAATTTAAAAAGAGTACTAGTAGGAATCCAAATGACTTTCTAGAAATGCCTAAGGGTCTGAGATAATTTAAATAAACCTCAAATATTGGCTATTGATTATTATTATGAAAATGAATAATACAGGTTACCGATCCTATCTCTGTATAAGATTCCCGACAGAAATTCCAGAATATTCGAACTAAAATTATCGTAATAGACCATCCCAAAATATTATACAAGTACGTTTAAGAATTTTTACAGTCAAATAGCATTGGCCTAAGTTGGACATCTTTTACTCGCAAAATCCAATCTATTTGCGATATTTTTTAGGGGTAACTAACTTCAAATTATACAATAGGTTTCTATTGATATTCCGATTTCAACTTCGAAAAGACCGATGTATTGCGAAAATCATTAAAATACTCGCTATAGTCGTCTTCCCTAAATGTACCCTCATACGTAAAACCACACTTAGTTGCTACTCCGCAAGAAGCAACATTTTCTTCATCACATTTGATCTGTACTCGGTTCAGGTCAAGGTTTTCGAACGCCTCTTTTTCTAGAATTTTTACTGCTTCTGTCATATAACCCTTTCGCGTTTGTGCAGAGGATAGCCAATACCCGATTTCTGCAGATTTATTTTCTCTATGGATATCGAAAATTGAAATATTTCCGATATACTTCAAATTGACAAATAGTCCATATTCTAGTTGTTTCCCTTGAACCGTTTTTTCTTCTTTATCAAATAGGTATTTAAGACTATCCTCTATTTTTTGGGTTTGTTTTGGCCACGGGAACCATGGTTCAAGATGGATTCGGTTTTCGTCGATTACCTTGAACATAACTTCAGCCATTTTCAATGATGGTCTTGTTCTTTTTAAGGTCAACCGCTTCCCATTAAGTTGATTTTTGAATTTTATTTTCATGGTTGTGGTTAAATTTTGTACTATTCTTTTTCAAGAACATAGGTGTTAAAAACATATTTCCAAGGTTTAAAATTGATTGGAACAATAATCTGTGTGAGTATTGGAATCCGATAAGTAGTTTTGTCAGTATACTTTTGTTTTCCTCTGTTTTTTATTCTTTAATCAGCCAACACTTTTTTTGCGATTTCGATAGTGTTGAACAACGCATTGGAGGTTATATTCGAATGAAGGTGTTCGTCCCAATTCGTAAAGGCCACATAGTCACTAATAACAACTAAGGATGCGATGTCGACCTTTCTGAACATGGCCACTGCAAATAAAGAGGCCAGTTCCATTTCCACAGTAGCAATACCTTCTTGCGCGTAGTGTGCTATTTCCTCTTTTGTTTCGCGATACATACTGGCAATGGTCCAGCTGCTGCCTACTTCGTAATCAATAGCCTTATTATCCAATCTGTTTTTCAGCTTAGCAGTAAGACTTGAAGAAGGGAAGGCATATTTTTCGGCCGAGAGGTGTTGTTTGGGGGTAATGATTACCTCATGGTTGTATTTTTTGGGATAGTGCGGAAAGGCCATCTTGATTATTTAGGGTTTAGAAAACTCTACAGCCTTCGCTTTGTAGGTTCTTTTCTTAACCCCTGCTCCTTTGACTGTTAAACTTTGCCACTCTTTGGGCAGGCAAGGTTTCTTTTGAACGATTCCCTCATCGGTGATATCCAGTCCTGCGAAGCCAAAAAGCACGACCTGTAATAGCCCTCCTGCACCCGTCGCAAAATACGGATTGTCACTTGTAGCACATTCTGCCAAAGCTCCGAAAGGTGGCCGTTTGTTAGGTTTGTAGCTGCGCATGTAGAGCTGATATGCTGTCTCGGCATTCCCTAACCGAGCATGAATTACCGAAAAAATAGACAGCCCCATCGCTGGGCCTTCCTCTGCCAATTTGGGTTCGTAGTACTTTAGGTCTTTTTCGATTGTAATTTCATCATTGATGATATTTAACGGATAGGTCAGTAGATTGACATCTGCTTGTTTGATCCGATCCCCTCCATATTCCGAATGTTCTTTGGTCGTGCCATCAGGGAATTTATGCAGCTTTATTCTTGAAGCAACCTCAACCCATTTCGGGTTTGGAGTTTCACCCACTTTAATCGCGGCCATGGCGGCAAATTCCAAGGCCGTGATCGCGGCCCCGTTGGTAAATGCATTGTCGTCCACGTTTGGTGCAAACTCGTTCGCCCCGACCACGTTTTTAATGCTATAACTGTGGTCATCGTTTTTGACGGCTCGACTGAGCCAAAAATCCGCCACCTCTTTCATCAGCGGATAACCATTTTTTTTGAGCCAATCCAAATTTTGCGTGACGCGATAATAATTCCAAAAAGCAATGGCAACATCCGCGGTAATATGATGTTCGAAAGTGCCCGTCAAAGCCCAAGAGGGGGTGGCTTCTTCTCCCGTATCATCACTTTCCCATGGAAACATGGCACCCTTGTACCCAAAATTGATTGCCCGTTGTTTCGCCTTTTCCAAACGGTTCGAACGATAATTGACCAAAGAACGGGCAATATCTTGATTCAATAAAAGCAAGGGCGGAAACATCCAGAGCTCCGTGTCCCAAAAAATATGTCCATTGTAGTTTTGAGAGGATAGGCCCATCGGGGCAATACTCAAATCAGAATCCCCTCTGGAAAAAGCGTATAGATGATAAATTGCCAAACGAACGTCCAATTGATCTTGCAGATTTCCTTCGATGATGATATCGCTTTCCCACAAATCTTTCCATAGCGTCTTGTGCCCCTTCAATAGTTCTTCCCTTGGGGTCAATAAATTGAATATGACAAAGCGTTCGGATTCATTTTGTGGGTCACTGAAGTCTTGGGTGGTACATTCGGCCCCCGTCCATGCAAATTCAAATTCCTCTCCTTTCTTCAATTCCTTTTTGAAGGACAGGCAGTTGTCATAATCCGAAACATTTTCGTGCACCAAGGCGGGCCTTTGATCTTCGCGGGTCGAATTGATGGCATGCCATATGAAGGTCGCCGAAGTACCGACCGTATGTCTACCAAATCGGGTCTTCGCAATGGTACGAAGTATGGGCATCGTGGTCTCCAAATCTTCAAGTACTTCGAACGAATGCCTGGGTTCACTATATTCCTTAGGAGTTTCGATGATGCCAGTAGCCTTTAAGGAAATGTTTTTTAGGGAATTGATGTTAACGTCAACATAGCCGCTGTATTGAACATTTCTCAGGGAATATATAGTATAGGATATTTTTGCTTTATCAAGAAACCTAAAGGTAGTCGTGAAACTTGCCTCCTTCATGTTCAGGGTTTGATGAAAGTCAGAGATATTTTCTTCGGAAATTTTGATTCCGTCGATTTCCAATTCGAGATTCGCGAAATTCATTCCCAAAAGAATTTTGCTTACCCCGTTCTGGGACTCCTTTTCATACACATTATTCAGAATGATTGACCTTGTTCTAAAGGGCTTGTCTTCGGGCAATATGCCTATTCTGCCATTCGCCAAAACGATTCCGGTGTAGGTATCGGTTTTGCTCGATGAAATCTGCCAACCTTGGTTTTCTTGACTTATTGGTATGCTCATAAATACGTATGTTAAAATTTCGGTTACATAATCCGCTGTTCGGTTTCCTTATCAAAGAAGCGTAGGCGGTCGATATCAACGCCGATTTCTAGTTCCGCCCCGATTTCATAGGAGAATTGCGAATTACTGCGAAAGCAAAAGCTATGGTCGGGATTACCCTTAAAATGGAAATAGACATACGATTCGCTTCCTATGGGTTCAAGGGCATCGACAACAATCTCCATACTCTGTGACAACCTTTTTGTTTTTTCAAAAGCCTTGTCATAAATATATTCAGGGCGAAAACCGAAATAGACTTCCTTACCCACAAAAGGTTTTAAGCAAGGTCTTAAATCTTTGGGCACTGCAAATTTGACCCCTTCGGATTGAAAGGTGACCTCTTCTTCCATGCCTATTTTCCCGGGTAGGAAGTTCATGGAAGGGCTCCCGATAAAACTCGCCACAAATTTGTTCTGTGGATTGTTGAAAAGATTCATGGGCGTATCGAATTGCATCACTTCACCATCTTTTAAGACGACGATACGATCCCCCATGGTCATCGCCTCGATTTGGTCGTGGGTTACATAAACGATAGTGGCATCCAATTGGCGGTGCAGTTTTTTGATTTCGGCCCTCATTTGTACCCGAAGAGAAGCATCTAAATTGGAGAGCGGTTCATCAAACAAAAAAACCTTTGGATCTCGAACGATTGATCTGCCAATGGCAACACGTTGGCGCTGACCGCCCGACATGTCCTTTGGTCTTCTATCCAATAAATGGGTAATGTCCAATATTTTGGCGGCGTGCTCTACCTTTTTCTTAATTTCCGCCTTTGGCGTTTTTCGTAGTTTCAGTCCGAAGGCCATATTCTCGAATACGGTCATGTGCGGATACAGCGCATAGTTTTGGAATACCATGGCGATGTCTCTGTCTTTGGGCGAAAGCTCGTTCATTCGCTCACCGGCTATTTTTAAATCGCCATCGGTGATTTCCTCTAGACCGGCGATCATACGAAGCAAAGTAGATTTTCCGCAACCTGAAGGCCCGACCAGAACGATGAACTCTTTGTCCTTAATATCGAGGTTGGCATCTTTGATGGTGGCACTTTCCGCACCCGGATATACTTTTTCGAGATTTTTTATAGCAATGTTGGCCATGGTCTTTACTTTATCTTTTTTATCCTTTTAATCCTGAACTGGCAACGCCCTGTACAAAGTAGCGCTGAAAAATGATGAAGATCATCAATGTTGGCAATGAAATCAATATGGTTCCGGCCATCAATAAAGGCCAATCGGTCAATAGTTCGGTACGTAAACTTGCCATACCCAAGGGCAAGGTGTACATATCTTCGGTATAGGTCACGATTACGGGCCATAAAAACTCGTTCCACGAACCTTGAAAGGTATAGATGGCGACTGCGGCCAAGGCCGGTTTTGAAATCGGAAGAAAGACCTGCCAAAATATCCTGAAATACGAACAGCCATCAATGAGTGCCGCTTGTTCCAAATCTTTGGGAATGGTCTCGAAAAACTGCTTCATCAAAAATATATTCGTCACACCGACCAAACCGGGAATGATCAATCCGCCATAACTATTGATGAGTTGAAATTCATTCAAAATGATAAATTTAGGTACCAAAAGAATGATTCCGGGAATCATCAGACTACTCAACAACAACCCGAAAATGAGCTTTCTTCCCTTGAATTCCAATCGGGCAAAGGCAAATCCCGCCAAAGCGGAAAAGAACACATTGGTCACCGTCTGGAACATGGTCACTACGACGCTATTGAACAGCCATTTACCAAAGGGAAGTTCGTTCCAGACGTTCTTGTAATTATCTAAGGTAAAAGTCTCTGGAAGGAGTTTTATAGGCCATTCGAATACGTTCTTGTCCGCATTGAAACTGATGGACAACGAGAACAAGAATGGCCCGATGTAAATCAGGGCGGCTATTCCCAGAATGAGGAAGAACATTATTTTTTGAAGTTTCAGCTGTCTCATTTTCAATAGGCGTCAGGTGGAAAATATTTCTTTTGAATGATAGTGGTCGCAAAGATCAACAGGGCCAATATCGCCGCCGATGCCGCCCCAAATCCGAAACGGAAATATTTAAATGAATTCTGGTACACGAAATAAGACATGGTCGTCGATGCATTGTCAGGACCCCCGCTGCTCATGATAAAGATCTGGTCGAAGACCTGAAAACACCCGATCAAGCTCATAATGACCACGAAATAGGTGACCGGTCGCACCATGGGTACGGTAATCTTCCAGAACTGCTGCCATTGACTGGCTCCATCTATTTTTGCGGCCTCGTAAAGACTAGAGGGAATGTTCTGCAGACCTGCCAAGAATGAGACCATAAAATACCCCGAAGTTGTCCAGATATTCAACATCATGATGGAAGGTAGCACTGTTGTCGGGTTGGTCAACCAGTCGATGTTCGAATCGACCCCGACCGAGTTGAGCAAATAATTCAACAGTCCGGGTTTTGAATAGATCCAGACGAAAATTATCGAGGTGACCACCGAGGAGGTTATGGCCGGAATGTAGAAAGCCGTTCTAAAAAAAGCCCTCCCCTTAATCTTTTGGTTCATGAGGAAGGCAAGAAACAAGGATAAAAGTGTCTGAACGGGCACTACGCCCATCGTATAGATAATGGTATTTTTAATGGCCTTTATGAATACTTTGTCTTGAAAAAGCTCGAAATAATTTCCAAGGCCCACGAAAGGTTTATTTGGAATCAAAAGATTCCAGTCATAGAAACTGACTACAAACGCAAACCCTATTGGAAAGAATACGAATACGGTCAATAGCAATAGCGGAAACCCAAGAAAAACATATCCCCAAAACAATTGTTCCTTTTTTCTGCTCTTGAATTTCATGTTAGTCCAGTTTATATTTTTCAAGGGTTACGGCCAGTTCCTTTAACGTTTTCTCGATGTCTTTGTTCTTATAAAAAATAGCCTGCATGGCGGCTTGGCTTTCATCGAACCAACGCTCTTTCATGTTAACCTTGTAGAGGGTAGCATATTCGATACTTTTCATAAAAGTGTTCAAAATACTGTCTTGATAAAAACCGTTTTCCTCGGCCACGCTTTTGCGGGTCGGCAAGGCGATTCCCGATTCCGTCCAGGTTTTCATGCCTTCCTTTCCGGTGAGATACGAGAGCATCGTCCAAGCCTCTTCTTTGCGTTCGCTTTGTTTGGGAATGACCATGGCAACAGAGAAAGCCATGGTCGCTCTTTTTTTGCCTTTGGGAAGTTCGGCCACACCGTATTCAAGGTCTGGCGAATTATCCTGCAAATACGGAATCAACCATGCACCGGAAATGGTCATGGCACATTGTTTTCTTGAGAAGACATCGCCCAACCAACCGGCACCCATATCAGCGGGGTTTGTAGCAATACCGTCGCGATAGAGAGACATCATGAATTTGGCGGCTTCGATAAATTCAGGTTGTCCTATTTTAATTTCACCATTATCTGAGATGATTTCACCCCCGTTTTGGTAGGCAAAGGGCAATACGATATCGATGGAAGGTTCGATGACGAAACCATACTGATCGGTCTTACCATCACCGTTGGTGTCTTTGGTCAGTTTTTTTGAATATTCGTATAGTTCCTTCCAGTCTTTGGGCGGCTCGGTCAGGCCAGCTTCCCGAAACATTTTTTTGTTGTAAAAAAACACATAGGCATTGAAGTCCTTGGCAATTCCGTAGTTCTTTCCTTTGTATTTAAAGGCATCTTGAAATACGGGAAAGAAATCGTCATAATCAAAATCCGGGTCCTTTTGTAAAAATCCGTCGAGCGGTTCCAAAACCTCAAAATTCATATAGGCCGGAGAGGTGTCGCCCTTCAACCAAAAAAGATCTGGTGCCTTGCCGGTGCCCAACATCAATTGCAGCTTCTCGGTATAGTTTCCCGGAATGGGTTGAAACTGAAACGGTACTGTGGGATGTTCCTTTTCGAAATCCGCCAATGTCTTACGGATAATCTGCTCCTCGGTCTGGCTGGATTGCCAAGAGGTATATCGTGTTACTGATTCCTTTTCTCCGCAAGAAAAAAAGCCCAGAAGACAGCTAAGGAAAAAGAACTTGTATTTCATGAGCAGTTGATTTAGTCAAATGTAAGTTGAAGGTTGACGAATACATTTTTCAATTTTTGCCAATTCCAATCATATATTTGCCATTTTTGTAATTTACAAGTAATTTTTATGTCAAAATAGAACTATATGAAAGCAGAATATCAAAAACTATCCCAAGGAACACTAGAGAGTTCGTTCAACGAGTTCTGGGTAAAAACGGACTATTTCGGTTTTCACTGGCACTACCATCCCGAAGTTGAAATTTGTTTCGTAAAACAGGGTCGTGGCAAGCGAATTATTGGAGATAGTATAGCGGATTTTTCAGATGGGGATTTAGTCTTGGTGGGCTCTAATGTGCCGCACTCGTGGATTACCGATGAATCGTTCAACGAATCGGATAAGCAAATAGAAGTTTATGTGGTACAGTTCGCAATGGAATTGTTCGAACCTTTTGGTCTCATTGCAGAGTTTGATTTGGTAAAGAAATTATTGACGTTTTCGACCGCTGGGATTGAGTTTAAGGATGTTGCCAAAACGAAGCTATTGGAAACTCTCCTTAGTATAGGGCATGAAAAAGGTCTTGGGAAATATTTGAAGCTCTTGCAGCTTTTGAATCTGATGACCTTCCATCACCAAAAAAAATTATTGTGCAGTACAAATTACAAGCCCGACTTAAAAAAGTATCATGAAGAGCGTATCATGAAGGTATGTAACTACATCCATGAAAACTATAAAAACCAAATAACTACGGAAGAGTTGTCGAACTTGATATCAATGAACCCCTCGGCCTTTTGTAGGTTTTTTAAACGCTTATTGGGCAAGACCGTCGTAGAATATACGAATGAGCTTCGAATTGGTCACGTACGTAATCAACTCAGGGAAAACAACATACCCATATATAAGTTAGCGTTTGATTCAGGTTTTTCAAGTGTGGCTTATTTCAATCGCGTTTTTAAACATATTACTGGTAGAACTCCAAAACAATATAGAGATACGACTAGAGGTTATAGGAAAGTTTCTTAAAAAAAGGTTTTGTGGCACTATAATCTACTCTTAAGATTTATTAGTGATTTTATTCCCCAGCCCTTGGCGGAGGTCAGAAAACTGAAAATGTTTTCAGGCAACCTCTAATCGGCACAAATGCACGAGCAACATCATGCCACTTGACCTTTCTTTCCTTATTCACGAAATAGACCTGAGCCTAAAAGAAGGAAAAAGATAGATTCTGAATTTATCGCAATGTCGTAGAAGTGACCTTCAGAGTCGGCCATAACTAATTGCTTGATATATATTCAGTAAGTTCTGAACCGCCTTTATCATCTTTTAGACGTTTAGTCCTATATTTTTCTGGATTTGCTTTTAAGTATTCCAAAAATGGTTTGGCACTTTTAAATGAAGCATTGTCCGTATAAATTAATGCGCCTTTTTTGAACTTTGGTTCAAGCAGCTTTACAAGTGGCAGGTATAGGTCATTCCATCCGTCCAGTAATAAAAACTCAATACCATCATTTACATCTTGTAATGTTTTCATCGCATCGCCAACACGGAGTTCTACCCATTCTTCTAGCTGAGCTTCTTTAAAATTGTTTTGCGCTGTTTCAGCTTTTTCGGGTAACAACTCCGTTGTAATTACTTTACCGTGGTTTGCTTTGGCCGCAGCTCCTAGATACATAGTCGAAATGCCAAACGAAGTGCCAAATTCCACAATATGTTTTGTCTGATTTCCGAGCAAAAGGTTATACAACATTTCGCCTTGAGATTTTGAAATGGCGATATAGGCATCTTTCATATCCTCAGGTTGAAGCTTTCTGAAAATACCTTTTGTTAATCCCTTAATCAATGTTAGACCCTGTGAGTTGGCCTCCTTGTGCATCCTATTCAGGACGGACTGTATTTTTGTGTCTTGTATTTTTTCCATTGTTATTTTAATTGATAGAATAGATTTTTATTTTATTAGTCTTTCCCTTGAGCATCACTATTCCTTTTTCTTCTATATCCCAGTCTTGTTCTGAATCTAAATTTTTAACCACATCTTCAGAAACTAAGAGATTTTCTTTGTAGGTATTACATTGTGCTTGAATTCGGGCTGCCGTATTGATGGTGTCACCGTGATAAGCAATCTCACGTTTTATTTCACCGACTTCTGCTACCGTTACAATGCCCGAGTGGACTCCCGCTTTAAACTCTGGTAGCAAACCATATTTTTTGCAGTAGTGTTCTTTTCTGTCTTCTAAGCGTTTCGCGAAAGCGTAATACGCATCAATACAATCTTTATATCTAAAATTTTTGCTTTTTTTAGACCAGGTGAGCACCGCTTCGTCACCCACATATTGGTAAATCTGAGCATTGTGGGCTACAACTACACTTATGTCTTTAAAGCAGTCTTGAATTAATTTACTGTACCGAATATGACCTAGCCATTCGGCAACTGTTGTAGATGACCGCATATCCAAGAACATAAAGACACGCTCTTCTTGTTTGGGTCTATAAAATTTTCCCGAGAGCATTTTTAAAAGATTTCCCGGTCCAAACTTCTTATCAATTTCTTCTACAAATTCAATTAAAAACCCGATTAGGAAACAAAATATAATGAGTACCCACGCTTGTCCAGAAACGAAGTAGTTTTTGACTACCTCAGGGTCGATATCTGCTTTAAAGACATTAGCAAAAGACCAAAACGCAATAATGATGAAAAGAAATATAACTAGACTATAACCCAATGCGCCAATAAAAATGACCTTTCCAAAAGAAATTTTTGGAAACTTGAACCTGTGAAACCAATAAGCATAGGTTCCAAATAAAAATCCAGATACAAGGCCGAGTAAAGTTTGAAAAATGATTCGCTTTGTTAGGTCAAAATCGTCTACTTCCTTTACATCACGCACAATCTCTTGGCCATACTCCCGAAGGAAATTAAACAGCGCAAATGCTAGCGTCCATACAATGATGTGCTTGCCTATGGTTTTGTAGTATGACTTTCTAATCTTCATAAATATCGTACTCCTCTGCTATCTGTTGCATTAATTGTTTGTCCTCAAATTGCGAATCACTCATTTGGGAGAGCTTCTCTAAATATTCATCGAACTGTCCATTTTTGAAAATAGATAGCATTTTACCACCTTTTTCGCATCTTGCAGAATGCCGTACACCAGGAGGAATAATTACCGTATCACCAGGCTGGGCAACAACAATGTCGCTATCGAAGCCATAAGTAACTTTCCCTTCGAGAATGTAGAATACTTCAAACATTTTTTTGTGGTAATGCCTTTTCAAGTAGAAGCCAGGTTTTAATATATCTTCAACAAAGCACAACTCTCCATTGGTTGCAATAGAAGGTAGTTTTACGAAACAATGGTCTTGGGTGTAATTGTAATCTTTTCCTTTGCCGCTTCTGATGATTGTAGGTTCGTTCATATTTACTCTTTTTAGATTATTTTTTCTCCTATGATACCCACTAAGAAGCCTAAAATCGCCCCCAGAGGAGTCAAGTAGTTTTTTGATAATTTACTTTCCGGGATGATGTCTTGGATTAATAGATAGAGAATACCGCCACTTGCAAATGTCATTAGGTAGGCAGTAAGGCTAGGGTAGTCGCTTAAAACAAAATGACCAATAGAGGCACCGATTATACCGAAGAAACTAAGACCGAAAAATATCAATAGTGTCTTCTTAGCAGTATAGCCGCTTTGCATTAAGTCTCTAAAAGAATTAAATGCTTCTGGCAGATTCTGCAATCCAATAAAGATTGCCAGTAAGGTGGCCGTAGCTAGGTCAGTTGCAAATACTGCCCCTAATGCTATGGATTCTGGAATAAAGTCCATCATCATAGCTAGAAGCGTAGCGGTTTGACCTCCTTTTTTTGCCAAGTATTGGTCAATAAGCATAAAAATTAAAGCACCTCCTAAGAAAGATAAGGCTAGAGGCATCAACTCTAATTCTTCCATTCCGCTAGGGATTAGCACCAATGCCAAGGCAGAAAGAATAATACCCGCACCAAAAGACATCATCGTATGGGTTATTTCATACTTGACGGGGGTTTCGGCGATATGATGATTAAAGTAATTAGCAATTAATCCTCCAATAAAAACGGTGATTCCGGCAAAGCCTGAGAAGATTATAAGTTGTGTTAGTAAATCCATTCTATTTATTACTTACTTTTCATTAATCTGGCCTAGAGCGGTCAACCAAGCCTCTACGTGATGAGACTCTGTAATCTTACCATTTTCGATTGTATGAATATCTATTGTTGGAATTTCAAATCTTTTAGACCCATTTGTAGGCGTGCCAAAAAAATAGCCTTCAGGTGAGTTTGGCGTACCCGTGGCAATACTGCGAACAATAATCTTATTTCCTGACACTAACATCTCTTGCGGTTCCCATTTTAAATCAGTAATCATTGCTCCAAAAACTGATAAAGTCTTTACAAAACCTACTCTTCCGGCACCACCTATAGGCTCTGGTGTTGACACCCAATTTTCATCCATATAATTTTTGGACAAAGCATCTGTCTGTGGGTCATTTGGATTACTTAATTGATTGTAAAATTGTTGGGCAATGGTTTCCATCTTATCAGCCTCAATCGTTTGTTTTTCTTTATAAGCTTCGACGGCATCAGATGCAATCTTATTTTCATCAATAGGTTTTTGACAACTAAAAAGGATTACTGATATTAATGTGTTAATGACTAAAATTGATTTCTTCATTTGTTTGTGATTTTGGTTAATTTGATGGCTTTTTCTGGACACACTTGTACACAAAGTCCGCAGGCGTGGCATAGGTTTTCGTCTGTGATATATGCTTTTTGCCTGTTAAAGAATGTCTTTATTTTGCCCTTAAAGTTTAGTTTTGATTTGTCTTCAATGGTTATTGAGCGCATTTCCAAAACATCATAAGGGCACACTTCAATACAGTCTTCTTTTCCACCACAATCATTGAAATCCACAAGCGGTTTTAGGATTCCTCCTTCTTCTTTGCAGAAACTATTTTGTCTCTTTTCAGTACTCATACCATTTCAGATTTAAGCGTTAGAACCGTTATTTCTGGCGGAATTCCTACTCTACCTGCAAAAGCTATGAAGCCAAAGCCTCTATTAACGTAGAGATATTGCCCCAACTCTTTGTAAAGTCCCGCCCATCTTTTATAGAGGTACTGTATAGGGCTCCATTTAATTCCTAGCATTTCAATACCAACTTGGGTACCGTGCGTATGGCCAGAAAGCGTTATATCAATATGCTTTTTGTGAGGTAGCACTTTTTCTTCCCAATGGGTAGGGTCGTGGGACATTAAGATTGAGAATTCGTTTTCTTTGCAATTTGCTATCGCTTTGTCAATATCACCTTCCTTTACAAAGCCCTTACCCCAGTTCTCGACTCCTATCAACCTTATATGTTGATTTCCTTTTTCAATTTTTACGCTATCATTATTGAGCAATTGAAAGTTCACATCGTGATAATGCTTCTTAATTGCTTCAAAATTTGCCTGAGCAGCTTCTTGGGAATCAAAGAGGTCTATATCTTGAGAGTAATCGTGATTACCCAATACGGAAAACTTTCCGTAGGGAGCCTCTAAGTTTTTTAGAACATTCTTGTAGGGAAGTACTTCAGCTTCTAGGTCGTTGACCAAGTCGCCAGTAAACAAGATTAAGTCTGCATTTTGCTTTTGCAAAAGTGCCAGGCCTTCTTTTACCTTCTCAAAAGAATCAAAGCTGCCAGCGTGAAAATCGGAGAATTGTACAATTCTAAATTCATTGAATTCTTTTGGGAGGTTTTTAAAGGCTAACGAAAGTTCAACGAGATTGAAATTATATTTCCCTTTCGTGATTCCGTACAAGAAAGAACTAAAGGGCAGTGCAGTTAAACCTAAACCTAGTGTCTTGACAAATCTTCTTCTGCTTTTGTCAGAACTGTCGTTCTGAGGTTTTTTAAAGTATGCTTTCTTTTGGAGATAACTACCCAGTATGATAGCATCGTCAAATAAGAAAAAAATGAAAAGAAAGAACTCACAGCAAAGTACGGTGAGCATAAAGGCAATCGTAAAGTTTTCCAAGAATGTTAATCCAATCATTCCATCGGAAAAAGCAAAAATGGTGGTGATTATGCCAACAAGCATAGACCCTATCGAAATTGTGGCATAAACAATCGCCCAAATGGGGGAAGTTAAGGCTTGCCTCACTCCTCTAAGCATATAGCTTTTGAAGAGCAATGCCACAATTACAATAAGGAAAACAACCAACCAAAAATTCATAATCAAAACTTGTATTTGAATCCAACAACGAAACTGTTATCTACATTTGAGAATGTCAATTCCATATGCTCTTGTTGGTATGGTGTTGTAAATAAGTAAGAGCTACCTATGCCAATGATAGCACCAGCCAAGACATCCCAACCATCGTGTTTGTTGGCTTGCATTCTTGTGTAACCGGTATATCCTGCTAGAACATAAGCAGGAAGACCTAGCTTCCATCCGTAGCGTTTTTGGATGAAGGCAGCACTTTGAAAAGTTGTGGAAGTATGTCCTGAAGGGAAAGAATTATTGTCGCTTTTATCGATTCGCTCTTCGCTTATAAGTGCCTTCAAGCCAAAGGTGATTCCCTGAGTTAAAAGGGCACCTTTGGTAAATTGCCAAGTTCCTTTCTTGTCACCTGAAATCAATGAGCCGCTTATGGCGGTTAAAGGCAGGGCGTAGAGCAATACATCTCCGGTATCTTCAATGAATTCGTTCTGTGCTGTCACTTTGTTGTAAAACATTGAGCACCCTATTACTACACTAGCACATATAATATTCTTTAAATTGTAAAACATCTTATTCCTTCTTTGATTATGTAGAATTACGTCATTGTATTATGTTTAAATTTTGAGGTTCATTCGTTTAAGCACTTCGTTGTTCCTTTTTCTTTGCAGAAACACACCACCAATATGTAGTATGATAAGCACTATGTAAACTATGCCCTGTATATGATGGATAGACACCCAAGTGGAGTTGTAATCCTCTAAAAGAAGTAGATAATTATTTTCGAGAAGCGTAGTAAGTATATTGGTGCTAAAAAGAGAACCAAGGCCAGTAATTGTTAGAACAATAATCAATATGGTCAAAACCTTATGTAAGATTCCAATGAACTTGTTTCTGAATGTATTTCCAGTATCAACAGGTTCGGGTCGTTTATCTTTAAAAAAGACGTATATGTGCAATATGGCCAAGAAGAACAACAACAAGCCCAATGCAAAATGAATTTTATACAATAACAGCTTCTGTTCGGTTGCAACGGTTTCCGACATAGCCAATCCTGTAGGGATTGTAATTAGAATCAAAACCGTTGAGAACCAGTGAATCCAAATGGCACGTTTGCTATATGTTTTTACACCATCCATCAACGCTCAAATTTGTAACTAAGCCCATACGTCAAAAAGGTGTCATTTGCCTTGGCGCCGACCAAATTTATATTCTCATAGAAGTCGTTGAAACTCACTTTTAAGCTCAACCCCTTATAAACAGGAGCAAGTAGTGAGGTCTCTATATTAAATCTGTAGTTTTCTGATTCGCCCACGTCTTGTTGAAACCAGAATAGAAAATTGAAAATCAATCGTTTTGGAACTATGACAAACTTTGAATTTAAAACAGGGGATATGAAAAAGCCGTCTATGGTATCGCTACCACCGTTATCAAAGTCTTGGAAATTTGCACCAACATATTTTTTGTTGGCATAGCTACCCATAAGCCCAAGCTGTACAAAGGCCCTTTGTTTATTTATTATGGCGTACCTGGTACCAACCCCATATTGGATGTTTCTATCGATTCTCTTGATGAAGAATTTTTCATAGAAGAAACCACCAAAAACATCAAACTTTTCATTTATCCTATAGGTCAGGAAGTTTCTCGTTAGGTAGTCATCTTGTGATTTGTTCCCAAATACTTTTTGATAGAGATATAAATGCCGTGAATGCAAATTCCATTTACTGTCCTTTGAATCGAGCGAAAAGTCCAATTGATTAATAAATTGCAGCCGTTCAAAATTTCCTGTTTGTACATTACCCGTAGCGGCCAAATCTATTTTCAATTTGGTGCTATCGCTTACTTGTTGGGCATTACTAACAGTGATTAATAGTGTAGCGAGTAGAAATAGTATTTTGCTTGTAGTTGTTTTCATTTTTTATGTTTTACATTAATACTTCACCATCAATCAGGATGTTCTGTTTTTGAATTGGTAAAGGGATATCGGTATCACGAATCATTTCTCTCAAATCGATTTCTATGGTTCTGCATAGACTTGTGAGCGGAACATCTTCATTTTTATTTTCGAAAGGCGTCTCTGTGAATGAGCCTGTTTTTTCAATTACAATAAACATAAATGAGACAATCATTGTGGTAGGTATAACTAACCAATTGAGTGAGCCATCAACTGCAATTTCTTCAAAAAGACCTATCAAAGCGACGGGCAGAAAGCAAACAAAAATGAATACGAAAACTTGTATAAAGAAGTCATAGTACATTGGGAATGGTGTCTTCTTTATGCGTTCGGCCTTGCCCTGTAGATTGTAGAACTCAGCTAAAGTGTTCATCATCTCATACAGACGGAAATCCTCAATAAGGCTATCGTTTAAAATCTGCTTAAGATGTTGTGATTGTTGATGAATAATTTGGGTAGGCACATTACTAAAAGTGAGCAGTTCCTTCAATTCACTTTTGGTCAAGAACTCTTTTAGTGCTTCGTGGTAATCAGTTTGCTGATTCCTAAGATTGAGTCGTAAGGCATTTATGTAGGCAATATGCCGATAGATTATTGTCTTTTGAATTTTGGCTATGTCTTCTTTTGATTCACCTATATTTCTAGGGCTAATGTATGTGAGTACCTGGATAGCAAATGTTCTACTGGAATTAACGATGCCACCCCAAATCTTGCGAGCCTCCCACCAGCGGTCGTAGGCGGAGTTGTTTCTAAAGCTTAGGAAAATGGATAGCGCCGTACCCAAAATACCAATAGGAATAGCCCCCTTGAGCCCCAACCCCTTTATTTCTCCAAACTCGAATAAAACATAAACGGTACTGGAAAGCAGGAGTATGAACAAGAGATACTTCCATAAATAGACGATGATGGCAAATAGCCACACCATCCGATTGCTCGAAATTTTGGTAATCATATGAGTAATGGTTGGTTAAAAAAGAAGGGCGTATTTTCTACGCCCTTCCAGATAGTCCTAGAAGTGGGGATGCTCATTTGCAACATTCTCCCACGGTTCAATTGCCTGTTCAACACTCCAGTGTTCGGCAATCAATCCATCATCAATTCTAAACCAATCAAAAACCACTCTCTCATTATCACCAAAATAATGTGAGTGGGCCATCACTAAATCTCCAGAAGTCAATAGCAACTTATTATCGTGCTGCATTTTTCCTCCCATTTTATTTTTAATGTGGTCGACCAAGACGTCTTTGCCTTTAAGAGCACCGTCATTTTCGTTATGATAAACGTAATCCGAGGATACCAAATTATCGATTTCTACAAGTCTTCCCCTGTTCAATACGTGGTCAAGAAAACGTTTAACCACCGCCTTATTTTTTGCTCTGGTCTCGTCAGTTACTTCTTTTTCTCCATCACCACCACCTGCAATAGAATTTTGTAATTGGTCCTCTGGCATTGGCATTAGCGCATCCCAGTGTTCTTGTACTTTGCCATCTTCAATGCGCCAAACATCCGTGCATAAAAGTGGAATATCGCCAAGAGGATTAGGAGCGGTATAATAACCGTGGTACGCCATAATATCTCCATCGGATACCCAACGAATAGGTTTGTAGCCGAAATCCATTTCCAGCATCTGCTTTAAATGGACAATGGTATCACCTGCCCACGGATTGTGTTGGATAAAATCTACGGCAAAATTTGCATCAATACCTGATTCACTCTTATCCTTTAAGATGGCATCAAGACCATCAAATACAATTTGGATATTCTTTTTTTCTTTGGTTGTTAACATTTTCTAGTGTTTTTAGTGATTATTGATTTTTATTTGTAAACTCTTTCAAGAGGGATTTGTAGTTGGTGTGGACGATTTTCAGGCTTATCAAAAGGAGTTCCATCGACGTGCTTAGCACCCATAAATAGCATTCCGTTTTTGAAGTAGATGAGGTCATAATCGGAAACTATTTGACCATCCACAATATTGAACATTGGAAATTCCTTTTGTAAAATGTCCTTTTTCTTATTGGCTTCAAAGGCAGACATCCCTTTGGGTAAAGCCTGGTTAAGCATTTGGGCCGCTTGTGGATTTAGAGGGGTAACTCCGAAACCTTGGTCCAAGACATAATCTATTTTCCAGGCACCGTCTGCAATAGGATGTTCGTCACCCCATTCTAAATGTCCTTTGAATTCAAATTCCATAAGGGGTAACTTACCGTAGTTATCACCATAGAGTGTTATAATACCTGTGAAAGTGTCGTCTTTTTCAAAAGTGAAGTCCCGCCTAAGATAGGAAGGGGTGACAGTTCCTGTTCCCGTTCTATCTTCAGTAGGCCTTAGTTCTACAGCAATACTTTTCCATTGACCTACTGCATAATCCTTCACCTCATTTAAGGTTTTGGGTTCTTTGCTGTTCTGAATGGCTTTTTTACGCAGTGTTTGTGCACTAAGCGATGTTATTGCGAAAAGGCATGCCAGCATGCCGAATGATTTTAGCGTTCTCTTCATAATATTTAAATTTTACAATTCGCGTTAAATATGTTATGTTTGTCTCTAATAATCAAGTAGTTATAAATAAATTACATAGTCATTTTTTATAGACTATAATTGAAAATCAGCTAGTTATGAAAAGTGAAATAAATGTTAAATCTGATGCCTGCCCTGTTACCTACACCATGAGTAAAATCGGGGGTAAGTGGAAACCAATAATTTTATATTTAATCGATAAGGGTGGAAATCGTTTCGGTGTTCTGCAAAGGGCTATTGAAGGAATAAGTAAACAGATGTTGACGAAACAACTCCGAGAACTTGAGGCTGATGGACTTTTACACCGGAAGATTTTTGCTGAGATTCCGCCTAGGGTAGAATATTCGATTACCAAAAAAGGAAGCTCTCTTTTTCCTATTATTGAAAGTATGCGTGATTGGGGAGAAGCGGAAATGTGAAGTATTAAATGTTCAAAAAATCACTTGTGGAACTTTTATTCACTTGCCCCTGCGGAAGTGGGGCAAACCTTCCATTCCAATCTTCCCCAAACGAACACGCTTCGCCGGTCCGCTCGGGAAGTCTTTCCGCTTTCGGTTTGCCAGACCCCCTCGGAACCGCGCGAAAGAACAAGCGGCGAAGGGCCGCTTGACCTTTCTTCTCCCTACCCGCAATAATAAGCAGCCCTAGCCTGTGTGCCCATAACCCGAAAATCGCTCCATACATCTACAATACGTGCCTTTACCCCCTTAATGTAGTAAATTAGGAACATGGATATCCTAATCAAATATCTGCTGCTGGCATGTTTTGCATATGTATATGTTCGGTTGTTGATTCCTTATATCGGGTTCTTTACCCGATTCATGTTCAACGAAAGAGTTGGGTGGGACAAGTACATCGAGAAACCTCGACTGGTATTTTATGGTCTAGGTTTAGCTCTAATGCATGGTAGTTATTCGACGTTTTTTGAACCTATTTCTATTCTGCCCCAATTCTTTTATATACTCAATTGGTTCATTTTTATTAGCGGAATTGCACTTACCCAGCTAGTCTGGACTAAAAAATTCAAAAATGTTTTTATTCCCAAGATTAAGGAAAAATTAAAGAGTAAAAAAAACTTCCATGTTTCGATTACCAAGGATCAATTAAGGAACATCTACAACGGACTTGTCCGTTATGATATGATAATCGTCGAACGCACGGAACAAGGTGATTTTATCAAAGTATTCACCGAGGATTGGAATGCCCATGATTCTAAAATATACTTCAAGCTGGATGCACCGAGTTGCAGGGAGTTCTTTGAATTATTTAAAGTCAACTTCCCTACAAATTCATTAACCGTAATCGACTTCTTCAAAAGATCTGATACCGTCCGAAGGGAAGATGGCAACCCTTACGCCTACTCCACAGTAAAGGATGCCAAATCAAGAACCCCAATTTCCAAGCGCAGTGATGAATTGAAGGAAATCTTTTCCGGTCTTTAGTTTCGTTTGTTTGCATTTTACGCCAGAATGTATGCATTGCCTGCAATGCACACACTTCCTTTACTTTCCCTTTCTAGATTAGTTCAAGAATTCCAGCAAAAAGAGCAAAAGCTTTTGCGGATTGTTTAACCTGAAAAACGGCAATAATGGATTATTTAGAACTCGAAGAAAGGCTAGACCGAATAGAACGCCTATTGACCAATAGCAAGGAAGTGTTGACGTTTGAGGAGGCCTGCGAATATATGGGAGTCTCGCGAAGCTTTCTTTATAAGCTTACCTCCAGAAGACAAATTCCGCATTCAAAACCCAATGGTAAAATGATATACTTTGAAAAGAAGAAAATCAATATTTGGTTGTTGCAGAACAGGAGAAAATCAAAAACTGAGATTGAGAAAGAAGCATTGGAATATACCTTTAAAAATAGGCAGCCATAGATTGATAAAATCATTTTTTAAACATAATGAAATACTCTTTCTACACTAAATATTTAGATGATAATACATGATTAAATTTTTATGGATAGGGAGAAGGAAGAAGAATGAAAACAGTACTAATAATTGCGTCTGAGTAAGAATTCAAGATGTGTCATTGTCATGACAAATCTTGCTTTTGCTCCCGTTGGTCGCAAAAGATCGGAACTGTTAATTGGGTTTCCGATATGTTATTTAAAATAGAATTTCAATTGAGATTTATTAAAAAAATCTTTCGATATAACAGAAGATAATACTTAAAGTGAAAAAGGAGTTCGTACAATTTAGATGTTCAGTTTATGAGAAGAAACTGCTCAGGATCAAAGCCAAAAAGAGTGGACTTTCCATCAGTGAATATTGTCGTCGAGCTGCCTTTGGTAACCGGATAATTGAAAGGCTATCGGAAAAACATATTGAGATATATAAAATGCTGTCCAAGTATCAGAACAATTTTAAGCTTATCGGGAATATGTTCCGAAAACGGAATCCTGAACTAGCTGATGAAGTGGTCAAATTGGCAAATGAAATACGGCAACATCTTTTGAATTTCAGGAAATGATTGGAATGGGAAAATCCATATCGCATACATCGGCCTCCATGGGTTACGGACTTAGAGAGGATAAAAAACCTGAGATTATCCATAGCCAATACTTGGCAGGAGATACCCCAAAGGAAATTACCCAAGAGTTCAAAATCATCCAACAGCAGAATCACAAATGCCAGAAAAATACTTTGAGTTTTGTGTTAAGTCCAACAATCGAAGACGGAAAGAAGCTAGATAACAAGAAACTGAAAGAAATCACGGAACGTTTTCTAAAAGAAATGAAGCTCCGAGAAAACCAAGCTATTGCATTTATCCATCGAAATAGACAGCATGTACATATCCATCTCTATGTAAACCGCATCAATTTTCAAGGGCAGGCCTACAAGGACAGCTTTATCGGGAAACGAAGCCAACAGGTGGCCGAACGGGTTGCCAAGCAAATGGGACTGACCACAGTTCGTGAGGTACAACAACAAAAACTGGACAAGACCAAGGAAGTCAGGATGATGCTCAAACGTATCCATGATAGGGTTATCAATGAGGTACAGCCTAAAAATTTTGACCAGTATATAAAGGCCATGGAGGCTTATCCGGTTAAAATCATCCCCAGTATCAACAAACAAAACCAGTTACAGGGCTTTCGGTTCGAGTTTGCTGGACAGAACCTAAAAGGAAGCGAGGTGCACCGCTCCATGTCTATGGGCAGGATTGCAGAGCAGATAGGATTTGATAAGAATGTTGTTCAAAAGGTATCGCAGGACAAAAGCATGAAGCTTTTGGGAAATACCGTACGGGTCTCACCAAATCTTGCGGCCAAAATCGCAACCAAAGCCATCAAACATGTTGTCAAAAGGACAATCGATAAAGGAATTGGAATCGGAATTGAAATCTAAAATCATGGCAAAATTGGACGAAATAGCGGAGTTACTAACGGAAGAAATCAAAGGCTTCGAAAACTCAATCAACCGAATGGAGCAATTGAAAAAGTTTTTAATGACCTATAAAGTTCAGGCCGACACCTCGGATATCGACTTTATTCTAAAGAGATATAACGACCATCAAAAGAAAGCTGTGGACGAACAAAACAAGTTATTGGCCAATGTCATTTATCACATTAAAAAGTCAATGGCTTTTCCAAAATGGTCGATAAAGCTATTTTGGGGGCTTTTGGTTTGTATCTTTTTGGTTCTGAGCTTCTCCGTTTATAAAGTTTTGCAAATCCCCAAACTAGAGCAAAACGCTTATGGTCAGGGAGAAGAAAAAGCGATTGCGCATTTTAAAGCCTTCTTCGAGGCCAGCCCAGAGGCAAGCGAACTTTATCAAGAATGGCGAAAACCCCAAAACAAAGAGTAGGTTGCGCCCTATCCGGTTTTTGCTTCACGCTTATCTGCCGGAACACTACAAAAACCGGACAGGATCCATGCGCAAAGTTTTTGGGTAAGATTTGGGGTTGTTCTGGAATTCTTATTTATAGAATTAGTGATGAGAGGTATTCTATCGCATATTTACTTTCATGAAATGGCATACTTTACCATATAACGGAGACTCAATAGTAAAAGGTGAACCATGATTTATGGTAAATGATGGACCCAACTTGCTTGTCCATATACCAGTATTAGGTGGTGATACCAGTTGTCTTGAGGCATGAGTTGCATCTCCATTCAGTTGATAAAATGCTATCTTTCTATAACCTTCTTCATAGGAGTCATCACTGCAGCTTTCATATTTAAGATGCGTGAATAAATCTATTAATGTTTTAATGGAAAATTCGTCCTCAACTTCGAAAGGCCAATCTACCTGAACGCCATCAAATCTGAACATAGGACGCTTATCTATAGGTAAGGCTTGCCACCATACGTCACTTCTGTTTCCAGCCCATGCAATACAATTAAAATTTGGATTAGGTCCATCAACTATTTTGAAATGAGAATCGCTTGCTAGATTCGGAAAATCAGATATTACGAGATTTCTATTTTCAGGAGAATCGAGCAATTAATATTTAGTTTAGAATTAACTTACCAGAATTAAAAAGTTTAACCCATCTTTTACAAGCTTCTGTCAAAGTCAATCTTTGCCTGGTCTTAAGTCTGCTATTGGTAATAATATTTAATGCCCAAACAAGCTGACTAGGTTTCTGGTTAATTTCGTTAATAATTAATGGGATAGCATCCTTCCCCATCTTCAAAATTTCTTGAAAATTCTCATCTTCAACAATACCTAAAATTGATGAGTTAAAAGTAGTATTTTTCTCCCAAGAACGAACAAGTGATTCAAATCTATTCATAAGAAAAACATTTCTAACCAAATCTTCATCAAGATTAATTAGATTGTCACTTAAAGCGATATCATCGATGTTACGCGAGTCTCGATCGCTGTCAAATAGTTCAATTTTGGTTTTTGGTAAGTCAGCGGATTGTGGCGGTAAATCAATTATAAATGGCATACTTATTTTATTAAAGATTTAGTTTTATCTGTAATACCATCATTAAAAAGAAAATTCTTCTTTTCTCTGATTAGGTTAAATTTTTCAATCAACGCTGAACTTTCATTTGGTATATCAGTATTGATAAGAACATCAATGTCAAACAAATAGGGAAGTTTGTTTTCTAATGGTTTTTCCAAAGAATGAGCGATATTCCAATGCATAGACATATCGTCATCTCTGGCTGTATATTTAACTTGAAAATTGCTTATCGCATGTGTTCCCGTGTTAGAGTTAATATAAGTTGTGAAATATTCGGTCAATTCCGAAGTGTCAAGAGGTAAATTGATTCTATTTACAAATCGAATAGATATTCCTGTTAAAACCTCAACTTTTAAGATGTCTTTGCATGAATCCCAAACTTCAAAAGCATCTTTGACAAAATTGTCCCAGCCACTATACTTTTCAAAAACTTCGAAGGTAAACTTCTCATCATTTATGGTAAACCTTCTCTTTTCATTTTCTGAAAAAAACTGAACGCCTTTTATACTTCTTTCGCCAAGGCTAACATTTGTTTCCAATTCATTGATACTAATTTGCTGCGTAAATTGCTCTTTTATTTTTGGATATGTATTTTTCAGTTCCTTTCCAAATTCCTTTAGTGCAGTAGAATCAAACTCTTCAACCTTTTTGTATCGATATTGTAGAATAGAAACGATTATGGGGGAGTTATCGTAATACTCATAATTTGTATTACTCATTATTCTGTTGATTAAAACATTTATACAAAAGTAAAGTATTGTTTTAATAAATATTATACATTTAGGTATAATATTTAAAATAAAATGAGCGAAAATATTTACAATTCTAGATTGGAAATTTCATTCACTCTTGAACAAAAAAGGTTTAGAAAGAAAGACATTGAAATGTCTTATAGATCCCTGAATCATTATGATAAAACAGGCCTAATTGACGATGACCGGGATTCTAATAAGAATTGGAGAAGATTCAGTGGATTTGATTTAATATGGTTGAGCATTATTGACGAGTTGAGAAATATAGGCGTATCAATTGAAAACCTAAAGTTGCTCAAGGATAATATATTCACTAAAGGTAATTATGGAAGTATTGATAAGGCAAACTTTATCACAAAAACGTTCAAAGATGAGATAGTAGATTCAATTTTTTATAAGTACAAATTATATTTAATAGTGTTTGAGGATATGAGCTATACTTTCCAAGATAGTTTTTCGGAAAAGCAATTAGCTAATATGGCCTATAAAGATGTAGTAAGTATAAATATTCCTCTAAATCGAACCATACTTTCTGTTTTTAAAAATACAGTTATGACCTCTTAAAAAGTATTATTCCATTAATTGTAAATATATTACCATATATGTAATTTATTGATTATCTTTACCCTTCTAATAAACACACTTTACTTAAGTGCATATCATTTCATTTAAAAAGCTAAGATATTATTTTACTAAAGAGACAAATGCTAAAGTAGCCCTGCAAGATTGGTATAAACGAACCAAAAAAGCAGAATGGGAAAGTTTCGCTGATTTGAAGAATACGTTCAATTCAGCAGACAATGTTGGGAACAATAGATATGTTTTTAATATCAAAGGAAATCATTATAGAATAGTAGCAATAATACTTTTTCAAGTTGGACGAGTTTATATTAGATGGGTAGGCAATCATAAGGATTACAATAGAATAAAGAATATTGATAAGTTATAAGATTATGGGAAAATCAATAACACACGAGGCATACGTTAAAGCGAACCTTCGCTTAGAAGAACTTCTTAACGTAGTAGGGAATGACACTCCCGAAGATTCACCTGAAATGGTAGAACTTTTGGAGGTAAGCGATATTATCGAACAATACGAAGAAATCCATTTTCCTATTGGTTTGCCTACCTTACAGGAAATGATAGAGCTACGTATGTTCGAAATGGGTTTAAAAAGAAAAGATTTGGCTGCACTATTAAATACGAGTGCCTCAAGAATAAGCGATTATTTGAACGGAAAAAGGGAAATCACTTTAAATGTTGCTAAAGCCTTACATCAAAAATTGAATATCGATAGTGATATTATTTTACAATAACCTTTTAGCTATGGCAGAAAAAAAGGACATCGAATCATATGAAGAGAAGCTTCAAAAGCTTAGAGAAGAAATCGAAAAAGGCTGGAATAGTGGTGAAAGTAATAGAACTGTCCAAGATATTATTGCTTCAAAAAGACGTTCTCGTAATAAAAAAGAATTGGCTATGGAAAACAAAATCCTATCAAAAGAAAACAAAGGTTTTCACCTATTTTCCACCTCGATGGTCCCTACCCCAATGTTTACGGGGAAAAGAAAATACTGTATCGGGAAATAGAGCTTCTTTGGCCCTGTTACCACTTCCCTAAAACAAGTCCTCCTATCATACTGTATTCCCTATAAGATGTTCGGGTATGGTTTCAGAATGGGCTTCAAACTCTCCGAAATAATTACAATTCACTTAAACGCCATACGAAACCTACTTTTATCAAAGGAGTACTGAGCATGTAAAAAGTAAATTATCGAAGCGATCAAAAAAAAGACCATAAATGTGACACTACTTCCCTAGCCTTTTGTTGAACTTAAGTTTGTTGACGACATGGCGGTTTTATACGGCTATTTTAAAGTGATATCATCATATCCGTCAACGCCGAACTTATACCTTCGTCGGTAATTACAGCCGATGTATTTTTTAAATTAAACTTCGATTGATGTTGATTTCTTTGACCGTAATTCTTCGCTCCAAAAACTACCGTTGGGAAAATTATATTCTTCTAAAGAATCAGGTTTCATGGTTATGCTATACCCCGGCATACTCGGGGGCATATAGGCTCCTTTTTTTATAACCACCGGATCAAAGAAATGTTCGTGCAAATGGTCTACATACTCAATTATTCTATTCTCTAAAGAGCCGCTGATGGCGATGTAGTCAATCATAGCTAGATGCTGCACATACTCACAAAGACCTACGCCTCCGGCATGGGGACAAACCGGGATATCGAACTTGGCCGCCATTAGGAGAATAGCCAATATTTCATTGACCCCACCAACCCTACAACTATCTATTTGACAGATTCCAAGGGCTTCGGCTTGCATCAGTTGTTTAAACATGACCCTATTTTGGCAATGTTCTCCAGTTGCAACCTTAATCGGATGAACCGCCTTGGCAATTTTTGCATGACCAAGAATATCGTCGGGACTTGTAGGTTCTTCAATCCACCAAGGGTTGAACTTTTTCAATTCAGCCATATTTTCTATGGCCTCGTCGACATCCCATTTTTGGTTGGCATCCATCATTAATCTTAACTCTGGTCCGATCTCTTCTCGGATAATGGCCGCTCGACGCATATCATCTTTTAAATCGGACCCCACTTTTATTTTCATATGATCGAACCCAGCAGTTTTAGCTTCCCTACACAGTTTTCTCATTTTAGCATCTGAATATCCAAGCCAACCAGCAGAAGTGGTATAGGCCGGATACCCGTCTTTTAACAAATGTCCAATACGTTCATTTTTGGTGCCCTCTTTTTTTTCTAAAATAATAAGGGCCTCGTCTGGCGTAATTACATCTGTGATATAGGTGAAATCAATACAAGAAATGATTTCTTTAGATGTCATATCTGCTAAAAGTTGCCATAAAGGTTTGCCTTCCACTTTGGCATAAAGATCCCAAACGGCATTTACAATTGCGCCAGTCGCTAAATGAATTACCCCTTTTTCAGGTCCGAGCCATCGCAATTGGCTATCACCGGTAATCATCTTCCAAAATGCGCCCATATTAGAGGTAAAAGATTCAAGTGTCTTACCCATAATCAAATGTGATAGGGAATGTATGGCGGCGGTACACAATTCATTTCCCCTTCCTATGGTAAAAGTCAGACCATGACCTTCAAAACCGTCATCAGAGTCAGTTAAAAGTATAACATAAGCTGCCGAATAATCTGGGTCGGGGTTCATAGCGTCAGAGCCATCAAGTGATTTGCTGGTCGGGAAGCGGATATCTTTTACAACCACTTCGGTAATCAGTATTGGTTTTTCCATGTGGAATATTAAGTATTTTTGGCCGGATAAGAATCCCGTACTTACCTGTTTTAAGTTAAAAGATTAAGTGTCATAAAACTAACTAAAAGCTTACTTCAATCTATACTTTTTGTGCCTTAAACCGTATGCTAGTCTTTGAAATCTTTTAAATACAATGACGGAGTCTTCCCCTTGATTATTTTAAATTGTCTGTTAAAATTTGATACATTATTAAATCCTGATAAATATGCAATCGAAGTAATATTCTCTCTATTTTCAATCAATAATTTACAAGCATAACCTATTCTAATCTCGTTTAGGTACTTGGTGAAGGGTTTTCGATGGGTCTTTTTAAAAAAACGACTAAAAGCAGATTTATTCATACCAATAATTTCCGCCACATTGCTAGAACCAATGGGTTTGTCAAAATTTTCAAAAACGTACTCATAGATTTTATTTAAACGCCTATTTTCTGTCCTGTGCAACGAATTTACGAAGGTACTACTGCATATAATCCTATAATCTTTGTGCTTACTTAAATGACTCAAAATATCAATTACTTTTATCACTTGCGCAGTAGGGTCAAGATAGGGTAAGATTTTGAATTCATTTAGCAGTTGCTCTTGGACATTCAAAAATCGTATTCCACGAGCGGCCAATTCAAAAAGATTGGAAAGTAGGTGCATTTCAGGCACTTCTAAAAATCCCTTTCCTAAAAACTCTTTTTCAAAATGAACTGCGATTGCCTCTGCCATTAAATTAGAATTTTCTTCAAAATAGGCATCGTCATTTAACCACATATGCGGTATATCTTTCCCAATTAGAACCACATCTCCACTATCGAATCGTTCAATATTATCTCCAACAAAACGTGTCCCAGAACTCCGAATTATCGCTACGAGTTCAAATTCTGGATGGAAATGCCAGACCCGTAAAAAGTTTTTATAGAGATTGCGCGAAACCTTTATAGAACGATCTACTATACTAGATCTATTTAGTAAATGGAGTTTCATCTATCTATAGGTTAACATATCATAATAAACAAGTTAGGTATAAAAAGTATTGCATGCCAACCGACTAACTTACGGCTATGAAACCTCTTGTGCGTTGAGGACTTATTTGCTTTGATTCCATAGGCGATAGGGGTCGTCATGCCGCTCCATTTGTTTCAAGAGCAGCGTTTCCATCTCAGCCAGTTTATCAGCATATTTGGGATTATCGGCCAAATTGGTTTCCATTTCCCCCGGCCTACCATGCTCGGCCAGATACTCGTTCGGATTGTCTGCAAGGTTAAAAAGCTGTGTTTCTCGAACGGTTCCATCCATAACATCATACTTTATCAATTTCCAATCTCCTTTTTTCACGCTGCGCATCCCGGGTTTTGTTCCTCCTGAATACACCCCGTACATGACCTCTCTAACCGTTTCCGTCTCCCCATAGATTACAGGTTTTAGACTACTGCCTTCGACCGTTTCCGGAATCCCAATACCGGCCAAATCACATAGTGTGGGTAGCACATCCAACAAATAGGAATTTCCTTTTACACGCTTTCCTTTTGCGATACCAGGACCCTTAATTATAAACGGCACCCGCCAGGTGTGTTCATAGAGGTTTTGTTTTCCCATAAGTCCATGACGGCCAATCGACATGCCGTGATCGGAAGTGTAAATGATATAGGTATTGTCCAACTCACCCATAGCCTCTAATTTTTTCAACACTTTCCCTAACTGTATGTCAATATTTTCCGAACAGGCATATTCACGTCCTAATTCATTACGCACGGTTTGCTCGTCCCTGTTTTTCCATACGCCACTTACACGTTCTTCATCACGAAGTTCAGGATGTCCATGAAAAAATGGATGGGCAGGAAGATAATTATCTTGTAATGCCGGTTGTTTTGCATTGGCCGGAGGGAGGTTAAGCGTATCCGTATGGTTTACGGCTCCATATTTCGCTAACAATTCTGGGGTTCCATTGCGAGGGTCATGGGGATGTGAGAATCCAAAATAAATCAAAAAAGGGTCATCCTCTTTTGTAGTTTCTCGTTCACCTAGATATTCTAATACCTGTTTGCCATGCCAAGCACTACCGGTCTCTTCGGTACCGCCTCTTTTTGAGGCATCTTTCACCACAGTAAATTGTGCATTTGCGGCTGGATAGGAGTTTCCCTTTTTACAGGTTCGCATCGTCTTATACCCAGCCCTATTGAATACCGCTGCCATCGTTTGATTTTCGAGGCTATCTGGCTCGTTTGGATTTTGAAACTGCTCGCCCCTTGAAGGTAAATGCCATAAGGTTCTTCCACTCATGATCATGTGTCGTGAAGGGGTGCAGACCGCACCGCTCCAAGAACCCATATGATAGGCATTATCAAAGACGAGTCCTTCTCTGGCTAGTTGATTGATATTCGGAGTCTCCAATATGGATTCTGGGTCGTATGTCTTTAAATCAAAAGGAGATTGGTCATCAACCAAAACAAACAAGAAATTTGGACGCTTTTTTTCTTCGGATGTCTTTACCTCGCTTTTACAGCTAACAATTAAAATTGCGGCAACTATGGTCGATAAAAATACTTTTGTACGAACGTTCATTTTTTAACTTTTTTGGATTTAAAAGAAATAGCCTAGGCTATAAATTCATAGTTTAAGTTTTAGTTGAGCCTCTTCTTGATTATGCATCACCTTAAAAGTCATTTCTTTTAAGTCAGGATTCTCATTTAAAAGGTTTTGAATTTGTTCAAAATCTTTGATGGTTTTCCCCTGGTATGAAATAATAACATCTCCCGTTTCAAACCCAGATCTCCCCAAGATTGAATAGCCGGGCACATTTACTAATAGAACTCCTTGAATATCGGACAAACCGGCCGCCGATCGTTCTTCCATGGTCTCTACATTTTTCACGGTAGCCGTATCCCAAATATAGGTCTTACCTTCTTTTTTCGTGGAAAAGGCATTTATTGACGGAATTATGGGCTGCTTGGCCATACTTTTTAATTTCTCCGAAACAACACCAAATTCATTCATCGGAAAATTTTTAAATCCGATTGCGAAGGCCGGAGAATTTTCAGCAACGCTAAAGTCCCCATCCTGCGGATTCACGAACAATGGCTTACCGACTACTGAATTTAAATCAGCTTTGTTCTTCAAAAATCGCGTCTTGTCAAACCCGTTTGTGATAAAGAGATTAGAGTCTAACTCCTTCCCCCATTTCCCATCTTTAGCAATACTCCGGCTCATTATAGCAGGTCTATAAGCCCCTGAAATAATATTTTTCTTGAACACATCGCCACTATTCGCATACCAAACATGCGGATGTAGACTATTGTTTATAATAATATTGTTATAGGCCATCCTATGATACCCTTCTCTCATTTTTAGGCCTCCATTCAAGAGAAGATTGTTATAAATCAGGTAACGAGAAGAACCGTCGTCAAGGTCGATATCCCACCCATGGTCACAACGCCATCTGCTGTTTCTGATAATATTGGGTTCTATCATATCAAGATATGGCAATAGCGTATCCTTTTCAACCTGCAGGGCAGTTTCCTTGATATCGGGGGTCCAAAAACGATCGCGACCCCATGAATTGAAACTACCATGATCGCCTGTTTCCAACACGGTATTGAATACATCGCAATTTTCGATGATATGCCCTCCGAATGTGCCTTCACTTATATTTATTCCTGCACGGGGCACGTCATAAATTGAACAATGATCGACCGTAATTCTTGAAGACATGGAAATTTGAATAGGTGCAGTTTGTTTTTCAAAACGCCCTGTCATGGTGATCAAGCAATCTTCTACGCGGCAATCTTGTGGATAGTTATCGCCTTTGGGACCTGGAATTCTATCTAAACTCCCGTAGTCTTGGGGGCCGTATCGAAACAATGGACTTCGTACCATTGCCGGGTCGCCTACAAAGGCAATGCCGCTCGCACCAGAATCGTGAATATAGCAACTCTTGAATGTTAGGTTTCTATTATGGTTGTTTACAAATATGCTGTTGCCACCCAATTGGTCAAACTCGCAATTGGTTATAAGGCAATTTTCCGCTCCTGTAAACTTAAGTGCTCCCCCTCTATAGGTAGTCCAATCACTTCGTAACAAGGGTTCCTTGTTTTCCATAAAACTGCGTGATGCATGACGAAAAACCAAACCGTCAAAAGAGATGAATTCCACGGGCTTTTCTTTCGTTCCCTTTAATTCAAGAAGGTTCTTTAATCGGACTACTTCTATTTTTGCATTTTGAATTTCAATATTTTCTTCGGGATAATAATAAAGCACCCTTTCCGTCTTATTGAAATACCATTCTTGTGGTGCATCCAATTCTTCGAAAACATTTTCAATAATTCGATATCTCGGATGCATTGCCGAGGGCCTGTTATTCTGCCAGCCACCTTCAAGAATAAGACTATCGTTTTTGGTCTTCCCTTTTACCAACCAATGCATATCGCCCCAAAGTGCCGCATGCATAGCGTGAACATAGGCACCTTCCGGATTTTCATAAGAAGCAATACGTTTTGAACTTAAGGGATCGTTATCAGGGTCAGGCTCTTTGGTATGTACTAAATCCCAAGTATCAAATACATTTTTCCCGACTCTAGCATTGGGAAATCTAGCCATACGCTGATTGCGACCGTTTACATACAGCAGATCTATACTCGTTAATCCCTCTGGGATTTTGGCCTTATAGATTCCATCTTTGTGCCGTTCCCAGCTCAAATCCAATAGTGTTCCGCCACTGATTATGGCCTTCCCTTTAGTAGCAGCCTTATATGTAATGCCATTTTCTTTGGAACCAGAATGTTCAGTTTCAAAAACTACCGACTCGGACAGGTAATAGGTGCCATCTTCAAAAATAATATCTACGGGGCTTTTTTTGATTAGGGCAATTGAAAGATCTCTGGCCCTTTGAATTGATTTTATGGGAGCATCTTTGGTTCCGAAAGCAGTATCATCCCCATTTGTAGCAATATAAATTTCAACCGCCTGTTTTTGACAAGAAAAACAGATCCACAAAAGGACAACTGAAAATACGGTGTGTACTACCTTCATTCTTTTATTCTTTTACCTCGTTTTGGTAACTGCTCCTGCCACTCTTCTAGCATTGCTAGAAGTTCTTTCGTCTTCATTGGATTCTCTTGTGAGAGGTCTTTACTTTCAAAGCGATCATCGTAAATATTGTAAAGTTCAACACGCTCTTGATTTTCATCTGCCAATAGTTTCCAATTACCATCGCGTACGGCACCCGAGACCCAACCGTTAGGCCGACTCGCACTTTGTGTTGGAAAACGCCAATCCCAAAACAACGGTTTGCTGCGTTTAAACAAGTTGTTATCGAAAATTGCAGTAAAGCTTTCCCCATCGGGTTGGTAATCAACGGGAAGTTTTTTACCTGCCAATGCCGCAAAGGTCGGTAAAAGATCAACTGCCGACAGTACACTTGTGCTATCAATAGCTCCCGCATTTACCCTACCGGGCCATCTTACGATAAAAGGTACGTTCACCCCACCTTGAGTAATATCAACTTTACGTCCCTTCATTCCTCCTGTAGAACCCACAAATAAAGCAGGCGGAACATGTGCAGGTCCATTATCACTACTAAAAATGACCAATGTATCCTCATCCAATCCCATTTCGTTTAGTGCCTTCATCAAACGACCGATATGAAAGTCGGCATCGGTCAATACTGCATAATAGGTTTCTTTGTCCGGATCAAGGTCTTTGTAGGGGGTTCTTTGTTCATCCGTAGGCCAAAGTGGTGTATGCGGATCTTTTAACCAAAGATTTACGAACATTGGCGATGCTTTCTTCTTATTACGTTTTAGAAAATCGATAGTCGCATCAACCACGATTCGGCTTGAGCTATGTACCCATGTACTATCACTATCCATATACCGGGTAGTCGGCCATAGCTGGTCTCCTTTCCAGGTAGGGCCATTTCCATTCCAAACCCGGGTTTCATCATAACCATAGACCTTGGGCTCTGGGGCGGACAAGTCTCCATGCGGTAGCCCTCCCCCACCCAAATGCCACTTTCCGAAGTGAGCGGTAGTATAACCTGCCTGTTGCATAAGCCTCGGCATATACACTGGAAGGGTCTCATCTAACCAATTTGGCATATTTCTGTTGGCATTAGGTTCATTACCCGCAAAATGTCCATGTACCCGATGTCTCGCTGGAAAATGGCCTGTAATGACCGAGGTGCGACTCGGCGAACATACACCACTAGTTACATGAAACTGAGTGTATTTGGTACCCTGCTTGGCTAATTTATCAATATTGGGCGTGGCAACTTCGGTTGCGCCATAACACCCAAGATCCCCATAACCCCAGTCGTCGGCAAAAATGAAAAGGATATTTGGTTGATTTTTGGTTTCAACTTTTTGAGCCTGCTTTTCTTTTTTGTTATTGGTTTGACAGGAAAAAGGCAATATGCACCCCAAAAAGCTTATTACCACAATATTCTTTATTGATTTTCCAATCTGATCCATCATTAAATTTTTAATGCTATTCAAGGCTTTTCAATGGGGTAAATCGAATTTCTTTTAAGCTGGCACTTTCCATATCGCCTTCTTTTAGAGCGACAGAAATCCTATGCTTTCCTGCTTTCTCGAATTTTAGCAGGCCCATTTCATAATGCTGATATACCTCGGAAGAATTCTGCTGGTTTTGAACCATCGCAGCTTCTTCATTCTCAATGCGCCAAACGAGTCTGCCATTACCCGCGTAGTTCAAATCTATTTGATAATATCCTGCATCCATGATTTCAAATTCCCAATGTACTTTGCTGGTTTTCGTCCAATCTTGCGCCTGCGAAATGTGCTTCCATTCTCCGAATTTTTCCATCCATTTTTTTTCTTGGATTTTACACCCTTCGGCTTCAGCAAAATCCATCGGTAAAGTTGTTATATAAATTGGATCTATGCTCAAGAACTTGTCTATTCTCAAAGTACCTTCAACTTCAACTTCGACCACCGAAACCAATTTCTCTGGTCTCTCGGATGGTAGTTCGATACTTACCCAGTTTCCTAGTTTTTCAGTCTTTAAGGTTTCCTGCTTTCCATTGACCCATAATTTGGCACTTTTTATTTTATTTGTTAGACCAGGCAGGTGAATTTTTCCATCTAGGGGCCATTGGTAAATGCTGAGATTCAGCTTTCCGTCTTTTTCAGTCACGTCTCCCCAAGGCAATTGACGCCCCCAAGGGGATGCATTTGCAGCATAGACTACCTGAGGATATTTTTTAATCCATTCACCAGATACCCTCAATGCGTTTTCCGCTTCAAATGGAATGATTCCATCTGGAGTCGGGCCGACATTCAACATGTAAGTGCCTCCTCTAGCAACTGTAGAAATCACGGATTTCAGAATACGTTTTGGGCTTTTCCAATTTTCATCATACCAAGCATATCCCCATGAGTCATTGGTAACGTCTACTGTTTCCCACAATCCGTCTACATTCCTAACCGGAATATTCATGTCGCCTAGCGATAGGTAATCTCCAAGACCATGGCCCGCCCTACCCGAAATCATGGCATTTGGTTGATTTTTCCTAACCACGGAGACCAATTCCTCAACGTATTTTTTCTCCATATCCCCAGGAGTATCAAACCAAACCATGGCTATATCACCATATTGGGTGGTGATTTCCTTTACCTGGGGCAGACACTTTTCTTTAAAGTAATAATCGAATCCTACGGACTTGCCTTTGTCATTGATTTTTGGTCCTCCATTACCGCCGGGAAAGGTCCAATCTTGATTATGGGAATAATAAAACCCGAAACCGAGGCCTTCTTCTTTACACGCTTTTGACAATTCTTTCATGGGATCTCGAGCAAAAGGAGTGGCTTTGACGATATTAAAGTCATTACTTTTTGAATCATACATCGCAAAACCATCGTGGTGCTTGCTGGTCACCACAATATATTTCATGCCGGCATCTTTCGCCAACTTGGTGATTGCCTTAGCGTCAAAATTGACGGGGTTGAAGTTTTTAGCCTCGGACATATATTCATCTACAGGAATTCCCGCCCTTCTCGGATTCATTATCCACTCGCTAATACCGTAGTAGGTTTTGTCTTTCCATTTGTTAGCGATGTTCGAGTAAATACCCCAATGTATGAACATTGAATAATTACCATCATCGAATAACGAAGCCCTATCCCCTATATGGGAGCGATCGATTACTTTTTGATCGCCCCACATCTCATCCATTCCTTTTTCTTTAGAGTCTTGGGTATATAGACCAAGACTACTTATCATAAGTAGGAATGTAATAAATCGTATCATTTTTTTCTCATTATATGTTTTTCCCTTCCTTTTGATTTTGGTCATTGTCTTTCAAAAGAAAGTAACCTTGGCGCAGCATTGTTTAGGGCAAAAATAAACCCCTCCTTGCCTTTCACGCCTTTGATTCTCTCTATTGCTTTGACTTCATTATCTATTAGCAGCCCGCTTTCATTCATTGACAGGGCATCAAAACCCTTCTGCCCATTGTTTTGAAGAACAAGACCAATACCGGCATCAGACCTTGGTGTTTCTACCTCTGTATCATATAAGTTTCCAGCGATTAACAGGTCTGGATACGCGTCTTCATTATAGTCAAAAACCACAATGCTATTGATTGATGAAAATTGGGCTTCAATGGGGAGTTCATGCATTATATATGTTCCATCTCCTTTATTTTCAAACCAATGATGGGCAAAAGTGTTCACTTTTTTATGAATTGAATTTTCAAGCATACCTTCTCCATAAATATCATCTAAGCTTGCCGACGCAAATGATGCATAGGTTTCAAAGTTCTTCTTGATCATTGGAATTTGCTGAGAAGAACATTCCCTTCCTCTTAATGGTAGTTTAACCCCTTTTTTGGTAACACTCAATACGATATCTTGCTTTTTATTTTCATCAAAATCATTCACATATATCTCAAAGGGGGAATCTTCCGTACTCTTGTATTTACTATTTAGACCAAGATTACCTGCAACGAGGTCCATATCGCCATCATTATCGAGATCAGCTGTTGTTATCGAATTCCACCAGCCTACGGTATTTTCAAAGCCCATTTTTCCGGTCACATTGTTGAAACGATTACCATCATTTTCAAAAAAGGTAATCGGCATCCATTCACCAGTCAAAATTAAATCTTGCTTACCATCGGCATTAAAGTCTTGCCATAAGGCATCTGTCACAAGACCAATGTTTTCAAGTTCCGGAGCAATCTTTGCCGTTACATCTACAAATTCTATGGTCAGATCCATACCTCCGGTATTCTCCAAAAGATAGCTTTTAGGAGGTTGAAGGTAGTACCCAGGTTGAATCCTTCCTCCAACAAAAAGATCCATATCGCCATCACCATCAAAATCTATAGGGGCTACTTTGAGTCCACTTGCATTTATTTGGGGAAGCCCACCTTTTGATTTCACAAAACCCTCAGGCGTATTCACATACAAGCGGTCTTGATAAAAATCAGCGTTATTTACTAGATTATTCCCGCCGCTTGCAACATACAAATCTAAATCGCCGTCTGAATCGGCATCAAAAAAAACAGCTCCCGTATCTTCAAAGGATTCGTCTTCTTTCCAAGGGCCATCCATCTCATCAAACCCTCCAAATCTGTTTTGAATAAATAATGCTCCTGCACTGTTCCTTGCATTTCCAACGAAAAAATCATCAAAACCATCTTTATTGATATCCGCTACCGTCAAGGCCGGACCTAATTCAGAATTTTTATGAGGTAATAAAGGCTCCACCAAGAAATCGTTATAAAGATCTTCCTTATGGGAAAAACTCAGTCCTGATTCTTTTGTAATATCCGTAAATGCCAATTTTCGCTTTCCCGGTTCAGTGTTTTTTTCTTTCGCATTCGCATAATACACTTCCAATGTTTGATTGACAGGTACATTCTTTAGAGATTCTACCTTTCCGTCAGGCCAAAAAATTTCAATGCTATCTATGGTTTCTTCCTGTCCCAATCCGAAGTGAACTATAGGTTCTACACTGGATTGAAAACCGCGGGTTAGGCTATGTTCTACCCATTGCGTGGTATTACCTGATACAAGCTTGATTTTAGAACCAAGCCCCATGGGGTTGTTTGTACTGCCATGTAATTTTATTCGGTAAAAGTTAGTTCCCTGACTATTGTTCCGGAGCAGACTTGTTTCGTCATCTATATTATTGATGACCAAATCTAAATCGCCATCATTATCTAAGTCACCATAAGAAATACCGTTTGAAAAACCTTTGTAGTTAACATTCCATTTTTCCGAAACATCTTCAAATTCGTAGCCTCCCTTGTTCTTGAAAAGAAAATTTTCGATAGGTGTCGAGGGTGCTTTGTTCATATCTATCTTTTCCCGGACTAATGAGGTGGCGTTTTCCGTACTAAGCAAATCATTGTTATTGACATCAAGCCTCATGCCATTGGTGATGACAATATCTTTCAGACCATCGTTGTCAAAATCGGCAAAAAGGGGAGCCCAACTCCAATCAGTAGTTGCGATACCTGTCAGTCTTGCTACATTGCTAAAAATAGGTCTCCCTAGATTGTCGATTCCGTTATTGACCTGAAGGCTATTCTGCATATATTGATAGTGAAATCCCATGGACACCATACCATAAAAAGATTCAGGGTCCATACTTGCCATGTTGGTCTTAGAGCGGTAATAATCGTTAGGGGTCATATCTACCTGCACGAGATCCATCAAACCGTCATTATTAAAATCTGCAGCATCGACGCCCATACCGAACATTGAGGTTTGTCTACTGGTTTCCTTGATTTTTTCATTGAACGTGCCATCGCCGTTGTTTATATAAAAGTAATCTGGCACATTAAAATCGTTGGAAACATATAGGTCTTGCCATCCGTCATTATTGAAATCGCTGGCCACCACACCTAGAGAAAGGCCAAAATTCAATACTCCGGATTCCTCCGTAATGTCCGTGAACTTTCCGTTTCCTTCATTTCTGAACAGATGACCAGATTCAATAGGATTACGTAACTGCATTTTTTCATAGTAATAGCTATTGGGCATGGTTAACGGTATTACTGGATAATTACAGACATAAAGATCTAAGTCTCCATCATTATCACTATCAAAAAATGTTGCCTGTATTGAGTTACTTTTATCGGCGATACCGTATTGAGCAGCCATTTCAGTGAAGCTCACTTGTCCCGAATCGCTAGGACCGTCATTGACGAACAATTGGTTTTGGGTATTACCGCTCAGGCCTGAAACACTCACATAAATATCCAACCAACCATCTGTGTTGATGTCAACCATGGTGACCCCCGTATACCACCTACTATCCCCATCTATTTCAGCTTCCTTAGAAATATCATCGAAAGTCATGTTACCTTTGTTTAGGTATAATTTATTGGGGGTCATATTCCCCGTTAAGAATACATCGGTAAGCCCATCATTATTGATATCGCCTAAGGCCACTCCGGCACCCATGTAGATGTATGGAAAGGTATTGTAGTTAAAGGTATCGGATAGTGTAAGATCATTGCTGAAGGATATACCCGACGTTACAGCTGTTATTTTCTCAAATCCATAAAGATTGGTTTGGATTTTACCTTCACTTTCGCCACATGCCATGAGCATTAGAACAATTAAAGAAGTTGAAAGCTTAGTAATAAGTGACATTTTAGAAAATGGCTTCAAAAGGGTGAATTTGATAAAAATGCTTAAAATGAAATCAATAATAATTTACTGTAAAGAACTAAAGAATAAAAATAGTCCTCGATGAAAAATCGAGGACTATTTAAACTAAAACTAACTCAAACAAACTGTTTTTTGTCCATTTCAATCAATACCCTGGATTTTGAACCAGGTTCGGATTTGCCTGTACATCCTGCGCAGGAATAGGGAGATACTCATGTCGACCACGAATAAATACGCCTTGGCTATTGGATCTAAATTCAGGATTTTGTTCAAATCGATCTGCGGAAATACCCCACCGAAGTAAATCAAAAAAGCGATTTCCTTCTATAGCAAGTTCTTTGACTCGTTCATCTCTAATCGCCTGTCTTAAATCTGCCTGCCCAAGACCGGTCACTGCCGGCATGTTAACTCTAGCGCGTACTTCGTTCAGTGCGTCAAGTGCCGCCTGAGAACCACCGGTAACCTCATTTTCCGCTTCGGCATACATTAACAGTAAATCGGCATATCTAAATATTTTCCAATTGTTATGCGCTCCGGCCCACGCACCTGGTGTTAGGGCATTCTCTCTTCTGAAGTTTAGATATTTTCGTGCCCATACCCGTGTCAAATCATCACCCATAAATTGCTCTGCAAAAACATCTTGATAGATCATTGCTCCTGGATAATCCCATAATAGAGTTGCTCTTGCCCGAGGATCTTCTCCACCGTCAACTGTCTGTTCACTAAGAAAAAGATCTAAGACCCATTGATTGACGCTAAAACTCTGTTGACTACTATAATTCCTGGGGGCTACATCGGCTTCCCACGCTTGAGCACGCCACCTATTTCCTCCAGCCCCGCCCCAGGAACCTGTTGCGTTTCCATCAACAGAGTACTGAATTTCAAAAATCGATTCAGGGGTGTTCTTGATTTCTTCTGTAAAATTGTCGTTATAGTTTTCATTTAACATATAGATTCCTGAATCCATCACTTTTTTGAATTCTAGGGCGGCGTTCACAAAATCACCAGTATAGAGATAAGATCTACCTAAAAAGGCAGTAGCGGCTCCCCATGTGGCACGGCCTACTTCACCTTTAGGAAGTGATCCATCTTGGGGTAAACCTGCTTGAGCAATCGTAAAATCGCTAATAATCGATGCGTAGGTGGCCTCTACGGTAGAATTAGGAACAAACAAGTCTTCAAGGCCAGTTACCTCGTCTAAAATAAGAGGAGAGGTTCCCCATAAGTTAACGATATAGAAGTAAGCAAAACCACGTAAAAAATGGGCCTCTGCCAATATTTCACTTTTTCGTGCCGCATCCATTTCAATATCCGGAACACGGTTGATCACCTGATTGGCCCTTGAGACCATTTTATACCACTCACTATAAATTTCGATAAGACGAGGATTTTCCGGTCTTACCTGTAATGCCCCTACGTCATTCACATTCGATTGTGGAAAAGGATTTGCAATATCAGATCGGTGTATCAAATGTATACCAACCAAAATTCTTCCAAACATAGGTATCGTAGGCAGCGGCGCATAAACTGCAACTAAACCACCTTCAGCATGCTCTTCGTTTTGCCAAAAACTTTCTGGTGTTGGACTATTTGGATTTGAAATATCCAGTTGGTCATCGCTACAATTATTGAGCATAAAAAAACAGCTCAAAACCAGTACTATATATATTTTTACTTTGCTTTTCATTTTACTATTTTTTTTATTAATTAAAATCCGACTTGCAGCCCAAACAAAACCATCTTGTTTTGAGGATATGCCCTTCTGTTCACCCCACTGTCAAAAAGACCTCCTTGACCATTAAGTGGTCGACCTATTTCCGGGTCGTATCCTTGATAATCAGTGAAGGTGAGTAAATTTTGACCTGAAACATATATTCTTAAATTGGCGACATAGAACTTTTCAAGTATATCCGTAGGCAAGCTATATCCTAGTTGTACGTTCTTTAAACGTAGATAGGATCCGTCTTCAACTAAATAATCCGAAGGTCTTTTGTTTAAGTTCAAATCTAGAATGGTAGCTCTAGGTACGTTGGTATCCGTATTTTGGGGAGTCCATGCGTCAAGGGCTTCACGTCTTTTCAGTCCCCTCGTACCATCCAATACTTGATGGTAGCGTTTACCGTTCCAAAGTTCATTGCCTTGAACACCTTGCCAGAACATAGAAAAATCCCAATTTTTATAATTCATATTGAACGCTATACTATATTCCAAATCGGGTATGGCACTACCTAAATAGGTCTGGTCATCATCATTAATGACGCCATCTCCATTAAGATCGACAAAGTTCATATCACCCAATACGGCGGCAGTGGCACCATCTGCATCAATTTCTGCTTGGGTTTGGTATACCCCTTCGGTAATTAAACCATAAAAACTGGCCACTGGCTGACCTACATCGGTTCTGGTAGCTTGAAAGCCCCCTTGTGTGTACCCGCCACCGGTAATGGGGTTAACCCCATCACCTAGGGCAATGACTTCATTGTCGATTGTATTGAAGTTCAATGTTGCATCGAAGTTAATTCCATCGTTTTGCGAAAAATGCCGATACGTACCACTAAATTCAAAACCTTTATTATCAATGGTAGCTGCATTATTCAGCAAATTGTTACCTAAACCACCGCTCAAGGGAATCGGCACCAAGACCAAAATGTCTTCTGACCTATTGTTGAAGTATTCCGCCGAAAAACTGATTTTTCCATCTAAAAACTCGGCATCAAGGCCATAGTTCTGCATCGTGGTCGATTCCCATTTCAAGTCTGGGTTCGCTAATTCGTTTACTGTTGCCCCTCCTAGGACCACACCTCCAAAATCATAAAAGTTACTGACATTTAGCACACTCTCCGTTGAGTAGTTTCGAGGATTTGCCAGAGATCCTGTATTCTGAGACCCCAATACACCATAACTTCCGCGTAATTTTAGATTGCTTATCACACCATCTTGTGGGAAGAAGCTTTCTTTGCTCAATCTCCAACCTAGGGAAGCCGACGGAAACGTACTCCATCTATTTTCCGGACGAAATCGCGATGTTCCGTCATGCCTTACCGTAGCACTCAAAATATATTTACCGTCATAATCATAATTAAGACGGCCAAAATAAGAAGTCAATGCGTTTTCCTGTAGGTTTCCGGTAGTATCGTCGGTATTATCATCGGCAGCATCCAATACTCTAAAATCATTAAAAGGAAAGTTCGTTCCGACACCACCGGCAGAACGCGCTGAGATATTTTGGGTTGAAAACCCACCTAAAAGGGTAAGGCCGTGCTTTCCAAAAGTATTGTTGTACTCCAAGGTGTTTTCCATTAACAAACTCAGCGAACGTGTGTAATTTTCTTCTAAACGCGCTATGACATTGGACGCTTCTTGCGAAGTACTCTGAAAAAAAGTGGGTTCAAAGTTGTAATTATGTTGTACAAAGTACTCAAGGCCAAAATTGGTCTTAAATGTCAAATTTTTATGCAGTTGAAATTGGGGTTGTACAGAACCTACAATACGATCTGTGGTAAAGAGATTATCGTTCAAAAGAGCCCGTCCGTACCAGTTGATACCTCTCGCCATTCCGTATAAGTTGGGGTCTAGGCCTGCAAAGCCACCTTCGTTATTCTCGTCAAATACCGGTACCGTAGGAGGTACTTCACCTTCACGCTGGAAAAAGTTATTCGGATTGTTCTCTTGACGCGCTAGGATAAGACTTTGGTCTAAACTAAAAATACCTTTTTGAAAAGAGGTGTTCACTGAGACGTTATACCGTTTACTACCTGAATCTACAACAATACCTTCTTGATCCAACACTTGACCTGACACATAAAATTGAGCATTTTCAGACCCTCCGGAAATATTAATACTGTATTCTTGGAATATAGCCGAAGTCACCTGTAAGTCTTGCCAATCGGTATCGATACTTGGATCAAAACCGGTATCATGAGGTATTGCCCTTGAATCACCATCATTATCTTTGGCCATATTATGCCAATCGGCGAACTCTCGGGCATTCAGCAAATCAAGTCTACTGGTCGATGATTGGAACCCTAATTGTGATTGAAAATTGATCCGTATGTCGCCAGCCTTTCCTTTTTTTGTCGTGATAAGAACAACTCCGTTAGATGCACGACTTCCATAAATGGCTGCAGATGAAGCATCTTTCAGAACACTAATGGACTCAATGTCATTAGGATTTATAAAAGACATTGATTCAACAATATTGCCATCAACTACATATAAAGGTTGGTCGTTACCAAAAGAACCGGTACCTCTAATGACTACGTTCACTCCAGAACCAGGCGCACCGCCATTTGCCTCTACCCTTACCCCGGCAACCCTTCCTTGTAATGCACTAGCACTATTGGTCACAGCTACCTGAGTTACTTCTTCACTGCTGACCGTAGCTACAGAGCCCGTTCGCAAGGCCTCTATTTGGGTACCGTAACCGATGACCACTACCTCATCCAAGCCAGAGGCGCTTTCTTGTAACACCACCGAAATGTTGGATTGAGAACCGACCGTAACTTCCTGTGTTGAAAAACCTATATAAGATACCTCTAAGATAGCTCCGCTGGCAACCTCCAATGAAAAATTGCCATCAAAGTCAGATTGTGTACCATTCGTAGTACCTTTTTCAACGATACTCGCTCCAGGTAAGGGTTGATTATTCTGATCTAGAACCTGTCCTGAGATTGTGGTTTGAAAAAGGATCGAACTGTACTTCAATGTCTTTGGAAAATTCTCCAGCTTCACATTATAAATATGGGAAGCGTATTCTTCATTTTCGAAATGATCATTGTTCGCATTAGCATATAGTACTACAAGAACAAATGGTAAAAGAAAAACCTTTTTATGGGTATGCAAACCGAAAAAGATTCTCACCAGAAAAGAAAACAGGATGTTTTTTTTCATAATTTTGAAAGATTTTAGTTAGTTTAAGAATGTTAGTAAATGTGATTAAAATCAATTAATACTGGCTAAAAACGCTCCAACGTTTTTGGCCTTTTTTATGTTTTATTTCTATTTAAGAGTATTCCTGATTATGCTTTATGGACCTTCAAGAAAATTACTTCAATGAATGGTTTTCTGGTCGAGATAATAACATCATAACTCCACCTAAACTTTATTCTAGAAAGGGGTTCTTTAACCCTTTGATTACTACTAGAGTTCGGGTTTTCTCATTGAACCTGCGGTCTATTTAAAAACCCTGTTGAAACTAATAGCACTAAACGAAAATTATCAAACTCTCAATTTCAGAGTTAAAAAAATGCTATTTTAATAATAAGGGAGAACTTCTATTGTAAAATTAATTATTTAGACTCCAGATGTATAATAAAATTTTGATGAAAATCAATACTTTTTTTGCCCAAAAATCAAATATGTCGTGCATATTAGGTTTTAATGTCTTTTTATTTTATTATTGATTACCTGCGGAATAAGTGGAGTCAGACCTAAGCCTTTTGCGAATATCCACGAGTCACTGTGGAGCATTCGCCTATTTCATGTTGGAAGAATCCAATCAAAATCGAGTTTAAGCAGCTCGAAAAAATATCTAATTTGAAATTATAAATAAAACAAATGAAGGTTAAGAACAAAGAAATTGTTGATTAGCGTGCTTATGAAAGCCATGGTTATTTGGAAAAGAAAACACAGGACGATGGTATTCTTTTCCCTAGTAATCGGGTTGCTTTTTTTTTCTTGTCAAAATGAGACTAGAATTACTTCGTCGGATCGAGTTCAGTATGAGAAATATTGTGGCAGCTGTCACTTGCCAACAAACCCCAAAAACATTCCAAAGGCTATTTGGCAAAATGATGTGCTACCCGAAATGGCAGCAAGAATGGGATATACATTTGAAGGCTACGACCCCTATGAATATAAATCTCCCGAGGAACAAGTTCACATTGGTCTTAGTAAAAAGTATACTGAACAGCCAATAATCGATAGTATAACATGGTGGGGCATTCATGATTATATTGTTTCCCTAGCTCCTAGTTCTATTCCCATAGATAAAACCAGAAGAACCAGGAACAAAGAACTTAGTCAATTTTCATTGAGAACAACTGACGTCCCAAAACATATTGCACCTATTATAACTGGCTTACAATTTGATACCATCGGACGGTTCTTTACTATCGGAGATGCAGAGGGAAATTTGCTTCAATGGCCAAGCCCGGATAAAATTATACCAGAGAAATTTAATTCCCCTATTACGGCTTATACGCAAAAACAGGATAATCTATATAGGACTGAGATTGGAGTATTGAATCCGAGTGAAGTTCCAAAAGGACTAATAACCAAAGTTTCTCCTGATGTCACGGATACTATTGTAAAAGAATTACGACGACCTGTTTTCACGGAAATCTTAGACTTAGACGAAGATGGAGTGGACGAGTTACTTATCTGTGAATTTGGCAACCTAACAGGGCAGTTGACGCTTTTAGAGCACAAAGGTGTGGAGTATATCAAAAGAATTATATACCCACAAGCTGGTGCAATAAAGTTTGAAATTTCGGATATGGATAATGATGGAAAAAAAGATATCGTGGCATTGTTTTCACAAGGTAATGAAGGTGTTTTTATTTTTTACCAAAAAGATGATCTGAAATTTATTGGCGAACAAGTTATTCAACTACCACCAGAATACGGTTCGAGTTGGTTCGAATTAATAGATTATGACACCGATGGGGACCTCGATATTGTTCTAACCAATGGGGATAATGCAGATTATTCAATTTTTCTAAAACCATATCATGGTATCCGGTTATTTTTAAATGATGGTCTGAACAGCTTCGATCAAAAATGGTTTTACCCCATATATGGAGCTACTCGCGTATTATCCGACGACTATGATTTAGACGGTGATATCGATTTTGCCGTAACCGCTCTTTTTAACGATATCAAAAACTCACCCAAGGAAGGCTTTATATATCTTGAGAACTTGACTTCGAAGCAATTCGAATTTCAATCCTATACTATAAAGGGGAATTTCACAAATGGTTGGCTTACCATGGCAAAAGGAGACTACGATGCTGATGGGGATATTGATATTATGATAGGTACCTTTAATGTGCCAGGTTTGCGGAAGAAAAACTCCATTTTCAAATCTAGTGATGATAATCCCATAAAACTTTTACTCTTGGAGAATGTGGGGGCAAAGAAAAGTAGGGTAGATTTTTAATGGACAAATAGGCAACATTGGAGAGCGGAATTTAAATTTTGTTTCATCTAGAAATTGAAAAAACCAAAACATCAATTCATTAGAGTAATCAATTTTAGCTTTAAAAAGTAGATGGTTTTTTTTAGTGCATAGCTTTAGAGGCTACTAAGTGTTCATATGGGCAAGTAATGTTCAAATAATACCCTAACATCAAATAGTATCTCATAAAACGAACCTTTCTTAACACCCTTTCCAATTGCCAAATCAGTCCTTCTAATCCGCCGTTTTAGAGGACTATCCTTCAAGAAATCAACCGTTAGGAAATATCTAGTTTATATCCAACTCCATGAACGGTTACAATGGTGATGGAATCGTCATCTTGAAACTTTTTCCTGATTTTTGAGATAAAGGTGTCCAGACTTCGGCCCACAAATACTCCGTTATCCTCCCAGACTTCTTTTATGAGCAAGTCGCGCTTTATGATCTGATTTGGTTTTTCACTGAATATTCTTAGCAATTCGCACTCCTTCGCCGTAAGTTCAATGGTATTGTTCCCTTTGACTAGTTTGTTCTCTTCTGGGTAGAATCGGTAATTTCCGATTTTCGAAAAAGAGGACATACCCACTTTCGAAGCTTTGTCTTTCCCTTTTTTCCAATAGAGCAGTCCAAATCCCACAAATCCTATGAACACTAGGGGGAGTAACGAATACTCCTTATCTATCGTTAAAATAGTGCGCTCCCCCATAAAATGGATTTTTACTTTATAACTATCCAGAGGTAAGTTTCGACCGATGCATGGCACTATGCTCTTCTCTGAATCACTCTTGACCTCATAGCTATAGGCAACCTCCCCACTACCCATTTCAATGATTTCAACGATATAACTCTGAGGCAGATTGGAATCTACCAAGCTTTGCCCTAAGATGCTTACCAAGCTAGCCGGCTCGATGCGAAGTTTGTTTTGAAAAGACAGTTCAAAGGTATTCTCGTCCAACTCAATAACGGGCATGATCAATGAAGTGGAGTCACCCAACGACAATAACAATTTATTTCCGGAATCTCTAAGAGCTATTTTCGCTCTTTCAGAAAAATTATCGTCCTTCTCAAAACCAACATACCCAACTAAGGTAAAGGAGATTAAAATCATTAAAACGATCAGACTTAAAATCCTTTCTTTATTCATGCCGTTTGTTTTTGGATACCATTCAACAAAAGTTACAACTTTTTACACTTATTTGACATTTTTTTGACAAGAATCGGGAAGTGTACTCCTAGTTTTGAATGAATGGAATAACTATGAAAAAATACCTAAAATTATTGGCTTCGTTCGTCGTGTTCGTTTTTTGCGTCTTATGTAAAAGACAAAATAAAACTGATCTGCCCAAAGATGCGATTCAGTCCGAAACCAAAGAGGTCATACCTCTGTACGGGCCTAACAGACTTACGCCCAATAGTATCACTCGTACAATCATACAAGACCGAAAGGGCATCATTTGGGTTGCTTCATGGCATGGTGTTTTTCGATACGACGGAAAACTGTTTACCGATATGACAAGTGAAGTGAGCTCGGCCCGCTTCTTTTCCGCTTTGGAAGATAGCAAAGGTAATCTGTGGTTCGGCTCAATCGGCTCAGGCGTATATCGTTACGATGGGAAATACTTTCAAAATTATACGACCAAAGACGGACTTCCCAATAATGAGATTGTTTGTATTTATGAAGATAAAATCGGCAACATTTGGTTCGGTGTCAATGGAGGGGCAAGTCGCTACGATGGGAAATCCTTTCGAAATTATATACTGAACGGTGATTCTATCGAAGAGGATACCACTGGGAAATCGATTCCGGATTTTACCCGTCCCCCTCAAGAAGTGAATTCCATTATTGAAGACCATACCGGTACGTTTTGGTTTGGCACCCGGGGCCATACCTTCGTTTATGATGGCCAAAAATTTACCACTGTAACCCATGACGGTCAACCTTTTAAGAATGTTCGAACTATAATCGAAGATGAAAAAGGCACTATTTGGCTCGGTGGTATGGATGGCCTTTGGCGCCATAATGGTACTTCATTTGCCAACATCGTCCAGAATTTTGTGGGGGATATCTATGAGGATCAAAAAGGTAACGTTTGGACTAGCTCAGAAACTACACAGGGTTGGGTGCTTTCTCGCTACGATGAAAAATCCTTGTCCGATAGGGCACCTACGCCCACCGAAATAAACCCCCTTGAAGGAAAAATGCTTTTTGGAATTTTAGAAGCCGCCGATGGAAGTATTTGGTTCGGCGCTGATGACGTTTATCGCTATGATGGAACAACCATCACAGACTTTAAAAAGTAAGGGGGCTTAGCATTTACTTCCACAGCCCACTAAATTAAGGTAGAATTGTGATCCGCTGCGGTGATTGACAAGTTACTCGATTTGATGGCAAGCCTTAAATGCCAGATCCAGCCTCGCTTAACTAGAAAAATCCGGATTTATCAAGAGTATACTAAAATGAACATTTGGTGAGACTTTGCTGTTTCTTCCGACCACTGCTATAAAACGGCCATTATTCAAGACTATCCGCTTTAGTACAAAAGCTTAAATTCGTTGGGCCAAAATAGCGGTAGGTATACTGGTGTCACTATATAATTGCTGCACTAAATATTGAATTTTAAAACGCAAAAGAAACATTGTCTTGAATATACAGTTGTCCTTTTTTGATTTATTAATAATAGGTATGATTACAGGACTTATCTGTAGCATACTGCTCTTGAAAAAGTCGTAAAGAAAACCAAAAAGTATACAAGATTCGAAAATTCGTATAAGAAGACCAAATCTCTTCAGATCTACCTTTGTTATATCATTTGAAACAAATCAGAGTGGATACGAATCAATTTGGCAAACAAGGGTGGACACCTAATCGAATCGGGTCCTTAAAAGGAAAAACCTACGTCATAACAGGCACCACTAGCGGTACAGGATTTGAAGCAGCAAGCATATTGCTATCAAAAGGAGCAAAAGTGGTGATGCTCAATCGTAATACGAAAAAATCGGAAGACACCATAACGGCGCTGAAACAAGATCTTGGAAATGATATCGACGTATTCAATATACGTATGGATCTGTCTGAACTAGCTTCGATACGAAAAGCAGCGGCAGCAGTCCTAAAGACCGTTCCTCAAATGGATGCCTTGATATTGAACGCTGCCATTGCCCAAGTGCCCGAACAAACGTTCACCGTTGATGGTTTTGAAAGCCAACTAGGTGTGAACCACTATGGTAACTTTTTGCTACAGGGGCTGCTCTACCCGCGAATTGAAGAGTCAAATGGACGTCTGGTGACTATAGGTAGTATGGGATATAATTTAGGTATTAAGACCATACAGTTCGACAATATGAACTGGGATAAGAACTACAGTCCCAATGGGGTATACAGCCAAAGTAAATTGGCACAACTAATGACCGTCTATGAACTTCAGGATAGATTGAAAAAGGCCGGCAAGACTAATGTGAAGGCGTATGCCTGTCACCCAGGGGCTTCCAGGACGTCACTGATAAGAACCAACGGAAGTTTGATGACACGCTTCGTTTGGCAACTAATGAAATGGTCACCATTTGTGCAATCCGCTAAAAAAGGTGCATATCCTCAATTGATGTGTGCCACAGAACCTGATTTGGATCAAGGTGGTTTCTATGGACCTACAGGAAGAAACTATTGGACCGGCCCAGTTGGGGAATGCAAATTAGAACCGCACGCAAAAGATAAGCATGTGATGGAGCGCTTATGGGAAGTATCGGAAAAGGCAACGGGTTTCGAGTGGAATCCATAACTTAGAAATCTTTAAAACACAAGGCATGGATATTTTAAAAACAGCCACCGATTGGTCAAAGGCGGAACTTTTTTCAACCCCGTTCTTTATTTTTTTCGGAGTCGTATTTTTGGCTGCAAGCCTAGGGTTTTGGCAATTGGGAAAAACCGATTTGGCAAGAGCTTACATCATTCCTACCTTGGTAGCTGGTGCTTTACTGCTGACCATTGGGCTTGGGTTATTTTTCACCAATAAATCAAGAATAAAGCAATTTGAAATGGCCTACAATGCGAATGCCTCGGCTTTTGTCGCGTCAGAAATTGAGCGGGCCGAAAGTACCTTAAAGGAATATAAAACCATTGTTTTTACCGCCATTCCGTTAATCATTATCGCTTGTGCCCTAGTCATTTTATTTGTCGACACCCCCATTTGGCGCGCAAGCATGATAACGGCGATCGCCATGTTAGTAGTCATTTTATTGATCGATGGTACGGCACATGCCAGAATAGATACCTACCACAAACAATTATTATCTGTAGAAAACGAATTGAAAAATTAAGATGCAGCACTTTCGAACATTATCGGCTTACTTGGATTACTTGGAACTTCCGAGACCCGAGCACCCCATGTTCAGTGTATTTTCAGCACTGAACGAAGGTTTTCTGCCTTGTCCGAAAGCGAGTTCACCGCCCATTACCAACGATTGCTATTCTATTAGCCTTAAGAAGTTCATAAAAGGTAACTTAAACTACGGCCGTACGACATATGATTTTACCAATGGTGCGTTGTTTTTCATCGCTCCAAGACAAGTGTTGCAATGGGATGATAGCGTGGTTTTTGAGCAAAAAGGTTTCTCGATAAACTTTCACGAAGATTTTCTGAAAGGAACGGATGTAGCGCAGCAAATCAAAAAATATGGGTTCTTTTCCTATACAGTAAATGAAGCCTTGCATCTTTCACCCCAAGAAGAAAAGCAGATAGAATCCATTGTGGGGCATATCGAAATGGAATACCTGAACAATCAAGATGAATTCAGCAAAGACATCATCATTTCTCAACTTGGCACGCTTTTAAAGTATGCCAACCGTTTTTACGAAAGGCAGTTTTTGAACCGAAAGGAGCTTTCCAAGGGTTTATTGGAGCAGTTTAATCAGCAGTTGGAAGACTATTTCAATTCGGGGCAGTTACAGGAAAAAGGAATTCCGAGCATAGCACAACTAGCGAATCAACTGTCGGTTTCCCAACGTTACCTGAGTGACACGCTTAAAAAGGAAACGGGGAAAACATCAACCGAACATTTACAATTGTACCTGATCGACGAGGCCAAGAATATTTTGTTAAACCCCGATAAAACCGTTTCTGAAGTGGCCTATGAATTGGGTTTTGAATATCCGCCTTATTTTTCACGGTTATTTAAAAAGAAGGAAGGAATAAGCCCATCGGAATTCAGGGAAAAATATAGGATGAACTAAAACTATTGCGGATGCCGACGAAGGCAAAACGCTTGGAGGGATGAGGCACTACTACATCGTCTTGACAGCTTGCCCTAGTGTAACTTTTAATTTCCCAAAAAACGAACGGGTTCCAGAATTTTCCCATTTTCTTCAATCTATTTTGTATTCGGCATAAGTATCAATCGAGATACTAGATCATCCAAGCTGCCTTTTTAAGTCCGCTCATCGTCCCGTAATTATCTACTCTAAGAGGTTACTCTTTAAGTACCAACGTACCCATTGATACCTTCCTTACGATTTTAAAACATACTTTTGATCTATTGAAATTGAAATCTATGGGCTTTTTGAATTTCACAGATCTCGTATTGTTTTTAGGGGTAAGCCAAGGGCTGTTTTTATCTATTTCCCTAAGACTTATCCATAATCGCAACAAACCTGCCAACAAAATTTTATCCTTTTTACTTTTAATCGCAGTACTCATGCTTTTCGGCCGGATTACCGCATATCGCATTCCCGAAATCTGGGTATGGCGTTTTGGAGTGCTTGTAGACACGACCATTTTTCTTTTCGGGCCCCTACTCTATAGCTATGCTAGAAGATTGGTATTCAATGAAAAACCTGTTTTTCAATTGTCATGGTGGCATTACATACCTGCCGCGCTACATCTTTGCTATTACTTTTGGGCCTTACATTTTTCTGTTGAAGAATTTAATGAGATTTACTTTTCCGGAAAACTCAACCTAATGTTTTTTATCGTGGAAGCGGCGGGATTGATTTCATTCATCTGGTATTGGACAAAGACCTTTCAGTTGGTCAAAAGGTATTCCAACAAAGAAGAAATGGAACTATCATTCCACCAAAGCGTACTACCATATCTCTGGTTTTTCCTAGCGACTTTAGGACTTTTTATCACACTTTGGGCGATTAGTTTTCTAAGTACACATTTTCTTCTTGGCCCGATCAAGTACATCAATTACGTCACCATGTGGATTTCAACCCCCCTGTTCATATATGGCATAGGGTATTTCAGCCTAAGGCAACCCCATATATTCAGGATTCCGTTTGAACCCAAATCAAAATCCGAAAATGACCGCTTAAAACCTGAAGAGATTCAAAAATTACAGAGAAGGTTGCATTATTATATAGAGGAAGAAAAGATTTATCTGAACGCTGACCTTTCCCTTAAAACCTTGGCCGATAAATTGAACACCTCTTCAAATAACCTCTCTTGGCTGTTGAATCAAGTCTATCAGGCTTCTTTCTATGAATACATAAACAGCCATAGAATCCATGCGTTCTTAAAAAAAATCGATAACAATGAACATCATAACCATACGCTATTGGCTATGGCCATGGATGTTGGTTTTAATTCCAAATCTACCTTCAACCGCGTATTCAAATCGGAATTGGGTACCACCCCTAAAGAATATCTAAAAAACCGAAATGTAGCTTGAAAAAGGTGTCATTGTATCCATTGTGTCGATAAGCACTCATCTGAACTTTAGTTTTGAACACTAACAATTAAAACTTTGAAAAGATGAAAAAAAGAAACCTATTCAGTAAAATCGGAATACTATTGGCATGCCTAGGTCTGCTATCCTTAACTTCCTGTTTTAAGGACTATGTAGGCGGTGTTCCGAAACGACAAAAAGTTACAACGATGATCGGCGAAGATTTTCCCGCCAACGACGGGCTACATGTCGCATCCGATGGAACTATTTTTGCTTCCAACTTTGGTGTTTTCGATGCCGAACTGGGCAAGTACAATGGTACACAGGTCTTTGAGATAACCAAGCGCGGCATTACGATAAAGGCTGACGGATTCGAAGCGCCCATGGGCAGTGTGCAAGATAGTTATGGTAATCTTTATTTCAATACCGAGAACAATAACGATGCTGTTTCCGGGGTATTGGTCAAACTTGCCCCAGATGGTACCTCAACGCAACTGGGTGAAATTGCAGGATGGCCTTCCGGACTCGCCATAGATGACCATGATATCATCTACTCGGCCAATTTCTTTGCTCCCACGCTGCACAAAATTTTACCGGATGGAACCATATCGGTACTCGCAACCGATGACCGCCTTTTTGGAGGAGTAGGAATCGATATTGATTTCGAAGGCAATGTAATCGTTGCCAATTTTTTCACAGCTGATATTCTTAAGATTACCCAAGAAGGAGAAGTTTCTTTGATAGCTAACATTCCAAATCTGACCCAAGGTTTCGCGGTAGGGTACATGACAATTTTCGAGCATAATATCTATGCTACGGCCATCAACGAGAACCAAATCTATAAGGTAGGTTTTGACGGAACTGTAGAGGTCTTTGCAGGAACAGGAGAAAACGGGAATACTGATGGAGCCTTGGATGAGGCTACCTTTTCCCGACCAAATGGCATTGCCGCCGATCACCGCCGAAGAATTCTATACATATCACAATTCGGGACAGCGGGGCTTCGTGCCATACGGTTCTAACTAAAAAGATAAGACCCTATTGAATTCTGATCGCTTGCAAAATGAAATTCAATAGGGTTCAATACACTAAAAAAATCTTTAACTTCAACGGAGTCCATATTCATCAATCGAAGAAACACCTAAATGAACAGAGCGCTATTTATTTTATTCACAACCGTATGTTGCTTTTCCTGCAAACAAAAAATGGAAACTTCAGTAGCGTCACAGATAATCGGTTTAAAAGATTCATTGACCATTGAACTCAACGGGTTTCTAGAGCAAGGTCATATCAATGGTTTTGGGGTCGCCATTGTCAACAGGGATACGACTTTGTACAGAAAGGGTTTTGGGTACACAAGGAGTCAAGAGAAGGTGCCATATACTGAGAATACGCTTCAAAATATTGCCTCGGTTTCCAAAACATTGATCGGTGTTGCTTTATTGAAAGCGCAAGAAATGGGCAAACTCGATATGAATGACCCTATTAACCAATACCTGCCATTTAAGGTTGTTAATCCGTTCAATCTTGAGGTAGTCATTACTATAAAACATTTGGCCACGCACACTTCAAGTATACAAGACGGTGATTTATATGGATCAAAGTCATACATCATGGCGAATGCCGGTGATGAAGAATTGGCTAAATCGTTACCAAGTTCCAAAGAATTCAACCTACCGCATAATGATATGGAAATGGGTGCTTTCCTCAAAAACTTCCTTTCAGAGCAAGGAGATTGGTACGATAAATCCAACTATCTAAAAAATAAACCTGGTGAGCGCTATGAATACACGAATGTGGGAGCTACTTTGGCAGCCTACATCATAGAATTGGCAACCGGTCAAACCTATGCAACGTTTACCACGCAGCACATTTTGAACCCGTTAAAAATGTCTGGCTCAGGATGGACATTCGATACAGTAGATACATCGAAACTCACAAAGCTCTATACCGTAGACGGAAAGGAAATACCCCGGTATAGGCTAATAACCTATCCAGATGGCGGATTGATTACCTCCGTTGCCGACAAGGCCAAATATCTCTCTGAACTTATACGCGGGTATTCAGGAAATGGAAGGCTACTTTCAAAATCAAGCTATGAACAGTTATTCTCAGAATTACTGACCAAAGATAACTTTGAGGAAGAACGTGATACGAAACGACCTTTTGATGATGAATACAATTCTGGCCTATTTATCGGTCATACCCCAATAGGATATATTGGCCATATGGGTGGTGATCCCGGGGTTTCCACATTTATGTTCTTCAATCCTAAAAACAAAATCGGCAAATTACTATTTGTAAATACAGATCTTGACCAGAAAGGCGCCGAACAATTTTACGCTATTTGGGATACGCTTGGGGAGTATGAAATAGCCTTAAATAATAGCCTGTCTCAGCGTATAAACTCAGAGTAAACCTGTCTGCCGTCAAAGGCAGGCTCACAAGGCATTTGAGGGAAACTAAATTTATCAGATAGCACATCTATCGAACGGAAAGGCAGGCGTAGGAGGAACTTGGCTCACGGCAGTCAGATATATCGATTATCGAGTGAAAATGAGTAGCAAAACACACTTCTTTTTTTTGTTTTTTGTCGCAACTACCCTTATCGGTGTATTTGCTCAAAGCGAAGAACGTTTCAAAGGAATTGAAACAGAACTTAACGAAATTCTCAAAGTAACCAATTCCCCAGGATTTGCGGTTGCCGTTATTGACAGTCTCGGCATCATCTATTCCAAAGGCTTTGGTTATCGCGATTGGGAAAATAAGATTTCTATGAATGCAAATACCCTTTTGCCCATTGGCTCAACCACCAAAGCCTTTACCTGTGCACTATTGGGCCAACTTAGAGCTGAAGGAAAATTATCTTTTGAGGACAGTCCTATAAAACATATTCCTGAGCTTAGCTTCTATACGGCGGTATTAAATGAAAATATCACTATTAAGGACCTCATGACCCATCAAACCGGTATTCCGAGGCATGATGAATCATGGTCTTTATTTCCGAGTCAGAGTAAGGATAGTTTGATACTGCGCATGAGATATCACGAGCCCTTTAAAGGGCTGCGACAGCAATGGCATTACAGTAATTTTATGTTTATGGCCCAAGGGGTTCTCGGGGAACGTTTGACCGGAAAAAATTGGGAGCAAAATATCAAGGAGCGCTTTTTTGAACCTTTAGACATGCAGCGGTCAACTACTTCCATTTCGGCACTGAAGAAGCGTTCGAATGTTGCCATAGGGTACGAACTGCGGCAAGATAAGTTTATCAAAAAGGTAGCTTATTTCGACTTAGCGGGTATGGGTCCGGCGGGAAGCATAAACAGTAGCGTAAACGAGATGGCAAGATGGATGACTGTATGGCTGAACGAAGGCAGGTATAACGGTAAGCAAATTCTTCCGGAGGTTTATGTAGAAGAAGCCATGAGTTCGCAAGCCATAACCAGTCCATCCTTGCCTGATGAAGAATTTCCCGATATGCATTTTTCCACTTATGGATATGGTTGGTTCATTTCTTCTTACCGGGGGCATTATAGGCTGCAACACGAAGGCAATATTGATGGGTTTTCGGCCAATGTATCCTTTTTTCCCAGTGACGGTCTGGGTATTGTTGTATTGACCAATCTCTCGGGATCTTCCCTGACATCCATGGTGAGAAATACTATCGCCGATAGGATGTTGGGAACTGAAAGGACTGACTGGGTCAATGACTTCCGGTTAAGCTGGGAGAAGGCCAGAAAAGAATTTAAGAGTAGTAAAGAGGTATCAATCACAGAGGAAAATACGAATGACAGTACTTTATTCAGCATAGGGAAATTTACCGGTAGTTATGAAAACAAAGGATACGGTCGATTTAAGATAGTGCAAGAAAAAGATTCCTTGCTTGCCCGGTTCAAACTAAAGAAATACTATTTGAAACATATTGGCAATGCCATTTTTAAGGCATTAGAGCGAACAGATTCAGGCGTACTGGAATCTGATTTACCTTCTTTCGAATTTCAATTTATACCAGGAGTAGAAGAAGAGCCTATAGGCATTCATATAAAGCTTGAAGCATTTTTGGAAAAGCCTATTATATTCAAAAAAATTCAATAACCCAATTTAATCTAAAATGACATGAAAAACGTGCTATCACTTTTAACACTACTGATGTGTGTGTCCGCATTCGGGCAAAAATCAATTCAAAGCATCAAATTTGATGACTTCTATTTAGAACTGGCTATTCGAAATTATATTGACAAACCAACAGGAAAATTTTACAGCTCTGATTTGAAATCATTGACAAGGTTGTCATTAGCAAACAAAGGGATTACAAGTCTAAAAGGGCTGGAACACGTCAAAAACTTGAAGAGTTTAAGGCTCGACAACAATCAAATAAGTGATTTGACCCCTTTATCCCATTTGACGAAACTTACCAATTTAAGCCTTAATGGTAATTCTATTGTTGATGTGAGTCCTATAGGGTTCTTAAAAAAACTGGAATCACTCGCTATTGACAGAAATCAAATAACCGATATCTCTTCTCTACACAACTTGAAAAAACTAAAAACCATTACGGCTAATTTTAATTCTATAAGCACTATTTCAGTTGTTCGAAATTGGAAGCAGCTCACACACTTCAATATGGCTTTTAACCAATTGAAAGAGGTAAACCCCTTGCAAAATTTAGTAAAACTAAAAGGTATTTGGATTCCCGATAATAAAGTAAAAACAATCGAAAGTTTGTATAGATTAAGTGAGTTGGAAATTCTTATTCTCGAGAAAAACCCGATAGCGAAAGCAGATGTGATCAAAAATCTGACCAATTTGGTTCAGCTGAATTTAGCGGATACGAAAATTACCGATTTCAGCCCTATTCAAAACTTAAAAAAAGTGGGCGTTTTGGTTTTGAGTAAAAATAATATAGAAAATATCGATTTCTTGAAAGGCAAAAGTAGTATTGAGTGGTTAGACCTGAGCGATAATCGAATAACCAATGTTTCCGCTTTATCCACGTTAAAAAGACTAAGAAAACTGTTTCTTTCCGGAAATCAAATTGAATCAATTACAGACTTATCCGAGAGCAGTGATTTACGATGGGTTGTACTAGATAACAATAAGTTAGACAACCTGTGGCCCTTATACAATTTGACAAACTTAACGGATATTATGTTATATAATAACCCTATAAAGGGTTCTAAAGAACTGACTGAAATGAACCTCAAAGTCATCGACAAAATAAAATCCGACGGAAAAAATATCACCTTGAATTCGATTGAAATCAATTCGATCTATCAGATGGAACCGAGTAAAAAACTGCACTGAAAATTGAAGTGTGAACTGATAGCGTTAAGACACCAGTATCTGTTTCAAGGAAGTGTAATGGCTATAAAATTCAAAAATAATTCAAGTATCAAAAAGGGTACAAACAGTTAACGATAATGTTCGGCCCTTTTCACGTCATCGATTGTTCTTTTTAACCTGTTTATCAATTCACCGATTTCTTCTTCATTATACGCCGCAAAACCAATTCTTATATAATTGTGTCCTAATTCGGCGCTATCATAGCGTTGCCAATTGCCTATTCCCAATCTATGTTTTCGTGCAACTGTGGAGATAGTCTCCCAAGAATAGTCCGATTTTAACTTTACCCAAACCGCCATGCCCCCTTTAGGAATTTCAAAATGAAAATAACTCCCTAGTTTGTCCTTTAAAAGAGCGCAGAACAGATCGCGACGTTTTTCGTAGATTTTCATCACTTTGCGAATATGCCTATCTAAATCTCCTGATTTAATAAAATCAGCGAAGGTTAACTCCAATAACGCATCACCTTGCCGGTCTACAAAACCTCTCAACTTCGCAGCTTCATCTACAAATTCTTTTGAAGCAATTAAGTAACCTACACGATAAACAGGAGCAACTGTTTTACAAACCGAACCGATATAAATGACATTTCCGTTTGTGTCGTGACTCGCCAATGGCAATATTGGGGCATGATTATAATTAAAGTCGTAATCGTAATCATCTTCAATAATGGCAAAATTGTATTGTCTTGATAGGTTTAAGAGATGTATTCTCCTTTTTGCAGAAAGGGTTACTGTTGTCGGATGGTGATGATGCGACGTGACATATACGGCTTTAATCTGTTGTTGTTTACATAGTTTTTCAATAGCGTCTGTCACAATTCCGTCTTCATCGACCGAAACACGTTCTATTCTTGCTTTTTGGTATAAAAAAGTAGCATCAGCAGAGGCATAATTGGTTTTACCAACCACAATGACATCATCTTTCTGAAGCAATAACTGCGAGGACAGCCATATTCCCATCTGGCTGCCACGCGTAATCAGTACATTAGCCTTGGTACCATGCAAACCTCTGGTGGCATTTAAATAAGCAACCAATACCTCGCGTAATGTATCATTACCGTAAGTAGAACCATACGACAAATGTTCAAACACTGTCTTTTTTGCGGAAATTCTTCTATACGTCCTAGCGATTTCATCTATTGGCGTTAATCTACCATCTGAAATACCATCATTGAAATACATGAAACCGTCTTCCCTTTTCGTCGACTTAGTTTGTAAGATCGGATTCCCATAAAAAGAAAAGCCAACATTTACTCGCAAACCATCAGTCTTTAACTCCTTTAGTTTTTGTTGTTGCAGCACCGGCAAATTGCGCAGTACGAAAGTTCCCTTTTTAGGGACACTTTCCACCCACCCTTGAAGGGATAACTCTTCATAGCAAGCAACAATGGTTTTCCTATGAACATTAAGCTGTTTTGCTAAAGTTCTACTACCAGGAAGTCTGGTATTGGGGCCTAAGGTTTGATTTTTTATGAATTGAATAATTTGATTTGCCAACTGTAAATACAGCGCTTGACTATTTTTTCTATCAAATTCAATACTAGTTTTATAAGGAAACATCTGGACTACTAATTATATTTATTCTGGAATACTTTCATAGTCCATAAATATAATATTTTTGAACTATCGAAACATAAAACACCAAAAGAACTTCGGCTTTGTGAAAACAAGTATCAATAAACTAGAGCTATGCAAGAGTATTCAAAATCAAAATTGAACAGAGTAAAACGTGGGAAAATCAGAGCTACTTACGATGTTGAAAAAATCAATACTATTTTAGATGCCGGTTTTATCGGCCATGTCAGCTATGTTTATAAGGGCAGCGCAATTACGTTACCAATGGCTTATGGACGAAAAGACAATAAAATATACTTACACGGTTCTCAAGCAAATAGGATGTTATTGGCCTTGTTGGAAGCCAAGGAAATGAGCATGACCGTAATGCATTTAGATGCCTTGGTCTTAGCTCGTTCTGGGTTACATCACTCGGTAAATTACCGATCAGCGACGCTATTCGGCCCAATCAAAAACCTTGAAAATCCGAAAGAAAAAGAAGCAGCTCTTTTTTGCTTTATGGAACATATGATGAAGGGTCGTTGGGACGGAATCAGATCAATGCATCCTGAAGAGGTGGACAGAACATTGGTAGTGGAAATGACTATTGAAACCGCTTCAGCCAAAATAAGGGATGTTGGAGTGGCCGATGAACCCGAAGATTACAACTTAGATGTTTGGGCTGGTTTAGTACCTTTAAAGCAAGTTGCGGAATATCCCATACCTGATACCGGCCTACCCCAGAAAATGGACATACCAAAACACGTTTTAGATTATTATCAGTTCAATCAGTAAGAATGAAATTTCCGGTTAACGATATCATTACACTTTTGGATGAAAGATTAGAATTTAATCTTGCCGAAAGTACAAACATGGACCTTATTCTCAATGAAATTTGGGATGATGATTTTTCCAAAGAATTAATGAATCTCAAATTGGAGTATGGAACGTCACAGGGTAATAAAAAACTGCGAAAAAAAATTGGAGATAAACTGCAGGTTGACCAAAATCAAATAGTAATCACAAATGGCGCTGCATTTGGCACTTTATTAGCGATGCTTTGTTTGTGTGAGCACCAAGATGAAGTTATCACCGTACAACCCAACTTCCCTCCTACCATGGACTTAATCGAAAGTTTAGGGTTTAAAAGAGTATTGATCAAGTTGCTGTTTGAAGAGGAATACCGAATAGATATAAGTGAATTATTTTCTAAAATAACGAATAAAACAAGGTTAATTATTTTGGTTTCTCCTTTAAATCCGTCTGGAACAATTCATAGCAGTGCCGAAATATTAGAAATTTCAGACCGACTACATCATCACTATCCGAGCTGTAAACTAATCATTGATGAAACCTATCGCGAAGCCACCTATGGAGCTAACGATGTACTTCCAACTTATGCCGGTCTACGGGATAATATCATTACCATTTCGTCTTTATCCAAATGTCATGGTACTCCAGGGCTAAGAATTGGCTGGCTTCAATCGAGTGATCCAGAATTTATCGAGCACGTTGGGGTCGCCAAAGTGAATACTGTAATTTCAAATTCCGTATTGGATGAATTTGTAGCATTAAAAGTGCTTGACAAAGAACTTGAAATTTTCAAAAGCCGAAGAATTCATTCCATAAAAGGGTTAACGTCAACTAAAAATTGGGTTGCGAAAAATAATGAACTGATTAGTTGGGTTGAACCAAAAGCCGGGGCACTTTGTTGTATAAAGTTAAAGGAGGAACGATTTACCCAAGACGCCGTTGAAGAATTTTACAACCAATCAAAAAAGATGGGAATTCAAATAGCAAATGGAGAATGGTTTGGCGAATCTAAACGCTATTTTCGATTAGGTTTTGGCTATATGGAAACAGAAAAATTAAACACGACCCTAAACAAATTAAGTCAAATTCTAAAGAAGACGAATAGACAGAATGAAGAAATCCAAAGAAAATAGCGAACAGTATAAATGGGGAACTAATTGTCGTGGGTGGCATCTTGTTCAATCTGAAAATCTGAGCGTAATTGAAGAATTAATGCCTGCTCATACTTCTGAAGAAAAACACTATCATAATTTTTCCCAACAGTTTTTTTATGTCTTGAACGGTAGTGCAATTTTTGAATTGGAAAAGGAAATCGTTGAAGTCAAGAAAGGAGAGGGAATACATATTTATCCGCAAATTGCACACCAAATCAAAAATGAAGAATCCACTGAATTAGAATTCATTGTCATTTCACAGCCAACAACAAGAGGAGATAGAATCAACGAACCTTTTGCCAAGAACAAATTGAATTTAAACGGTAAAAAATTTAAATCTATTTCCAGTTCGAATAATGGAGAAGTAAGCCCAACTACGCTATTTGAATATCGACAAAAAGGAAACGTGATTTGGGCAACTTATCAAGGTGGAGGGGTTTTGTTCGGTACGCTTTCAGGTCGCATTGAACAACAGCATCTAACTTTTACATACCAGCATCAAAATACTATCGGGGATTTTAAAACCGGAAAGTGCGAATCAATTATTAAAATTGAAGACGGGACACTAATTTTGGAAGAGAAGTGGCAGTGGACCTGTGATGATTATTCTAAGGGAGAATCAGTTCTTAAAGAACTTAAGCAATAGCATGGTCTGGCGGGAATACGAAAATCGAATGCGTTAAAAAATCAGGATCAACTGCCATTCCCCTTTCATGTTATCTTTCTCAGTTCTTATGTACCTGTCAATTCATTTCTCAGATTCGTACTGCTGATTCCACTTCTGAAAACTCCTTTTGCATATGACGGCGAACCGCCCAAGCGGGTTTACTTTCTTTTAATAATCCAGTTGGAGTTTCAAAATCTACTACTACCCGATAGATGTTATCCGCCTTGCTATGAAATCGATCATAACTTAATTCAAAACCTATATAGAGAAGTATTAAAAAACTTGCGGTAAGGCCTATCGATAGACCAACAATATTTAAAAAGGAAAAACCGCTATGGCGCCATAGGTTTCTAGAAGCGACCTTTAAATAATTCTTGAACATATGAACGATTTAGCAATGCCTATTTTTTTCCAATCTGCCGTATGAAATTGGCATTCTTATCCCAAATCACAAGTTTTCCGTTGCTGCTTGATGTGACAATATAGTCGCCGTCAGGACTCCAATCGACACCCCATAAATAGTCGTCAGAAGATTTGGTTTCTGCCAATAACTTGCCTTCCTTAGACCAAATTCTAAGTGCATCACTCGCACTTGCCAATCGCTCTCCATCGGTGCTCCATCTTATATTTCGATACTCGGCAATGCTTCCGCTGATTTCATTAATTTTGACGCCTTCAGGGCGCCAAAATTGTAGTAGTTTGTCATCAGCATTTTCAAGATCACCATAATCACCCACCACGAAAAAATCACCAGAATCATGCCACTCAACACATAATAATAATACCTCTTTGTTTCTAGGTCGGAAAGTATGTATAGGGTGGCCAAGGTGGTCATATATACCGATTTGTGAGCCTACTGTCGTCATAATGTTTTTGGTCGGATGCCAATCTATTCCCGTAACCGATTTCGGATCAGCCCTAAATCGGCTAACACGTTTTCCATGAAGCGTAAAAACGGACACCGCATGTTCAAGTTCTGAAACCGCAAGAAGTGCTCCATTAAAATTCCAATCCAAACCCCGAGAACTCGACTCTAGCCCCTCCAAATCGATCCATTCATCTTTATCTAAATTCAGTATTCGTGCCTTAATCGTTTTTCCTTGGGTTATTATAGCCAATATATTTTTCGAAGGATGCCATTTGATTCTACTTAATAGTGCATCCTTTACAGGGTAGGTCTTGACCAGTTCAAAAGTGTTTGCATCGAATAGAATAAGTTCATCTTGGTTTCCCCCTGAACCAATGTATTTCCCGTCCGGACTCCAAGCTACGGTCCATAAGGTTTTAGCATTATTTGGTTGCTGACCGATGGCGCTAACTCCTGTAAGTAGCATACAAAAAACGTAAAAGGTCATTTCTTTCCTATTTTTTCCCAGGGTTCTCATTTTTTTTGATCGGTAATCACCATAGCTTCAAATTCAATAGCATCGGAAATAGTATCGTCTTTTAGACTGTTCAAAAGACTTTTCGACTCGTAGTTCACGTTCCAGAGTGTTCTATCGATAATGAATTTCGCCGTCATGATGACTTTCCCTTTTTGACGTTCTACAGCGCTGTTATATACTATGGGATTCGTTATACTTTTGATGGTAAGGTTCGCATTTATTTGCACTTGGTTTTCATCTATGTAGTTGACTTCCTTTATTTCCAGATAAGCACTCGGATGCTTCTTTACGTCGAAAAAATCTTCATTCTTAAGATGCCGGACGAGCATTTCATTGTATTTATCATCCGTATTTATTATTGTATTCATATCAACCTTAAAATTCCCACCAGATATAGAATCGTTTTCCATTAAAATTTGACCGCTGCTAAACTTGGCGGTCCCAAAGTGTTCATTAAATTTGAATAGGTTCGAACCTTTCCACTTGAGCAAACTTTGACTGGTATCTATCTCAAATGAATCTTGGGCCATTGTCACAGTAATCGAACATAACCAGAGTACTATTACACTACTTGTTTTCATATATGTTGTTTTTCCCAAAACTAGTATTGGGGTCCCTGATCAATGTCAAAAAGATGTAAAACAAATGTGAAAAGTTGTGAATTTTGTAGTCTTGACAATGGCCTAACCCTAATCCTGGAACTGAAAATCCAACTACACGATATAGAGACGACATTTTTGAATTTTGAAAATGTAGGGTCCGATTGCCATAGATGCCACAGTGAGGATTTAATGCTATTTGCAAAACGAACAATTTTTACGGAAAATCCAGAACCCAAACTGTAACCTTTTTGCAATTAAGATGTATACACTAATAAAAGCAACAGATCAGATGTACCTAAAAAGCATACTAATTTTACAGCTTGTATGCGCGCTCAGCCTTTGCAATACCCTTAACGGCCAAATACATATGGAAGGCAGTGTAGCGCTAGACCTAAAAACAGGATTTTTCAAGTGCGACCTTCAGCTATCAAATCTTCCCAAATTAAAAGCCTACCGTATTTTATTGAATAAGGGAATGAACATCAAATACTTCAAGGACACTAGAAATGAATTGATAGATTATGTTGGCCATTATGATGGCAGTATAAAGGGGGAAGCTGTGGAATACACTTTCAAAGCTGACCCGAACGAACATATACCTCCGGAGTTCCGAGTAAATTATAAAGGTGCGTTCCCGGTATATGTAGATGATTTCAATCTTTTTGACCATAAAGGTTTGATCGCTATCAACGATAAAACCTTAAGGGCCACAGAACAAACAAAATGGTATCCCGTTATCTATGACGTAAAAAACGACAAACTAATTCATAGTTATACCTATGATCTGACCATAAGCCTAGAAGGGGGAAGTACCATTTATATCAATGGTTCGGCACCAAAAAAAGCGGCAAAAGAACATTTTGTTTCCAACAAAGCACATCCGCTGCTACTATTTGCCGGAAATTATGATTTTGTTGAGGATAAAGGAGATTACATTCTAAATACGACTGTGACCAAGGAGAATGCAGAAATTATATTTGGGAACATAGCGCGAATAAAGAATAACCTTTCCAAAAATTTGGGCATCGAATTTTCCGATAATATCTACCTGATACATCACAGGGCTACCAACAAAAGAAAAAAAGGAAGTAGTTGGGGTTTCAATACCTACCCTTCATTTGCCTTTACTGGTCTGGACTTTAAAAAATTGGTCGATTCCAATGGCAAATTCTACGACGATTATTACAAATACTTCGGACACGAGTTCGGACACAACTATTTCGGTTCCAATGTCATGTCCGGAAAGCTTGGGTGGTTCTGGTTAGAATCCTTTGCAGAGTACCTGTCCTACAACACTGCCGAAGATCTCTCCGGAAAACAGTTCTTGTCAGAAGTGCTGATTGAGCAATTAAAACATATAAAAGAGGGTAGCTTTATCCCTTTAGATAAAATTGAGCATAAAGACCAAATCGATGAAAAGTACAGATATGTATTAGCTCCGTTAATGCTCAAATGTTTTGAGGATAGGTTTGGCAGACAAAAGGCGAATCTAACCCTGAAATATGTATTGGATTTCGCCAAGAAAGAATCATTGACCTTGGAGCATCTAGAGCGAGCGGCTACAAAAAGCGGTATCAGTAAAAAACAGTTTGAAGTATTCAAAACAAACTTTATTATCCACACGGATTTCAAGGAACATATTATTCGCGAAATCGAAAAAAAATATGGTTGATTTTTTAGTTTCCTTTTCAAATATCAACGTTACGGGTATCGTACCTAGTTCGGGTATGATTCCCGAATTGACATAGTCACCGGTAACATAGCCCTCACGGAAAAATATCCAGTTTTTATTGGAATACAATGGCAAGACGGTCCAGAACCTCTTCTCTTTCAAACCCTTCTTCATTTTAGAACAGGTGTTTTTCTAGCGAACAGTTAATTTAGTTATGATAATTCTTAAATTTAGGGAGACTAATGACGCGCGATTTCATACATATCAACGATTTTGTAATTCTTGTTGAGGAAGCCGATTCCCTTACGAAGGAGGTAGATTCTTGTTTTTTTGACGAACCCCTTATTGCCATAGCGTTTTATGGGTCTGGCAATGTAGATCTAGCGGTGAAATACGGTAGCAAACAAGATGATTTCACCTATACTAAGGGGCTGGCACTCTCTTTTTACGCCGACGAGAAGGTAGAATTTGAGCACACGGTAAGTCCGGGAAAAAGCCTAAAATGTATTGTGGTGGCAACTTCGCTTCGAAATTTAGAACATTTGCCCAATCAGGAGGGTGAAATATTTTCTGAACTGCTAGGGGCCTTGGTAAAGCCCAAAGATCATTATGTGGAAGGCCCCAGATTCTTTATGACGCCCGAAATGGAACGCATTGTCGATGCTTTCTTTTCCAACAACTATACGGGCAAGACAAAAATGATGTTTTTCAGAAGTCAGATTACGGCATTATTATCGCATTTTTTCGGTCAGCTTGCCATACAACAAGAAGAGTCTTCAAAACCAAGTTATAAGGCACAGCTCAATAAAGCGAGAGCTATTTTATTAGAGAATATCGATAACCCGCCGTCATTAACAGAGCTCTCTAAAGAGATAGGGTTCAATACCACAAGACTGAAAAAAGAGTTCAAAGCTTTTTTCGGGGTACCGGTATTCAAATACCTACAAAATGAAAGGCTAGACTCCGCACACCAATTGATTAGCGAAAAAAAGGCAACTGTACAAGAAGCTGCGTGGCAAGTGGGCTACGATAGTTTGAGTTCGTTCTCCAATGCTTTTGCCAAAAAGTTCGGCTATCGCCCTAGTCAAATCAAGTAGCGCACTTTTCGAACAAATCATAGTTCCGCTCGAATAAACGATTCGAGTGAATCCTATGCAATTTTGTGTCATCATAAGTACTAAAACACATCATGATGACCACAATAGTAAAATTTATCTTCGGAATTACTCTCATATGTTTAGGAGAAGAGACTTCTAAAAAAGATTTGGTTCAAAACTACGTACCTGTCAAATCAGTCTATGGGATATCCGCCGATTCTACCCGATCAGTTGCATTCAAAATACTTACGAACAAGTGTAATGTCTGCCATGTTAGGCGCAATAGAAAAAGGATATTCACCCAAGAAAACATGAGCCCTTGGGCAGATGATGTTTACAAACAGGTATTCCTGAAAAAGCGGATGCCAAAAGGCAATAAAATCAAACTGACCAACCAAGAATATCAAGAATTATTAACCTGGATAACTTCCACAAAAAATCAAAGCAATGGAATTTAATATTAAAGCAATCATCTTAGTACTCGGCATCTTGTTTACAGGGCTCACAGCTGGTTTGTGTTTCACTTGGTCAAATACTGTCACCCCAGGTATCGGGAGATTGGACGACCTCGGCTTCTTACAATCTTTTCAAGTAATGAATCGCGCAATAATCAACCGTAGTTTCCTCATTATCTTTTTCGGACCGGTGGTACTCCTATTTGCCAATGCCTTTTTACATCGCAATGCGCACCCGGCTACGTTTTGGTCCTTTATGCTAGCTGCAACTCTATTTTTTATCGGCATCGGCCTCATTACGGTTTTCAAAAATGTTCCGCTTAATGAGATACTAGACAAAACGATATTGGAAAACCTGACACCGATCGAACTCAAAGAATTGAGGTCGAAATTTGAGCACCCTTGGAACCGCTGGCACCTTAAGAGAACTATCGCATCGTTTAGCGCCTTTGCATTATTGCTACTAGGAATTATATACAACAACTAAATACGAATCACGCTGCCCATGGCAGATCAAAAAAAACGAACAGTTATGAAATTAGTACGAGCAATCAGTATCGGGATAGTCATTTGGATCATCGGAGTCAATTTGTATTCACTCTCCTACTACGTACCCATTTTGGAAGATGCGGAACAACAAGCCAATATTTGGCTGTCCGTGGTAGTACTGCCAATCGTTTGGTTTGGCGCAAAACTATATTACGGCAAAGGTGTTAGAACCAATGCTTTTGAGGTCGGTCTCATTTTCTTTATTACATCGGCGATTTTAGACGCACTCATTACCGTACCCTTCACAATACTACCTTATGGAGGCACTTATTATGACTTCTTTATCGATTTCGGCTTTTGGTTCATTGGTCTAGAGTTTATAGCCGTAACGATAGTATACCGGTACGCCAAATTTTCTATAGAAAAACAAACACAATCATAAGCCACGGATTTAAAGAATCGGCTTCAAACCAAAGTTTACGCCACATTAAAATGAACGCTTAGAAACACAATTTAAATATCAAAAATTATCAATCTGCCTGTCAGCGGACGGGTTTAAAACAATAGAAAAATGAAAACAGAAAACATCTTAGTAATTGGAGGAACTGGTAAAACAGGAAGAAGAATCGTAACACAATTAGAAGCAATGGGGCACCAAGTACGTGTTGGCTCAAGGTCAAACAGCCCATCATTTGACTGGCACCAACCAGAAGATTGGCCAACCGCATTCGAAGGAATGGATAAGGTTTATATCACCTATCAACCCGACTTGGCCGTTCCAGGGGCCCTGGAAGCCATTGAAGAATTGGTCAAAGTCTCAAGAAGAGCTAAAATCAAAAAGTTGGTATTACTCTCTGGAAAAGGAGAACGAGAAGCACAACTGTGCGAACAGGTCGTGATACACTCAGGATTGGACTTTACCATCATAAGAGCAAGCTGGTTCAACCAGAACTTTAGTGAAAACTTTTTATTGGAACCTATCTTAGAGGGGGTAGTTGCACTGCCCCAGGCAGAAGCTCAAATACCATGGGTCGATGCCGACGATATTGCCGAAGTGGCGGTCAAAGCTTTAGTAGAAGATGTACATAATGGACAGATCTATGAGCTCACTGGCCCACGTACACTTACCTTTAAGGATGCGGTATCGGAAATTTCAAAAGCTAGTAACCGCAATATCACTTTCATTCCGATTTCAATTCAGGAATATGGAGACGAAATGCGCAAGGCCAGTGTTCCCGAAGACTTTGTCTGGTTAATAGAATACTTGTTTACCGAAGTTTTAGGTAACCCTGAGCTAGCGGAAATATCACACGACATTGAAAAAGTGTTAGGCAGAAAGCCAATTGATTTTAGTGAATATGCGCAAAACATTGCCAAAACCGGTATCTGGAATACATCGATTGAACAAGTGAACTAAACCGACCTTCATCGGGGAACCGCCGTGAAAGGGTTCCCCGATGGAGATTATGTTCGGCTCAGCAAAGTAACCTAGTTCAACTAAAATTAAAGAACCACGCCATGGCCTACCATCATAAAACTCACCAAAGTAGCCGGTGTCTTAATCGTTCTGAGATTGAAAACGCTAAAAACTCAAAATAAAAGGTTTCAATTGAACGGGTACTAAAAACAAGTATTGTACATAGTAGGAATGCATTACTAGCACTAAGCGAAGTAATGCGAAACGATATCGATAGTAGTTTGGTCTATTCTTTAAACAAAGAGAATTATGCCGAAGTGTAACCAAATGATTAAATTCGATACGAATAGTTCAACCGAGTTTAAGTTTAATAACTAGTCAACCTAAGCGATAGTAATAGACCCATGCTAAAGTTCTTTCGAAAAATCAGGCAGCAACTGGTGCGCGAAAAAAAAATTCGCAACTATCTGATATATGCTATCGGTGAAATCATCCTTGTGGTCATCGGCATATTAATTGCCCTGGCCATCAACAATGCCAAGCAGAAAAAGGTGTTGGCGCAAAAAGAACAGATCTACCTGAAAGGACTGTATTCGGAATTTGAGACCAGTCGGGAAAAACTGCAAGAGCTGATCACGGTCAATGAGCAGAACTATGAGGGGGCAAAGCAGCTTCTAGAGTTTACGGCCAATCAAGACCTTCTACCATCCGAAGCACAATTTTCGAAGCTACTGTATCAATCGTTCAATTTCGATATTGCCTTTAACCCGAACAACTCGCTTTTAAATGAGATGATCAGCTCCGGTAGCTTAAAAGACATTTCCAATACAGCCTTGAGAATACAGCTGACCAATTGGGTCGCTACTTTGGATGATATCACTCGCCAAGAGGAAGACCTCGGTAATCAAAGGCAAAAAGTCTTGGATATGTTCCGAAATGATGACTATAGCATTAGAACCATTTTTGAATATGCCAACGTCGATCAACAGAAGCGCTCTTTAATAGAGGCCAATAACTTGAGTAATCTGAATTTGTTACGGTCTGTGGCTTTTGAGAACAATATGTTCATGTTTTATTTGACTAGTTTATCTACAGAAGCTTCCCATTACGATCCACTGATGAAGAACCTTGACACTATTCTAGAGTTGATCGAAATTGAACTGAAAGAATGATTGTTACTTATTTTAAGGGGCTGTAATTGCGGTGCGCGCTCAAGCATAAGGGTCTTTTTAGAATGCTAATGACCCATCATGCGCTCCAAAAAAAAGTTCGGTAATTCCTCTCCATCATTTTAAGGGCAAATTGACCGTTTTATTTTATTGATATACAAGGATCTAAGTCCATTTCATCGCCTCTAAGCCCGTAATTCAGGTACATATACGAATTGTGGAATATTCGATTTTATTCATTCCATACCCCTCTAATGAACACTTTTTCCTATTTTTACCCCAACAGGTTTGCCACACAAGTAGATGCCCGAACACTACAGATTTACGGCATCGAATGACAGGAATGACTTTATTCTGGAAAACCTTAGGAACTATTCATCGTCCTACACTAGTTCATATGGGTTGACGCAAGTCACAATGCAGTTTTAAAAATATATGTTTAGGTGGGTTTGAAAATTCTGAAAAGACCCGGGCTACCTACCATTCGCATTGTTGAAAGTATTTCCCTGCAAATCGCAATGGCTTGTTGAAGCTAACAACTAATATAAGTTTTATATCAAAAAGGAGTCCTTCTCGTGTTGTATCGTACTATGAATAAATTGTTTATCTATTCAGTGCTTTTTTGTGTCGTTTGTATTTCCCACGCCCAAAAAAAACCGCGCTTTATCCATTTAGAGTATCGAATAAGTGACCACACCTATCAATCCGTATCCATGGCCCAAGATACATTGGGATATATGTGGATTTCACATATTAAGGGGATCAGTAAATACAATGGATACGGCTTTGAATTCATACACTATAAAGAGATCTTTCACAAAGAAAGACAATCAGATAAGTTAGACCGTATTATTTGTGATTCCCAGGGTACCATTTGGATGGTATCTCAAAATGGGGAAATATCAAAAACGAATAAGAAAGGAGGATTTTCATCCTTATCGCAAGAAGGTGGAATGTTTCAGTCTCATAAGGTAAGTCAATTTCTAGCGACTGAAAACCAAAACTGGATTGCCACCAAGTCAGGAAAGATCTTGTCTTATGATCTTAAAGAGGAGACACTTGTAGAGCTAACAACGTTGCCGGTAAACCTTCAGCCCATTATAAGTCGTGGTACTATGGTGCTATCATCCCATGAATTATACCTCATCTCAACTAGAGGAGAACTATTCGTATATGATATGACCACCGATCGCTTAGAGGAAATAGATCTAGATACCAAAGGCGAGGTCATCTTCAATACCGGAATGATTTTGGACGGAAACCAACGATTGTGGATAGCGACAAATTCGCCCAATCTAGGACCAATGATATATGACATACAAAGCAAGGAGTTTGTTCAGAATGACGTTTTAAAAGTAGAAACGTTGGAAAAAATGAAAGAGAATTTTTCTTCGATCTTTATGGATTCAAAAGGAACGATATGGGCAGGTACCGATGGCAACGGTCTCTATAAAATCAATCCCGAGACAGGAGAACTTTCTATTTTCAATTATGATATTTTCGATAGTGCCTCCATAAGTAGCAATACGGTAATCGATATTTTTGAAGACCACTTACAAAACCTTTGGATAGCCAATAATTATGGGGAAATCAACGTCTTATCAAATAAAGAGAATGACTTGATCCACTATCACTCAGGTGCCATAAAAAATAGTCCTTCAGTGGTTATGGCTTCCTACAAGGAAAAAGATGGTACCCTATGGTTCGGTACTGATGGTAAGGGCATGGTTCGGGTCTCACCGGATGGTAGTGAGAAGCAGTATTTGGTAAATGAAGATTTCAGTAACGGTTTTTACATTGAGAATATTACAGCAGACGATATCGGTAATCTATGGGTTTCAAGTCAGGTCAATGGTGTTTGGATTTTTGACAAAAAGAGTGGGACTGCGGAAAAATTGATTCTAGTCGACAATCAGGGTGTCAAGGCCTCTATCTGTCTTGAGATTTTTAAAGATTCAAAAAAACGTATGTGGATCAGAACGGGTCAAGGTGTATTTGTCTATGATGCGCAACGTCGATTCTTGGCTAATTTCAAGGCAGAATCTGCCGGGTCATTGTCCGAAAATTTATGCGGTAGCATTGCAGAAGATGAACAGGGGTATATTTGGCTGGGGTTTCCACTTGGACTTTATCAATTTAATGAAGATCTACAAGACTTCTCGAATTCAACACTTAAACGTGCTACCTACCCCAATGAAACCGTAGCACGAAAAGGTTCGGTATTGTTAAGGGATATCGTTTCAGTAGAAAATAAATTATGGATGTTAGATTTAAATGGAGACTTATTGACCTACTCGAAAAATACCAAGGAATTTTTCTTCTACAAAGACGACCCAAGATTCACAGACGTTGATTTCAAGTCGATCGAAGTACAGAATTCCAACAACCTATGGATTGGTTCGAATAAAGGACTTTGGCATTTGGACCTCGTAAAAGACCAGCATACGACCTATTTCAAATCAGATGGGTTCTTAGACGATGCATTCCTTAAAAGTTCATATAAGGATAGCGATGGCAACTTGTACTTCGGTTCCCGTATTGGTATCAACTATTTCTCCCCTAAAGAACTCACAAAAAAAAGACCATCCGCTAAATTGTTCATTGAAGGTATCGAGATTCTGAATAAGCCCGCAGTGTCAATTATCCCGGATCAAATACATACCACTGTCCAGAATATAGGGCACATTGACCTAGATCATGACCAGGCTTCTTTTTCTTTTAACTATGTTGCCCTAGACAATGTGCTCAGTCCGAGCTTCCACTACGCTCATCGTTTAGTGGGCTATGATGACAATTGGACGAATTCCGACACACCTTCTAAAGCTTCGTATACGAACATCCTTCCGGGAGATTATGAGTTTCACGTAAGAGCAGGTACCAATAGGGGTAATTGGGACTTGGGTCAAAAAACGATCAGGGTACATGTTGCCGCCCCTTTCTATAAACAGAATTGGGCTATCGTACTATACATTTTGATTGCCTTAACCCTTATTTATGCACTATACAGATGGGTCTCTTTAAAGAATAGATTGATTACCGAAGAATTGAATCACCAGGCAGATAAGACCCGATATGATTTAAAGATGAACTTTTTTGCCAAAATATCGCACGAGATTCAGACTCCTCTGACCCTTATTTTGATTCCTATCGAAAATATGATGGAAAATGCGGCGAAAAGTGGCAATGAACTATTACAGAAGCGTTTGAAGATGATATCCAATAATGCCAGACGATTGTCTCGCATCGTTTTTGAATTGACCACCGTACGTAATAAAGAATTGAAGCAATTGAAATTAAATGTTGCTGAATACAATATCGTAAAAGAGGTAAAGGAAATCGCATCCTCATTTAAGGAACAAGCAGAACTAAAGAAAATCGACTTCCAGACCACCTACCCAAAAAAGAATTTCAACATCTGGTATGATAAAGATAAAATAGAGCACGTTCTATATAACCTTTTTTCAAATGCATTCAAGTTTACACCTGAAGGGGGTAGCGTGAAACTCAGCATATGGGAAAACCTTGAAGAAGAGAAGGTCATGTTAAGTATCAAGGACACCGGGCCGGGTATCCCCAAAGAATCTTTGAAACATATATTTGAACTGTTCTATCAGGTAGAAACAGGAAAAAAATATTTGGGTATGGGTATCGGCCTAGCATTGGTCAAAGAGCTCATCGACTTACATCATGGTTCGATCGAGGTAACTTCAAATAGTGAAAAAGGAACCTGTTTCACCATTGGCCTATTAATGAAAGAAAGTACGTTTTCAGCACACGAAAAGCTGAATACCGGTTCTTCAATTGAAGTCGCAAACACGATCAACCATAGATACGAACATGTTGAAGTAGATCATATCTCAGATGACTTTACCAAGACCATTCTTATCGTAGAAGACAATTTTGAACTTCAAGATTATTTAAAGAAAATTTTTGGGGAGTACTTTAACGTACTAACCGCCAATAACGGCATGAAAGGCTTTGAATTAGCCAAAAAACAACTTCCGAATCTTATTCTCAGTGACATTATGATGCCCGAATTAGACGGTATCGAGATGACCAAAATGCTTCGAAAAAATCTGGTTACCGCCCATATTCCGGTTATTCTATTGACTGCGGAAAAAACACAGGTCAATAAGATCATGGCTTTACAAGTGGGCGCCATTGAATACTTGAACAAACCATTCAATGTAAATGAACTCATCTTAAAAACGAACAACATTATTACACGGGGTGATCGGTTGAAATCAAAGTTCAAATCTGATCTGTTAGGTACCCCAAAGCAACATGAAGTAAAATCCAAAGATGAAACCTTTCTTGAAAACTTAGTTGAATTGATTGAAAAGCATATGGCGAATCCCGATTTCAAAGTCGAAGAACTTTCAAAAGACCTACATATCAGCTATTCCGTCATCTATAAGAAATTTCAAAGGTTGACCGGTAAGACCATTGTTGATTTTGTACGTTCGATGCGCTTAAGAAAAGCGGCCATGTATTTGACCGAGAGTAATTTTTCGGTAGCTGAATCAGCGTTTTCCGTCGGTTTTAACGATCCTAAGTACTTCTCTAAATGCTTTAAGAACGAGTTTGGCGTGTCGCCTTTCGCATACAAAAAACGTTACCTTGAAAATCAAAATTTACAAAATAGTCCAATTATTACCCCTGAAGATATGGTATAGCGAGAAGCAACTCTCATTTCAGATTGTTAAAACTCAAAAGACGAAGCCGGTTCGTCATGGAGGTCCGCTGGTTTCCTATTCGGATTCTGGTGCAAGTAGGTATTGACCATATCATACCCCACTGCATAGGCCGTCCATGATGGGATGGAATCGCCAATACCAAAAAACCAGGCGTCATGGTCGTATGAAGTCTCGTGCCAAACCATGCGTGCTATCCCTTTCCAATCTTCCAATTCCTGGCCGGTCAAGACTACGGACCAGGGCGGTGGTTCGATTCCGGCGACCTGCATTGAAAAATGATCGGCGAGACCTTCTGATACCATAGCCTCAAATAAGGTAGTACCATAGCCAACAGAAAGCCTTCGTTTGGCGTGGTGGGCTTCATGGGCTATCATTGGAAACAGATATCCCTCCAAAGAACGTTCCAAATCCGTAAAAGAAGTATCGATTACAATAAGGATTTCCGTTTCGCTAGGGTTGTATCCCCCAATACCTAAACCCGGAATCACAAGCCTTGGATCATCAATAATGCGTATCAAGAGATTGTCTACCGGCATTATCCGGTTCACGGCTAGCATAGCTTGGGCCACCTTATCTTGAATACTGACTTGCTGGGTATCCGAAAGTCCTTTGTGTTCAAAAGAAAGGCAACTGTTCGTTCCGGAGATGGACATCGAACCCGCGCCACACATTTGTTCTCCATCAGAACTGGAGCATTGAGAAAGAAATGTCAATACGCTGATTACGAACAAAATCGATATGGTATTGTAAGTCCTCATTGATCTTTAATTATGCAAAAACATCTTCTAACTCACTTTTCCCATTTTTAAGAGCAACCCTTTGTTGGTTTTTGACTCTTTAAAGTACTCCCCGTATACATGAACATTTTTGAAATAGAAAGAATCAGATGAATTCATTAAGCTACTTTATTGCGCTTACGGCCCTTATTATTTCATCCAATGTAATCCTCTATATTGTGCTGGGGTTACTAAAAAATAGAATTGACCAGAACTGATCATCAATGGTGCTCTGGCAATGAATTAACGGAGTCCCCTGCCCTTACTGCATACTATCCGGTGGGTCAGCGCTTTTCCATTTCTTCCAATTCGGAGACTCCTCACGCCATAGAGGCCGGGCTTCAATAGCCAAGTGATGTGATGGATACATGACATACCAAGTTGTCGATGAATATCGATCTACACCTCCTCCCACCAGGGTGTCTTTAAAATAATCGGTCATCATTCCCGTAGAATATCCGTTAGTACCCGCAATTTTCGTCCAATGATTTTGAGTTCGAAATCGTATTTTAAGGGTATCTCCTTCTGCGGTAGGTGCTTGGCCGATAATGGTCTCGATTTGGGCAAATACTTCTTCTCCTTCGAAAATGGTCAAAAAGTCGGCCTCGGCCACATGTTCTACGCTAGTGCTTCCCCAACCGATTCTAATCGGATATCCTAAGCGTACGGCATCCATTAATTCCGATTTATCCCCGAAAAGGGCCTTTCCCTCAGCATCGTTCTGAAAGACTTTCCGCCAGCCAGCTTGGTCTTCCTTTTGTAGCTGACAAGAAAATAGTAGCATTAGGGTTAATCCCAAAAGAATTTTTTTTGTGTGGTCATTTTTCATAATTCCTTTGTTTTTTTTGGACACCGGTTAGTAGCTGTAATGGCTACCTGAAGATACAAAAATCCCATTTGATGTCTCACACCATAGAAATTACCAAAGTACACAATATCAAAAGGTCCGACATAAAATGCATGTTGAAACCTTGTGATGCCCTAATCTTAATTCTGTAGTGAAAACAACTTCAAGAAGAACAATATACGGTCTTTAAGGAAATCTATTTGTTAAATAAAAGGTTCCTTAAACCGTTCAAAATGACATGTATACCCATTGGGAATACGTTGTAGGTAATCTTGATGTTCGGGTTCAGCGGGCCAGAAAGTCGTATAGGGTTCTAGCGTCGTGACAACCTTTCCTTCCCACTTATTCGAATCTTCTACTACTCTTATGACTTCTTTCGAAATCATTCGCTCTTCATCATCCTGAAAAAAGATAGCAGAACGATAGCTTGAGCCCATGTCATTACCCTGCTGATCTACTGTAGTCGGATTGTGGATACGAAAAAAATAATCCAGAATTTCCTTGAAGGACGTTTTTTCGGCATCGTAGGTCAACTCGAGTCCCTCGGCATGACCCGGGTGATTTCGGTAGGTCGGATGGTCGTTCGCCCCTCCAATATATCCCACTTCGGTATCGAGAATTCCGGGGCGTACCCGAAATAGTTCTTCCATACCCCAAAAACAACCTCCTGCTATATATGCTTTTTTCGTGCTCATTTCTTCTAATTTATTCAAGTTCAAGATGATTCAAAAAATCGATTACTTTTTCTTCAGGCATCTCGCATGGTTTCAAGACTCCCGCTGAAGATGTGCAATAGTAATTCAGGCTCACAAAATCGTTTCCGCCCAGCGCCTTGGCATAGATCTTATATGATCTATTGTCATTGAAGCTCTTTTTGATCACACCATACTTTTGATTCTTATACTTTCCTTCGGAGTAGCCCTCTGGAATTTTTTGTATCGTATTCAATATCTTTTCCACCTTGCAATAGTCAACTTTTTGATCCAGTACTTACACTGGTTACGAGCTACAGGACAACATTGAACACCCCACTTTATGACGTGCCCATTCAGGACGTTTAGCAAACCACTTTTCATGGGCGGGCTGCTCTCCGTAAGGTTCTTTTAGCAGTGTGAATAGTTCATCCAAAATGGCATAGTCTCCTTCTTCGGCAGCGTCAATGGCCAGTTGGGCCATGTAATTTCGTAGAACATACTTCGGATTGACCGTATTCATCCGTTGTTTCCGTTCATCGTCGGTTTTGGTTTCTTTTTGAAGACGTTTTCCATACTTCTCGAACCAATCCGTCCATTTGGCAGCTATGTTAGCCGTAATCTCTTCAGGTTTATAAAAAGAATCCTTGATCAATTCCAATCCAGAAGAGAACCCGTCCCTTTTTAATTGGGCCAAAAGTCGAAAGAAAATAGTCATGTCCGTTTCGGCAAGCTGTAAAACAGACTCCAGTTCCGATATCAACTTGAGATCTTCCGACTCATTTTCAATCAATCCAAGTTTCGAACGCATCATATCATGATAGGCGACTTCTACTTCTTCTTGATATTCCTTCAGAATTTCCTGTAAAAGCGCAGCTTCTTCAATCAGTGGAAATAAAGCATTGGCCAGTTGTAACAAATTCCATAGAACGATCTGTGGCTGTGTGCCATAGCGATAGCGCTTGTTCGCGCGATCTGTGGTATTTGGTGTCCATCCCAAATCATAATCCTCTAACCAGCCATAAGGGCCATAATCTATGGTCAATCCCAAAATGGACATATTATCCGTATTCATCACCCCATGCACAAAACCGACTCGCTGCCAATCGATTACCATCTTCATGCTTCGTACCGCTACTTCCTTAAAGAATTTCAAATAGGTACCCTTAGAGGGGTCTCCCAGATGCGCATAGTGATGCTTGATGATATGGTCGACCAGTACTTTGAGCGTCTTCTTGTCTTCCTGGGCCGCTAAAATTTCAAAGCTTCCGAAACGAACAAAGGAGGGTGCTACACGACAAACGATAGCTCCCTTCTCATAAGCGGGGTTTCCATCATACATGATATCGCGTAATACTTGATCTCCGCTCAAGGCTAGGGACAATGCCCTTGTCGTTGGTATGCCTAAATGAAACATGGCCTCACTACAGAGGTACTCGCGTATGGAAGATCGCAAAACGGCCAGGCCATCAGCACTTCTTGAATAGGGGGTTTCTCCTGCCCCTTTTAATTGCAGGGCCCAATTTTTACCCTCATGTTCCACTTCCGCCAAATTGATAGCGCGTCCATCACCTAACTGTCCGGCCCAATGGCCGAATTGGTGACCTCCATAACACATCGCATACGGATGTGAATCGGCCAATACCGAATTTCCGGTGACCACATCCAAAAATTCCTTTGAGTTCGGGGATTCTTTCAATCCTATGGTCTTGATCATTTCTTCCGAGAAATGGACCAATTCCGGTTTCGAAGGCTTTTTTGGGGTCACATAAGAAAAACAGGCATTCCGAACTTGTCGCCTTGTATTGGTCAGGAGCGGATCCGCCGGTAGTTCCTTATTAAACTTATCCTTGATGTTCAATTGAAGTGCCAAATCCTACTCTTGCTGTTCTTGCTCGGCTTTCTCAAGCTGCATGGATTCTGAATTGATACAATACCGTAATCCGCTCGGTTCGGGACCGTCAGGAAAAACATGCCCTAAATGGGCGTCACAAGTATTGCACATCACCTCTACCCGAATCATTCCAAAGGAAGAGTCCTTTTCATATTTGATCGCATTTTCTTTGATCGGTTGCGTAAAACTGGGCCAACCCGTACCCGACTCAAACTTGATGGTCGAATCAAATAAGGGTGTAGCACAGCAGATGCAACTATATTTGCCGGCCGCATGAATACCACATAGCGCTCCAGAATGCGCCGCTTCAGTTCCTTTTTTCCGGGTTATACGGTACTGTTCAGCAGTTAATTGTTCGCGCCATTCCCCTTCCGTCTTTTCAATTCTTCTATCCGGTTTAAGATTGCCATTCACGCTGAAACTAATAATATCTTTCCAAGTCAACATCGTTTTCTTTTTCTTAACTATCTTCTTTTACAAATTTACCTCTTTTACAACAAAAAATGCGATGTGATTGCAGATGGCTTTGGGGCAATCAACACATAATTTCGTGAAGTGCAGGGGCTATTGCATCTTTATCATGGTATTTATCGACCCCCTAAGAAAAACCATGAATATTATCATGTTTTCAGAAGGTACGGAAGTTGAAATTTGTACTCTTTAAATAACATAGATGAAAATAGTATCCCTTTCAGAAGCAGTTTCAATAGTACAATCGGAAAACCGTGTGTTCATACAAGGTGCCGCCATGACACCCAACAAGCTAATCGATAGTTTATGCGAGCGATATACAACGCTCAGAGATATTGAGATTATATCCATTCACACCGAGGGAGAAGCTCCCTATACCCTACCTCCTTACAGCAATACCTTTCGCCTTAATTCATGTTTTGTGGGCGGCAACGTGCGTAACTATGTCAACACCCTAGGTGGCAACTACATTCCGATCTTCCTTAGTGAAATACACTTGTTGTTTTCAAGGAATATCTTGCCGATCGATGTCGCTTTTGTTCAGGTGTCCCCTCCGGATAAACACGGCTATTGCTCCTTAGGAGTATCCGTGGATGTAACACTACCCGCGGTGCGCCATGCAAAAAAAATAGTCGCTCAAATCAATCCCACCGTTCCAAGAACGCACGGTACCGGAATCGTACATATCGATGACATCGAATATGCCGTAGAAGTCGATGTGCCAATTCATGAACACCATCCCGCAATCATTTCACCGGTCGAATACCGAATCGGGGAACAAGTAGCTGCTCTGGTCGAAAACGGCGCAACACTTCAGATGGGAATCGGAAGTATACCCGATGCCGTTCTATCAAAATTAACCGGGCACAAAAAACTGGGAATTCATACCGAGATGTTCTCCGACGGCGTACTGCCTTTGATAGAACAGGGTATCATTACCGGAGAGGAAAAGATTGTCAAACGAGGAAAAATAGTGAGTTGTTTTGCGGTGGGTTCACGAGCGCTGTACGACTTTATCGATGACAATCCGATTTGCGATTTTAGGGATGCCGCCTATACCAATGATACGGCCCGAATACGGAGAAACCCAAAGGTCACGGCAATAAATAGCGCCATTGAAATCGATATCACCGGCCAAGTGTGTGCGGACACTATCGGGAGTTTGCAATACTCTGGTGTCGGCGGGCAAATGGATTTCATACGGGGTGCGGCCTTATCACAAGGAGGCAAACCCATTTTCGCCATGTCTTCCGTAACGTCAAAAGGCGTTTCGAAAATCACACCCTATTTAAAGCAAGGCGCCGGAGTGACCACCACCCGGGCTCATGTGCATTTCGTAGCAACAGAATATGGTGCGGTAGACCTCTTTGGAAAGAACCTAAAGGAACGTTCAGAAGCCTTGATTTCGATAGCACACCCTGACCATCAAGAACAATTGGAAAGAGAGGCTTTCAAAAGACTGAAAAAATAGTTTAGGTCGGGTCTGCGACCCATTCACAACGTATTCAAATAATGGGTAAATTGCATTCATCATATTGCATGGACTATGGCAAGTTATCCTGAAAAAGTTTTTTTGAATGGTGAAATAATAGCGAGCTCCGAGGCTAAAATTTCGGTTTTTGATCGGGGGTTTTTATTCGGTGATGGCATCTACGAGGTCATGATACAATTCAATGGTCATTTTTTCTTCGGTGATGCCCATCTGAAACGACTTGCAGGTTGTCTAAAAAAAGTAAATATCACTTTTGATACAACTCTTCTTAATGGGTTCATTGACCACTTATTAAGGGCTACTGATCTGCAATCGGATAATTGTTTGCTATATATTCAGGTGACTAGGGGTGTAGCACCTAGAAAACATTCATTCCCTGAAAATACCGATTCCACACTGATGATGTATGCGGTACCCTATGAACTGCCAGAAGTTAATACACAGTTGGTTTCTGTGGTAACGCAACCTGATTTTAGATGGCATCGCTGCGATATTAAAATGACTTCTTTGTTGGGCAACGTGATGGCGAATGATTTTGCGATTAAAAATGGACATTATGAGGCAGTCTTCCATCGTGAGGGCAAAATGACCGAGGGTTCTCACTCCAATCTTTTTTTCGTAAAAGATGGTATGGTATACACGCACCCCTCCGATAGTTATATTTTAAATGGGATTACCCGTGAAATCGTCTTGAAGATTTGTCGTGATGCAGATATCCCTTATCGCGAAGAGGCCATAACCTTTGAAGCTATACCTATGATGGATGAAGCATTTCTAACAGGAACATCCACCCAGATTGCAGGCATCAAACAACTGGATACGCATGTATTTCAAGAGGGAACTAGCCCCGGCGCCATGACCGAAAAATTGCAGGAACTCTTTCTCAAACTGAAGAACAACTACCATCCGGAAATGAACTACGAAAAATCTTCTAATCTACTGAATGCCTTATAAATACGTTGCTTTTCTTGCAGTGTGAACTCTTTAGTTTCAAACCAATCATGTGCGGCTATCTTTTCATTCTCAATTTGGGCATTGCGAATGGCTTGGAGGGAAACCAAGTGCCAATGCACCCCTTTTTTTCTAGAGACACAGTAGCCGACCTCCTCAATAAGATAAGAGGGTCTGGGCTGATTGTAGAGACGGACCCCATTTTTTAAAATGGCCAAGGTCTTGGTTAACTTTATGACCTCCGAAAATGAATATCGCGCAAAGTCACCAAAGCCATTTTGCTTTACGTTGTATACTTTATCCCCTACTTCGAGCTGTCTCATATAGTTCAAAAGGACGCAAAAATAATCGCCCTCATCGGTCTGTACAAGTATATCATTTGAAGAATTATGAACAATCTGACCAGCAATGTTCGTTGGCCCTAAATGTTAATAGGCTATCCCTTTCATTGTCAACAAGGTAGTACTCCAAACAATAAGGGAAGAGAAAAAAATACCAATGGCGTTCGCAGCAAAAGCTTTCCTCGATTCTATTTTGAAGATATAGCTCGCAATGCTACCGGCATATACCCCGGTACCGGGAATAGGAAGCATCACAAAGAAAACCAGACCAAAAAAACCATACTTTTTAATGTTGTCACCTGAACCCACTTTTGCTTTCCTAGCCACGTATACCGCCGATTTTTTATAAAAATTCCATCTAAGTAAATACGTATTGATATGTTTCAGGAAGAACTGCATCAAAGGAAACACCAAAATATTGGCACAAAGGCAAACGATAAATACAAGGTAGATGTTCACACCGTTTAGCATACCATATGGAATACCCACTTTGGCCTCGCCAAAAGGCGAAATACTCCATAAAAAAGCAATAAGAACATCTTGAATCACAGAAGATTTTTTAGAAGTTACAAAGCTAACGTTCGATCCGGAACTCTTATGATATTAAACACATAAAAACACCTAAATAATCGTTAAATAACACCTTATTCAAAACCCGCATAGTTCGATAAATTTCAATTCTTGATCAATTTAGGCGCCAACCACAAATAACCCATTCCCGCAATACCGACTAAAAAAAACCAAATCGGATGAATCGGTCGCAGGACTTTTTTGTCGTTTGTGGAAACCTTTGCATCGGAAAAATGTCGTTTGTTCTGCATTCTTGTTCCAAAAGCTCTTAATGACTTCCATTGCGAATTATCCATTACATAGAAATTAAGGGTCGACAGCGAGTCGTTGGCCGATGAAATGGTATTCCATCCGATTGCTCTGGGATATGTAGTTCCCATGTAGCGTTCTTTGATATCTAAATGTTGCCTAAGCGCTATTCGACCGTTCGCACCAAAGACTTGGGGGTTGTCTTCCGATGTGCGTACCACAAAAGAGAAGGGTTCGTTGTCATAGATCAACTTTTCCATTGGTTCCCAATCCAAAATCGCTTCGTTTCTCTTGGCTATTGCCGTAATCATTTGAGCCCAAAATTGCTGGTAGGCCTCCTTATTACCATTTAACACTAACTGGTAGCTATTGCCCACTACTGTAGTACCGATCCTTCCTCGACCCATTCTACTGTACGCTGATACTATCCTATCATTTGACCTATGTATCGTTTGCAATCCAATAGCGTTTTCAAAAGTGAAAGGATATTTTTCAAGGGATAGGTCTGGCCATTCATCCAAGGTTATTTTAGATGTAGTCTCCCTTAAAAACTCAAAATTGGAAGCGCGAATAGGCAACCTAAAAAAATCGTCATCCGGTAAAACCAATACGCCAAGACCATCATGTTTCATGACCTTTTCTATAGTACGGATCGAACTTTCAGAAAGATTGGCCAAAGAATTTGCATCGATAAGCAGCACATCCATAGTTTCGAGCAGCTCCTGGGAAAGTGCATAAAACGAACGACGCTCGGTATTGAAATATTCAAATTTATACTTCCCACGAGACAATTGGTTACGCACTACCAACTCATTTCCGCCTTCTGCCAAAAAGTTTTTCAGGTACTTCGAATCGAAGGTCGGAAAACCTTGGATCATCAAAAGCCGTAACTCTTTTTTTGGTTTCACAAGAACCGGTAGCGGTTCATTGGCAATTGTGACACCACTAGAATCCTTTTCGAGAAGATGATAAAGGTATCGTCCACTCACCTTCAAATCGTTTGATAATTCGAAATCGGAACGTCCTAGGGTATCGATCAAAACGGAATCTATAGGATTACCTCCCGGATCGGCCAAAATAAGTTTGCGCTTTTCCTGATTGGCTTTGTAGCTGCCACGAACTGTCCAATCATCACCGACCCTCGTCTCTCGTTCATAATTCAATTGTAGGACCCCCTCGGGTTCGCCAGCATCCAAATAGGTAGTGGGTACACCATCCAACTGCCAAAAATCAAAAGTCCGAACGCCGTTTCCAACAATGAACAAGGACGAAATAGAATCTAAAATACCACTCATTGGTACATTCTCAACATAAGGAATCTGTTTTAACCTTTTATATCGTTTCTTTAGACTATCCAGTTGTTCTTTACCATAGTCTTCCGTGAGTAGTACCCCTTGGGTTCCATCATGCCCCTCTAGAATCATAGGCCTCAGTAGCAATAGGACCAACGCGATTATGGTAATCAGGGCGATTAAGGCATGTAGATAGTACTGCTTTCTGGGAAGTGACCATTCTTTCCAAAGAAATAGTGCGAATAGCAATAGTGCTCCGATACCTACTGGCCAGATAAAATCAATATGCACAAAGCTGAACGTATTAGTCATTGGTTTCCAATTCTTGGAGTACAAGTTCGTTCAAATCACTAATGGCTTCACCCTGCTTGGTGGGTTTTGCAATAGGTTTTGGAATAGCGGCCAGTACACCTCTTAAAATTTGACGTAGTTCTTTTTCTGACCAATGTCGTTCACGATCTGAAAGCCATTTTAATTTTTGTAACGTTTCAAGGTACTTCCCAGGTTCTTCAATTGCCAATTGGGCCAACTCGTTACCCGATTCCTTGAAGAGTATCCTATCAGATTCCTGATAGTCGTTTCGTTCTATAAGTTGTTCCAATCTTTCCGCTGCCTTTCTTAGGAAATTCAAGTCATCGTAAACCGAAATGTTTTCTTTTTTTTGGAAACTCACGATGTCATCCAGTTCTCCGGTCAATCGCTTGTCTTCTTTAATAGGTGGAGGATCAAAGCCGATACGATGCACATAAATACGGGCACTATTCTTGATTTCCTGAATCAATTTCAAGGCTCGGTATTGATAAGGCAGGGACTTTTCAGGGGTGTATAGGCGTAGGTATAATTCTGCATCCCACATTTCCGTCATTGCCTGTCGCAGCTTGCTCTTTAGTGATTGCGTAAACAAGGTAGACTCCTCGGGGTCATCATGATTGTGAAGGTAACTTTCCAAAGGGTCCTCGTCCTCGTGTTCTCCATCTTCGTGATCCACTAGATGATGTTCATTGCTCCCATCATGGTCATGCGTGTATTTTGATAAAGGGTCTTCATCTTCATTAACATCCTCATCTTGGGCTTCTTCCACAGTGACCTCTTCCGCAACTGTGATACCTGATTCGGCCTCATCGCCCATAAATTCCCCATACTTTAGACGAAGGGCTTTCTGATCAAACCCCAACTCATTACTGGTGGAATTAAAATCGTTTTTGGGCAGTCTATTTTTGTCCGCTATCAACTTTTCCGTATCGATAATTAGTTGCCGCTGACTTCTAAAGTAGTCAGGCATTAAATCAGCGCCCATGGTTCCTTCCACTGCAAATTGATTGGTAAGGGTATCCCGTATCACAGCGAAATACGTTTCGCTTCGACTGGTATTTGGTCTAGGTTCTTTAGTGTCAACAGCGGAAATATAAAAGTAAAGCTCATCTCCAGGCACCATCCCAAGATTGTCCAAGTCGATTTTTTTTGAGAGTTGAAGGGTATTTTCACCTTGCCGCAGTCTCGTTTCGAAAGGCAAACGTTCTTCCCTAAATTTAACCGATTCCCCCTCTCCTCTACTTACTGTCGCAACGACATATACATCGGTAATCCCAAAATCGTCAGTTAGAACTGCTTCAAATTCAATGGTCTTATCGTCATCGAATTCAAAGGTGGTGAATTGCTTTAGTTTCTGAATCTCTATTACTGGGGCTTCATCTTCGAAAAGTTCAAGTGCATAAAGCTCCGATTGGTGTGAAGTTGAATCCTTGGCCTCAAACTTGAAATTATAAAATCCGGAAGCTGTCAACTGCATTCGATGTTCATAACCATTACTGTTCCTTGACATGTTATAGGCTGCTTCGTTATCCTCAAAAAAAACCTGGTTTGGAGGAGTATCAAACCGTAAGCGCCATTTAAGTTTGGATCCCTCTAATGCCTTGATATTCATATTGCTTGTTGTCACAGGAGCACTATTCGTATATGCAGGATATTGAATGACAAGTTCTTGAAACACTATGTTTGGGGGTGTATACTTCAATTCAGACGAATCCAAGGGTGTGAACAAGATTTGCCGGTCACCTTGTGCGGGAACGGAATCGGTAGATCGTAATGAGGTACCATACTGATTTGCCAAAAGGGATAGCAGTCCACATGCGCCCAGAACTATAAACGCACTTTTCATATGGACGTTTGGGCGAACCTTATGGATGCTCCTCTCCAATACCTTTCTTACCTTGTGTTGCTGAAGTCGCGCTAAACTTGACAACTCTCCGCTGGACACTAATAAGAGTCCGGTACTGTATTCAGTAGTTTCCAATTCATGGTCAAGATATTGCCCAACTTTCTCTAAGGTCAGCTGCCATGGTTTTCGAAACAGCAGTGCAAGAAGCCCAACACCCATAAAGGTAAATACAGCCCATATGATGTCTTTGGTCAAAAAGTAAATGAGCATGGCCGGCCCAAGGGCATAAAGCACTATCACAATGGCCTGCATTATCGACCATCGTTTCTTGAACCTTAAAAGTAGTTGTTTCCCTGAGCTCATTGTTTGCGATATTTAGCCAGTACACGTTCTAATGCGATCATCAAGAAAAGTAGTCCCCATAACCACGTGAACGGATCAACAAGTCCTGCTGTGTCAGTAGCCATCGGTGGGTCAGTTCGGTGTGGTCGTAACTCATCTTTAGTTGCGACGCGCTTATCGTTATCAAGGATCTTTTCTTCCATATCCTTACGCAAGTTCAATACGATGTAGAGTTGTTCCGCAAGATGTTCCGAGAATACGTTCTCATTGTTCAAGCGACTGGTCAGCACATATACATTCTTATCGATGGTAGGTTCAATGAGCCCATTGGCTAAGGTCGAAGAATTAAAAATCAGCTGTTTTACGCTTAAGTTCTGTTCGGGTGGATCGCCTAGCCAAATAGATAGATCATATGTGGCATCGACGGAATCCTGTCCTGGATTTTCATCAAGGATTAGGGGACGATTCATCAATTTTGCAACCGCCTTGAGGGCTGCGCTAAGATAGTGTCGCTCTTGCATTAGACTATCGTGATACCTCATCAAGACCATGATAGGTTCCGGGGTCCGGAGGGGCATTAAAACCCCATTTATAAAGACACTATCTGCGGGCTTATTCGATTTTACGTCAATACTATTTTTAGACTGTTCTTCGCTTTCGACATATAGGCCATCAGCATCGCTCACAAGGGTCAATATGGTCAAGGTATCTCTTGCGAGCGCTACTTCAAGGAGTTGATTTTGCGTATCACCCGACGGAAGTACGGTCCAATTGACATGATTGGCCCCATAAGGGCGCTTGCCTTTTATTCCTGAAACAAAGCCTTCAGTAATAACAATAATGCTATCTGCTGGCAAGGCGTTCATTTTCTGTGCTAATTGCCAGTATTCAGGAATCTCATTTTCCCTTTTTCCCGGACTGTACCCTTCCGCATTCGGAAAACCGTCCATAAGCACTTTGACTTCTTCCGCTGGAGTCTCGTTCAACAGTCGTTTTACATGATCGTTATTTAGAAGCGAGGGCTCTATGAGATATACTAGTGACATTCGGGCACTGGTATCGGTAGTTCTTGGTGAGGCAAGTAATAAAGTGATGAGCAGTACGGTCAATACCCTCAATACCAAAAGCCATAATTCGTTCAATCGAACCGTACTGGTACGTTTGGGTTCCGATTCCTGCAATAACTGGGTACTGCCGACTTTAACCGTCACTACTTTTCGTCTACTCCATAAATGGATGGCTATGGGAATGAGAATTCCTAAGGACAACCACAAATATGTCGGGTTCAAAAAAGTCATTACAATAATGATTTTCGACGCTTTAGGAACAACTGTAATACTTCGGAAATAGGTTCGTTCAAGCGAAACAATTGATAACCAATGCCCTGACTTAAGAATCCATTGTTCATAGCGCTCATTTTCTTGGTAAGTGACCGTAGGTACAGTTCTTTAGCCTTTTTCGTATCTACTTTGACTTTTGCACCCGTTTCGAGATCTTCAAAGATCACATAACCCTGATAGTTGAATTCCAGCTCATCTTCCCCCATGATATGAAGTACGACCAATTCGTTTCGCTTGGTTTTCAAATTCTGGATCATTCGGGTGAGCTCACCATCTGACTCATACATATCCGTAATAAAGAAAAGGAGCTCTTTGTGACCACTATTGGGCATCTGGTGCAAAAAGTCGCTTTTTTCGGGCCATTGGCCATGGCCCTCGATTTGAATAAGCTCATTTAAAAATCGCTTGTATTGTTGTTTTTGAACCGTTGGCCTAATGGTCTTGATCTTGGTATCGTTCAAAGCATAGAGACCTATAGCATCACCCTGGCTTTGGGCCAAGTGGGCCAAAGAGGCCGTCAACACCTTTACATAGTCCATTTTTGAAAGGGATTTCTCGGTATGCACCATCGACTTGCTCGCATCCACAATGAATTTCACCGTAATATGGGTCTCTATTTCAGATTGCTTGATGTAATACCTTCCTGAACGCGCCAACATTTTCCAATCCAATAGTCGCATGTCATCTCCAGGTTCATAACCGCGGTATTGACTAAATTCAAGTCCCACTCCTACGCGACGACTCTGATGAAGACCAGACAAGTAGCCATCAACAATGACACGGGCTATTAAGGACAACCCGGAGATACTGTTGATTATTTTAGGTTCTAGCAGTTGCCGATAGTCTTGTTTCACGCGTATTTTTTCTAGGTACGGTTACTGTTTCTTCAGAATTTCGGTGGTGACATCATCTGGACTAATGGCATTTGCCTCAGCTTTAAAATTAACGAGGATACGATGTCTCAAAACGGGATATGCCATATGTTTCACGTCTTCCAATGTCACCGATAGGCGTCCCTGCTGTAATGCTCGTGCCTTGGCGGTCAATATCATAGCTTGACCTGCTCTTGGCCCCGCTCCCCAGCCTACCCACTCCTTGACATAGTCGAGTGTGGTCGTTTCAGGTCTTGTGGCACGTACTATAGTGCTAACATAGTCAATTAGCTCATCACTTATCGGTACCTCTCGCACCAATTCTTGAAGCCTAATGATCTCATCGCCGTTGAGTATTTTTTGTACGCTCTCTTTTTTAGACCCGGTCGTATTCCTGAGGATATGGCTTTCTTCGGATGCCGTGGGATATCCAATTTTGATGTACAACAAAAACCGATCTTGCTGCGCCTCGGGCAAGGGAAAGGTGCCTGACTGTTCGATAGGGTTCTGGGTAGCCAAAATAAAAAACGGACGATCCAACTTATAGGTTTTTCCGGAATAGGTTACCTCGAATTCTTGCATGGCCTCTAAAAGGGCTGCCTGTGTCTTAGGCGGGGTCCGGTTGATTTCATCGGCCAAAATAATGTTGGCGAAGATCGGTCCTTTATTGAACTCGAAAAACTTCTTGCCCGTCGTGTGGTCCTCTTCTAGAATCTCAGTACCTATAATATCTGAGGGCATCAAATCTGGCGTAAATTGTATGCGCTTAAAGTTCAGATCGATCGATTGGGCCAAGGTTCGAATCATTAAGGTCTTTGCCAATCCTGGTACTCCTTCCAACAACGCGTGTCCGCCGGCCAAGAATGTAATCAGTAAATGCTCGATGGTCTCTTCTTGTCCTACAATTACTTTACCGATTTCTGCCTTCAGATCAGTAAGTTTTTGGGTCAAGGTTTGAACTTCTTGTGCAATCTCCACTAAATGTTTTTCCATATCTTTTCTTTATGATGTCAGTGCATACATCACGATATTCACCCCAAATCTGGTATTATCTATTTTATACCAACGTTTATTCCTAAAATCGTAATCCCATTCACAACCATAGTCCTTGTTACTATACAAAACCGCTATTCTTCCATTGATCTCGATGGCTTTAAGGTACTCGTGAACAAGGTCATCACCCCATCCGTTCAATTCTTGTGAGGTTGTCGGAGGTCCATCCTCAAATTCAAAAAATATCTTGTAGATCTCGTGGTCATTCGGTATTTTCTTCAGTTCCGTTTCACCGAAAATTTCGCTCATTTGCCCTTCAAAAGATTTTGCAAATAAGCCATCAATATCATGATTACAGTCATCGACGAATACAAAACCACCGTTGTTCACATACTTTTCAAAGTTTTCCCGTTCCTTTTTGGTAAACTGAACCAATTTATGGCCTGATAAATAGCAAAAAGGACATTTGAATATCTCGTCACTGGCCAAAGTGACAATATTCTCTTGGGTATCTACTTCTAAGGTGGTATACTCTACTAGGGAATTTAATAAATTGGAGGGCATGCGCTGATCAACATCCCAGTCACCTGATTCGTATTGCAATCTTGTAAAGAAAAAGGCATTGCTCAAGAGAATATCCCATTTTAAACAAAAACTGGTTGCTAAGAATGTCTCAAAACAACCAGTTGATGTCAAATTATATATGACTATACGGCATCGGACAAACTAGTAAAAGTGAAATCCCTGATTTTCATATAAGGAATCAAGTTGCCGTCAACCCGAGCCTGTTTTCCAAGTGTCTCCAGATTATTCAACATGATGATAGGACTCTCGTTAAATCTAAAATTCTTCACAGGATATTTAATGGCTCCATTCTCAATATAGAACGTTCCGTCACGAGTTAATCCCGTATAAAGAAGGGTTTGCGGATCAACGGATCTGATGTACCACAATCGGGTCACTAAAATTCCCTTTTTAGTACTCTTGATCAATTCATCAAGCGAGGCATCACCGCCACCCATAATAAAATTACTCGGAAACGGCACGGGTTCCACTCCTTTCTGTTCGGCCCAATATCGGCTATACGCCAGATTTTTCACTACTCCGTTTTCAATCCAAGAGGTTTTATTCAAGGGTTGTCCTGCCCCATTCCAAGTAGCGCTGGGCACTTCAGGATTCACGGGATCGGACCAGAGATTCACACGTTCATCAACGATTTTTTCTCCTATTTTGGTTCCTCCACCCTCTTTTGACATAAAACTACGACCTTCATCGGCTTGACGTGCATTAATCGATCGTCCTAGCCCGTTCAAAAGACCTAGGCCGGCTGAAGGCTCCAAGATAACGGTATATTTACCCGGTTCAATAGCCTTGGCCTCCCTCGATAATACGGCTTTATCTATCGCTACTTTTGAAGCTTCCGCGGCATCGAACTTGCTCACATCGTTCACATCCCGGGTAACCCAGCCCGAACCGGTTCCATCATTGGTACGCATGGTTACGGTAAATTCTAAGGTAGTCTCCTTGTTATATGCAAAGAGTCCGTTCGAGTTCATCATCGCGCTAAAGCCTGCGGAATCGTCCAAAAAACCCGCTGCTGTCACATCTTTTGCGGCTGCAGGTGCAATACTGCTATTGGCTACCTCGGCCCTGAATTCGGGAGTAATATTTGCTGTTGCTTCCGTATAGTTGATCGCCTTTTCATATTTCTGAGGACCTAAGGGTTCCATAAACTCGGGATTCTCAGGTGACAGTTTTGCCAATTCCTCGGCCCTTGCTACCACCCTTTTCAATGATTCATCATCAAATTCGTCTATCGTGGCGGTACCCATTTTTTTTCCGAAATTGGATTGTACCACCAACGTCTGATTGGATCGGTAACCTGCCGTGGAAACGGAATTTCTTGCATATCTGATATTACCGCTCTCGCTTCCCTCTAAATTTATTTCGCAAGCATCGGCCGTGGAAAAGCTCATCGCTTTCTCCATTATTTTTTTTGCTTCTTCTTCTGTATATATTGCCATTGTTTTTTCCTTTTAACGTGAAACTCCGATTAAACGGTTCTACCGGTATTAATAACATTGATGTCATTAAATCTCGTGGTAGAACTACCATGGGAAACCGCGCTTACCTGTGGGGGTTGTCCTTTTCCATCGAAGAAAGACCCGAACAATCGGTAGTCATTCTTATCACAAATCTTAGCACAAGAGTTCCAAAACTCCTGCGTATTCGATTGGTATGCCACATCATTCAACATACCCACGATCTCACCGTTTTTGATTTCATAGAAGACAGTACCTCCAAATTGGAAATTATACCGCTGCTGATCAATGGAATAGGAACCACGTCCTGCGATATAAATTCCTTTTTCAACATCTTTGATCATCTCTGCCACGGAATATGGTTCTTTTCCTGCTTCCAAGGAAATATTGGGCATTCGTTGAAACTGTACGTCGTTCCAACTCTGCGCATAACAGCAGCCGTGTGATTCATTCTGATCGATCATTTTCACCTGATCGCGAATCGCTTGATAGTTCACCAAAACACCATTTCGAATGATATCCCATTGCTTGCAGGGCACTCCCTCATCATCATAGCCTACAGCACCTAACGAACCTGGTTGGGTTTTATCAGCAAATATGTTGACAATATCACTGCCGTATTTGAAATCTTTCGACTTCCATTTGTCTATGGTTGCAAAACTAGTACCTGCGTAGTTGGCTTCATAACCCAAAACACGATCCAATTCCGTAGGATGTCCTACCGATTCGTGAATGGTAAGACCTAAATGGTTGGGTTCAAGGACCAAATCATACTTACCGGGATCCACCGATTTTGCGCTTAACATTTCTTTGGCCTGAATTGCAGCTGTAGTAGCATCTTCGACCATATCGTAGCTATTGCGATATAGCTTGAGACCTGCCGCCCCGTCAAGCTTCTCTGAAGCCAGACCGTCCATATATTCATAGCCCATGCCCATTGGTGCACTCATGGCCTGCCTGGTTTTGAATTTACCGGCCGACTGGTCGACCGCAGTGACTCCGAATGTGGGCCAAATACGATGAACGTCCTGATCGATATATGAGCCGTCCGTTGAAGCGAAATATTTTTGCTCATTCACCATGAACAACGCAGAATTCACAAAATTGGCGCCGTTTTCGAGAGCTGCCGCATTGGCGCTTAACAATAAATCTACTTTTTCGGAAATCGGAACATCCTTAAAGTCCTTTTTAATAGGGGTTTTCCAAGAAACCTCTCCCTGCCCTGAAACTGGTGCCAGCACTACAGGTTCTTTTTGAAATTTCGAATTTGCTTTGGCAATGGCCACGGCCTGACCGGTCGCTTTTTTGATACCATCTTCGGTAACGTCATTTGTGGAGGCAAAACCCCAGGTACCATTGACGATGACACGAATTCCAATTCCGAAAGACTCGGTATTGACAACGTTTTGAACCTTATCTTCACGAGTGAACACGTACTGGTTCAAATATCTACCAATTCTTGAATCCGCATAGGTAGCACCCATAGATTTCGCGGTGTTGAGCGCGACATCCGCCATACGTTTTTTGACTATCACGTCCATACCCGGTGCGAGTAGTGCCTCAGCGGAAATGCTTGTGCCCATCATGGTAGTGGGTAAGAGCAATGCACCCGCTCCAAGGCCAGACATTTGAACAAAATCCCTTCTTTTCATATACTGTATGTTTTGATTGATTTAAACTTTATGCCTTGGGTAGACGTGCTAAAATAAATCGATTCACATCAACCTTTTCAACGGCATCAGCACAAGATAGTCAAAAGAGTCAATTCGAGAAAAGTGAACATTGGGTGTATCTTAAATTTAAAGATAACTTTAACACATAAGTCAGGGAATCGTATTTTTTAGGACCAAAGATTGGGCTGAAATGATCACCGATTATGTTAGGATAGGTCTATGAGAGCGTACTAATGTCGACCAAATTAGCAAATTCAACACCCTTTGATTTATCTCTGATTGCCAACGCTCCAATATATTGCTGTTCTGGCAGGAATGAATATAAACTCCAATTATCTTTTTCCTGAAGATCCCATTCCGTTTGAATCAAGGTCGCCTCGTGGTCATGGTCCAATGATACCGCAAACTTATCTAAAGGGAAAGAGAGTCCGCTTCCTTCCGCTTTGATGAAAGACTCCTTACGTGTCCAACAGCGGTAAAACGCACGCGTTAATTCCGTCTCTGGAATGTTTTCCATTGCCGCTATTTCATGTTCGGAGAAGAAATTTCGAGCCAACTCCATTAGGTCGAAATCGTCTTTGACCTGTTCGATATCTACGCCGACCTCTGTATCGAGAACAAAGGCAAATACCGCCATATCACCCGAATGTGAAACATTGAACTTTAACGTACTGTCAAGAAGGTAAGGCTTTCCATACGTTGTATATTCCAGTAGTATTTCCGAAGGAGGTAGTTCCAAGTAACCCCCAAGAAGTGTTCGCAGCACTCCACGGGTAATTATAAAGCTATTCCTATCTTTCTGAAACTTAAAACGGCCTGCGCGTCTCACTTCATCCGCAGATAGTACGCTTCTAAAAGTAGGAAGCAGGAATTCATTTTTTGAAAAAGTACAATACCAAATCTGTGCTAGTTCATGTAACCTTGATCTGTCGAGCTTTCTGTTCAGCACCTTCTTCGGTTTTAGTATTCTTTTTCTTCGAACAAGAGCGGGCTTAAAGCTCTGGCCCGATAGTCTTGATATATATTATTGAATTCGATCATCTTAGCACGAAAGGCCTTATTGGTCAAGACCTCGTCAATATTCGACCTGATCTGTTCGGCACCATCACGATCTTTATCACCCAGAACTCCTAGACCGTGATACGCCATTCTGGCTGCACTTCCATCTTGATCGGTTTTCTTACCTGAATAGAGCACCATAGGAACGGTGTAATGTAAACACTCGTTCATCGTATTGTTGCCCGCATGGGTAACCACACAATCAGCATGCGAAATCACCTCGGGTTGGGGCACCCAATTGAACAAATGAATCTGCGAAGGAACTTCTCCAAAATCGGCAATGTTCAAATTAGGCCCCAAAGAAAGAACTAGCTGCCATCCTTCTTGGTCGGTGCATGCCTTGATCACTTTCTTTAAAAAAACCACTCCACTCGTCGCCATTGAACCGACGGAACCATAAATCAATTGACCCTTTTCCGTGTCCCTTTTCCTGTAGATGGTTTTTAGCCTGTCAGCTACTGCCGGGTCTTCCTTCTGAAGGTTCCGATTTTCGCGAATCATTGGACCCACATAAATCATATTTTTTGCTAATTTGTGAGGGAACTCAAGTTCTGACATGGTCATTGTAACAATCGGCAATTTCGTAAAACTATAAAGTGGCGGTAGTGTATTGACCAAGAGACCACTCGTATCGAAACCGATGTTTTTGGCATATTTTTTAAACATCCATCTTCGGTAGTTTGTGAAAGTCAGACGATTCAATACTACCCGAGCATTTATCTTTGCTCGCATTAGCAACCAGGAGAACAAAATACCGACCTTGGTGCCACTAACACCACGGCCCGGAATTACCCCGGTTCGAATTGAAGGACTTTTAAGACTGATCTTATCGGAAAACCAGGTTGTTGTAAGCTTCACCGGAATTTTCAATTCAATTGCGGTAAAGATCATGTCATGAATTTCAACGTCTATCAGGGCTAAATCAGGATTTACCTGACGAAAAAGCGCTTTGTGCTCTTCTAATTTTAAAATCTTTATTCCTTCGGAATAATGACTTTTTAAATACTTCAAATGAAATCGTAATTTTTTGAACCAAGACGATTCCATAGCACTTCTTCTTGGATCTTTATAATCAAATGTGATTTTGGAAACCGCTAACGCATTGAATCCATAAGACTGGATTTTTACCAAGGTACTCGGTTGACATAGGTACGTAATCTCATGACCTTCTTTCTGAAGTCTTGAAGCCAATTCAAAACTTGCATTGATCCTTCCGGTTAAAAGGCCTGTCACAAGTACAATATGCGCCATCTCTTAAGAATTAGTGATCAAACATACACTTTTCTATAGCTTTTGCCGTGTACTTCACATATGGTTCGTCAAAAAGTTCGCGATGACTGCCCCTGGTACGTACAATAGTTACATCACTTTTCACGACTTCTTGCCAAGAACGCACGGTTTCCTTATTCAAGGCTTCATGGTCTTTCTTGGTCAATATCAATGAAACTTCTCCGTCAAACGGTTTCCATGTATAGGTTTGACTCAAGTCCATCAGATTGACTCGAAGTTTTTCCAGTTCCCGAGATTCCTCGTCGACCTCAAAATTACTTCTCCATTTTAAACGGATCAATGCATATTTTGAAATAATCATATTGCGCACGGACCGAAAGGGTGCCTTGACAAAACGCATGAGAAAGGTCTGAATTCGTATTCTCAGTCTTCGTGGCGTATTGAGTACCGCCGGCGCCGTCATAGTGTCCATAACGATTAAGTTGATTTTTTCACCTTTTTCCGCTAATAGAAGGGCCATTTCGTTACCTACGGCAGCACTAAAGCAATAGACCAGAATATTATAAGGTCCTTGGGGTTGTACCTTTTTTATAGCTTCAAGATAGTCACGGGTCATCTCACTTACGCTTCTATGCATTGCCTTATCGCCATATACTCCTGAAGGTTGTAGCGCGTAAATAGGGGTATCCTTCTCCAAATAGTCGGTCAACTTATTGTAAAAGAACACATGGCCGCCTCCGGCATGGATACAAAAAAGTGGTTTTTTAGAACCTTCTTTTCGTAAGGGTACCATATAATCCCACTGATCATCCTGCTGTTGATTTTGGTCTACAAAAGCAGCCAATTCACGAATGGTCTGATAATCGAATAATTGATTCGGCGAAATGACCATACCCATTTTGCGTGCTTCGGAAATTACTTGAATCGTCATTATCGAATTTCCCCCTATTTCAAAAAAGTTATCATCCACTGCCAAGCCGTTGAACCCCAATATTTTTTCCCAAATAGCAATTAAAGTACCCTCTGTTTCCGTAAGCTCTTCTGACGGCCCAATAGGGTCTAATAACTTTTCCATGGGAAGGGTCTCCAAATACTTCTTGTCCACTTTGCCGTTGGGCAGTTTGACAAAAGTGTCTTGAACGACAATTTGTGCGGGCACCATATGTTTCGGAAGCAGGCGTTTTAAGAAGGATTTGATTTCCTGCAATTCAACTTTGGACCTTAAGATAAGGTAAGCGACTAAAATACCGTTCGCACTCCCTTGTTCTGCAGGTTTGATGACAACGGCCGCATCCTTGACCTGTCGATGGGTCAGCAAGGTTTCCTCGATTTCATCAAGTTCTATCCTAAAACCTCGCAGTTTTACCTGGGAATCTACCCGTCCTAAAAATGCGATGTTGCCATCAGCTCGAAATCGGCCTAGATCACCCGACTTGTACATCAGCTTTTTTTCGCCATCGGCAGCAAACGGATTTTCGACAAACTTGGTTTTGGTAAGCTCCGGTTTTCCCAGATACCCCTGAGACAAGCCATTACCTGAAATGTAGATCTCTCCCATAGCCCCAAAGGGCACATGGCGTAAGCGAGCGTCAAGTAAATGGATCTTGGCCCCCTTAATGGCTCGACCTATAGGGATCGATTTGTATCGATCATCAGGCTCAATTCGATGGGCGGTACACCATACAGTAGCTTCGGTCGGGCCGTATTCGTTGTATAGAACAACCGACTCAGGTAAAAGGTCGAAATGTCTTTCCGGTAGTTGGGAAGGACATGCTTCACCCGCCACAATGACCGTTCGCAGTTGACTTAAGGCATTGATTGAAATGTGTTCCAGCATCAACCCATACAGCGTGGGTAACGTCAATACATGCGAAATCTTATGAGTTAAGATTTGCTCTTGCATGGCAGCCATATCTTGCTCCAATCTCTTTTTTGCAATAACGAGATTGCCTCCTGAACATAAGGTCCAGAAAATGCCTGCTTTAGAACTGTCAAAAGAAATGGAAGACAACAACAAAAACGCACTTGGATTTTCTTCATAAAAAGAAAATCGAGCTTTCGTAGAATCTAAAATATTTTGATGTGAAATCGGTACTCCCTTAGGTTTTCCGGTACTCCCGGATGTATAAATCACGTAGGCCAAATCATTGCCGCCAACCTCTGGCAAAATCGTTCCTGTAGTAGTGCTTGTCATCTGCGGAGCAGAAACAGAGATACTGTCAACACCTAATTCCTCAAAATCAGCTACATAATCATCCTGTGTCAGCACCAATGTAGCATTAGCATCTTGAACGATATATTTAAGTCGTTCCTTGGGGTATTCGGGATCTAGTGGAACATAGGCCGATCCCGACTTTAACACTGCCAAAAGACCTACGATCATGTCAAGGGAACGCTCAATACACAGACCTATAAAGGTATTTTCACCTCCGGTAAACCTGATCAAGTTACTAGCTATAGTCGTCGCCTTGGTGTTCAATTCACTATAGGTCATCGACTGGTTGCCGAAACTGATCGCGATAGCATCAGGGGTCCTAGAGGCAAATGCCTCTATCGATTTATGAATACCGCCAGCATAGTTAAAATCAGTATGTTCGGCGTTCGGTAAGGAAATTTCGGAGAACAACGCTGTTTCTTCAGGTGTTCTCATCGGCAATTCGGAAATTACCACGCTTTGATTCTTCACCACACCCTCGGCCAAGAGATGCAGATGGGCCAATAACCGATCTATAGTCGAGGCTTCAAATAAATCCGTAGCATATTCGAAACTCGCTGTCAACACGCCGTCCTTTTTGGAAACAAATAGGGTAAGATCGAATTTGGAACTTTCTAAGCGCACCAAGTCGTTTTTCTCAAGAATCAAACCTTCACCAAAGTCCGGTGTTGTTGATTCCGTATTATAGACAAACATGACCTGAAAAAACGGATTACTCCCGGCAGACCGCTCAGGGTTCAATTCCTTTACGAGAACATCAAAAGGAATGTCTCTATGCGCGAATGCCTGCAGCGTATTCGACTTGACCTTAGCCAAAACCTCTGCGTAGGTATTGCCCCCATCAATCTCATTTCTAAGTACTAAGGTATCCAGGAAAAAACCCAACAGATCTTCCAATCCTTTATGGTTTCTTTTCGCAATGGGTGAGCCGACCAAAATGTCTTTTTGATCCGTATGTCGATACAGCAAGATGTAAAACAATGAGAGTAACAAGACAAAAGGGGTTACTTCCGATTCCGTTGCCAAATTCAGAAGCTCCTCGGAGAGTTTTCGAGAAAACTCCAAGGATTTATGAGATCCCCGATACGAGGGCAATACAGGTCTTTTAAAGTCCGTTTGTAGCGCCAGGTTCGGCGTATGATTCGATAAAGCCTTTTTCCAAAAAGTCAATTCTTTTTCCGGCAATTTTCGAGTATCGTCCCAATAAGCGAAATCACTGAATTGCAATTCCGGTTTTTCATTGGGAAGCTGTTGACCTGATTTCAACTTCCTGTAATTTTTCGCCAAAAGCTTCATGAAGATATCCATGGACCATTCATCAGTGATGATATGGTGCATGGTCACGCTCAGTATATGATAGCCCTTATCAATTGAGAAAACACGCACTCTGAGTAATGGTGACCTGCTCAATTCAAAAGGTGTCGTAAAATCTTCCGCAACAACTTGTCGTACTGTAGCAAGCGCTTCATCGAGGGGAAATGCACCCAATTCATGCACTTCAATGGTCAATGGCGAATCATAGTCTATTTTCAGTTCGAGTCCATCACTACCAGCAATGCAACTAGACCTGAGTATATCGTGCGACTCATAAATTTGGCGAATACTACTTTTCAAATAGGAAATCGACCAATCGCCTTTAAGATCATAGAGCTCGCCATAATTGTAGAAGGAGTTTTCTTTGTTTAGATCTTGCAGGAACCACAATCCCTTCTGCCCATTAGACAACGGTATGGCAACATTTGAAGGAGCTTTAGGAATCTCGCCAGGCAAATCTCCCTTCTTATCCCTACGCTTCCATTTCGAAAGTAAATCGTCTTTTACCAGTTCACTTTTCAACCTAAAATCTTTTTCTTCTTCACCAACTTCTATGACCAAAGCCCAAGCGCAACGGCCAATTCACGAATACTCCTTTTCACCATGTGATATACACCGAATCTAATGTCAAGGACTCGTTCTAAAAACCAATATAAAGATATTATGATTAGGATTATAGACCCATAAAGTAGAATTTTATTGTAGATTTTTCGATTTCGCAACAAGAATAAAATCGGAAAAATCATGGCAATAATGACCAATTGCCCTATTTCAACTCCGATATTAAATCCTAAGAGGGAAACGGTCAGAAAATCATTTGTCAACCCCAAATCACCGAGTACGCTGGCAAAACCAAATCCATGGAATAGTCCAAAAATAAAGGCGATAACCCAGTCCCTACCTTTAAAAATAGGTCGTATGTTATGAAACGCGGCTAAGCCTATTGAAAAGGCTATAATCGATTCAACGATTCGGGAGGGCAGATTTACGATTTGCAGGGAGGCTAAGGTCAAGGTAATGGTATGTGCTATCGTAAAAAAGGTGACCACCTTAAGGATGTAATAGAAGGCTGGTTTAAACTCTTGCACAGGTTCCCAATTGGATAGATTGAACCCGGCAGCATCTTTTTTCCTTCGGATTACTGAAGGTAAAATCAGTGCCAATAAAAATAAAATATGATCTAGACCGATCCAAATGTGCCATACTCCTTGCTTGATCATAGCATAGAAGCCTTTCCAAACCGATACATCGGTAAGCGACATCGTTTCGGAAGTATCTCCAGGTCCGAAATCCATAGAAAAATTCATTTCATCGTTGATTACGCCCGCTTTCCAATTGTATTCAGTAATCAAAAAGGCCGCATGCGAATCATCTAGTTCAAAGAACGAGTTGTAGTCGGTTGTCATCTCATCTGGTAATACCTCATCATTATCCAATTCAAAATGGATTTTGACAAAATTTCCCAAGGCTACTTTCTGAACGTCCACTTCACCGGTGTATATGATATTATGATTTCCTAAAGGAGAGGAGAAGGAGGTATTCTTCAACAAATACGCCTTGATTTGTTCTATGTAGGGTTCGATATCCTTTAATTGCAGGTCTTTCGGAAGGTTGGTACCCAATAACTTGTTCAACTCACGGACATTCATTTCAAACCTCCCCTCTATACCTTTACTTTCGTATATTCTCAAGAAGATATAACTCTGATTTACCTCATGCGCTTCGGAGGCATTGGGTACTAAAAATAGGGCCAATAGGACAAAAAGGGACATTAACTTTTTCATAACGGAATACGGGTTTAGACGTTACGCGACATTGAAAATTGACGCGAAAGCTGCGCAATAAAGGAAAAAAGTTTAACAGTTTTAAATATAAACGATAAACGGTTCACTTTTGGTGTCAGGTCCAATATTACTACAAAGTTTGTTTATTATCAGGGGCTTATAAAGGTACCGCAATACAATAAGATGTGAAAATCCATTTTGGTTGCGTGCTGGCAAGAATATGTGACTTTTCATCGAAACAAGGGCAAAATAGTTGATTTTTAATTTGTAAATTACATACATTGCGAGTAAACTGCTGACTTGTTTAGCTGTGTTAAAGAAAGAAAATGCCCTTACAAAAAGAAAAAACACTCATTCTCTCAGGAGATGACGTGATTCGTATTGTCGAAAAGTTCGGAATAGATCGCCTGATGGATTCCTTGATCGAACGTCTAACCAACGCCGTGCATGATTTCGACAAATCCAAAACAGATATACCTATTCGTTCTGGCTTCAACTACCAAACGGAAAATCCTGGTCTCATTGAGTGGATGCCGGTACATAAGAAAGGAAAGGAAGTAGTCATCAAGGTCGTGGGATACCACCCTCAAAACCCTAACAACTTTAATTTACCCACTATTCTATCCTCCATCTCTAGCTATGATACCAAAACAGGCCATCTCAATGGCATTGCGGACGGCGTACTCTTAACAGCCCTGCGAACTGGGGCCGCTTCTGCCGTTGCCAGTAGGTTATTGGCAAAACCGAAAAGTACCGTACTCGGTCTTATAGGATGTGGAGCCCAGGCGGTTACTCAATTACATGCGCTTTCTAGGGTTTTTCAGTTTTCCGAGGTTTTGATCTACGACATTGATCAAAAGTCGATGGACACCTTAAGAGACCGTATTGAAATGCTCGATATCCAATTGGATATCAAGACAGCATCGATAAAAGATATTATCGAGACTTCGGACATTGTTTGTACCGAAACGTCTATTGAGGTAGGTACCGGACCACTTTTTGAATATCACAAGAGTAAACCACATTTACATATCAATGCGGTAGGCTCGGACTTTCCTGGCAAAACAGAACTTCCCAAAGAACTACTTCTCCAAAGTTTTGTATGTCCTGACTTTTTTGAACAGGCTAAAATAGAAGGGGAATGCCAACAACTTTCGGACAGTGAAATTGCTCCTGATTGGGTAGAGGTACTTCAGAACGCTGATGACTATGTTCAGGTCAAGGACCAAATCTCTATTTTTGACTCCACCGGCTGGGCTTTAGAGGATCAGGTCGTTATGGACCTTTTTCTTGATTTGGCCGATGAATTCGATATCGGTTTAGAAGTCGCTATCGAAAATGTCTCTGAGGACGCTAAAAACCCGTATCACTTTTTGACAAAAGCGGTTGAAGTCTAAGATGATTTCCCGTTTTTTTGATTCGTTTACTTTTCGCCCGTTTTACTTTAATTTCGGCCGAAATGATTTCAGTTCAACGCTACCCACAATACAACAAACACCATCGGACCTATGAATTTTTCACTGACCTCAGAGCAATTGGAGTATAAGAACAAAGTAAGTGACTTCGCTTCGGCCAATTTTGGGGGTTCTTATGTGAAGCAAGACAAAGATTGTCTATTCTCAAGAGCAGATTGGGAAAAATGTGCCGACTTCGGCCTTCAAGGCCTAGCCACTACCAAAGCCTATGGCGGCTCAACCGATGATGTTAGTATTCTCACTGCCACCTTGGCAATGGAAGGTTTCGGTTATGGATGCCGGGATAATGGCCTACCCTTTGGATTAAGTGCCCAGATGTGGACCGTGCAATATCCGATTTTAACTTTCGGAACTGAAGACCAAAAGAAGAAGTACTTACCTAAATTGGCTTCTGGTCAGTGGATCGGGTGCCATGCACTAACCGAACCCAGTTCAGGATCCGATGTTTTCAGTATGGAAACTAGTGCCAAAAAAGTTGAAGGAGGGTATCTCTTAAACGGTACCAAGCGCTACATCACTTTCGGACCCGTCTCAGATGTCATATTGGTTTTTGTAAAAACCAATCCAAAATTAGGCAAGTGGGGCATGAGCGTTTTCATTGTTGAAAAAGGCATGAAAGGCTTTACGGCAGGACCAAACAGGCCAAAAATGGGATTGCGAACGGTACCCTTTGGCGATTTGTTTTTTGAAGACTGCTTTGTTCCCGAAGAGAATTTGTTGGGACCAATCGGTGCAGGTTGGGCGATAACCAATAGCTCGCTCGAACACGACCGCTGTACCATACTTGCCGGACAATTGGGTGCCATGGAACATCAACTTGAGGAAACCATAGCGTTTGTAAAACAAAGGGAACAATTCGGAAAAAAAATAAGTCAATTCCAGTCGGTTTCCAACAGGGTCGCCAATATGAAATTAAGACTGGAAACCTCAAGATTGCTACTCTATAAAGTGGCTTGGCTCAATAGTGTAGGAAAGTCTTCAATGATGGAATCTGCCCTGTTAAAATTGCACCTCAGTGAAAATTTTGTGGAATCGAGTCTTGACACGATACGAAATCACGGGGGCGATGGCTATATTTCCGAAAATGAAATCGAGAGAAATCTCCGTGATGCCGTTGGTGGGGTCATTTATGCAGGTACTTCTGATATCCAGAGAAACATCATCGCAAAACTTTTAGGCCTTTAGCCACTCGTATTTATGCTGTTTACGCTCCCACATATCATTCAGAACTCGGCCCGCTCGTTTCCAGAGCAAGATGCTTTCCGTTGTGGAAGAGATTCTATGTCTTATGGGGAACTTGACAAAAAAACGGATCAGCTGGCATCTCACTTGATCATGAAAGGCGTCCGTAAAGGAGATCGTATCGGTGTGTACATGGAACGCTGTTTGGAAACGGCACTCGCCGTTTATGGCATCATGAAGGCCGGAGCCGTTTATGTTCCTTTAGATCCTAGCGCACCACACGCCAGAACCCGATTTTTGTTAGCCGATTGTGGTATCAAACATGTCACAACTACGGCAAAACAACGCAGGAAAATAAAGGCTATTTTAGAAACGGAAACAAATCTTGAATCCCTTATTGGAATCGATGCGGATTTGACTATTCCATCTGTATCTTGGGATGTTATTTTCAAAATAGACTTGAGCACCTATCAACCAGTAAAAATTATCGAATCTGATTTGGCATATATCATGTATACGTCAGGCTCTACGGGTGCCCCTAAAGGTATCATGCACACCCATCATAGTGGGCTCAGCTATGCCAAACTTTCGGCTCAGGTCTATAACATAACGCTTACCGATCGAATAGCGAACCATGCTCCTTTGCATTTTGACATTTCAACTTTTGGTTATTTCTCCGGACCGCTGGCAGGGGCGACCACAGTCATTATTCCCGATGCGCATACAAAACTTCCGGCGAGTCTTTCCGCCTTGATGGAACAGGAAAAAATCACCATATGGTATTCCGTACCCTTGGCCCTGGTTCAGCTATTGCTAAACGGAGTGCTTGATGAACGTGATTTATCACCATTGCGTTGGGTCTTATACGGAGGTGAGAATTTTGTTCCGAAATATATGCGAGAACTCATGGGATTGTGGCCTAGTGCTACATTCAGTAACGTCTATGGCCCGGCAGAGGTGAATCAATGCACATATTACCATCTAAACACTCCACCTGAAACAGATGAGCAAATTCCCATCGGAAAAATCTGGGAAAATACGACCTATAAAATCCTTGGAGAGGACAACTCACCAGTACCCAAAGGCACCTCAGGAGAACTTCTCGTGCGTTCCGCGACCATGATGAAAGGCTACTGGAATAACAATGTACTCACAAAAAAGGCGTTATACACTGAGCACATAGCTCCTGGAGTCGAACATGTATTCTATAGAACTGGTGATCTGGTAAAAGAGGATGAGCAGGGTAATCTCATATTTTTGGGAAGGAACGATCGACAGGTGAAGCTACGAGGATATCGGGTTGAATTAGACGAGGTAGAGGCAGTTTTAGGCAAGCACGACAGCGTTGAGGAAGCCGCCGTTTTTATCTTAGAAAATGAAAACAACGAAAAACAAATCGCTGCCGCTATTATCGGGACAAAGGAGATAGAACAATCAGCAGATCATTTGATCGCTTTCAGTAAAACGTATTTACCACCATATGCAATACCCAATCACATATATTTTCTTCAAGACTTCCCGAGAACCAGTTCAGGCAAAGTGAAACGTTCGGAAATCGTGAAGAGTCTAATCCAGAGATAATGATATGAAAGATATTCTTTTAAAGTACATAAATGAGCAATTTCAGGCCGATGACCCCATCGAGGCCCAGGACGACTTGCTTGGTGAAGGCATTTTAGATTCGTTGGGAATGATGAAATTGATCCTCTTTATCGAAACAGAGTTCGAATTGAAAGTTCCGCCCCAAGATATGACCATCGAAAACTTTATGAGCATAGATGATATGGCCACCTATATTTCCAATAGGAAATAGTTTCTATTCAACTGTTCTTCAAGAAAATTGGAAATGCGTCCCAGACTAACCGAATTAGATGGCTTAAGGGGTATAGCGAGTTTAATGGTCGTATTGTACCACTATCCTGGAAGATACTTGCACCAAGACTTCTACGACCTCTTTTTTATAAGAAAGGCATATACCTTCGTAGACTTCTTTTTTGTACTCAGTGGCTTTGTAATAGCCTATAACTACAGTTCGCTCGTATCTTTTCAAGAGTTTAAGGTCTTTTATAAAAAACGGTTTATTCGACTCTATCCGATGCTCTTTTTCTCCGTACTTGTTTACTTTTCATTTCGGGTATTCGCTATTTATTTTTTTCCATCTGTTGTAGATTCCAATACGAACATTGAGGGATTGGTAATGAAGACCTTGGATTCGCTGCTTTTCACAAATTCGACCCCAATTTTAGGTTCGACCACAGGCCTCAACCTTCCTTCATGGTCTATTTCTTCTGAAATGATCTCTTACTTCGTATTTGGTATCATAGCGCTTATTTCCAATCTTAGAGTAAAAAATAGCATCTACTTGGCGCTCACACTGGTGTCCGGTATCATCTTGTTCAACCTTGGAACACTATTCAAGTTAGGGGACTACGGATTTATCAGAGGTCTTTTTTCTTTTCTGCTAGGGTATTTCGTTTGGAAAATCAGTCTTGAGAACTTCAGATTGAAGAATTATCTCGAATATGCGATTCCATTTTTAATTGTTGCATGTCTTTATATCCTGTCCATAACCCAAGAAAAAGGTACCGGTCTACTTTTCGAATTCGTGGTTCCCGTGGTTTTTGGATTAGCCATTCTTATCATTGTAAAGGCTGACGGTTTTCTTTCTAAACTTCTAAATAGCGGACCGGTTCAGTTTTTAGGTAACATCTCCTATTCGTTATACCTGAATCATTTTTTAATCATTCTCGTAGTGCCGCAACTACTTTTTAAGTTTTTAAAACTGGAAAATAATGGATTCAACCAATTTTCTGTTTTTTGCGTATCCTTGGCTATATCGGTCATGTACTCATACCTCACCTACAAGTATATCGAATTGCGTTTTAGTAGCATCTTAAAAAAGTATTTCCTGCGCTAAAACAATTGTAAATTCACGGATATTTCTCGATTCTATATGCAAGACCTCTACAACTTGTTTTGCACAAAAAATGGAGGACTACTGAGATAATAATTCGATTATTTTTTTCTTGACGTATGCGGCATATGTCCTTACGGTCGGATAGTCGAATACCAAAGTTATCGCAAGATCTAGCTCAAAAGCGTTTTTTAAGCGAGAGGTAATAGTCATGGCATTCAACGAATTGCCTCCCAAACGAATAAAGTTTTCATCGACCCCTACCCTATCCAATTTTAAAATTTCCATCCAGGTATTGGCAACAATTTCCTCAAATTCATTCGTCGGAGCTTGAAATGTTTCACTCCCTTTTTCTTTTTCAATCGAATGAACGGGTATTTTTTTCCTGTTTATCTTTCCATTGGACAACAGCTCAAACTCTTCTAAATGAACAAAAAAGGATGGAATCATATAACTGGGAAGTGACCGTTCCAATACAGCGATTATATCCTCATCGCTACTAACCTGACCGGTATAGTGTGCTACCAAATACGCTTCGCCCGTTTTCGTTTTTCCAAGATGCACTATAACTTGCGTAATGCCTTCAAGCCTTTCAATGGTCTTTTCAATTTCACCCAACTCTATACGTTGACCCCTTAGTTTAACTTGCGTATCGATTCTTCCCAAATAATCAATAGCTCCATCATGTCGATATCTAGCCAAATCACCTGTTCTGTACATAATGGCATTTTCATCCAAAGAAAAAACGTCTTGAACAAAACGTTCTTTTGTCAGTACTTCGTTGTTCAAATATCCGTGTGCCACCTGTGATCCCGTTATATAAAGTTCACCAATCGCACCTATTGGAACCCTATTCAAACCATTGTCCAAAATATAAAGCTGCGTGTTCGATACGGGATAACCAATCGGGATATGCTCACCGACCTCACCTCTTTTGCAGTGCCAATGGCTCACATCGACGGAAGCCTCAGTAGGGCCATAGAGGTTATATACCTCGGCATCAAGAAGGTGATGTGTCTTTTTCACGGCGCTGACCGAAAGTACTTCCCCGCTACAAAATATTCTTTTGAGACTTCTACATTTATCAACACCTTGGGTGGCATTGAATATGTTCAACATTGAAGGAACAAAATGAATTACCGAAATATCATGATCAACAACAGATTGAATCAATCTCTCGGGATCTTTGTGCTCATCCGGCTCCAATATCACTAGGCCCGCACCTTGCCGCAAGGGCCAAAACAGCTCCCAGACTGAAACGTCGAAGGTAATGGGTGTTTTTTGTATCAGCATGTCATTCTCCGAAATCGGATAGGCATCGTTCATCCAATTCAAACGGTTACAAATACCCCTATGATGGCATTTAACACCTTTGGGCGCACCGGTACTCCCCGATGTATAGATGACATACGCAAGGTCTTCAGGAGCATTCATCACTTCAGGCCGAGTGGAATCCATTGCTGAAATCTCTTGCTCGATCGTGTTCTGATGATAACAAATCGTGATGCCTGTAGTACGCTTCTGAATTTTGTCGTGATTCAGTAATAGTATCTTGGTTTTTGCATTTTCTAGAATAAAATTCAATCGTGCGGTAGGCGTCAGTACATCAATCGGTAGGTAGGCGGCACCTGCCTTCAGAATGCCATAGATATAGACCATCATTTCTATAGATCGTTCTAGACTGACTGCCACAATATCATTTTTTCGGACCTTATTTTTAATCAAAAAATGAGCTACCTGATTCGATTTTTCATCTAGTTGGGCATATGTCAATTGTCGATTTTTGAACCGTACTGCCACACGTTTTGGGGTGTCTTGTACCTGCTTCTCAAATTTCGAAAGCAATGTTTCGCTCGTTCCATAAGTAACTTCGGTGTTGTTCCACTCCTTGAGCTGCTTGACCTCTGTTTCCGTAATTATGGATAACTCTTTGATTTTTTGATCTTTATTTTCAATCAACGCATCGATAACCTGAATGTAATGCCGACCTATATCATCCATTTGATTTTTGGGAAAAACGGCATCGATAAAGTCAAACAGCAACTGAAAACTTCCGGTCTTATTAAAATCATGGATCTGTAATCTGATATGGTGATTAGCGTCGACATGGTCAGATAATAGCCAATGACATTCCGTTGGCAGTCCCGCAAAATCGTTAAAAGTGGTTGGGGTGAAATTCATCACCACATTGAATGAACTCAATAAGTCGATTGGCGGCTTACCGACCATCGCGTTCTTCACGACGTCTAGCGACTCGTTCTTCATATATAGATACAATCCGAACAAGGTGGCTTCCTCATCAATTTCAATATGGGTAGGCAACAACTCCATTAGCAATCCGACAATGTTTCGCTCCGCCTTCGTTGTTCTATTATGAAAAGGTACACCTATTGCGAACTCTTCTTTGTTACCAACTTTATAGAGCAAAGTCGCTAAGGCCGTTAAGAAAAGATTTGACAAAGCCAATTCAGGGGTCCACGACCTAATGCCGTCCTCAAGGATAAGCTGATACAGTTTTTCAGTTCTGTCCTTCCCCAAGTCGAAATTTACTCTTGTAGCTTTACTGCTATTACTCTTGGGTCTAAGACCGTATAGCGCTAGAGGCTCGTGGGCAAGATCTGATTTGCTCTGCCAATATGGAGTAGGCTGCTCTTGGTATTTAAATGGATTGGCCGCAGCATATTCTTTAAAGCTATAGGTACTTTTACCGGGCTCTTGATGCGTCTTCAAAATGTTTTGATAGTGCCCATTTAGCGCATCATAACACTTTTGGGTCGACCAAGCATCGGTAATCAAATGGTGTTGATTAAAATAGAAGATGAATTTGGTATCATGTAGTTTGAAAAGCACCGCTTGATATAGCAACTCGTCTATTTCAAATACGTTCCGTTTATTGACAGCTACCCAATCAAGATAATCTTGGTAAGCGTGAACCGAATTCGAAAAATCATAGAATACTAATGGGTTTTCGACGCGAGAGTGGTAAACTTGCCTCGGAATATCTTCCGTAATGCTGACAGATGATCGCAATACCTCGTTTTCGTTTACGACCTTAGCAAAGGCCTCCTGAAAAGCTTCAGTCACTATCTTACCTTCAATCTCAAATGAGAAAATCATGTTGTACAAAGGGTCGGCAGGGGAAATCTTCTGACCGGTCCAAATCAACATTTGGCTTTTCGTAAAGCTAGTACTTTGGGACATTATCAACTTCTATTAAATAAACCAGGGACATTGCTCAATTATTCTAGGCTATATGAAAATACGTTTTCACATATTAAAAAAACGAATACCCTGAAAACCTAACGCACACTTCATCCAATTCGTTTAATTTATTCCAAATTCTTAGGAAAAAGTCAAAATCGAGCTTGTTTTCCAAGGCCACCTCTATATGGAAAATGCAGAGCATTTTCAGTATGTACTTAAATCTGGTTCTTTTTCAATGGATTTTCAACGAAAATAAGTACCATTCACCCAATAAATGTACCCTTGCCATAGTATTTTTCAATAACTCGGTTTAAATTCTTTCTTTTGTTCCTATAAACATGACTTAATAATCGTTTGCCATGAGCTGATGATTTGCGAAGTAACCCTGCATGAAACCAGTCCCAAAGAAAAAAGCTAAAGTACAGCTGATCAAAATATTGGCGATGACGATGAGTATTTGCTATTTGGCTAATCCATTGCAACGACAAATCAATATAGTACTTCATGAACTTTCTCATGGTCTAGAATTACCTAGTCACGTGCTATCGCATGAGAATACCACCAACATGACTTTCATGGCTGATAGTCATCACTCGCACGGTAAGAGCATAACGGATCATACACACCATCTGATCGATTTTCTTGATACCCTATTCGAGGCATCGAATGAAGATCAGGGTTCAGAAGACCCCTTGTTCTTAAAATCAAAGCTCGACAAGCATCTTACATACTACGAACTACTACTGCCCTCATATTTCGAGATAGCAATGCTCAAATGCTTTATACCTCCAAAGGGCTTACAAACCCAAGGACTGTTTAAAGACCTAGACCACCCTCCTCAATACCTTTTAGGTTAGCACCAAGGTAGAGCGTTCAAGATATTTCTCGAGCGTTTCACTCCCATTATCAATACACACATCAGGTACACGATCTATCCGAAACGTCTCTCGGATATACCGGCTATGCCCTGTTTTACAATTAAAAAAAAAATACAATGAAAAATTTACTTTTATATATTTTTTACTTCGGTCTACTTCATACTTTGAGTGCACATGAGCTCAGTGGAACGGTGGTAGATGAGAACAATTCACCTATTGAAGGGGTTGGTGTCTTCAATAAGACTACAAATGGATACACCTATACCAATGTTTCCGGATACTTTGAGCTGGACGATATTTCAGTCGGAGATTTGATTATCTTCAATAACCTAGGTTTTAAGAGCCAAGAAATCACGATTACCGAAAATGAGTTGGATGCGACTATCAAAATCACTATGGTCGAATCCGTTGTGTCTCTCGATCAGGTCGTATTGGTTTCAAAGGTCAATGCACTGAGTCAGTTTGTCAATGTGGATGTCAAGGCCAATCCTGTGAAATCGTCACAGGAAATACTCCGTAAAGTTCCAGGTCTAATCATTGGACAACATGCCGGAGGGGGAAAGGCAGAACAGATATTTCTCAGGGGATTCGATATCGACCATGGTACCGACATCACCATTGATGTAGACGGTCTTCCGGTCAACATGGTATCGCATGCCCATGGACAAGGCTATGCCGATATGCACTTCATCATTCCCGAAACTATTGACAACATTGACTTTGGAAAAGGTTCCTATTATGCAAAAAAAGGTAATTTCAACACAGCCGGCTACGTTGATCTCAAGACCAAAAAGAAAATCGAAAACAACCAACTATCTCTCGAAGCCGGTATGTTCAATACGATACGTTCCGTGGGGATGTTCAAGATCACTGAAGGTGATATGAGCAATGCCTATGTGGCCTCTGAACTGGTTTTGACCGATGGGGCATTTGAATCTCCACAGAATTTCAATCGACTCAATCTAATGGGCCGATACAATTTCAACAATCGGGAAGATCAAGACCTTACCATTACCCTGTCACACTTTCAAAGTAAATGGGATGCTTCAGGACAGATTCCGCAAAGAGCGGTAGATCAAGGTTTGATAAATAGGTTTGGGGCCATCGATGATACGGAAGGTGGTAATACCAGCAGGTCTAACTTCCTGGTGAACCACACCAAGCAATTAGATGAGCATGCCAGTGTAACATCAAAGGCCTATATCTCTAAGTATGACTTTGAGTTATTTTCGAACTTCACCTTCTTTTTAGATGATCCGGTAAATGCGGATCAAATCAGACAGAAGGAAGATAGAACCATAATCGGTGCGGAAACCAAATACAATCATTCTGTGCATGTCGGTGATCATGATTCACAACTAAGTTATGAGACCGGGGTAGGTTTCCGATATGACGATGTCAATGACGTGCAGTTGTCCAGAACCAAGAACCGACAAGAACTTTTAGAACGTCTGGCGTATGGAAACATTGATGAATTGAATGGTTATGGCTTTTTCGATCTAACCTACAAAAAGAACAATTGGACGCTCAATCCTGGAATTCGTATGGATTATTTCAAATTCGACTACGTCAACCTATTGACAGAGACTTACGATAGCCAAAGTGAAAGCAAGGTCTTTTTTGGTCCTAAATTCAATGTGATTTACGGTGCATCCGATAAACTACAGGTGTACGGAAAAACAGGTATCGGTTTTCATTCGAATGACACCCGTGTCGTAGTTGCCAATAGTGGAGAAGAAATTTTACCAGCTGCATACTCTGCTGATTTGGGCGCTATTTTCAAGCCTACGAACAAACTTGTACTAAACGCGGCTCTTTGGAGCTTGTTTTTGGAACAGGAGTTTGTGTATGTCGGTGATGCTGCCATTGTAGAACCTAGTGGGAAGACAAGAAGGTTAGGAGTTGACTTTGGTTTTCGATACCAATTGACCGATTGGATGTACGCAAATGCCGATGTAAACTATACTTTGGCCAGAAGTACGGAAGAACCCGACGGGCAAGATTTTATCCCACTTGCACCGGACTTGACTTCCTCTGGCGGATTGTCATTTACGGATATTGGAAATTTTACCGGGGGAATCAGTTATCGATACATAAAAGATCGACCTGCAAATGAGGATAATTCCATCGTTGCACTCGGATATTTCATCACCGATTTAAACGTGAACTACAACTGGAATAATTGGACTTTTGGTGTCATCGTTGAAAATCTTTTTGATCAGGAATGGAACGAAACGCAGTTCGCCACGGAAAGTAGATTGTTGAATGAGCCCACCTCTTTCGAAGAAATACACTTTACACCGGGAACGCCATTTTATTTGAGAGGAAAAATCAGTGTTACCTTTTAGATACCTATACATTACAAAGTAAAAGGCCCAAAGTAATGTACTTTGGGCCTTTTATTTTTCCGTATGTACTAAAGTCAAAAAATCAGTGTTACTTTAATGTAGTATTTTTACACACCAAACCAATATGCATGATTAGCTTCTTTACCAAGAAAACGTATTTGGTAGACCTTCTCGAAGGCTTTACGGATATCCACAACCATATTCTTCCTGGTATTGATGATGGTGCTCAAACTGTTACCGAGTCTAAGCAACTTCTAAAGTCTTTTTCAGAATTTGGGGTGCAAAGCCTGGTATGCACTCCCCACATCATGCATAATTACCATGACAATACCCCAGTAACGATAAAGACCGCCCTAGCCTATCTCAAGAATGAACTGATTCAGGATGGTCTAAATGGCATCACCATCGACGCGAGTGCCGAACATATGATCGATGACAATTTTGAAGCGATTCTTGCCAAAAAACAGGTTTTGCCCCTGGGCCGCGATTATCTACTTATTGAAATGAGTTATCTACAACCACCGATAAATTTCGATTCGGCCATAGAAGCTATCGGTCGCAACCGACTCTTTCCGATATTGGCCCATCCTGAACGCTATAGTTTCCTTCATAATAGAACACGTAGGTTCATGGAGTATAAAGAGCTGGGAATCCAATTTCAGGTAAACATGCTTTCTCTTGGAGAGTATTATGGCAAAGAGGTATTTAAAACGGCCAACAAGCTCATAGAAGAAGGCATGATAGACTTTATTGGCTCTGACGTTCACAATATGGAACATATCAATGCACTGAAGAAAGTAACGCTATCAAAGAAAATGGTTGAGCAGATCGAAGCGATCATCGATAGAACGACCTACTTCTTCTCTATTTAAGGTGTCCTTAACGCGTTGTGTTTGAATAAAAGCCTTTCCTTCAGCTAGAAACATTTCGAATAATCGATAAAAAGAACAAATCGTAAACAAAAAGGCCAGCTTTGAAGCTGGCCTTTTTCAATAAAATCTTTATGCTCAAATTTAATTGGCCACCAAGAGCTTGAGTAATGTAGATTCTCCATCGCTCATCACCACTCTTATCAGGTATACTCCATTTCTAAACGCAGCAATCGGAACTTCATACATACCACCGACTTCGATACTTTCCGCCACATGTCCGGCGACATAGCGACCACCGATATCATGTACCGTGATATTCATTACGTCCACATTTTCAGGGAGATTTACCACAACTATGCGTACTACTCCCCCATCATCAGGGTTTGCAGGGTTTGTTTCCAAAATTATGTCCATTGTAGAACCTGCGGTTACGACTATATCAATTGAAGCGGTATTGGTCGTTCCATCGGCATCTGTGACCGTCAAACTAGCGCTATAAGTACCAGGCAAGGTGTAAATATGCTGTGGGTCTGCTTCCGTTGAACTATTTCCGTCTCCAAAGTCCCATGAATAACCTGTTATCGCAACACTACCGGTTGACCCGCTTCCTGTAAAATTAACAAGTAGCGGTGCTCCACCTGTCAAGGGGTCTGCTTCCACTACGGCAAATGGTCCTGTACCTACTAAAATCTGTACAGTTGCGGTGCCGGTCAAACCTTCCCCATCTGTTACGGTCAATTCAACATCGTAGATTCCTTCCGTCGTAAAAATATGACTCGGATCTGCCTCGGTCGAGGTCGAACCATCCCTGAAATCCCACGCATAGCCCACGATACCCTCGTCATCGGAAGAATTACTTCCGGTAAAAGAAACGGTCAATGGCGCTTCACCAGCAGTAGGTGTCGCTTCAGCAAGAGCGGTAGGAGCTTGATTCCCCATCTGTCCGACGGTTATCGTCACCGTCGCCATATCCGTAAGACCATCTACATCGGTAACCGTTAATTCGACCTCATACGTTCCCTCAGCGGTAAACGTATGGGTTGGATCAGCATCCGTGGAGGTATTGCCATCCTTGAAATCCCATGAATACCCTGTGACACCCACATCATCTGTAGAATCACTACCGGTAAAGGTCACCTCTAGCGGAGCATCACCTGAAAGTGGCGTAGCCGTAGCAACAGCCGTTGGCGCCACATTTCCATTGTCCGGAAGAACAGTGATCATAATTTCATCAAAACCTGTCGCGTTCTCATCATCCGTTGCTGTTAACCTGAAAATATATGCACCCTCAACCAAATTACTTGCCACAAGGTCCGCGGACATATCACCAGTTAAGGTAGCGACGCTAGGTCCACTTACTTGGGTCCATTGATAAGATACGATTGCTCCACCATCTGGATCAGTTGCCGTTCCATTTATGGTTACGCTATTCGTGGGTAATGCAATCGTCTGATCGGTTCCAGCATCAACTATCGGAACTCGAGTCTCAATGACCCCAATACCCGAAATTTTTGGATTTTCTACTACAGAGGTCAAGGTTATGGTAAGACTACCATCAGTCACGTTTATCGATTTAAAGTCTTCGATAATCGCAGTAGCACTACCTCCAGCGGCGGCAACAATATCGTAATTCGTCAACTGCCCCTGCCCATTTTCAACATCTACGTTGAAAATCCTTGAGCCTACACCACCACTTGCACCATCACCTGGTACTCCGAAAAACAGTTCGGCGAAGTGCAAATCAACATTATACGCTCCGGCAAATTGCACCGGAATCTCATAGATCAAAGAGTTACTACCTGCTTTGAAACGTTCCGTTTGATACAATTGGTCATTCTCGGTATTGGCAATCGGGATCGGATTCGGAAAAGTACTTCCTGAATTAAAATAGTCATCAGCTATCCAATCTGTACCATCGAAGCTAAACGCCGGACCTCCAGAATTGATAAAAAGGGTGGTAGGCTCCCCAACCACGGATATGGTTACCTCGTCAGTTGCGGTCGCTGCCTCATCATCAGTTGCTGATATCCGAAATACATAATCCCCTTCAACCAATCCACTAATTTCAGGGTCTTCAATGTTCGCATCGTTAAAAGTTGCTGTATTCGGACCACTGATCTGGGTCCATTGATACATTGCTATTGCTCCACCATCAGGGTCATATGCACTACCATCAAGGGTGAGCGGTGTATTATCAATGGATAAGGCAATATCATCTCCGGCGTAAACCGTTGGGTCAGACAGATTCGTGGGCAGTAAAACTTCAATCCCACTTATTTTCGGATTCTCTAAAACCCCTGTTAAAACGATGGTCAAATTACCATCGTTGACAGTAATATCTTGGAAATTCTCGACTACTGCTTTACCACTTCCGCCAGCGGCGGCAACGATGTCATAATTATTAACGACGCCCTGGTTGCCTTCAATATTGATATTAAAAATTCTTGACCCCACACCACCTGCAGAACCTGATCCCGAAACCCCGAAGAACAATTCTGCAAAATGCAGGTTAACCGTGTAATCACCAGATGCTACCGGTATCTGATACGTAATATTACCAGACCCTGCGAAACGTTCACTTTGATACAATTGATCATTACCTGTATTCGCTATCTGTATATTATTGCTGAAAACAGACCCCCCTACGAAGTAGTCGTCCGCTAGCCATGTTTGACCATTGTAAGACAATGATGGTCCACCGGTATTGATTCTAAAGTCTCCATCGGTGGCCGGATCACGAACTATAATTTCTTTCGTTGCAATAGCGGTATTATTATCGGTGTCTTCAACGGTTAATTGCACCTCATAAATACCTGGAGTTGCAAATGTATGGACCGGGTCTGCAATGGTTACTGGCAACGACCCATCCATAAAATCCCATGTGTAACTATTTATTCCAACATCATCAGTAGAAGAACTTCCAGTAAAGGTTACTTCTAATGGGGCGAAACCATTATCAGGTGTTGCGGTGATAACAGGTATGGGATCACCAACAGCACCAACATACCAAATAAAATCGGTGGTAGCGGTTGTTGGAGGTGAACTATTATCAGTAACCGAAATCGACACATTGTACGGGCTGTTTACCGAAGCTCCTTCCCCAGCGGTGCGCTGAGACTCAGGGGCCGAGGTTAATTGTCCATCGGTATAGTCAGGACCATCCAACTTATATAGCGCCATTTTATCGATAGCATGCCCTGCGGAGCGCTCGGAAACCTCCATGGTATACGTTCCCGGGTTTACAAACCAAACATAGATATCGTGCTCGTCAAAATCACTTGTGAAAGCTTGCCAGTCGTATACTTCCGCACTTCCACCTACTCTAAAGATCTTAAAGAATCCGTTACTTCCATTACCTTCGGGTGTCGTTTCTGGAGTAATTCGACTACTTCCTTTTGGAAAGACAATATTCGTAAAATTACTCGCCTGAAGATTTGAAATTAAAGTGGCCTCGTCACCGGGATCACCTTTGTATCCAAAAAACCAAACATCATTGGTATTCGGGAATTTCAACCAGTTATCGTTTTCATCAGTGGATGATGAACCTGAGTAAAAATTCCTCCAGTTAAAACGATAGACTCCAGGTGTTGTAATAGTAATGTCATAGGGAATTGTACCTCCATTTTGGGTACTAAAATGATTAGAGCCGGCAATGATACCTGTGGCACCTCCTGCAGTTGTGGTGGTCCAGGAAGTTTCAAGCGTGCCTGATTCAGCCTCTAAAATGACCAGACCGTTGTCCTCTTCAAATGGCCCTACTCCTGCTCCGCCGTTTGAAATTGTGCCTGATATCAATCCTGTCGTCGGATTGATGGTTAGCGTTGGTGGAAGATTGCTCGCACTGTAATTTGAAGCTGCATTTGCCTGAACTTGTAGAGATACTACATCCCCTTCGTTATTGTTTTGATCGCCAATGGCGTCTAGACTTAACGAATTATCAAAGTTAGCCACGTTTATAGTGGTAATAGAATCATCACCGTGTTCAATAGTCAAAACCGCACTTCTATTAGGACCCGTTCCAGAAAGGGTAATTTGAAGGATATGAGATGAGTTGGCATTCAACAATTGATTGGTCAATTCACCGCTATCTATACTGAAATCAGCGGCATTGGGTCCGGATAACTGCATTGATTTTACGAAAATTCCTTCATTTCCGTTTGTCACGTTCAACAAAATATCTTCCGTTATACCATCCGCAATAATCACATTGGTAGCTGCGGCCAGATTACTTGCTAAACTGGGCGTACCTACAGGGGTATCGAAACCAAAAAACTCCATGTTCTTCTGATTACCACCGGCTTTGACAGGAGATCCGCCAAGTATAAATATACCCCCTCCAGACGTAATTGCCTGGGTTCCATGCCTTTTGTGATTCAAATCTTCAATTCTCGACCATGCCTGGGAAACGGGGTCATATTCTTCCGTAATCTCCAAGGCGTCGTTGCGATTAACACCGTATACGACCTCGTTTTCAACTTCACCACCGATAACGACCAGCTTATCGTTGAAATTAACAGCTGACGCCCCCCCTCTTGGAGTGGGTAAATTCTGTCCTGAGGGAAGCGAACTCCAAGACCCGGCGGTAAAATCGTAAACATCTACTTCTGCAATTGTAGGCGCAAATACACCTCCTGGCCCACCGGAAAGTCGACCTCCGGCGAGATAAAGCTTGTCATCGATAACCGCAGCGCTAAAATGATCTCTAGCTCTTGGTGCATCAACAAGAGGCGTCCAGATTCCCGTCGCAGGATCATATTCATCAAACCACGGTACATAACCACCGTCATGACCATCGGTATTACCCCCGACTATATAAAACTTGTTGTTATAAACGACCAATCCTGTGGAACCTCGTTTTCTAGCATCAGGTATTGGTGGACCTTGAATCCAGTCATTCGTTGCCGGATCAAAAATCCATATAAAATCAGCTGGTTCTTCAATAGGAAAAGTGTTGTCCTTAAAAGCTCCTATAATCCAAATAAGGCCTTGGTATTCAGTAGCCTGAAAATGATTGAATTCTTGGGGAGCGGAATTAGCCAAATTGACCCAAGTATCATTTTCATAATCATAGACGTCAACGCCTGTAGCATTCTCACGACCTCCCATCAAGTAAAATTTATCCCCTGCCTGTACAAAGGAGCACTCGTGTCTAGCTGTATAGTTCTCATCTTCATCTTTATCGACCCAAACATTTTCGCCAATAATCCATTCAAAATTCAATGTTTCGATATCTCCTGAATCGGCGTCGCTATCATCGACAGTTATCGTTACGCTGTATGGGCTGTTCAAATCTGCATTGGCAGCTACTGTTCCTCCAATCTGACCATTAGTGGGTTCAATAGTAACTCCGGCGGGCAACCCTGAGGCGGAAAACTGAAGGTTACCATCTCCCCCGAAAGCATTCACTCCTAAACTTCCATCCAGAGCTTGTCCAGGATTATTGAACTGATTTGCAACGGGATTTAAATAAATAGGGGTGTCATCATTATCGGCATCAAGAATTTCAATCGCATTGATCAACGGGTTTTCAATTGTTCCGTGCAAGAAAGACACATCAACTGATCCATCGGTAACTTTTAATGTATGGGTAATAACCGTTCCGGTCTGATGACCATAGGTACCTGATAAATCAATATCGTTCAATAAGGGCAATACAACCCCTTCTATCTCGGCATCAAAAATACGATCTCCAGCCTGCGACGTCCCAGCAAAACTGTTCGCCATATAGAGACGTACCTCGTAATTACCATTTTGGGCCACAGGAAACGAGTACATCATATTTGGGGCACCAGTGTTTGCATCAAAACGTTCAGAGGCAAAAATTTCCACTGGCGTGGTAGATTGATCTATCGAGCCATCGAAAGGAATATTCGTAGAAGAAAATACTTGATTCGTTCCAGCTACCGAAAGGTATTGCGAAGAATTGGTAGGTGTATCTCCTTCCCAATTCAGCCCCCCATCGATAGCATTGATTTCATTCCCTCCGCAATTCACTCGATAAAGCACTATTGGACCATCAACGACGGTTACCGTAAAGCTATTGTCAACAAAAAACGAGTCGTTATCGGTTGCCCGAATCGTGATATTGGAAACCGCCGGGGACGCTGGGAAAATTAGGTTCAGGTTATCACCGGAAACTGTGGCTCCTATTGCAGTATTACTATTTTGAAAAACGGTATATGTCAAATTAGCAGTGCCCTTATCATCAAGAAAATAATCATTCAAATCGATACTCTCATTAGCCGCATTAATCGAACGCGTGATGTTCGGTAGTTGCTGGCTAACAACGGGCTCCTCTCCAAACACATTGAGAAAATCCCAGGTGCCTTCTAGTTCTACGCCTGTCGCACCTGAAGTACCTATAAACCCAACAGCTAAATCTTGACTCGCCTGTTGTATGGCCGTAAGTATGGCACCTTGGGCCATAATGGTTCCCACAGAAGATCGAACTCCCCCATCAATAGCGTATTCTAAATCAACTTGACCTGTTGAAGGATCTACCACGAAATAAAAGACGATGTCATTTGATGGTCTATTTGCAATAGAAATCGGAATATTTATAGGTGTTTGCGGCACATTTCCGATTTCCTGCAGGGCAGTGATACCATCCTTAGTCAGCACCATCTTGATATAATTTTCCTGTGTTCCATCACCTATGAAATGGCCGAGCTCTCCATTTGGAGCTGAGGCATTACCATAGATACCCAAAGGTACATCGAGTCCTATTAGATTACCGAAAACAGTGAACCCACCAGTTGCTGTACTGGTTTGTACTCCGTATTGATACCCTTTTTCCTGGGTGTCTGTTCCGGCCAAGGCCGTTCCTGAAGTCATATGGGAAGTCATCAACCCCGGTGCTCCCCCCAAAACATCGTCAGGGTTAGGACCAGCCCCTTCGACATCGAGCCAGTCCTTCCAGTTGGCCCCAGTATCCCCGTTATTCATGAGACCTGTCATACCCAAACCAAAAATACCTCCTAATCCCTGCTGGCTATTGAATAAGTCATTGTTAATGGGAATAGAAAAAGCATCACTGCCCGCAGTATCGGGGTCACCTAACTGAAAAGGGTCAAGGGCATCTGGAATACCATCCGAGTCGTCGTCAAGGTCATTTAAATCCGAAATAAATGGAGCTCCTTGACTTTTATCAAAGTCTAATGGTTGAGAACCACCATTACAGGGGTCCGTACCGTTATCTTCCTCATCTTGATTGGTATAACCGTCATTATCATAATCGGCATTGGCATCATATCCAGGTTGCCCGGGGTCAATACAATTAACAGCCACATCTGGTTCAAATACTACAATACTACCTGAAATTGTCCCTGCCCAAATAGTTCCTGGAAAAATTTGGCTATCACCGTTGGCAGTCAACCCCAAAACAAATCCACCACCGCCGACACCCGATAAAAATGTTTGGTCTAAATCGGCCAAAGTACCGTTGGCATTCAATTGGACTCGCCTTATATTTCCGGCATCATGGCCTGCGAGCAGATTACCTTTCAGGGCCCCTCCAAAATCTGAAGCAGTATATTCAACAATCGGATTTGTATTCGTAGTCCAAATCGCGATTTCTCCATCTACCGGACCATCAGGATTTGGAAGTCCAGGACCTCTCCAATCTCCCTCATCCGGATTTGCGTCCAAAACCGGCAGTGGAGGCCAATCCGCTGGTAGGGCTTGTGTAATATCGTCCGTAGTACCAGGGGAAGAAGTATCCGGGTCATATTTCAGTGTTCTCCAAACCGCACCGGTATTACCATTCGCATTAGGTGCCACATATAAACCAGCACCAGCAGGGTTAGCCCGTGTAGGATTAGGGTGTCCTCCATAATAGCTCCCGGGAACATACGACTGTAAATCGGTGGTTACCAATTGAAGGTGATCTTCGTTATTAATTTGTTCTCCGCCAGAGGGTGAATTACTACCAGGTTCACTGGGATCATATTCATTCGTCACATTTAAGGTTCCTTCATTGACAGGAAACCCTCCCCATGAACCATTTGCTCCATTGTCAGTAACATATAAGGCCCCCGACTCTGTAACTACCAAATCATAAGCATTTCGATATCCTGGTGAAAAAATCTGTACTGGTCCGCCCGGAACAATTATGGCCTGGTTTAGACCATCATTTCCCCCAAAAGGATCGTTGATGTCTTCCCCGGTATAGCCGACTGCATCAGGATCTGTAATTCCATTTACATTTGTCCTTGTTGGGTCGTCCAATGTGGGCAGATCATAGATATAACTTCTTCCACCATCGGAAAGAACCGGCAAAAGATCCAAGGCATCCAAATCAACCGACAAAATAGCTCCGGAAAGCGCATACTCGCAGATATATACAAAATTGGTAGAGGGTCCACCAGCATTGGTAAATCCTCCTGAAGCTACTAGCAAATAGTCAACACCATTTATGGTGGTCAGTTGTAACCCGTTCGTAGAATGATTTTCTTCTGACCTTGGAAGGCCTCTTACCAAATCGACCACATCCCAATTGCTTCCGTTGAATGTAAACCGCGTGATAACCCCCGAATTGGTATCCAATCCGACATCACCATTACCACCACCTTCGCCAGCCCCAATTCGAATGTCACTAGAGCTTACATAAATGATCGGGTTTACTGCTGTTCCTGCCACTGTCAAACCTGTTATCTGACGTTGCACACTATTATGAATAGTACCATCGTCATTATGGTCATCCATAGTTCGGATTCCATTCAAGTTCTGGGCATCAGTAACCACGTAGTTATTGGAGGCATTTTTTTGAATTGTCAATACCTTGATAAAACCCGACTTATAGTCGGCAGTGTAGAGTTTCCCATCAGGACCGAATTCCATAGCAGTAACACCTGCTAAAAATGTAGTTCCATCCAAATCCAAATCACTTTGATTGAAATTAATCTGGGCATGAAGCTCAGATACCAAAGTGCCCAACAACAAAAAGGCCCATATAAAAACACTAAAAGTCTTTAGGTAGAATTTTCTCATAGTTCTTTAATTTATAGCAATTTCAGGCTCTATGTGAATCAACGCATAAATCTTTCGCCAAAGATAAAGTAATAACAACTAAAGATGTAAATACCCTAACTGTTTTCGTCTAATAATGGGGGTTTATCGTTATACTGTCGAATTGCTTCTACTAAGCCTATTCCAATTTGAGAAACATAAGTTATATTCGAAATCTTCCCCATAGACTAAACAGCTTGTTAATTGCCTAATTTAGTTACGTGCAATTTTATAGAATGGTTCAGTACTTCAGTTTTTTTGTCTTCAAAATAGAACTTCTGGGCACAAAAAAAGCCTTGAAAAGATTTCAAGGCCCTATTTTTTAATCTTTTATCGGGATCAAAACTTCCACCATTTTTTTTGACTCTTGCCGTAACCATAACCGTATTGGCCGCCATAACCCAAATCTGAATTCTTGACATCATTAACAACAAAAGTAAGTCCTTTGATTTTGCCTTCCTCCTGTAACTTTAATGGATAACCAACTGCCTTACTTTCAGTTACACCTGCTCGAGTAACATATATCAAATGATCAGCGTATTCCGAAATCAAAAGCGTATCGGTTACCACCATAAGGGGTGCTGTATCTACAATGACGTAATCATACTTGGCCGAGACTTCATCAAAGAGCTCCTTGATTCTTGAACTCATCAAAAGTTCAGCAGGATTGGGAGGAATTCTACCAGAATAAACAACATCTATAGTATTATGATGAACGAGCATTGGATTGATAATGTCTTTACTAGTAAGTGTATTGTCATACAGGTATTCCGTTAAACCGGCATCCTTATTCCTACTAGGTTTGGACATCTTGTCAACATTACTGCCGGTAAAAAAGGTATAAATCTTCGGATTTCGAATATCAGCACCGATTAGAAGTACTTTTTTATTGGTACTGGCCAAAATCATGGAAAGATTGGTAGACAAGAAGGTTTTTCCCTCACCTGGCACACTTGATGTCACAAAGATGATGTTGTTTTTCGCTCCAGGAGATTGCTTTGTCTTTATAAGATAATCTAGATTAGTTCTTATGATTCGAAGTGATTCCGCCAATACCGAACGATCTTCTTTAATGACCAATTTATCTTCTTTCCTTGAAAGTTTTGGTATTTCACCTAGTACCGGCGTATCTGTTGTCAGTTTTTCTAAACTATTCATGTTATGCACTTTGTTGTCTAACAAGTCATGAGCATAGATTGCGGAAAATGGCACCAATAGTCCTAAAATCAAAGAAGCTAAATAAACGACCTTTCTTTTCGGTGAGACAGGTATTCTACTTACGTTATAGGCGTTGTCGATAGTTTTAGATTTCGCCGAGGTTGAGGCCACCGCAATTTGAGCTTCTTCTCTTTTGGTCAACAGATAAAGGTATAGTTCTTCTGTGGTTTGCTGCTTTCTGGTTATATCACGTAAAGCTCTTTCATTCTTTGGGGAGGAATATATTTTTGAATTGAATCTTGCTTGTTGCCCACTTAAAGAATTAACGGTCAATTCTAAATTACCAACTGAATTGGTCAAACTCGATTGCATACTTCGCTTGAGCCCATTAATTTGCTGGTCTAGATTGACGATGACAGGGTTCTTCTCATTGGAACTTTTTAATAAGCGTTTCCGTTCTTGAACCAACTGATTATAACGGTCGGTAGTACTAGCAATTGTTGGATCACTTAAACCAATGTTGGTAGGCAAAACCTCATAACCCTGTTGTTCATCCAAGATATTTTTCATTGAAGCCGCCATGTTCAACTGATTTCTGGCCGCAGCCAATTCTTGTTGATTGACCACCCCGACATTCAAATTGACACTAGTCTCCGCAGCAATATCGGTCACTCCTCTTTCGGTTTTGAAATCTTCTGCAGATTGATCAACACTTGAAAGATTTGAAGCTATATCGGCGATTCGGTCGTTGATAAATCTTTCGGTACGATCAGCGATTTCCTGTTTATCGTCAACTGCATTTCTGTTATAGGTGCGAATCAGTGCATCAACTATGTGTATTGCACGCTCTTTGATAGGGTCTTCTAAACGGATATCTACGATGTTCGAAAGCTCATCGGTATTTGAGATGACCGTTTTAGCCTTATATCCCAAGGCTACCAAATCTAACGGAAGTACAGAAATCTGTAGTTTCTTATCCTTATAATTCTCAAAGCTACCTACGTTCGGAGTGATTACAATATCCCCTATTGGGGTCTGAACGTTTTTTCCAAAAGAATAGACCTTCACCGGTTTATCCTCTTCTTCGCTATATCCAAAAGTCGTTGACGAAGATAAGGTGACGAAAAACTTAAAATCCGCATTATTGATTATGGAATCCTCCGCAATGAAACTTAGATTAATCGGAGGGTTTCTATAAATCTCTGTATTCTTAACGTTACCTAATACCTTGATTTTCGTATTAAGTTTTAATTCTTTAACTACTTCAATAAAATTGGAGCGTGAACCTATAAGTTCTATTTCATCCGCAACCTTATTTTTGACAGAACCAAAAACGCTAAGCTCCTGAAAAAGATCTAAACCTGAACCCGTATTGTCATCTTCAAGAATCTGGATTTTGGCCATGGCGGCATATTCAGGCGTAGCGTACCTTAGATAAACTGTAGCTAACAAGATAGCCAACAGCGCAGATAACACAAACCATTTCCAGTGCTTCGTATAGCCCGAAATAAGCTCTTTTAAGTCGATATTCTTTTCCTTTAAGTTATTGGGGTTCACGTTCATCATCCACAATCTTTAATTTACCTATCTACTGTCGAGTAATCAGTATTACCGTTGCCGTAATCAAGGTTGATGCAATGGATATTGCTATTGTAGCTCTATTATCTAAACTTGATGAAGTAATAGCCGATTGATTGGGCTCTACATAGACCACATCATTTTGTGTCAAATAATAGACCGGTGAGCTCATGGCTTCTTTCTTGGTCAAATCAATTCTGGTATATACTTTGGTACCATCAAAATCACGGATAACCATTACGTTTTCACGTACGCCCTTGACTCCTAAATCCCCAGCCATGCCTAAAGCCTCTAAAATGGTAATACGTTCGCCATTGACCGGATAGGTTCCTGGGCGTTTTACTTCCCCGAGAATCGTGACAGTAAAGTTCTGTAATCGAATATTGATAATAGGATCTTTTAGATAATCTTCAAGTTCCTTTCGCAAAAGAACCCTTACCTCTTCGGCAGAGAGTCCAGAAATTTTGACCTTGCCTATAACCGGGAAATCGATTTCACCATCTTTGTCAATCAAATAATCGACTTGTTGTGGTTGTATCCCTCCTTCAGAAGCTCCTCGAAATAAATTAAAAGGTGCACTTGCTTCAGGGTCTAAAGTAGAAACATGAATGTTAACCAAATCATCAACCTTAAACTTCGGAGTGAAACTGTTCTTGTCTACTATGGTTTCAAAACTCCCGGTATTCTGAAAATACACAACGTCCTTCTTTGAGGCACAGGATGCAGATAGTAGCACTACTAGGGGAATTAAATAAAGTGAATTTTGAGAGAATAGGTTTCTACGAATCATATTGGAGATTTTAACGGCAATATTAGTGAAAATTAGGATTGAAAGATTTTCTTGTTATCTTCTTTTTCAGGTGCAGCTATCTCTTTTGTATCTAGTTTGCAAAATTCTGAATTGTTAGAAACATATTCCGGAACAATTTCCTTCATGATTTTCATGGTATTACCATCGAAAAACATGTTTGAAACACACAATTCATCTATTTTGGATTTGACATAGGTATAATCCAACTGCTTTACCCTTCCAATTAAAATTTTCTTATGGTAGGTCGGTAAGGTGTTTTCCCCATTGGCCAATAATTCCTCATACAATTTTTCACCTGGGCGCAATCCCGTAATTTTTATATCTATATCTTCTGGATAGCGCAACCCTGAGAGCTTAATCATATTTTTGGCCAAATCGAATATTTTGACCGACTTACCCATGTCAAAAATAAATATCTCTCCTCCTTCTCCCATTACCGCAGCTTCTAAAACCAGTTGGGAGGCTTCGGGAATCGTCATGAAAAATCTAGTTATATCTTTATGGGTAACGGTTAAAGGGCCACCTTTCTCAATCTGTTTTCTGAATAAAGGTATTACTGAACCATTGGATCCCAACACATTACCAAACCTTGTCGTGATGAATTTGGTCTTGTTTTCTTGTTGCGAACAGCTGATATACATTTCGGCAATTCTTTTGGTCGCCCCCATCACATTAGTTGGATTAACCGCCTTGTCCGTCGAAACAAATACAAATTTATCTACTTTGTGGTTCAATGAGAGGTCAACAATGGTCTTCGTACCGGCTATATTTATCTTAACGGCTTCGTAGTAGTTATACTCCATTAAGGGAACATGCTTATAAGCCGCAGCATGAAAAACCATGGTCGGTTTGTGCTCCTGAAAAAACATGTTCATTCTATTTTTGTCGCGAATGTCGCCAACAATAGGTATAAAGTTATGAAATCCATTTTGCTTCAATTCCTGCTGCAAATCGTATAGAGCCGATTCAGCTTGGTCAATGATGATTAAAGATTTGTAATCATAATTTGCAATTTGACGTACAATCTCACTTCCGATAGAGCCCGCTCCACCTGTAACCAAAATCACTTGATTTTTTAACTGCTCCTCTACCTTCGATTTTTTAATATCGATTGGAACCCTATCCAGCAAGTCTTCTATCTGTACCTGTTTGATTTGGGATACCTTGAGCTCTCCATTTATCCAACTCTCTACGGGAGGGACAATCTTTACTTGAACAGGGAATTCGACCAAACTCTCTACCAACTCCCTCAACTCATTACCACTGGTATTGTTAATAGATACGATGATTTCCGAAATATCCTTATTACTTAGAAAAAAATCGGAAAGTACATCTCTACCCAACACCATGACACCATTGATGATTTTTCCTTTTTTCTTAGGGTCATCATCGATATAAGCTATCACACGGGCATTACTACTGGTTTGATTGGTCAAGGCATTGTAAGTAAGGATACCGGACTCCCCAGCACCGTAAATCAATACATTTTTGGTAACCTTAAACTTTTTTACCAAATTAAAGAACATCGTTTTGAACACATACCTAGAGGCCGTGAGTGCTATAAAAGCTACTAAACTATGTATGATAATGATGCTGAGCGGTATGCTAAAACCTTCCATCATTACAAACTGCTTGTTCACTATCAAAAAGAATATCGTCAGTATACTTGAAAGACATATTGCATTGAAAATCTTGTATACGTCCCTAACTCCGGTATGCCGAACTACACCTTTGTAAGACTCTGTAAAAAGAAACGATATCACAGCAATTGTTGCTACGATAGGTAACTGTTTAAACAAATCTTCGGCTCTAAATGTGAGCGATAGATTGAATCGTATGAAGTATGATAACACAAAAGACACGCAAATCAAAAATACGTCGATGCCCAAAACAAGCCACTTCGAAGCATACCGATGGGCATTATTTACTAAGTAGTTTTTTATCATCGTGTAAGTTCTTTTATAATTATTGTCACAACTCTTTCCAAATCAGTGCTATTCAAATTTGAACCACTGGGCAAACACAATCCACGCTGGAATAGTTCTTCTGAAATTCCATTCACGTAGTTAGGAAATTTTTCGAATATAGGTTGGCAATGCATGGGTTTCCATAATGGTCGTGACTCAATATCTTCTTCCAGTAATGCTAAACGGATGGTTTCGCGAATTTCGTATGTAGGCGTTAAAATACAACTGAGCCATCTGTTCGAGAAAAATCCATCTGGTTCATTTAAAAATTCGACTTCCTCAAAATTGTCTAGGCTAGACTTATAAAAATCAAAGTTACTTCTTCTTGCGGCTACCCTATCATCCAAAACTTCCATTTGGCCACGACCAATTCCTGCAAGGACATTGCTCATCCTATAATTATATCCAACATGGGAGTGTTGATAATGAGGAGCGTTATCTCTCGCTTGAGTTGCTAAAAAAACCGCTTTTTGCTTAATATCACCATTCTTGGTAACCAGAGCGCCTCCTCCTGAGGTGGTAATTATTTTATTGCCATTAAAGGACAAAATCCCTATATCACCAAAACTACTGCAATTATTTCCTTTATATGAACTACCTAAGGCTTCGGCACTATCTTCCACAATCGGGATTTCAAACTCGTCTGCGACTGCCCTGATTTCCATCACTTGATACGGCATACCATATAGATGAACTGCTACTATCGCCTTCGGCTTCTTACCCTTCGAAATTCTATCCACTATGGCTTCTCGGAGTAATACGGGGCACATATTCCAGGTTGAAATCTCACTATCCACAAAAACGGGAGTGGCACCTAGATACATTATTGGATTCGCTGAGGCAGAAAAAGTAAAACTTTGGCACAATACCTCATCTCCCTTAGAAACTCCCAGCAACTCTAGACCGAGATGTATTGCCGCAGTTCCCGTGCTTAAGGCTGCCACATGCACATCTTGCTTTACGTAATTTTGAATAGCTTGTTCGAAAAGATCAACGTTCGGACCAAGGGGAGCAATCCAATTGGTACGGAACGCTTCCTCGACGTAATTCTGTTCATGGCCTCCCATATGGGGTGAGGACAGCCATATCTTAGTTTGCGTCTCCACTATAATATAGGTTTAGTTAAGTTCATTCAGGAATCTAAATTAATCATACTTTTCCATTCCCATTAAAATCTTATCCGAATTTCGTTTAAACCTAGAAAATTATCGGTCAAAAGAATAATGGACCTCACTATCGGGTTTGTTGTTTTTCATATATACGCAGCGAACCTCAAAATAGGCCTTTTTAACGACAATATTTCAACGATTGTCCAGTTATTTTGTAATCTTTGCAATCCAGAACTTAAAATTAATGAACAAAATCTCCAGAATATGTTGTATCGGTGCAGGCTATGTAGGTGGACCGACTATGTCCGTAATAGCAAGCCAATGCCCAGAAATCATAGTGACTGTTGTTGATATCAATCAAGAAAGAATCGATCGTTGGAATGACCTAAACCTAGATAACTTACCAGTTTACGAGCCTGGTTTAAAAGAACTGGTCTCTGAAACTAGAGGAAAGAATCTTTTCTTTTCCACTGATGTGGACAAAGCTATTGACGAAGCCCAAATGATTTTTATTTCAGTTAATACTCCAACTAAAACCTATGGCAAAGGCAAAGGTCAAGCCGCAGACCTGAAATACATTGAATTGTGTGCCCGGAATATTGCCAAAGTCGCTAAAGACGATAAAATCGTCGTTGAAAAATCAACACTTCCTGTTAGAACGGCAAGTGCCATTAAGAGCATTCTAGACAATACAGGTAATGGAGTTGATTTTGAAATACTCTCAAACCCTGAGTTTTTAGCTGAGGGCACTGCCATTGATGATCTACTAAATGCCGATCGAGTTTTGATAGGTGGTGCGGATACCGAAAAGGGTCAAGCTGCAAAGGATGCTCTCAGTGGCATTTATGCAAACTGGCTCTCCGAGGACAGAATCTTACAGACCAATGTTTGGTCCTCAGAACTATCTAAACTTGTGGCCAATGCATTTTTAGCCCAACGAGTTTCATCTATTAATTCAATTTCGGCACTTTGTGAAAAGACGGATGCCAATGTATCGGAAGTTTCAAGGGCCATCGGATATGACAGTAGAATTGGATCAAAATTCTTAAATTCTTCGGTAGGTTTTGGCGGATCGTGTTTTCAAAAAGATATTTTGAATCTGGTCTATATCGCGAGAAGTTATGGATTGCAAGAGGTCGCTGATTATTGGGAGCAGGTCATCATTATGAATGATTACCAAAAAAGAAGATTTGCCGAAAATATCATAACCACACTCTACAACACAGTTTCCGGTAAGAAAATTGTTTTTTACGGATGGGCCTTTAAAAAAGACACCAATGACACCCGCGAATCTGCGGCCATTTATGTGGCGAACGCACTTCTTGATGAAAAGGCGGAAATTGTCGTTTATGATCCTAAAGTACCTGAAGAACAGGTTTATGCTGATTTAGATTATCTCAATACAAGATCGCCCGAAGAAAATAGACACTTACTTAAAGTTGTAACCGATCCTATGAGCGCTGTGGTAGATGCACATGCAGTGGCCATATTAACCGAATGGGATGAATTCAAGTCATACGACTGGCAAGCCATACATAACTCCATGCTCAAACCTGCATTTCTTTTCGATGGGCGCCGCATCTTGGATAAGGTTGAGATGGATTCCATCGGATTTCACTTTTATAAAATCGGGCAGTCATGAAAATCTTGGTAACCGGCGCTGCCGGTTTCATCGGATACCATCTTTGCAAGGCCCTTTTAGATTTGAATCTTAATGTAATTGGCTTAGATAATATTAGTGATTACTATGATGTTAAACTGAAGTTTGACAGACTTGGCTTACTAGGAATTTCAAGGGCGTCAGCCGAGATATTCAATACCAAAATCACAAGTAATACTCATGGCGCCAAATTCGAATTTGTACGCATGCGCCTGGAAGATCGCCAACACCTACCCCAACTTTTTGAGACCTCAACAATCGACCGAGTTTGTAATCTTGCAGCGCAGCCAGGCGTACGATATAGTCTAGAAAACCCAGAGAGCTATATTGATAGTAACGTAGTTGGTTTTTTGAACCTTCTGGAATGCTGTCGAAATTTCAAAATCGAACATTTAGTTTATGCCAGTAGCTCAAGTGTTTATGGATTGAATAAAAAAATTCCTTTTTCAACAGCTGACAATGTTGATCATCCGATAAGTTTATATGCAGCTAGTAAAAAAAGTAACGAATTAATGGCTCATACTTATAGTCACCTTTTCGGTTTTCCCACCACAGGACTTCGCTTTTTTACTGTTTATGGCCCGTGGGGTCGGCCTGATATGGCACCCATGTTGTTTGCAAGTGCTATCACCAATAATAAACCGATAAGTGTTTTTAACTATGGCAAAATGCAACGAGACTTTACCTATGTAGACGATATTGTCGAAGGTATCGTGAAAGTTCTTTTAGCGGATTTGACATCGAGAAAAAGCCAGGAGGAACGTTACAAACTATACAATATTGGCAACAACCAAACAGTGGAGTTGATGGATTTTATTTCGGAAATCGAAAAGAATTTAAAGAAAAACGCCAAAAAGGAACTAATTGAAATACAACCTGGAGATGTGGAAAGGACCTGGGCCAATGTCGATGGATTGATTAAAGACTATGGCTATAAACCGACAACGGGAATCAAAATTGGCATCAAAAATTTTATTGAATGGTATAAATCATACTACACATGACCTAAGATGATGACAAATTAAGATTTCGCAAGCGTCTTGCAAAGAATTTAATAGAACAACATGAAATTAGATAAGATTAAGATTGGAATAATAGGCCTGGGCTACGTTGGTCTTCCACTAGCAAGGTTGTTTGCCACAAAATATGCGGTAATAGGCTTTGACATCAACCCTGAAAGAATAAGAGAATTGCAGTCCGGTTTGGATAGTACTCTTGAAGTCAGTGAAGAAGACTTGAAAAAAGTTACTCTTGAAAAACCACCGACCGAAAAAGGGCTATTTTGCACGGATAATCTTGAATATCTAAGGGATTGTAATTATTTTATCGTCACTGTACCCACTCCGGTCGATCGCACAAACCGACCAGATTTAACACCGCTTTACAAATCAAGTGAAACAGTCGGGAAAGTATTGAAAAAAGGCGACATCGTCATTTACGAATCCACGGTCTACCCCGGGGTTACGGAAGACGAATGTATACCTGTACTTGAAAAGACGAGTGGGTTGGTATACAATAAAGATTTTTTTGCAGGGTATTCACCAGAAAGAATCAATCCCGGAGATAAAAAACACACGGTTGATAAAATACTCAAAGTCACGGCTGGGTCTACTCTCGAAATCGGCAAAAAGGTGGATGCCCTATATGCCTCTGTCATTAGCGCTGGTACTCATTTGACTACCAGCATTAAAGTAGCTGAAGCTTCTAAAGTAATTGAAAATTCGCAACGCGACATCAATATCGCCTTCGTTAATGAATTGGCTAAAATTTTCAATTTAATGGATATAGACACCAATGAAGTTTTAGAAGCTGCCGGTACAAAATGGAATTTTTTGCCCTTTAAACCAGGGCTTGTTGGAGGGCATTGTATCGGGGTTGATCCGTATTATTTAGCGCAAAAAGCGCAAGAGTTTGGGTACCATCCGGGAATTATTCTTGAGGGTAGAAGAATGAATGATGGTATGGGCCGCTATATTTCGACGGAGGTAATCAAGTTGATGTTGCGACATGACCTGAAAATCAAGGGTTCAAGAATATTGATTTTAGGCATCACTTTTAAGGAAAATTGTCCCGACGTCCGCAACACTAAGGTTGTTGATGTCATCAATAATCTAAAGAGTTTTCAAGCTGATATAACAGTGTACGATCCGTGGGCAGATCCAGAGGTAGTATCAATGGAGTATAATATCAATTCAACCGATGAGCTTCCGAAAGGATATTTTGACGCGGTCATACTTGCTGTTTCGCATAAAGAATTCCTAACAATGGATTTGCGAAGTATATTAACAGAGAATGGGGTTTTATACGACGTTAAAGGATTTTTGAAGATTCCAGTCGATGGACGGCTATAGCTTTTCGAATAATGCCTCATGGTGTACTATTTTGTTTCCAAAGACGTTATTAAAAACATATTTAAGTAGTAGTGATTCAAGTCATAAGTGCTACTAGAAAATTTAGGAGAATCAAAACCTTCGGGTTCAAGTAAATAATTCATTATCATGTCAGATACCATGGGGCGTATTCGCCGTAAAATATATAGGGAATATAAGGAAGTCTGCCATAGAATTCTAGAGAAACACCAAGTGAATAAGACCATTGTCTTTATTGTTGGCTGCCAGCGCTCTGGAACCACGATGCTTTCGAAAATATTCGAAGCCGATTACAACACCAAAGTGTATCCTGAGGTCAGTCAATTATCGACCAGAGATCCCAACGGAAGACGTTTAGATCCGATGCCAATGATTGAGAAAGAAATCATGAAAAACAATATTCGGACAATTGTTGCAAAGCCCTTGGTCGACAGTCAAAATATAGTCAACCTATTGAATCATTTTGAAAACTCTAAAGCCATATGGATGTTTCGTCACTACAAAGACGTTGCCTCCTCTGATTTGAAGAAGTTTGGCCCAGAAAATGGGATCGACAACTTACGTAAACTACTTCATGAAAAAAATGACATCTGGAGATCCGAAGGAATATCAGAAGATACCTTAAATCTGATAAAGAAGTTATTTAAGGATGATATGTCTCCATATGATGCCGGCGCGCTTTTTTGGTATAGTAGAAACGTTCTCTTTTTTGAACTAGATTTGGCAAATAATGAACGGGTCATTATGTGCAAATATGAAGATCTGGTTTCCGCTCCCCAAAGGACAATAAGTGATATCTATAAGTTCTTAGCAATTGATTTTCCAAAAAAGAAAATTGCCTCAGATGTTCACCAAGGCTCAGTTCGCAAAGGTAAAAGTCTTGACTTATCACCTGAAATAGAAGAGTTATGTGAAAATCTTTTAAATAGACTTCAATTGTCATACAACGGGAAATAATTTGAAACGAAAAGCTCCTTTGCTTAAAAATGAGGAAAAATATGATGTTTTCTTGCAACCATAAAACTAGAACATGAAAAAATTAAGAGTACTATTTATCATAGTGGCCGCCGTTTTGTTTTATTCAATCGGATTATCGTCTCTTGTGAGGAATATCTATCTTTCCTACGATGGAGGAGAAAAATGGGGTGCTGTATCCAAAACGGTCAAATTTTTGGCCGAAGTACCTACCTATATCAAGAAAAGTACCTCTCAACCAGAGTTTATGGTCAAAAATACCACTGCCAAAGACGGGCTAACGGTAGAAAATAAAATTGATGGCATTTCAGACATGAAGTTGCTATTCTCCTATAAAGATGAGAGTTTTGGACAAAAATTTGATTTAGTTCAATTAAATTCCGGAAAGGTTGAAAAGGAGTGGAGACCAGATAATAGAGAACTATACAGTCTGGCCTACAATGAAGACAATCCAAGAAAATCCCCGGAGGGAAGTGACTTATATTTCATGCACCCTTATATGACCAAGGATAGTTCATTGATATTCAATTCGCAACTTACAAGTTTGCTGACGCGAATAGATAGCCAAAGTAAACTACAGTGGTTGAATAACGATAGGCGCTACCATCATACCATTGAAGAGGACCATGAAGGCAAACTATATGTTTGTACAGCGCCTTTCGAAGCGGGAACGTACGATATTTTACCGGATAATCAAGATTTCTACAAAAAGAACCTAATGGACGATGAAATCACCCGGTTGGATCCTGAATCTGGAAAAATTATATGGAGTAAATCGGTAATTCAGATTTTATTGGATAACGGTTACGAAAACATCCTCTTGAACAAAGGACAATTCATCAGTGATATCATTCATTTAAATGATATTCAACCTGCGTTGACAGATGGTGAATATTGGAACAAAGGTGATTTATTAATTTCATGCAGAAATATTTGTACTGTTTTTCTTTACCGGCCGAGCACCAATAAAATTCTTTGGTTGAAAAATGGACCTTGGTACAATCAACATGACGCGGATTTTTATGAAAACGATAAAATTGTGGTATTTGGAAACGATATTATCCGAGAAGAAAGCACGCTTAACCCAAAAGTCACTCCCAAAAACCTTTATTTTAATGAAAGAAGAAAAAACAATGAAATCTATATATATGATTTAGTGAAAGATTCCGTTAGTACACCATATAGTCGTTTGATGTCATCCGAAAAAATTACCACCATTACCTCTGGTAGATGCGATATTTTGCCGAATGGTGATATCTTTATTGAAGAAACCAATAATGGGCGTATTATTTTTGGGGATACTATTGCCAAGAAAATGGAATATGCCAAGCGTATAGATCAAAACCATGTATCAAGTTTGTTTTGGTCGAGATTAATTAATAATTGAAAACTTAAATTTATGTTTCTATATTTAGGACCCGGCCTCGGAGGAGGCATTGTAGCAGTAATAACAGGTATTTTCCTTACTTTCTTTGCGTTTCTTGTGGCCATATTTTGGTTGCCATTGAAGCGGTTTGTGAAGTTTTTAAAAAATAAAGTAACAAAAGGATAATTTGGATTATTTACTGATTTTCATTCTGACCATTTGCTCTTGTCTTATTTTTGATAATTTGGGCTTTATGGCCCTTGTGCGAAACTTGGTTTCGTCTTACAAAGAACAATTCAAGACCATGTCGAACAAGGAATTGGATGACGAAGCCAAACAAAAGGCATTGTTGGGCCTCATTTCAAAGCAAATGGGGTATTTAGTCAAGCTTATCTTTAGCATCCTGCTATTTGTTGCCCCTTTCGCCCTATTCTTCCTAGTAGAGCGGTTTTTTCCACAGTTCGATTCAAGTATACTATATCGAGTAGAGGGTATTGGTATCTCTATTTTGGCAGTAGTTCTTTACATAATTTTCAAAAAACAGTATGTCAGGTTACACAAGAACAGAAAAAATCCTACATAGAACATATTTATCAAATTACTTTATCTCTAAGTCTTCCCTGGAACTCGAAGAAATAATGTTCGGTGATAAATCGAAAAAGATAGATGTTAAGGAATATATCTTCATTTCAGGTCTAGCCAGATCGGGTACTACGGCCCTGATGAATAAAATATTTTTTTCTGGAGAGTATGCTTCACTGCAATACTCTAATATGCCAATGCTACTTTCCCCGAATTTATGGAAAAAGAAGCTAAAGCTTGAAAAGCATGAAAGGGCACATAATGACGGTATTATCATTGACGGCAACTCACCTGAAGAGTTTGATGAATATTTCTGGAAGGCTTTTTTGAAAGACTCCTATATAGACGGGCACCTTCATCCTCATGAGGTAGACGAAGAAGTTTTAAATAAATACATAGGTTATATTCAGCTGCTCTGCCTTTCAAAACAGAAAGACAAGTATATTTCCAAAAACAATAATAATATTTTGCGGCTGCCAGCCTTGTTGTCCCTTGCCAATTCAAAAGTTTTCATTCTTTACCGAAAACCGCTGGAGCATGCAGCATCTTTGATGAAGTTACACAAAAGATTTTCAGAAGATCAAAAGAACGATAAATTCGCCTTGGATTATTTTAATTGGCTTGGCCACCACGAATTTGGGCTTGGACACAAACCTTTCAAATTTAATGATAATGCCGTCAAAAAGCTTTCACAATATGATACTCGACATTTTGACTACTGGCTACAAATATGGATTAATTACTACAGCTATCTATTGAGCTCCAAGAATTTAAGTGTTACACTAATTGCTTTTGAAGATTTAATAGGCGACCCGCAAAGGGTATACGACTATGTTGGACAAATTACCCAACTGAAGGCCAATTTAATTGCAGACAAAGCGCACACACCTTCGGCTTACAATACTCCAAAACATACTCCGGAATTACTTGAAGAAGCAAATAGAATCTACGGAGAATTAGAACTACTTAAAAAGTATTGATTTCATCTCACAACGTTCCTGAAAAATTTCACTTATCTGAGATGTTGTATTTTTCGATTAATAAAGAACCAAACTCCTATTTATCTTAGGTATTCTTTCACAGTCCGGCACAGCTATTTATTAACATAATGTAGAAAACTTTTCTTGAAGAAACGAGTGCTCGAAACTATCTTTGTAATCGTTTAAAAGTCAAAATTTTCGATGAAAGGTGTATTTCGTCGATCTTTCTCTTAATGAAACGTTAATAAATCGAAAATGGAAATCCAAAACTTGAAAATTGCTCGTATCCTTGAATAATTGCTTTTTAGGGGCAATTTGTAAATCGTCGAATTAGTTCTCAAAATTTAGTTAAAACATACAATTTTTACACGCCTGACAAGTTATAAACCTGCATCTCATTAGAAACACATATAAAAAACAGCAATTCCCAAATGTCTTTTAACCCCACCTCACTTACTTTACCCAAAGTTGGCATTATACTATTTTCCATTATTCTATTTCTTTTTTCCTGTAGTCGGGATACGGATTTACTATTGGATTCAGTATTGGAAGATAATCCTGAGGAAGTAGTCACCCTGGAAGATAGCGCCGAACCCGAACCCTTAGTAGAAGAAACGGAAGAAGTTGTTGAAGAAGAGATAGAACCTGAAATAGTGTTGGAAAGTCGCACTACGGTGTTCCCCTCGACCCAAGATGCCCACACCCAGAGTGGTAAAGGATTTAATCAGCAAATAGTGCGATTGGAGGAAGGTAATCGAACAAGTTATTTGATGTTCGACCTAACACCCATTGCGGATATCAAAGCCACCATTACAGATGTCGAGTTGCAGTTTACTATAGTTAGTGATAAAGGCAACGGCGCCGTAAATGTTTTTAAAGGTGATTCCAATGATTGGAACGAATCTAGTTTAACCGATGCTACAATACCCGATACCGAAGTATTGCTCGGAAGTATTACCAAAGAATATGAAATTGGTTCTGACGAATCGATTGATTTGAATGCAGATGAGATAAACGAGGAAATCAAAACCTTGATTTTAAGTCATGAAAACGGTGACGATCTTTCGTTTGCCTCAAAAGAACACCCCACTGTAGAGGGTCCGAGATTGGTGGTAACTTATGATAGCCCACCAGATGCGGCTGAAATTATTATTGAGGAAGAAGAGGAAGAGCCAGTTGATGTTGTAGATAATGAATCGCCAATAGCCATTGCTGATGCTACACCGAAATCTGGTCAAGCACCTTTACAGGTGCAATTTACGGGGAATAATTCTACTGACGATAAAGATATTCAAAGTTATTCGTGGAAAATAAAAGACGGTGTTACTAGAACTAACCCCAATCCATCGTATACGTTTGAAGAAGTAGGTGTTTATGAGGTCGAGTTGACGGTTACAGATGCTGAGGGCCTCACAGATATAGATACGATTACTATTAATGTTACAGAAGAAGAAAACTTAAAACCAACAGCAAAAGCTTCTGCCAGTCCGCTTTCAGGCGAAGCGCCCCTTGAGGTGAAGTTTACCGGAGATAAGTCTGAGGACGATATGAACATCGCTAGTTTCAAATGGCGTTTTGCACAAGGTGAAATTTCAAATGAAGTGAATCCCAGCTTTACATTTACAGAAGCGGGCACCTACCCTGTTGTATTGACGGTCAAAGATGAGAATGGCCTCGAGGATAAGGCCAATGTGACCATTACTGTAACAAAACCTCAGAACGAAGCCCCTAAGGCCGTATTAGGCAAAAATAAAGCCTCAGGAGAAGCACCGTTGACCGTTCGTTTCAATGCAAATAACTCTTCGGACGACAAGGGGATAGCTGGCTATGTTTGGAACTTCGGAATTAATCAGCCTTCTACAGAGAAGATAGTGGAGCGTACTTTTTCAGACCCAGGAACTTATAGTGTAAAACTTACGGTAAGAGATGAAGAAGGGCTTTCGGATACGAAGAGCACTACAATTACGGTTAATGAACCGGTAGTTCAAAATCAAGCGCCAGTAGCGAAGAGCGTACCAAACGTCACTTCTGGTGAAGCTCCACTAACGGTAAACTTTAAAGGCGATCAATCTACAGACGACGATGAAATTGTTTCCTATGCATGGAATTTCAAAGACGGTTCTACCAGTACTAATATCAACCCTTCGCATACCTTCCAGAATCCTGGCACCTATAGGGTAGAACTCACTGTGACAGACTCGGATGGGGCAAAGAATACGGACATAGATACCATTACGGTTAACGAACCTGATAATGGAGGTCAAGGAGGAAGTGGAAATCACCCCCCCAATGCAGTCTTTGCTTCTTCGTTTGGGTTTAAGGCAGGTGATGCCACAGAGGCTTTTCAGGATGCGATAAAGTCAAATAACACCTATATTGTTATCGATAAACAAAGTAGTGATTGGTTAATAGAACCCTCGCGGTTCTTTCACTTGAAAAACAAGACTATTGTATTCGAACCCGGTGTTGTTTTACGTGCCAAGCCTGGAGCCTATAGTAACAAGACTTCGGTTATGTTCAATTTCTATGAATGTGACAACATTAATTTAATTGGTAATGGAGCTACATTGCGTATGAATAAAAGCGAGTACGGAAAATCTGAATTTAGACATGCTCTAAAATTAGACGGATGTCACGATGTTGTTATACAAGATTTTACCATTAGAGATAGTGGCGGAGATGGTATCAACATCAACACCGGATCTAGGTCACGAGGATTTTCCAAGAATGTAACCATAGAAAATGTGATATCTGAGAACAATAGTCGACAAGGAATGTCCATTATTAGTGCTAGAAACATGTGGGTGAGAAACTGTGAATTTAACGGTTCAAGCGGTCAGCTACCTGAAGCAGGTGTAGACTTAGAACCAACTTTTGATTGGGAGGTGCTGCAGAATATAAACTTTTCAAACTGTAAATTCAAGAATAATAATGGTCCAGGATTTACTATTGAACCGAATACCTTAACGGCCAATTCCGCTAGTATTGATGTGAAGGTAACCGACTGCGAGTTCAGCAATAATAGCTTAGATAAGGCAAACCTTCAAAGTAAACCTGCAACGGAATTAAGATTTGGTTCAAAAGAAACAGGAACTAATATTGTGCGTGGTACTGCCCTTTTTGAAAGATTATCCTTCATTAATGCAAAATCTCGAATTATTTATAGTGCAAAGCCTGCTGATGCGTACGAGGTGATTTTTCGAGATTGTACGGCCAAGAACGTGGTGACATCTGCCGCCGCCAATCCTATTTATCTACAAGGAAAGGTTGTTGCAAATAATCTGGGGGGGTTTGATTTCGGTAACTTCCGCATCGAATACAATAGAAATATTTCTTTTATGCAATTGGCATTACCCGTCGGCCCTACATTAAAAAACATTAAGGGTAATTTCACCATTAAGGAACCGGGTGACAACCCTTTACAGTACAATACCAGAGCTAATCCGGCAAACGGAGTAAATGTGAATATAAACTACAATCATATTAACTAAGCAAATGCACTCAATGTTGGCTTGTTTTCAATTTTCCTTTGAGAAGAAGGCTTTTTGATATGATTTTTTGAATTTGGACACTACCTATAGCAGTTTCTCTACGAAGATTTCAAATAAAATATTAGATAGTTATATTTAATTTTAAGTACCTAAACTTTTATTTCGTGCTAAACCTCCATAAATGAGGATGTGTGTAGTCCTCAATTCTATGTGTATTCCGTATGTTGATGCCGCTAAATCCCTGTACCGAAGGCATAGCCTTTCTTCATATTCTTTTTCAACTTAGAATGAAAATTGCTTATCATTTAAGTCTCTGACGAACTAGTATACTTCACAATAGTCTGTAGGTCTCATTTGATAGACTACTCGCTGCTCATATATTTTGGCTTCAATCTGTTTAAAGTTTAGAAACGACACAGTAAAGTCATATTGTTCATAATGAACCGAAATCAAAAGAGTGTTTTTCATATTGTGCGATAGAGGCCCTACTCTTAGGCTTTTATTGTCACATACAAGCTCAAAAACATGAAAATATTCTTACAAAATATGCGATATATTCCATGTTTCTTCTTATAATTGCTTGAATATCAACTACCAAATTGGTTTGGCCATATAAATCCCAAATATCAAAAGTGAAAAGTGAAAAATTGAGTGTTAGAGATTTATGGGTAGCAAATGATTCTGACTGGGGTACCAGGGGGCACTTCGCCGACATAAATACATACATAATTGATTTTTTGGAAGAAAATCACATTTACGAGGGCAAACTACTTGAATTAGGGTGTGGCTTTGGTAAAACCTCCTATACCTTTAGTCAAATCGGATATTCCGTTACTGGGATTGATGGTGACCTAGAGCGCATCGAAAGAGCGAAACTCAATTATCCTGAAGTTGACTTCATGACATTTAAAATTAAAGAAAAACTACCCTTTGAGGATAATTCCTTTGATATTGTTTTTTCACGCAGTGTCTTTCAATATATCGAACATAAACTAATAATTGATGAAGTAAGAAGGGTACTTAAGACTGATGGAAAAATAATTCTACTCGAAAATTTAAAATTCAATCCGGTAACCGCAATAGGAAGAGCATATTTAAAACTTACCAAACACCAATATATGTTTTATCCTTGGAATCATTTTACCCATAAAGAGATACTCGAGGTTCAAAGACAATTTGAAGATTCTTCCACTCATTTTTTTCATTTACTGTCCCCCATTTGTTATTCCAAATTCTTTAAGAAGTTATACCCTCTAATATATAAATTGGACCAGAAGCTTTTGAAACTAAACTTCCTTAAGAAGTTCTCATGGCTGGTGTTACTAGTAGGAAAAAATAGGTAGTGGAAATTTCATCGATATTTAAGAAAGTTATCAATCCAAGAAGCATTTACCAATTTGTTTCTAATGTTTATTATTCTGAAAAACTCCCTGAACTTTCATCTTTTATTGTTTGGGAAATCAAATACCTGCTAAGATTATACTCCAAGAATGACATTTTGAGTTTCAATATAGAGTCGCATCCCATCATCTATAAAAACATGAATATTGATCCTAGCAATGAGGAACTAGCTTCACACGGCATTCAAAAAAGTAGTATCAAATGGTCGATTGTATTTATTGATGGAGAGGGGAACTATTGGGGAAAGGTATTTGGCTCGGAAAATAGCCTACACAAAATATCAGAGAACTATAACTGCACCCAAAAATATGAGTTTAGCAATAGCATACAAAGCCTATATATTGATAAACAGGACAGTGTTTTTTGTAGTGTTCTAGGTACACTATACATGTATGCCAAAGGTGCCGAACAATTCGTGGAAGTTCTTAAATTTTCAACATCTTCAAGCTATTTTCGTCAAGATGCATTTACCGAAAGCCCAAATGGTGATTTGTTGATCGGAGAATACGCAAATATTTTTGAAAACAAAAAATGGAAATTCGTGGGGTATATGTATCATTCCAATGATGGGGGCAAGAACTGGGTGAAAATAGATTTCCTGAAAGGGGCCAAAATAAACAAACATATACATATTCTAAAATGGAGTTATTCATTAAACGGTCTCATCATGACCGACGGTGATAACCAAAAAAACATCTGGCTTAATAGTTCCAAAACTGAGTTTCACAAAATCTCTAGTGACGCTTCGACGGGGTGGAAGAAGTTGAACAAGCGCCATATCGATAAAGGAGGGCACACCTCCTTTAATGAATTGGATGGTGAAATATACTTAGGTACCGATTACAATGGCGGAACCAATTTCTTATCAAAAACAAAGGACTTGGTAAACTATCAATCTAAAGTAGTCCCAAATCCTTACCGAAGATCCGTTTTTCAAAGAATCGCAATACGAAAATGTCAAAATGGATCTCATGAAGTATGGGCTTCCTTAAAATTCAAACACAGTAGTAAGGTTAGAAGTTTACTTATGATGTCTAGAGACAATTGTGCAACTTGGAACAAAATAATTGAGTATGATGGCACTACTGTTCAAGTTGACATTATAAGCGAATCAGTTCAATCTACAAATAAGATTTATTTATCAGTTCGAGAGGCTGACAAAAATCTCGGAGATACTTATGTTATAAATTAATCACTGATAGATGATTTCCAATTGAACGTTTTTGTTGTGTTTAGGGGTATAAGCGTCGTAATCAAAATTTAAGGTCTTTTTGGCTGTAAGTATGAATTTGCCCTTTACATCGGTTAAATGCTTCATAGCTCCGCGCCTAGAACCAAGTACTCTGAGTACGGGAACATCTGGCTGGTAATCCAAAGTCAGTGAATTAAAATTAAAGCCCCCTATTTCGGTAGGCTCCCTAAAGTGCGGTGCTTCCAAGTAAATTGCCGGGCGCGTACCTGACTGGCATATATTTTTGGCCGAACAATCCTCAAAGACGACATCAAAACCTTTGGCATTTTTCTTTGCAAAAAGAAATCCCCACTTTGAATCTTCTACACGGCACCGTTTAAAAACTACCTGACCACCAACAGGGTCTAACTTATTAGCTTTGATAGCTATTTCTGCAGGCACTTTCACATCTTCTACACAAAAATTATTACTTAAATAACAATCCTCAAACAAGATGCTCGTGGGGTTCGATTGCGAATTCAATTGATGAAGGTCTACCTTGATACCGGAATTATAATTATCTCTGAAAACGCACTTTTCAAATACAATATTTTCAATGACATCGGTAGGGCCATTCGGTTCAATATCGACCCCTGCTCCCGGTAAGGTACCGCGGGTCTCCGCAAAAAGTGAATTTTTGACCTGAACGTTTTTAGCACTGACTATTGAAATCCCTTGACGTTTGTTATTTAGACTCTTTATTGAATCGATATAAATATTTTCCGAATACGGGTTTTTTTCGTTTCCACCAATAGTTATACCATCACCGCCACTATCGCGTAAGGTGAGATTTTCAATGCGGATGTTCTTGCTACCCTTAACCCGTATAACATGCCTCCATTCCCCATCTAAATAATCCTCTTTGTTCATCCTGAACGTTGCATTATTCCCAATAATGGATATATCTACGCAATTCAAAAATTTAAGCAAGGCGTCCGTTTTCTTGGGAAAAGCCCCTTTCATTGCTCTAAACTCAACACCTTCTTCAAGCAAGATAGTTTTACCTGAACAACCTTCAAAACGCAATGGTTTAAAAATGTAGGGGCTGTTCGCCTTATCAAAAAAAATAGTATCGCAACTTGATTGCATTGCAGCTTTAAAAGCAGCCGTGACACTTTTCCCCTGAAGTGAGTTGACATTAATGGTTTGGCCACTTAGGATCGTGGTCAACATGATACAGAACGATGTGATAATTGAATTACGCATAAATCAACATTTCTAACTTGTCATTAAAATACTTTATTACAGAGTAAAGATAGACCAGATTAGTTCATCACCTAAACAAATAGTTGCATCGTTTGAATGGAATATCGATTTAGCGGGTTCTTAAACGGCATAATTAGGTATGGTAACTTGCTTTTCGCATCTTTGCAGAGAGATATTAAAAATAATTTTGAACGTTGGTTCAACGGATTCCGGAACTAAAGGCCCAAACATTGGTGACTATTAGATGATAAAAAGGTTTTACAAAAAAATTATCAGCTCAACCAAAAACAAGGTCGTACGAAATATAGGCTTAGTCGCTGGTCTCGCACTACTCGCCAAACTAGTATCATTCTACAAAGAAACGTTGGTCAGTTCTTCCTTCGGGCTCTCGACCTTACTTGACACCTATCATTTGGCCATTCTTATCCCCTCGTTTATTCAAATGATATCACTGAAAGCACTTAAAAATCTATTTGTGCCAAATTATGTCAGAGAAATGAAGACGACGAAGGAATTGGGGAGTTTCCAATCCTTTGTTTTTTCCACCATATCCGTTCTCTTTGTATCGCTATCCATTCTTACACTGATTTTCTCCTTGTTCCTAGAGTACTTTTTTTCAGGGCATACTATCGAATATTATCTACTCTTAAGAAAACAACTTTACCTTGTGATTCCCTGTATATTGCTCTGGGGAGTTTCCAGTATTCTGTCGGGTTTATTGGAAATCCATAGTAAGTTTTTTTATTCGACGGTAGTGATATTTTTCACCCCTTTGGTCACCATTATTAATGTGATATTTTTCAAAGACTTCTTTGGTGACACTGTTTTGGTTTGGAGCATGTTAATAGGTACCATACTATCTACGACCTTACTGTTCTTATTTGCCAGAAAATACGATTTAATCAAGATTGGTAAGCCCAGGATAAACGATAACATTAAGGAGATGATTAAACAATACCCTCCTAAGATTGTTTCTGGCCTTTTGTCAGGGGCAAATCCATTTATCGATCAATTCTTTGCGGCCCAGTTGGTCGTAGGATCTATTGCGTCGATCAACTATGGTGTTAAGTTGCCGACCATTGCAATCGGAATTCTAATGATGGCCATAGGAAATGTCTTTTTACCCTATTTCTCAAAAGCCTTCGTTACAGATAGAAAGAAGGCGTATCATCGTTTATTCAAAATCTTAGCCATAATATTTACGGGTAGTTTTCTAATAACCTTGGTCTTTTTCATTTGGTCTTATGACATCATCGAGATTCTTTTCGAACGTGGTGAATTTACTTCGAAAGATACCATGGTGGTCAGTAGTATTCAAAAAATCGCCTTCCTCTATGTTCCTTTCTATTTGTGCATTTTGGTTTGCGTAAAGTTTCTAACGGCTGCAAATGAGAACAAGTTTATGGCTTGGGTCTCATTCTTTAATCTGTTCGTGAATCTTATCATGAATTTCGTCCTGGTTGAAAAATATGGACTGTATGGTCTCGTCATCAGTACTACGGTGGTTTATATCATATCATCTATAATTTATTTCACGTACACGTACAATGGTTATAAAAAATACGTTAGTACTATTGAAGAATGAGGTAGTAAAGCATTCTTGATGCATAATTATGAAAGTTGACTTTTTAATTGGATGTTTAGGAAAAGGTGGAGCCGAACGTGTTATGGCGGCTTTGAGTGGTCATTTCGTCCATAGAGGTCATAGCGTAAGGGTTATTACATTTGATGGTACAGAGGACTCTTATGAGTTAGATGGAGCTATAGAGCGTGTACGTCTTACTGATAACAGTTTTCCGATCATAAAGATTCGAAAGACATTGAACCTCATAAGGTTCTACAAGGACCAAAAAACGAGACCCGATATCGCAATTTCCTTCCTAACGGCAACAAACCTCAGTGCTATCCTAGGTTGTAGATTCAGGAAAATTCCAATTATCGTATCCGAACACAACAATCATCTCTTTGTACCTAACCCAAGATGGTTGACCCGTTTTAGCTGGCGGTATATCTATAGATTAGCAAATTTCGTCACGGTGCTCACAGCTTTTGACGTTCCCTTTTTTGAGAAGCGAAAGGCGAATGTTGTAGTGATGCCGAACCCGTGCTCGTTCGCTACAATTGACAACAATGAGCATAAACGTGAAAAGATCATAGTTGCCATAGGCAACTTAAATCGTATTCATCACAAGGGATTTGACAATTTGATTACAATTGTTGAGCCGTTACTTAAGAAAAACCAAGATTGGAAGTTACAGATCATAGGGGGCGGCGAAAGGGGTCGTCCATTATTGGAGGAGATGGTGCGTGAAAAAGCTTTGGTCGACAAGGTCGATTTCCTTGGGTTTCAAAAAAATATCAATAGCCTGATGCGAAAAGCGAGTATTTTCATTCTCTCCTCTCGATATGAAGGATTACCTATGGTGCTCTTAGAGTGTATGTCACAGGGTATGGCCTGTGTTTCTTATGATTGTGTAACCGGACCGTCAGAAATGATATCAAATGAGGTCAATGGGCTTCTTGTGGAAGATCAAAACATTCATGAAATGCAAAATGCCCTGGAAAGGCTTTTCAACAGTGAAGAACTACGGAAATCACTAGGTGATAAAGCCATCCAAAGTATAGCGCGTTACGAAATAAATGAGATTTACGAGAAATGGGGGGATCTTTTAAGCGCAATTGATAAAAAGTAAACCGGTTTTAATTAGCATTTCTTCCGAGAAATTCATCTATAGGAAGCAATAGTATAAAAACCCAAAATAAATTACCGGTCAGAAGAATAGTTGATTTAGTGTACATTTGAAAAGTATTTTCGGCCTAAAGAATAGTAAAATATCAGAATAAACAGTATTTGGGCTAAAAGCACTTGCCCAGTGATAAAATCATGCTTCAAAAAATTTTAAAATATCTAATTCTTGCGCTTTTCATGCTCAACCTTCCTACCGTAGGTCTGAACACTTTTGGTGGGGCCGTGGGAAGTATATTTAGCTACTCCGCTTTCTTTTTGTTGGCCGTTTATTATGTTCTCTTTCTCTTGGGTCCTCCAAATATGTGGTTACTCTATATTGGGCTTTCGTACTTTCTTATTTCCGGTTTGCAAATGTATGTAACGGGGGATGCAGGTTCTTGGTCTATCGCGGTCGCCAAATATTTGGTTTTAATTGTCTTTGGCAATGAGTTTTATAAGAAGGTTACTAAAAAAGAAATGGTGGTCTTTTTACTAATAGGGGCAACAAGTATCATCTTAAATGCTTTTGTAACCGGTACCGACCACGGTAGAGCGAGTGGTTTTTATTTTAATGCCAATCCTGCTGGTCTAGTATGTCTCTTTGGCTATACGCTCTGCTACTCCTTGAACAGAAAAGGATTTCGACAATTTTCGCAGATTGTTTTCACCTTAGCGGGCTTTGTAACTTTTTCAAGAACTTTTTTACTGGTATGGATTATCATCAACCTTTTCTCATTGAAAAAAGATATTAAGAACATTCGAATATTCGTAATTGGTATCAGTGCTTTTGTTAGCCTTTTTGTTTTGGGTGAGTTATTAAACCTGGGAGGTAAGCGATTTGAAGCCTTTAAGTCAGTATTTACTAACGAGCGATCTTCACAGTCATTAGATGATGATTCTCGAACGGGAACATGGGCAATGTACTATGATAGCCTAATGGACAACCCTATTTTTGGAGGCGGATATAGTAAGTTCAAAAGTGACGGTTTACATTCAGTTGGTGTTCATAATACCTATTTATTGATATGGGGTGAAGCCGGGATTATCCCATTCATGGGCTTTCTAATTTTTATACTATACATGTTACACTCAGCTTATGGAGTTTTTGCAAGGGACCAGTCTCTGTTTTATATGGCGGTAACGATTGCCCTTTATCTTATGACCCTGCACACTTATTTTGAGTACTATGTGTTTCTTTCAATTACTTTATTTACATATTCCCAAATCATAAGCGTTAAGAACCAACCTGATAATCGAAAGGGTCAAAAGTTGCCATTGACACGATTATATAGTGATGAGAAACAAGTCGGTCATTAACCATTATAACCTACTATGAAACACCCCGAAAAACCATGAAAATAGACTTCCTTATAAGTAAAATGACCGATGGTGGCGCACAGCGCGTTATCAGCCTCATTGCCAACTATCTCGATGATAAAGGACATCAAATAAGGATTATCTCCTTTACTGGTGGCGATCAATACCCCTTGAATGAGGCGGTCGAACGAGTTAGACTTCACGAACAACCCTTAATTAAATCGGTTGTTTTTAGTGGTTTTTTCAGCTTGCTTTCCTTTTACAAGAAAAAGGAGAACAGACCCGATATTATGAATTCACATATTGATTTATTAGGGTATATGACAATTCCCGTGGCCAAAATATACGGTATAAAAATAATCGTTTCAGAACATAACAACCACCTCTCTCGCTACACCTATCAAGAAAAATTCTTATGGACGTTTCTGTATCCTATGGCGAATGCGGTTACCATACTGACCAGTTTCGATTTGAACTATTTTTCAAAGAAGAACAAGAAGGTTGTAGTCATGCCAAATCCTTGCTCTTTTGAGATTGCCGAAAACCTGTCATCCAAGCGCAAAAAAGAGATTGTTGCTATTGGCCAATTAAACCGTTACCATCACAAGGGTTTTGATAATTTGATCAAAATTGCAAAGTTAGTGGGCGACCAAAAACCGGACTGGTTGTTCAAAATTATAGGTGCCGGTGATCATGGTAGGGAAATCTTAGAAAGGATGGTCGAAGAAGCAGATGTTACAAACATAGAATTTTCAGGATATCGAACGGACATCAAGGATATTTTAAACAAGGCGGAAATCTTCATGTTACCTTCACGCTTTGAGGGACTCCCAATGACCCTATTGGAAGCATGCTCCCAAGGTGCCGCGTGTATTGCGTATGATTGCATTTCAGGTCCTTCCGACATTTTGGTCAATGAAGAAAGCGGTCTACTCATCGAAAATCAGAATATTGAGGCGATGGTTAGCGGACTCCTTCGGTTAATCGATGACAATATATTTAGGGCAGAATTACAGAAAAATGCCCCCTTGGCTTTAGAAAAATTTTCAATGAGCAATGTTGGTGATAAATGGGAATACCTATTGAAAGAAGTTCGTTTGAAGTAACACCCCTGTCCTAATAGCGGCAACTCACATACGTTTGATAAAAAAGATACCATTATTTATATCATTTAGCAGAAACCTGCGTTATTCTTGTGAAGCCTTAAAATTTCGAGTATTAATTACACTTATACGATATTTAATTTATGCAGAAAGATTTACAATTAGCCATAACGGCATCTATTGCTGGAGGCAAAGAAATTCTGAAAATCTACGAAGGTCCTGATATTCAAGTTGAACAGAAGGAAGATAATTCCCCACTAACTCTTGCAGACCAAGCGGCCAATGAGGCCATAGTGAAGCTTTTGCAAACTACGCAGCACCCCATCATTAGCGAAGAGAACAAACAACTTGATTTCGACGTGCGTAAGAACTGGAAAACCTGTTGGATTGTCGATCCTCTAGATGGCACAAAGGAATTTATCAAAAAAAATGGCGAGTTCACCGTGAATATTGCTTTATGTACAGAAGGTAAACCTACCTTTGGCGTCATTTATGTTCCAGTTTCACGTGAGCTTTATTACGCTGATGTAAATAAAAAAGAGGCCTATAAATCTATTTTGAGTAAAGAACACAACATAATCAAGGAGCTATTTTCAGAGGAAGACAGAATAGCACCGAGCACCCATAACGAAGACTTAGTTCGAGTTGTAGGGAGCAGATCTCATATGAACGAAAGCACACTAGAGTATATCGATTCTATAAAACCGAACTTCAATGAGGTTGATATTGTTTCAAAAGGAAGCTCGTTAAAATTTTGTTTGGTCGCGGAAGGCAAAGCAGATGTGTATCCGCGCTTTGCCCCAACTATGGAGTGGGATACTGCAGCTGGTCAAGCTATTTGCAATGCAGTAGGTTTAAATGTAATTTCGCAACAAACGAATGAAGAACTTGATTACAATAAGGAAAACCTTTTAAATCCCTTCTTCTTGGTTCGAAAATAATGGGAGCTATGGGCAAAATATCACGGCTAATGGGTAAAATTTCCCATAAAAGACATATCGCCAAAACCTTTACTTGGCGTTTTGTCGGCACATTGGATACCGTGCTGTTGTCGTGGGTGATAACCGGAAATCCCATGACCGGTTTAAAAATCGGTTTTTCCGAGGTAGTGACTAAAATGATACTATACTATGTGCATGAAAGGGCCTGGCTTAGGGTAGGTATTCCCGAAAGTAGAAAAAGACACCTATTAAAAACTGTTTCATGGCGTGCTGTTGGTACCTTGGACACCATTGCATTGTCCTGGATTATCTCAGGAGACCCGCTCACCGGCCTGAAGATAGGTGGAGCCGAAGTTATTACCAAAATGATATTATATTATGGACATGAACGTGCGTGGTATCGTATTAATTTTGGCCTCGATAAAATCATTAGATCAAAGAGATGGAAAAAAATATAGTTCGACATACCTATGGGGTAAATCGCAATGACCGCCAAACAGGCAATGGACATAGGTCTATGCTGATTTTTTTTACGGGCTTATCGGGCTCCGGAAAATCGACCATAGCGAACGCTTTAGAAGAAAAATTGCATACCAATGGCATAAAAACTTTTGCCTTAGATGGCGATAATATAAGACATGGCATTAACAAGGACCTTTCATTTAGTCCTGAGGATCGCTCCGAGAACAATCGTAGAATCGGAGAGATTGCCAAATTGTTCGTTGATGCAGGTGTGGTCGTTTTGGCCGCCTTTGTAGCACCGTACAAAAAAGATCGTGATTTGATCAAAGACACTGTCGGCTCCGAAAACTATGTCGAGGTATTTGTGAATACAAGCCTTGAGGTTTGTGAACAACGCGACGTTAAAGGATTATATGCAAAGGCTCGTAAAGGGGAAATCAAGAACATGACCGGAATTTCATCGCCATACGAAGCGCCTGAAAATCCTAATGCGGAAGTAACCCATGAGAATTCCATTGAGGAATCCGTAGAAATTATTTATCATAAAATCGAAAACCATTTAAGACTCAAAAAATGAGTAAATACTATTTAAATTACCTTGACGAATTAGAATCTGAAGCTATTTATGTTCTTAGGGAGGTCTGGGCACAATTTCAAAACCCGGTAATTCTTTTTTCGGGAGGAAAAGATTCCATTTTGGTTGCCCATTTAGCGAAAAAGGCTTTTTATCCAGCCAAAATTCCATTTCCCTTGATGCATGTTGATACGGGACACAACTTTCCGGAAACCATCCAATTCAGAGACGACACACTTAAGGAACTTGGCGTAAATCTGATAGTTGGTTCTGTTCAAGAATCAATTGACCAAGGACGAGTTGCGGAAGAGAGAGGAAAGAATGCTACCAGAAATGCGCTACAAATTACAACCCTGTTGGATGCAATAGAAGCGAATAAAGTCGATTGTGCAATTGGTGGAGGGCGACGTGATGAAGAAAAGGCAAGGGCCAAAGAACGTTTCTTTTCCCATAGAGATGATTTTGGTCAATGGGATCCAAAAAACCAGCGTCCTGAATTATGGAATCTCTTCAATGGCAAACATTTCGAAGGAGAACACTTTAGAGCTTTCCCGATAAGTAATTGGACGGAAATGGATGTCTGGAACTATATCTGTAGAGAAAACATAGCTATTCCATCATTGTACTATGCCCATGAGCGCGAAGTAGTGTGGAGAAGCGATTCATGGATTCCCAATTCAGAGTTCTTAAAATTGGAAGAGGGAGAAGAAATCGTTACTAAAAAGATAAGATTCCGTACCCTTGGTGACATCACCATTACGGGAGGTATCGAATCAGACGCCGATACCCTTGAAAAAATCGCGGAGGAAGTTTCCGGTATGCGACAAACCGAACGAGGAAATAGGACTGATGACAAACGTTCGGAAAGCGCGATGGAAGACAGAAAAAGACAAGGTTACTTTTAAAGAAAAACAAGATGGAATTAAATAACAATCAATTATTAAGATTTACCACCGCAGGTAGCGTCGACGACGGAAAAAGTACGTTGATCGGACGACTTTTATACGATTCAAAATCGATTTTTGAAGACCAATTGGAAGCCATAGAAAGTACTAGTCAGAAAAAAGGTCACGAGGGCGTAGATCTAGCTTTGTTTACCGATGGGCTTAAAGATGAACGCGAACAGGGAATTACCATTGACGTTGCTTATCGTTATTTCACTACTCCAAAAAGGAAATTTATCATAGCGGATACCCCGGGACATATTCAATATACTAGAAACATGGTAACCGGTGCCTCTACCGCAAATGCTGCCATAATTTTAGTAGATGCCCGTCATGGGGTAATAGAGCAGACGAAAAGACATTCATTCATTGCTTCGCTTCTACAAATACCGCACTTGGTGGTTTGTATCAACAAAATGGACCTTGTAGATTTTAAAGAAGAAGCCTACAATAACATTGTAAAGCAATTTCAAGATTTCTCATCTAAGCTATTGGTTCAAGATGTTCGTTTTATACCGATAAGTGCCCTATTGGGAGACAATGTGGTAAATCGGTCTGAAAATATGCCATGGTACAATGGGGCGCCAATGCTTCATACCTTAGAAACCATACATATCAGTAGTGACTTTAACAGTGTAGATGCACGTTTTCCAGTACAGACTGTATTAAGACCACAACGTGATGGCTTTATTGACTACCGTGGCTATGCGGGTAGGATTTCCAGTGGTATATTTAGACCCGGTGATGAAGTGACCGTGATGCCATCCGGATTTACATCTAAAGTAAAGACCGTGGAAGGCCCTAAAGGTGAATTGGAAGAGGCTTATGCCCCAATGTCCGTATCAATGACCTTAGAAGACGATATAGATATCAGTCGTGGTGATATGATCGTGCGTTCGAATAACAAGCCCGAACCGGCGCAGGATTTAGAAGTCATGCTTTGTTGGATGAACAACTCCCCTGCAAAACCGCGCGCGAAATACACGGTACGACATACCACCAATGAGCAAACAGCAATGATCAAAGAGGTCATCTACAAAATCGACATCGAAACCTTAGGTCGAAATTTTGAGGACAAGGATATGGGCATGAACGATATTTGTAAAGTGCGTATTCGAACCACAAAACCGCTTATGATCGACTCCTATCGTGAAAATAGGGCCACTGGTAGTTTGATTCTAATCGATGAGAGCACCAATGAAACGGTGGCAGCGGGCATGATAGTGCAATAAAAAGAATATGTCAACTGGCCATAAATACTATAAAGAGCTAGAAAAACCTATTATTTTCATAGGGAACCCTCGCTCTGGCACCTCTGTCATTTCGGAGATTGTGATGCGGCACCGACATATCGGTTTTGCCTCCCAGTTTCAAAATCGCTACCCCAATAATCGCAACCTAAACTATATTAGGCGGCTTATTGATAACCGGTTTTGGAGAATTCATGGGCAGAAAAAACAACTAAATAAAGTTAGTTTTATCAACAGAATCGTATTTAGAACTAGTGAGAATTATGGTATGTGGCGCGAAATCACGGAATCGGAAATCGATTTTAGTCGTGGGTTTTTGCTAGATACTGGAGCGAGCGATGAAAGTGTCGCTTTTCTAAGATCATATTTTAGGGATATTGTTCGGAAACAAGGTAAGAGAAGGCTTGCCTTCAAAACCACTGGGCCTTCAAGGATTGAGTTTTTGCTCAGTATTTTTCCTGATGCTCAATTCGTTCGTATACACCGCAAGCCCATACCTACGGTGAGTTCTTTATTAAAAAGCAGTTTTTGGGAGCCCTTAGGAGAGAAACAATTGTGGTGGACCGGGGCGTATTCAGATGAGGAAAAACATTGGGCACAAGCGAATCAAAATGACCCGGTTGCAATGACAGCTTTTCAAATCAAGAAAGTAGCCGACGTAACTGATTATGAAATCGATAAGATGAAGGCTGATGTTTTTGATGTTCATTATCAAGATTTTGTTCAAGATTCGGAAGATACTATAAGGAAGATTTTGGAGTATACAGGTCTACCTGAAGATAAGGGGTGTATGTCTTATTTCATAAAAAACAAAATCTACAATAGAAACAAAAAAGACGAAGAATATTTCGAAGCTAAGGACTTAGAAACAATAAAATTCATTAATTCTAAGGAAAATCCATATCTAGCTTCCCATTCATAAAATACCTTTATGAGCTCCAAATCTGGCGATTATTTAAAAAAGCCTATAATTTTTATCGGTAACCCCCGTTCTGGCACGACCATTATCTCGAACATTGCCATGCGCCACAAGGATTTGGGGTTTCCTTCAAATTGGCACAACATTTTTCCGAAATCATTAGCGATTAACTTTTTGCGGTTTCTGTTTCAGAATCCGTTTTGGGAAATCTATAGCCAACATAAATACGCCTTTAGATCCAGTGAAAACTACACGATTTGGTCCCAAAATCTAGAAAAAGAGCTTGATTTCGGAAGAGATTTTTTAATTGGGCAGCGCGCCTCAGAAGATACGGTAAAAAGAGCAAGGGACTATTTTGAAAAAATAGTCAGGTACCAAAGAAAAAAAAGATTGGCCTTTAAGTTGACCGGGCCGGCAAAAATCGAGTATTTACTAAGTATTTTTCCTGATGCTCAATTCGTCAGGATACACAGAAATCCGGTACCTACAGTAAGCTCATTGATCAAAAGTGATTTTTGGGAGGATTTGGGTGCTACAAAGCTTTGGTGGACCGGTGTTTATTCGGATGAAGAAAAAAAGTTTGCCGAAAGAAATGTGGGTAATCGCGTAGCTATTACGGCACTTCAAACCAAAAAAGTTTCCAACATCACCGATATGGAAATTGAAAAAACCGGTGTTGAAGTTTTAGATGTGCGTTATACCGATTTCATTCAAAGTCCAGAAGAAACCATTGGTTCTATTTTGAATCATCTCAATCTTTCAAAAGACCCTAGATGTTTTGAATATTTCAAAAAGAACAAGATTTACAATAAGAACAAAACGGACGAGGATTATTTTGATTCCAAGGATTTAGAAACCATTTACAGCATTTATGCTGATGTATCGCTAGGCACCCAATACGAAACTCAACGCAATTAGCGTTTTTCCACTATGAAACCCCTTAAAATCTTACAGGTCATAAATTCTCTTCTTCCCGGAGGGGCAGAAAAGTTAGTTGTAGAAACTTCTTTAAAGTTCATTGAAGAGGGGCATCAGGTGAGTATTTTGTTATTGAAGTCATATGACACCCCATTGAGCAGGCAATTGGAGAAAAACAAGCAAATATCTATTTTTTCCCTGGGTTCAGACACTAATATATACCATCCGTCATGTGTATTTAAAATTGCCAAGCATCTCAAACGATATGAGTACGATGTAATTCACGCGCATCTCTTTCCTCCTTTTTACTGGGTCGCCTTGTCGAAATATGCAAGTAAGAAAAGTGTCTTCATTCATACGGAACACAATACCGATAATCGAAGAATGAGCAGTGCTTTTTACAAACCTATCGAACGTTTCATGTACAAGAAGTACGATTGTCATATTGCGATTTCAGAAACGGTACTTGAAAATATGAAACGTCATATCTCAAGTAAGAAGGTACCCATAGAATTGATTTTCAATGGCGTGAATCTAGCTGCAATTTCGAACGCAGAACCCTATGAAAAAAAGGATTTTGGGGTAGGCAAAGAGGAACGACTTATAATTCAAATTTCAGCATTTCGTCCGCAAAAAAATCAAGGTACGCTAATACGGGCAATGAAGCTCATTCCAGATGCAAAACTTCTTTTGGTAGGTGAAGGGCAAGAACGGCAAAAATGTGAAAATCTAGTCGCTTCTTTAGGGTTGACCGATCGAATTTCCTTTTTGGGCATCAGGGATGATGTACCTAGACTGCTGAAGACCTCCGATGTGGTTGTTCTATCTTCCCATTACGAAGGATTGTCATTGTCCAGTGTTGAAGGTATGGCCAGTGGTCGTCCCTTTGTCGCATCCGATGTTCCAGGACTTACGGAAGTGGTCGAAAACGCCGGTATCTTATTCGAAAAAAATGACGACCACCAACTGGCCGATATTATCAAGCGCTTGTTGAAAGATGAAAGTTTCTACAATACCACAGTGAAAAACTGTATTGAAAGATCACGAAAGTATGATTTGGATACCATGGCCAAAAGTTACCTGGGGCTTTATGGAAAATACCGTGATTCCAGATGAAAAATAAGATTATCAGGGTCGCCGCTCTTTCTGATTCCTTGCGAATTCTTCTTAAGGGTCAACTCAATTATCTCAACACTCATTTTGAGATTATCGGGGTAGGTTCGGGAATCGAAAGTTCGAAACAACTAGCGATAGACGAGGGCATTAAGACAATCCCTTTGCGCATTGAACGAAAAATAAGTCCGGTTCAAGACCTTAACAGCTTGTATAAGCTCTATCGACTATTCAGAAAAGAGAAACCGTTCATGGTTCACTCCATTACCCCCAAGGCAGGTCTTCTGAGTATGCTTGCGGCCTATTTTGCAGGTGTGCCAAACAGGGCACACACCTTTACAGGATTGGTTTTTCCGTCAAGAACGGGACTGATGAGGAGGTTACTGATATTTTTCAATCGTATCATCTGCTTCTGTGCTACAGACCTATACCCAGAGGGGCAAGGGGTCAAAAATGACCTATTGAACTATAAAATCACTAAAAAACCGCTTAAGATTATTTCAAATGGGAATGTTAATGGCATTGACGTTGCCCATTTTAATCCAGACCGCTTTGATCGTACTGCCATAAATGCCAAGAGAGATGAATTGAACATAGCCGCAGACGACTTTGTTTTTCTTTTTGTGGGCAGATTGGTTTCGGAAAAAGGAATCACCGAACTTTTAGACGCCTTTTCTGAATTGAGCCGCTCCCGTTCAGATATAAAGTTGGTTTTAGTAGGACCTTATGAAAACAAACATGATCCTTTGCCCGCGGCGACAATGAAAGCTATTAAAACTAACGTTAACGTTATTGAAACCGGATTTCAACACGATGTTAGGCCTTATTTCGCCATTTGCAATGTTTTTGTTTTCCCTAGCTACCGCGAAGGTTTTCCAAATGTTGTATTACAATGTGGCGCTATGGGAAAATTTAGTATCGTTACCGATATCAATGGTTCAAACGAAATAATAGAGAGTGGGGTCAATGGAGAAATAGTGCCTATACAAAATACGGAAGCTTTGAAAGAAGCGATGTCCAATTGCCTGAAAAACAAAGAAGTATACCAGGAATCCAACGAATCTATTAGAGGTGTCATTTCGAAAAAATATCAGCAACAAATCGTGTGGGACGGTACACTAAAAGAGTATCTCAAAAAAAAATAATCTTGCTATTCAATAGGAATAGAACAATGAACTTAAATCAAGAACGAACCACCGCAGATATGAAATCAATATGTTATCATGTATAAACTTTTTCTAAAGCGCATAATCGATATTTTGGTGGCTTCTATTGTCTTGATATTGTCAAGCCCGCTAATTGTTGTTACTTATTTAGTTTTAAGTACCCAAGGAAAAGCATTTTTCGTTCAGAAACGGCCTGGAAAAAACGAAAAAGTTTTCAGTATCGTGAAATTCAAATCAATGAACGATAAAAAAGACGCGAACGGAGAACTTTTACCGGATGAGCAAAGAATCACTGCCTTCGGACACTTCGTAAGAAAGTCTTCTGTAGATGAGTTACCTCAGTTGTGGAATGTGCTCAAAGGTGATATGAGTATTATAGGACCAAGACCGCTGCTAGTCGACTATCTCGATTTGTATACTGAAGAACAACGAAAAAGGCACGCGGTAAGACCCGGTATTACAGGTTGGGCCCAGGTAAACGGAAGAAATGCGATTTCTTGGAAGAAAAAATTCGAATACGACATTTGGTATGTGGAGCATATGGGTTTCTTGTTGGATTTAAAAATAATCTGGAAAACGATTCTAAAGGTCTTCAAATCAGAGGGTGTCGGTTCGAACACTGGAGCTACTGGTGAACGTTTCACTGGTCATAATTGAGCACCGACAAATACGACTTATTACACTATGGTCGACAAAACAAGGTTTTCAACTTAAAAAATGTGATATAAGCAATAGTTCAGGTAATTTAGAGCGAAGTTTAAAATAACACTCCCGTAGACTTCCACCATCCAATTATAAAAAAACTAAAAAATGAACCTAGTAGTTCTAGTACAGGCACATAAATATCCGGAGCAAATAGACCGGATGTTGCGACCGTTTTACGCTTTCGATACTATTGATATCTATGTAAATATCGATTCAAAAACGAATATTGAGCCATTCGAAAAGATACTAGGCCAACATGTAACATTTATCGAAAATCGTGTGCCTATATACTGGTCGAATATCAGTCAAGTACAAGGGATGCTAAATTCCTTTGCTGAAATCAAGTCCAAAGTATACGATTATTTGATTTTTATGAGCGGGCAAGATTATGTTCTGAGACCCGTTCGACAAATCATCTCATTTTTGGAAAAGAATTCAGGAAAAGAATTCATAGAATGGGAAGAGATTTCGTCGAAAGGACTCAATTGGCAAGTGCGCTACGAGAAGTACCACTTTACACATTTAAGCCCGTTTAGGCAGAAGTTAGGTAGATTAATGCGTCAACTGCCCCTTCCGAAACGTCGCTACCCAAAATTTGAGAACCTCTATGGTGGAGGGGCATGGTTTATGTTGACAAAGTCAGCCATTGACTATGTGAGCGAATTCTGTATCGAAAATCCTGATTTTGTGCACTTTCACAAATATGTGCATTGTCCGGACGAACAGTTTTTCCAAACCATTCTCATGAACTCTTCATTCAAAGAAAGAATAGTTAATAATAATTTTTGGTACATCGATTGGTTCAGTCAGTCAAATAATCCAAAAATCATAGAATCGGCGCATTTTGATAGACTGGTGTACTCGAATAAGTTTTTTGCAAGAAAGTTCGATTATAAGGTAGATGAAAAAATAATGGATTTGATCGATAATCACGTAGCGAAAAACATTGAAATCGATGCTTTATAAGAAATGGGGCATCTATTAAAATGTAGATTAGGGGGCCAAGTCAAACTGAAGTGCATTTCCCGGTCGTTGACACGGGTAGGTTTAAAAGCAACGGTTATTCAAGATTAATAGAAAAGCATGTGTCTACTAAGTATCATAGTACCGACCTATAACGTAGAGCAGTTCATTGGAAATTGCCTTGACAGTTTATTGGATCAAGATATTTCAAAAGAAGATTATGAAATATTGGTGATCAACGACGGCGCCACCGACCGAAGTGCTGAAATTGTGGCAACTTACACCGAGAGGTACGAGAATGTCACCCTTGTCAATCAAGAAAATAAAGGACTCAGCGGAGCACGCAATACGGGAATACCTTTGGCCAAAGGAAAATACACTTATTTTATTGACTCTGACGACTATATAGCGCGAAACACCTTGGGTCTAATTATTTCTATTTTAGAGAAACTACAGCTTGATTTTTTAGGGGTCGGGGTTTTAGAAACGGGAAGTCTAGATATAAAGGAATCATCGAATCATTCCGATATCACCACAAGCAACCCTAAAACAAGTGATGGTATTGCCTTCATAGCGGATCACTATTATCTAAACAATGCCTGGTGGTATTTTATTAATACGGAATTTCTTAGAAGGACAAAACTCGTATTTCCTGAGGGAAGGCTTGTCGAGGATGCGAATTTCACCTCAAAATTATTGGTGGCGGCAAACCGGGTAGCACATATTCCATTGGACTTCTATCGCTATTATATGAGGCCAAACTCAATTATGAGAAAGACGAACATTGACCATGTCAGGCGTTTATTAGGTGATTATGAGCGAAATGTGTTTGAGTTCAATGAGCAGATCAAGGAACTTCGAACCAATGAACATCCAAGAATCGGTGACTGCCTCGAGCGAATAGAAGCACGTCAACAGTCTTTCGCTTTTTTCCAATTGATTAAAAGTATCCGATATGGATTGCCACGAAAAGAAGTGACGGCTACTATCAAAAGATTTGAAGACATTCAAGTTTACCCTCTAAAAAAATTCTTAGGAAAAGACTACAATAAAACGATATACAAAATATTGGTTCCTATACTAAATAGAAAGGGGCTGTTCTTGGCATTTCTTAGCCTACGAAACGTGTTTAGATAAACGCAGTATCCCCTACTCTTGTGTTTCTGTTATTCTCACGCAAACCAACTAAACTATCAGATAGATTTTTGTGCAGTAGGCATTTGGTTCATCCGTAATGAACGAACAAGCCATTCTGAAATTTATTTGATTCGATTATCAAAACCTGAAAAAAACCCACCTCTTCTACACCTTTATCTTCAAAAGTAATTTAATATGTTAACTTTGTTAAAGTTAAACTAGAATATGAATATTTTAATAAGCTCGGCCGGCAGACGCGTTTCCCTTGTTCGAGCTTTCCAAAAAGAACTAAAAACGCTTTACCCAGAGGCAAAAGTTTTTGCCGCCGACGCCAAACCAGAACTATCGGCAGCCTGTCAGGTCGCCGACGACCATTTCGGTTTACCCAGATTGGATAAACCTGACTATCTCGATGAGTTAATGGCCAAATGCAAAAAGGAAGGCATCCGACTTATCGTACCCACAATCGATACCGAATTACTCCTTTTGGCGGAAAACAAACATCTGCTAGAAGATAATGGGATTACCGCTTTGGTCGCTACTCCAGAATTCGTGAAAAAATGCCGTAACAAAAGAGAAATCCATCGTTTTTTTGAGTCCAAAGGCGTCGCAGTAGCGAAAGAGTACGATAAGAAGGACTATAAACTACCGATGTTTATAAAGCCCTGTGATGGTAGCCGAAGTGTGGATACTTATTTAATCAGAACCAAAGAAGATCTCACGGATTATCATTTTGAGAATGAGAAACTGATGTTCCTAGAATATTTAGATCACGACTTCTATGAAGAATTCACCTGTGATCTCTATTTCGGTAAGGATAATCAATTGAAATGTGCCGTGCCGAGAAAACGGTTAGAGGTTAGAGATGGTGAAGTATACAAAGCATTGACCGATAACAATACGCTAGTAGGGTATATCAAGCAACATCTCGGTCATATCGACGGTGCCGTCGGATGTTTGACCGCACAGTTCTTCAAACACAAAAATGACGACACAAAAATCTACGCCATAGAAATTAATCCACGATTCGGTGGAGGGTATCCACTTTCCTATCTCGCAGGTGCAAATTTCCCAAAATGGATCATTCAAGAGTATTTCTTAATGGAAAGCACCCCTGATAAATTTGATTGTTGGGAAGATAAGCTGTTAATGATACGGTACGATGACGAAATTTTAGTGCATGGATATACTGGTTGATTCGAATACGGCCATCGTCTTTGACCTTGACGACACTCTTTACAATGAACTTGATTATTTAAAATCGGCCTATAAGGAACTGGCTCAAAAATTAGAGCCTGAGTCTTCGCATCAACTGTTTTCTGACCTTTTCTCAAGGTATCGCAATAAAGAAAACGTATTTGAATACGTTGCTGAAAGATACGGCATTCCGATAACCGAACTTCTTGAATTCTATCGCAATCATATTCCTGATATAGCCCCCTTTGATGGGGTTATTGAACTTCTCAAAGCCATTAAGTCAAAGAAAGGCAGATTAGGTATTATTACGGATGGGCGTTCGAATACTCAAAGAAACAAGATAAAGGCCTTAAAAATCGATACCCTTATTGATTTCGTCGTGATTTCAGGAGAAATCGGCACCGAAAAACCAAGTGAGGAAAACTATCGACTCATAGAGAACGAATTGGCTTGCAACGTGAATTACTACATCGGTGACAATATCAAAAAAGATTTCGTCACTCCCAACAAAATTGGCTGGAAAACCATAGGCCTGATCGATAATGGACTCAATATTCATAGCAATGCCTATAGGTATCTCGAAGATGTACATTGGCCGTATGACCTTATTTATTCAATTAAGGACCTCTCTATAAAATAAACACCTCATCGCAATTGCAATGAGGTGTCAAACGAATAATTTATTGGAATTTTAGAAACTCGTAATAATGAATTCCGACCTTCTATTAATTTGATGTTTTTCTTCGGGGCAATAGGTATCGTCATTACATTCGTTCAATAGATTGTCCTCTCCGAAGGCTTCAGCTTCGAGGCGTTCCTCCTCGATTCCTGCCGCAACTAAGAACTCTACTGTTCGTTTTACCCGCCTTTCGGACAACCATTTGTTATACGTTGATTTCCCCCTCGAATCAGTATGTGAGGTCACCCTAAGCTTCACATCGGGGTTCTCATCAAGGATAACGGTCAAGGCATCCAAGATTCCCTTTGAACGTTGGTTGATATAAGATGAATTCAAATCAAAGTATACATGGCCAAGGGCATCGATTCTATCCCTTAAATCCTGCTTACGTTTCTGCTCCGCGTCCAATCGCGCCTGCTCTGCAGCCGCTAGTTGGGCAGCTTCCTTTTCTCTAGCTAAACGTTCAGCCAACTCAGCTGCTTCCCTTTCGCGTTCAACATTCGCTATAGAATCGTTCACACGCTTCTTCTCGGCCTCAAGGGCTTCTATTAGGGCCAGTTTTTTCAACCCCTTCTTCGATAGTTCTTTCTCAATACCAAATTGATATACTACCCCAGCGGCATGCTGAATATGGTTGGTTCCTGAATCGCCGGTTCGCCATTTTCCTGAAGAGTTGAAATCCAACCCCCATCGGTCCGAAAACCAGGTACGGAAACCGATAACGGCATTATAAGTGGTTCTTCCGGTATTATTGGCATCTGTATAACCAAGCCCACCCCCTAAATACGGGTCAAACCAAGCGGTTTCACCTATTAATTTATTCAGGTCATAGGTAACTCTACTGTCAATGGCAAAATAGTCCGATTCTGTTTGGTTCACCTTACCATCGATAATCTTCCCTACCTTGTATTTGTTATACGTACCTATGGCTTCTACTCCGATACCGCTCTTGAAATAGCGCCCGATACTTACCCTATTGGGATAAGCAAGTGCATTCCATTCCGAATTCACCGCGAATAAGTCTTGAAGCATATCACCGGAATCATCGACGAAGTTATATCCGAGACCCACCATCCAAGAGCTTTGAACGATACTGTCTTTTGAAGTTAATTGTGGTACTTCTTGGGCATTGGAAAAGTGTACTACCAAGCATAGCAACACAAGCAAAGTTTGTGTATTTTTTCTCATGATAAAATAGGATTTGGGTCCTTATATCATGTAAAATTAGAGTGCTATCCATACGTCACAAAGAAAGTACTTTGAAATGCAGTAATATCGGTCAGAAAGTCAAAAAGGCCCAAACTGCGCTTATTGAGCCGCTTCGAAAACAATTTCTTTATCGGTCAAAGGCATTTTATATAGACTAAAAGGGGAGGTAAGACCTTGAAATTGTGCATCCTCCGACGATTTAAGCGCTGAGAGCAAAACCATTTCCGAAGTAGTTTCTTCCTTGATTTTGAGCACGGGAAGCGAGCCGTCATTGCGTGGTCCGCTACAAGTAACGATAATCATCTCTTTTTCAAAGTCGATATCCGGCACTGGAAGACCCGGTTTTCTTGTCTTATTTATTTGGGCGAAAAACGAGACTAAAGCTTTTGTACTAGTGATGACCATAGTTTCCGAATTCTCGGCCCCACTATATGAGTCGCTGACCAGTAGTTCAAAATCCGTTTGTTGCTCCGCACCGCCCTCTTTGGCAGTTGCTCTTTTTTGACCATTGCAGGCTACCAAAAGAAACGCGAACACTACAAAGGATTTTTTAGCTATATGATTCATCAAATCTACTGTTATAGGCTTTTTCGTATACTTCCTCATATAAAGGTAATACATTCATCAAGTCAAATTTCTCCGCCGATTTCATAGCATCTTGCTTGAATTTCTCCAAAACAGTGTCATCTTCCAAAATGGTTATCGCGTTCTCGGCCATCTCATCGATATCCCCGACATCACTTAAAAATCCTGTGACCCCATGTTCGTTCACTTCCGGAATACCACCTGCGTTGCTGGAAATGACAGGTACACGATTAATCATGGCCTCAAGTGCTGCCAATCCGAAACTCTCCGATTCAGAAGGTAGCAAGAACAAGTCTGAAAAGCATAAAATACGGTCTATTTCATTACTATTCCCCAAAAAGATGACTCTGTCCGATATTCCCAGTTTTTCACATAACAATTCAGCTCCCTCCTTTTCCGGCCCCTCACCTACCATTATTAATTTCGCTGGTATTTTTTGCTGAACCTTATGAAATACCTTAATTACATCCGGAATACGTTTTACCTTTCTAAAATTACTGATATGGGTCATTATTTTTTCGTCATCGTTGGCCATCAATGACCTTTGACAGTCCGTAAAAGAAGTGCTATACTTACGTTTGTCGATGAAATTCGGTATCACGGTAATATTCTTTCTAATATCGAAAGAACGCATCGTACTTTGTTTCAAGTTTTCGGATACCGAAGTGACTACATCGGAGTTATTAATACTAAAGGTGACCGCCGGCTTATAAAAAGGGTGCTGCCCTACTAAAGTAATATCGGTGCCATGTAGGGTAGTAATCATTGGCACATAGATATTTTCTTCCTCCAGCATTTTTTTGGCCATATAGCCTGCATAAGCATGGGGTATGGCATAGTGTACGTGCAGCAACTCAATACCATATAGCTTTACAGTATCTACCAACTTGCTCGATAGGGCCAGTTCATAGGGCTGATATTTGAATAATGGATATTCAGGTACATGAACTTCATGAAAGTGTATCCGGTTGCTGAGAAGCTCTAAACGAACGGGTTGTTTGTAGGTAACAAAATGGACTTCGTGACCTCTATTGGCCAAGGCGATTCCTAATTCGGTTGCCACTACTCCACTTCCCCCGAAAGTCGGGTAACATACGATTGCTATCTTCATTGGCTAAATTTAGTAAAAACCTATCTTAAGTCGATTTAACACCAAAATATTTACAAAAAGTTTATGAAGAGGATCAATTTACTATGGATTCGTAAATTGCTTTTTGTATTCTAGTTCTGAGACCTGTTTTCACCAATAAGGTGTTTGAGGCTGATGGGTAGGTTCTATTCGACAAAAAGACATAAACGATTTCCTCCTCTGGATCCGCCCAGGTATACGTACCGGTGAATCCACTATGGCCGAAGCTCTTTCTGGAAACACAACCGCAGGTAGGTCCGCTATCTCCCAATTGAGGTTTATCGAATCCTACACCCCGTCGCACCTTTTTATCGCAGAAATAACACTTATTGAACTTCTGTATGGTACGGCTATCCAGAAACTTCGTACCACCATAAGTACCATTTTGAAGATACATCTGCATAATCTTTGCAACGTCATTGGCGTTGCTGAATAGGCCAGCGTGACCTCCTACCCCGCCTTGCATAGCAGCTCCCATATCATGTACAAAACCCTGAACGGTTTGATACCGATAGTAATTATCCTCTTCAGAAGGTACGATTTGGTTCTTCGGAAACTTCTCTAAAGGGTTATAGCTTGTACGGGTAGCTCCGATAGGCTGATAGAGAAAATCATTTGCCAGCTGATCCAAACGTCTTTTTTTAGTGTCCTCAATATACTTTTTCATCACATAATAGGCCACATCACTATAGCGATAGCGATTCGATTTCAAATCTTGTCTTCCTATTCTATTGTATATGGAATCTTTATATGCATCGGTCAAATACAAATTGTCGGTTACCTTAATCGAAAAACCATCTAAGGGTTGCCTTCTATAAAACTCCGTCGAAGGTTTTCTTTTTTCATCAAGCGTGCTTACATAAAACGCGATCCACGAGGGCAAACGGCCATAATGCGAAAGGGCTTTCAATACTGTTACATCCTTTATTTCAGTATCTGAATATTCCGGAACCAACTCTTCAAATGTATCGTCGAGTGCAATTTCCCCTTCTTCCTCCATGTTCATTACAATCGGCAACGTACCCAATATCTTAGTAATTGAGGCAAGATCATAAATATGCTCAGGTGTGACCTTTTCCTTTGATTTATAGGTAGGCCTTCCGAAGCCCTTATTGTAGATAACCTTACCCTTGCGTGCAATCAGTACTTGTGCACCGGGATACATCATGGAGTCAAGACCGTTCTGTACCAGCTCATCTATTCTGGCCAATTTGGATGAACTCATGCCGACACGCTCCGGCAAACTATATCCAAGCCTCGCCAAAGACTTCAGCTGTACTGTTGTATTCACGGGAAAATCGGTATTGGCGGTAACCGGTAAGACCCCTTTTCCGGGAATGGCCCCAAATATAAGCTGCGCCGTCTTTTCTTGTGCCAATTTACTATTTTGATAAGCGACAACTACGCCATCTATACCTTTGAAAGAGGGAATATCCAACAAGGAATACGGCTTGGTAAAAGTAGTCAATATGAGATTAGAGCCCCGTTCTTTTGCTATTTCGCTTAACCATGTCAATTCCGTTTTTGTGAATTTGTACCCCTTCCAAGGACTTTCGTTGCTCTTGTGGTGCCCCACAATGACCAAATTAAAATCTTTGAGTCTGCCTTTTAGGGTCGCAATATCCTTTCCGTTCACCTGCGTGACTTTGGCATACTTGTTCAATTCTTTGATGAATGGTCCACTATGCGCATCGCCAAATTTCACATAGGCTATCTTCTTGTTCTCCAATCTTTTGATGCCCATCAAGTAAAAATCGTTCTTCACTACGGTGATAGCATTTTCAATGGCTTCTTCATATACCAGATCGTTTTCGATGGTATTCAAATCTTCATACAAATGATTCAGGTCAATAGGCTTGAAATTATGTAACCCCGCTTTATACTTGGCCATTAAGATTTTCTTTACCGATTCGGCCAGACGTTCTTCGGTAATCTTCCCTTTTTCATAGGCCTTTGTGAGCTTCTTCTTTGCCTGCTCAACTACTGTAGGCATCAGCAACATATCATTACCTGCTAAAAACGCATTGACCTCGGCATCACCGTTTTTTCCGTGATCGGTCACCCCTTTCATATTCAGGGCGTCGGTAAAAACCAATCCTTTAAAACCCATTTCCTCTTTTAAGATCCCGGTGATAATCTGTTCTGACAAGGAAGAGGGCAAGCCCTTTTTCAATTCAAGCGCTGGTACTTCTAAGTGTGCTACCATAACACTACTCAGACCTGAATCGATAAGTTTTTGATAAGGATACATTTCAACACTATCCAACCTTTTTCTCGAGAAATTGATGACGGGTAATGCATGATGTGAGTCCGTGGCCGTATCTCCATGTCCTGGAAAGTGTTTACCACTTGATAGAACACCTGCACTTTCCATTCCCTTCATGAACGCTACACCTTTTCTACTCACATTCTCCCGATCTTCACCGAAAGAACGATTTCCGATAATCGGATTTTTAGGATTAATGTTGATATCAATATCAGGAGCGAAATTGATATGTACCCCCAGGCGTTTGGCGTGTTTTCCGATTTGTCGACCGACCTTCTCCACGACTTTGTCGTCCTGAATGGCCCCTAATGTCATATTCCATGGAAAGGCATACGTAGAATCCAACCGCATGGCAAGGCCCCATTCAGCATCCATTCCTACTAATAAAGGTGTTTTGGACTGTTTTTGATAGTCATTTGTGAGCCTGGCTTGACGCACGGGTCCACCAGTTGAGAAAATGACCCCACCGATATGCTCATCTCGAATAAGCGATGTAATCCTATCAGTAGCGGCTTTTGGTTGGTCAGAGGCTACGCTCACCATAAAAAGCTGCCCAAGACGCTCATTTAAGGACATACTATTATACTTCGTCTCTACCCACTTTCGTTGGGCAATACTATCATCGACGACAAGCGGATTCTTCTGCGCGTTTAGGCAGAAGGCCGTTAAAAGCATAAATGGGAGAACATTAAAGATTCGCATACTGGGACGGTGTTAGAAAATAACTTAAAACACTATCGAATATTGTGTTATTGTTGAATTGCATTTTTAATATACTGTACTGAAGTCAACCAAAATTCAAACCAAACCGAACGCCATTTCACGAAAATCGACTATCAACCAGAAAAAATCGATTAATTCATTGCAAAGAGTGTCACCTAATGAAAGTGAAGACTACATAAAGCGACTGTGCCAGCTTTCAGATGCAGGCACTTCCCAATGTTCTAAATACTCGCCTTTATTCGTCACTAAATTATTGAAAACGATGGTATTACGCGAAACTGCTTTCTGCTTCGCCATTTTTTTGAAATCCGTTAACGGTTTATAGGCGATAAATTCTCCTTGCTTATACGAAACGTTCATTTTATCGAGTAACTCGACACTGTACCGTTTTTCTAATTGTTTAATGAAATGTACCGAGGCATCGATTGAACAACCGGAGGCGGCGTTCAGTGATTGATCTAGGGCCAGAATCAAAAAGCGATTATACCGAATTTCATAGCCCGCTTTTAAATCGGCTCCATGAGCGGTCCAATCGGTGATAAAAACATCAAGTTCTTTTCGAATATTCCGTAATTCTTCATCGGTAAAACTGCGATTTGCTTGGTAAATCCAAATTCGTGCACTTTCCGGCAAGGTTTTAAAATCGACTAACATATTTAAATAGGCTTAGGTTCAAAGGCGTGGGGTGCCCTTTATCGATCAGTTCTTTTTGATTCTATAAATCAGCCGCTTTCGCTATCATTTCGGCTATATCCAACACGGCGATTGCAGCTTCTTTTTCTTTATTCTTTACTCCATCGGTCATCATGGTATTACAAAATGGACAAGCAGCCGCGATAATTTCCGGTTTAGTTTCCAATGCTTGTTCTGTACGCTCAATATTGACATCTTTGCTTCCTTCTTCGGGTTCTTTGAACATTTGTGCCCCTCCAGCACCACAGCAGAGTCCTTTCTTCTTACAGTTCTTCATTTCGACCAACTCGGCATCCAATTTCTTAATCAGCTCACGTGGAGCTTCATAAATACCATTGGCCCGCCCCAAATAACAAGGGTCGTGAAAGGTAATTCGTTTACCCCTGAATTCACCTCCTTCTATGGTAATTCTTTTTTCTGCTAATAGCTGCTTTAAGAATTGAGTATGGTGAACCACCTCATAGTTCCCTCCAAGACCGGGATACTCGTTTTTCAGCGTATTGAAACAATGGGGGCATGCGGTCACTACCTTCTTAACCTCGTAGGCATTCATCACCTCAATATTGGTCACCGCCTGCATTTGAAACAAGAATTCATTACCGGCGCGTTTTGCCGGATCGCCAGTACAACTTTCTTCGGTACCTAGAACTGCAAATGATACTTCAGCCTTGTTCAGTATTTTAACAAAAGCCTTGGTGATCTTCTTGGCCCGATCATCAAAACTACCAGCGCAACCGACCCAGAATAAGACTTCTGGTTGCTGCCCGGCCGCAAACAGTTCGGCCATGGTAGGTACTTTCAATTGACTTTCCATAACAATTATTTTATGATTCGTCCTTCCAATTCAAACGATCCATTTGATTAAAGGGCCATGGCGCTCCGTTGTTTTCAATATTCCCCATCATATTGTTCAAATCTGTGGGTGCCGCCGATTGCTCCATAACCAAAAATTGCCGCATTTCCATGATTATCGACAAGGGGTCGATGCTGACCGGACAAGCTTCTACACAGGCATTACACGAGGTACAGGCCCAAAGTTCTTCATTGGTAATATAATCGCCCAATAGTTGTTTACCATCATCTACATAAGATCCTTTATTGGCCTCCATATTCTTGCCGACCTCTTCAAGACGATCTCTGGTATCCATCATGATCTTACGTGGAGAAAGCTTCTTACCGGTCTGATTTGCGGGACATTCACTCGTACAACGACCACATTCCGTACAGGTATAGGCATTTAAGAGCTGTACCCAATTCAAATCCATGACATCCGAAGCCCCGAATTTTTCAGGTTCCGATGCTTCTTCCGCCGGTGCCGCATAGGGATCGGCTTCGGGATCCATCATCAATTTGACTTCTTGTGTAACGGATTCCAAATTTTTAAACTTGCCCTTTGGTCCAATATTCCCATAATACGTGTTTGGAAAAGCCAGCAGAATATGCAAATGCTTAGAATAGTAGAGGTAATTAAGAAAAAGAAGTATTCCGATGATATGCAACCACCATGCCGTACGCTCGACCATAATCAAAGAGGCCTCCGACATTCCTTGAAAAAGAACGGATAAGAATTGACTTACCGGAAAAAAACCAGCTTCCACATAAGGATCGACACCCAATTGTTGTAACTGAAAATCCGCACCGTTCATGGTTAAAAACAAGGTCATCAAAACGAGTTCGATGTACAGAATAAGATTTCCATCTTTTTTTGGCCAACCCTCCATTTCCGGCTTGATAAAGCGTTTAAGGCGTATGACATTCCGTCTAATCCAGAAGACTACGACCGCCACAACGACCAGTATTGCCAAAATTTCAAAAGAACCTATCAAGAAATCATAGACCACACCAAGAGGGGCAAAAATGCGATGGGTTCCAAAAATTCCATCAATGATAATCTCCAAAACTTCGATGTTGATTATAATAAAGCCAACATAGACGATAGCGTGAAGTATTCCAGCAATAGGCCTCACGACCATTTTGGTCTGCCCTAAGGCGATTTTGGCCATATTCTTCCAGCGAATGGAAGAATCGCCACTGATATCTACATCCCTACCCAAATTAATATTGCGACGGAGACGCGCAACATTTTTTGCAAAGTAGCCTATACCGGCCACAAGCAATATGGTAAATAAGATATTGGGGAGGTATTCCATCTACTATTTCTCGATTTGTTCTGCGGGATCTTCCTCAGGAACAGCATACTGTTTTTGCTTCTTACCAAAAACGGAAACGTTCACATACCGTTTCGGATTCAAACGAAAATCTTGTAATAACAAATCGAGTTCGCGAGAAGCATTGTTCAAATTGGTGTAAAGCTCTTCATCATTCACCAATTTCCCTAAGGTTCCATCTCCTGATTCAATACGGGCCATAAGCTTATCCAAATTAGCCATCGTTGTGCCCAAATCTGCCATTGTCTTACCCAAACCAGCGCTGTTCAAAGAATCGGAAAGCTTGGCAAAATTACCGGTCATTACTTCAAAATTGGAAAGTGAATTATCCAGTTTTTTCTCGTTCGTACCTAGTATTCTGTTCAATTTAGTAGCACTACCATTTAGACTGCTCATCAGTTCGTTCAATCCTGATATGGCCTCTCTCAAGTCTCTTTTGGCTTTGACATCCAACACTTGATTGACATTCAACATTACCGAGTCGGCATCGGTCAATGCAGATTCAAACTTCTCCAATATGGGAGACAGTTTCTGATCGGCAACCTCGCTTAGACTTGCCTTTACCGAAGTGGACAAGGTATCCCTGTTCGCTACCAGGGGGCCTTCAAAAACCGGGTTAACTCGAAGTCCTTTACCTCCTATAATCCCAGTATCATATAATTCTACCGAACTATTCTTAGAAAAGGGTAACTCACGGCTTACGGTAAACGTTACGAGTATATTCCCCGCGCCGTCTTTCCAATCGACACTATTGACCGCGCCTACATTTTTTCCATTAATGGAGACCGCTGTACCTGTCTGCAGTCCACCCACATCTTTGTATACGGCATAAAGCGTAACGTCATCATCAAAAAGGGAAGTGGATTTTAGAAAACTATAGCCAAAAATGACACAGACAATGCCCATTACTACAATCAATCCTGTTTTAATCTCTCTGGATAATTTCAAAAGGATGGTTTTTCTATGAGTAACAAAATTAGAAATAAAAATCTGAAGCAGCTATTATTCCGAAACTAGTTTTATTGCCTCGGGGGTAGGAATACGAACACCATCTTTGTAAGCCACAATATATGAGGTAGGATACCCTTTTGCATCTGCATTTGATTTTAGCAATTTGGCCTGGGTGAACGAATCGGTATTGCCGTACATATATCTATGAAATTCGTTAAAGCGCTCTTTAGAAAGTTTATTGAGCCCTCCAAAGTTAGATGCCTGTAGGGCGATATCCTTCTTGCTTGCCATCAATTGTACCTTAAAAACGATATTCTTGGTGTTCGCTTTCGGTGGTGCTTTCGTTACCGCCACTTCCTTTTTTTGGGGTTCGACGGCTTCTTTTGTTGGGCTGTCCGCAGGTGCTTCCTTAGCTGTTTCTTTGGTCTTGGTTGATTGACTTGCAAGAACCACCTCTTGTTTCACTTGCTCCGCTACCTCTTCAGCTACAGGTTCGGTAATCTCCTTTTCCACCTTATCGGCAACTACGGTGGTAGTTTCAGGGATAGTGTTCTCCTTTGGGGCATCGGCAACTTCCTTGACCTTTTCCGAAGCTTCGTTCGCCTCTGATACCTTTTCGGCCATCGGATTTGCTCCTGGATTTTTAGCAAACTGCTCTGCAGCATCGGAAATAGCTCCACTGGTATCCGGATCTGGTTCTTTCGCGACAATCTCGGTTTTTTCGTCTGGCTCGGAAACCACCGGGTTCGCTGGGCTTGTCATTTGGGAAGCACCTGTCTGCACTCCATCTCGGTAGGCGGTAATCGCTTGTGCAATACTTGCTCCCATTTCCGACTGCCCCCTTTTCGAATTCAAATAGGCTCCCTCATCATCATTGGTCAAGAAGCCTGTTTCTACAAGAACGCTTGGCATGAATGTCTGATGCAGAACTATAAAGCCTGCCTGCTTTACCTGGCGATCTTTTCTATTCAACTTTTTCGCAAAATTGTACTGTATGCTCTTGGCCAATGCGATGCTTTGATCTAAGAATTCTTCTTGCATAATCGTCAGGCCAATTACCGATTCGGGTGAATTAATGTCATAATCCGCATAGCGAGACTCATAATTGTCTTCCAAATAAATCACCGAGTTCTCTTTCTTGGCAATCTCAAAATTCTGTTTGTTCGCGTGTAGGCCCAGTACAAAGGTACCCGCACCATGGGCATTGGAAGTATGTGAGTCACAATGAACCGAAACAAAAAGATCGGCATTGGCCTTATTCGCAATTTCTCCCCTCACAAATAAGTCAACAAACGTATCGTCTTTTCTAGTATAGATTACTTTTATCCCTGGAGTTCGTTCTAAAATCGCTCCGGCATTCAGCACGATGTTCAGGGCAATATTCTTTTCAAGATATCCATTTCCAAGATTCCCTGGGTCGTGTCCTCCGTGACCAGCATCGAGTACGACAACAAATTGATCATCGTTTCTTTGACCGTTCAGCATGTTCGCAGTCAAAAAGAACAAGAAAAAAAGCACATAAAGAACGGAAAGGAACGAACCTTTTTCGTCATTGAAATTTGGGGACATCGGTGCTCTCATAATGGTTAAATTTATTGTAATACCGTATATGGGGAATAAAAAATATGTGTAAGTTTGACCTTCTTAAGTCAAGCCAGACCTTACAAAAATAGGATTTATAGCCTTGCAATCAAATAAACATCATTTACTTTTACTATTACTGCTTTTGGTAAGTGCGTTCTCGGCTTTTTCCCAAGAAGACCAATTGATTCCCTTACCGATCAAAGCGGAACCCGACTCGATTATCGCGCCTCTTTACCCTGTCATTGCCGAGCGGGATAGTACCAGCATAGATTCAACACAGATAACACCGGGCAATGGAAAGCCAACTTTACTCGTCGATGTTATCAACTATAAAGCCAAGGATTCGATTATATTAAGTCAAAAAAACCAGAAGATATACCTGTATAACGAAGCTGAAATCCTTTATCAAGATACCGAATTAAAGGCAGGCATCATTATAATGGATTATGTGAAAAATGAAGTCTATGCGGGTCGTATTAAAGATTCATTGGGCAACTATTCGCAATTGCCCTATTTCAAACAGGCCGAAAGTGTAGTCATACCCGATTCGATACGCTTTAACTTCGATACCAAAAAAGCCCTTATCTGGAACTCCAGAACCGAACAGCAGGCAGGAGCGGGCCAATTAGGTAGCGACAATATGAAAGTGTATGCCGAAATTACCAAAAAAGAGAACGATTCGGTTTATTTTTTGAGCGAGGCTAAAATAACGACTGCACAAGACACCATTAACCCAGATTACTACATCCGTGTTAGAAAAGCCAAATTTGTTCCTGGTAAAAAAATGATCGCAGGTCTCAGTAATATCTATATAGCCGACGTTCCTACCCCTATAGGTTTGCCCTTCGCTTATTTTCCATTGGCAGTAGGCCGCAGTGCCGGTCTTTTGATGCCCTCCATCGGCAACGACCCCAATAGAGGCTATTTTCTCCAGAACGGAGGCTATTATTTACCTATAAGCGATTATGTGGATCTCACACTCACTGGGGATTACTATACCAATGGCAGCTACGGCTTCAGAGGGCAATCTGTTTATGCCAAACGCTATCGCTATCGCGGAAATGTGAATTTTCGTTTTGAAAATCTCGTGAATAGTCAAAAAGGGTTTAGCGATTTTAGCAGAAGCTCGAACTGGAACCTACAAATATCCCATTCACAGGATCAGAAAGCAAGTCCCAATTCCCGGTTTTCCGCTTCGGTTAATTTAGGAAGTAGCCAGTATTATCAAAACTCGTTGAACCAAGTCAATACGGCTAATAGGTTGAACAATACCTTATCTTCTTCCCTTAGTTACTCAAAGACGTTTCCGGCCTATCCATCCGTAAATATGAGTCTTACCGCTACGCACAGCCAATTGACCTCGGAGACGGCTACGGCGGACGGCAGGGACAATATTACAATGACCCTACCTACATTTCAAGCTAGTATGGAACGTATTTTTCCTTTTGCAAAAAGGGATGGTATTAAAAAAGGGGTGATTCAGAACATCAATATGCAGTACAATGTCAACGCAAGAAATACCTTGACCACTAACGATGAGGACTTTCTGAAAAGCGAAATGTTCGACAACGCAAGGGTCGGAGCAAGACACACCATACCCATCAGTACCAATTTCAAAGTTGCAAAATTCTTTAGTGTCACAATGGGAGGTTCTTACGAAGATGTATGGGCCTTAGAAACTTTCAATCAGCGTTTTGTTGCGGGTGAGGGTACCGAAAGAGGTTCAGTCGTGCGCGATACGGTCAGCGGTTTTGATCGATACAATCAATACAACCTTAGTGCTAGTGTGGGTACGACCGTTTATGGAACTTTCAATTTTGGGGAAGATAAAAAGATTCAGGCCATACGTCATGTCATGCGCCCCTCTATCAGTTATGGATATGCGCCATCTTTTGACCAATTTTACGATGAGTACTTCGATCTTGATAAGCAAGAGTTTGTTCAATACAGTCGTTTTGAAGGTACGCTGAACGGAGCTCCTAGGTTAGGTAAATCAAATAGTCTCAGCTTTTCATTGGCGAATACCCTGGAAGCGAAAGTGCGTGATAAGGATTCCACGGCCACGGAACCCAAGAAAATCCCGATTTTAAGTAATTTCAATATCAGTACGGGATACAATCTGGAAGCGGACTCTTTAAAATTGAGCCCTTTGAGCATTAATGGCGGTACTTCTATTTTAGACAGTAAAATGTCAATCAACTTTTCAGCTTCCTTAGACCCCTATGCAATAGATAATACCGGCAGAAGAATCGATACTTGGAATATTGATAATGGCGGAAGTCTTTTTCGTTTGACCCGAGCGAATGTGAATATCAGTTATAGCATTAATAGTGAGATGTTCGGAAGAAAGGATGATGACGAAGAAGAGGAAGAGGAAGATGGTGAATATGACTATGTGGCCCAGAGCGGCGGGCGAGACGATGACCTTTTCGGTAGAGCAGACGATTTCAACAATCTTGATAATCGAGATCCCGATAGAAAAGACGAGTCGGATATCGATAATCCCGCCTATGCCGCAAAAATACCTTGGGACTTCAGATTGGCCTATTCGGCATCGTATAACAATAACAACAGGCAGGGTGAACTGACCAACCACTCTATAATGTTTTCAGGCAATATAGAACTTTCGCCGCGGTGGAAATTAAGGGGAAATTCCAGCTATGATTTTGTCAATAAGGGCTTTGGCCTCACCTCTTTGGGCTTTCAACGCAACTTAAAAAGTTTTGATATGAGTTTTAATTGGACCCCTTTTGGGCGTTTTCGTCAATGGAATTTCTTTATTGGAATAAGTGCTTCAATACTCAAAGATCTCAAATGGGAGAATCGCAGCCAACCACCCATTGTCAGATAGGTTTGGACTGCTCATCCATACCCTATTTATCACAGAAATAAAACATACATTCTATGGCTACAAAAAGAATAATCAATACCGAAAAGGCGCCAGCGCCAATTGGCCCCTACAACCAAGCTATTCTCAGCGACAATACCCTGTACATCTCGGGTCAGATACCAATGAATGCTGCAACAGGCGAGTTAATATCCGGCGATATTCAAAAGGAAACCAATCAATGTATGCTTAATCTGAAGGCGATTCTTGATGCGGCCGACATGTCTTTTCACAATGTCGTCAAATCATCCATCTTTCTGAAGGATATGCATCAATTTTCTTTGGTGAACGAGGTCTACGGCGGTTACTTCGACGCTGAAACCGCACCTGCCCGTGAGACTGTGGAGGTTGCAAATCTTCCTAAATTCGTCAATGTAGAGATTTCGATGATTGCCGTGAAATAGTAGGTCGAGATTGATGAAATCCGTGGGCTAGACCAACAGGTTTTCTTTGTGAAATTCCACCAGACCGTCAATAGGTCGTTGGCGTATTACACCAACAATCAAGTCATTGCGCTTAAGCACTGTGGTCAATTCATCACGAAGATAATGCGCAATACTACCCACAAAACAAATTGGCACTTTGGTGGCCAACTCAAACTGCATGATATAATTGTTTACGAACTGCTGAAAACCCTTGTCGATGACCCCTTTGCAGTAGGGGTGGTCTTTGTTCTCTACCAAAAATCGGGCAAAAGTTGCCAGATAGGTATTCGGGTTCGGTTGTTTGTATAGATTTTCCTTGATAACATCAGCATCGAGGTCATATTCTTTTGCGAACTTCATCGCCAGGTCTTGCGGCATTTTGTGAAAGTAGTAGTCGCGTATCAATTTGCGACCAAAGAAGTTTCCACTACCGTCATCCATCGGAATATAACCTAAGGAAGTTACTTTTTGAAAAAGTTGATGTCCATCGTAGTAACTACAATTTGATCCGGTTCCTAAAATACAGACAATGCTTTGATTACCGATTTTTGTTGTTGCGAAGATAGCGGCATAGGTATCTTCTTTTACATGGGCCTTGGCATTCGGAAAGAAATCTGAAAATATATCCTTTAGAAAACGCTTCATTCGATCCGTTCCACAACCCGCGCCGTAAAAATGAAGACGGGTAACTTCTTCCTTATTTTTCGAAAGCTCAAAATTATTTGCCAAACGATCTTCAATAACTGCTTTGGTCAACACCTCAGGACTCAACCCCAAAGTCTGGGTAAGAAACAGGCGCTCACCTTTTTCATCTAAGGCTATCCAATCTGCTTTGGTAGCTCCACTATCAACAATTAATATCATACCGCTCTATTTAAAAAAGACATCCTGAAAATTAGTGCATTTACACTAATTCTTCAGGATGTCATCATAAAAACTTTTATAAACTTGCTACGTGCTGAGTAAGATCTACCATTTTATTGGAGAATCCAGCTTCGTTGTCATACCAACAAATTAATTTGAAGAATTTTGAATTCAATTCGATTCCGGCTCCGGCGTCGAAAATGCTGGTACGGGCATCGCTAACGAAATCTTGTGATACCACGGCTTCTTCGGTATAGCCTAAAACTCCTTTTAAATCCCCCTCGGAAGCTGTTTTGAAAGCTTGCTTGATTTCCTCATAAGAAGTGTCTTTTTGAAGTTTTACCGTCAAATCGACTACGGAAACATCGGCTGTAGGAACACGGAAAGCCATTCCTGTCAATTTTCCTTCCAATGCAGGGATTACCTTCGTTACCGCCTTTGCAGCTCCTGTAGAAGCTGGAATGATATTCAACATAGCACTTCTACCACCTCTCCAGTCTTTCTTAGAAGGTCCGTCTACGGTCATTTGGGTAGCTGTGGTTGCATGTACTGTGGTCATCAATGCCTCTTCAATTCCGAAATTGTCATTCAACACCTTGGCCATAGGGGCCAAACAGTTGGTTGTACAAGACGCATTGGAAACAATGGTATCAGAAGCTTTGACCTCTGAATGGTTTACCCCCATTACGAACATCGGAGCGTCTTTCGAAGGCGCAGAGATAACAACTTTTTTGGCACCTCCATCAATATGATACTGTGCAGTCTCCAAAGTCGTGAAAATACCAGTACACTCGGCAACAATTTCAGCACCAACGGCATCCCATGCGATATTCTTGGGATCTCTTTCGGCAGTAATCCGAACGGTTTTGCCATTGACGATAAGGTTTCCATCCTGTACATCGACAGTCCCGTCGAATTTGCCATGAACCGAATCATATTTCAATAAGTAAGCCAGATGTTCTACATCCAGCAGATCATTTATGGCCACCACATCCACATCTCCTCTTTTAACGGTGGTTCTGAATACCAATCTACCTATTCTTCCAAATCCGTTGATTCCTATTTTCAAGTTTGACATTGTTCTCTATTTTTATATTTATTATGTTGTCATTATATCCGAAACCCTGATGAGTTCCTTATCGATTTTTGTATGCCCTTTGATTGCCTTACTGATCGGGGTAAAAGTAATCTCATTGTTCTGCACCCCTACCATCAGGCTGGTTTTGCCCTCTATCAAGGCCTCGACCGCTTTTACGCCCATTCTACTGGCCAATACCCTATCATAGCACGAGGGTGAGCCGCCCCGTTGCATATGACCCAGAACCGAAACACGTACATCGTAAATCGGTAAATGCTCTTCAACGTATTCCTTTAATTCAAATACGCTCTTTCCTATTTTATCCCCTTCGGCAACTACAACTATACTTGATGATTTACCCGATTTCTTGCTTCGCTTTAAAGATTCTATCAAGCGCTCCAGGCCTAAATTCTCTTCGGGTATCAAAATTTCTTCCGCACCGGCACCTACACCTACGTTAAGTGCAATATGTCCTACGTCGCGACCCATGACCTCAACAAAAAACAAACGGTTGTGTGAGCTTGCCGTATCACGTATCTTATCGATAACCTCGACCACCGTGTTCAAAGCCGTATCAAAACCTAAGGTATTGGATGTGCCAAAAATGTCATTGTCTATGGTGCCTGGTATTCCGATTACCGGAAAGTTGTATTCCTCGTTGAACTTCATAGCCCCGGTGAAACTACCATCTCCCCCTATCACCACAAAAGCATCTATACCTTCGGCAAGCAATTGCTCGTGGGCCATTCGCCGGCCTTCAGCCGTTCTAAAATCGTCACATCTCGCCGATTTCAAAATGGTTCCTCCTTTATTGATAATATTATTGACGCTACGGGCATCCATCGGCTTGAAATCGCCCTCGATCATGCCTTGGTACCCTCTATAGATGCCAACACAATCGACTTTCATATATGCGCAGGTCCGTACAACGGATCTGATTGCCGCATTCATTCCCGGAGAATCGCCACCAGAAGTGAAAACTCCTATTTTTTTTATCTCTGAAGTCATAAAAAAAATTAAGCTAGCGAAATTAGGAAACTTATCTGAATTTTGGAATAGTCAGGAGGCTTTATTAATGAATTGCTAACACTTCAAACGTTTTCGTAAACGAAATGTAAACTTCTTGTGCAGAATACAACGATTACATAATTCTGAAGGAACTACTTCTTATTTTTGGGCAAGACACGAATCAGACTATCTTTTCCCATAACCATAATAGGAGAACTTTTAGTTTCATCGGGTATTGATTGAGGTGTCGGTTTTTGTTCGTCCTCTTTTTTTCCGAATATTTGACGCCACATTTCCTTGAAGGTATCAAAGTCGACTTCGTAAGAGAGTCCGATTCCTTGCTCCGTAGTTCCCGCCCGCTGCAAATATTCCTGTATCTCACTTTCCCTGCTGAAAAACTTCGCACTCAACGTACCTTCTTCGTTCAATAACAATTGAATTTCAAAATCTCCGGCTACGATAGTCTCTTGGGCACCTCCTACTGGAACACCTACTTTACCATTGAACAGTACCCTATCGCTGATCTGCGTCGATACGGAAACACCCAATCTATCATCGGTCTCAATACCTTCATTGATATTTTGATACCCTTGTTGGTAGTCGATTCCCCATTTGAATTTATCATTTCCGCTACTGAGCACCTGATTTAAGATACTAGAGGCCGATTGTATCAAATTTCCTGTTACTGCTTGCGAAGTTATACCGGTCTGATTGCTAACAAAAGAGCCTTGGGCCAATAGAAATAGGGCGTTTCGCTCTTCAACCGTAGGATCTTGAAGGGTGTATTCCAGTTCGGACTGCACCACGGAACTTACACCGGGAAACTCGATGTTAAAGGCAATATCAGGACTCTCCAACTCCCCCGTTAGGCCGATGACCACATCTGTGCTTACACTTCTGGTATATCCTGTATTCTGCAGTAGCGGAGCCGGACTGGCACTTAAGGAATATACGGCTTCCATATTGATTTGAGCGGCTAAAGGATCGCGCTCCCAGTTGATGGTTCCTCCCGGTTTCACATCAAAAGTCTTATTGATAATATTGCCGAATTTATAATTATAGGTTCCGGTGACGACAGCGAAGGTTCCGTACATTTCAAATTTACCCCTGGTATTGATTCGCATCAAAACAATTCCTTCTCCGGTTCCCTTTAAAGTACTTCCGGTTTCCGGATCCCGTATTTCCACCTCGGCTTCCGGCGTGATATCCAAGTCAAACTCCAATTCTAAGCCTTCTACATCATCGAGCACGCGTTCCGCATCAAAGGTGGTGACACTTTTCTTGTCAATAAAGTTAATAAACGAATAATCGCCAACGGAAGCGACATCGCTTAAAGGAATCTTTAAGGAGGTACCGCGCGCAGTTTCTCCATCTACCGTAATGGTCAATGCCGTCGTAGGGCCGAAAATTCTGCCCGTACCATTCAAATAACCGGCACCATAATACAGTTCCTCTTCGTCATATTCCGTATTCAATATCAACAGACGGTCATTATTCGTGTCAACGGCAAGATCCAAAATCCAGTCGTCAAAGGCCGTGTGACTTATCGTTCCGTCAATCGTTGCTTTTGTATTCTCAGCAACATCGGTAAGTGCGATTTGTTCGAATTTAAAGCTCTGATTCGACAATCGCACCCTTGAATTTGGGGCAAAGCCATAATTCACATTGAGGTAGGGCACGGCAATACCGGCATTGTTCAAGGTCAAAAGTCCGTTGATACTCGGACTATTGATATCACCCACTATTCGGGCACTTCCATTCACATCACCCCGTATCTGATCTATCACGCCCTCACCCAATGGGCTAAAGGGTTCAAGTTCAAAATCCCTAAAATTGGCCAATAGATTGGTCTGTGGTATGTCGCCTGAATTATCGATACTACCGACCACTCCTAATTTTTCGATTCCGTTGTCCGTAATTTGGGAATTCACCCTGAAATCAGATAGATCTCTGTTGCCTACAATACTCATAGTCAAATCACCCAACCTGATATTATTGACCGAGAAATCTTCGACGGAGAGATTAGAGCTTGGTAAATAGATTCCATCTTTCTGCAAGATATTCAGGTTACCATTGATTTCCCCCTTGAGTTTAAGGCTGTCGATAACCGGGGCTATTTTGTCCAAGGATACAATTTTGAACTGAAGTTGCAGGTCTTTGAAGGTAGAATCGGCCAACTGTCCGCGCAAACGAATTTGCTCTTGTTCCTCATTATTCATCACAATCTCTTGAATGGAAATGCTATCAAGGGTTCGATTGATGATGACTTTATTTTGGGTATTACCGTCCTTGTTCAAAACCCAGGTATTGCCCTTGAAGCTCACATCTGATTTCTTCAAGCCAATGACCGATTTATTCTGGGTATTGAAGGTATGGTAAAAGTTCAAGTTGTAACTATCGTCATATTCGCTACCACCCTTAAATTCCGTTCTAAAGAACAGTGTATCCTTGAGCGTAGTATTGATCAAGTTGAAATCTTTGACATCATAATAGGGCGTTGAAAGGTCGCCAACCGAAACGTAAGTATTGAACAAGGGATTCTTGTTGTCGATCTTCAATTCAATCTCATCCGCTTTCGTACCATAGGCCTCAATACTTGGCGATTTGAAATTGAGTTTGAAATCTCCCTCATCCGCTATGATATCACCTTTTATAAAGGTGTTGGGATCAAAAGTTATTTCTGGAAAGAAAACATCCACTATTTTATTATAGATCTTGAAATTGAAGGCCAACGTTTGACCGTCCGAAATTTGAAAAGGCCGATAGTTTGTATACACCGTACCCAAGGAGTTCTGAACCAATCTACCGAGTTCCCTGACCTTGAAATTCCCTTTCATATATCCTGTGATAATATCGGTAGAATTGATTTCAATCGTACGTACAGAATCACTTCTGAAGGTCGATGAGATCTTGAAATCCTCGAAGTAGTAGGTATCGTTCTTATTTTGGAAATTGGTCTTAGTAAATTTGATGTCGCCCACAATATCGTCCAAAGAGTTGCCCGTGATATCCATATTCACATTACCCTTGAAAATGGATATGCTGTCATTGATAAAGTTCAGTCGCTTTAAATCCGCATGATCCACAGAAGCAATGAAATTAAAGTTGTTCTTCGCCGAGCCAAAATCCGCGAGTCCTTTGAAGTTGAACTTCAGGTTATCATCATCACTGACCAGTGAACCGTCAAAAAGTTGGTCTTTGATGATACCAGAGACCTTCAAGTTTTGATAATCATACCCGTTGAAATTTACTGAATACACCTGACCGATAACCTCCGTATTCAGGTTTTTTGCCGCAAGCCCCTCCCCTTCTACATTGAAATCCAAGGTAATCTTTCCCAAGCTTTGCCGTTCGACAAAGTCCCCCAGGTCAAAGTCGATTAAGGAAACAAACCCTTCATAAGTTGCATTGTCGATATTGTCGATATTGGTCAATTTCAAATCGGCATAGCTACTTCCCACGGCCGTATTGAGGTTTACTCTTGCATCTATTGCGGTTTCGGAAATTACTGCATTTCCGCGAACGGTAAACTGGCCGAACTTTCTGAAAGAGGTCGGTAAGGTGCCGAGAATATTGGGTAATAGCGAGCGTAATTCATAATAGCTGGTCGTTACATTCTTCATTTGAGCGTTCATCACAAAAGGGTCTGATCGGCTGAAGAGATTTTTGAAGTTGAAATCACCCCGTATACCTGTATTGTCAGATTGCACAAATAGGTCTTCTGCATTAAGATCATTTAGGACCCCATTGATTTTTGAGGAAAACCGTACTGTTTTTCCGGTACCGAATTGATCGTAATAAATGTTCAGTTCATCCAGAGCCACTTTTGAATCTGAAAAGTCGGCCTCCACTTTTACCTTGTTTAAAAAGTCGGCAAAATCTTTGCGGTCATAATTGAACACCAATCCTCCTTTTAATTCGGATTCAGGCGTCGTAATCCGTAAGGAATCAAAGCGCATTTGCTGCTTGGTGTATTTAAAGTCCGTTGCCAGTTTGTTTACTTTAGCTCCTCTATGGCTGGCAAACGACATGGCCTCGATATTCGCGGTAACCTCCGGTCCTAAAATCTGAAATTCTTGGGCGTTGATGTTCAGGTTCTTGAAATCCAATAGTTTTTCTGTCTCCCTATTCTCGTCAAGAAGCTTGAAGGTACTGTTGGCGATCTCAATATTCGAGGAGGAGAAAAAGAAAGGGGGTGTACCGGGTTTCCGGGGTTTTCCGTCATCAAGTTTGTCTATAAAAACTTCTAGATTCGTGCTGATACTATCCTTATACGTCTTCAATTTGAAATCTAACTTATCGATTTCAATGGTACCAAACTCCAACTTGCCCTGAGCGAGATTACGCATGCTCAATATGGAGGTGGTCAAACTATTGATGTAAAATAACGTATCTTTTTCGTAATCCTCAATAAAGATATCTTTCATAGAGGTGTCCCAAGAAATAAGGGATACCCTTAGCTTATCAATATTGATGTTGGTTCCGAACTCTTTGTTAATGGAGTTGGTCGCCACCTTGGCCAATCTTGTCTGTACAGCCGGCAAAGAAAGTATAATAGTGCCTAAAACCGCTATCAGCATGAATACCAATACTATTCGGAGTAGTATTTTCCTAAGTTTTTTGATAGTCGTTTATGTTTTAACTTTGCACTTTTAGATACTTCAATTTTTATTCCAAAACCGTGGAAAACGAAACTATTTATATTCTAGCCATCGAATCTTCCTGCGACGATACTTCCGCTGCAGTTTTACGGAACAACAAAGTGTTAAGCAACGTAGTAGCAACACAAAGCGTTCATGAACAGTATGGGGGCGTCGTTCCCGAGCTCGCCTCTAGGGCACACCAACAGAATATCGTTCCGGTGGTGCATCAAGCTTTAGATAGGGCAAATATCGACAAAAAACTAGTATCCGCCATAGCTTTCACACGCGGACCGGGACTTATGGGTTCACTCCTTGTAGGCACTTCTTTTGCAAAGTCTTTGGCTATGGGGTTGGATATTCCGTTGATTGAAGTAAATCATATGCAAGCCCATATTTTGGCCCACTTTATAGATGCTGATGAGATGAAGGCACCGACCTTTCCTTTTCTGGCTTTGACGATAAGCGGAGGACATACCCAAATTGTGCTGGTCAAAGATTATTTCGATATGGAAATCTTGGGGGAAACCTTAGATGATGCAGTAGGTGAAGCGTTTGACAAGAGTGCTAAGATTTTGGGGCTACCCTACCCTGGTGGGCCACTGGTCGATCGTCATGCAAAGTCAGGAAACCCCAAGGCGTTTCAGTTTCCAAAACCCAAGGTCGGAGATCTAAACTTCAGTTTCAGTGGTCTGAAGACAAGTATTCTGTATTTCATTCAACGAGAGACCGCTAAAAACCCAGACTTCATTTCCGAAAACCTTGAGGACATCTGCGCCTCGATTCAATATACCATCATCGAAATTTTGATGGACAAAATCAAAAAGGCCGTAAAACAGACGGGAATCGACCAAATCGCTATTGGCGGGGGAGTTTCGGCGAACTCTGGCATCAGAGCTGCTTTGTTAAACGCAGAACAGGACATGGGTTGGAAAACCTATATCCCGAAATTTGAATATTGCACTGACAATGCAGCCATGATCGGAATTGTTGGTTTTCTCAAATATCAAGAAAAAAAGTTTGCGGCAAAGAACGTCTCGGCCCAGGCGCGTTATATCATAGGAACCTAAAATTCGAAAACATATTAACACCCCGATTATGCAATTATTTTACAACCCCTTATTGGACGGTAGTGTATCTCAATTCACTTTTTCAGCAGAAGAAAGCAAACATATTATCAAAGTTCTTCGAAAAAAGGAAGGAGATGTACTCAACATCACGAATGGGAAAGGTTATTTGTTCGAAGCGCGCATTATTTCACCGGACGTCAAAAAATGTCGCGCCGAACTTGTGAAACAAACCAAAAAGCATCCAAGGAAACATACGCTCCACATGGTTGTTGCACCTACCAAGAACAATGATCGTTTCGAATGGTTTTTGGAAAAAGCGACCGAAATCGGCGTACACGAGATCACCCCGATCATTTGTGAAAGATCGGAACGTAAAACCATCAAGATCGACAGGTTGAAAAAAGTGGTCGAATCGGGCATGAAACAATCCTTGCAGACCTACCTGCCTAAATTGAACGACCTAACGCGCTATGAGGACTTTATCACAAGCACCACCGGAAAGCTCAACTTTATCGCCCACTGTGAGGATGGAGAAAAATTAGACCTAAAAAGGCGGGTAGCCCCAGACAAGGATTTGACAATTCTCATAGGGCCGGAAGGTGATTTTTCAAAGTCCGAAATTGATTTGGCCTTGCAAAATGGATTCCTTCCTGTTTCGTTAGGACGCCATAGATTACGGACGGAAACAGCCGCTATAGTTGCCTGCACGATCGTAGCGACGATCAATAATGGTTAAAAAATGCCCCGCATTCCAAGTAGAAGGAGAATACAGGACATTTAAACAAACAACACTTACGTTCACGTTCTCTCGACCTGCTGCTTATGGGCAGCGGTAATATCATAATCATCATTCTCAACAAGTACAATGAGGCTGATTTTTTCTGTCGGATTCACGATTTCAGGTATGGCAATGGTCATGGAACCGTCTTCCACATCTAGGGTAACGGTTTTTTCTGCCACTACCACATTACTGTTCTTTAAGGTTCTATTCCTGTTTTCGCCCCGTTTCACCGAAGTAGTTCTTTGATCCAATACAATGAGTGCCCTAATATTTTTCCCCTTGATCGGCCCTTTGACGGCATATTGATAATTCAAGTTGCCGTCAACAATATGCACTTCTTTGGTAACCAGCTGGTTTTCCGACTTCTCCTTTTTGTACGTATTGATAGCGCTGGACATCTTGCCCGCACTCGACCCCACAAAATGCTCTTTACCATTGACCACTACCTGAGGGGTATAATTACTGCGGTTTCTAAACTTGATATTATACTTGCGTTGTTTCTCGGCGTAGGCCGATTTGCTAAATGGATCCTTCCAACCGATGTAATTCCAATAATCCACATGATACGAAAGTGCATAAACTTCTTTATCAAACTGTTTTTTGGTCTTTTCCAAGAGCAAATCCGCAGACGGACAACTTGAGCATCCCTGAGACGTAAAGAGTTCTAAGACCACGATAGGCTCGTACATCCCTAGTTCAGTAGCTTCATCATTTCCTTCTTTGATATTTTCAGCGGTATTTTCATTTTCTAGGGCAGTGTTAAATGCCAAGGCACAAATACCGGATAAAACAATTAGTGCCACACTTACTTTTTTCAACATGATAATTCCTAAATTTGATACTTTCCATAGTTAAGTAGTCCATTCATGATGCACCTTACTCGAATAATCGGTTTTTTTGTGGTTTTAACATGTTTTTCACTTAACGCCCAAGAAATTGCGATATTGAAATATAATGGTGGTGGAGATTGGTATGCAAATCCGACCGCATTGCCGAATCTCATTCGGTTCTGCAACGAAACCATCAATACAAAAATCAAGGAGAAACCCAATACAGCGGAGTTAGGTGACAGTTCCATTTTCCAATACCCTTTTTTATATATGACAGGACATGGGAATGTCATTTTTTCCGAAGAAGAGGTCGAAAATCTTCGAACCTATTTAATAGCCGGGGGATTTTTGCATATCGATGATAACTATGGAATGGAACCATATCTAAGAAAAGAACTGATTAAGGTGTTTCCTGAAAAGGAACTGGAAGAGCTCGGAGCCGATCATCCTGTTTTCTCTCAGGAATTCAATTTTCCGGAAGGTTTACCCAAAATTCATGAACACGATGGGAAAAGACCTCAGGCATTGGGTATTTCCCATGAGAACCGTTTAGTCTTATTGTTTACGTTCGAATCGGATTTAGGAGATGGATGGGAAGATGCCACGGTACACAATGACCCACAAGAAGTGCGTGAAAAAGCCCTTAAAATGGGAGCAAACATCATATCCTACGTTTTCAAAAACTAACACATGACTTCAAAGACTATTGCTGACGGAATCTTACGTGCTCTAGGTATTATCTTGGGCATCTTTATTTTGGGATATTTTCTTTATCAGATAAAATCAGTACTCGTTTATATTGCAATTGCCGGAGTCATTTCTCTGATAGGAAGACCTATCGTACTCTTCCTAAGAAGACGACTCAAATTCAACAATACGATAGCCGTTATTGTAACCATGCTTTTACTGATCGGTATTATCGCGGGAATCATCGCCCTCTTTATTCCATTATTGGTGCAACAAGGGCAAAATCTCTCCCTTTTGAACATTGATGACCTGCAAGGAAATGTGGAAAACCTATATCGGCAGATTACAGATTATTTTGGAGTAAGTTCCTCTGATATCGAAGAGAGCCTTAAGCAATCCCAACTCTTCGCAAATCTTGATTTTGGGTTCATCCCGAACTTCTTGAATTCCTTCGTTGGTATCTTGGGGAGTTTGAGTGTAGGACTGTTCTCTGTGCTCTTTATCGCATTTTTCTTCCTAAAGGACAGTAAATTATTTGAAGATGGACTGATGGTCTTTATCCCGAACAACAAGGAAGGTAGACTTAAAAGATCCATTACGAAAATCAAGGATTTGCTCTCCCGTTACTTTGTTGGGCTTGTTTTTCAGATTCTTATTCTTTTCGTTATTTACTCTATTGTCCTGTTCATTTTCGGCATCGAAAATGCCATTGTCATCGCCTTTCTTTGCGCTCTTTTAAACCTGATTCCTTACGTGGGGCCCATCATTGGTGGAGCATTGATGTTCATACTCTCGATGACCAGTAATTTAGGGGCTGATTTCAGCACGGTAATCCTGCCTAAAACTGGTTATGTAATGATCGGTTTTATCATTGGTCAATTGGTCGATAACTTCTTCTCTCAACCCTATATTTTTTCAAATAGTGTGAAATCACATCCTCTGGAAATTTTCTTGGTAATCATAATCGGCGGCCTTCTTTTTGGTGTTACCGGAATGATTATCGCCGTACCCGGATACACCGCCATAAAGGTCATTTTAAAAGAATTTTTAGCCGAAAATAAGATTGTGAAATCGCTGACTAAAAATCTATAGTTTAACGTTGAATAAAGATATATTAAATACTGATATACAATTGTTTATAGACAAAAATATAGATACTGACATTGTGTCATTATTGCTCAAAAAGCCTATTTTCAACACCGTTTCGCCAAAAGAACTAGCCGAGCAAATCGAATCGAAAAAACGCTGTAGAAACAAGCTTCCTACCTGGTTCAAAACGGCTCAAATTTATTACCCTAAAAAGTTGAATATCGAGCAATCCTCCTCAGAGATAGCTGCTCGTTATAAATCGGAAATCGTATCTGGAAAAACACTTGTGGATTTAACTGGAGGTCTTGGTGTCGACTGCTATTACTTCGCCCAAAAAATGAAGTCCGTGATCTACTGTGAAATCAATGCCGAATTAGCCGAAATCGGGGCCCATAATTTCAACATATTGGGTGTTGAAAACATACAGACGTTTCTACGAGATGGGGTCTCTTTCTTAAAGGAAGAGAAATGCAAATTCGACTGGTTGTATCTAGACCCTTCTCGTAGGAGTGACAAAAAGGGAAAAGTCTTTCACCTGTCGGATTGCTCACCGGATGTCACCCAACATTATGACCTTTTGTTTCGTTCAACAAAAAACCTTCTTATAAAAACCGCTCCATTTTTAGATATTTCCTCTGCCTTAAAGGATATGAAGTATGCACGGACTTTGCATATTGTTGCGATAGACAATGAAGTTAAGGAATTGCTATGGGTCATGCAAAAGAACTACAATGGACAGGTTCTGGTCAAAACCAGAAACTATCATAAGGGCAGAAGTCAGACCTTTGACTTCTATTTTGACGAAGAACAGGAATCGAATTCCGATTTGGGAGCGCCAATGAAGTACCTCTATGAGCCTAATGCGGCGATAATGAAATCAGGAGCGTTTAAAACCATAAGTAGTCGGTATGCGTTAAAAAAACTTCATCAGCATACCCATTTGTATACTTCCGACGATCTTTTGGATTTTCCTGGTCGAATATTTGTAATTAGGGAATGCCTGCCCTATAACAGTAAAGCCAAATCCATTTTGACCGGTAAGAAGGCGAATATATCCACTAGAAACTTCCCCAAATCAGTTACAGCTATTAAAAAAAAATATAAAATCACGGATGGTGGAAAAATATATCTTTTTTTTACCAAGAATATGGACAATAAACTCGTCGTTCTTCACTGCGAAAAATTAGACCGGCTCGTATCGTTTTAATCTCTAAAAAAAACAAATTCAACACCTCTTCACATTTCACTTCCGAGCAGGTCGGCTTACCTTCAAATTCATTCATTTTACGTGTACTCCAACGTTGTAGAAAGGGTCTTATATTCAAAAAAAATGTAGTAAAATACATAACAAACGTATTGAGCTTTGTTAATCTTTTAAATTTTCAAAATGGCAAAATTCGAGGGTCTAATTTTCTTTCTTCTCAATTAATACGGGCTTTCATAAACCATATTCCTATTTTATTCCCTAAAATATTGTTGCTTTCATCTTTAAATAATTGAATTTTATTTGGTTTTTTTTCACATAATTTCGCTATTATTACGGCTTAGTTGGGTTTTATTTAACACTTAAACCAACCTACGGTGTTGACTTAAACTAGCTACTTCAAAACTTTTTTAAACTAACAAACAACAAGGATTATGAATCAAAAACATGATTACAATTCGGCGAGGTCTAAAGGCAAACACATTTCCTTTGGTATTGGACTTCTGTCGATGATGATTTGTTTTAGTGCGCAACTAGCACTGGCAAATCCAAAAGCTGACATTTCTCCGGTTGAACTGAAGGATCTGGTTCAATCAACAGTTACCGGTACGGTGACAGACAATCAGGGTACACCCTTACCTGGAGCGAACGTTGTAGTAAAAGGTACTACAAATGGAACTCAAACCGACTTTGATGGTAATTATACCTTAGAGGTCGATTCCGGTGCCACTTTGGTCTTCAGTTATTTGGGATTCGTTACCCAAGAGGTTGCCGTTAATGGTAATTCGACTGTCAATGCAACAATGGTAGAAGATGCCGCTGCACTTGACGAGGTGATTGTAACGGGATACCAAACGGAGACCAAACGAGAAACTACCGCTGCAGTATCTATCGTTAAAGCTGAGGAGTTGGCAGCGATACCTTCCGGTAACGTCGAACAACAATTGGCTGGTAGGGTTGCCGGTCTTACAGTTGTAACGAATGGTCAACCAGGTACGGCATCACAGATACGTATTAGGGGTTTCAATGCCTTTGGAGGTAACGAGCCATTGTATATTGTAGACGGGACTCCGATTCTAAATATCGAATTCCTAAATCCTGATGATATCGAAACCACGACCGTTCTTAAAGATGCGGCAGCAGCATCCATTTATGGTGCAAGAGCAGCCAACGGCGTAATCGTTTATACGACCAAACAGGGTAAACGCGGTAAAAGAAAATCGAATATCACCTTGAATGTTCAAAGTGGTGTGACAGACCCAAATGTTGGCGGGTCACCAGAAATGTTGAATCCACAAGATATGGCCACTTGGACGCATATCGCATATGAGAACAATGCAAGGGCCAATGGTACGGATCCAGTGTATTCACATCCACAATACGGCTCCAGTGCTACGCCTAGATTTCCTGACTTCCTTCATGCAGATGGGCAGAACGGGGTATTCGAAGCGGATGTTGATTTGGCACAGATCAGAGCGAATTATGAAGCTGATCCAGAGAACGTGTTTTTGATTCGTCCGAATTTGGCCGGAACCAATTGGTACAAAGAGATTACAAGAATAGCCCCTCAAACCAGGGTAAGTCTCGGGTTCGATGGAGGTAACGAAAACAGCCGCTACTATTTGGGTCTCGGTTTACAGGAAACTGCAGGTATCCTTTTAAACAATGATTTTAGCCGGTATACCGTTAGGGCCAACTCCGAATGGGATGTGACCCCGTGGTTAACCGTTGGAGAAAACCTTCAATTGACGTACCGCTCAGTTGTCGGACAGCAAGGGGGCGCAGGTGGTCAAGGTATTTCGGATGATGAATCAACGGTGCTTTCTGCCTATAGAATGCCAACTATTCTTCCGGTACGAGACGATTTTGGCAGCTACGCCAGTACTAGAGCCGCTGGTTTTAACAATCCGCGAAACCCAGTACGTCAATTAGACTTGAACAATGGGGATGACCAGTCATGGGCCTTACAATTGTTCGGTAATTTATTTGCCGAGATAAAACCAGTAGACGGTCTTACGTTAAGAACAAGTATTGGTGGACAATACACAAACTTTCAAAGTTTGAATTACGGCTTCCGTTATTTGGGTGACTCTGAACCCGAAGCAAGTAATAGCTACAGAGAAGATTGGGGTTATGGCTTCCAATGGGTGTTCACAAACACTGCGAGTTTTGACAAAACCTATGGAAAGCATAGAATTAAAGCACTTGCAGGTATTGAGGCTATTGAAGGAGCAACTTCACCTAGAACGGCTCCAAGAGGAAGAACCGCATTTGGTTCCGGTATCAATCCTTTTTCTACTGATTTAGACTTTATCACCTTACAAACCGTTCAAAGTCCAGTAGTTCAAAGTTTTATCAACACAGGGGTAAACTTTAGCTCTATTTTCGGGAAATTAGATTACAGCTTTGATGACAGGTACTATTTAACTGGGGTGTTACGACGTGATGGATCTTCGGTTTTTGGTGTCAACAACAGATACGGGGTTTTCCCTGCTGTTTCTGGTTCTTGGCGTATTATTGAAGAAAATTTTATGCAAAACCAAGAATTTATCTCTGATTTGAAGGTGCGTGCCGGTTGGGGTGAAATGGGGAATTCCAATAACGTGAATCCTGACAACCAATATTCGTTGGCGGCCTCTAATCTAGCGCGAACTTTCTATCCTATCGATGGCCAAGCCAGTGGCGCAAATGAAGGGTTTGCCACAAGCCGTATTGGTAACCCGGATGCGCGATGGGAAACCAGTACAACCCTTAACATAGGTTTTGACCTTGGACTTTGGAATAATCATGTAGAAGTGCAATTGGATTGGTGGACAAAGGATACGGAGGATTTGTTATTCGAAATTCCACTTGCTGGTGTAACCGGTAACTTTGCAGCAGCTCCCGCCGTTAACGTAGGATCAATGTCGAACAACGGTTTGGATTTTCAAATTATAGGTCGTGGAAATATCACAGAAGACCTTTCTTTTAAAATAACGACAAACCATAGTTTCCTCAAAAACGAGATTACCAAATTCGATGGTGAAAGAACATTTGTTGAAGGTGGTGTTTTTGGTGGCGGTTTTAGAGGAATCAATCCTACTAGAAACCAATTGGGCAGACCGCTTTCCTCCTTCTTTGGGTATCAAGTAGATGGTTACTTTAATAGCCAAGCTGAAGTTGATGCGTTTCAAGCAGCTAACGTAGATGGGCCTTTCGGCGATTTTGCCGGTGTTGGTCGATTTAAATATGTAGATATAAATGGTGATGGTATCATAAACCCTGATGATAGAACGTATTTGGGTGATCCTATTCCCTCGTATTCTGGTGGTGCCGTTTTTGAATTGACCTATAAGCAATTGCGTATGGAAATGTTCTGGAACTGGGTAACCGGCAATGAAATCTTCAACCAGTCTAAATGGTTTAGGGATTTCTTCGGAACATTCGAAGGTTCTGCCAAAGGTGTGGCTGCGTTCAATTCTTGGACTCCAGAGTTGGGCAACAATGCTGCTGCTCCAATCTGGGAAAGTGAGACCAACGTATTTACCAGTGGTGCATCCAACTCTTGGTATGTAGAAAATGGAGCGTATGCTAGACTACAACGTCTTGCATTCATTTATTCTTTTGATGACAAAATCAAAGATGCCATCGGATTGACCAAATTCGACCTTGGTATCTCGGCCAACAATATCTGGACAATTACCGATTACAGTGGTCTAGATCCTGCAGTTGGTGGTGATGCCGATACACGATTTGGTGTTGATGTAGGTAACTATCCTGCGACACCTTCATACGTGTTGACTTTGAATATCGGACTTTAATCTAAACGTGATACTATTGTGATATTTAGAAAAGAATTAATTAATATCTTTAAAGAAAATTTTAACTATGAAAACTATGTTTAAACTCAAAAGACTGCCGATATTCTTCGGGGCAATCCTTATGCTCGGAGTATCTTGTAGTGACGAATTTTTAGAAGTGGCGCCGACAGGGCAACTGGCCGGACCATTATTGGAAAATGAAGCGGGTGTTGATGGTTTGCTCATTGGTGCTTACTCCGCCTTGAACGGTGTGTTCGGCAATCGCTTTGAAGGTCCAAACCACTGGATCACAGGTTCCATTATGGGTGGCGAAGCTAACAAAGGTACCGACGCAGGTGATTATGCAGCCATTAACCCGATTCAGCGCTATGCGATCGATGCGACAAGCGGCGATATCAATAACTTATGGAATGGCCGTTTCGAAGGTGTTGCTCGATGTAACAATGTATTGAAAACCATTGCCACCGCTGGTGACAAGCTTACTGCAGCAACCGCAACGCGGCTTTCGGCAGAAGCTAGAATGTTAAGAGGTCATTTTTATTTTGATTTGAAAAAGCATTTTAATAGCATACCTTACATTGATGAGACCGTGGAGGATACTGAGGTGCCATTAGTGCCCAATACCCCAGATGTATGGGATAAGATCGAAGCGGATTTCCAATATGCCTTTGACAACCTACCCGCTGAAAACGGCGCTGGTCGTGTAAATAAGTGGGCTGCTGGGGCTTACATGGGCAAAGCAAAATTGTACCAAGCCAAATATGCCGAGGCGAAAACGTGGTTTGATGATGTGATTGCCAATGGCGTCACCTCAAATGGCCTGAAGTATATGCTTTTAGCTGATTATGCGCAAATCTTTAATGCGGAAAATGATAATCATGCCGAGTCAGTTATGGATGTAGAGTCCGCTAACGAAACCGGTAATGTACAAAATGCCAACGCTTTTGACGATTTGAACTACCCTTACAATACAGGTCCTGATGGCCCAGGTAACTGCTGTGGTTTCTTTCAGCCTAGTATACAACTTGCGAATACGTTCAGAACAGGTGCTGATGGTCTTCCCTTATTGGACGGATCATTTGATAACCCCGAAAATGAAGTCGATAATATCTACAGACATGTATTCGTAGACGAGTTAGATGAGGCTGATTTTGTTTTAGATCCAGACCCGTTAGATCCAAGAATCGACCACTCCCTTGGTCGTAGAGGTATCCCCTATTTAGATTGGAATGGTGATGGTGAAGGAAACCACCCAGGTTCTGCTTGGATCCGTAGTTTCCCTTATGCAGGTCCTTATTCGCCTAAGAAATTCATTTACTATCAGTCTCAGGAAAACACTTTCACAGATGGTAGTTCTTGGACCAGAGGTTACGCCACAATGAACTATAACATTATTCGATTCGCTGATGTACTCTTAATGGCCGCTGAAGCTGAAATTGAGGCAGGTACTTTAGAACAAGCAAGACTGTATGTCAATATGGTTCGGGCAAGAGCAGCGAATTCAGAACATTGGGTTAAAAGATCAGATGGTAGTGATGCTGCTAACTATGTAGTTTCGGAATACCCTTCCTTCCCGGATGCGGCGTATGCTACTGCAGCTGTTCGATTAGAACGTAAGTTGGAGCTATCAGGCGAAGGGCACCGATTCTTTGATTTGGTACGTTGGGGTGTTGCAGCGGAAGAGCTGAACAACTATTTGACGTATGAATCGCAGTATTTGGTAACAAAATTCGGCGGCGCTAGTTTTACAGCAGGCAAGAATGAGTATTATCCAATACCACAGACTCAAATTGATATTCAAGGTACAGATGTTTTATCTCAGAATCCTGGATACTAATCGTATTCGTATATGACTTGAAAAGCTGCCCAATATGGGCAGCTTTTTTTGTTTCTTTCCATTTGTTCCCGCATCTTTGTACGTCGTCATAAACCAGAACAATTCTTACCAATGAGTAGTACCCATCGTACCCTTTCAACATATTTTTACATCTTGACAATTGTCGCGGTTTTCATTTCCTCGTGTGCCGAAAAAGAATCCGAAACCCTATTTACCAAAGTAGACCAAAAAGATTCGGGCCTTTACTTCAACAACAAACTCACCCTAAATGATTCGGTAAATATTCTCGACAACGAATTTGTCTATAATGGCGCCGGAGTAGCACTCGGAGATTTGAATGGAGATGGTCTTGAGGATATTTTCCTAGCAGGTAATCAAGTAGACAATGCGCTTTACCTCAATAAAGGAGAATTAAAATTTGAGGAGGTCTCCGAAAATTCAAAGATCGGTAAGAAAAATACTATGATCTGGTCTTCAGGGGTCACACTAATCGATGTCAACAACGATGGCAAACTTGATATTTATGTGTGCAACACCTTTCGAACTACGCCCAAGCAAAGAGCAAATCTACTCTACATCAACCAAGGAAACAATCAAGAGGGAAAACCTGTTTTTAAGGAAATGGCCGAAGTATATGGCATAGCAGATACCAGCTACTCATCGCATGCACAGTTCTTTGACTATGACAACGACGGTGATTTAGACCTCTTTATCGGCGTGAATCGCATCGAGGGAATCGACCCTAGTGAATTTAGGCCAAATGATGATGACGGCACTTCAAAAAGCAAGGATATTCTATATGAAAATATACAAAATGACAGTTTAGGCCATTCTCGTTTTATCAATGTATCCGAAGAGGCCGGTATTCGTTACCACGGATATAGCCACAGTACCTTGATTCACGATTTCAATGATGATGGCTGGATGGATATTTATGTAGCCAATGATTTCCTCAGCAATGATTTGGTCTACATCAATAATCAGGATGGCACATTTTCAAATCGTGCGGGCGATATCTTTAAGCACTTTAGTCTGTCCTCCATGGGTAGCGATATTGCGGACATCAATAATGATGGAACCATGGATATCTACACCACCGAGATGCAACCCTACTACAACAAACGGAAAAAATTGTTTCAAGGGCCTAGCAGCTATTCCAAGGAAATATTTACCCGGAAATACAACTACGAAAAACAATACGCGCGTAACACCTTACAAATCGACCAAGGGACCAACCCCGAGACCCAATTGCCCATTTTTGGGGATATTGGTATGCACGCCGGGGTACAGGAGACAGACTGGAGCTGGGCTCCCCTGTTCGCCGATCTTGATAATGATGGCTTACAAGATCTATTTATAACCAACGGCTTTCCGAAAGATGTCACGGATAGGGATTTTGGTGACTTTCGCATTACGGCCAGCAAACTGTTGAGCAAGGAACAGTTGATCGCCGCCATACCAGAAATCAAAATTCCCAATTTCGTTTTCAAAAATAATGGGGATGCCACCTTCGAAGACGTTACCAAGGCCTGGGGGTTGAACTTCGGTACATTCTCGAGCGGGGCCGCATACGGGGATCTTGACCAAGACGGTGACCTAGATCTCGTGATCAATAATATGGACGATCCCGTTGTCTTACTTGAAAACAATTCAGAAAAGTTACGGTCCGAGAACCATTATGTGCGGATGAAATTGAAAGGGCCGGCAAAGAATGCGCAAGCGATTACCGCAACAGTTGAATTGTATGCCAATGGAAATGTCAAACGAAAATCCATCCTATCCGGAAGAGGATATCTGTCGCAACCCGAACAAACGGTCCATTTTGGCCTTGGACAGCACAATACGGTCGATAGCGTTAAGATTACCTGGCCCGGAGGAGTGCAACAACTAGTCACCGAAATTTCAGTGGATACAACATTACAAATATCCTATAAGCCCAATGTATCAGCAGTTGAGAACATAGATCGTGACTATAGGCCACTATTCAAAGAAGTGGCAAAGCTGTATAATCTCCAACACTTTGGGGAAGATTATGATTTCATTGACTTCAATTTTCAACGAACTCTACCGCACAAGTTCTCTCAATATGGACCCGCTTTAGCGGTCGGTGATGTCAATAATGACGGCCTAGATGATATGTTTGTGGCCGCCAGTAGAAAATTAGGACAGAAATGGTTTTTACAACAGAAAGACGGCTCTTTTGTGCAACGTGAAGTAGCCTATAAAAATGCGGTCGAGCTCGAAGAGGAAGATGCGGGCACGTTGCTTTTTGATGCTGATAACGATGGTGACCTTGATTTGTATATTGCCAGGGGCTGTGCCCAATACCCCGTAGGCCATGAATTTTATCGCGACGCCCTGTACATCAATGATGGCAAAGGAACATTTTCCGAGACCAATGCCAGCCTACCCGATATTCGCATAAATTCATCAGCCGTGAAAGCGGCCGACTTCGATCGAGACGGGGATCTCGACCTCTTTGTAGGGAGTCGCGTTACCCCTTTCGCCTACCCTATGCCAGAACGCTCTTACATCTTAAGAAATGATAGCACTGCCGACGCACCTCTTTTTGTTGATGTCACCAAAGAGGTCTCGGAAAAATTGATGACTCCAGGGTTAATAGGTGATGCCCTCTGGACGGATTTCAATAATGATTTTTGGCCGGATCTTATCTTGGCTAGCGAGTGGAGTCCCATTCGATTTTTCAAGAACGTAAATGGAAAGCTCATCGAAGTGACCGCAAACACGGGACTTGAAAAACAGTTGGGATGGTGGAACAGCCTAGCTGCCGCAGATATCGACAATGATGGTGATATGGACTACATTGCCGGAAACCTTGGGCGCAATAGTTATTTCAAAGGAAGCCAAGAGGAGCCGGTACGAATTTATGCCAAAGATCTCGATCAAAATGGCACTATAGATCCTTTGATTTCCTATTATCTCCGGGATAGTATCGGAACCCGGAAAGAATACCTATACCACCCGTGGCAAGATGTTACCAAACAATACGTTGGAATTCGAAAGAAGTTCAACTCCTTCGGTACATTTGGTGAATCGACCTTGCCCGAAATGTTTTCGGACGGCATGTTAGACGATGCGACCGTGCTATCATTCAATTACATGAAAACGGCCTGGATAGAGAATTTAGGTGATGATCAATTCAAAATACATGCGCTCCCCTTTGAGACTCAAATCGGACCCGTTTATGGAATCCTGCCGAAACATCTGGACGGGGATGAACACATCGATCTATTGTTGGTGGGTAATGACTACGGGATGGAAGTTCAACAAGGGCCATCCGACGCTCTAGTGGGCTTGTCATTGAAGAATTTGGGTGACGGGAGTTTTGAGACGATTCCTTTGGAAAAAAGTAATTTTTTCGTGCCGGGAGATGGAAAAAGCTTGGTTTCCATCCATCATAGCAATGAAAAATCACTGGTCGTTGCGTCACAAAATAATGACTCGCTAAAGGTGTTTGAACCGAAAAGAAGGGCAATCAAGATGTGGACCAAAGTACTTCCAAAAGAAGTAAAGGCGGAAATTGAATTTGCCGATGGCACAAAGTCGTTAACCGAGTTTTACTGGGGCGATACCTTTCAATCACAATCAAGTCGGGCACTTCCCGTACCTAATGCCGCCCGACAAGTTCGGTTTTTCGATGCTTCAGGTAAGGAAACTAGAAAAATCAGTCACTAATAAAACAGGAGGCCGGAAGTCCTGAGCGATTAAAAAGATTAGCCAGGGCGGTATTGCTCCACGCATAACGAATCCTTTTGGGTGATTTCACCATCTTGGATGATAATAGCACCTTATCGTTCTTAATGTGCGCTTTTGCCGGGTGGAAGATGTCGTCCGCTCCAGCCAATTCAAAGTGGTCTAAGGTTTTCTCCGAGGCATATAATCCTTCTGAATGCTCAAAGAACACTTCCACCTGCTGACCTGAAATTTTGAACTCCTTAAAAAGTGGTCCACTCACTGTTCCGTCAAAAACCCCATAATTTTTCTTCAAGGCCAAATTTGCCAAACGCAACCCAACATCCTGCTTATTCGTAGGATGAATATCATCTACGGTACAGATATCGCTCACCACTACCATGCCCGTATTTGGCAAACTTAAGGTTCTTCGCTGTTCATCACGTACAACCGCCCCATTTTCCGGAGTATCATAGTTGAACGGAGCAATTTGTACATAATAAAATGGAAAATCATATCCCCAACGCTGCCTCCATTCGGTGATCATGGAGGAAAACAGTTCTTGATAGCTCGTTGCGTTGGCTACGTTAGATTCTCCTTGATACCATAGAGCACCAGCGATCTTAAAATGGTGGATCGGATGTATCATTGCATTATATAGAATGGAAGGAGTAATGGGAGCCCAGATATTTTCGTTTAGCTTTTCGGCTTGTTTTTTCAAATATCCATTGGCATCAAAAACAGATGTAGGCGTCCAAACCTCAGCACTGGTGGCGCCCCAAGCCGTATCGACTAGACCGATGGGGACCTTCAGCTCCGCTTGCAACCTACGCGCGAAAAAATAGGCCGTTGCGCTAAAGGTACGCATCGCTTCCGGTGTGCAGGCTTCCCATTTTCCGTATACATGGTCTTGTTCGTTTTCAGAAGTACGTTTGTGCACCGTAAAAAATCGAATGTCCGGGTGATTTGCAGCCTGAATCTCGGCATCCGCATCATCGATTCCATTGGCGGCACTCCATTCCATATTCGACTGTCCTGAGCATAGCCATACCTCACCAATGAGTAGGTCATCCAATTCGATTTCATTGCTTGCTCCTTTTATCGAAATAGTATAGGGTCCTCCTGCATCCGGAGTATCGATAAGTACCTGCCATTTTGTAGAAAGGGGCACTTTGGTGGTATAGGTCCGATTGTTCCAGCTTGTCGTAATGCTCACCGCTTCGTTCAGGTCACCCCAACCCCAAATCATCACTTTGTCATTGCGTTGCAAGACCATATGATCATTGAAAATGGTCGATACGGTAATGGTCGCAAATACCGTTTCCGTTAAAAAACCACAAAGGGCCAGAAGCAGATATATCTTATTCTTCATTTCGATTTTGAATTAGTGTTCTTTCGGATGCTTAAAATCACCAAAGCGATACTTGACCGTTCTTTTCAATGGAATATTCATGCCCTTGGTTCGTTCGAGCCAATCGTAAACGGCAGAGGACATTTCCTTGGCGATATCTTGTTTATCTTCATCCGCAATCAAATTGTACATTTCATCAGGGTCGTTCTTGATATCGTATAACTCATTTCGATCCCAAATACCTTGGTATTTTATGTATTTGTATTGCTCTGTCCGCATACCGAAAACCGTAGGGGTCATAGGAAAGTCGTATTCCCAATAGTACTCATAAAATATTTCCTTTCTGATTTTGGCATCCGTAGCCCCGGTCAATATGGGTACAAACGATACCCCGGGCATCTGCTCTGGTTGTTTGACTCCAGCCTCGGCCAATACCGTGGGACCAATATCTATATTTTGTACCATTTGCGTAACCGTCTTGCCCCCTTCGAATAATTCAGGACAACGTACCAATAGCGGTACCTTTACTGATTCTTCATAAAAATGCCGTTTGTCTATAAGACCATGCTCTCCCCAGCTAAATCCGTTATCCCCCATATAAATCACTAAAGTCGACTCATCTAAACCTTCCGTTTTCAAGTAGTCCATTACGGTGCCTATACTTTCATCAACACCTAAGAGCGTCTCACAATAGTCGACGACCATATCGTAAATTCCACGATTATCGTGATACATATAATCAACGCCATGCCAACTTATCCGCTGATCAGCAACCCATTGCGGCCATTTTAGATCGCGGTACTTACCGGTTTTGGTCTGATCGTATGTCGCGGGCAGTTCAATTCTTTTGCCTTTATACCTTCCCTTATGTCTGCGGGCGGGTTTGAATCCAGCATGAACCGCTTTATGGGATAGATAGAGGAAAAAAGGTTTTTTCTTGTCCCTGTTCTTCATCCAATCTACCGCATGATCGGTCAGTAGATCGGTGATATACGTAGAATCTTTATAGGAGACACGTTTTCCATTGATATTCAAGGTAGGATTATAGTACACCCCCTGCCCTGGAAAGCTCTCCCAATGGGTAAAGCCAGGTTGTGGTTCATCCCCATGGTCTCCCATATGCCATTTGCCGAAAAATCCGGTTTGGTATCCGGCCTTCTCCAAGTATTGTGGAAAATACGTCAGATTGCCAGGGTCGGGAGCTTGATTGTCCACAATGGTATGGGAATGTGAAAACTGACCTGTTAGTATCGAGGCCCTACTGGGCGAGCATAACGACGTAGTGACAAAAGCATTGGGCAGGTAGGCACCTTCCTTTGCCAATTTGTCCATATTAGGGGTCTCTAACCAAGGAACTTTTCCCGTAAAACCCATATAGTCGTACCGATGATCATCGGTCAAAATAAAAATTACATTTCTAGGTTTCTTTTTTTTGGGTTCAGGAGCAGTGCTAGCCGTCAGCGGTAAAACAAAAACACAGCAACATGCGGTGAATAATAGGGCTTTCATAATTCTCATTGTTTCTCGTATTAATTTCGGTATTGTATTTAGGCATAATGGTCGCTACTAGATGGGTGTCAATCTTTTCGTTCTTGCGCTACCAACCACTCATACAACTCTTCCGTGGCATAGGCTTGAACCCAAGAGTCATGACCCACGTTAGGGTAGCGCGTAAATTGAACATCGTAGCCCATTTGTTGCAAGCTGTTGACCATATTCTCCGATTCGGAAATCGGTATCGATTTATCTTCCTCTCCGTGAAAGACCCAAATCGGCATGTTTTTATCGATCCATGAAGCATACGGCAATGGGGCCATTCCACATACTACAGCTAAGGCCGCGAATTTCTCGGGATACTGTACCGCCATTTCCCAGGCCGCCCCTCCCCCACGACTGAGTCCGGTCAAATAAATGCGTTTTGGGTCTACTCTATTGGTAGCTACCACACTATCGAGCAATTGATTTAAGGCTCTTGTATTCCACCATTTTTTTTGATGGGGATTTTGCGGTGCTAAAATCAGGAAGGGAAACTGTTTTCCTTGAACAATCAATTTAGGGGGGCCATTCTTCTTCAAAGCCCCCAAGGTGCCACCCGATTCGCCACCTCCGTGCAAAAAGAGTAAAAGAGGAAAGTTCATTGTATCCTCTTCCGCGTAGTTCTGGGGATAATACAGGTAATAATCCAATGTTTCCTTGGTAACGGTCTCCGCCGTGGCCTCAATGAGATGTGTCTTTGGTTGGGCGGCACAGCTATGAAATAAAAAAATCGATAAAAAGAAAAAATATGATGTCTTCATATGGAGCGAAGGTAATCCTACAACTTGATTTTGAAGATACAAAAAAAGGTGCCCAATGGACACCTTTGAAATTCATAAAATCGAGTCTTTAACGATATAGTGTGAAATGACCCACATAGCGGGTCTTTCGATCGTCATTTTGATTGACGACATACCAGTAATCTCCTGTGGGTAGTTCATTACCCTCATAAGTACCATCCCAACTTTCGATTTGATTCAAAATAGCCACGACCCTACCATAGCGATCATAGATCTTCACCTCAATATCAGGGAAAAACTCCCGGTTTCTCGGGAACCAGACATCATTATTGTTGTCACCGTCAGGAGTAAAGAAATTGGGTATTTCAAGCATTCCCGTAAAGTCAAAAGGCACACTTGCCGTAACAACACAGCCCATACTATCGCGGACTTCAATGTCAACATTAATATCTTGATTGGATATATATACATTATCGGCACCCTGCGATTCTCCTTGAAAGAAGTACTCGTAATCACCATACCCGCCTGAAGCCGTAATCGTGATTTCATTAGGTGCCGTTTTTTCGGGCATAGAAAGCGTCAAAGGCTCGTAGGCCAGCACTTCCCCGATCTCTACAGTAATCGAGCAACCGTTCTGATGGAAAATATGTGCGCGATACTCGCTTGCCGGTAAATCTCCCCATGTGCTTTGAGTATCGGCCAAGTCGATCATTTCCTGCTCGGTGAGCGGCGGATCGGTAGAGTTTAGATCTTCTAGGTAAAACATCACATCCGGCAATAGCGCAGGATTGTCCAGGACAACGGAGGTCGTACTACTGGGAAATATTCCCTCACAGCCATATTGCACCAACGGCGATGCGGATAGATCCACACCGATATCAATGATGAACACATCATTTGAAGGACAAAGATTCGAGTCTTGAACAGATAGCTCATAGGTGGCCCCTCCGATTAAATTTTGAATGGGTAAACCGTCATAGGGTGCAAACGTTCCGGTACCTGTCTCGTCAATAGGACTGACCATTTCAATTTTGTATTCGTAATATGGCGTCGTACTGACAAGAGGGTCATTAAATGGCGTACCTCCTTGGATATCGAAAACTACTGTTCCATCATTGGCATTGATACACAATTCTGGGGTAGTCACTAAATCAGTTATCTCCAAGCGATCTGGCTGGGTCAGCGGAATATCGAAGAAATACGGACAACCGTCTTCATCAGAGGCCAGCACTCGATAAGGAGAACCATCAGGTTTCACGGGTAAATCGGTAAACGTGTATACCAAAGGATTTGCCGGATCGGAAACCAGATCAGCAAAATTAGGTTCGATGGCAAATTCTACCAGACCGGGATAGGAGGCATCGACCGTCATTGTAATACTACCCGTAGCATCCCCAAAACAAAGCACATTTTCTGCACTTGGCGTGATGGACACCGCAATGGCAGGTTCTAAGTGAAATGGGGATTCAACCCTACATAAGGAAGGATCACCACTAGTCACTACCGCCACATAGTAATTTGGTGGAAGGTTCTCAAAATTGGCACTTGATTGTGCAGGTCTGTAAATCGTAGTGGGCACGGTTGGTGCTCCGGGATCTGCCAAATACAGCGAGTATTCATAGATTCCTGTACCTCCAGAGGCCAACAATTCAATTCGACCATCGTCTATAGAACTACAAGATGGTGGTGATTGAGGCGAAGCTGGGTCAATGGACAAGTTCAACGGAGTCTCTACGGTAACCCTGTTCGTTCCGCGCTCTAGACACGGTCCGTTCGCTCCGACCTTTCTGACTTCAAATTCGTAAGACTGATTAACGACCCCCATGATATTCTCAACAGCAGTACCTGCCTGATCGACCATGACCACCCAAGGATCTGCTGAGCCCAAGACGCGATATTCATAGGTCGCTCCGGCTTCAAAATTAAATACTTTAAGCTCTAACACGCCCAAATCACCACATGCGGGCGCTGATACCAAACGCAATTGCGGATTTATCGGCTGTGGAGGCACAACCTCGATAACCGGCGAATAGGCAAAACATCCGTACGGACCTTCGGTCAAGACCGAGTAGAACCCTTCGGGAATTACTCCCACTCCTCCATTTCCTTCAAATCTAGGAGAGGTCTGTTGGCCAAATTCAAACTCGTGGTTCGCTGGGTCGGATGGATCTTGATTCAAGGGATCAGGATGATTGGAATCCAACTTTATCAGTTGATACAAAAATTGCTCCCCTGGTACACCTCCAATGGCTCCTTCGGTCACCATATCATTCGGATCCACAGCGACCAAAATCGCATCGGTACCATTAGGGCATTCCAATTCTCTTTCAATGCTGAGCGCAACTTCAACCGTAGGTTCCGGTAGCAATTCAATTTCCTGGATTCCGGTACAATTAAAGATATCGGTAACGGTCACACGGTACCATCCCGCGGACAAGCCGTTCAAACTCTGTTGAGGGCTATTGGTCACTAAAGGAATCCAATTTCCTGTTCTTGGGCTTCCCGAAGGCTGATCTTCCCGCTCAATTGTAAACACGAAGGGATCGGTGTCCCATCCATATTGTGCATCATAGCTAATGATACCTAAATCGTCGGAACATCCCACGGTCTGGTCCTGAGTCAAATTAAAGACTTCCAAGGGTCCTGCCGGATTGGGCGAACGTACAGTGATCACATTACTATATCCCAAACAGTTGGGTGCATCATCTTCGCGTACCACAACTCGTATCGTACCGCTAGGTACATCGGAGATCGATGCAGGATTGCCATCTGTTCCGATAGCTATCGTTCCAGTGACCGAACCAGAAGCGCCGACAAGCGGCGTAGATGATGTAAAGTCATCACTTAAGAAACCGGGATCATTGGCATCATACACCCAATAGGTATAATCATTACCCGCATAGTCCGCAATTTCAATCGAAATAACCCCGTTACGGGCATTAAAACAGGTCTCCGGGCTAAGCTCAGCAATCGTAACCGTAGGATTTACCGGGGGAACAACAGTATAAACAGGGATTGGGTATATACAACCGCCCGAAACGATTTCCAAATAATAATCTCCCTCAACCTGTGGCAAGGTAATCGGATGGCTCAATGTACCTGCTGGAATAATAGGACTATCAGGGAAAGTAGCTACAGAGTTCGGATTGGCCCGTACAATATAGTCTGCCGGTGTGGTCATGGTGACCTCGACACTGATCATTTCACCCTGAATACAACTCATTGCAGCCACTTGGTTGATCGTACCGCTCACATCCGAAGGTGGATTTAGCGTGATGGGCACCGAGGCTTGACAACCTCTTGCATCAATCGCTTCAATGACGATATTTTGAATACTACCATTATCATACACTTCAAAAGTGGGATTGCTCACATAACTGTCCGCCGAGTTGATCCGGAAGCGATAGTCACCTGTAGTACCTTGGGCGGCGGGATCGACCTGAACGGTGAACACCGCGGAACTTACCTGATTTGAACCAGGAGAACACTGAAATACAACGGGAGAGGGATCCAGTATGGCAAATGGATCAGGATTGGCAATGATGACCGTTTCGTCATCGAAACAGTGCCGTACCGTTTCTACCTCTACACGGTAGGTATCCGGACCTAGGTTGGTAAAGGCACCCGTAGTATTGGTATCCACAACGGCATTCGAGCTATCGAACAAACGGAAGGCCAAAACCGCATCGGCATTCGGGTTCGGTTGCAATATCGTGGTGATGCTACCATCATTGGCATTGTTACAGGTAATATCCGTGGCACCCGTATCAATAATCTGAGGTACGATGGGTTCTTCACTAATAATATCCACAACGGTAAATTGACAAGGATTGACCCCATCGGTGACCTGATTATCGGTCACCACCACTTGATAAGTACCAGGAGCGATACCAGTGAACGTTCCATTATTGACTTGAATCACATTTGCGATTGCAGCACCAGTATAATCCGTACCGCTTAATTCGAAAGTGAAGTCACCACTTCCTCCATTGGCCGTAATAACGATTTCACCATCTGCATTCGTACAATTTGGTGGGGTAGTCGTAAAATCGGCAGAGGCGGATAGTACTTGATATACATCTGCGGAATCATCAACAAAACAGCCGTTGACATCCGTTACGTTAATAGGGTAATTGCCAATACTATTCACATAGAAGACAGCTTGGGTAGGTACCCCGGGCGTGTAGACAGGGGTTAGGCTCACTCCATCCAAGATAAAAGTGGGCGTGTCAATGGTTCCCGGCATTTCTACGGTAATCTCAAAACCACCAACAGGCGTACTTACATCACATTGATTATTTACGGTAATGGTTGGAGCCGGAAGCGGCGGGTCTTCTTGAATCACTGCGGCAGAAATCCGATACGAACAAAGGTTCAAATCCCGTACCCAAATATCATAGGAGATACCGGGAGCCAAGGAACCTGGTAACGAAACCGTTGTACCCGTGGTAAAATCGTCGGAAGGATCTGCCGGAGTTGCGGTACCATCCTCATCCACCGGTGTTCCAGCAGGAACATAGGCAAACTCGTACGGAGAACCATCCGGAAGGGATCCTGGCCCTGAAGAGGGATACGGAACACCACCACTACCGCGCACCGTTAGGAGTCCGGGAGCATTACAATTCGCATTTTGATTACTGACAATATCAACTCGAGGTGCATTCAAGATCGCTTCATCTTCCGCTCCTGCAGAACAATCTCCCGAGTCTTCTACGGCGACCCCGTAACGTCCAGCTGGGACCGTTAGATCCGTGGCCAACGTAAGGTCGAAGGTACCTATTACCGTAAACACGACGGCTCCTGTATCCAAATTGGTGATGGTCACATCATAAGGAGGCGTTCCTGCGTTGGCGCCATCTATAGTATAATTCACACCAACATTGCCGTTGCGACAGGTAGCTCCATCGACATCAAGGGAAACGGTCAAATTCGGTCCGTCCGGTAATCGGATGACCTCTTGGTAGGTACAACCTGTATTGACATCCCTTACCTCAATAGTATAGGATACCCCTAGCAACAGGTTAGCAAAACAATGCCGGTCTGGTGGACTGTTCAAGGGTAACCAAGGGGATACAGGGTCGGTGACCATCCGTATTTCATAATTTTCAGGTAAGGTACCTCCGGTAACCTCAACACAAAGGGTTTCTCCTCCAGGTGTACAGGTAAGAGGTGGTACGATAGGGTCAGGTATAATATCCAAACTTCCAGTATCAATGGTAAAGGGTTGGATATCATTACACCCTCGTGCATCTACGACAATAACTTGGTAGTTTCCAGGAATCAGACCAGGATCGGTAATGACCAAGGGCAAATCACCCGGAGCCACGTTGTTTTGACTAAAGAACGGATTACCGAAAATATCCTCGACCACAATGCTATAATTAGGACTACCCGGCGTAATGCTATTGATCGTAACTCCTCCAGATGCAGGAGCACTAGGACTACAGGTGGCATCAATCGGAGTGACATTCGCTACCGGAGCTGGGTCCAGATTTGCTGTGACCACAACAGTTTGTAGGGAAGTTGGACACCCACGATCATCGATAACGATGTATTCGTAAGTTCCAGCCGCCAATCCGCTATAAATGTTCTGCGAAGAAAAAGTGTATAGGACACCATCGCCCGCATTGCCATCAGGATAAGCAGGGTCGGTTACCACATCCGTTAGTGACCCTACAGGTCCGAAAACATACTGAAAGGGTGCTACACCAGGATTAACTATTGGAACAAGCTCAACAAAACCACTATTGGGATCCCCACAACTGGGTCCGGTCGGGTTGGCCGTTGCCGTAATATTGGTAGGTTCGATCATAGTGAGCGGATCCGAAATATCGGTACAGCTATTATTATCCGTAAGTTCAATCGTGTAATCACCATGTTCGCCGAATGGAACGGTATAGGTAAATGGATTCGAGGGTAAGGGTACCCCATTATGACCTGGGACAACAACACCATCCTTTCTCAAGATATAGGAAGTTGTGGAGAGGTCAGAGATATCTCCCCCAGTAACTACAATATCAAGGGCTCCATCTCCCCCACAGGCTATCTCACTGTTGAGATTCAATTGCACCTGTAATTCGGGCTCAATAACAATTGGAGGCAATGTTGCCGTACAATTGGTTACAATATTCTCTACTTCTATCGTATAGGTACCCGGTACAAGATTGGTAAAAGTATGCGTACCAGGGGTTCCCAAAGGTTGTAATCCTTGTCCGACGATTCGAAAACGGTGATCGCTCAGATTACCGGTACCTACTGCGGAAAACACCTCAATTGATGCAAAACTGGCAGAGGTAAAGCATCTGTTTATGGTTCCCTCCGTAATAGTGGGAGCACCTAAGGAAACTAAAACAAAAGTGGTACTAGCAATACAGCCTTCAGCATCACGTACTTCCAAGGTATATGTTCCTGTTTCATTCAAGCCTCCGAAAAAGCGACCGTTTTTCCACGGAATGACCGTTCCTCCAGGGTAAGTCAATTGATATTGTGGTTGTCCTGAAAAACCGCCTATTTTATTTGCCCTAACCGTACCTACGTTGCCATTGGTACAAGACATTGGAGTCACGGTTGGTGTTACGGATAAAGGTGAAGGAGGTCCGGAAATCACTAAATCGGCCGTATCGGTACAATTGGTATCCGCATCGGTTACGGTAATCGTGTAAGTACCTGCACCCAAATTTGTTACTGGAATTTCAAGATCACTACTAGAACCGCTCAAGGCCGTACCTGAAATAGAATAAGTATAATCGGCGCCGGGGGTATCCGGGTTGAACCCATCAATGATGAAGGCCCCGAAACCATCGGTGGCACCTGTACACACATTGGTATCCCCACCAGCCTTAATACGGGCACGAATGGTACTGATTCCTCCAGTTACAAAACTGGCCGGATGCGTACATCCATTCACATCGGTGACTATGAAATCATGTCTTGTATCGAGTACCAAATTTGGAAAAACATTACTCGCCTGAGGAGCGGTAACCGCCCCTGCGGGTGCAACGATTTCATAGGTAGAAACTGCTGCGCCACCTACGACGGTAACGGTGACTTCGCTGGTACCTGTTGCGCAATTGATACTCCCTTGTGCGAAGGTAATATCGGTAGGGGTCGCCGGGTCATTAATGACCAAAGGTGCACCAATGGGTTGGCGGCAATCAGAGTCATCCCTAATAAAGGGGGTATACGTTCCCGGAGCTAAACCTGAAAAGACGGTTCCCACCTGATAATTCACATTATCTATACTGTATTCATATCCCGTTCCGGTACCACCAGCGGTCATGCCCGGATCAAAGGTAATGGTACCTCCGCCAGCCGTACAGGTAAAGTCGGCCGTAACCGAAGCTGAACCGGTAATACTAGAGTCTGACGTAACCACCACAGTGTCCGAAATTTGGACCTCACAAGAAAAGGCACCCTGCGTATAGCGGACCCACATATCATTATAGGTACCATCGGGTACGTTTACAATAGTGAAGTTCACCCAAGGGTCTCCCGAGGAAACACGGAATTCCAAATCATAACCAGGATTGCTTACGACTTGGAAATCAATTTTACCTCCTCCATTGGTACAGGTTCCCAAAATAGGTTCCGGATCGATTACAGGTGGTGGTAAGTCATCAATATAAACCGATAAGGGCTGATCAGGACTACATCCGTTAGCATCGGTAATCGTAAAGGTATATGTATCTGAAGTAGTTACTGCAAATTGTGAGGTTTGCGTATCTGTATAAGGTGCTGGTGAAACACCACTACCTGTTCCCCAAACGACGGTATAGGTATAAGGCGGTGTTCCTCCCGTTGTGGTAATATCAATATCGATACTGGTAATGTTCGCACAACCAAAACTCTGTCCGTTTAGGTTGGCATCGGCGACAATGGGCTGCAGTCCCTGACCTATTACAATAGGATCACCATTGGTGTCCTCATCCTGTGTGGGAGCCAAGATGCCATTGGCAAAATCATCTTGACATTCAGGGGTTTCCACCTTAACAATATAGGTTCCCGGACTTACCGAAGAAAATAAATACGAATCAGGAGCGATACCCGGTGTAAAAACAATCGGTTGGTTCGTACCAGCGTCAATTAAGGTATAACTATAAGGTCCCGGAACTTCTGAACCGTTAAGCTGCACAAAGATATCGCCATTTTGACCAGGGCAATTGGCATCGGTCACAGTGACCTCAATATCGAGGGTCCTATCGGCAATAGTGAACGGAGGATAAGGGTATTCACAGGCATTAGGCGTATTTTTAAGTCGCACTTCAACCGTATAATCACCTACGGCCAAATCAGTGAACTCTTTTGAATCTTGCCATGGTCCAAAACCACCGGTTCCCGCAGCGATTCTCAGTTCGTAGGCAGGAGAAAGTGAGGTGATCCGTATACTGCCTAAAGTACCACAAACCACATCATTAACTTCGTAGCTATAATCAAATGAACTTTTCGTCGCCTTGATATAGTAGGTGTTTCCTCCAACACGCACGCGGTATTCCGTTCCAGAGGAAACCGAAATACTAGCCGGGTCGATAGTATAGTTAGCACCTGTAGCGATTTGAGTCCAGTTTGAAGGGCTATTGGTACAATTGGAACCGGCCACCAAAAATGAAGGACATACTTCTCCAAAGTCAAGTGCACAAGCCCCAGTAGGAACGTACTGTTCCCAGATGGCTCCGGATGGATTTCCAGCGATGGACAAGTCTTTGAAATCGTAGTCACCACAGACAAAGACTTCAGCCACTAAACTTCCGTCTACACCACAATTTGATTCTGTATCCGCACCTAGTACGGTCGTCGGGGGCATAAAAGATAAAGCCCTGGTGCTTGAAAAAGGTTTCTCCGCCGGGCGGGAAGATCGTTCTGGAATTTCCGTTTTATCCGTATCGTCTAAAACAGGAAGCGTTTCCTCGATTGCCAGTGCCACGTCCACAATAAAACTATGTAGCTTCTCATTGGCAAGGGCTGTTGTAAAAACTACTGAAAGTATGGCTAGGGATAGCGCATACAGTAGATGCCTTTTTTTTATAGGGAGCATAGGTTAAGTCGAGTTTGGGCAAGAATACTCGTGATTTGGGGATCAAAATATTCTCTAGTGTAATTGTTTAAACTTATAAATTCTCTTTAATATTCAACGTCTAGGGGTTACCTTAGTATTAATATCAAACGACTGAATATGGAAAAAAGTGTGTTCTTAGTGGGATTATTCATCGTCAGCCTCCAATTGTCTTGCGCTCAAGACCCTGAAAATCAAGTGTCTAAAGCAAAAAATATGCCTTTTTCAGCTGAGCTACTGATCGATGAACTGCAAGTTCCATGGGGGTTGGAAGTGCTTCCTGACGGTAGTATTCTCGTAACGGAAAAATCCGGTGAAATCATTCATTTCAAGGATGGAAAAAAAACACAAATCGCAAATGTGCCGGAAGTCTATAAAAGAGGTCAGGGCGGACTTCTGGATATTAAATTACATCCCGATTATGCAAGCAATGGTTGGTTGTACATTTCCTATGCCTCCGCTGAAGGAGAGGGTAAAGGCGGTCACACCGCACTAATGCGTGCCCAAATCAAAGATAATTCACTAATAAACAAAGAGTTACTCTACAAAGCCTCACCTAACACGACAAAAGGACAACACTTCGGGTCACGAATAACATTCGACAATGACGGATACCTATACCTGTCTATTGGAGAACGTGGGGCCAGAGATGAAAATCCACAGGATATTACCCGCGATGGGGGCAAAATCTATCGATTTTTTGATGATGGAAGAATACCAAAAGACAACCCTTTTGTTGGGACCAAGGATGCCAAAGAAGCGATTTATAGCTATGGCCATAGAAATCCCCAAGGACTCTTGAAGCATCCGGATACAGGGGAGATTTGGGATCATGAGCATGGCCCAAGGGGCGGTGATGAAATCAATATTGTGAAACCTGGCAAAAATTATGGTTGGCCGGTCGTTACCTATGGTATCAACTACAGTGGCACCCCGATTACCGACAAAACCGAGATGCCCGGTATGGAAGAGCCTATTCATTATTGGTTGCCTTCGATTGCACCAAGTGGTATGGCATTTATGACCTCCGATAAGTATGGGGATTGGAAAGGCAGCTTATTGGTCGGTTCTTTGAAATATCAGTATCTAGAACGGCTCGTACTGGAGGGCACCAAGGTGGTTGACAGGCAAAAACTTATGGACGGTATAGGTCGCGTCCGAGACGTCAAAGAAGGCCCTGACGGATTGATTTACGTCTCCGTAGAGGGAAAAGGGGTATATAGATTGGTCCCGAAAGGATAGAACAGGAATCCTATTTCTCCTGCTCTTGCCCATTCCCAAAACCTTTGGGAACTATTGGAGGAATCCAAAATTAGGATTTTCCGGCGGCAATAGCCTCTTTAACCGAGCCGTGCTTTTGAAGTAACTGTTCCGCCTCATCATACGAAATACCCAAACCTTCGACTACATAGCGTACCCCACGATCGACCAATTTATTGTTGCTCAACTGCATATGCACCATTTTATTTCCCTTTACTCGGCCGATTCTGATCATCAAGGCCGTCGAAATCATATTGAGTGCCAGTTTTTGCGAAGTACCGCTTTTCATACGTGTACTTCCTGTAACGAACTCAGGCCCGACGTTCATTTCTATTGGGATATCCACTACCTCCGCCAGAGGAGAACCAGGATTATTCGTAATACCGGCTGTTAAAAGTCCATTTTTCTTCGCATCGGCAATACCACCCAAGACATAGGGCGTGGTACCCGAGGCGGCAATACCAACAACGACATCCAAATCGGTCATCTCATGGACCATAAGATCCGACCAAGCTTGTTGGCTATCATCTTCTGCATGCTCAACGGATTTTCGAATTGCGATATCACCACCAGCAATTAGGCCTACTACCCGTTCATGGGGCATGCCATAGGTCGGTGGAATTTCAGAGGCGTCAAGAATACCCAAACGACCGCTGGTACCGGCGCCAATGTAGAAAAGCCTCCCTCCTTTTTCAAAACGTTCGGCCAAGGCATCGACCAACTCCGTAATTTGAGGTATGGCAAGGGCCACGGCATCGGCGACTTTTTTATCTTCCTCGTTCATTTTTTGAAGTAAGACCGCCGTGTCCAACTGTTCTAAATTGTCATGGTTTGACGGGGTTTCGGTAATTTTAGTATAGCTCATAGGTTATAGAATTCGAATATCGTGGTTTCTAAAGGAGTTTAAAAGTTGGTTTTCAGGGAGCAGTTCGGTAATCATGGTATTGATAGCATTGATATCACAGGTCTTGTACCGATGTTGCGAATTCAGTTTTTCTGAAATGCACAACAATACCGTTTTCTTGGCAGCTTGTATCACTGCCTTTTTTAACTGTACGATATCCCAATCGAATTCGGTCAGACCATAGGTTGAATCGACATATCCTGTACCTATAAAACTATAATCGACCTTGATTTCGGACAAATTGTGAATGGCGTTGGCGCCGATGGAGATTTGGGAATCCTTGGAAATTTGACCTCCCACAAAGATCACGGTAACATTCCCTTTTGTGGTAAGCTCCATGGCCACGGGCAAACTCAGGGTGAAACAGGTGATTTCAAGATGATCTGGAATCATACGCGCCAACTCTAAACAAGTCGTGCCCCCATCTATAAAAATTACGCCCCCACTCTTCAAGAGGCTGCTCGCTTTTTCAGCAATGATCAATTTTTCATTCAGGGCATACACATTCGTGTTTCGCGTACTGTTCGTCGTGAAACCAAGGGAGACGGCTCCTCCGTGGACCTTGCGTAACTTTTGCTCTGCGTCTAGTTCTTTCACATCCCTACGAACGGTATCAATGGATACATCAAGCGTTTCGGCGATATCGGTGAGCAAAATACGGTTATGCAACTCCACTTCGTTCAAAATGGTCTGTTGTCGTTCTTCTTTAAGCATAATACACTCTTACAAAATACAAATATAGGTATTATTTCAGTTTGCCGTTTTTTTCTATTTTGAAATTGAATTAAATGTTAAAAAAGCATAAAGCTGCAAAATAAATGGCAAAAAACTGCAAAATATCATTTTATTGCCTACATTTGCAGTGTTTAAATTTTATCACATACACTAATGATAGCAACTTTAACAATGAAACCAAAAGGGGAAAAACCAGGAAAGAATATCGCATTCAAACCTGTAGGACAATTTGAGGAAACTCGATTTGAAAAAATCCACAATGTAATTTTTGATGATTCCAATGAAGCTTCGATCAAAGTGGCCCAAGAAATCGCTGCCTTGATCAGAAAAAAGCAAGAAGCCAACAAAACTTGTGTGTTGGGCTTAGCTACCGGTTCATCACCGATTCGGGTCTATGAGGAATTGGTAAGGATGCATAAAGAAGAAGGACTCAGCTTCTCGAATGTCGTCACCTTCAATCTCGACGAATACCTTCCGATGGATTCCGACAATCGTCAGAGCTATTGGTACTTCATGCACGAACACTTGTTCAATCACATCGATATTCCGCGAGAGAATATCCATATTCCGGATGGAACCGTCGCAAGTGAATTTGTCATTGATTACTGTATGGCCTATGAAAGGGCCATCAAGCAGTTTGGTGGACTTGATTTTCAACTACTCGGTATCGGTCGTACCGGACATGTCGGCTTTAATGAACCAGGTTCCCACTATAACTCCGGAACCCGTGTAATCACCTTGGACCATATCACACGTGTGGATGCGGCCCCAGCATTTTTGGGTATCGATAATGTTCCCAGAAAAGCCATTACCATGGGAATCGCTACCGTTATGAAAGCCAAACGGATCGTACTATTAGGTTGGGGACAAAACAAAGCGGATATCATCAAAAAAACCGTGGAGGGCGTAGTTTCTTCTCAAGTACCCGCCACCTATTTACAAGGTCATAAAAACTGTACGTTTGTATTGGACACCGGTGCAGGAACAGAGCTGACCCGAAACAAGACACCTTGGCTCGTTGACGAATCATTGGAATGGACCGAGAGCCTGACGGCAAAGGCCATAGTGTGGTTGTGTGGTGAAACCGGCAAATCGATACTTAGCCTTACCGATAAGGATTATAATGATAATGGCATGTCAGGTTTATTGGCAGCCCAAGACTCCTATGACCTGAATATCAAAATGTTCAATAGGTTACAACATACGATTACGGGATGGCCGGGTGGTAAACCCAACGCCGATGATACGAGTAGACCAGAACGAGCCGAACCCGCCAAAAAGAAGGTCATTATCTTTAGTCCTCATCCTGATGACGACGTGATTTCCATGGGGGGAACATTCGACAGATTGGTCGAACAAGGCCACGAGGTACACATTGCGTACCAAACTTCTGGAAATATCGCGGTTTCGGATACCGATGCGTTAAGGTATGCGGAAATTTCAAGGGATATCAGTCCTTCTGAGGAAGCCGAAACGATCATCGATGCCATAAAAAACAAGAAAGAAAGTAGCTTTGACACCCTTGAGGTAAGACGCCTCAAAGGAAATATCAGAAGAGGCGAATCGTTTGCTGCCACAAGATACCTCGGACTTCCGGATGAAAATGTACACTTCTTGGACCTCCCCTTCTATGAAACGGGAACCATTAAGAAAAATAACCTTTCGGAAGCGGACATCCAGATCGTTATGGACATGATTACCGAAGTACAGCCCCATCAAGTATATGCCGCAGGGGATCTAGCTGACCCACATGGCACACATAAAGTATGTCTCGATGCTGTTTTCGCCGCAATGAAACGCCTGAAATCAGAGCCCTTTATGGATGATTGCTGGTTGTGGTTGTATCGCGGGGCATGGCACGAATGGGATGTCAACGAAATCGAAATGGCAGTACCGATGAGCCCAAGTCAAGTGCTGAAGAAAAGGAACGCCATTTTTGCACATCAATCACAAAAAGATGGTGTGATGTTCCAAGGTGACGACTCGAGGGAATTCTGGATGCGCGCCGAAGAACGCAACAAAGACACTGCGGCCAGGTATCGCGCATTGGGACTTTCCGACTATGCCGCTATGGAAGCGTTCGTGCGACACAAATTCGATTAAATTCAATCTTTAACTTACAAAGGCCTATTTCTAAAAAAGTAGGCCTTTTATATATCAAATAGTAGAGCACATGAACCTAGGTGTTGCGCAGTTTAGCCCAAAAGATGGGGATACCGATTATAACTTATCGGTAATTGAAAACTTAACAAAGAAGTCAAAATTGGCAGGGGCCGATGTCATCAGTTTTCATGAGATGGCGGTTACCGCCTATACCTTTACCAAGGATTTCTCCTATTCCCAAATTCACGATCTGGCCGAAAAAGTACCCTATGGGACGAGTTGTCAACAATTAATCGCTATTTCGAAAACTTATGACATTCCCATACTAGCAGGCCTGGTTGAATTGGAAAATGACAAGATTTTTAACACCTATGTCTGTGTGACCAAAGACGGACTACTTGCGAAATACCGGAAACTACATCCGTTTATCAACCCCCATATGAGCGCAGGTGATGATTATGTGGTCTTCGATCTTTTGGGTTGGAAGTGTGGCGTCTTAATCTGTTATGACAACAACATCGTCGAAAATGTGCGTGCGACCACCCTTCTCGGAGCCGAAATCATCTTTGCTCCCCATGTAACGGGATGCACCCCCTCCGCCATGCCCGGAAGAGGTTTTGTGGATGACAACCTATGGCAAAACCGTGAAATTGATCCCGTGTCATTGCGTTTGGAGTTCGATGGCCCTAAAGGAAGAAGATGGTTGATGCGCTGGTTACCGGCACGGGCTTATGATAATGGGGTATACTACGCATTTATGAACCCTATCGGCTATGATGGGGAGCATTTGAAAAATGGCAATTCGATGATCATCGACCCATATGGCGAAATTTTATCGGAAATTAGAAGTTTTGAAGATGAGATCACTATTGCAAAACTTACGAAAGACAAAATACCCTTATCAGGCGGATGGAGATACAAAAATGCGAGAAGACCTGAATTGTACAAAGCCATTCTGGGGCAAGAACACCAACCAAGTCTTCAACCGGTTTGGATGTCAAATGAGACGTAGAATCAACATTGGTACAGTAAAGAAAGGGCTGTTAGTGCTATCCTTTTTGAGTTTCGCCTCCTGCGCCTTATGGAAACCCGTCCCACAGCCCGAAAGGGAATTCCGTGGCTTCTGGGTGGCGACGGTAGTCAATATCGATTGGCCAAAAAAAGGCACGGACGCCATCGAAAAAAAGAAAGCCGACTACCGTACCATTCTCAATTTTTATCAGGACCTCAATTTTAACGCAGCAATCGTTCAAGTGAGAACGGCAGGAGACGCCTTTTATACTTCGGATTATGCCCCTTGGTCACGATTTTTGACCGGAAAAGAAGGAAAGACCCCCGATACTCAAGAAAACCTGCTGCAGTGGATGATTGACGAAACGCATGATAGAGGAATGGAATTTCATGCTTGGCTCAATCCGTACCGTGCCACCTTCGACCTCAAAACCGATATCTTAAGTACCGCCCATGATTTCAACCAACACCCGGAATGGATGTTGAAATATGGTAAAAAATATTACTATGATCCAGGACTTCCCCAAGTACAGGAACGTATGATATCGGTTATCGATGAGCTCGTATCAATTTATGATATCGACGCCGTTCATTTTGACGACTACTTTTATCCTTACACTATCAAGGACGAGGTATTTAACGATTCGATTACCTACTACAATTGCAGCCTACCGAATCAAGATCTCGGCGATTGGCGCCGTAGCAATATCGATTCATTGATCAAGAAGAGCCACGCGACCATAAAAGCGCGGAAACCTTGGGTACAGTTTGGGGTTAGTCCGTTCGGAGTATGGAAAAACCAATCGACCGACCCCAAAGGTTCCGATACGCAAGCGGGACAGACCACCTTCGATAATCTTTATGCCGATCCCCTACTTTGGATGGAACAAGGATGGCTTGACTATATTGTTCCGCAGGTCTATTGGAGTATGGAACTTCCAGTAGCCTCACACCGAAAAATCGTGAATTGGTGGTCACAGTATTCAACCAATACCCTGCTCTACATCGGCAACGGACCTTATAAAATCAGGAACAATAGCGATACTGCTTGGAACAAAAAGAAAGAACTTCCCGATCAAATACATCTCGCTCGAAATACTGACGAGGTGAACGGCAATGTGTTCTTTAGTGCAAAAAGTCTGATGACCAATTCAAAAGATGTAGTTAAACATCTCAAAAGGAAATTCTATAGAAAGAAAGCCTTACCACCTCAGCTACAGAAAACAAGAGTGGTCAAAGAGCAAAAGACAGCGTTGAAATCAATACAAAATCAAAAAGAACATACCTTACTTGAATTTGATCATTTAGAACAGGTCCATTATGCCACCATCTACACCTGCCAAAAAGTAAAGAAAGACCACTATGTTCGAAAGAAGTTGTTGAAACGGTCATTTGTCAAAGACAAAGATCATATACGGATACCTTCCGATCTCCTGAAGGGCAAAAAACGGATAGCTATTATATTTATGGATAAAAATGGTCGGGAAAGTGAGCCGAAAATCATACATTTAAAACAAACCGATTCAAATGATCCAAAAGAATAAATGGGCCTGGGCTTGGGTACCCACTCTTTATTTTGCCCAAGGATTACCTTATGCCTTAGTCGTAACCGTCTCCGTCATTATGTACAAAAGACTAGGTGTCAGCAATGCGGATATCGGGCTATACACAAGTTTTCTATATATTCCCTGGGTCATCAAACCCTTATGGAGTCCCTTCGTAGACTTAAAAAGCACCAAACGAAATTGGTTTTTAGGGATGCAATTATTAGCCTCCATAGCCCTTTTGGCTATCGGGCTGACGCTGCCCACGAACATCTTTTTTGTCACTAGTTTAGCCTGTTTTTGGATGGTAGCCTTTGCTTCCGCGACCAATGATATTGCTACGGATGGCTATTACATGATCGGCCTTACCGAGGACCGACAGTCCTTTTTCGTTGGGCTGAGGAGCGTTTTTTACAAATTGGCAAATGTAACAGGACAAGGGCTCCTTGTAGTTTTGGCCGGTTTATTGGAAGAGCATTACGGTGACAATACCAAAGCCTGGTCCTACACCATGATTAGTGCCGCTTTGTTAATGTTGATCTTGACCATATCCAATTTTTTCGTTGCCCCCAAATTTGAGAGTTCACAAGCGATTACACTAGAAAGGCCAAAAGGATTTTTGGAAGTCTTTTCTACATTCTTCAAGAAGTCGGGCATGGGTATGGCCTTGGCATTTATATTGTTTTTTAGACTTGGGGAGTCCCAATTGGTAAAAATGGCCTCTCCATTTCTATTGGACCCCACCTCGGAAGGAGGCTTGGGTTACAGCACCTCGGAAGTCGGTACCATCTATGGAACCATCGGAGTTATTTTTCTAACGATTGGCGGAATCCTAGGGGGAATTCTCATATCGCGGCAAGGCCTAAAAAAATGGATGCTTCCCATGCTTATTTCCTTAAATGCGCCCAATGCCCTCTATGCCCTACTGGCTATTACCAAAACGACAAATATCTATGCCGTCACAGGAACGGTTATTGTGGAACAATTTGGCTATGGTTTCGGAATCGCAGGCTTTATGGTCTACCTAATCTACATCGCCGAAGGAGCTTCCAAAACCTCGCATTATGCCTTAGCAACAGGATTTATGGCCTTGGGAATGATGTTGCCCGGACTCATCAGCGGCTATATGCAAGAGTGGCTTGGCTACGATGGTTTCTTTATTTGGGTAGTCCTGGCCGCATTGCCCGCTTTTGTTTTGTTGAAATACTTAGATTACCCAGCTGATTTTGGAAAGTCAAAAACATAACCTGAATATGAACAAAGTCCCAGATTATCAAACCGCCAATAGCCTACTCTCCCGAGCCGAAAAGGTAGGGCAATTGTTTATGCCGGCGGCCTTTATCAATGACTCCGAAGCGGAGATCGAACAATTGGAGCATTTGATACGTACAAAAGGTATCGGTTCGCTTTGCTTTTTTCACAGTAGGGCCAGTGCGGCAACAAATTATGAAGGAAAAAAAGAGGTCGTCTTCAACGATGCTAGTTTCGAGACCCTCAAGAAACTCATTGAACGTTACCAAAACGCTTCAAAATATCCTTTACTCATTGCCATAGATGCCGAATGGGGTTTGGCCATGCGTATCGAAAACACTCCCCAATACCCCTATGCATTAACCCTAGGGGCCATTCAAGGTAACAATGACCTGATTTTTCAAGTAGGAAAAAATATTGCAAAAGACTGCAAGGCCGCCGGAATACATTGGAATTTGGCTCCCTGTGTCGATGTGAACAGCAATCCGAACAATCCCGTCATCGGATATCGGTCTTTCGGAGCCGACAAATTGAAAGTTGCCGAAAAGGCACTCGCCTTCATTAAGGGTACTGCGAGTGAGGGCATTCTAACCAGCATAAAGCACTTTCCAGGACACGGTGATACAGCCACGGATTCGCATTTGGGGCTTCCTTTAGTTGAAAAACCTAGAACGGAACTCACGGCGAACGAATTGTATCCATTTCAGCAAATCATAGATAAAGGGGTAGACTCGGTGATGGTCGGACATTTATCCGTGCCTTCTTTGGCCAATGGCGAAACCACTTCTTCAAGTATTTCACCCGCAATTATCAAAGACCTTTTGCGAAACGATATGGGATACCAAGGAGTCGTCATATCAGACGCTTTGAATATGCATGCCGTATCGAAGGAGTATTCGGAAAAAGGACAACTCGAATGGTTGGCTTTTGATGCCGGAAACGATGTGCTATGTTTCGCGGAAAACGTCTCCGAAGGTATAACCACCATTCTCCAAAAGGCTTCTTCCGAACAGATTGAGGAAAGCTTCAAGCGCGTTTGGGCTTTAAAGGAGAAAGCTATTGAGAGGGATGTTTCGAAGACCCCGAGACTTACAGAACCCAAGCAATTGAATCAAACTTTGGCAGAAAGGAGCCTGACCCTTTTATGGGGAAGCGAAAGTGCAATTGCACAGTTCAGGGCTACCGATTTCTGTACACTAACCCTGAAAAGATCAGCCTCTCAGCCGAAGTTGCAAGACCTTCCGTCAGAAATACGACAAATGCGATCGCAAGTAGCGGAAGAAACCGATATTTTGGTATTGCTCACACCTCCGCAAGTAAAACCTGCGAATCGGTTCGGTTTCATCAAAGATGAAATTGACTTTATCAATGAACTGATCCAGACGAAAAATGTCGTCGTGTACCTTTTCGGGAATCCTTATATGTTGCAACATATATCGTATGAAAAAGCAACCGCGGTCGTAGTGGTCTATCAAGATTTTACCGAGTTCCAAGACGCGGCGACCGAGCATTTTTTAGGAAAACTAGCCGCTGAGGGAAAACTCCCGGTATCTATTTTTTGAGGAAGGGCCTGATGGAAAAAAAAGTATTAAAGTCATGGGATGAAAACGCTAACGAATGGATTAAGATTATCGATTCGGAGGAAATACCATCTCGAATCGTTACTAATAGCGCCATCATAGAATTACTTTCTCAATTGCCCAGCACTACGATCCTGGATTGCGGATGTGGGGAAGGTTGGCTTACAAGAAGTATGACCCTAATCGGCAAGAAATCCGTCGGGGTCGATGCGACCTTAAAATTAATCGAGCACGCACGCACGAAGGGACCTGAGACCTATTACCAAATGTCCTATGACGAAATCAGTCAGGGAGAAGAAATACCCGAAAGTCCATTTGAGGCCGTAATATTCAATTTTTGCCTTTATCAACAAGAGGGTATGGACCTCTTGTTGAAGAACCTCAGAAAGTCGGTTACCCCTAAAGGCTATTTGGTCATACAGACCATACATCCCTTTTTCCTTCTAGACCGGAAACTGGGGTATAAAAGTCAGTGGATAGCAAACGCCTGGGAAGGGTTACCGGGCAATTTCACCAATGGGCATAAATGGTTTGCCAGAACATTTGAAGACTGGAGCGTCGTTTTTTCCGAATCAGGACTAGAGCTCATAAAAATAAAGGAAACGCGAACAAACGAAAATACACCACTCTCGGTGATTTTCATATTGCAATACAAGCTATGAAGCAACATAAAATTTTGGGCGTCATGTCGGGCACCTCTTTGGATGGTCTCGATCTTTGTTATTGTCATATTGGCAACACAAAAGGAAATTGGTCCTTTGAAATCATTAAATCAAAAAGCATCGCCTATTCGAGTGCCATGCAGACCGAGTTGAAAGATTCGATCTACTTGAAAGCGGAAGACCTGTTGCAATTCCATAATACTTATGGAACCTGGCTGGGGGAACAGGTCAAGCAGTTCATTGAAGCCGAAAAATTGGATCCGGAGTACATTGCAAGCCATGGACACACCACCCACCACCGACCGGAAAAAGGGCTAACATTCCAAATCGGTTCGGGGCAGCACTTGGCCAACGCCTGCGGTCACAAAGTTATCTGTGATTTCAGGACCAATGACGTGGCCCTAGGAGGTCAGGGTGCCCCTCTAGTTCCTATCGGTGATCAACTATTTTTCGAAGAATACGATTTCTGTCTGAACCTTGGTGGGATCAGTAATATATCGCTGGTGCAAAAAGGCAAACGTATTGCCTATGATATCGGGTTGGCGAATATGATCCTGAATTATATCACCAGAAAAATCGATCTCGATTATGACGATGAAGGAGCATTGGCACGCTCCGGCCATATTAACGAAGCGATGCTCACGAAGTTAAATGCATTGCGATATTATTTATTACCGCATCCGAAATCAATCGGCTATGAATGGTTCGTTGAAGAGGTGGTTCCCATTGTGGAAGCATGTGACGATACTACCGAAAACCTATTACATACCTCTGTGCATCATATTTGCGAAAAAGTGGCACAACAGATTAAACTGAATAGCACCAAGGATCAGAATACCTTATTCGTTACGGGAGGAGGAGCCTTGAACCATTTTTTAATTGAGGTCCTAAGTAAAAAACTCATGGGGCACACGGAAGTCATTGTACCCGAAAGGGAAATTATCGAATTCAAGGAAGCACTTGTTTTTGCCCTTATGGGCGCCTTACGTGCCGAAAAGGAAATCAATGTTTTGAAATCGGTAACCGGTGCAAAAAGGGATTCCTCTAGCGGGGTGATCTATTTGCCTGCCTAAGGATTAGGTAGAAATCGCTATCTTAGAAAACTAATGCCAATACCAATTGATCATGAGTGACAAACAGAAAAAGGCTTCGGCCTATTGGAGAGAAAACGTAAGGTACCTATTTCTACTTTTGAGCATTTGGTTCGCTGTTTCCTACGGGGCCGGAATCCTATTCAAAGAGGCTCTTGATACCATACAGATCGGAGGGTTCAAACTCGGTTTTTGGTTCGCGCAACAAGGGGCGATTTATGTATTTGTCATCCTCATTTTTGTATACGTACGATTGATGAACAAATTGGACAAGAAATACGGATACAATGAGTAGCACACAGACCGTACTCTTGAAGTAACTACGGAAACCATTTTCACGATAAACAACCACACCTATGACCGTTCAGACCTGGACTTATATTTTAGTTGGAATCACGTTTGCTCTCTACATTGGTATCGCTATCTGGTCTCGAGCTGGATCTACCAAAGAGTTTTATGTTGCCGGGGGTGGTGTATCACCTCTTGCCAATGGCATGGCAACAGCCGCCGACTGGATGTCGGCCGCATCCTTTATTTCCATGGCGGGTATCATTGCTTTTGCCGGTTATGATGGATCTGTGTATCTGATGGGGTGGACAGGTGGGTATGTACTTTTAGCCCTTTTACTCGCCCCCTATCTCCGTAAATTCGGGAAATTTACCGTGCCCGACTTTATAGGCGACCGCTATTATTCCAAAACGGCCCGCATTGTGGCCGTGTTCTGTGCATTGATCGTATCGTTTACTTATGTTGCAGGTCAAATGCGGGGTGTCGGTCTCGTATTTTCTAGGTTTTTGGAAGTCGATATCAATACCGGCGTCATCATCGGTATGATCATAGTACTATTTTATGCCGTTTTAGGAGGAATGAAAGGCATCACCTATACACAGGTGGCACAGTATTGTGTGCTCATTTTTGCTTTTATGGTGCCAGCCATTTTCATTTCCATTCAAATGACGGGAAACCCTATTCCACAATTGGGTATGGGATCTACATTGAACGATGGATCGGGAATGTACCTTTTGGATAAATTGGATGGTCTCTCCACTGAATTAGGATTCAACGAATACACCGACGGTTCCAAATCAGTGACCGACGTCTTTATGATTACCCTGGCTTTGATGGTAGGTACTGCCGGATTACCACATGTCATTGTGCGGTTCTTTACGGTCAAACGGGTAAAAGACGCTCGAAAGTCTGCCGGCTGGGCCTTATTGTTGATTGCCATATTGTACACCACCGCCCCTGCGGTATCTGTTTTTGCGCGGACGAATATGATCAACACCGTAAGCAATCAAGAGTATGCTAGTATGCCGGCATGGTTTAAGACCTGGGAAAAAACAAAACTGATCACCTTTGAAGACAAAAATGGGGATGGTAAAATTCAATATGTCGCTGATGCAAAACAAAATGAGCTGACCGTGGATAACGACATCATGGTTCTGGCAAATCCTGAAATTGCGAACTTGCCTTCTTGGGTCATTGCCTTGGTCGCTGCGGGCGCCCTTGCTGCGGCACTTTCCACAGCAGCTGGTCTGCTGTTGGTCATCTCCGCATCGGTATCGCATGACTTGATCAAAAAGGTCTTCAAACCCGATATTTCAGAAAAAGGGGAGCTTTTGGCAGCCCGTCTGTCCGCCGTGGTCGCGGTAGTTATTGCAGGATATTTTGGAATAAATCCACCAGGATTCGTTGCTGCTGTGGTCGCTTTGGCCTTCGGTTTGGCCGCAGCCTCTTTCTTTCCCGCGATTGTTCTCGGTATCTTCTATAAAAAAATGAACAAGGAGGGTGCTATTGCCGGTATGGTCATCGGTATTTCCTTGATGATCTTTTATATGCTTAAGTTCAAATTCGGCATTTTCGACGGTGGAAAATCGGCCGTCGCTGGCTTGCAAAAAGACTGGTGGTTCGGAATTTCCCCTGAAGGTTTCGGCAGTATTGCCATGCTGGTCAATTTCGTGGTGTCGATTGTCATATTACAATTTACCCCTGCCCCACCAGAAGATGTGCAAGAAATCGTAGAGGATATTCGAATACCAAGTGGTGCCGGACAAGCGGTTAATCATTAAGACTATTTGGAGAAGGCGGCCTTCCAACTCGAATAGGCCTGTTTTTCCACACCATCCTCATTCAGAATTCCGGTACTGATCCAGATCTTTCCGAGATCCTTCAAATCTTCAGGAAATGTTTCCCATAACGGATCGTAATCCCTGTGGGTCCACCAGATGATGTATTCGTAGTGTTCCGCCTGTGCATTGGTGAATAGCGTTTGCATATAAGTAACTTGCTCCGATTCCGTTCCGGGTATAAAAAGGTCAAAACCCTCAATGCTCAAATCCTCGGACAAATGTCCGGTTTCAGCAAACGCAATGGGCACATCCACATGAGCATGCAAAAAATCAAATGCCTGCTGCACCTCTGAAGTGCGCTGTAATCCTTTTAGGAAAGGGTAAAAGCTAATCGCCGCAAAATCCATGGTGTTGACATAATTGCCTACCTCATCGATAACCGATTGTTGGGTATCATAATCCGGTCTGTAAAAATTGTGCAACATAACCGACTCGGCAATCGGCAAGGTCGGATATTCTGTTTTTATACGACTTTTCACATTTGATATAAGCAGTTTGTATTCAGCCCACTTTTCCGGTGCATTTTTCAAAAGTCCATCTACCTCCACGGCAATGACCAGATATTCCGGCTGCAATTGTGCAACCAAATACCGTACGTGCTTGTGATAGGCCTCTACAATGGTTTCATCATTCAATGCCGTGTAATCAGGCTTTTGTCCATCAAAATCCGGCATCAGGTCGTTGCGATCTAAATTCAGCAAACTGATCGATAGGGTCATACGGGTTCCCGATGTTCGCCTAGCGGTTCGATGGGCTACCATATCGGTAAATGCAATGGGCAAGTCCGTATCGTTGATCCATGCGCTCCACGGGATTTCAGAGTCGATATGTTCGGAATAGATATCCCCGTTTGCCATGAGAAAGGCATTCGTTTCATCCACCGCAAGCTGCGTGGGCGCAAAGGGCCAGGTGGTGAATCCCATTTGAAATACCCGTGCTTCAGAGGTGTCGAAAACCACATCCTCCATGGGCATATCTTCCGGTTCTGCATCGCTCGTACATCCCAAAGTAAGCATGAGGAACAACGCTCCGATTTTTAGAGGTATATGGTGGTATGTTTGTATTATGGATTTCATTATTCAAAAGACGGAAAATTGTACCCCAGAATATTTACTTTTCCTTATTTTTATCGGTATACAACAATAACGTACTTATGAGCAATTATCATATAAAACACTTAGAGGAATATTTTCAGGTTTACCGAAAATCGGTTCGAAATCCTGAGGCTTTTTGGGAGGAAATCGCCGAAGAACATTTCGTTTGGCGTAAGAAATGGAATAGTGTTTTACAGTGGGACTTCACCAAACCCGAAGTTAAATGGTTCGAAGGAGCGCAATTGAATATCACCGAAAATTGTTTGGACCGCCATTTACCCACCCGCGGCAATAAGACGGCGATTCTATTTGAACCCAATGATCCCAATGAAGAGGCGGAGCATATCACTTATCGACAATTGCATGAGCGTGTCTGTAGAATGGCAAATGTGTTGCTCGAACATGGCATAAGAAAAGGAGATCGTGTCTGTATTTACCTTCCGATGATACCTGAATTGGCCGTATCGCTTCTTGCATGTGCGCGAATCGGTGCGATTCATTCCGTTGTATTCGCAGGCTTTTCGGCCAATGCCCTCTCTACACGTATCAACGACTCGGATTGTAAAATGGTCATTACCTCAGATGGTTCGTATCGCGGGGCAAAGACCATCGACTTAAAGGGTATTGTTGACAAAGCACTTGAAGACTGTCCCGGTGTCGAAAACGTACTGGTGGCCAAACGCATCGACAGTGAAATCAACATGCAAGAGGGGCGCGACAAATGGTTACAACCCCTTTTAGACGAATCATATGCAGACCTGGTGGCCGAACGGATGAATGCCGAGGACCCTTTGTTCATTTTGTATACTTCGGGTTCCACCGGCCAACCTAAAGGCATGGTGCATACCACTGCGGGGTACATGGTGTATACGGCATATACCTTCAAAAATGCATTTCAATACCGGGAAGAGGATGTCTACTGGTGTACGGCCGATATCGGTTGGATAACAGGACATTCCTATATCGTTTATGGACCTTTGGCGAACGGGGCGACCACCCTGATGTTCGAAGGAGTGCCCTCTTACCCAGATTTTGGACGTTTTTGGGAAATCGTAGAAAAACACAAAGTGAATCAATTTTATACGGCACCGACCGCCATTCGGGCCTTGGCAAAAGAGAACCTTGACTATGTTGAAAAACATGACCTATCAAGTCTAAAGGTCATCGGATCGGTCGGGGAACCGATCAATGAAGAAGCTTGGCACTGGTACAATAACAATGTGGGTAAAAAACATAGTCCGATTATCGATACGTGGTGGCAAACCGAAACCGGTGGGATCATGATAACACCTATTCCGTACGTTACCCCCACAACACCTACCTATGCCACGTTGCCATTTATTGGCATACAACCGGCTTTGATGGATGAGAATGGAAAGGAAATCAAAGGCAATCAAGTAGATGGTCGCCTGTGCATCAAGTTTCCATGGCCCTCCATGGCCCGGACCATTTGGGGTAACCACGATCGCTATCGCGACACCTATTTCGCGGCGTATGAAAACATGTATTTCACTGGGGATGGAGCCCTTCGCGATGCTGTAGGGTACTACCGAATCACAGGGCGGGTAGATGACGTCATAATCGTTTCCGGACATAATTTAGGTACCGCTCCAATCGAAGATTCTATCAACGAACATCCTGCGGTAGCCGAATCGGCCATCGTCGGCTTTCCACATGATGTCAAGGGCAATGCCCTATACGGATATGTTATTCTCAAAGAAACCGGGGAAGACAGGAATCGGGACAATCTCCGCAAAGAGATCAATCAGCAGATTACGGAGCAAATCGGACCCATTGCCAAACTGGACAAAATTCAATTCGTATCAGGATTGCCCAAAACACGAAGTGGCAAGATCATGCGGCGCATTCTAAGGAAAATCGCCAGTAAGGATACGTCCAATTTGGGTGATACCAGCACCCTGCTCAATCCGGAAGTGGTCAAGGATATCATGGATAATGCCCTCTAACCATAATTGTTTGCTACTTTTGTGCTAAACAAAATTCGAAAATGCTGGTTATAGGTATTGCGGGAGGTACGGGCTGTGGCAAAACAACGGTAGTCAATCAGATTATTGCCGAATTGCCAGACGAGGAAGTTGGTGTGATTTCGCAAGATTCCTATTACAATGACCTCTCGCATCTCACCCTTCCAGAGCGTCGGGAGACCAATTTTGATCACCCGAATTCCATTGACTTCCAATTGCTCGCGGCGCATTTGAAATCGTTAAGACAGGGACAGTCCATACAACAGCCGGTTTATTCTTTTTTGGAATGCAACAGAACCGATGAAACCGTCCCCACGCATCCGACCAAAGTGCTGATCGTTGAGGGTATTCTCATTCTTACTAATCCGAAGATTCGTGAGATGTGCGATATCAAGATTTTTGTTCATGCCGATTCCGATGAACGCTTGATCCGTAGGTTAAAACGGGATGTTAATGAACGGGGATGGAATTTGGATGAAACCTTAGAAAAATACCAGACCATTCTCAAACCGATGCACGATCAGTTCATTGAACCCACAAAGGAATACGCAGATATCATTATTCCAAATAATCGGTATAATACCGTTGCAGTAGACATCGTACGAAGTATTGTTAATGAAAAATTAGTACAATAGCGATGGGGTGGAACGAATTCAAAAAAAGCAAATGGTTTGGTGTAGCGGCTATATTCAGTAGTATATACGTTTTGGTGCTTACGGCTTTCGTAGTTTGGATGCTCTTCTTCGATACCAATAGCTTGCTCATTCATCTAGAATTGAAAAAAGAAATCGATAAACTGGAAAATCAAAAAGAGTTCCTGCAAAAAGAAATCGCCAAGGATAAACAGATCATTGAAAAATTATCCGATCCCAAGGAGCTAGAAAAATTCGCTCGCGAACAGTACTATTTGAAAAAGAAAAACGAGGAAATCTATTTGATAGAATATGAAGATAGTCTGAAACTTAAGGAAAAAGAGTAGCGACCCTTCATTACTTTTCCCTCGATTTCCACTGCTTCAGAGATATAACTTTCAAAATGGCCTGGTATTGACTTTTCAAGGCATTGAGCACCTTCATGGGCCTCTGGCGGTCTGTCTAAGGTTGGGCCACCTTTCTATCGGCCACCTGAACGGATTAAACTTTAACTCAATTTAACGGAGGCCGCCGCAGTTATTCACTTTCTGTTAACAAAAATCATTCCCTAGCGTTGTAAATAATTGTATTTTTACCCTCTAACTTGATAGATGAATGGGCAAGATTATTGCTATTGCAAATCAAAAAGGCGGAGTGGGTAAAACCACTACTACGGTAAATCTAGCAGCCTCCCTAGGCGTGCTTGAAAAAAAGGTGTTATTGATCGATGCGGACCCCCAAGCGAACGCCACTTCAGGATTGGGTATCGATGTGGAAGGTGTCGAATTGGGCACCTACCAACTTTTGGAACATACAAAGACGGCCAAGGAGACCATTATAGAGACTACAAGCCCGAATGTCGATTTGATTCCCTCCCATATTGACCTCGTCGCCATAGAGATCGAATTGGTAGATAAGGACGAACGCGAGTACATGATGAAAAAGGCCATTTCAGAACTGAAGGATGCTTATGATTTCATTCTTATCGACTGTGCCCCATCATTGGGCTTGTTGACCTTGAATGCATTAACTGCAGCTGATTCGGTCATCATTCCCATACAATGCGAATATTTTGCGCTTGAAGGGCTCGGCAAGTTGTTGAATACCATTAAAAGTGTTCAAAAAATACACAACCCCGATTTGGATATAGAAGGTATGTTATTGACGATGTACGATTCGCGTTTAAGGCTTTCGAACCAAGTAGTAGAGGAAGTACGAAAACACTTTTCGGATATGGTTTTCGACACGGTCATACAACGAAATGTGCGATTGAGCGAAGCACCCAGTTACGGTGAAAGCATCATAAAATATGATGCGAGTAGCAAAGGCGCGGCCAATTATCTGAATATGGCCAATGAAGTGATCAAAAAAAACAAGCAAACGGCATAAATGGCAAAAGCAACGAAAAAGCAAGCCTTAGGGCGCGGGTTGTCGGCACTGTTGAAAGACCCCGAAAACGATATTCAATCCGCATCGGATAAGAATGCTGATAAGGTCGTTGGCAATATCGTGGAATTGGACTTGGATGCTATTGAAGTGAATCCGTTTCAACCAAGATCCAATTTTAACGATGAGGCACTACGTGAACTGGCCACATCGATTTCCGAATTGGGAATTATTCAGCCGATAACGGTTCGCAAGCTCGACTTCAATACCTACCAACTCGTTTCCGGTGAACGCAGATTCAGAGCGTCGAAATTAGCGGGTCTACGAACGATTCCGGCCTATATTCGTATTGCCAATGATCAGGAGTCGCTTGAAATGGCCTTGGTCGAGAATATTCAAAGGCAAGATCTAGATCCTATCGAGATTGCCTTGTCTTATCAACGTCTGATCGATGAGATCCAACTGACACAAGAAAAACTAAGTGATCGGGTGGGTAAAAAACGCTCGACTATTGCCAACTACCTTCGGTTGCTGAAACTAGACCCGATCATTCAGACGGGCATACGTGATGGTTTCGTTAGCATGGGTCATGGCAGGGCTTTGGTCAATGTGGATAGCAAAGAAGAGCAAATCGATATTTACGAAAAAATAGTCGGTCAAAACCTATCGGTGCGCGATACGGAGCGCATTGTCAAGTCCTATCACGACAAACAAAAGGGCTCCATGAGTTCTACTGGAGGAGGCAAAAATCCCGAATTTGCGGTGCTTTCCAAAAAAGAACTTGTCGATTACCTGAACGCAAAGGTCGTGGTAAGTTCATCTGAAAAAGGAAAAGGAAAAATCACCATCCCCTTTACGTCTGAAGACGAATTGCTTCGAATCAAAAAACTCATCCTTGGTAAGTAAATCTTTTTTCATCGCCTTTTTACTAAGCCTGTTTTCGGTGTTATTATCAGCACAGGACGAGAATCCCGCGGAAAACGAAATCGACTCGGTACGTACCAACTTGCAGGAAGATGGCATTGTACTGCAAGATTCCATAGTTAAAAAAGAGCGTTACCTCAATCCCTTGGCCCCAAGTAAGGCCGCCTTTTATTCGGCCGTTTTACCAGGTTTAGGGCAGATTTACAATAAGAGGTACTGGAAAGTGCCTATCGTCTATGGAGCACTGGGCGCTGGTATTTACGCCTATACATTTTACAATGGGGAATACCAACGCTTTCGAACTGCCTTTAAGAGACGAAGAGCGGGCTTCGCAGATGATGAATTTATCAATGTCATTCCGCTACCCGGTGATGACCGGCTAGAACGACTTCAGAACGCCAAACAGAATGAACGTGATTTGGCACTTTTGGTCACCATAATTATCTATGCCTTGAATATTGTCGACGCGAATGTCGATGCCCATTTAAAACAGTTCAACATTAACGATGACTTGAGTTGGGATATGAATTTGCAACCCTATTTAGAGGCTAATCCCATTGATGGGAACCCAAATTACGGAATGAGCTTAACCCTAACTTTTTAGCAATGAGGATAGCACTATTCGGTTATGGCAGAATGGGTAAGATGATTGAACAAATCGCCTTGAAAAGAGGGCATACGATCATTTCGAAAATTGATGTGGATTCAGTGGATATCGATTATTCAATTATGGATGTTGCAATCGACTTTAGTATGCCCGACGCCGCTTTTGAAAATATATCTGGCTGTCTGAAACACCAGGTTCCGGTCATATCGGGCACCACAGGATGGTTGGATGCCTATGAAAAAGCCGTGGAAATCTGTCAAGAACATAAAGGCTCCTTTATCTACGCATCGAATTTTAGCCTCGGGGTAAATGTCTTTTTCGAGCTGAACAGTTACTTGGCCGAAATGATGAAAAACCTTAAGGACTATCGCGTTTCCATGGAAGAAATCCACCATACGAAAAAATTGGACGCACCTAGTGGTACGGCGATTACTTTGGCAGAGGGAATCTTGGAAAAAACGGATTATTCGGACTGGAAGCTTTCCGAGGCGGCCGAAAACGAGATTCCGATTACAGCGAAAAGAATCGATGAAGTACCCGGAACACATACCGTAGCGTACACCAGTGCCATTGACAGTATTCAGCTGAAGCATACGGCCCATAACCGCGAGGGATTCGCTCTCGGAGCCGTGGTGGCCGCAGAATGGATCATTGGCAAAACCGGTGTATTCACGATGAAAGATGTACTAGGACTTTAAAACGTCAGTTGAAGTAGTGTTAAAAACTGTTATTGTTTTAGTAAATATGTAACAGAAAAACTTGAACACAGACTTATTTTTGAATTTTGAATAATAGAAGGCCATGAGCGCAACACAATGGATTATTTTTATACTACTTGTTCAGGTTATCCACTTTCTGGGCACTTGGAAGTTATATGTAAAAGCAGGTAGAAAAGCATGGGAGGCCGCGGTGCCGATCTACAACGCTATCGTTTTGATGCAAATCATCAATCGACCAAAATGGTGGGTAATCCTTCTGTTTATCCCAATTATCAATTTGCTCATGTTTCCGGTTATTTGGGTAGAAACCATCCGAAGCTTTGGTCGAAGTACCTTATGGGAAAGTTGGGCCGTGGTCTTGACCCTCGGTTTTTACATCTATTACGTCAACTACTCCTTGGACGTCAATTACATCGAAGACCGTAGTTTGCATCCGACGACCGCTTTGGGAGAATGGGTCAGTTCCATCGTATTTGCGGTAGTTGCCGCCACCCTTGTGCATACGTATTTCATTCAACCCTACGTTATTCCGACCGGTTCTCTGGAACGTACCTTACGTGTGGGTGACTTGCTGTTCGTAAGCAAGTTTCACTATGGCGCACGTACGCCCATGACCGCAATCGCAGCACCTATGGTTCATGACACCTTGCCGTTGATCGGCTCACCGTCGTACATGAACAAACCCCAGATTCCGTATTTCAGATTACCGGGATTCAAGGACATCAAACGACAAGAAATCGTTGTCTTCAGTTGGCCGGCCGATACGGTACGCCAATTTTTCGTTGCCGAACAAGGTGTACGAAAACCAATAGACAAGAAATCAAATTATGTAAAACGTTGCGTGGGTATTCCTGGGGATAGTATCGAGGTGCGTGACGGGTACGTCTTCGCCAACGGAAAACAATTGGAACTGCCCGATCGCGCCAAGCCACAATTCGATTACATCGCCTATTCAAACAAAGGGGTTTCCTCGAAAATGCTTTTAGAGTCTGGCGTGGCGGATTTCAGCAGAATCTACGTGGCACAATCCTTAAATAGAAATCAGCAAATTGCCTTGGCACAAAACGGATTTCGCGCATATCAACAAGGCCAAGCGGTTCAAATCGTAGCTGGCATGAATGGAATACCCGGTGATTTCGTTCGACAGCACCGATTGGCGTTGCAAGAGGTCACCGATAGAAAACGTGTCGTGACGTTGACCCAAGAGATGAAAGAAAAATTGGAAAAGAATCCGGCTATCGATTCCTTGGTAAGGGCTATAAACCCAAAGGGCAGATGGGCTTCAAACCTGTTTCCACAAAATGCCGAGTACCCATGGAACTACAGTAATATGGGAGCTATTTACATTCCCGAAAAAGGGAAGACAGTAGACCTAAATCTAAAGGTCTTACCGCTCTATAAAAAAATTATCCGCGAATATGAAGGGAACACCCTAAGTGTTTCCGGTAATGAAATCATCATTAATGGGCAAGTCGTCGATTCTTATACCTTCAAACAGGATTATTACTGGATGATGGGCGATAATCGTGATCATTCGGAAGATAGTCGTGCCTGGGGCTACGTACCGGAAAACCACATTGTAGGAACACCAATTTTTATTTGGATGAGTTTCGACAATTTTACCGATGCGGCCGGACGCGTCAACAAACCATGGAAATGGAAACCCCGATGGGACCGCATTTTTACCACGGTGAACGGTACCGGGGAACCTGTTTCATATTTCAAATGGTTCTTATTCGCCTTAGCAGGATACTTTGTTTTTGACTATTTTAGAAAGAAGCGGAAGGTAACCAAAGAGTGATCTCTTGTCTTCTTGAATTGTTAGACAGTTCGTATTGTTCCTAAGACTGTCATGGACCACACGAAATCAAAGTTGTTACATCTTGAAAGAATAAACCAAGCTTAAACGAATTGAGAACCCTTTTACACCCTGCCTATTTACCGAACATCCTCACCTTCGGTGTTATCGCCCAAAAGGAAATCGTATGGGAGGTTCAAGACAATTTTCAAAAACAGACCTTTCGCAATCGCACCTATATCTGTACGGACAGAGGGAAGTTGATGCTCAACATACCGATTAAACATGTAGGCAAGAATCAGGGGAGACAGTATTACAAAGACGTCAAAATTGACAACAGTGATCATTGGCAACGTCAGCATTGGCGGACACTGCAGACAGCTTATCGTACCTCACCCTTTTTTGAGTACTACGAGGATGACATCGCACCCTTGTACCAGCAGCAATATGAGTCCCTTCTTGAATATAACCTTAGTGCCATCGCCTTGATTTGTGATTGCCTACAAATCGAAATGCCTACCGTTCGAACCACAAGCTATAACGTTGACCCGACGGAGTTACAGGAGGCACGCTTTTTGGTCAATGCCAAAAAAGAGATTCAGACAGACTTCCCATTCTATAACCAAGTATTCGGTGAAAGACATGGCTTTTTAAAAAATATGAGCGTACTCGATTTACTGTTCAATGAAGGTACCGGTGCATTGACCTATCTTAAGGCAATCAATTTGGATTTGTTGGATGCTTAGGTTCTTTGTTCACTACGGAATACACTTCATAGTACCAATTGCAGTGGGTATGGTCTTCTTTAAGACCAGTCAAAAGCGAGCTATCTTGATATTATTGGGTGCCATTCTCATCGATGTGGACCATCTCTTGGCGAATCCCGTTTTTGACCCGAATCGCTGCAGCATTGCTTTTCACCCCCTGCATTCCTATTGGGCGATTTCGTTATATATAGCGCTTCTATTCTTTCGTAAAACAAGAATATTTGGCATCGCATTGCTCATCCATATTTTGGCAGATCTAACCGATTGCTATTTCATCACCGGCCATTTGAAGGAGGCCATCACAGGATAGTGGTCTGAGTAGGACACATCATAGTTGGTGTGCGATTTGACTTCGAAAGAGGCATCGGACAAAATAAAATCGATGCGTAAGGGAACACCGTGAAACACGAAGGTACGACCATACCCCGTGCCTTTCTCCAAAAACGTATCTCGGAGTTCTCCCCTGATTATCCGGTATACATTTGAATACTGCCCATTATTAAAATCGCCACACAGGATACTTTTATAGGGTGATGATGCGATATGATCCTCGATTACTTGGGCCTGCTCCACTTGCTTTCGAAACGCGTGACTCACTTGACGAAATAGTTTATCGGTGGGTTCTTTGCTCAGCACTCCCTGACCCGGTGTAATACCCAGCGATTCCAAATGCACATTGTAGATCCGAATCGTATCATTTTTGTATTGAATATCGGCATAAATGGCGTTGCTATCAGTTCTCGGAAGATTGAGCAATCCGGTATTTATGATGGGGTATTTCGAAAATACCGCCAATAGTCCCTTACCCATCATATGAATGTACTGCAAATAATGGTACGGGTACTGCTTGAAATCATCACTCGAATCGTAAAATGATTCTTGAATACAGAAAATATCCGGGTCTTCCTTTTTCACAAACGCCTTGATATCCTTCAAAACCGTCTTACTGGGTAGCTCTTCATAGCGATTAAAACATCGCACATTGTAACTCATGACCTTTAGATTGCCGTCCTCCTTATCCTTTGAAAAGGGAATTTGATAAAAAGAATCAAGGCTAGCGTAGCTCAGGAGTATGATAAGCAGGGAGAACCCAAAGTATCTTTTTCTACGGACGATCCAATACAACAAGAAAAGAAAGTGGGCCAATACCAATAGCGGAACACCAAGGCCCACAAGGGAAAGATAAGATAACTCCAAACTTCGCACAGTGGGAACAAAACACGCCAATAACAGTAATGCAACAGCCACAAGGTTGAGGAAGAGAACGAACTTGTCGAATCGCGATAGCTGTTTTTTCACCGATCAATCTTCCTTACCTGCTTTGAACAAAAAGTCCTTTTCGGCCTTTGATAAGCTATCGTATCCAGATTTACTGATCTTGTCGAGTATATCATCTATTCTACGCTGATGGGCATCTTTGCCACTACTGGCTTTTGTCTTTGAAGTCGTTCGCTTCTTTTTGTAGACTGTTTTTAGGGGAGCTTTCTTCTCTTTGGATTTGAAGGTGTTCGCCAGACCATCCATAAAATTTGAAAAACCTGCTCCGATATCACGACCTTGAGAAAGCTGTCTTGCATAAACATAACCGAGTAAGGCACCACCTAAATGAGCAATGCGCCCACCGATATTATCCCCACCGGAGCTGATTTGCAACAAATCGATCAGCACAACAAAGACCCCAACATGCCAGAGCTTCACATTGAAAAATATAATACGAACCTCTTGATTGGGAATATAGGCACAAACGAATATCAAAACCGCCATTACACCGGCCGAGGCACCCAACAGTACTCCTCCTCCACTGGAAAACAAACTATCGGTCAGCATGTAGAACAACCCTCCGAGCATCACTCCTAAAAAATAGATGTTCAAAAAACGCTTGCCATCGAAAAGATTGAGCAGAATACGCCCTGCAATAAACAGCACATACATGTTCCAAAGAAGGTGTAAAATGCCCGCATGTAAAAAGGAATAGGTAATAATAGACCAGGGCTGACCGATAAATTCGATAAAATCAGCAGGTATTACAAACCAACCCTCCAAAGCGGGATACACCAAATTACCAAGCAATCCGACCGCAATAAAAACCGCAATATTAATGGCGATCAGCTTTTCTGAAACGCTTAGTCGAGCGTATTGATATCTCAATCCTCCAGCCATGATTAATTCCAACGATTTTTATTGAACGAATTCTTTTTCCAATACCACATTACGATAAAACCGAAAACCGCTCCTCCCACGTGCGCGAGGTAGGCCGTATTACTTGGGCTGAAAAAGGATTGCCCAGTGATTGCGCTGATGACATCCAAAAGAATAATACCCGGGATAAAGTATTTAGCCTTTATCGGTATCGGCAGGAAAATCAACATAAGCTCCGCGTTCGGGTTCATCACCCCAAAAGCGGCCAATATGCCCATAATACAACCGGAAGCCCCGACCATGGACGAGAAATAGGTGTCTCGGTAAACGGGATATGCCTCTTGCAGCTTTTGGAACTGTAATTCGGTCAATCCCTCAATGGTCTTATTATCGGCCATCATTTGAAAGATTTGATCCGCAGTGAGCCCCATATTCAACAACTCGTTATGAATCGGGGAATAATTGAAATAGTATCCACCCAACTGAAACAACACCGCACCAAGGCCCGCCGAGAAGTATAGAAATAGAAACTTATTCTTGCCTAAATAGTTCTCCACTGGACCTCCGAACATCCATAGCGCAAACATATTGAAACCAATATGGGCAAACCCACCATGCATGAACATATGCGAAACAATCTGCCATATCTGAAAATTCGGGTTCTCCGGAAACCAAAGGGCGAACCAGGCATACATCTGATCCCCGTATATCTCAGTGGCAATAAAAAAAAGCACATTGATAATCAACAAATGCTTTACGGCTTCAGTTAGTCGGTTCATCATTTAAATAAATCTTTTATCAATATCATTTTCGGTAATCGTGATATATACTGGTTTGTTAAACGGACTCACCTGTGTTTCCTTACAAGCGAAGAGATCGTTCACCAAAGCGAGTTGTGAAGATGGATCTAGGGCCTCTCCGGTTTTTACAGATAGGGTCTTGGCCAAGGTTTTCGCCAAAAGGTCGGTTTGGGAAAAACTGTCCGCACTCACTTCCATTTGACAGTCGGAAATCAATTGGTCCAAGACCATCCCTACCTCACTTTCCGCGACCAAAAGTGGTACACCCGTAATTTCTATCTGCTCTTCTTCCAGCTTCCCAAAAACAAAACCCGTTGTTGCAAGGCTGTCCTTAATATCTTTCAACATACGCATATCCGATTTAGAGAAGGACAATACCAGTGGAAAAAGCAATTGTTGGCTTACCGCCTCTTTTATCGTAATATTTTTTAGGAACTTCTCATACAATACCCGTTGGTGCGCCCTACTTTGATCGATAACCACCATTCCCGATTTAATGGTCGTTACAATATACTTTCTTTTAAGTTGAAAAGTAGTGGCGTGGCTCTCCTCCGCTTCGTGTTTTCCGTCAAAAATTGAACCTGTACCTAAGTCCGATTCAAACTTCATACTACTGAAGCCTTCACTCGATTCCAAATCGGATTCTAGGCCTACATACAGACTGTCCCAACTTTTGGAAGTACTCTGGGAACCAAAACTACTTTTGTACCGATTGGAGGTCGAAGTACCTTTTCCTTGAGCCACTTCCTGGAAAGGATTAAAGCCCGCGTCAACCGTTACCCCTGGTAACGAAGCCGCTTTGTCTTTATAGGCGTAAGGCGTATCAAGATTGCGATCCTGCTCAAAATCAAGGGCCGGAATAACATTGAACTGCCCCAGACCATGTTTGATCGTAGATCTTAAAATAGCGTACAACGTATGTTCATCGTCAAATTTCACTTCCGTTTTAGTGGGGTGGATATTGATATCGATCGAGCCAGGGTCCACCTCCAAATACAAAAAATATCCAGGATACGTATCCGGTCGAATGAGGCCTTCAAAGGCGGCAACCACCGCATGATGTAAATACGGGCTTTTAATAAAACGGTTGTTCACAAAGAAAAACTGTTCGCCCCTACTCTTTTTGGAAAACTCTGGTTTATTGATAAATCCGGAAACCTTAACGACCTGGGTGTCTTCCGAAACCGGCACCAATTTTTGATTGGTCTTGGCTCCGAAGATATGAACGATCCGCTGTCGGTAATTCGCCTTGGGCAAATTGAACAGTTCACTACCATTGTTATAAAAATGAAATGCTATCGATGGGTGGGCCAAAGCCACACGGTGAAACTCATCGGTAATATGACGTAATTCTACTTGATTTGATTTCAAGAAGTTACGCCTTGCAGGAATATTAAAAAAGAGATTTTTAACTGCAATGGAAGTACCCTTGGGAACTGCCGCTACTTCTTGTGAAGTGACCTTACTACCCTCTATTTTCAGATGGGTGCCCAACTCCGTTTCGGCAGGTTTGGTCTGCATATCAACATGGGCGATAGCTGCAATGGAAGCTAAGGCCTCTCCACGAAAACCTTTGGTATCGAGATCAAAGAGGTCCTCGGCCTTCCGTATTTTAGATGTGGCGTGGCGCTCAAAACTAAGCCGCGCATCCGTTGCGGTCATACCGGTACCATCATCGACAATTTGAATAAGGGCCTTACCGCCGTCCTTAACAATAAGCTTAATTGTATTTGCCTTGGCATCGATGGCATTTTCAAGCAGCTCTTTGACTACCGAAGCGGGCCGTTGTACTACTTCACCCGCTGCAATTTGGTTCGCAACATGGTCGGGAAGAAGTTGAATGATATCCCCCATTAGTTGCCGAAGAATATAGAAAGGTCAAAATCAAAAATCCACAGCACTATAAAAATGAGCACGGCCACGATGACTATAAGTCGGGTATTGATTTCACGATTACTGCGATTTCTACTCGCCGACCTCGCTTCTCCCCATTGTCCTCTCAGTCCTGAAGCCTTAGCGGATTCGCGATACTTAGAGAATTTGGAGTCCACGGAAAAGGAATTATCATTATCCTCATCTTTCGAATACCGCGGTACGTAAACGAATGTATTATTTTTCTTAAGCTTAAACCCTTTTAACCTCAAATCGTGATTTTTTTACACTATTCTCAAAGTTACTTAAAATCAAAAAACATGCCGTTGTTCAAATGCCAATTTTTGTTAACAGTAGTCAATTGAATCATACGGTTCCCCAGCGCCCTTAGTACAGCTTAAATTAATGGAGGGTAAGGAAAGTGATAAAGTATCAATATCAGTGACCGAGCGTTGCCATCTTTATCGCGGCAATGGCAGCTTCAACCCCCTTATTACCATGCTTACCCCCACTCCGGTCTTGCGCCTGCTGTAGGGTATTATCGGTGAGCACACAAAATATAACAGGTATGTCGGTTTGGGTGTTGAGATCCATGATACCTTGGGCGGTGGCACTGCACACAAAATCAAAGTGTTTGGTCTCCCCTTGAATAACACTTCCAATAGCGATAACGGCATCCACTTTTTCCGAAACCAACAGTTTTTTACATCCATACGGCAATTCGAAACTACCGGGCACGTTCCAGCGGATGACATTGTCGGTAACCGCACCACAGTCGATGAGTGCATCAAGGGCACCATGGTAAAGTCCTTCCGTGATTTCCGAATTCCATTCAGAAACAACGATCCCAAATCGAAGGTCCTTCGCATTTGGGATCGTTGCTTTATCGTAAATCGATAAATTTTTATTTTCGGTAGCCATTAGTTTCCGCTTTTGGCCATCCCGATAAAGGCATCTATCGTTCGCGCCTCGTCAGAGGAAGCAAAGTCATTCTTGATTCGCTCAAACCATTGTAGCGCCTTGTCATTCTGGTTCAATTCCATTGCCGTAACCCCCCCTTTATAAAGAAATCGCGGAGTAGTATATTCATTATCACTGTGCGCGATGGCCTTTTCATAGTATCCTAGTGCATCTTCGGGCTGCCCCAACTGCATAAACGCATCGCCCAATCCACCTTTGGCCAAGGCACCTAAAACAGCATCATCCGAAGAGAAATCCTCAAGGTGACCGATAGCCTCTTCGTATTGTTGCATGTTCAAATACGCCATTCCCGCCGAATAATTGGCTAAGTTTGCGGCTTTGGTTCCACTGTATTCATCGATGATATCCAAGAACCCGTACTTTCCTTCCGCCCCGTTCAAGGCAAGGTTGTATAGGGAATCCTTTGCGGCTTCATTACTCAAAGCCTGATCGAAATATTGTTGTGGATAGTACATTTCATTGGCTGCACTTGCTTCTTTTGGATTCTGTACGAACTGCATATAGGCCAAGTAGCCCAAAACGCCTACAGCGATAACACCAATAATACCTAAAATGTAATTTTGGTTTTTGGAGACCCATTCCTCACTCCTCGAAGCGCTCTCATCAAGGGTACTAAAGACCTCGGCAGTTGTACTTCCCTGTTCATCCAACAGTTGTTCTTCTACCTTGTTTTTGGGTTTGAACCCCCTTTTTTTGTATGTAGCCATCACTATTTTTATTGGTCGCGCAAAAATAAAGGTTTTATTGAAATCCTGAGGGGTATTTATTCGTTATTTTTCGATATTTTGCGAGTCTTCCATCTACAAAAAATAAAATCCCACTGTTTTCGGAATGCTTTTAAGGAACCTATCGCTTATCAACTACAAGAATTTTGAATCGAAAGATTTTGAGTTCGATGCCAAGATCAACTGTTTTGTGGGTGCCAATGGCATTGGGAAGACAAATGTGTTGGATGCGATATATCACCTTTCTTTGGGGAAGAGCTATTTCAACCCGGTGGCAACACAGAACATTCGCTATCACCAAGACTTTTTCGTTATCGACGGCACTTTCGAAAAAAAAGACCGTGAAGAGAAAGTAGTCTGCAGTTTTAAGAAGGGGAACAAAAAAATCATCAAGCGAAATGGAAAGGCGTACGAACGGATCTCCGACCACATTGGTCTTTTGCCCCTGGTCATCATCTCGCCTGCTGATCGTGACCTGATTACTGAAGGCAGTGATACCCGACGAAAATTCATGGATGGGGTCATTTCACAATCCGATAAAAAATACCTGCAAGACCTTATCAAATACAATAAGGTGCTTTCGCAGCGCAACTCGCTATTAAAATATTTTGCTGCGAACCAGACGTTCGATGCCACCACTCTGGCCGTTTACAATGAACAACTTACGGAATTTGGTACCGCGATCTTTGAAAAACGGGCGAAGTTCATGGAAGCCTTTATCCCTATTTTCAAATCGCAGTATGAAGTCATTTCCGGCGGAAATGAAACCGTTTCATTGACCTATCAAAGTAAGCTTTTTGACCATTCGCTTTTAGACCTTTTGGAAAAGAACATCGAACGTGACAGGGCTCTGCAGTATTCCAGTGTAGGGATCCATAAAGACGATCTGGCTTTCGCCATAGCCGAACACCCGATTAAAAAATTCGGAAGTCAAGGACAACAGAAATCCTTTTTGATCGCGTTAAAATTAGCGCAATTCCACTTCATGAAGGTCCAAGCAGGAACGACGCCGATATTGCTGTTGGATGATATTTTTGACAAACTCGATGAAAATCGGGTCGCCCATATTATCGCGTTGGTGGATAATGCCGAATTCGGCCAGATCTTCATCAGCGATACGCATGCCGAGCGCACCGAAAATGTGGTCAAAACAATCCATCAAACCTATAAAATATTTAAATTGTAGCTTCATGAGAGTAGTCCTGTTCATGCTTATATTGCTCGTTGGATGTCACCCTGAAATCTCTGGGGAAGCACTCCACCAGCTGAACGGATATTGGGAAATCGAAAAAGTCACCTTTCCGAATGGGCAGACCAAGGATTTCATGGCAAGTACGACAATTGACTATATCGAAGTTAAGGATAGGGCTGGTTTTCGAAAAAAAGTGCAACCCAAGTTCGACGGTACGTTCGAAACCTCTAACGATGCGGAATTATTCAAGATCATATCGAATGGAAACAGCTTTCAATTCGAGTATACAGGAAGTTCGGAAACCCGGATGGAGAACCTCATCGAACTTTCCGCAGATCGCTTCTCGGTCACCAATCGAGATACGTTGACCTATACCTATAAACGCTATCAACCTATGAATCTGGAGCAGTAATGGCGAAAAGAAAAAACAACAATCTCAATATGGGGGAAGCCCTACAAGCGTTCATCAAGGCCAACAAACTTGAAAAAGGGATGGATCGCGTCAACGTCAAGGAGGCTTGGGTGAAACTAATGGGCAACGGGGTGAACAATTATACTACTGGGGTAGAGCTGCGTAACGAAACACTCTTTGTTTCCCTTTCCTCCTCCGTTTTGCGGGAAGAACTCAGTCACGGCAATTCTAAAATCGTCACTATGCTCAATGAGGAGCTAGGGAAAGAATTGATCAAAAAACTGGTGTTGCGCTAGTTTTTTAAAGTCCTTTAATAAAAAAACCCAATGCCACTGCGCATTGGGTTTTATATTTTATTCCAGTAACAGCCTAGTAGATCTCTCTACCTGAAAAATGAAATGCTCCTTCGATTCCGGCATTTTCATCACTATCGGAACCATGAACGGCATTCTCTGCGATATCCGTAGCATACATTTTGCGAATGGTACCTTCCGCAGCTTCCGCCGGATTGGTCGCTCCGATCAACGCTCGGAAATCTTCCACGGCATTGTCTTTTTCAAGGATAGCCGAAACGATAGGACCGCGGGTCATAAATTGAACAAGCTCTCCAAAAAATGGACGTTCTTTATGAATCGCATAAAACTCCTCGGCATCCCGACGGCTTAATTGGGTATATTTCATTGCTACGATCTTAAAACCAGCGGAAGTAATCTTATCCAAAATTCCTCCAATGTGTCCGTTTTCGACAGCATCCGGTTTAATCATCGTAAAAGTTCTGTTTGTCGTCATCTTTCAAAATTTTGTGCAAAAATAACCTTTATTTGAAAACCCGCAATGTTTAATAGGATTGTTCCAACCGAGAGAAAACCACACCATCATCCCCAACCATCATAAAATTGACGGTGTTGGTAAAAAAATTGAAGCGCACTAGACCGAAACTTTCCGTACTGATGACGGACCCTACACGAAACGGATTGGGTTCACCATGGAATTTTGAATAAGCATGGGTAAGACCGCTACTCGTAAAATCGATAATCGGATACTCCAATTCATCAACGGTGGTTTTCGAGAATTCGGAAATATGACGATCACCGGATAAGAAGAGAACGCCTCGGGCTTTAGAGTCAGTGATCAAATTCTTCAGCCGGTCGACCTCATGCGGAAAATTCCCCCAACATTCAAAACCGTGCTCATTGGACAAAAATTGAATACTACTCACGATAACATTGAAGTTCGCCTTAGAGTCTTTTAAAGTCGTCTCAAGCCAATTCCATTGAGCCTCACCGAGTACGGAACCTTGACCATAAACATTCGGCTTGACTCTTTTGTCCGTTTCCGTATCAGGGGTAAGGGCGGTTCTAAAGTAGCGGGTATCCAAGACAAGCACCTTAATGCTACCGAAAGGCAGATGATAGTCATGGCTGGTATATACACCTTCCTGTAGTCTACGGGGACTATCTTGCGGGACTTCCATGAAATCCAAAAATTCTGCCTGACTTCCCTTTTTCGCTTCGAACTCCACTCCCCCGTCATTTACACCATAATCATGATCATCCCAAGTTCCGATAACAGGAATGCTTTTTTTCATTTTTTTATATCCCGGCACGGCATTTTGAATAGTATAATCTCGACGCAATTGCTCCATATCATCCGTATCGGCATAAACATTATCTCCACCCCAAATCCAAACGTCGGGTTCCAAGGCCAGGACATCATCCCAAAGCAGGTTCTTCAACTCGCTTTTATTACAAGAGCCAAAAGCTATCGTAAAATCAGGGGTTTCGGCGGCACCCGCCGCTGGCTTTTTAACGGAAGTACACGCACTGAGAAGTAAAAGAGCCCCAACAGGTACAATTATTTTCATAGGACAAAGCGGATATCGATTCGACAAAAATAGCCTTTTCAAATTTACGCGGGTGTTATATTATCGTATCTTTGCGCGCATGAATTCGACAAGCGTAGAGGCACTTAAAGCGCTCCTTGCAGTACCGCAACAGATTGTAATCGTTCCGCATAAGAATCCTGACGGCGACGCGATCGGCTCCACCTTGGCGCTTTGGCACTACCTCAGCGATTTAGGTCAACAGGCCGTTGTTATAGCGCCGAACGACTATCCGAAATTCTTGAAATGGATGCCGGGCAATGAGCATATCCTAAACTTTGAAAAAGAGAATTCTCAAGCGAAAGAAGCAATCGATAAGGCGACCGTGATTTTCACACTGGATTTCAACCATCTGGGCAGAATTGGTCAAATGCAAGGGGTATTGGAAAAAAAAGAGGCAACGTTCGTCATGATCGATCATCACCAGGCGCCATCCGATTATGCACAAATCGTTTATTCGGATACCCAAATGAGCTCAACTTGTGAAATGGTATACAATGTCATTGAACTTTTAGGGGGGCAAGGTAAGTTGACTCCACAAATGGCAAATTGTCTCTATACCGGTATCATGACCGATACAGGATCGTTCAAATTTCCGTCCACGACGAGCAGAACCCATCAAGTAGTGGCCAAACTCATTGAAAAAGGGGCCGAAAATACCAAAATTCATAACCATATATACGATACCAATTCACCAAGTCGTTTGCATCTTTTGGGCTGTGCCCTAAAAAATATGGTGATTCTACCCGACTACAGAACGGCTTATATCACCCTATCGCAAAGTGAATTGGATGCTTTTGATTACCAAAAAGGGGATACCGAAGGTTTCGTGAATTATGGCCTGACCCTGGAGAACATTCGTTTTGCCGTCATTTTTATCGAGAACGCGGACGAGGCCATTATCAAGATTTCCTTTCGTTCCGAGGGAAGTTTCTCGGTAAACGAATTTGCACGAACCCATTTCAATGGAGGGGGCCATACGAATGCGGCTGGAGGAAGAAGTAACCTTAATATGCAAGAAACCATCACCTATTTCGTTTCCCTTTTAGAACAGTATAAAGATAAATTGGACGCATGAGAACTTTTGGCTATTTCATCCTATTGTTAGGTTTGTTGAGTTGTCAGGGGCCCGAACCGCGGAGACCAGTCAAACAGAATACCGGCAGCAGTTTTAAAGCCTCCATCGAACGTACACGGGCACTACTGGCAAAAGAGGAACAACTCATACAGGATATCATGGCCAAAGATTCCGTTCATAACTATATACAAAGCACTACGGGTTCTTGGTATTATTATAATGTAAAGGACGAAGCCAGTACCAAAACGGTAGGCCCAGCCGATAAGGTCACCTTGACCTACAATGTTGTGACCTTTGCCGACGATACGATATATCGCATGAAAGATATCGGTATTCGCCAGTTCAGAGCCGATAAACTAGACCTGTTCCCCGGTCTTAGAAACAGTGTTCCCCTACTCAAGGAAAATGAAACCGCGACCTTTTTGTTCCCGTCATCCTTAGCCTACGGCTACCATGGGGACGATAATAAAATAGGGACCAACGTGCCATTAAAATCCACCTTGACCCTCTTAAAAATCGAAAAACAACAAGACAGTATCCAAAATTAAATATCATAAAATGAAGAAAGCGTATTTAGTACTATGTCTCATAGGCATTGTTTTAGCAAGTTGCACCTCAAGTAAACGTGCCGATTTGGGTGATGGCCTTTTTGCGGACATCAAAACCTCTAAAGGCGATATCATTGTCAAGTTAGCGCATGAGCAGACGCCTGTTACCGTAGCGAACTTTGTGTCACTAGCAGAAGGAAAGAATCCTTTTGTAGATGAAAAATACAAAGACAAACCCTACTATAATGGTATTATCTTTCATAGGGTCATCAAAGACTTTATGATCCAAGGGGGCGATCCTGATGGAACCGGAAGAGGAAACCCGGGTTATAAATTCATGGACGAGACCAACGATTCTTTGGTTCATGACAAAAAAGGAATTCTGTCCATGGCCAACGCTGGCCCAGGGACGAACGGTAGCCAATTTTTCATTACCCATAAAGAAACCCCTTTCCTCAATGGGCGTCATACGGTTTTTGGAGCCGTGGTCGAAGGCCTAAGCGTAGTTGACTCTATCGCGAATGTCGAAACAGGCACAGGTGACAAACCGGTGGTCGATGTCGTTATGAACACGGTCGAGATCATCCGAAACGGAAAAGAAGCCCGTAAGTTCGACGCCGTAGCGGTGATGACCGATTATTTTGCCAAAGAGGGCGAACGTTTGGCTGCAGAAGAAAAAGCGAATGCCGAGCGAGAAGCCGTAGCCCAAGAAGAGCGTGCTGCCTTAGCTGCTGTCATTCCCACCGAAAAGGGAAAAGCGAAAGAATTGCCTTCAGGCCTCCGGATCTTGAGCTTGAAGGAAGGAAAAGGCGAAAAACCTAAAATTGGACAACAGGTCTTGGTGATGTATGCCGGCTTTTTGGAGAACGGTTCTTTATTCGATAGCAACTATGAGGAAATCGCCCGGAAGTACAACAAGTACGATGACCGCAGAGCGCAAGGTGGAGGGTATCGTCCCATTCCAATGGTCTACAGCTCAGAAGCCCAACTCATTGCCGGATTTAAGGAGGCCCTAATGACGATGAAAGTAGGAGATAAAATTCGTGTTTTCATCCCTCCACATTTAGGATATGGCGAACAAGGAAGCCGAAATGTGATTCCACCCAACGCCGACCTTGTTTTTGATTTGGAAATTGCCGGTATCGCCCAATAACCGAAATCAACATATAAAAATTAGAATAAAACCCGCTTGAGCGGGTTTTTTCATTAATTTGAATTCCGAGTACCACTTATACCACAAACGTGTAGGACAGATTTCGTATGAAAAAATCAATAGTTCAAGTTTTTTGCGCTCTGTGTATGTTGCTTATCGGCTGTTCGAATTCCGAAGCTACCGTACCGATTGAGGAACCTCTTGTAACCCAAGATCCAAAGCAAGAGAACACTGATGTTGAGCCGCTCAGCGCGGTGGATACCCATGGACAGCTACAGGTTTCAGGAAAGCACCTAGTCGATAAAAACGGAACGGTCATACAACTTCGTGGTATGTCACTCTCTTGGAGTCAATGGTGGCCCCAATTCTATACCCCTGAGGTAGTCAAATGGCTCAAAGATGACTTTCAGGTCAATATTGTCAGGGCATCCATGGGAATTGAAGATCCTGGGGGATACCTGGAAAATAAGGCAGGGGAAAAGGCAAAAATTTTCACGGTTATCGATGCCGCCATTGAAGAAGGGCTCTATGTCATTGTGGATTGGCACAGTCATCATGCACAAGATTACATAGACGAAGCCCTAGTCTTTTTTGCCGAGGTCGCCCAAAAATATGGCGATCGACCAAATATCATCTATGAAACGTACAATGAGCCCTTAGACACCGTTTCATGGACCGATACCTTGAAACCGTATCATGAGACTATTACCTCCGAAATCAGGACGCATGATCCCGATAACATCATCATTGCCGGAACACGTTCGTGGTCACAGCGCGTCGACGAGGTCATCGGAAACCGCCTTTCCGATTCCAATACCCTATATACCTTACATTATTATGCGGCATCGCACAAGCAAGAACTACGTACGATTGCACAAAACGCCTTGGACGCCGGCATTCCCCTTTTCGTTACCGAATATGGGGTTACTGAATATACCGGGGACGGATTTGTTGATGTTGCCGAAGCCCAAATCTGGTGGGACTTTCTAGACGATAACCAAATCTCATGGTGTAACTGGTCTATTGCGGACAAGGAAGAGAGCTCGGCAGCGGTAAAACCAGGTGCCAGTGGCAATGGCAGCTGGCCACTTGACATGTTGACGCCATCAGGACTCTTGGTCCGGGAAGAAATTCGATCGAAAAATCCCGAATACGGGGGATAGTCCATTTACCGACCTTTAAGTTTTTAAAACGTATCGGTTACAAGAATGCTGTTCATCGATTTTTTGGATTTTAGACTGCCGTTCGTCTAAAAATAATACTAGTGAACTATATCCTCCGTTAGAGCAATTCATAAAAATCTAAAGCCCTACTTATGAATTGGTACCTAAAAGTAATCTCGCAATATGCGGATTTTAGTGGTCGAGCACGACGCAAGGAATATTGGATGTTCTTTCTTTTTAACATGATTTTCGCCTATGGCCTTCAAATTTTAGCCTTTGCCGCGGAAGTTCCCGCCCTACTCTTTTTAGCGGTCATTTATAGCTTCGCTGTCTTAATACCCAGTTTGGCCGTTGGGGTTCGACGGATGCACGATGTCGGTAAAAGCGGGTGGTACCTACTGATTCCGATCTATTCGTTCATTCTGGCGGTAACGGAAGGTGACCAAGGAGACAATACCTATGGAACTGACCCCAAGCAAACGCAGGATGTGAAATTGCAAAAAGTATAATCTCAAATACAACTATTGGAAGGGAGCGGTACGATCAACCGCTCCTTTTTATTTTTTAGGACTATCGGCCAATACGGCTTTCAAGAAGGTCCAGAATTTTTGAACCGAAGAGATTTGTACACATTCATCAGGCGAATGGGCCCCATGTATCGTAGGACCAAAACTGATCATGTCAATATCGGGATAGTTTTGCCCTAGAATACCACATTCAAGGCCCGCATGACAGGCGACTACCCTAGGTTCGGCGGTAAAAAGACGTTTATACGTTGTCTCGAGGAGTTTTAAAATCTCCGAATTCGGATTCGGATTCCAACCCGGATAGGCCCCACTAAAAGTAACGGCATAGCCTCCCAGTTCAAAAGCCGATTGTAGGGCTTGAGCCAGGTCCATTTTTGAAGACTGCCTAGAAGAGCGGGTCAAACAGCTCACCTTAATGGCCCCATCCGAAACCTTTACCCGCGCAATATTGTTGGATGTTTCGACCAAATCGGGAATCGTAGCACTCATTGCATACACCCCATTGTGCGCTGCGTAGATACTTCTCAAAAGATCACGGGCTTTTGTGGGCTCCATAGTAAAGTCAAATGGCGCAATCGGCTGCAACGCTATTTGCAAGTCTGGTTCTGTTGCCGAAAGTTCGCTTTTCAGAATAGTCACCCAGCCTTGAAAAGCTTCCTGAAAACCATCGTTTGTCTGATTTACGGCCAAGGTAGCTGCGCTTTCCCTAGGAATAGCATTGCGAAGACCTCCCCCATCGATTTCCGAGATATCGGCATCGAATTCAAAGACACTATGATATAACAAGCGGTTCATTAATTTGTTCGCATTGCCCAGACCTTTATGGATATCCATTCCGCTATGCCCTCCTTTCAATCCCGTTATACGGATTTCATAACATTGATACTCAGGTCTTACCCCTTGCAAATGGTATTCACCCACAGCGGTAATATCAATTCCCCCCGCACATCCGATATCGATTTCATCATCTTCCTCCGTATCGAGGTTTAAGAGGACCTCACCTTGTAACAGTCCGGCTTCAAGTCCCATCGCCCCGGTCATCCCAGTTTCCTCATCGATGGTAAACAAAGCCTCCAAAGGGGGGTGTGGAATATCGATACTTTGCAACAAGGCCATAATTGCGGCCACGCCCATCCCATTATCGGCACCCAAAGTAGTGCCCTCGGCCCTGACCCAGTCTCCATCCACGACCATAGCGATACCCTGGGTATCGAAATCAAAAACCGTTTCCGTATTCTTCTGATGTACCATATCAAGGTGCGACTGTAGCGTTACCATTTTTCGATCTTCCATACCTGCCGTGGCCGGTTTGCGAATGATAACATTGCCTACCGCATCCGAAAAAGTCTCCAATTTTAAAGACCCTCCAAAATCCAACATAAATTGAATTACGCGTTCCTCTTTTTTAGAAGGACGTGGTACGGCATTTAAATCCGCAAAACAGTTCCAGATCGCTGTGGGTTCGAGAGCCCTTACTTCTATGCTCATAGAGATGTTTAATTTTTCCTAAAAATACGGCCTCAAAAATTAGCATGGTAGTTTATTGGTTATTTTTGGTCTCATGCTGATTACCAAAGAACCTTTAAAGAATACGCTGCGCAATGGTATTGCCCTGAGTATCATTCCACAGATCGCGATCATCAGTTGGTTAAGCGGTCATCCTGAAGTCGTGGAACGCTACTACAGCACAGGACTTTACCCGTGGATCAGTACCTTTTTCAGAACACTTTTCGGATGGATTCCCTTCTCCATTGGTGAAATTGTGTATACACTTTTGATCATACTCGGTGTTCGGTATCTTATCAGGAATAGAAAAAAAATCAAGGCGAACAAGCTGGCTTTCCTGCGCGATGTCGTCTTGGTCTTATCCATTTTCTACTTTACCTTTCATTTGGTCTGGGGACTCAATTATTATCGGGAACCCATAGCACGGCAATTCGACATTGAAACCGAAGCCACCTACGAAGAGATCAGGGTATTGACGGAGTCTCTGGTCAAAAAAACCAATGCACTGCAAGTTCAACTCACTGGCGATTCTACGGCAATTGTACAAGTGCCCTATACCCGAAACGAGGTATTTGACAAAACAGTGGCCAATTATTCGCGCATGAGCCAACAAATGCCCTTGCTAGATTATCCCAGACCGAGTATCAAGAAATCGATGTACAGTATCCTCTCCAGTTATATGGGCATTGGCGGATATTTGAATCCGTTTACGAATGAGGCGCAGGTCAACAGAAAGACGCCTTTATTTCGGTTTCCGGTGGTCAGTGGCCATGAAATCGGACATCAAGTGGGATATTCCGCCGAGAACGAAACCAATTTCATCGGCTATTATGTCACCGTAAAAAACGAGGACCCCTATTTTCAATATTCGGCCTATGCCTATGCGCTTAGTCATTGTTTGAATGCCCTGCACCGCAGCGATGAAGCTGCCTCAAAAGCCTTGTACGAAAAGCTCAACCTGGGGGTCATCAAAAACTATCGGGAACTACGGGAGTTTCATGAGTCGTATGAAAATCCATTCGAGCCGATATTCAAATCGATATTCAGTACCTTTCTCAAAGCGAACAATCAAAAAGATGGTATCAAAAGCTATGGCAAAGTGGTCAATCTACTCGTCGGCTTTCACCAGCGCTTCCCATTGTAGGCGTTCGTTTCGCGGACAAAAAAAGAATTCGGGCCGAGGATTCCAAATTTACCTTCGCCAGCTACTTCCGAATTCGTAATTCTAGTGTTAAAATAATCCCAACGCCTCTAAAAATCCCTACACTTCCCTTACATTTAAGAGGACTAATTAATCAACTTTACAAAAATGAACAGGAGACTCTTCGCACTCGCCTTTCTATGGTGTAGTGCAGCCCTATTTTCACAAGATTACTTTCCGGAAAATAGTGGTGTAAAATCAAAAAACAACAATTATACGGCTTTCACCAATGCCAAAATCTTTGTCACTCCCACCCAGATTATAGACGGGGGTACTTTGCTTATTCAAGATGGCATTGTAAAGCAAGTGGGCAAATCGGTTACCTTGCCTAAGAATACGGTGATGGTTGACCTCAAAGGGTACTCCATCTACCCTTCGTTTATCGATGTGTATTCGAAATTTGGCGTCGAACAGCCCAAAAAAAAGCCGGGTGGAGGAAGAACGGCCCAGTATGATTCAAATAGAGAAGGCTTTTACTGGAACGATCACGTGATGCCCGAAAATGATGCCATACAAAAATTCAAATATGACGATGAGAAGGCCAAGGCCCTTCGCAAAGCAGGTTTCGGCGTGGTCAATTCGCATATTCACGATGGAGTGGTTCGCGGTACCGGTGTCTTGGTCGCCCTGAACGGAAAAGAATCCGATGCCGAACGTATCCTCGACGATACTTCGGCCCAATACCTCTCTTTTTCAAGGAGTATCATCAAAAACCAATCGTATCCCACCTCGCTGATGGGTTCGATGGCCCTTTTGCGACAACTGTACTCCGACGCCAAATGGTATGCTGCCGGTAATTCGGATACCAAAGACCGATCTTTGGAAGCGTTGAACGAAAACAAAAACCTTGTGCAGATTTTTGAGGCAAAGGACAAAGGCCATGCATTACGCGCGGATAAAATCGGTGATGCCAATGGTATACAATATGTCATCTTAGGTGGCGGAAATGAATATGAACGCATTGCCGAGATCAAAAGCACTAATGCCAAGTTCATCCTTCCCCTGAACTTTCCCGATGCCTATGATGTTTCCGATCCTATTGCCGCTTCCTATGTGAATTTGAAGGATATGCGCAAATGGAACCAAGCGCCCTCCAATCCAAAGGTGATGGCGGACAATGGTATTCCATTTTCCTTTACTCTTTATGACTTGAAATCTCCGGACAAACTCAAGGAAAAATTGATGAAGGCGATTGCCTATGGGCTTACCAAAACCAAGGCCCTTGAGGCCCTGACCACGGTACCGGCCTCGATTCTCGGCAAGTCAAATACCGTTGGTTCCCTACAGACGGGGCGCCAAGCCAACTTCTTGGTGACCTCGGGCGATATTTTTGACAAAGGAACGATCTTACACGAAAATTGGGTTCAAGGACAAAAGAACGTCATCAATGATATGAGCCAAAAAGACATTCGCGGCACATATGATCTTTCCGCTGGCGGTATGACGTACACTGTGGTGATTTCCGGGGAAAGTAGCAAACCGAAAATCGAGGTCAAACAAGATACCAACAAATTGAAGTCGAAAATCAGCTATGCGAATGGCTGGGTATCCTTTTCCTTTGCGACGGATGAAGGGAAAAAGAATTATCGGATGGCGGGCTTGGTCGATGGCGCTTCGGATAACCTGAAAGGAAAGCTCACCTTGCCGAATGGAAATGAATCGACTTTTACGGCGGTAAAAACCGCTGCCTTTTCAGAAGATAAGAAAGAAGATGAAAAGGATCAGAACGCTCCAAAACTGATGGCCGTAACCTACCCCAATGTCGGTTTTGGCTTTACGACAGCACCACAATCAGAGCACCTGCTCTTTAAAAATGCTACCGTATGGACCGGCGAAGCAGACGGTATTCTGCAAAATACCGATGTCGTAATCAAGGACGGAAAGATAACCAAGATCGGGCAGAACCTATCTGCTGGCCGCGCACAAGTCATCGATGCTACTGGCAAACACTTGACAGCAGGAGTCATAGACGAACATACGCATATCGCTGCCTTGGCCATTAATGAAGCCGGGCACAATTCTACGGCGGAAGTCAAAATGGAAGATGTGGTCGACAATGAAGACATTGATATTTACCGTCAATTGGCGGGTGGGGTGACCTCGGCACAATTACTACATGGCTCGGCCAATCCTATTGGTGGACGCTCGGCCATCTTGAAATTGAAATGGGGTGAATCGCCCGAAAATATGATCTATAGCAACTCCCCAAAATTTATCAAATTCGCCCTGGGGGAAAACGTGAAGCAGAGCAACTGGCAAAGTTTTTCAAGATTTCCGCAAACGCGTATGGGTGTTGAACAGGTGTTCATGAATTACTTTCAACGGGCGAAGGAGTATGATATAAAAAAGAAAAGCGGTCAGCCGTATCGGTATGATGAGGAATTGGAAGTACTCGCCGAGATTTTAAACGGGGAGCGGTTTATCAGCTGTCATAGTTATGTACAGAGTGAAATCAACATGATGATGAAGGTCGCCGAAAAATTTAATTTTAGGTTGAACACCTTCACTCACATTTTAGAAGGGTACAAAGTCGCCGATAAAATGAAGGAACATGGCGCCGGTGCCGGAACTTTCAGTGACTGGTGGGCCTATAAGTATGAGGTTAAGGATGCCATACCCTACAATGCCGCCATTATGAACAAGGTCGGAGTAACCGTCGCTATCAATAGTGATGATGCCGAAATGGCGCGCCGATTGAATCAAGAGGCAGGCAAAACGGTCAAATACGGTGGCGTAAGCGAAGAAGACGCCTGGAAAATGGTGACCATCAATCCTGCGAAATTATTGCATATCGATGACCGTGTAGGCAGTATCAAGGAAGGAAAGGATGCCGATCTGGTCTTATGGAGCGACCATCCGCTTTCGGTCTATGCCAAATCGGAAAAAACGATTATTGAAGGGGTCACCTATTTCGATCTCAAAAAGGACCAACAAATGCGGGAAGCCATAAAAAAAGAGCGTAGTCAGCTCATCGATATGATGCTGAAAGAGAAAGCAGGCGGTGGAAAAATGCAGGGGCCGAAAATGAGCAAAAAGGAACGCATGACCTGTGAAAGTTTGTAAAATGCAAACTCAGATTCAAATGCAAATTCAAATTCAAAACTGAAATACAATTCGCTTCGCTCTCAACGCGAAACGACACTAAAATAATGATCATGAATATTATAAAAAATACACTCAGCGTGCTCCTCCTAATGACAGGGATGTTCGTCTGGGCACAACAAACCCCTGCAGGGGCCCAAACAGAGGCCATTACTATCACCGGGGTTACGGCCCATATCGGTGACGGTACGGTCGTTGAAAACTGTACTATCGTTTTTGAAGCGGGCAAGATTACGGCCCTCGGTTCTGGGGAAACCACCAAAGGTCAAATTATCGATGCTACAGGAAAACACGTTTACCCCGGGTTCATTGCGCCGAGCAAGCAATTGGGCTTGCAAGAAATCAATGCCGTTCGCGCCAGTAACGACTCTGACGAAATCGGCGATATCATTCCCCATGTACGGAGTCTGATCGCTTATGACGCAGAATCGAAAGTGGTCGAAAGTATGCGCCCCAATGGCATCTTGATCGGACAGATCACCCCAAAGGGCGGACGAATTTCGGGTACCTCCTCCATCGTACAATTCGATGCCTGGAACTGGGAGGATGCTGCCATCAAAGTCGATGATGGCATTCATTTAAATTGGCCCTCAAGCTTTAGAAGAGGCCGATGGTGGATGGGCGAACCCCGAGGCTTACGTCCAAACAAAGACTATCAAAAACAAGTCGGTGAGGTAGAAACCTTTATGCAAAATGCAGCCGCCTATAGTGATGGAGGCACCAAGGAATTAAATCCCGCCTTTTCCGCAATGCAAGGTGTCTTCAATGGAACGCAGCGCTTGTATGTTTATGCCGATGGTGAGCGTGAAATTATCGATGGTATTACCCTTGCAAAAAAGTCAGGGGCGAAATCGATTGTCTTGGTCGGTGGGTACCATGCCTATAAAGTGACCGATTTTCTCAAGGAGCATGATATTCCCGTACTCGTACAGTATACGCATAACACCCCGGAATTCGATGATGACGATTACGACTTGCCCTATAAACTTCCTAAGCTGTTGATGGACGCCGGATTGCTCGTCGCTATCCAAAATGGAAACGCAAGTAACTTCCAGACCCGTAACCTGCCGTTCTATGCCGGACAGGTCGTCGGACAAGGACTGGATCGGGAAAAAGCTATACAATTGATTTCGGGCAATACCGCAAAAATTTTGGGCATCGACGATAGCCATGGCACTTTGGCCGTGGGGAAAAGTGCTACCCTCTTTGTTTCCGAGGGAGATGCCCTTGATATGCGCACCAATGTATTGAGCCATGCCTTTATCGATGGCCGTGCCATTTCCTTAGAAACCCATCAAACCGAACTTTGGAAACGCTATAGCGAAAAATACGAAGGAGAATAAGTCCAAAAACCATCCCTATGTTCAAAAAGTTCGCGTTACTCGTTTTTCTTTGTTTCGGTTTCAATGCCCTAGCGCAAAACGGAAAGAATCCTTCTTTTGAGGAGATTATTTCGTTACAATCACGTTCCAGCGCCGTCATATCGCCCGATGGAAAAAACGTGGTTTTCGAGACCCAATCAGTGGATTGGAAGGAAAATCGGTATGATCGAGAATTATGGATTTCCAAAGAAGGGCAAGCGCCTTTTCAATTGACCAATACTCCTAAAGGTAGTAGTCGAAGTGCGAAATGGTCACCCGATGGGAAATGGATCGCTTTCACAGCAAAACGTGGAGAGCATACCCAATTACATGCCATTCGATCGGCTGGGGGCGAAGCGCTGTCCATTACCCGTACAGAACAGAATGTTTCCGATTTTGAATGGTCGCCCGATGGCACAAAAATCGCCTTTTTACAATCTGAGGACAGCAAAAAGGAGCAGGATAAAAGAAAGGACAAATACGGAGGATACGCCGTAGAAGACGCAGAATATGACATAGATCAGCTATGGGTCGTTGATTTTCATGCTGATGAATTGCAGCAATGGCCCCTACCCGACCAATTAAAGGATTCGCTCTATACCGAAAAGCGCAAAGCTACATTGCTAATGGATAGCACCACTTTCTCGGTCAATAGTTTTAAATGGTCACCTGACGGGAAAAAAGTAGCCATCGAACATCAGCCCGACCCGCTCATCAATACGTTCTTTAAAGCGGATATTTCTCTTTATGACCTCGAGTCCAAATCACTAAAAACCTTGGTTAAGAACCGTAGTTATGATGGACTCATCGATTGGTCTCCAGACGGAAAATCGATTTTGTACGGTAGTAGTCTGGATGATACGACCAGTAATTATTACAAAAACGGCAAGTTCTTCATTATTGATAGTGACGGCTCGAACAACCGACAAATTGCCCAAGGTTTTGACGAAGACCTCTTTGCCCTGCAATGGAACACCAAAGGTATTTTTGCCCTATCCTGGCAAAAAACCTTACGGAGGCTAATTCAAATCGATCCACAGAACGGAAATACCCAAATTGTTTCGGAAACCCCAGAGCGCATTTGGAACTATTCATTTTCCGATGAGGGTACCAAAATTGCCTTTACGGCAAGCAATGATACCGATCTGACCGAAGTCTATACCGCCGACTTTCCGTTCACGGGAGTCCAAAAATTGACTTCCTCCTCGGCCCAAATCGCGGAATGGGCCACGGCCAAAAGTGAGGTTATCCAATGGAAAAGCAAGGACGGGGCAATCATTGAGGGGGTCTTGCACAAACCCCAAGATTACGACCCGAATAAGAAATACCCCTTGTTGGTCATCATACACGGAGGCCCCACCGGAATATCTACACCCGGCCCCGTGCCTTCGTATGTGTATCCGATGGTGCAATGGTTGAACAAAGGTGCTTTGATCTTACGGCCCAACTATCGGGGATCGGCCGGGTACGGTGAAAAGTTCCGTTCGCTCAATGTAAAGAATTTGGGTGTGGGTGATGCCTGGGATGTACTTTCCGGGGTCGGTCATTTAGAAAAACAGGGGCTCATTGATGGTAACAAAGTGGCCTCCATGGGTTGGAGTCAAGGCGGGTACATCTCCGCGTTTTTGACCACGAATTCCGATAAGTTCAAGGCAATTTCCGTAGGTGCCGGAATCAGTAATTGGATGACATACTATGTCAATACGGATATCCATCCATTTACCCGGCAGTATTTGAAGTCCACCCCTTGGTCCGATAAAAAGCTATACGAAAAGACCTCACCCATGACCAATATCAATAAGGCAGTGACCCCTACCCTGATCCAGCATGGGGAAAATGACAGAAGGGTGCCCATTGCCAACGCCTATGAGTTATATCAAGGTTTACAGGACATTGGGGTAGAAACCAAATTCATTATCTACAAAGGCTTTGGGCATGGTATTAACAAACCCAAGGAGCGCTTGGCGGCCACCTGGCACAACTGGCAATGGTTCGGAAAATATATCTGGGGAGAGGACATTGAAATTCCGATGAAGTAGTCTTTTTTCAGAATGAGGCCCCACCCTTGATAATGATTTGCATTTAAGTTTTCACAGGCACCATGACCCTACTCCTACCTAAAATACCCCTCGACACCCTAACAGAAAAAGAATTGGCGCTCTACCACAATCTAGATAACCAACCCTATGGACCAGACCTAGCGGACCAGGTAGCCGAGAAGTTACGCCTTCCCAAGTATCAAGATTCGGGACTCTTTCACTCTCATCGGGACTATTGTGGCTTAGGGTTTTTCTATGACCAAGAGCAGTATACTATGGGAGTCGTCCACGACGGCTATAGCCCTGGAAAACCCATCGTTACTTTTGAAGACCAACAGGAATTCACTACCTGGTTAGCCAACGAAAATAATCAAAACATGGCACTATTCGGAGAGAAATTCAATAACCAAACCATCACCCGAGTCCGACTAAAATGGTTTTTAGAAGAGACCTATTCCCCCGTCTGGAACGACTTCTGTCGCTATGTTAGAAATAATTCAGAATTATGAACTGCTAATTCTGATATTCCAAATAAGAAACTCCAAATTCCAAGTCTCTAGCTTTGCGCTTTGCGCCGCACGCTATTCGCTTTACGCATTTCTCATTACCCATTACTATTCACTTATTGCTCATTGCTCTTGTTCATTGTTCATTGCCAACTGCCAACTGCCAACTCTAAAATTCTGAAATTCCAAATAACAAATTCCAAGTCTCAGGTGTTTCGTCATGCGCATAATGCTTTACGCTTTACGCCGTACCCAAACCTATTCTGAAGTAAGAATTCAACATTCTAAACTGATTACTGCTCATTGTTAATTGACCATTGTTAACTGCTAACTCTAAAATTCTGAAATTCCAAATAACAAATTCCACGTCTCAGGTGTTTCGTTAAGCGCATAACGCTTCACGCCCTGCGCTTTACGCCGTACCCAAACCTATTCTGAAGTAAGAATTCAACATTCTAAACTGATTACTGCTCATTGCTAATTGACCAGTGTTAACTGCCAACTGTCAACTTTAAATCAATATTTTATAACTTAGGAGAGCAACTCTTGGAACACAGCTGAATAACAGGTGCCTTAGGAGTTCTAAAACTAGTTATGGGTTCGATATCACGAAAGACTTTTTTAACTCAAACGAGTATGCTCAGCACGTCATTGGTATTGGGACAGGGCTATGATCTTTTCTCCCCATCTGGTCGCCCTGCTCCAGCGGAAGGCGTTGTTGTGGATACGCCTCTCAAAGATGAGGATCTCTTTGCCTATATCCAGCGTAAACAGGGGAAATTCGACTTGACTTGCTACCGGCAATTGATCGGTGCCGCCAATGCTTTCAAGGAAGGGGACCAAACCTTAGGTGTTGCGGCGAAGGATGCAACTTCTCGCGCGAATGCACGTACATTGCTAGCGGCCACCAAACTGGGCGATTTGAATCGCATCTTGGTCTTTCAAGATGGTATTTCCGACCTGATTAACCAAAAGACCTTGAGACAAGAAACTACCCAAAACTGGACAGTGGGAGAACTCAAACAATACGTATTGACCTCTCCTGAAGAAGATATTAAGAACATCATACCCAGTCTGACCAGTGATACTATAGGATGTCTGGTGAAGCTAATGAGCAATGATGAATTGATTGTGGTAGGGCAAAAAGTATTCAACCCGCTTCCGAACAGTCAGATTGGGAGCAAAGGGTACCTCAGCGCACGGGTACAGCCCAATTCACCTACGGATCATCCTGAGGATATTGCCTGGCAGGTTTTCGATGCTTGGTCGTATGCTGTTGGGGATTTATTGCTCGGTACGAATCCGGTGTCAAGCGAACCCAAATCCGTAGCAAAAATCGAGGCGACCTTATTTGATATTATTACCACATTTCGCCTACAGGACACCTTGCCCAACTGTGTATTGTCGCATATTGATGTACAGGCGCAGGCGGAGGGTTTACAGCCCGGCACCACCGGTATCTGGTTTCAAAGTTTAGCGGGGACCGAGGCCGCCAACCAGACTTTTGATGTGACGCTAGATAAGATGTTCGCTCATATGAGCCAGCGACATGGGCGTTATGGACTCTATGCGGAAACCGGGCAAGGAGCCGATTTCACCAATGGCCATGGGGCCGGATTTGATATGGTACTCCATGAGGCCCGGAAATATGGTTTTGTGCGAGCGCTACAGCAACAGCTTTCCAAGGAAAAAACGCCTGAAAAAACCCCTTGGGTCTTTTTGAACGACGTAGCAGGATTCATTGGCCCCGAAGTATTTCGAACTAAGGAACAATTGGTGCGTTGCTGTTTGGAAGATACGATCATGGGCAAATTACACGGACTGACCATTGGTCTTGACATCTGCTCTACCCTACATATGGATGTCACCCTTGACGATCTCGATTGGTGTATTGCACAAGTGATGCCTGCCAATCCTGCGTACTTGATGGCCCTGCCCACCAAAAACGACCCCATGCTCAGTTATCTGACTACTGCATTTAGCGACCATGTCAGGATCCGGGAGCAATTCGGCTATAAGGTCAACGATGCGATGTGGGACTTTTTTAAACAAATTGAAATACTGGATGCCCAGGGCCGTCCTACAGAGCACTTCGGCGATCCCATTTGGGTCTATTACCAGTACTGTCTCGCAAAACGGGATCCACGGAGCAAAGAGGATATCTACGCAGAAGGCCAAAAATGTATCGCGCGTATTCGTAAAAGAGGGGTACCCATCACAGAAGGCCATGGACAACAGCTATGGGATTTACTACCTGAGCTAGATGCGGAAGTCCATAGGTTATACGAAGACGCCAAAGTCAGTTTATGGACCGAATTGGACCCTGTCTTTACGGCTGCGATTCCTGCTTCGGTAGCTCTCCGTACCCAATCGGAAGATCGTAAGGACTATGTCTACCATCCCGAAAGTGGAGAAAAATTGGCAGCACAGGCCTTAAAGACCTTACGCGAGCTCAGAACCAACTGGGGTGCTACGATTCCCGATGTGCAAATCATCATCTCGGACGGACTGAACCCTAGGGCCCTTATGGACAAGGGGCACCTCACCCCCTTTTTAAACGGACTTCAAAAAGCGTTACAAGAAAACCAATATGCCCTAAGTGACCAGACCCTGGTCATTCAACATGGACGCGTACGGGCTGGCTACGCTTGTGGGGAGACCTTGTTCGGAAACGCCAACACGCAACGTCAAAAAGGAATTATCCATATCATAGGCGAACGTCCCGGATCGGGCCATCATAATTTCTCCGCCTACTTGACCGTCGCCGCCCCCAGCACCTGGGGACAAACCGGGCAAGTCGATCATGATATTTCACGGGTCATCTCCGGCATCTCCGACACCGCCCTACCTCCAGAGCAAGCCGTTACGGATACCCTTCGGGTGTTTCAGCAATTGTATACAATGATTTGATGAAACTGTCTGATGTCTGATGATAGAAAAAGTCAACTTTGCACTATGAATTCAGAATTGTTCATTGCTCATTGTTAATTGATCATTGCCCACCGCTAACTGATAGTTGTTCACTGCTAATTGTTCAATGCCAACTGCGACTCGAACAAATTACCTAGTAATGGGTATGTTCCCAAGTTATCCTGAAGTATAACTTACCCCCAAATCTGAAATCATATTGAAAATTGATACAAGCTGGTAGTCAAGGTGGAAAACACTAGTAACTATCTCACGCGTCATAAGGTTTTAGAAGGGTCCTTTTTTTAAATCAAACCTAAGACTAACGTTAGGCTACCCGATCAAAAAAATTAAGTATGAAAAACAAAACCATATCCAGTGTTGTTAGTGTTTTGATTATCCTAATCTGGGGACTGGTTGCAGGATATTTATGTATTGGAAGTCTGACCCTGATCGATGCCACGGAAAAGGTAAGAATCGTTGAACGAAAAATTGAACAGAGCATTGTAAATGAGATTACGTTGAAAGGAAAAGATGTCGATGACCTCATCACAAGGTTGAATGCCCAAGGTTCAAAAAAGAAGCTCTCCTTCGAAGACCAACAAGCCATAAGAGACTTAAATCATGTGCACTGGTACTATAGCTTTCCCGGATTCTCCTATATCACCTTTATAACCATTTTACCCTACATGGCGCTATTGTTTTTAGGTGCTGGCGCAGGTGGAACGCTAGGAAGTGTGGCCAGAATGATTATAGACCATGCAAGAAATGTAAGACCTATTCGAGAATCAAAGTTTCTTTCCTTTCCGTTACTCGGTTTTTTTATGGGTATCATGGTTTTGGCGATTTCATATGTGATTCCAACTATTTTTATAAAAGGGCAAAGTTCATTGAATATAGCTTCAATTGTCTTGATAAGCTTTTTTGCAGGAGTATTCAGTGATGGATTTTATGAAAAAATACAGTTGTTAATTCAAAAGTTTTTTAAATGAAAATTGCAAAATAATGACATTAGTTATCACGCTGGTCTCCGCTAGCGCCAATTTGTAACTGGTGCCCTTCTGACATAGATTTCGCGGGTATGCCGCAGCACGAAACTTATCCAAATTAGTTCTCGGGTTTGGTACAACTAATCCTCCAAAACGGAAACACCACCGTTTCCAAAGGATCTACCCATTCGCCGATCCATTGATACCCTGACTTGGAAATATCGTAAAAGGTCAAACGGGAAAAGCCATCCATACCATTGGGGGCTCTTTGGGGTTTGTATAAGACAATTTTACCGTCTTCTTTTTTGGTACCCTCCCATGAAGACAAGCTCGGCGTGGCACTGGCGGAGGTATAGTAATGTACATACCATTTTAGACTATCGGCATTGAACTGTCGAATGCTGCCCGAATGAATTTCATCGGCCTTGATCGTCTCATCTTGAATAGCGGTGCCGTTCATGATATATTTGAAGGTCCAGGTCATCGCAATAGGTTCTGCCCAGGTGCCATCTGGGTTTTTGCGTTCCGAAATGCACGCACATTCACCGATCAACGGCTTAAAATCATCCAATTGTTCAGGTGCATCGGGGTTTCGAAGTCCAAAGGGGTTTTCGGCTGAAGGCTCATAGTCATGCTGAGCATAGCTTAGGGTAGTTAATAGTATAAAAAATAACGTAGCTAGTGTTTTCATAAAATTGGTTTTGAACTTGTACTTGAATTTGAGCTTGCATTTGAGTTTGTATTTGAAAGCTCGAGGCGTACGGGATAAAGCGAAAACAGTTGAACCTGAGCTTGAGCTTGAACTTGAGTTTATATTTACATCCCCTAAAAAGTACAAAAACATAGGCTAAGTCGTTTATTTTTAACACCTGGAACCTTCTTGCCCTGAGCGGTAATACACTTAATAAATCATTCCAACTGTAACATCAATACCATTTCCGCTACCAATAGATCAAACCACCAATCAAAAAACCCATGGACGCTTATTTCGACGTTTTCTTCGACTATGTACGTTTGCTTGTTGCTATCCCTGAGGGAGATCAGGCCATTTGCCGTACGTATTTTAAACCGATACAGGTACCCAAGGATACCATCATTTCCCCGGCAGGGAAAATCCCCGAATACCACAACTTTATCGTATCGGGCTTTATGCGCAACTACTATACGGATGAAAGCGGGCAGGAAATCACGACCGACTTGAATGACGGTCCGCGCTTCTTTACCTCATACGATGCCTTTATTCACCGCAAGCCCTCCAAGGAAAACCTGCAATGCATCACCGATTGTGAACTCCTTCAAATCTCACGGGATGATGTGGACGTCACGGCCCAATTGGGAGAGACCCAACAAGACTACACGGTACAGATCCTACAACAGCAATTGGAGAAAAACAAGCAACGTGCGGTAGACCTCACTACCCTTTCCGCGGAACAACGTTACCTCAAATTGCTCCTGGAATATCCGACCATTATACAGCACATTCCCCTCAAACACATCGCTTCTTATCTGGGAATCAATCCAGGGAGTTTAAGTCGTATCCGAAAAGATTTGGGATAATCCAGCAGTACCGATTTCTTCACAAATGTGAAGTGCCAGGGCCGATTTTGCATTTAGATTTGTATCAACAGACCATCTAGAGGTAGTTCCTAGGCAGCATATCATTCCCATATGACGTCTATACTACTGAAAGCCTGAAGTTCATCAATCAAAAAAATCAATCACATGTCATCAACCATCACCATCACCTCATCAAAAGCCACAAAAGTCTTAAAACACTCGATCAACCTTTGGTTCGGGGTCGTTGTGGTCGGACAATTCATTTTCGCCCTTTATATTCTTGGTCTCTACGGGGTCAATGGACTAGCTGGGGATTTCGAACGCTGGAATGCCCAAACGACCCATGGCTACGTACAAAGGGACCTTGTGGGCAATATCTTCTTCGGATTACACGTGGCACTTGCGGCCATCATCACCGTAGGTGGACCTCTACAGCTGATGAAACGGGTACGCACCAAATTTCCCCGTTTTCACCGGGTCAATGGTCGCATCTATGTCATTGCGGCCTTTATCATCAGTATGGCCGGCTTTTACCTGACCTGGGTGCGTGGAGCCTCTGGCGGACTTATCGGTCAAATTTTCGTTTCCATCAACGGTCTTTTCATTTTCGTTTGTACCTTTTTTACGGTACACATGGCCATGGCCAAAAAACTGGCTCCCCATCGCAAATGGGCCATTCGTTTGTTTCTTGCGATGAGCGGCGTTTGGTTTTTTCGGGTATTCCTGATGTTGTGGCTGACCATTCATCAAGGACCAGTGGGCTTTGATATGGAAACCTTTCAAGGGCCCGCTTTGAATATGATCTCTACCTTTAGCTATATCCTTCCGGTATTGTTCGCAGAGTGTTATTTCCGGGCAAAAGAAAGCAATTCTAAAAAGGTGAAATGGTCGGTAAGTCTCTTTTTATGGTTTCTGACCGCATGCATTGCCTTGGGCAGCTTTTCAGCGACCATGGGCATGTGGTTGCCGAATATATAGCTAGGCCTCCATGTATTTTGCGGGCTCCTTCTCAAAACTGACTTTACATCCATCACAGCAGAAATAGACTTTCTCACCTTGGTAGTCCACAATATGCTTCGGATTCTTTTTGGAAACCGGCACATTACAAACGGGATTGATGTAATAATCCTCGGCAAATTTATCCTCAGCAGAAGTGGAAGTCGTATCCGCAGTTTTGGAAGAACCACAGCAGGAGTCGGTCTCCGACTTTTGATTTCTAAAATGATCGATAATTTCGGCCAAAATACTAATAGCCACCTCACTGGCGAGTTTGGCGTTGATATCCAAGCCTACAGGACTCCGTAATTGTGCAATGCGTTCTTCTGAAATGCCCTCTGCTTTTAAATAGGCTTTGATATCCTCCGATTTTCGGGCACTGGCCACAAAACCGACATAAGCGACCGAGGTCTGCAAGGCTTTTTTTACCGAGAGTTCATCATCTTCACCCTGAGTGGTCACCACAATATGGGTATTGGGAATGCTCCGTAGCGATTCAAAATTTACCGATCCGGAAACCACATGGGCACTGGGAAAGGTTTGACTATCAGCATCGATTGCCATCACGGAGACCCTAAAATCAGCCGCAGTAGCCATTTCTACCAATTTCCGCGCGATATTGCTTTTGCCGACGACGACGATCTCTGGTTGTGGAATGACAGGTTCTATCATAATTTCTACGGTTCCTTTACTTTGACATGACATGACGTACTCTTTATAGGTAGCGGTCTCTCGTGTGCCTCCTTCAGGGGAAATACGAACCCGACGAAAGCGTTTGCTCTTCATCACATCGAGGGCCTCCTTTACAACGATACCCCGTACGCAGCCGCCACCGATCCAACCGATCAATTCTCCCGTTTGTAGGATCAGGGCCTTGTCTCCTACCTTCCCTGAACTGGGTGCAATACGGTCGATGACTTGGGCCACGGCGAAATCCGCACCCTCGGCCAAGTGTTTTTCTATTTGTAGTGCCAATTCGTTAAACATCCATCAATAGGTTTTCTAATTTTAATAAACTATCCAAGTTGTGCGCCGATTCAAAAGCATCTAAATGAGGCATCACATTGACCATTCCCTTTTGAATGGGTTGGTACCCCTTCATACCCTTCAACGGGTTCAACCATACCAACGTCTTGCATTTTCTTCGAATGGTACGGACCGCCTCCTTCAGAACGGTAACACTACCGGTTTCAAGTCCGTCGCTCAAAACCACAACAATATGCTTTTGACTCAGAAACTTACTGCCGTAGACGGAAAGAAATTCCGTTAGCGACTCCCCGATCTTTGTACCACTGGACCAAGAATGCACATTCTTACCGATTTGCTTCAATACCTCCTGTTCATTATTTTGACGGAGCATGGGGGTCACATGGGTCAAGGTGGTACTAAAGGTAAAGAACTCGAGGCTCTTAAAGTACTTTTTTAACACCATCACATAACGTAATAAATAATAACTATAGGTATCCATCGAACCACTGACATCGAGGATAAAAACGACCTTGCGCTTTTCTTTTCTTTTCCGTTTATGCGACAAATCCAAAAGAATACCTCCCTTGGAAATCCCATGGCGAATCGTATTTCTGATATCAATACTGCCGCGATTTGCTTGTTCCAACCTTCTCTTAAACCGCATACTCATTTGATGAAAGAGCTCTTCTGCCAATTCTTCCAACTTCTCCTTATCCGTGACATCCACCTTGGAGAAGTCCGTCATACGCAAGCGGATACTTTCATTCGCACCAACTGTTTCTTTGGCCTCTTTTTCCTCCATTTCTTTCTTTGGAAGCTTGAATTCCGTTCCCAAAAAAATGACCGTTGCCGTATCTTTTTCCTTTTTGAGTTGTTGGATCTGCTTTTTTCGCTGTTCCAATTTCTCCTCGTAATAGCGGCTCCAAAACCGCTGGAACATTTCGTCAAAACGGTCAAAGTGCTCTTTACGCTTGCAATAGATCGCCTTGAGACTGTATTGAAAGAGCTGTCGATCCAAGGCATAACCGCGTTCCGCAATCGCAAAAGCATCCCGTGTCTCTTGCGGACCAAGCACAAACTGACGCTCTCGACAATACATGGTAAAGTCGATCAAGCGTTCTTTGAAAGTTTTTGTGACTTGTTTCACTGGAATACGCGTTACGAGTAAAGAGCTACTAATTCAGATAATTAAGTTTAATGCCTATGCTCATGCTATCTATTAATTGTTCAATGTTCATTGAAAACTGCCAACTGCACACTAAGCCCTAATGTATTGGTACCAAAAACTCCTGGACCGTTTTGTTCCGTACAAACTCCACATCATCTTTATGCTTTAGCACACTGCCAATGGTATGCTGCACAATTTCATCCGTGATGTTCTTTTCGTTCATCAACAACAGCGTTTTTGCCCAGTCTAGCGATTCGGCAATACCCGGAGGTTTATGCAAACTCGACTTTCTCAGGTTATGGATAAAAGTCACTACTTGCGTCGCCAGTTGCTCGTCGATATTCGGCAGCTTCTTTGCGATAATATCAATTTCCTTGGTCTTTGATGGAAAATCTACCCAATGATATAAACAGCGCCGACGTAAGGCATCGCTCAATTCCCGCGTTCGATTGGAGGTCAAGATCACATAAGGTTGTGACTTGGCTTTAATCGTGCCCAATTCGGGGATACTGATTTGAAAGTCGGACAGTAATTCCAACAGGTAAGCCTCGAATTCCTCATCGGCCCGATCGATTTCATCGATTAAGAGCACCACGGGGGTATCGGAACTAATAGATTGCAACAAAGGGCGTTGCAATACATAATCCATTCCAAAAATCTGATTTTGGAGGGCCATCTTATCGGCTTCCTGTTCGAAGAGTTTGATGTGCAGCAACTGCTTTTGATAGTTCCATTCATAAATGGTGGTGCTGACATCCAAACCTTCATAGCACTGTAGACGAATCAACTGGGTTCCCAGATGGGCGGCCAAAGTCTTGGCCAAAACAGTTTTCCCCACACCGGGATTACCCTCTAACAATAACGGTTTGCCCAAATTCTTTACTAAAAAAACAGAGGTAGCAAGGGCTTCGTTCAGGATATAATCGTGCTCATAAAAGTCTTTTATCAGCGCATCAATTTCTTTATTCACAAGCTAAAGCTTTAGAAGCCATGCTCCGTGGAACACAGCTTCTGATTACAGATTACGGGACTAGCTATGCTGTGGCCTCCGCTGCGGCTAATTTTTTGGAAAAGTTGGTAACGAACTGTTTGAACAGTTGATTCGATACGGTTGTAATCAATCGCGAGCCGAATTGGGCGATTTTTCCATTGACCGTGACATCCATAATGGCATCCAATTTCACACCACCTTCCTCTTTTTCGGTAAGGTCGATGGTCATCACCATTTCGGCATTCCCATTTCCTTTAGAATCCACTCCATCTCCGGTGAGCACTATCTTTCGATTGTCCACATCGATTTCCTTATAGAAGATATCGGCATCGTACTTGACCCCCATGGGTCCGAATTTCATACCTACTTTCCCTTTATAATGGTTGTCACCCACTTTTTCGTCAACGGTCACCCCGGGAACACAGTCCATTATTTTTTCAGGGTCGATCAAATGTTCCCAAACCAAATGGGTACTTTGTGGTACTTCAAAAGATTTATCTAATTGTGTTTTCATGCAACTTTAATTTAATATCATTTCTCATTTTGCGCTACGCGCTGTTCGCTATTCGCTGTTCGCTGTTTATGTGTTTTTTTAAGGACAGTTACAAACGCTATATCCCAAACTTATCTCTCATTACTAACTACTCCTAGCTCCTAGCTCCTAGCTCCTAGCTCCTAGCTCCTAGCTCCTAGCTCCTAGCTCCTAGCTCCAAAATACAAACTTCCAAAATCGTGCATCGAGCTTCGAGCATCCAAATTCAATTTCACAACTCAATACTCATAGCTTTGAACCACAACCTAGGCCTTAGCCTTCGCTTCTTGTATGGCTTCCCAAACCTTTGCAGGTGTAATGGGGATATCCAAATGCTTGATCCCTAAGGGATACAGGGCATCAATAATGGCATTGGCAATGGCCGGTGGAGCACCTACGGTAGGTGATTCCGCCACACCTTTTGCACCTAGTGGATGATGTGGTGATGGTGTTATCGTATGACCGGTTTCCCAATGGGGCGATTCTACAGCCGTAGGCACCAAATAATCCATAAAGGTGCCGTTCAAGACGTTTCCTTCCCCATCATACTCAATACCTTCATACATCGCCGGTGCAATGCCCTGGGTCAATCCCCCATGCACTTGGCCCTCAACGATCATTGGATTAATGATATTTCCACAATCATCGATTGCAACGAAACGTTTTACATCAATCGCACCAGTTTCTTCATCGACCTCAACAACACAGATGTATGCGCCGTTGGGGAACGTCAAATTTGGTGGGTCATAATAGTGTGTCGCTTCGAATCCGGGTTCCATTCCTGGAGGGATATTGGTATAGGCAGCAAAAGCCACATCTTGTATGGTCTTTGATTTTTCAGGAGCTCCTTTCACAAAGTACTTCCCTACTTCCCATTCGATATCCTCTTCACTGACCTCGAGCAGATGTGCTGCTATCTTCTTTCCTTTATCCTTTAGTTTACGGGCCGCAATGGCCGCAGCCGCTCCTGCAGTAGGAGTACTTCTACTCGCGTAGGTACCTAAACCATAAGGCGCGGTATCGGTATCACCTTCATCGATTTCGATATCGGTATAGGGAATTCCCAATTCTTCCGCCAATATTTGAGCATAGGTAGTTTCATGACCTTGACCTTGCGATTTGGTTCCGAAACGAGCCAAAGCCTTCCCTGTAGGATGCACTCGTATTTCTGCACTGTCGAACATCGCAATACCCAAGATATCAAAATCCTTGGACGGTCCTGCCCCGACCACCTCTGTAAAGGTGCAAATGCCGATACCCATCAACTTGCCTTGGGCGCGTTTCTCGGCCTGTTCTTTTTTATAGTCGTCATAACCGACCATGTCCATAGCCTTTTTCAAGGTTGCGTCATAGTCCCCGCTGTCATAGCTCCAGCCCAAGGGGGAAGCATAGGGAAACTGTTCTTTTTTGATGAAATTTTCAAAACGCAATTGCGCCGGATCTTTTTCGATTTCCGCAGCCAATTTATCGACCATCCGTTCGATGGCATGTACCGCTTCGGTAACCCGAAATGAACAGCGATAGGCAACTCCGCCCGGGGCTTTGTTGGTATATACCGCATCCAATTCCGCGAAAGCGTGCTCATAGTCATAGGATCCGGTACAAATAGAAAACATTCCCGTAGGATATTTTGATGGATTCGCTGAGGAATCGGTATACCCATGATCCGCCAAAGTCGAAACCTTGAACGCTTGTATTTTTCCTTCCTTGGTAGCCGCCAATTCACAATCCATATGATAATCACGAGCAAAACCATTGACGAGGTTTTCCGAACGATCCTCAATCCATTTGACTGGTTTTCCAATCAAAAAGGTCGCTGCTATGGCTACTACATATGCGGGATATACGGGAACCTTCCCTCCAAATCCGCCTCCGATATCCGGGGAAATGATTCGTATTTTCTCTTCCGAAAGCCCTACATGACCGGCAACCAAGGCCACTACCGTACGTATGGCATGCGGAGCTTGGGTGGTCAGATATACCAATAGTTTCTGGGTATCCTTATCGTAGGAAGCGACACAGCCGCAAGTCTCGATGGAAGCCACGTGAATTCTCGGTAGATAGATGCGTTCTTTGACGACCACATCGGCGTTGGCGATGACCTCATCGGTCTTGGCCCGGTCACCACGCTCCCAGTGGTAGATTTGATTGTCTTCCTGTCCTTCTTTATCAGGGCGCAATAAGGGCGCATCATCATCCAAAGCGGTAAAAGGGTCTACGATCGCTTGCATCGGTTCGTAATCTACTTCAACGGCTTCCGCACCATCAACTGCAATATATCTATCCGTAGCAATCACTGCACAGACCTCTTGCGATTGATGCATGACCGTATCGGTAGGCAATACCATTTGCGTATCCGACAACAAGGTGGGCATCCAGTGCAGATTGTACTGAGCCAAGTCCTCACCGGTAATGACGGCCAATACGCCATCAATGGCCAAGGCCTTCTCCTTATTGATGCTTTTTATCTTGGCATAGGCATACGGGCTACGGACCATGACCATAGTCAGCTGGCCCGGTAGTTTTACATCGTCTACATAATTGCCTTTCCCGTGTAAAAAACGGGCATCTTCCTTTCTTTTCACAGAGTGACCCATTCCGCCAACTTCTGCTGATGTTTTACATTTAAACATAATTGATTTCTTTAGCGGTTATACGGATTCGGATTCTTTCTGCATTTCTTGGGCGGCTTGTTGTACCGACTTCACAATGTTGTTGTACCCGGTACAACGACATAGATTGCCAGAAATCCCCCATCGAATCTCCTCCTCGGTCGGATTTGGATTATTCTTCAATAAATCAATAGAACGCATGATCATTCCAGGGGTACAGAATCCACAGTGTAACCCGTGCTGGTCGTGAAATGCCTGCTGTAACGGATGATTTGTACCCTCTGCAGCAATCCCTTCGATGGTGGTAATATCCGCTCCATCGGCACGAACCGTTAGGTAAGTACATGATTTAACCGACTTACCGTCCAATAAGATGGTACAGGCACCACAGTTAGAGGTATCACAACCGATATGTGTACCCGTCAAGTCTAGATTTTCCCGAATAAAATGGACCAAGAGCAAGCGCGAATCAACTTCGGCAGTCACGCTTTCCCCATTTATTGTCATTGTAACTTTATGTTTTGCCATTTCTTAATTATTTCGCGCTCTTTCCAAAGCTTTGTTCAACATTCTTTTTGTTATCGTATGTACTATGGACCTTTTATAGGCCTCAGAACCTCTTAAATCCGATTCCGGTTCACAGTCTTCGCTAGCGATTTGACTTACCTCAGCAATCAATTCATCCGTAATCTTTTTACCCCGCAACACCTCTTCTCCTCGTTCTAATCGCATGGGCACTGCACTAACATTGGTGAGCCCGATACCGATTTGCTGACATATTCCATCATCATCCAATTCTATATGTACCGCAACTCCTGCCGTGGCGTAATCCCCAACTTTGCGCTCTACTTTGTGATAGGCACCTCCACTGTTCTTTTTGGCCTTCGGAATTTGAATTTCGGTCAAAATATCACCAGCTTCCAAGGCGGTCATATAAAAACCGTGGAAAAACTCATCAATGGGAATCGTTTTCTCCCCATCGGCTCCTGCTGCAATAATCGTAGCCCGTACAGCGAGCATTAAGGCAGGTTGATCGTTAGCCGCATCACCATGCGCGATATTGCCACCAATGGTTCCACAGTTGCGCACAGAGGGATCGGCGGTTAACCAAATGGCATCCCCGAAGATGGGATACTGTTCTTTCAGCAGCTTGTTGTGCTCCATTTCCGTTTGGGTGGTCAACGCACCGATTTTAAGCAAATCGCCTTCTTCCTTTATATAGGAAAGACCGTCGATTTTACTAATATCGATAATGTGTTCGGGGGTCGCAAAACGCAGTTTCATCATCGGCAGCAGACTATGTCCGCCCGACATGTATTTTGCTTCCTCACCGAGTTCTTGAGACAAGGCAATAGCCTCACTTACCGAGGCGGCCCTGTGATAGGTGAAATTAGCTGGAATCATAATTTTTTAAGGGTTTTATTAAGGGATAAGTACTAAATATATCTTATTTTTTTTGATACAGCAAATCGAATAGGTTTTGTTTAACGATTTCATAAAGTAGCGCACAAGACTCCTTATTCATTTCGACAATAACGGTCCAGGTCTCTATTTTAAGATAATCCTTACCTTTAAGTCCGCCATGAAAAAGCGGTACTACCATGAACACCCGTCTCTATTTTGACTACAACGCGACAACCCCCTGTGACAAGGAGGTTGTGGATGCGATGCTACCTTATTTCCATGAAAACTTTGGCAATCCCTCGAGCAATCATCATCCCTTTGGTTGGTTAGCAAAAAGTGCGGTCGAAGAGGCAACAGCTTCCATCGCCAAACAGATTGGAGTTTCCCCAACGGATTTAATTTATACCTCGGGTTCAACAGAAAGCATCAATATGATACTCAAGGGGGTGGCCCGAAAAAGACAATCGCAGGGAAAACATATCATCACCACTACCGCGGAGCACAAAGCGGTTTTGGATACCTGTGCATTCCTGGAGGAAGAAGGGTTTGAAGTATCTTATTTGGATGTTGACCACAAAGGGTTGGTCTCTTCCGAAGCGCTGCGCAACGCCTTGCGATCCGATACTATCTTAGTGGCGGTACTATATGCCAATAATGAAACTGGCATTATTCAACCTTTAGATGAAATCGCAAAAATCGTTCATGACCATGGAAGCCTCCTTTTTTCGGATACGACGCAAGCCTTAGGGAAAATTCAAGTCAACGATGTGTTATCACAGGTAGACTTCGCTTGTTTCTCAGGACATAAAGTGTATGGCCCAAAGGGTATCGGATTGGTCTATATCAAAGGAAACGAAGACGGACAGGCCTTACCTAGTCTTATTCAGGGGGGTGGACAACAAAAAGGACAGCGGGGAGGTACCATCAACACGCCGCTGATCGTAGGAATGGCGAAAGCCATCGAATTGGCCTACGAAAACTTAGACGGGCAAACGGTACGGTTAGAAAATCTGAGAGACGAATTAGAAAATGGTTTACTCAACATCGAACTGGTGGTTTCCAATACTTCAGGGGCACACCGACTGCCGAATACGGCCCACTTATCATTTCCGTATGTCGATGGTGCTTCCTTATTGACGGCATTAAGTGGTCAGATTGCGGTATCAAATGGATCCGCCTGTAATTCCGCTTCAGTAGAACCTTCGCATGTACTGTTAGCTATGGGCATCACCCGTACTTTGGCCTATGCCTCCCTACGCCTAAGCATCGGCAAACAGACCACTACGGAAGACATTCAAAAAGCGATTGAAATCATTACGCAAGAAGTTGCAAAACAACGCGAAAGCAATATCCTTTGGGAACGAAGAAACTAGAAACGGAACCCTACAACCTTATGACATCGGATGAAAAAATGCTATATGATGTGATTATCCTGGGAGGTGGATTAATGGGGAGTGCGGCCGCTTGGCACCTTTCAAACCTAGGTGAAAATGTATTGCTCATCGAGCAACAGGGGCAAAATTACCACAAGGGATCCAGTAAGGGAATGGCAAGGATTACGAGAAGCAGTAATATAGAGGACAATGCATTGTGGTCTATCTTAAATGACCGTTCCGTTAGGGAAGTCCAAAACATGATACGCTACTTGAACCGAAAAGGGGTCAAGATGACTATCGAAGACATCTATACGACCACTCCCATCTCCTATATCGCAAGGCAAGAGGAACTAAACCGACTAGTGCGGAATTTGGAGCGGCAAGATGTGCATTTTGAGATTGCCACCACCCCTGAGGAAGGTAAAGCCAAATTCGGTGTGAAATTAAAGGAAGGCACCTTCTTACAACGAGAATATAAAACCAATTCGGGCACATTCAGTCCGCAAAAACTTATTCAAGCGTTACACCAAGCTATTACATTACAAGGGGGTAAAATTATGTATCAAACCGAAGCGATAGGAATCGAAAGAGAGGGCGACCACTATAAGGTTGCGGCAAGGAAAACAAAACAACGCCCTCAGGCACTTTTTGCCCGGCAGTTGATTAGCGCGGCTGGCGCCTACACAGGTACCTTACTTCGACATCGGGCACCTTATTTTCAGTCATTGATTCGGCCCAAACGGGTTTTTTTGGCGTTTTTTGAGCTAAGGGATGGGCATTGGCAGCATCTTAATCCGGAGCAGAAAGCGCAATTGAAAAACGGATTCCCGTTAATCGATCGTTCGCCCCATGATCAAGCTGAAGAGTTCTTCGCTATGATTGAAAATTACGATGCAAAAGGCAATCCTACAATCAAAACCGGCGGCCATTTTCAACGATCTTCTGTGAAAGATCCTGATGACATATGGGGCCAAAAATTAAGTCAAGAGGAAATTTATTGGTCCAAAGCAAAGCTAGTGGAATATCTTAAAGTGCTAAATCTACCCATTGAAGCCATGCATATAAAACTAGTTGATCAATACTCTTGCATTTATAGCCTTACGGATAACGAAGTGCCTTATGTGACCCAAATTTATGATGAAAATCTACATAAGGAGAAGAATTTCGTAGTCATAGCCGGACTTTCAGGTGTGGGAGCCAAAGGGGCGATGGCCTATGGTCTTATTGCTGCTAATTTACTTTTGGGCCAAAGGGATGCTGATACTTTATCCCAGGATGTAATTGCCCAATTGGGCTATGATCGAATGTTAAAAGAACGGTCGAAAACCTAAAAACGCTTTTTTCTGGGCCATATCGTAACAAAGCCGTTGGCCATACGTCTTCCTTACACATCCAATCATCTACTAACCCTCAATAACCCTGAAGATGGAAAAATTGAAAAACCAGGTCTGGGCACAGATTTTTATCATATATACCAGATACCTGATTGGCGGCACCTTTGTATTTGCTAGTTTGATCAAAATAAAAGGACTTCGTTTTACTTCAGAAAGTGGGGCGGAAAACCCGATCAACAGTGCTTGGCACTTTTTTGAGACCCTATACCAATCTGGCTTGTATTGGAAATTCATTGGATTGGGGCAGCTCATCGCCGGCTTTCTTCTTATGACGCAACGGTATTCAAAACTCGGAGCCTTGATCAACCTACCCATTATCCTGAATATTTTCATCATCACCCTTTCCTTTGATTTTGGTTATACACCAGTAGTGACCGGCTTCATGCTACTGGCCAACATTTTGCTCTTACTTTGGGACTGGAATGTTTTGAAGGTCCTTTTCAACCGGATGCCGACTTTTGACGGAACCGTACGACTGGAACAGCATCGGATATGGGAAATTATTGGTTTAATGCTTTTTGCCGTTACATTTTTCTACCGAATGCTCATCAATAAATATCAACTTTTTCATTGGTTTTTGGCCTGTACCGCAGTCGGCCTTTTGGGGTTATTCGTGGGGTTCCGTTTATTCAAAAAACAACAGCAATCCATATAGTTCTTCTTGAACCATCAGATTGTAAGTCGGTGGCTCAGCGAAGCCGAAGCCACTAATTTCAAACAAAAACGCCCACCTCCACTACGCTCAGTGTCCGTTTAAAATGACCTAAACAAAGCGGTGGCTGGGCGAAGCCAAAGCCACTAATGCCGAAATGAAATGGTCGCTGAGCGGAGCCGAAGCGACGGGCTTCTAAACAGCTATAAGGGAACCATCAAAAGCTAATCCCGTTCGTGGATCGGTCCACTCTTTTTACGAAGCATGCCTCCCTCTTTATTAGAGAAGACACCTAAAATTTCGCTGAACAGACTCAAGGCGATTTCCTCCGGAGTATTGGCTCCTATTTCCAATCCGCAAGGCGCATAGATACGTGCCAATTCCTCTTTGGAAAACGTCATATCATTGGCTTTGAATTCCCTAACCATTTTATCAAAACGCTTTCGTGGTCCTAACGAAGCGATATACGGAGCGCGACTTTGTATTAAGGTGCGCAGATTGGCATAGTCGGTCTTGTAATCATGTGCCATTAAAATGATCGCCGTACGCTCGTCAATGGCGGGTCGCTCCTCAAAATCCTTCGGATACAAATTGGCTACGGATTGTAGCTTTTCTTTTTTCAACTTTTGAATATTACCGGTGAGGCTCACCTCCCAATCCATCAGCTTGGCCAATTCGAGTATCGGGTATACATCATAATTATCACCATACACCGCCAAGTGAAACTGCGGAGGAATCAGTTCGATAAAAATGCTGGCTTTAACTCCTTCTTCCTGAAAATGATATGTTCGCGATTTTTGTTGTTCCAAAACTTCCTGAATGCTATGCTGTAGAAAACCTTTGAGTCCGTCGTGGTTACAATCTTCCATCGAAGCCGTATCCTTATCGTAGTAAAAACTCTTCCCGAGGGGTATGCCATTGAGATCTCCAGTTAAAGCGGTTACGGTAGCGATGATATGAAAACCTCTGTCCGAAACGCATTTTTGAAGCATTTCCAAGGTCGAGGAACTCTCGGAAATCGGAGAGATCAAAACATCGATAACACCGTTACAACCGAGTCCGACCCCTATTTCGTTTTCTTTCGACGTGTCATAAGTGACGATCGAGGGTTGCTGTTTAAGAATAGCGATCTGCGAACGTTGTAAGGCATCACCTTCTAGACATCCCCCACTAATGCCCCCCTCGAACACGCCAGATTCAAAAACCAACATTCGGGCCCCTTCACGGCGATAAGAAGATTCCTCTACGCGTACCACCTGTGCAATGGCACACTTCTCTCCAGAATTTTTAAAGGAGTTATAGAGTTTTAATATCGATTTGATTTCTTTCATAGGGAGTCCAATACTTATTTCTTTCTTAAATAGCTCCCCTAATATATCGAAAATTAGCTATATTGAATTTTATAAACTACGGATATTGATTGCTATGAAAGATTCGTTCGATAGAACCATAAACTATGTACGCATTGCGGTGACCGATCGTTGCAATTTGCGTTGCTTCTATTGCATGCCCGCCAACGGTATTCCGTATGAGCCTAAAGCGCATTTATTGAGCTATGAAGAAATCACAAGACTACTGCGCATTTTGGGTGGCCTGGGTTTTCGGAAAGTGCGTTTTACGGGAGGTGAGCCCTTTCTTAGAAAAGATTTCATGCAACTGCTAGAGAATACCGCCAAGCTTGAGGCATTCAAATCCATTCATATCACTTCGAACGGCACTTTATTACAAAGGCATATTCCACGATTACAGGAACTCGGTATTACTAAAATCAATCTCAGTATCGATTCGTTGGATAAAGAACGATTTCATAAAATTACACGGCGAGATGATTTCGAAAAGGTGATGGAAACTTTTCATATGTTGGTCGACCATAGCTTCAAGATCAAACTCAATGCCGTTATCATGAAGGGAATCAACACCCAAGATATCATTCCCTTAGCGGAGCTCGCGAAAGATTATCCCGTTGACGTTCGTTTTATTGAAGAAATGCCGTTCAATGGAGGGTATAAGGAAAATCTTGAAATGTATTCGGCCCGGGATATTTTTTCGGACCTAAAGACCAATTACGCCGATTTAGAGCAACTGCCCAGCGCTCATGGTGATACCGCAACCCTATATCAAGTTCCGGAATACCAAGGAAATATAGGTGTCATTGCGGCATTCTCAAGAACCTTTTGCAATACTTGCAACCGTCTCCGTATTTCATCAAAGGGCGAAATCAAAAGCTGCTTGTACGATGATGGTGTGTTCAACATACGTGATTTTATGCGATCAGGGGTTAGCGATCAGGAGCTATCCGATAAATTCAGTGAAATTATCCGCTTGAAGCCCAAAGATGGATTCGAAGCCGAAAGAGCTCGGAAGAGTCCAAAGTCAGCCATGAAGAGCATGAGCAGTATCGGTGGGTAATAAAATTATGTCTGTCGTTTCCAGCGGAGTCGAGAAATAGACATACCAAAAAGCAGTTCGACTCCGCCCAATATGACCCATGGAAGAAAATACCTTTATCCCCTACGAACAAGCGCTGTCGATACTAGATGAACACCAAGGGAATTTCCCTACGGAGAACCTAAAACTCAGTGCGTGTATTGGATGTTTTCTAGCGGAAGACTTGGTAGCCGACCGTGACTTTCCGCCCTTTGATCGGGTGACCATGGATGGCATAGCCATCGCACATAGCGCCTTTGAAAAGGGGCAACGTACGTTTGGGATAGAATCGACCGCCGCTGCCGGAAGTCCGCAGCAGACCTTAAAAGACCCTTCCCATTGCATTGAAGTGATGACCGGAGCGATTATGCCCAAGGGTGTTGACACTGTAATTCGCTATGAAGATCTGTCCATTACGGATACGAACGCCACTATTCAGCTCGATGCCCTGAGGCACAGGCAAAATGTGCATTTCAAGGGCATGGACATCTCAAAAGGTTCCATAATCGTGAACAAGGGAGAACGGCTCTCAAGTGCCGAAATCAATATCGCGGCAGCTGTCGGAAAAGCAAGTTTAGCGGTGAAACAACTGCCAAGGGTCATCATTTTTTCTACAGGGGATGAATTGGTGGCAGTGGATGAACAACCCGAATTACATCAGATTCGAAGGTCCAATGTCTACGGTATTCAAGCGACCCTCAAAGAATGGGGTATCACTGCAGACCTACATCATTTGGCCGACGATAAGATCGAAATGCTAACAGTCATCTCAAGGACCTTGACCGAGTACGACCTTTTGATCTTTACCGGGGGAGTCTCAAAAGGAAAGTTCGATTATTTACCTGATGTGCTTGAGGAACTACGGGTAAAAAAACACTTTCACAAAATTCAGCAACGCCCGGGGAAGCCCTTTTGGTTTGGAAGCACTACAGATCGAAAAAAGATTTTTGCCCTGCCCGGCAATCCGGTGTCATCATTTGTTTGTGTCTATATGTACCTGCGGTTTTGGTTGCAGAGATCATTAGGTCTAAACCCGGAGATCCTATACGTCAAACTGAAAAATGACGTGGAATTCAAACCTGATTTAGTGTATTTCCTAGAAGCCACTCTTGAATGTCGAACTGATGGTTCATTGGTAGCCGAAGCGATCAGGGGCAACGGTTCAGGCGATTTTGCCAATCTGGTCAAAACCGATGGTTTTTTGATACTACCGCAAAATAAAAGCCAATTTTTTGCGAATGAGGTGTATCCTTTTGTATCTTATAGAGCAAAATGGTAATACCGTGCTATGGAAACCGTAAAGACAGGATGCTGTGCTACCAAGATTGGAGCTCCTAAGAAATTGGATGCAGCAAATGGCTCCATGTCCTTTTTTTCTACCCTGTTATTAATTCTCATCCCCAAGTGTCCGCTCTGTATGACCGCTTATATGAGTGCGATGGTACTGTTTTTCGATATCGAATATGCCACCCTAGTACCGGTCTTATTACATACCAAACCCATTATGGGTCTCATCATCATCTTCATGATTCTCTTGAATCGAAAAGATAAAAGAACCTGGGTGGCACTGAGCATTGCGATCGTCGCCTTGACTTGCTTACTATTAAAAACATATTTTGCCACTGCCCTGAGCATTCCAGACTGGCTGATTTATATCTCCTTTATCTTCGCAATATGGTACAACGGCAACTTCAAGTATTTTTATCGGTTTCTTCGCGTTCGCATGGTCCGCAAGGGCGAAGCTGCATAATTACCTTGATGTAATACCCTTTAGGCTTTCCAATTTGGCGATAACGCCCCAATTAAACTTTTGACGATTGTCCGCAGAAAGCATAAAACACAGGGTATTCTGGCCTTTTTTCAAGTTGAGCGATACCTCTTCGTCATCCACAAAAACCCTTCCTTCCATACCTTTTGTGCTGGGCGGTTGAAAATCCATACCCTTATCAAAGAGCACCTCGGAATTAAGGAAGATAGCGAGATGATCGGCATAGTCGAAATTCAATCGCACCTGTCTGTCCGCATCCGATTCAAGGGTATGTCTTAAAACTAAGGTTTTTGTCATGTCATCATAAAAGCGACTGATATTTACAAGCGCATCGTCATCAGCTTCTATCGATTTGAATTTGCCGTTTACTAGAACCGAATCTAGTTGTGCTACAAAATTGATGGTGTCTTTGGTGAACATTTCCGATAGTTGCCATTGGGTCAAGTAATTTTTCGATAATGCTACGCTGGATACTGTGGTTCCCGTATCTTTCGCTTCCTCAAGTTCAGCAATTTGGACTTTTCGAAAGTAGACTTCGCCAAAATCGCTAATCAAACTAATACCGCCGCTAGCCGTATTGCGCTTTAAATTCGTGACAATGAAGGATGGGGTTTCCATATCCTCCACATATACCGACATTTCGTCTTCCACTACTTCGAGTTTGATATGGATCCAAGTCCGAAAATCGGAAAACTCAATTCGTTCGTTCACTTTGTCAAAAAGCAATGCGGTGCTGTCTTGGGGGTCGAAAATATAACCAGATGACTCCTCACCACGGATTACCTCGGCCTCACTCGAAAGGGAAATTGCCTGCTCCGTGAATTGATCAAGAAGCTTTTGGTTCAGCTTCCCATCTATCAATTCGTCTGCTATACGCGCTGGAAAGGCCCCAACGGTTTGAAAGGGAAAGGTGGCCTTTCCCTCATATTGTGGATAATTATATAGCTGCCAAGGCAAACTGCCCTTGTAGATTGGAATGTATTGCAGTGCATCTTTTTTAGTACTGGAAGGAACTCTCAGGTAGAGGTATTCATAGTTTTTCTTATCCTGAATTCTAAAACCAAGGCCCGGATAGGCCCCGTTGCAATAGAATTCCATTTCAAAATTCTTGAAATCACCGGATTTTAAATAGGCAATTTGGCTTGCTTTCAATGCAATACCCGATTTTCCCTTGAACTGCTTAATAGTTATCTCCGCCTCGGTTCCATCTGCATTTTCAACTGTCCAATGTTCCGAAGTAAAGGGAAATTCATGACCGATATCGATTCTCTTTTCAGTTTCCTTACAGGAGAATTGCGCGATACAAAGGGCCAAAATCAGAAATCTTAGAAAGATTGCGTACATCTTTATACTGTCTTTAGAAATAGATTCCATTAGTTTTAAGGAGCGAACTTCAACCCGTTGGTATCGGCCATACGCGCAATGATTCCCCATCCAAAAAAGTAGTTGGAGACACCGATCAGAATCTCATTCTCTCCTTTTTGCAGTGGAAGGCGGAAAGCGGTGTTATCAATAGTACATCTTCCCCTTGGTTCCTTCATTCCTGGTGAACCGTAGTAGTTTTTGTCGGTGAGTAGCGGTTGTCCGTTGATGAACACCCATACTTCATCACTGAATCCTAAATCCACGTTCTTTTCTTGATCGGTTTCTGAAGTAATGGTGGTCTTCAGCCAAGTCAATTTGCGTTCGCCCTGTTCGACACCCCCAAACTGACGGGTGAGATTGACCAGTCCCCTGCGCCCAGCTTTGATCGGTTTCCAAACAGCGGTACTATCGAATAAATCGGAGGCAATAGCCACCCCAGGACTTCTCGGTATGCCGCGCATCATATCCTTACCGAACGGAAAGTCTAACGGGTCGGTCACGGACCAATTTCTGAGGTATCTTGAATCACTATAGGTTGCATCATACCCCTCATCAGAGGGCAAGCCTTCGGTCACGTTCGGGCGGACAACGAAATTCGCATAGACCACGTTACCGGAAAGTGTAATAGCCCCTGATTGGGTAATCCCCTCCAATGCTGGAATATGTAACGCTGCGCGTTCATTATCGTTCACATAAATTTTCATCTGCTTTCCGTTAACGACCAATTTGACATGATTCCATCTTCCTTCGTAAATGGGCGCGGCTGCCTGATATTCGTCAGTGAGATCCCAGAGGTTCACACCATCCAACACGGCAGCATATTGTAAAGTTGTTCGTCTTAAGTCATCAGGAGTGCCAAAATATCGGATGTAGAATTTCTCCGAATTCAAGGTATCCTTATCGACCCGAAAATCGATGCCGGGAAACCCCATTCCCTTTAATTCCACATCAAATTCGATCGTACCATTGGTGAATTCAAAATCCTTAAGCATAATACCAAATCCGTTGTCATTGGTACTGCGTACGGCCTGAACCGATTTGTAATTAAAAAATTCCACATTGTCCGTAACCGCGTCCCAATGCTTTTCAGTCATTGGAAATTGGATTTCCTTGTTCTTCTTGCCTTTGTTCTTTTGTCCATAGGTTATACTCCCCATCAATAAGATGGTGAACCATAGCATTCCTGTTTTTACCGTGTTATTCATTTTACTACTGTTTGTTTTTTGATTTACAATTGATTTTCGTTAAAATTAATAAGGCACAAAACGATTCGGATTGAATGAATCTGTTCAATCTTGTTTAATTTTGTTCAAAAGCCTCCACCTCAAAGACACGCTTTATTTTTATGGACAAATCGACCTTATATATGAAAGACCCTTTGGTAGCGATTATCGAAACCAAACTCGGCTGGGGAAAAGGAACTACCTGGAGCAACAAGGATTTTGAAGTGTTAAGCGAGCGTATTTTCGAGTATACCAACAAAAGACTAAGCGTAACAACCCTAAAGCGTATCTGGGGGAGGGCGGAATTGGTTGCCAACCCTAGTATTGCCACACTCGATATTCTCTCTGAATTCGCCGGCTACGATAATTGGAGGACTTTCGTAACTGCGCATAAAGCGGAATACACACCGCCGAAAATGGTTGGCAGTACAAAACGGAACAAAATCGGTGTCCTGATAGTATCACTACTGGTTGTGGGGGCACTTTTCATGTTCTTTCGAAAATCCATTTTCAACGCGCAAAATACGCCAGCTGTTTACGATTCGAGTGATTTTGAATTTGCCAGTCGCCCAGTCAGTGAGGGGATTCCGAATTCCGTAGTATTCGAGTATCAAGCGAAAGCCGCGCAAAATGGTTCCAAATTGGAAATACAACAAGACTGGGACCGCAACAAGCGCCTGATCGTCGACAAGAATGACAGTGTCGCTACCAGTATATACTACCATCCCGGGTTTTTTAAATCAAAATTGGTGGTAGATGATTCAATTGTTCGGGAGAACGATGTGTTTATCACCACAAATGATTGGTTGGGAATGATAGAACGAGATTCGGTACCCATTTACCTAGAGGAAGAAGAATTTTATCGCGACAGCCTCTTGCAAATCGATTATGAAACGGTCACTTCCTATAATTTGGAGCCCAAAACAGCAACTGTGGTGGTAAGTTTTTATCAAGTTCGAGATTTCGGGCCTTTATACACCAATGATTTCGAAATGCTAGCTACCGTAAAGAACAATTTTGACCTCGGCAGTAGTGCTTGTCAAAACGTACGGATATTCATTTTGTACGACGGCGGTGCCATTGGTATTCCCTTATCCAAAAAAGGATGCGCTTCTGAACTGACCTTGATGACCTTTGAAGACTTTATCAATGGGAAGAAAAACGACCTTTCCGATTTTGGGGTCGACTTCGCCGATTACGTAAATCTAAAATGTATTTCAAAAGACCAAAAACTTGATGTTCTGATCAATGACAACTTGGTCTATCAAATGGAGGTGCCAAGCCCAGCATTAAAAATCAAAGGCATCACCATACATTTTGAAGGAGCCGGTTCCGTAAAGGAAGTGGAATTTAAAAAGGGGGAAGAAGTGGTATACAGCACCGGTTTCTGAGAACTGAAAGCGGTTTAAAACTGAAGTTGCAGTCCGTTTACGAGCAATACGCGTATGCCCACCGTCAAAACAAGAATGGCGGTTACGACTTTAATACCCTTGCCCGTCAGCTTACTTAAACTTAAGCGAATACCTATCTGACCACCGATACCCACAGCGACCATAAGACCAACTGCTTCAATCCAAGGTAATTCAAAAGTGCCATTTGTCAACAAGCCCCCAATACCCGATACGGAGTTCACTAGGATAAAAAAACTAGCGAGGGCCGCAATCTTTATGGACTTGTCCCATTTCATATGATTGAGAATCGGCGCCAAAAAAATGCCCCCACCGATACCTACCAATCCCGACAACAGACCAATTCCCGCACCCAACAAATAGGTAACATAAGCAGGGTAATGCGCACTCACCTCCTCAGACTTTTTGAGCCTGACGGTCTGAAAGATCAACGCCAAAGCGGAGATGATCAGGGCACTCCCTAGAAGGATAAAAAACACCTCTTCAGAAAGTCGAAATCGGGCTCCTAAAAAAGCCATGGGAATACTCGTCAGAATGAACGGCAGAAATTTTTTAAAATCGAGATGTCCTTTTTTAAAGTACAAGTAGCTACTACCAGAAACCACGATGAGATTACAGACCAAAGCGGTGCTTCTAATAGCAAAGAAACTGACGAAGACCAGAGCAAGGAGTGCCAAATAACTGGATCCACCCCCGAAACCTACTGAAGAATACAAGGTTGCTATGACCAAAAAGCCCAGCATTAACATTAAAAGTTCGGGAACGGTCAAGAGCATGCAGCCAAGTACTGGTTTAGTCCTCCTAAAATACTAAAAAGGGAACTTTCCGGATGCTTTTCACGAAGTTGTCGTAAAGCCATCTCGCTGCGCTTACCGGATTGGCATAAGAGATATACCGGGTAGGAAAAATCAATGCTGCCCTCATTTGCAACCAAGTCATTAAGAGGAATATGGATCGAATTGGGCAAGTGGTAGTTTTCATATTCTTCATCCGTACGGACGTCCACAATCTGTGCCTCCTCCGCCAACAACTTTTGAATAGCATCCGCTTCGACGGTCGGAATGATTTCACAAGGGTCATTCCACTCATAATAATCTTGAAGCCTTTGTATCTGAAGACTCTCGGGTTGCAGCTTGAATTTTATTTTTCGAAAGGATTGTTGCAGACCATCAAAAATCAGGAGTTTTCCCGAAAGCACCTCCCCTATTCCGGTAATCACCTTGATGGTTTCCAGGGCTTGTAGGTTTCCAATAATCCCAGGAATAATTCCCAATACGCCATGCTCGTTGCAATTCGGAACTTCATTTTCTTTGGGCATCCGTGGGAAGAGGCAACGATACGTGGGTCCGCCAGCATGATTAAAGACGCTAACCTGCCCTTCGTATCCATGTAAAGCCCCATAGACAAAAGGTTTTTGGAGCATAACACATGCATCGTTGACCAAATAACGGGTCGGAAAGTTATCCGAGGCATCTACGACGATGTCGTACGCCTGAATAATTTCCAAAGCGTTCTTAACCTCCAGAAAGGTATGGTATACGACCAGCTCGGTATCTGAGTTTTGCCCTTTGAGCTTCTCCAACGCGGCAACTACTTTAGATTGGCCGACATCACCTTGCCCATAGAGTACTTGCCGATGTAAATTGGTAATGGAAACAGTATCGTTATCTACAATTCCGATTTTACCGACGCCCATGGCATTCAGATAGGTCAATACAGGAACGCCAAGTCCCCCTGCTCCGATTACAAGCACTTTGGCATCGGCCAGTTTTTGTTGCCCTTCAGATCCAAAACCTTTTAGAATGGTCTGTCGAGTGTAGCGGTTTGGGTTCATTAGTCTAAGATAGTGAAAAGGCCGGAATGCGCTTTTTCAGAGCGCCTTCCATTTTACTCTAGAACGATTATTCTACGGAAAGTTTGTCAAGGGCTTCTTTGTATTCCGCTTCCGAATTGGCGTTCAACAAAACGTTTGCGTTTTTGGGGAACACCAATTTTGTATCATGGTTGATCAGGAATTTTCTAGGGCAGGTACCCACCCCGCTTTCCAAATAAACCAAAGAATCCTGAAAAGCGTGTGGTTCCCATATGGCGCACAATGGTTCAGGTAACGGGTTTTCCCTTAGTGCAAAAGCCGTAGCTTGCTTATTGTGGTCTCGTTCGGAAATCAATTCCCGCAGAGCCTCTACATCCATCAAGGGTAGGTCACAGGCCAAGACCAACCAGGCGGCTTCGGGATGTTTCTTATGTGCGGAAAGCAGCCCGTTATACGGCCCACGATACTCGTCTAAATCCACAATGGTCTGATATTCCGATGGTATCTCCGCTTCCTGTTCCGTTCGAATGCTCATAAAGGTCTCTTCACATACCTGTGTCAACAGTTGATACAAATGCTCACGCTGCGGCACTCCATGGTATTCGATCAATCCCTTATCCATGCCCATTCGGGTGCTCTTTCCACCAGATAGGACAAGTCCATATAATTTAGCGTTTGAAGTCATGCTGCCCTCCCGTTTTTTGTTCCAATTGAATTTCGGAAATTTTGATGTCGTGTGACAGTGCTTTACACATATCATAAATAGTCAGGGCACTCACGGAGACGCCGGTCAGAGCTTCCATTTCTACTCCTGTTTGTTCCTTACATTTCACAAGGCACCTGATCTGCAGGGTATTATCTTCAGGGGTGATATCGATCTGTATCTTGGAAAGCCCGAGCTGATGGCAAAGGGGAATCAACTCAGCTGTCTTCTTCACCGCTTGAATACCTGCAATGACCGCTGTTTGAATGATACTACCCTTATGGCCCAAAAAGTCTTGCGCAGCCAAAGTTTCAAAAACAGCTTTAGGGAACACCACTTTCCCCGAGGCAATCGCCGTCCTTGCACTTACCTTCTTTTCCGAAACATCGACCATCGAAGCCTTACCGGATTCGTCTATATGTGAAAGTTGCTTTGTCATATTGATGTATTGCAGTTGTCGGGGTTATTGACTGGCTTAGCTAGCTCATCAAACTTGGCCGTTATGTGTCACTTCAAGGGTGTGCGGAAACCCAAACCGCTTTATTCTCGAATACCTCTTTCTTCCAAATTGGTACGGTTTCCTTTAAGGTATCTATCAGATAACGGCATGCTTCAAAACAAGCATCACGGTGGGCCGATGAAGCCCCAACCACTACCACGGGTTCCTCCACTTTTTTGAGTCCGACGGCATGGCGGATGATAACCTTGTTCAATTTCCATTTTTCAAGCGCATCCGAAGCGATTTTATCCATCTCCTTAAGCGCCATTTTCTCATACGTTTCAAACTCTAGGGAGACGACAGCCTCACCTTGGGTAAACTCTCGTACCGTACCTACAAAAACACAAATACCTCCACTTTGTGCATCGGACAAGTCCGTGAACACTTGGGAAGTATCTATCGTCTGTACTATTTCTATTATCTTTCTATCCACCGCTCACAGGAGGAATAATGGCTATTTCATCATTCCTGTTTAAAGGTACATCATCTTGGGCATATTCACTATTCACGGCCACCGCAAAAGAAGAAAGCTTCCCGAATTCGGGAAACTTTCTTACCATAAATTCTTTTAACTCTTGCACTGAATGGAATGCGTCGTCGTCAGACGAAATCCTTATTTCCGATTGTCCAACGATATCCTTGGCAATTCCGAAAAGTAATATTTCCATAGGCAATTATCCCAGAATCGGTTTTGAATTCATATTATTCGCAAAGGGCTGTTTATATAGGCGATTGCCAGTTGCCTTCTTAATGGCAATGGCTACTGCTGCACCGGCCGGAGGCAATGTCGGTTCACCCAGACCCGTAGGACTCAAAGTGTTTTTAACGAAATGCGTCTCTACCACTGGTGTTTCATTCATTCGAATCAAACGGTATTTGTCATAGTTGTTACTGGTAGGCATACCATTTTCAAATGCAAAGTCGCCATACATCGAATGTCCTACGCCATCTATGGCTCCGCCTTCAATTTGGTTTTTGGCCCCTAAGGGGTTAATGACAATACCACAATCCACAGCTACCGTAATTTTCTTGACCACAGGCTGATCTCCTTCCATCACTACATCGGCAACCTCAGCGACATGGGTGTTATGGCAATAGTAGGCGCATACTCCCTGAAAGACCCCCTCTTTGGGCTCTCTATACATCGACTTTTCAACAGCCAACTTCAGCACATCTTGCAGACGTTCCGCAGAATATTGGATTCGGTCGTCAGTTGTGCCTTTTACTTTCTCAAGTAAATCCAAGCGCATTTGTACCGGATCTTTTTCCGTTATTTCGGCAAGCTCATCTAAAAAGGCCTGTTCCGCGTAGGAAAGGAAGTTGGTATAGGGAGCACGCCACGCCCCGGTCGTAATATTACTGTTATAGTTGGCCACATCTACCTGATAGTTTTCAATGGCACCGGCAGGAAAGAAATTCGGAATCAATCCATACATATTGCCATTTATCGCGGCCTCTTTTAGGCGATATCCGGTAATCTCCCCGTCTTTGATCGAGGCGGCAATACGATACTTGATCGCTGGGCGATACACTCCGGTCATCATATCGTCTTCCCTGGTGGAGAACATCTTGACGGGTTTACCGATCTTATCCGAGATTTCCGCAGCCTCATAGACAAAATCCCCATATAATCTTCTTCCGAAACCACCCCCCATTCGAGTCATTTCCAAGCGGATGTCTTTCTCATCCCTATTCAACATTTCGGCCACCGTAACTGCCGCATCAGCGGGAGTTTGTACTGGGCCGACCAATAGAATCTTGGAGTCTTGCACATCGGCGAAGAAGTTCATCGGTTCCATCGTATTGTGCGGAAGAAAGGGAGACTCATAGGTGCGTTCCACCACTTTATCGGCCTGTCGAAACGCTTTTTTTACATCTCCATCCTTACGCAGGCTCTTAAACTCATTGCCATCGAGCAAATCGGTCAAAATCTTATCATGGGCTTGTGTATTCTCTAAGGGGGTAGCGTCTGACCATACCGCTTTCAAGGCTTTTTTTCCTTTAATGGCGGCCCACGAATTTTCAGCAATGACCGCCACTTTATCCGTTGACGCCAATTTTGCCGTCCAATTGAGCTCCGTTTCCTCTTTGGTCAATAAGGCTTTAGCTTTCTCACCGAACATAATGACATCGATTACACCTGGAATAGCTTTGGCCGCGGTATCGTCATAGGACTCCAGTACTTGTCCGAAAGCGGGTGGTCGTAGCACGGAGGCATAGACCATGCCTTCGGTCTTATAATCAAGTCCGAACAGGGGTTTTCCGGTAATGATCTCGTCAATATCCACATTGCCCACATCCGTACCGATTATCGTATACTCACTGGGGTCTTTCAGTTTTATGGCTGCCGTGACGGCTTCGGATTTTTCATCCTTGAATTCGGGATTCTCGGATTTGCCTTCCTCCACCTCACCTTCCGATTCGGGAATCTGCAAAAGTGCAGCTTCCTTGACTACGTCTCCATAACCCAAAGTTTCACCTTTGGCATTGGTTATGACTCCTTGTTTGGCGGAACATTCAGAGGGGTCTACACCCCATCTTGCTGCAGCGGCGTTGACCAATAATTGTCGGGCCGTCGCTCCGGTTTGGCGTAGGGCATCCCATCCAAATCGGATGGATTGGCTACCTCCTGCAACCTGGCGGGTATAGTTTTGCGTATCTAATATTCCTTGAACCACATTGACATTCTCCCAAGGCACATCAAGCTCCTCGGCGATGATCATCGGCATGGATGTTTTAACGCCTTGTCCTATCTCCGGATTGGGTGAGAATATGGTTACCATACCTTCATCGGAAATCTTGATGAACGCATTAAAGTCATTGTAATTGAGTTTGGCAATATCGACCGGCATTTTCACAGTATCCTTACAGGCAGTGAAAAAATTAAAACCGATCAGCATTCCTCCACTAGCGAGCGAAGAAGTTCTTAAAAAAGACCTTCTGCTAAATTTCGTTGGTACTACAGTTGACATGATTTTCGATTTTTAGGTTAGGCCATTTTTTTCTCAGCAGCTTTTGCAACTGCGGTCTCTATTCGATTGTACGAAGCACAACGGCAAATATTACCGTGCATAGCATTACGAATTTCTTCTTGCGACGGATTCGGATTCTTTTCCAGAAAAGCCGAGGCGGTCATGATCTGACCCGCTTGACAGTAACCACATTGTGGTACGTCGATTTCTTTCCACGCTTCTTGAACGGGGTGTGAACCGTCTTCCGACAATCCTTCAATAGTAGTGATCTCTTTGCCGTCTAATTGTGAAATTTGTAGTTGGCAACTTCGGGTAGCGTTTCCGTCAATATGAACGGTACAAGCACCGCATTGTCCTATTCCGCAACCGAACTTGGTTCCTACCATGTCCAATTGATCACGAAGAGCCCAGAGTAAGGGCGTGTCTTCCGCAGCCTCAATAGATTGAGAACTGCCATTAATTTTTAGGGTGTACGTTGGCATCTTCTTTATGTGTTGAATTTGTAAATTCTATGCATTCCATTCCCAGTAATCGGCAAATGACCTTAAGGAAGGGAGGGTCAATTAAAAAAGCCCTTGCGTTACGCAAGAGCTTCTAATTTACTGAAAAATAAGCACTCTATATTTTGAGGTACTTTTTTTAACCTTTTTTTAAGTTAAAGGTTTGGTCGTTCACCTAGTTCATGATTTTTGCCCCTTCAGGTTTGCTGAAAAAATCGGTTGATGGTGACACTTCATCAAAAGACACGTTGTCAAAAACAAGGGGGTCGCGCGCATCCTTGATGGTTCTCCCCTCATACTCATACCAAGTCAGCGATTTTGGTACGAGCAGCCCATCGACCGTCATCCGATCATTATAGCGGATCCACCTTACGTTATCCGATTTTTCACCGCTCTTGAAGGTGACGGTATATCCTAACCAAACCATTTGAAAAGTATCCGGGTCATAGTGCAGAAAATACTCATCCTTTGCCGAAAGGCCCACTCCGTCTTCATAAGCGATTCGAATACCCGGGTACCTCTTGCCTTCGAATTCCAATGGTTCCGCGTCCTTATAAAAAATCCCCTCATCGGCGAATACGAAAGGCATGGCATAAAAGTAGAACATTAGGTTATGGTAAAAGACCGGATCGCCTTTGTACATTCCCTCGGCATCTAAGAGCCAAATATCGTCACCCTGAGATCCCATCGAAATACCGGGCATCTCAATTTTTTCGTCTCTGGAATACAGTGCTATGGTATGTTTTTCCGTTTGATCCCCCTTGAGAATATCAAAGCTGAGCAACTGCTTGCTTTTCCAGGTATCAATTCCACCATGGGCGTCAAAAACCTTTTTGAGGGCTTCAGGATAAGGTGATATCTCTTCCTTGACAACCTCCTTGGTTGCTGTTTTTTCGGTTTTTGTCGATTCGGGAGCCTCTTTACAAGACATTCCCAAAATGATGAATAGGGTTACCCATACTGATTTCATGTGCGTTGTTTTAGATTTTCGACTTGGTCGGAACTGAAGCAATTAAATTACTTTTGCATTCATGGATGAAATTAAACAAATAAGCAGTCTTCAAAATCCGTGGGTCAAAAAAACCCTGTTGCTCAAGGAAAAATCGAGGGAACGGCGAAAAGAAGGCCTTTTTGTTTTGGAAGGAAGACGTGAATTGCAACTGGCCCTTGAAGGTGGCTTTGAACTACAAGCCCTGTTTTTTCACGAGGACATCATTTCAGAGGAGGAAGTATATCGGTTTTTGGAGGGAGCAAAAACAGCACCGACCGTGATTTCCATAACTAAGGAAGTATATCAAAAAATAGCGTATCGCGAGACTACCGAAGGTGTTTTGGCCATTGCTAAATCAAAGGAACAAAACCTGGATGCCCTAAGCTTTAAATCGGACACTCCACTGGTTTTAGTGGCCGAGGCCCCTGAAAAACCTGGAAATATAGGCGCTTTGCTGCGAACGGCGGATGCAGCAAATCTTGATGCCGTCATCATAGCAAATCCGAGAGGGGACCTATATAATCCGAATGTTATCAGGTCAAGCGTCGGTTGCATCTTTACCAATCAAATCGCGACCGGAACCACAGCTGAAGTCATTACATTTTTGAAAGGCAAAAACATCGATTTGTACAGTGCCGCACTGTCGGCGTCAACACCCTACACAAAAATGGATTTCACGGATGCATCCGCCATCATAGTGGGCACGGAGGCCGCTGGACTTACAGATGAATGGCTACGGCATTCAAAAGCGAACATTGTTATCCCCATGCGAGGAGAAATCGATTCGATGAATGTGTCTGTCTCTGCGGCAATCATTATATTTGAAGCCCTTCGACAAAGGGGGTTGTAACCAGCACCGACCGGTTTTGAAACGCCGAAATTGATTTGAAGCGAACTTATGATAAACAACCAATAGCGCACGTTAGTTCCGACCACTCGAAAAAAGAGTCACACCAAACCAGTAATATAGACATCTTGAATACCTTATCATACGTCATCATCGCAATTCTCGTGTTCCAGTTTTTAGTGGAAACGTTATTAGATTTCCTAAATGCCAAAAAGTACGGCGACCCGATACCGCAAGCGTTAGAAGATGTATTTGATCCAGATGAATACCGTAAATCACAAGAATATCAAAAGACCAATTACCGCTTCGGACTGCTCAGCTCGTCCTTTTCCATAACGGTCACTCTGGCCTTTATACTATTTGGAGGATTTGAATGGGCAGATCAACTTGCCAGAAATATCAGCAGCAATACCATTGCAATCACCCTGGTTTTCTTTGGCATCATCACTATCGGAAGTGATATTCTTTCTACACCTTTTGCCTACTATCAAACCTTTGTTATCGAAGCCCGGTTCGGCTTCAACAAATCGACCCATAGCTTGTTTATAACGGATAAACTCAAAGGATGGATTATGATGGCTATTCTCGGAGGAGGAGTGATTACCTTGGCCATGTGGTTCTATCAATGGGCGGGCCCGAATTTCTGGTTGTACGTATGGGCACTGGTTACTGGCATTATCGTATTTATGAACCTATTTTATAGTAGATTGATCGTTCCACTGTTCAACAAACAGACTCCTTTGGAAGAGGGAAGTCTCAAAAGCAAGATCGAAGATTATGCGAATAAGGTCGGTTTTGAACTGCAACACATTTTTGTCATCGATGGCTCAAAAAGATCAACGAAGGCCAATGCCTATTTTTCAGGATTCGGAAAGGAAAAGAGGGTCACCCTCTATGATACATTGATCAAAGATCTTAGCGAGGAAGAAATCGTCGCCGTACTTGCCCATGAAGTAGGCCACTACAAACGCAAGCATATTATTTTCAATTTAACGGCCTCTATTCTAGTACTGGGTTTCACTCTTTTTATTCTATCGCTGTTTATCAACAATCCTGAGGTTTCCAGAGCCATAGGAGTTTCACAACCCAGCTTTCATGCGGCCCTTGTTGGTTTTGGACTTTTGTACAGTCCCATTTCGGAATTGACCTCTTTGGTCATGAACGCTCTTTCTCGAAAGTTTGAATATCAGGCCGATGATTATGCCAAGAACACTTTTGCAGCGGCCCCGTTGATCACTTCCCTTAAAAAGCTCTCTAAAAATAGCTTGAGTAATTTGACTCCCCATCCTGCTTACGTTTTCATGCACTATTCGCATCCTCCGCTCATTCAGCGAATAAAGAACCTCATGGCCTAGTTTTTGTTGTGTAGTCAGTTCGTTTGTGGTATTTTTAATATACAATGACCGAGATTGCGATAGAAAAAGAAAACAAAGAGATTGCCAAGCAATACAAAGAATTGCTGCGTATCAGTTATCAGACCTTATCGGATGATGACAAAAAACTGATACGCGCGGCCTTTGAAGTAGCTGTTGACGCACACAAAGATCAGCGACGCAAATCAGGGGAGGCGTATATATTTCACCCTATAGCCGTAGCGAAAATAGTGGCGTCTGAAATTGGCCTTGATGGCGTTTCGATCGCATCTGCCCTTCTTCATGATGTGGTGGAGGATTCTGAATATACCCTTGACGATATCGAGCGTATGTTCGGCGAGACCGTTGCCCGTATTGTTGACGGACTCACCAAGATCGCGCATCTGAAAAAAGATATGAACATCTCTCAGCAAGCTGAGAATTTCAGAAAAATGCTATTGACCTTGAACGATGATGTTCGGGTAATCATCATCAAGATTGCCGATCGCTATCACAATATGCTCACAATGGATTCCATGCCCGAGCACAAACAGGTACGCATCGCATCGGAAACACTCTATATCTATGCCCCTTTAGCCCATAGAATAGGGCTTTACAATATCAAGACCGAGCTTGAAGATCTAAGTTTAAAATACACGGAGCCCGAGGTCTATCAAGACATCAAGAACAAAATAGAAGACTCAAAGGAGCAGCAGCAGGCATATATAGATGCCTTCTCCGATGTCATCGACACCTCATTGAAAAAAGAAGGACTGAACTATGTGATCAAGGGGAGGATGAAGTCCATTTTCTCGATGCGCCGCAAGATGAAGGCACAGAGTGTTAGCTTTGATGAGATCTATGACAAGTTCGCCATTCGCATTATCTATAAATCGGACGCGCAAAACGAGAAATTTCTAGCTTGGAAAATATACTCCATCGTCACCGACCACTTTACCCCTAACCCCGTACGTCTCCGCGATTGGATTTCCTCTCCCAAATCCACAGGATATGAAGCCCTGCATATTACCGTTATGGGGCCTAAGGGCCGATGGGTGGAAGTACAGATCAGGAGTGAACGTATGCATGAAATCGCCGAGAAGGGATATGCTGCACATTTTAAATACAAGCACGGAGATCAGAAAGAGCAAGGTATTGAAGTCTGGTTGAATAAGCTGCAGGAAGCCCTAGAAAATTCAACGAATAATGCGGTGGACTTTGTCGAGGAATTCAAGCTCAACCTTTATTCCAAGGAAATCTTTGTATTTACCCCAAAAGGTGAGTTGAAATCATTGCCCAAAGGGGCCACTCCGCTCGACTTTGCGTTCAACATCCATACCGAAGTAGGTATGCGCACCCGAGGAGCCAAGGTCAATGGCAAATTGGTGCCCTTGAACACCACCCTGCACAGTGGAGATCAGGTTGAAATCATCACATCAGATCAGGCCAAACCCAATCAAAACTGGCTCGATTATGCCACCACGGCTAGAGCAAGGGCAAAGATCAAATCGTCTTTACGGGAAGAAAAGAAAGAAGTCGCCTTGGATGGAAAGGAAATTCTGCGTAGAAAGCTAAAATCGCAGAAAATCACCCTGAACGAGGACACGGTGAACAAAATGGTCATTTTCTTCAAGTTGAAAACAAGCTTGGATCTTTTCTATCGGGTGGGAATCGGGTCTATAGATAATCAAATGATCAAGGATTTCGCCTCTTCGTACAGCAACGCCTTTATCAGCTTCTTCAAGAACAAAATCCGAAGGAATCCAGTGCCTGAGGATGTGGACAGGGATGAGATTACCTCGAAGTATGATATGCTTGTCTTCGGTAAGGAAGAAGAGAAACTCGAATATACTCTTTCAAAATGCTGTAAGCCCATACCTGGTGACGAGGTTTTTGGCTTCATCAGTGTTTCAGAAGGAATAAAGGTGCACAAAAAAAACTGCCCGAATGCGATTCAACTGCAATCGAACTATGGATACCGCATTATAGCGGCAAAATGGATCGACTCCACACAAGAAGAATTTCAATCCGAAATCAGATTGGCAGGTATTGATAATCTGGGCTTGATCAGCGAAATCACGGATGTTATTTCGGGCAATATGCACGTGAATATGCGCAATCTCAATTTCAATACCGATGGGGGTACCTTCACCGGAAATATCACAGTTGTGGTAAAAAATAATTCCATCCTCAAAAAATTGATCACAAGACTAAAGCAGATCAATGGTATTGATAGTGTGACCCGGATTTAAGAACACTTATTTTCAATAGATCACAGCGTAAATGAAATGTTCATTCCCTGTTGATAAAACACCCTTCGTGTAAAAAAAAATTAGATGTACCTTTGTAAGTTGTGAGTTGAAAACTGCGTTTATGGCCGCCACTAAAGATCAGGAAATCGTTAAAAATGTCTTTACCTCCTTTTTGGAAGACAACGGGCACCGAAAAACCCCTGAGCGATATGCCATTCTTCAAGAGATCTATGACAGCGATGACCACTTTGATATCGAGTCGTTGTACATTAATATGAAGAACAAGAACTATCGCGTCAGTAGGGCAACGCTATACAACACTATTGAGCTTTTATTGGATTGTAAGTTGGTTCGCAAACACCAATTCGGGAAAAACCAAGCGCAATATGAAAAGTCGTATTTCGATCGGCAACATGACCACGTCATCTTAACCGATACCGGTGAGGTTATGGAATTTTGCGATCCACGTATTCAATCGATAAAGAAGACCATTGAAGAAGTTTTCGATATCCAAATCAATAATCACTCACTCTACTTTTACGGAACAAAAAAAGAATCGGTCGGAGTGACCGATAAACAAAGAACACAAACCACTAACCAATCATATTAATGGCAGTAGATTTATTGTTAGGTCTTCAATGGGGCGACGAAGGAAAAGGGAAAATTGTTGATGTACTAACCAAAAATTATGACATCATTGCCCGTTTTCAAGGCGGTCCCAATGCAGGACACACACTAGAATTCGATGGTATCAAACACGTATTGCATACCATACCTTCGGGAATTTTCCATAAAAACGCCACGAATATCGTCGGTAACGGAGTGGTCATCGACCCAGTGATTTTCAAAAAGGAACTTGATGCCCTAAAAAAGTTTAATCTCGATATCAAATCCATTTTGCTAATATCGCGAAAGGCCCATCTTATTTTACCTACCCATCGGCTATTGGATGCGGCTTCAGAAGCTTCAAAAGGCAAGGCTAAAATAGGCTCTACCTTAAAGGGAATTGGCCCCACCTACATGGATAAAACCGGTAGAAACGGTATGCGGATCGGGGATTTGGAACTAGATAATTGGAAAGAAAAGTATAGGGCCCTTGCCAATAAGCACGAGGCCATGATCGACTTCTACAATGTGGATATCCAGTACGATCTCAAAGAGCTTGAAGAACAATTCTGTAACGCTGTGGAAGAGTTGAAACAACTGACTTTCATTGATAGCGAGGAATATTTATACCAAGCCCAAAAACAAGGCAAAAAGATATTGGCCGAAGGTGCCCAAGGGTCCCTTTTAGATATTGATTTTGGCACCTACCCCTATGTGACCTCGTCCAATACCACAGCGGCAGGCGCTTGTACAGGATTGGGCGTAGCGCCCAATCAAATAGGTGATGTCAAGGGTATTTTCAAGGCCTATGCTACCCGAGTGGGCAGCGGCCCCTTTCCAACTGAACTGTTCGATGAAGTGGGGGAAACCATGGGTCGCGTTGGAAATGAATTCGGGGCCACGACCGGTAGACCCAGAAGATGTGGATGGTTAGATCTGGTTGCTCTGAAATATGCCGTACGGGTGAATGGCGTGACCGAATTGATGATGATGAAAGGTGATGTACTCAGCGGATTCAAAACACTTAAAGTCGCTACCGCTTATACATATAAAGGCAAAGAGATTATGCATCTTCCCTACAACATCGAAGCGGAAAACGTATCCCCGGTCTATAAGGAAATGGACGGCTGGGCCGAAGACCTCACTCAAATGACCAAGGTAGAAGAGTTTCCAAAAGCCTTGAATAATTATATCGATTTTCTAGAAAAGGAACTCGAAGTACCCATTAAAATCGTTTCGGTAGGGCCAGACAGAACCCAGACCATACACCGATAAACAAAGCCACTTTCGAGTGGCTTTGCTGTGAATGACCATTCTTAAATCTATGCCAACTGCTAAAGGGCTGCCACAAAATATCCTATTTTTGACAAAAATTCATTCGGTGCGAAGCCTATTCACTTTTCTACTATTCACATGCGCCATTGCCTATTGTGAAGCGCAAATTTCCGTTGGAGAAACACAAAATGATACGACTTCAACAAAGCAGATAAATATCGTTCACGGAGCAAATTTCACTAAGGATGAAGAGAATTTTCCGGGTGCGGCCATTTTCAGTAAGGACGACCGTCAAGTACAATTTGAACATGAAGGTGCGGATTTATGGTGCGACATTGCCATTCATTACCTCAAAGAAAATAGGCTGCGTGCCATTGGAAATGTACGGATGAAGCAAGGCGATTCGGTCACAATGACCAGTGGCAAAATCAATTACGACGGCAACACAAAACTGGCCAAAGCTTTTGAAAATGTCGTTTTAGATAGTAAGACCTCTGAGACCGGCAGCATGACCCTCACCACGGATACGCTGCGTTTTGACCGTGAAAAGCAAGAAGCCTATTACCAAGATTCAGGTACTATTATCGACTCGGCAAATACCCTGACCAGTAGGATCGGGCGCTACTTTATGGAAATCAAAAAGTTCCAGTTTTTGGATAGTGTGCATATTGATAATCCACAGTACATATTGGATTCAGAACAGTTGGATTACTACACCACTTCTGACAACGCTTATATGTACGGCCCCTCTACTATCACCGGGCAGACCTATAAAATCTATTGTGAGCGCGGTTTTTATCAGACCAAGATAGAACAAGGGTACGGCATCAAAAACACACGCATCGATTACAACAATAGAATCATTGAAGGCGATAGCGTCTACTTCGACAAGGCCACGGAATTTGCCTCAGCCACCAACAATATTACGGTTACCGATACCATCAATCAAGCCGTGACCCGGGCACATTATGCCGAAGTCTTCAAGGCAAAAGATTCGGTTTTTGCGACCAAAAGAGCAGTGACCATAAGTTTGGTCGAACAAGATTCGTTATACGTTCACGGTGATACATTAATGGTCACAGGGCCTCCGGACAATCGCATCGTCAGGGCGTTTAAAAATGCCAAGTTCTTTAAAACGGATATGAGCGGAAAATGTGATTCGATACATTCAGCCGAAAAAACCGGATTGATTCAATTGGTACGCAACCCGGTGCTGTGGAATGGGGAAAATCAGATGACGGGAGATAGCATCCATATTATCTCAAATGTCAAGACCGAAAAGTTGGATTCGTTGAAAGTGTTGGAGAATGCCTTTATCGTATCTCTGGACAGCATAAGTCAAACAGGGTACAACCAGGCGAAAGGGGTCAATCTCTATGGAAAATTTAAGGAAAACGAGTTGAAGATCATCGATTTGGTCAAAAACACCGAGGTCATTTACTACATGTACAATGATGATCAAGAATTAATAGGCATCAACAAGACCATTTGTAGTTCCATTCGAATTACCATGGCGAATAATGACGTGGAAGACCTAACGTTCAGAACCCAACCGGATGGGGATATCTTTCCCGATAAGGATTTGCCTTCGGATAGCCGCAAGTTAAAGGGCTTTATTTGGCGAGGAGATGAACGGATCTTGACCAAGGAGGATATTTTCGACGAAGACGATAACAATATCGAATTGGTCGTCATTCGAGGTATCGATAATCCGATCGATATTGATGCCGAAGAAGAGGAACGTGACAAGAATCCAGGAGACCCTGTCAATAATATTCCGCTACCTAACGATGACATGTCAGAGCCCAACAAGAGGCCCAAAGTGCAGAAGGTAAAGGCGGCAAAATTTCAATGAAATCCGATTTTCTAAAATATCAAGCTCAAACAACTCCTCATCCCCTTTCGCTGGAAGTATCCCATGCCAAGGGAAGTTACCTCTATGACACTAGTGGAAAAGCCCATCTAGACTTTGTTGCCGGGGTGTCGGCCTGTAGTCTCGGGCATTGCCACCCTAAGGTCGTTGAGGCCATTCAGCAGCAGACACAGCGTTACATGCATGTCATGGTATATGGTGAATATGCCCAACGACCCGCTGTAGAATACACGAAATTGCTAGCATCCCTTTTGCCCGGTCCTCTCGAAACCACCTATCTGGTCAATTCGGGCACGGAGGCCGTTGAAGGCGCCATCAAACTGGCTCGTCGGGCAACGGGTAGAACCGAGATCATTTCTGCCCATCATGCTTATCATGGCAATACAATGGGAAGCTTAAGCCTCATGGGCTATGAAGAACGCAAGAGTGCTTTTCGTCCCCTATTGCCCGATGTTTCATTTCTACATTTTAATATGGAACTAGATCTCAAGCGCATTACCGATACCACTGCGGCTGTTGTTTTAGAAACCATTCAGGGCGGGGCCGGCATCATTCTCCCAAGAAAAGGATACTTGAAAAAAGTGAGGCAACGCTGTGACGAAGTTGGGGCCCTACTCATCTTAGACGAAATTCAACCCGGCTTCGGAAGAACCGGAAAACTATTCGCATTTGAACATTTCGATTGCGTACCCGATATCCTGGTAATGGGCAAAGGTATGGCCTCAGGGCTGCCCGTCGGCGCCTTTACTGCATCACAACAGTTGATGTCAAATCTACAGCACGGACCGAAACTAGGTCATATCACTACTTTTGGAGGCAATCCGGTAATTGCGGCTGCCAGTTTGGCCACCCTGAAAGAGTTGACCCGCGCCGACCTGATCCCACAGACCTTGGAAAAAGAAAAAGCCTTTAGAAATCTTCTAAAGCACCACAAAATCAAAACGATCAGGGGCAAGGGACTATTGCTTGCGCTCCTATTTGAATCGGCGGAACTGGCAAATCAACTCGTACTCGAATGTGCAAAAGAGGGTTTGATCTTATTCTGGTTACTATTCGAACCAAGGGCCGTTCGTATCTCGCCGCCCCTAACGATTTCAACGGAGGAGATTGAAAATGGTTGTGCTATCATCCATAAGGTGTTAGACCGACTTGAACAATAAGTTGTTAACTAATTTGTTAATAATATAGAAGCAGTAAAGAATTTAAAGAAGTTTCAAACCACTACTTTTAATTCCGTAGATTAACCAAAAAGTTCCTATGGCGTTAGAATCTAACGAAAGACCAAGTCGGCCCATAGCCAAGTTTGAATCGATGCTCAAGACAGATGATGTCTACTTCTTTGATGCGGAAGATTTTGAGGACATCATTCATCATTACCTTAACAACGGTAAGATAGCCCTGGCGAAGAAAGCCATTAAAATAGGGCTCCAACAACATACCGACTCCATTCAATTGAAATTGCTCGATGTTGAAGTGCTCGTATTCGAGAACAACCTCGATCAGGCCGAAGCCCTACTTGACAAACTGCAATTATTGGATTCAAGCAACGAGGAAATTTATATCCAACGTGCCAATATCTATTCCAAAAAGGACAATCACGAAGCCGCCATTGTACTCTTGCAAAAAGCATTGGAACTTTCCGATAATGCTTTTGATGTGCATTCCTTAATGGGCATGGAGTACCTATTCATGGATGATTTCAAATTGGCCAAGGAAAACTTCATGAAATGTGTCTCATTTGATGAGCAGGACTACTCTTCGCTATACAACGTAATCTATTGCTTTGAGTTTTTGGAAGACTTTGATGGCGCCATCCGTTATTTGAACGACTATCTCGATCGCAATCCGTATTGTGAGGTTGCCTGGCATCAGTTGGGCAAGCAATACTTTGAAAAGCGACTTTATAAGGAAGCATTGACTGCCTATGACTTTGCTATTATCTCCGATGATACCTTTATCGGTGCTTATTTTGAAAAAGGAAAGGTACTGGAGAAATTGGGCAAATATGAAGAAGCGATAGAGAACTACGAAACCACGATCAATATTGAAGACCCGACATCGCATGCCTATCTCCGTATCGGTAAATGCCATGAAAAGTTGAACAATGATGATATGGCCAAGTACTACTACTACCAAACGGTGCATGAAGATCCCCTATTGGATAAGGGATGGTTGGCCATTACCAATTTCTATTATCAAAAAAGAGATCCGAAAAAAGCCTTATACTATATCAATAAGGCACTGAACATCGATGGGGAAAATCCTTTATATTGGAAGAAATGTGCTCAAATCAATACGGCTCTAAAAGATTTTCACAAAGCGGACTACGCCTACAAACAGGCTGTTGATCTGGGGAACTACGAATTGGACACTTGGTTGAAGTGGTCTAAAGTCGCCTACCGAAACGATGACCTTGGGGCGACCATCCAGATTTTGACGCAGGGCAAGGAATTTTACCCTGAAAACGCAAAGGTTCCTTATCTTTTAGCAGGATATCAACTCATGGCCGAAGACCCTATCAATGCGCGTATTACCTTAATCGATGCGCTAAAATTAGATATAGAAAAACGCTATATCTTTGAAGAGGAATTTCCTCAGTTCGCTGAGACTGAATGGGCCTTGAACATAATTTCCAATATCAAAAAGACTTCAAAATAAAAGGTCTATTTTTGGCCTTGTCTACAACTACTGACCTCTTTGAAAACGAGGTCGAAATCCAGTTATTCGGCTAAATCAATGGAAAATCGCAGCTTTTTACAATACGTGTTCATCACTCTAAAAGGCATGGCTATGGGCATCGCCGAATTAGTCCCCGGAGTCTCTGGGGGTACGATTGCTTTTGTGGCCGGAATCTATGAAGAATTTATCACGTCAATCAACAATGTCAACCTTTCAACTTTTAAAACGTTGCGCAAAGAAGGATTCAAGGCTTTCTGGCAGCATCTCAACGGAAACTTTCTATTAGCCCTATTTTCAGGCATGCTAATCAGTATCATATCATTTTCAAAACTGATCAAGTGGTTACTTGAATTTCATCCCATCGTGATATGGTCTTTCTTTTTTGGGCTCGTGCTCGCCAGTATTCTGTTTGTCGCCAAGGAAATCAAAAAATGGACTCCCTTGGCCATCATCCTATTACTACTGAGCTCGGTATTGGCCTATTACATTACTACATTACCTCCTTCCACCAATGCCGATAGTCTGCCTTACCTATTTATGTCGGGCGCTATTGCCATATGTGCAATGATCCTACCAGGTATTTCCGGGGCTTTTATTTTGGTGCTTTTAGGCTCATATAAGACGGTTATTGAGGCTGTGGACCAACGGGATTTTAAAATACTGGTTACCGTTGCCCTTGGTTGCCTTGTTGGCCTCTTAAGTTTTGCCCGTTTGTTGAAGTGGATGTTCAGCCATCACAAGAGCATTACCTTAGCGGTACTGACAGGGTTCATCGCAGGGTCATTGAACAAAATATGGCCTTGGAAACAAATCATAAGCACCAAACAGATTGGACAAAAAGTAATTGTCATCGATGAAAGTATTTCACCTTTTGCCTTTGACGGAGATCCACAAATCACATCGGCCCTACTTGCTGCCGTCATTGGTTTTTCGCTTATTTTTATACTTGAAAAAGTGGCTTCAAAATAATAAGCAACCTCATTTATGAATGAACAACGCTCACTTTCTGACAAAATCTTTTTGGTCGTGAAAGGCTTGTGCATGGGTGCTGCCAATAAAGTACCCGGGGTTTCAGGGGGTATCGTCGCGTTTGTTGGGGGGTTTTATGAAGAGTTCATTTATTCGCTTCAAAAAATCAATGGTAAGGCATTTAAACTCCTATTCGGAGGACGCTTCAAAAGTTTTTACCGCTACATTAACGGCTCGTTTTTGTCACTCCTCATCTTCGGCATGCTCGTAAGTTATTTCAGTGTATCAAAAATCTTGGATTACTTTCTTGAACGTAAAGAGCTTTTTGTATGGGCGGCCTTCTTCGGAATGATTTTGGGATCCATTTACTACATCGGCAAAGATTTCAAACGTTGGAACAAGCGCACCGTTTTTTCTGGAGTCGTTGGACTGCTTGTCGGAATTTCAATCAGTTTTCTGAGTCCCGCTACGCAAAATGACAATTTGCTTTTTATTTTTCTGTGTGGCATGATCAGCGTATCGGGCATGACCTTACCCGGGCTCTCGGGTTCTTTTATTTTAATCCTACTGGGCAATTACGTTTTACTTTTGGTCGATTCGGTAAATGCGCTGTATGATACCGTGTCTGAGGTCATCACGGGTGATTTCAGCTTCACCCAGAACTCCGAACGCCTGAGAACCCTCACCATACTGGCCGTATTTACCACCGGTTCCGCAGTTGGTCTAGTGACCCTGTCACATATTTTAAGCTATGTACTGAAACATTTTCGTCATATCACTACCGCCGTGATCTTGGGCTTTATCACGGGATCGCTGGGAGTGGTTTGGCCATGGAAAAAAACGATTTTCAAGACCGATGGAACAGGCACTGTGCTACTGGACTCTAACGGGAAGGCCATTATCGAAAACTACGAGAGGTTCTTTCCTGATTTTGGAACCCCCGAAACATGGTGGGCCTTGTTTTTCGTGCTCATTGGAATAGCTATTTTACTAGGATTGGATTGGTATGGAAAAAGAAGAAAAAAACAAGCATAGATTCGGTCTCCTCGGACGTGATATTTCCTACTCCTTTTCGAGGGGTTATTTCAGTACTAAATTTGAACATTTGGGGTTAGAGTCCCACTCGTATGAGAACTTTGACTTGAAGGAAATCAGTGTATTTCCAGAACTCCTGCGCAACACCAACGACATCAGAGGTCTTAATGTGACCATTCCCTATAAAGAAGACATTATCCCTTATTTGGATGCCCTCGATGCACAGGCCGAGAAGATAGGGGCCGTGAATACCATAAAATTTGGAGCCGATGGCTTGACCGGCTTTAATACCGATGCCTATGGTTTTCAAAAATCATTAGAACCCCATCTGAAGACATACCATAAAAAAGCGTTGATTTTAGGCACCGGAGGGGCTTCAAAAGCAATTGCATATGTACTTGACAACTTAGGTATCGATTTTTCGTTCGTATCGAGAAATCCAGGGAAAAATCAATACGCCTACGATGACCTCAACGCAGCATTGTTGCATGAATATTTAGTAATCATCAATTGCACTCCTTTGGGCACCCACCCCAACATAGCGCACAAACCGTCCATAGGTTATGAACACCTTGGCGAAAGGCACCTTCTGTTCGATTTGATCTACAATCCTGAAAGAACTTCTTTTTTACAGCATGGGGCCGCCCAAGGTGCTGCTATTTGCAACGGTCTTCATATGCTAGAACTGCAAGCGGAAAAAGCCTGGGAAATCTGGAACGACCTAGAATAGTCCGCCTGATATCCTTCCAAAGAAAACGTTCATAATTTTTGAACTTCGAGTCGTAGTGACTATCTTACAATAGAATCTTTTGTGTAAACCATAGATCATCGATGTTAGAGGAGCAAGAAAAAGAAATTCAGGAAAATACTTCCGAAAATGGGACTTTGGAATCAGGTGAAACGGCCCAGCAGTCGAAGGAAACGCCAGAAATCCCAAAGGAATCCACTGCTATCGCTTCAGAAGAAGAAGTGGAAAAAGCTGCTCCTGAAAATGAGGAACTAGTTGAGCCGCAGGAATCCGATACATCCATAACGCCAAAAGAAGTGGAAAACTCGGAAGAAATAGCGGAAAAAGATGCTCCCGAAAGTGAGGAAGTAGCTGGGCTGCAGGAATCCGATACATCCGTAACGGCAAAAAAAGCGGAAGACTCGGAAGAAATAGTGGAAAAAGATGCACCTAAAAAGGAGGAAGTAGCTGAATTACAGGAATCAGATACATCCGCGACGCCAAAAAAAGCGGAAGACTCGGAAGAAGAAGAAGTGCTAGAGGAAATCGATGAAAGCAATGCAGAAGATGCAGAAGATACGGACAACCATCATCGCCATCATATTCCCTTCTTGGATTACCATTCGATGACCATTGAGAATCTTACTGGAGAACTTCAGAAATTAGTTCGAAACGAGAAGATTCAGGCCATCAAAAAACACGTGGACAGTATCAAACACGAGTTTGACTTGAAGTTTCAAGAGTTCATCGATGGCAAGAAAGAAGATTTTATAGCCAAGGGAGGGAACGAAATTGACTTTAGATACAATTCGGTCACAAAGCGACAGTTCAACGAAGTGTATGGCGAATACCGTGAAAAACGCAATCAGTATTACAAGAACCTTGAAAAGTCACTAAAGGATAATCTCGGTAAGCGCCTTGAAATCATTGAGGAACTGAAAGGTTTAGTGAATGTGGAAGAGGATATGAACACCACTTACAAAAATTTCAAAGGGGTTCAAGAACGTTGGCGAAATGCAGGCCCGATACCACGAACACATTACAATAATGTTTGGAAAACCTATCAACACCATATTGAGATTTTCTATGATTTCCTGAGCCTCAATCGCGAGCTTCGCGATCTTGATTTCAAGCATAACTTGGAGGAGAAGGAAAAAATCGTAACAAAAGCCGAAGCGCTAGCCACAGAACCGGATTTAGGAAAAGCTTTTCGAGAGCTTCAGACCCTTCACAAAGTATGGAAAGAAGATATCGGGCCTGTAGGTAAAGAGCATCGTGAGGAAATTTGGGAGCGCTTTAGCAAAGCGACGAAAGTGCTGCATCAAAGGCGTCAAGACCATTACAAGGACCTCGAAGCCAAGTATGAGGAGAACCTCGTCAAGAAGAAGGAGATTATTGCCAATATCAATGCAGTAGCCGCTAATGTTGCGGACAACCACAAACTACTTCAACAACAGATCAAAGAAATAGAAGTGCAACGAAATGCCTTTTTTAAAGCAGGCAAAGTTCCTCAAAAAGTAAATGAAAAAACCTGGGCAGCGTTCAAAGATGCGGTTCGAGCGTTCAACAGAAACAAAAACGCTTATTACAAAAACCTCAAAAAAGAACAACAAGAAAACCTAGATAAGAAAAGAGCTTTGTTAGCGTTGGCGATTTCATTTAAAGATAGTGAAGAGGGCGAATCCGCCACACAAGAAATGAAGCGTATTCAAAGTGAATGGAAGAAAATAGGCCATGTGCCGCGAAAGTACTCCGATAAGATCTGGAAAGAATTCAAGGAAGCTTGCAATCATTATTTCAACCGTTTACACGCAAAAAAGAACGAGGCACAACAGGGAGAAATCGAAAACCTAAAGAAAAAAGAGGCCTGCTTAGAACAATTACGCACATTTGAATTATCCGGTAACAGGGAAAAAGATCTGGCTGCACTCAAAAAATTTATCGACGAATGGAAGAATTATGGTAGGGTGCCCTTTCACAAGAAGAGCATCAATCAAAAGTTCAATAAAATAGTCGATGCCATCTTTAGAAAACTCGATGTGAGTCGTCAGGAATCCGAGCTTTTGAAATACGGCAATAAGATACAGCAATTGGCCAAAGACGATAATGAGCGGGCGATTTCAAATGAGCGTACCTTCATACGCCGAAAGATAGAGGAAAGCAAAAATGAAATGCGACAGTTGGAAAATAACCTTCAGTTTTTTTCCAATGCCTCGGAAGACAACCCCTTGGTAAAAGATGTCATTCAAAAAGTTCAGAACCATAAAGACGCTTTGGCTACTTGGAAAGAAAAGCTGAAGAAGCTCAACATTATGGAAAACAACCGCAATAAGGAGGTAATCGAAGGCGATTCATCCGAAGAGGAATAAAGAAAAAATGAAATGTAATGCCCTTGCGGCCAAGACCCGGTCACATGCACCTGCCTTCATGACCCACTCACTAGAATGAAACTGCTGCTTTTGTTTGCTATACTACTTCGGTTCATCGTGCCATCTGCAGCGTTGCACCCGAATGTATCACATACCGCTGTTCTTCAAGAACAAATCAAATCACAAGCCTTCACAGTTTTGCGTACGAAGTGCAATGTATGCCATGCCACGAAAAAAAGAACGGATATTTTCACCATAAGCAATATGGATTCCCTTGCTGCCGATATTCAGAAGCAGGTGTTCGTGAAGAAGAAAATGCCCAAAGGGAGAAAAATAAAACTTACTGAAAAGGAAACCCAGAACCTACGTCACTGGTTGGACGCTACCCTTTCGCAATAATACCGCACGCGAATAAACCCTCAAGACACGCTTACGCTAATAGCTATTTTGCAACGTTGACGGCCCTCGTTTCCCGTATCACGGTCACCTTCACTTGCCCCGGATACGTCATGTCGGTCTGAATTTTTTGAGAGATTTCAAAAGACAGCTCCGCCGCTTTGTCATCACTGACCTTTTCGCTTTCAACGATTACCCGAAGCTCTCTACCTGCTTGTATGGCATACGCCTTTTGCACACCACTGAATGCAAATGCGATTTCCTCTAGGTCTTTTAGACGCTGAATATAGGAATCCATCACTTGTCTTCTTGCACCGGGTCTGGCCCCACTAATGGCATCACATACCTGTACGATCGGTGAAATCAGGGTCTTCATTTCAATTTCATCATGGTGTGCCCCAATGGCGTTACAGACATCCGCTTTCTCTCCATACTTTTCGGCCCATTGCATTCCTAAAATCGCATGGGGCGTTTCGACCTCCGTTTCCGTATTCGGAACTTTGCCAATGTCATGCAGTAATCCGGCACGTTTCGCGATTTTCGCGTTTAGGCCCATTTCAGCGGCCATCACCCCGCACAGTTTGGCAACCTCCCTAGAGTGCTGCAATAGGTTTTGACCGTAGGACGAACGGTACTTCATACGCCCGACGGCTTTTATTAATTCAGGGTGCAAGCCATGAATACCTAAATCTATGATGGTGCGCTTACCGATTTCCACGATTTCGCTATTGATTTGCTTCTCTGTCTTCCGCACGATTTCCTCAATCCGGGCGGGATGTATTCTGCCATCGGTCACTAGTTTGTGTAATGACAGACGCGCCACTTCACGTCGAACGGAATCAAAGCACGAAAGAATAATGGCATCTGGCGTATCGTCAACGATTATTTCGACGCCTGTGGCCGATTCGAGTGCGCGGATATTTCGTCCTTCCCGACCTATGATTCGTCCCTTTACATCATCTGACTCCAAATTAAAAACGGATACGCAGTTTTCAACAGCCTCTTCGGTACCGATACGCTGAATGGTATTGATTACGATTTTGCGCGCCTCTTGTTGCGCTGTCAATTTTGCTTCTTCCATGGTCGTCTGCAGGTAGGCCATGGCATCCGACTTGGCGGTTTCCTTGAGCGATTCCATCAATTGACTTTTTGCATCATCGGCAGAAAGACCTGAAATGACCTCTAACTGTTGTACCTGACTCTTGTGAAGCTTCTCGAGTTCTGCTTGTTTCTTCTCATAGAATTCAGCCTTATGCTGCACATCCTTGAGCTTGCTTTCCAATTGCTTATTGATGTTCTTGTTTTTAGCGAGCTCGCTACTCACCTGAGATTCCTTATCACGCGTTCGCTTCTCCGCCTCGGCCATTTTCTTATCTTTCGATATAATGACTTTTTCATGTTCGGCCTTGAGTTCCAAGAACTTTTCCTTGGCTTGAAAAATCTTGTCCTTCTTAATATTCTCGCCATCCCTTTTGGCACTCTTAAGAATGCTTTCGGATTCTTTTTTAGCATTGGCGATTGTTTTGGACGCCTTTCCCTTTTCCAAGAACTTTGCTATTACGAATCCTACTATGAGGCCAACGACACCTACAACAATCGTGGTTATATATTCCATATCATCAATTTGGTTTTAAAAAAAAAGCCCACATTGGGGAAGTTTTGTACAAACTCCATTAAACAGGTTTAGGGCTAACAGACTGATCAAGGATCCTTGTACGAGCAAGGCATGCTTTTACAACCTAAACTCACCCTTTTTAAACAAATTAGTGTTGAGTTTGTCAAAAATTAGTACCAATGTGGGCAGTAACTTTACTTATTTTAAAGAACGTGCTATATGCTTAATTTAGAATTCACCAAGTTTTCCAAGGCCTTCAGGCGCTTCACGGATTCTTTGGTTCCTTCGGATTGTTCAATACCTCTTTGTTCGATTTTTGAGGCAAACTGCAGGGCACACATGGCCAATACATCTTGCTTGTCACGAACGGCATAACTCTGTTCGAATTTTTTTGCCAATTGCTCAATATTTTTCGCTGCTTTCCGCAGCCCCTCTTCTTGTGTGGGGTCTATGGTCAGGGGATATACCCTGTCCGCGATTGAAAGCTTTATTTTGAGCTTCTCCGGCATATTATTTCGAACATTATTCGGCAAGTTGGGCAATACAATGGTCCAACTCGCGTATCAATGTGTTTATTTTAAGCTTAGCTTCTGTTTTACTCGTATTACTGCCAAGCATTGAATTTGCGAGCTTTAGCGACTTATATTTTTCTTCCCACTCGGAAATCGCCTGATTCGTATGTTCAAAACGATCCCGCGCTACTTGAAGTTGTCCTTCCAAAGATGAATTGGTCTTTTGCAATACCTCTAGTTTATGCAGCAATTTGCTGATTTTGTTTTCTAGGGAATCTACTATTTCAACCAATTCGCTCATGATGCAAATTTCAACGCGTTTTACACAAAGTTAACATACACGTCCTTACTTAGCAATACTTTTTTCAATTATTCTTGAAGTAATACTTTAATCCTTAATAAATCGTTGAGTACATGATGAACCACAATTAGAGCTCTGGGTTTTTCATCGATTGATGGCTATTAAGTACCTTAGCGATAACTTACTTTTTACTATGAACAGACTAATTTTCGCGCTGCTATTGAGTTGTACCCCTCTCGTTACGGCACAAGAAAAATACCCCCAAGACGCTTTCCGTTCCCCCTTGGATATCCCTCTGATACTGGCTGGAACTTTTGGTGAATTGCGTTCGAATCACTTTCATGGCGGTATCGACATTAAAACGCAACAACGACAGGGACTTCCCGTGTATTCCATTGGTGATGGCAGTGTTACACGCATAAAAATTTCACATTGGGGCTATGGGAAGGCCATTTATGTTGCCCATCCGAACGGATATACCTCGGTATATGCCCATCTCAAAAAATTCTCACCTGAAATAGAAGCCTATATCAAAAGAGTACAGTACAAGAAACAATCCTATCAAGTAGAGGTTTTTCCTGACTATGGGGAAGTAAAGGTCGAGAAGGGTCAGGTCATTGCCTATTCCGGAAATACGGGGGGCTCCTCGGGTCCGCACTTACATTTCGAAATTAGAAGCAGTGTCACTGAAAAACCGACCAACCCCCTGTTGTACGGGTATGAAGTGAGAGACGCCACCAATCCGGTATTAAGCCAGATTTTCGCTTATCCCCTATCCGATGGCGCCATAATCAATAGGTCGAACTCCAAAGCCCAGATCAACTTCTCCAAACAAAAGGATGGCACCTTTTTGGCCGATAAGGTGACGGCCATGGGCACTATTGGTCTCGGTTTTATCGGTTTCGATCGCCAAGATATGGCAGCCAACAAAAACGGTGTTTACAGGGTTCGCCAAATCATTAACGGACAGGTATACACCGATTATGATTTCGAAACATTCTCTTATGGAGAAACCCGATACATCAACACCCTAATCGATTATGACCACTACGGTAAAAGCCGTAAACGTATTCAGCGTTTATTCAAGGAGTCCGGCAATAGACTCAGTATCTACAACACGCTAAAAAACGATGGTAAGATCACAGTGAAGGAGGGCCTCAGCTACACCGCAGAACTTTTGCTTGAAGATCTTGAGGGGAACGTGACCAAGGCGATTATTCCTATAGAAGGAAAAAAAGAGCCTTTGGAAATCAAGAAGGAGTTGGAAACGACCGAAGATTACCTCATCGCAAAGAAACCGAATAATTACAATCTGGGAGCGGCCAAAGTGTATTTCCCTTCCAATACCTTTTACAAGGATTTTTATATCGATTTGAAAAAGGATGATGATACGGTCAAAATCCATAATAATCGCGTAGCGGCGCATCGTAATTTCACCGTTACCTTCGATGTGTCGAAATACAGCAAAGAAAAACAAAAAAAAATGTTCATTGCCCGTCTTGATAGAAAAATGAAGGCCAATTATGCCTCGACCTATAAAAGAGGAAATACCTTTACGACCCGAACTCGAAACTTGGGAACCTATACCTTGGCAATGGACACAGTGGCCCCGAAAATTCGTTCCAAAAATTTCAAGGAAAAGCAGTGGTTGAACAACTACAGCTATCTCAGTTTGATGATATCCGATGATTTAAGCGGTATCGACACCTACAGTGCAACCTTGAACGGCGATTGGATACTTATGGAGTACGAACCAAAGAAAAAAACGATCACCTACAATTTCGATGATAAGATTCTGAACGAAAAGAAATGCCAACTTGAAGTTGTAGTCACTGACAATGTCGGTAACAGCACTACCTTTACAAGTACATTCTATAGAAAATAAGCGGCTTGAAGCGTTGTACGCACATCTTTCTCTTTTTGGTGCTATGCCAATGTCAATTATTGGCACAGACCGCTACGATTACCGGTGTCGTTTTCGATGAAGAAAACAATCCGTTGAGCAACGTTAATATTACGACAAAATCCGAAGGCACGTTTACTGACGCTGATGGATATTTCGTTCTACAGATTACCGCGGATATTGAGACGGAAATCGTTTTTTCCCATATCGGACACAAAGAGGTTATTCTTAAAAACCTGATTTTAACCACGAACGAGACCTATGAATTCAATCCGGTGATGAAGTCGGATGCCATTCAGGTAGATGGTGTCACGGTCACCCCAACGGGGGAAAAAAGCGTGGAAGGAATCACCACCATACCTCCGGAGGTGGTTCGCCAGATACCCGGTGCCAATGCCGGGGTCGAAAACATCTTAAAGCTTTTACCTGGCGTCTCTTCAAACAATGAGCTCAGTACACAGTACTCGGTTCGTGGAGGAAACTATGACGAAAATCTAGTATACGTGAATGAAATAGAGGTATACCGCCCCTTTCTAATCAGGTCGGCTCAACAAGAAGGCTTGAGTTTCATCAATAGCGATCTCATTCAAAATATCAAGTTTTCTGCGGGAGGGTTTCAGGCGAAATATGGCGACAAGCTTTCTTCCGTTTTAGATATTACCTATAAAAACCCAACGGATTTCGGGGCACAAATGGACCTTAGTTTTCTCGGGGCAAGCGCAGCAATAGAAACGGCATCCTACGATAAAAAATTTACTAGCGTTTCTGGAATACGCTATCGAAATAACGCCCTACTGGTAAATAGCCAACAGACCAATACGAATTTTAATCCGACCTTTTTTGATGTTCAAAGTTATTCTACCTATCGTTTTTCGAAGAAATTCCATTTAAGCTTTTTAGGTAGCCTAGCCATTAACGATTATCAAAATGAGCCCCTGAATCGCCAGACCAACTTCGGTACCATAAGTGCACCCAGAGCCCTTGTTGTGGAATACGAAGGTGAAGAGAAGAACAAGTACAACACAGCACTCGGAGCTTTCAAAGGCACCTACTTCTTAGACGAAAATACCACACTAAAAGTCATTTCGTCACTATACCACACGATTGAGGATGAACGCTCTGATGTCATTGCCGAATATGCATTGGGCGAGATCGACACCAATCTTGGCAGTGCGACGCTTGGGGAAGTCACCTCTTCAAAAGGGATTGGTAGCCAATTCAATAGAGCTCGAAACAAATTGGACGCCCTGATCTTCAATCTGGCCCATAAAGGGCAACATACCAAAGGTGAAAAAACATATGAATGGGGGGCAAAATACACCCATGAAGATATTCGGGATGAATTGAGGGAGTCTGAATTTATCGATTCAGCAGGATTTGCGGTGCGCCCACCACTATCGGAGTTCAACAACAACCAACCAGAAGAGCCTTTTGACGGTGATCTGGTGCCTTTTGAAAGCCTCATCGCAAAGAACGCAGTTAAAACCAACCGGTTTTCGGCATTCGCGCAATTCAGTGAACGAAAAAACTTGAACGGTAATGCTCTTTATTACAATTTCGGTATTCGGGCCCATCATTGGACCGTCAGTGGTACAGGCGTTTCAAAAGTGTCACAGACCGTCTTGAGTCCGAGAGCGCAAATGGCCATCAAACCTGATTGGAAACGTGATATCCTTTTTCGTTTTTCGACAGGGGTCTACCAGCAGCCACCTTTTTACAGAGAACTAAGAGATGCGGCCGGCACGATACAACCAGATGTGAAAGCACAACGTGCGACCCATTTTGTACTAGGCAGCGAATATAGTTTTTCACTTTGGGAAAGGCCTTTTAACCTTACCTCGGAAGTCTATTACAAATTGCTCGACAATGTCAATCCGTATACCCTTGAAGACGTTCGTATTCGCTATGCAGCAACCAATAATGCGAATGCCTATGTCTATGGGGCCGAACTGCGACTCAATGGTGCCTTCGTTCCGGGAACGGAATCTTGGGTAAGTCTGGGCTACCTCAAAACAGAGGAAAACATCGATGGACGCGGCTATATTTCAAGACCGACAGATCAGCGATTTAAATTCGGAATCTTGTTTCAAGACTACGTACCCGACATTCCCGATTTAAAAATGTACCTTAATCTAGTGTATAATACAGGAGTACCGGGGGGATCACCAAGTTACGCCGATCCATATATTTTTCAGAATAGATTAAGAGATTACAAGCGCGCCGATTTAGGTATTTCCTATATTTTTGCAAATGAAGGGAAAAAACATCCTAGGGACCATTGGCTGAACGAGCTGAAGCATCTAAGTATCGGATTCGAGGTATTCAACTTGTTCAATAATCAAAACTCGATTACCAATACATGGGTTCGGGATGCGGATAGTAAACAACAATTTGCCGTTCCTAACTTTATGACCAGTCGTGTATTGAATATCAGAATGAAAGTACGCCTTTAACTGGCATGACTGTTGAACGAACAATAATCAAGTAGTTACAAATTAGAACACTGATGAAGTACGGTATCTTAATTGCCTTTTTATTTTTATACGTCTCGTCTTACTCCCAGAAGAATATCTATGAGAGTTCAAAATTCGACGACCTTAGTCAAAGCCATGAGATGCTTGCGATCATGCCGTTTTTGACCCATCTTGATTTGGAAGATGGCGTCACCAAAGAAGAATTAAAGCAACGGGAAGAGATGGAAGGCTACGCCGTTCAAAACGCCTTGGAAACCTATTTTTCGAAACGGAAAAAGAAAAAGAAATTTTCGGTAGATTTCCAAAACATCAAAAACACCAACGCCATATTAGCTCAAAATAATATCACTTATGAAAATATCGATGTATATACAATCAAGGAACTAAGCGACATATTGAACGTCGATGGTATCATCAGTGGCAATCTTGACCTAAACATTTTGTTATCAAAGGGTATTCCCGATGATTTCAGTTTTCTCGATTACTTTCTGGGGGATGCCAATTACGGGCGCATCGGTATAAAAATAAGCGATGGTATCACTGGAAAACTCCTCTGGAAATACGAAAAGGAAATCAATAAAAAATCAGGAAGGAATACCGATGACCTTATTGACCGTATGATGAAATTGGCGACCCGGAAATTTCCGTATGATCGCGAAAAACGAAAAGATCGAAAAAGAGGGAAAAAATCCAATGGTTAATACTTACTAAGCCATAAATTCCTTCAATACCCCAATCGTGTAATCGAGCTCCTCTTTGGTGTTATATTTGGAAAATGAAAACCGTACCGATGGCTTTTGAAGATCTTCTTCGCTCAAAAGCTCCGTAAGTACGTGAGAACCCTTATTGCTCCCTGATTGACAGGCACTCCCTTTAGAACAAGCGATTCCTTTCAAATCCAGATGAAATAAGAGCATCAATGCTTTCTGGGGGTCCATAGGTAGGCAAACATTGACCAACGTATACGTACTTTTTTCTAGACTACCTGAAAGTCCATTGAATTTGATATCCGGAATTTCTTCGGTTATCCTTTCAATAAAATAGCGTTTTAGGTCGGATACATAGGCCGCTTCTTCATCCAAGTTGTCGTAAGCCGCAATAAACGCTTCTTCGAGTCCTACGATATTATGATATGATTCTGTCCCTGCCCGATAACCCCGTTCTTGTGAACCTCCTGAAATCATACAGCCCAATCCAGAATTCTTTTTGATATAGGCAAACCCGATGCCCTTTGGCCCATGAAACTTGTGTGCCGCTGCCGTTAGAAAGTCAACCGGCGTTTTTTGCACATCCCATGAAAAATGCCCGATGGACTGCACCGTATCCGAATGGAATAGTGCGTTGTGTTCTTGACACAAGCTACAGATAACGTCCAAGTCGATTTTATTTCCCACCTCATTGTTGATATGCATGAGACTGACCATTTTTTTGGATTCGTCTGCCTCCAACAAGGACTTTAAATGGCTCATTTCAGGATTACCATCACTATCCAGTTCCACAAAATGAAGGGCAATGCCAAGTTTTTCATGAAGTTCTTCCACCGTATGCAGCACAGCATGGTGTTCGATTTTAGTCGTGATAATGGTCTCAACACCCAAATCACGCACTGCACACCGTAGTATCATGTTGTCAGCCTCGGTACCACCAGAGGTAAAGATGATCTCAGAAGGGTGGGCATTCATGTACTTGGCTATCGTCTTTCGCGCACTTTCAACTCCTGTTTTTGCCGTTCTTCCAAAACTGTGGGTCGAAGAAGGATTCCCATAAAAATTACTCAGAGCGTCTTGCATCTTTTCGATTACAGTACCCCTTACTTGTGTTGTCGCGGCATTATCTAGGTATACCTTTTCCATATCACCTCAAATTTAAGCTTGCCAAAATTAATTGAAATAAAGTTAATTTCTAGTGAATGAAGACTAAACTTATAGTTTATTTCAAGTAAATTTGGTGCATGCTTAAAAACTTGGTTTTGACTTTTTCGTTGCTGGTTTTTTTTGCCTGCGATGACGGGGATCTTCAGATTGAGACATTGGATTTTGACAGTGCCAATATCGAGGTATGTGACGACAATCCTGTAATGGCGGAGGTGGCGAACGTACTGTTTAAATTGAACGATACCGAAGCCTTGATTTTGGAACTTCCCGCAGATGCGATTCTGAACGAGGTCTCCACCACTGAAATCGAGAGGACCGTTAGTGCCTCAGGACCTGCAAAGGTTACCTACCGTATATTTTCAGACCAGGTTTCCAATGATTACTTCTGTAGTGATATCCCCCTGACTACACCCACCGTGGTCGAGGAAATCATAGCTGAAGGGGGTACGGTTTTCATCACCACGACCCTAAGTTCCGATGCCACCAACTATGAGCATAGCATTATTTTAAGTGGTATTTCACTGGTCACCTCGGAAAACGACCGTATTACCGATTTGAGTATCAATAATTTCGGAACGGTTACGACGGCCGTCCCTGTTGAAGAAGAGCTGTAATTTATATATTCTGATAAATGTACACTTCGGTTGCACCTAGCCCATACTTCTGATAGTCCGCATCGTAGTATTTTACATTGTCGTACCTGCCAAAAAGATATTTTAGTTCTTCTTTGAGTACCCCCTCACCCACTCCGTGAATAAAGACCACTTTTTGAATACGCTTGCGAATGGCAAATTCCAATTGCCGTTTCGCGGTATCCATTTGAAGATTGAGCATTTCATGGTTGCTCATCCCTTTGGAAGAAGGGGTCAACTGGTGTATATGCAGGTCTACCTCCATTCGCGGAGCATTGCGTTCCCTTGGCCTTACCGTCTTGTTCTTCTTTTTCTTAGGAATTTCTTTCTCGGCCTTGACTTGGGCAACTTCATAGTTATTGACAACAATCGCTTCTTGAATTTTCACCAATTCGGAAGTGTTGAACGTCATTTCAAAACCATCGCCGGTTTGCATGACGACCGTGCTGTCTTCAACTGCTATGATTCTTCCTTTAATGGTATCATCTATGGTCTCAACCCAATCACCGATTTGAAAATCTGCCATGAAATTGTTTTATAACCCCAAAAATAATGGTAATTTTCGGAGAATATATTCGTTTTTTCCCTGAACATGTTGGCATTCCATATTGAAGACTATATGCTCCCCTGCTTTACCAAGAAAATTCTTGGTGTTGACTGTCCGGGCTGTGGCCTTCAACGGTCTGTTGCACATTTGTTTCAGGGTGATTTTGTTGCGGCTTTCGAAATGTATCCAGCTATCTATACGCTCATACCCTTGTTTTCCTTTCTATTAGCGGATGCCTTTTTCAAAATCAAGTATGCCAATAAAATAATCATCACGCTGATGATCAGCAGTGTGGTATTGATATTCAGCAATTATATTTTGAAATTCATATAACTAAATAACAACCCTAAGATTATGGAACAACAAAAATTACCTAATGTCACCATTGTGATCGTACTCTCTATTTTCGGTCTTCTTTGCTGCTGTTTTGCGGGAATACCGGGAATCTTGTTCGGAGGTATCGGATTAATGCTAGCCCTTAAAGACGAGAAGAAATACCAAGAAAACCCGGAAGGGTATTCCAATTACAGCCAACTTAAAACCGCGAAGATCTTGGCAATTGTCGCTTTGGTGATCGGTGTACTGTATTTGGCATATACAGGTTTCAGTATCTCTCAAATGGGTGGCTGGGATGGCTATATGGAAAAAGTACAAGAAGCAATGGAACAATTACAATAATATGAATCAACCACTACCAGGCGCAAGTAACGCCTTGACCTTCGGAATTGTTTCTATAGTAGCGACGCTTTTTTGCTGTGGTCCCTTTGGGGCGATCTTTAGTTTTATCGGCCTCTCGAACGCAAAAAAAGCGGAACGGATTTACAATGAGAACCCTGAAGAGTATTCGGGTCTTGAAAACGTAAAAACCGGCAAAATACTGTCTTATATCGGTATTGGCCTTTCAGCGATCATGCTGGTATTGAGCATCGTTTATTTTGGTGTGCTCATTGCGATTTTTGCTTCTGCAGCGAATGCGGGCTGATGAAAGGAAGCAACAAAAAGAAAATCCCCGATTGCTCGGGGATTTTTTTATTTCTCGAATTGTGCGAGTGTCATTGTGATAATGGATATACAATCTAACAGCTGTTCTCTGTTCATGACCAAAGGAGGCGCGAATCGAATAATGTTGCCGTGGGTAGGCTTGGCCAAGAGGCCATTCTCTTTTAAGGCCATACAGATATCCCAAGCAGTGGAACTCTCTTCGGCATCATTTATTAAAATCGCGTTCAGTAGTCCTTTTCCCCGAACTGATTTCACGACGGAGCAGTTAGGAATAAACTTATTCAGTTCATCTCGGAACAACACACCGAGTTCGAAGGCGTTTTGTGCTAGCTCTTCTTCTTTTACAACTTCAAGCGCAGCCATTCCTACGGCAGCCGCTATTGGGTTGCCCCCAAAAGTACTCCCATGGTTACCCGGTCTTATGACGCCCATAATCGCATCGTTTGCCAGTACCGCGGATACAGGATAAGCCCCTCCGGAAAGCGCCTTTCCCAAAATCAAAATATCGGGTTTCACTTCGGGTGTGCCGCTACAATGTTTATCGATGCAAGAACAGTTTCCACAGGTTGCCAATAAGCGGCCTGTGCGGGCGATCCCCGTCTGCACCTCATCGGCGATGAAAAGCACATTATGGGCCTCACAGAGTGCTTTGGCCTCTTTCAAATAATTATCTGAAGGAACATAGACCCCCGCTTCGCCCTGTATGGGTTCCACAAGAAAGCCAGCGATGTTCGTACCGCCTTCCAAGGCCTCCTTGAGCGCCTCGATATTATCATAGGCTATTTTGACAAACCCTTCTGTATAGGGTCCGAAATTCTTTCGGGCAACGGGGTCATTTGAAAAGGAAATAATGGTTGTCGTACGCCCATGAAAATTATTCTCGCAGACAATGATCTGCGCTTCGTTCTCTGGGATTCCTTTTTTCTCATAGGCCCATTTTCGACAAAGTTTCAAGGCTGTTTCCACAGCTTCAGCACCGGTATTCATCGGCAAGAGTTTGTCAAAACCAAAGGTTTCGGTCACATACTTTTCGTAAGGACCCAACCTATCATTATAAAAGGCCCGTGAGGTCAAGGTCAAGGTCTCGGCCTGATTGACCATCGCACCGACTATTTTCGGATGGCAGTGCCCTTGATTTACCGCGGAATAGGCGGAGAGAAAATCATAGTATTTGTTTCCTTCCACATCCCAAACATACACACCTTCTCCCCTACTCAAGACAACTGGTAGTGGATGGTAATTGTGCGCACCGTGCTTTTCTTCCAATGCAATAGCATCTTTAGAAGTGATTCTTTCTAAAACTGACATGATTGTAAATTACTTTTAAATAAAACTTCAGTAATTCCTTCTGTACCTTTTTCCTTTCGAATCCCGATAGTTATCGAGGTGAAAATTCAGCGTAGGAGAGAAATCATCCTTGTAGAGCTGCTAATTTACCAAATATTTTAGTTATACCCAGATTCTTTCGTTCTGTGGTCAGGTATTGGCTTTTTGGGCTAAGGTCGCCACCTGCAGTTCAAGACGTTTTAGTTCACGTAAAATATCGTTCTTATCCATTTGCATCCAAACATACAATTTCAACATGCCCATAAAAATCATGCATAGAAATCCGGCCGATGCCCACTTGATAAGCTCGTTGGTGCTCTCCGTCCCAAAAAATCGAACCAAACAGTATACAAATACCCCAAAGAGGAGCAGATGCATGATGTTCATGATAATGGCAAGCCAACCCACTTTACTTCTATAGACTTCCCCCAATTTTCCCAAGAGGTTTTTCTCTTCCAGTTCTTCATAAAACTTGGCCTCTTCCGCTGTCAATGTTTCTTTGATAATCGCATCGATTTTCTCCTTTTCCGTTTTCATGATTTCTAGTTTATTTTAGTACTGATTTTAATTTTTCCCTTGCATGGAACAACCGTGATTTGACCGTGCCCTCTGAGACATCAAGAATTTTACTGATTTCGCGCAAGCTATGACTCTCTTTATAAAACAAGTGCAATACCTGTTGCTGGTGAGGGGGCAAATCCAATATCGCGCTACTCAATTTTTGTTCTTTCGCTTCCTGCATATCGGTATCTTCCCCTTTGGCACTAGATCTGGTAAATTCATTCCGCTCTTGCAGTTCTCTCTTCTCTTTCTTCAAATAGTCCAACGCCTTTCGGGTCACGATGCGAAGCGCCCAACTTCCGAAGAGATTCGGATCTCGCAGTGTATGCAGTTTCCCTAGAATCAAACCCCAACAGTCTTGGGCGACATCTTTCGCTGCTTCGATATCATGGGTATACCAATAGGCATGTCTACACAGTTTTTTGTGGTGACGTGAGACCAAAAGACGGAACGCATCCGCATTACCCGCTCTGTATTGCAGAACGAGCAACCCATCGAATATTTTATCGGTATCTGACATCTCTGGTTTCTAAACTAAAGACAGCCGTTCGGCGAAAAAGTTCAATTATTTTTAACTTTTTTTAGGAATATCCTTTTAAAGATAGTTGTTATTACTTCTAGGGTTTTGATACTTTTGTTTTCATGCGAAAAAAGAACAGGCGTCAAATATTTGAGAATATCGAAGTGATTGATGCTGGTGCCAAGGGAAAAACCATCGGAAAAGCTCCTGATGGTAGGGTGATTTTCATGACGAATACCGTACCCGGAGATGTTGTCGATGTTCAAACGACCAAGAAGCGAAAGAGTTACTTTGAGGGTCATGCCATAGAATTTAAGGCGTTGTCGGATAAACGTGTAGCAGCAGTTTGTTCCCATTTTGGCACATGTGGGGGATGTAAGTGGCAGCACATGGGTTATGAACATCAACTATGGTATAAGCAAAAAGAAGTCGAGAACAACCTTCTTAGGATCGGTCATCTTGAATTACCTGAAATCAACCCTATACTCGGTGCTAAAGAACAGTATTTTTATCGGAACAAAATGGAGTTCTCCTTTTCGGATAGCCGCTGGTTGACACTCGAAGAGATACAGTCGGATACCGAAATAGCCGATAAAAATGCATTGGGATTTCATATTCCCGGTATGTGGGATAAAATTCTCGATATTAAAAAATGTCATTTACAGGCCGACCCGTCAAATGCCATACGATTAGAGACCAAAGCTTTTGCAGAGCAGCATCAAATTCCATTTTTTAATCCGCGCCATCAAAAGGGCATGCTGCGTACCTTGATGATCCGTACCTCATCTATTGGAGAGGTTATGGTACTGATTCAGTTTTTCGAGGATCAACCCGATAAACGTGAGTTACTTTTAAACCACTTGGCCGAAACCTTTCCTGATATTACCGCGCTTCTTTATGTCATTAATCAAAAACAGAATGATACCATCTATGACCAAGAGGTCATCTGTCATTCCGGACGCGACCATATCTTTGAGGAAATGGAAGGTTTGAAGTTCAAGATAAATGCAAAGTCATTCTATCAGACCAATTCCGCTCAGGCCTACGAACTTTATAAACTGACCCGTGAATTAGCAGGTTTAACAGGAACCGAATTGGTATATGACCTTTATACAGGAACGGGTACCATTGCGCAATTCGTCTCAAAAAACGCAAAAAAAGTGATTGGAATCGAATCTGTACCTGAGGCCATTCAAGATGCCAAAGAGAACGCTAAGAATAACGGCTTGGAGAACCTTGATTTTCATGTAGGCGACATGAAAAATATCTTGAACGAAGAATTCATTGCGACCCATGGGGCACCTGACCTTATTATCACTGACCCTCCTCGGGATGGCATGCATAAAGATGTGGTACAACAGATTTTAAATGTCGGCCCTTCTAAAGTGGTCTATGTCAGTTGTAACAGTGCCACTCAGGCTAGGGATCTGGCGTTGATGAAAGAAATGTATACGGTAGAAAAAGTACAACCCGTAGATATGTTTCCACAGACCCATCACGTTGAAAATATCGTACTTTTAAAGAAGTTATAGACTCATGAACTATATAAAGATCGTTCTTTGTATTCTACTTTTATTCGCTGCGATCTCAGCATGCGAAAAAGATGATATTTGTGTTGAGGGAGATACACCTCAATTGGTCATTCGTTTTTACGATGCAGAAAACACGACCGAGTTCAAGGAAGTACCGAGCCTCAGAGTTGTAGGAGCGGGAAAAGAGGTGACCGTGAGTACCTTCACTGACCGTGGCAGCCTTGACTCGATTGCCATACCGCTCAATCCCGGAGAGAATATCTCTGAATTTTTATTTATCATCGATTCGGCCGATGACGATGAAGGTTTCGAAGCGGGCAACATCGATGGCCTTGATTTCTCCTATGAAGTTCAAGAAGAATTCATTGGAAGGGCATGTGGTTTTATCGCCAATTACGAGAACTTAGACGCGGCTATCACACCCGATACCGAAAACTGGATACAGAATGTGGAAATTGCCAAAGCTATGGTAAAAACCGAAGATACCTTATCAGCCCATGTCAAGATATTTCATTAGTTTATTTCTTTTGTCGATTGGGTTTCTGGTTTCGGCGCAGGAAGAACCGATAGAACCACAACCCAAAGACAGTGTGGCACAACAAGAAACAATTGGACCACAAACCAAGGATAGTCCCCGTTATATGGAATCATATGGCCTCCGCGTGGGCGTAGACCTAAGTAGACCTACGATTACATTTTTTGAACCGGAGTACACGGGTTTTGAACTTGTCGGTGACTACCGAATTACCCAGAATCTGTATTTAGCAGCCGAACTGGGTAACGAAAAAAGAGACCGGCAAGAAGATCTATACAACTTTACGACATCGGGTAGTTATATCAAGGTGGGTATCGATTTCAACACCTATGGAAATTGGCTTGATGAACAAAATTTAATTTATATCGGAGGGCGTGTTGCCTATAGTAGTTTTAGTCAGACCTTGAATGATTTTCAAATTTATGATTCGAATCGCTATTGGAATCCGGATGATTTTCCTGTGGGTTCGACAGAAGCTCGGGAGTTTTCAGGTTTGAACGCGATTTGGCTCGAATTCGTTTTGGGTGTCAAAGCGGAGCTATTGGCAAATATTTTTCTGGGAGGTAGTGTTCGTTTAGGGGCCTATGTTACAAATGATGAACCTGAAAATTTTAGGAACCTTTTTATACCCGGATTCAACAAGGTGACAGACGGTGCAAGGTTCGGTATCGGATATAATTTCACACTCTCTTATTTCCTTCCCTTGTACAAAAAACCAAGGGTGAACAAGAAGAAAAAAATAACGCCACCAGTCGAAGAAGAGCAGTAATATTATTCCTGCACTAAATTATTCTTGGCCTTCTTACTGCCCTCGTACATTACGTATTTGACCAAACGAGACTCCAAATGACTATTGAAGACCTTGATTTTTCTTGAAGGCCTTAAACCGACATACTTTAAGGCCTCTAAATTAGAGGTTATAAACCACGCCTCGGTACCTGGATACTCTTGTTTTAAGGTATCTCCGATATCGGAGTAAAAAGCTTCCACATCAAAACCGGAATCCAAACCGCGGCGGTCCAAGCGTTCACCATAAGGTGGATTGAAAACGATATGCAAATGCGTATCGGTAGGTTTGGCGGTCTCAAAAAAGTTCTTTCGTTCGATCGTAATATACTCCGAAAGGTTGGCGCTTTCGGCATTAGCAATGGCCTTTCTTACAGCCGAAGGCGCTTTGTCGTAACCGATGATCTTATGATGAAATTCACGGGTTTTGTTCAAGCTAGCATTGACGATCTTTTCAAAGAGCGTCGCATCGAAATCCTCCCATTTCTCAAAAGCGAATTCTTTTCTATTGATGTTCACCGGAATGTTGCAGGCAATCATGGCCGCCTCGGTCAGTAGGGTGCCACTACCGCACATGGGATCTAAAAAATCACATTGTCCGTCCCACCCACTCAACAAGAGAAGTCCTGCTGCAAGTACTTCATTGATCGGGGCAATGTTCGTTGCCATACGATAGCCTCTTTGATGCAACGAACGCCCAGAACTATCTAGTGAAATGGTACACTGTTGTTTGTGTATGTGAATGTTCAAGCGAACGTCAGGGTGCTTTACATCAACACTGGGCCGCTTTCCTTCCGTATCACGAAATTTGTCAACAATAGCATCTTTTGCTTTTTGAGAGACATAGAGCGAATGTGTAAAATGATCCGAGTTCACCGTTGTGTCTATGGCGAAGGTGGTATCGACGGAGAGATAATCCCCCCAATCCATGGTATAGATTTTACGATACAGTTCGTTCTCGTTCCGTACTGAAAAAGAATGAATGGGCTTGAGTACTTTAATAGCTGTTCGTAAGCAGAGGTTGGCCTTATACATAAAACCGGTATCCCCTTCAAAAGAAACATTTCGAACGCCTTCGACCACATGACCAGCACCAAGATTTCGAAGTTCTTTGCCTAAAATCTCCTCGAAACCAAAAAGGGTTTTGGCGACCATTTTAAAATTATTGTTCATCCTTGTAATTATGATTGCCACAAAAATACTGTATTTTTGCCCCTTACTAGTACATCGGAAATCGAACAATCACCTAACCGAGTTTGAATGACCTATCTGCTTCCCATTCTGGGAGTTTTGCTGAGTTTTGTATTTGTTCTCGTCGTAAGACCAAAAAGTAAGGAAAACTTCAAGTTATTACTGGCATTCAGCGGCGCGTTCTTATTAGCCTTAACGATTTTCGAACTTTTTCCTTCGGTTTATGAAAATTCAGATGCAAAAACTATTGGGGTCTTCGTCTTGCTCGGTATTTTGCTTCAGATTTTTCTTGAGTTTTTCTCCAAAGGGGCGGAACACGGTCATGTTCATCTAGATAAAAATAAAAGCAATTTTCCCTGGTTATTATTTCTTAGCCTTTCAATCCATGCGCTTCTAGAAGGTTTTCCCATTGAAAAACACGAGACTATAATTTATGGCATCCTTATCCATAAAATTCCTATTGCAATAATTTTGAGCATCTTTTTAGTAGAGTCCAAAGTAAAACTGGTAAAGGCGGTATTCTTCATACTTCTTTTCGCCCTAATGACACCTTTAGGTAGTCTAATTGCCGCCAACTTTGAGTTTGTAAATACCTACTATGCGCCCCTTACGGCTTTGGTCATCGGTGTGTTTTTACATATCTCGACGGTTATACTCTTTGAAAGTTCGGAAGGACATAAGTTCAATTTGAGAAAAATAGCAGTTATTGTTTTGGGAATTCTAATTGCCTATTTTCTGTAGATGTTCAGCAAAGAGGAATCAAAAAAACTACGACAGGAATTCTGGATTTCCTTTGGGAAGTCGTACCCTAGAAAATGGGTATTGTATAACACCAAGGTAAAAGGCTTGATTTTTCGCTTCCATTTTGATTTGAAAAAGGCCATGGTCTCCATGGATGTGGAACATCCCGATTTAGAGGTTCGCATTGCGCTCTGGGAAAAAATCGTTTCCTTAAGATCTATCCTAAAGGAGGAGTTTTTATCTAGTTCCACTTTCGAAGACTGTTTTCTATTGGAAAACGGCAAAGAGCTATCAAGGGTTTATGTAGTGCTGAATCAGGTATCGATCCACAACAAAAATACGTGGAGGGAAACAATGGTTTTCCTGAACCAAAGTATGATTTCCTTCGAACGTTTTTTTTATGAATATCAAGAAATGCTATCGGATTGACCGATGAGCAACCTTAGACCCGATGCAGCTTATAAGGATAAATCTTACCCGCATTCCACTGACACACATAGAGGTTTTTATCGTTGTCGACACAAACATCATGGCAGTGTTTGAAGATGGGTTGCTTTTGTAACATTAATTGAAGTTTCCCTTTTTCATCATAGGTCGGCCGCGTACCTCCCGGATTGGACACCACCTTATTTTCTTTGTCGAGAACGGTCACAAACCCTTTGTTCAGTTGCATATTATAATTGCCTTCCGTCATTCCGAAACAAACCCCGGAATAGATATTTTCATCGTCAATAACCGGACGACTAATAAATAGTCCTGGCATGTAAAAAGTCTCTAAATAATCCCCATCCATGGAGAAACGCTTGAACGAATTTTTAATACGGGCCGAACATATCAGTGTCGGGTAATTACTATCACGGGAATCAATGGCCACGCCATGTGCCTGTTTGAATTTATCTACGGCCAAAAAACTGTCGCCCCCGAATTTTCGAATAAACTTACCTTGCGCATCATATTGCACTATAAATTGCGATCCATACCCGTCTGACACATAAATATCCCCATTTGGACCAACGGCCGTTTCGGTAGGGCTGTACCGCATATTCGTTTCATAGGCCCCAATTGTATTCGGCGCATCCAACTCCATGACGATAGCTCCGCTCAACGTGGTTTTTATGACCCTTCCTGACGCGGTATCCGTGATATAGAGAAACTCTTCCCCTCCTTCATCATGAATCGACAGTCCATGAGCGCCTTTTAGCTCTAACGACCAACTGTTTAAAAGCTTGCCGCTCGTATCATAAACAAGTATGTTGTTCCTCGTATGATCTGTCAAAAGAAAAAGTCGTTCTTGACGATCCATGACCATTTCATGGCAATTGTTAACTGGGTATTTTTCGGAATCAAGATCTCCCCACCTTTTTTCTAGTCGATATTTGAAATCTCCATGACCGAGCACGGTTTCTTCCAATCTAGGTTTAGTCGGCATGATATAGAACGGCACAATGGTAGATACTAAGGTGGCGCTCCCGTTTTTGAGCGTTTTTTTTAAAAATTTTCTTCTTTTCATGTTTTTGATTAGGCTAGAATATCCTTTACCACATGACCATGAACGTCCGTCAATCGGAACCGTCTACCTTGGTGCTTAAACGTCAATCTTTCATGATCTATGCCAAGCAAGTGCATCAAGGTGGCCTGAAAATCGTGAACGTGCACTCCATTTTGGATTACATTATAACTGAATTCGTCGGTCTCACCATACACCATGCCCGCCTTCACACCCGCTCCGGCCATCCACATCGTAAAGCAGCCTGGGTGGTGATCACGGCCATAATTATCAGCTGTTAATCGTCCTTGTGAGAAACTGGTCCTTCCAAATTCCCCGCCCCAAATGACCAACGTATCCTCTAGCAGTCCCCTTTGTTTCAAATCGGTAATCAAACCAGCAGTAGCTTGGTCGGTGCCCAACGCCTGTCGTTTGATTCCCCTGGGGAGTCCTCCATGTTGATCCCAACCCATGTGGTATAGTTGGATAAACTTGACATCCTTTTCCGCCAAACGTCGGGCCTGCAGGCAATTGGCCGCAAAGGTTCCTGGGGTTTTAGCATCTTCACCATACAAATCATAGATGTAATCGGGTTCATTCGATGTATCTACTGCCTCGGGAACCGAATTTTGCATCCGGTATGCCATCTCATATTGATTGATCTTGGACTTAATTTCAGGGTCCTTCCAAACATCATATTGTTCATTGTTCAACTCGGCAATGTAATCCAAAGCCCTTCGTCGATCATGATCATGTACTCCATGCGGATTGTTCAAGTAAAGCACAGGATCTTTACCGGACCGAAATTGAACTCCTTGGTGGTGCGAGGGTAAAAAACCATTGCCCCATGCTGCAGAACTCAGAGGTTGCGCCCCACCCCCTTTGGAAAGCATGACCACAAAATTGGGTAAATCTTTATTATCACTTCCTAAACCGTAGCTCAACCAAGATCCTATGGAAGGTCGGCCACTGAGCTGCGAACCTGTTTGAACGAACATAACCGCAGGTTCATGATTAATTGCTTCTGTATACATCGACTTGATGATACAAAGGTCATCGACAATTTTGGAGGTGTACGGAAAAAGCTCACTGACCCAAGCACCTGATTGTCCATACTGCTTAAAATCATAAATCGATTGTACCAAAGGAAACGTCGATTGCGAGGTTACCATTCCTGAGTTGCGTTGCGTACCTCGAACCGAATCCGGAATTTCTTGTCCGTGCCATTTTTTCATTTCGGGTTTATAATCAAAAGTCTCCAACTGCGATGGTCCACCGCTTTGAAAAAGATAGATTACACGCTTCGCTCTGGCCGGAAAATGAGTCCCTTTTAAGAATCCCTCCGGACCGGGAATCAGCGAAGGCTTCTTTGGCAATATCAGGTCATTGGCCAACGTGGTTGTCGGCCCCAATAAGCTGGACAGTGCCAAGGCACCAAAACCCAATGAAGTTTTCTTTAAAAAGCCCCTTCGGCTTTCTTCAAATTCCTTTGCTTTCTTCAATTCGTTCATCATAACGGATTATCTGATTGTATAGCCTTCAGAGGTGTTCATGACACCATTGATTACCGTCGCCAAGGACGCTACCATTACTGGATCAGAGCTACTTTTTATTTTCGTTTCACCCATATTCAAATAGGCAATGGCATCTTCCTTCCTCCTCGAAAAACGATTTTGCTCATCCCTCAAAAATTTTCGCAATACCTTCATTTCATTGGACTGCGGCATTCGACCGGTGCTCAATTGAAAAGCTCGTTCCAGTTGCTTTTGAGGCTGACCACCTAGTTCATCAAGAATACTTTCGGCAAGTATGTAAGACGCCTCAACAAACTGCGGGTCATTCAGCAATACTAAGGCCTGCAAGGGGGTGCTCGTCTGTCGTCGACGCACCGTACATACACTGCGATCACCTGCATCGAAGATTTGCATCGAAGGCGGCGCTGATGTCCTTTTCCAAATCGTATATAAACTTCTGCGGTAGAGTCCCGGACCCGGTTTCTGCTTATAGCGATAGCGCCATGGTTTATTGCTTATTTCATCCCAGAGTCCATCCGGTTGATACGGATAAACACTTGGTCCCCCAATTTTACCCGCAAGCAACCCACTTATTGCCAAAGCATTATCGCGTATCATTTCAGCGGTCATCCGCATACTTGGGCCCCTTGCTAGAAGTACATTGTCAACGTCTATATCAAGCAGGTCAGGCCTCATTTGAGAGCTCTGTTGGTAGGTACTTGACATCACGATCAACTTGTGCATTTTTTTGATATCCCAGCCTGATTCGATGAATGTAACGGCGAGCCAATCGAGTAGCTCAGGGTGTGAGGGAAGGCTCCCTTGATTGCCAAAGTCGTCTGCGGTCTCGACCAATCCCCTGCCGAAATGCATTTGCCACAAGCGATTCACAAAAACCCTTGCGGTCAGCGGGTTTTCTTTATCAAAGAGCCATTTTGAGAGCCCCAATCGATTTCTTGGAAATTCCTTTTTAAATGGCATAATCGCCTCCGGTACATCGGGAAGGACTTCTTCCGTAGGCGCATCGTACATTCCACGGTCCAAAATGTAGGTGGGGCGGGGCTCCGGTATATCACCAAGCACCATAATCTCTTTAATAGGTTCCAAGACCGAGATACGTTCCTGTCGCAATTTCTGAAGCTTTTTTCGCGCGACTTCTGGGTCTTGACCAAGGGTCTGGTGATAGAACTCCTTTATTTTCTCACTTTCTTTGGCCATATCAGCAGCCTTTATTGCCTTGTTGGCAAATTGCACCTCCAAAGAGGATAATTCGCGACTGTAGATCTTTAGGTTATCGATACCGCCATCTTTGAAAGTTTTAAACTTATCCCGTACGCCCAAAGTAAATCCATGGAAAGGATAGTTATGGCTGTTCTTCTTAAATAATATGGATTTATAGAGGTTATCAATTTCAACGTTCACTGGAACTTCATGTCCGTCAAGGTAAAGCCGTACCCCACTGGCCTTGGCCAAACCATCATAGCTGACCGTCACATTACTCCATTCTTTTTCAGCAATGGGCCGTTTCGATTTCACCTGAATGGCATTTGAAGGCCATGAACGTGCCAATACGAATTTTAGGTGATTGTCTTCCAGATGCAGGGAATACCCCTTAAGTCCTAATCGGGTTTCCTCGCAATGGGTAAAAATCGCCGCTTCATCATATGTTGTATCGGGGTAGATATCCAACGAAATGGTAAATGGATCGCATTGGTCGAACCATCCTACTTTTTTGGGTAGTGCAATGGTCGTATAATCATTGAAGAAGATGGCATCACCAGAAACCCCCACTTTGACCTCGGGTTCTTTGATAACAGTAACTTCCCTATTCCCATAGGTTAAGGCATGAAAGGTTTTTTCGTTCTTTCGCTGCAAACCATCAAAGGTGACACTGGCGTTCAAACCCTTCTGAAGTCCGATTTTCAATTGCGATTGCAATTTATCGGTATTGGAGGTTAGGGCTGCTATGGCTTTAGGTTTTTCTTTATGTATCGCAACCAACTCTTCTTTGATCTCCTCGATACCGCTATCAATGTACTGCAACACTTTCTCTTGCTCCTTGTTGGTCAGCAACAAAGACGGCCCGGGTACTTGACCTGGTCCATAGACTGCAGTGCCTATTTCGTTTGTGCTATTAAAGAATGCGAACAACTCGTAATGGTCTTTTTGACTGATGGCATCATATTTATGGTCATGGCAGCGCGCACATTCAACGCTGAGCCCCATAAAAGCCTTCCCGACCACTTGGGTTCTGTCCGCTACATACTCGACCCTATATTCTTCATAAACGATTCCCGCTTCAGAATTTCTTTTGTGCAACCTATTGAAAGCCGTAGCAAGTTTACTTTCTTGGGTCGGTTGTTCGATCAAATCCCCGGCTAACTGAAAGGTCGTAAACTGATCATAGGTCATATTTTCATTAAATGCGTTGATCACCCAGTCACGATAGGGACTAAAATCTCGATGTTTGTCGTCTAGATACCCATCACTATCGGCATATCGGGCTACGTCCATCCATTCAGCCGCCATGCGCTCGCCATAAGCAGGAGATGCCAAAAGTTTATCCACTACTTTTTCATAGGCATTCTCGGATGGGTCATTCACGAAATCCTCGATTTGTTGTGCCGAAGGGGGAAGACCGATCAAACCGAAACTCAACCGTCGGATCAAAGCCTCTTTAGAAGCCCTACTTGAAGGTTTTAGTTTATTCGACTCCAAGGTCTTGGCCACAAAATAATCGATTTCATTCGAAGGCCAGTCTTTAGCTGAAACAGAAGGTTTTACACCCTTTTTTGGAGGAATAAAAGACCAGTGCGGCTTGTATTCGGCTCCTTGGGCAATCCATTTGGCCAGTATTGCTATTTCACGATCTGTCAATTCTACCTTAAATTCCAAAGGAGGCATTTTTCTTTCGGGATCTGTTGATAAAATGCGATCGACAATTTCGCTCTTATGTGGCTTTCCTGGTACGATAGCACTTTTTCCAGAACCTTCCAAAGCGGTATATGCATGCTCGGCAATATCCAAACGGAGTCCCGCCTTTTGATTGGCCATATCAGGTCCGTGACAGGCAAAACATTTGTCGGATAGAATAGGTTTTACATGGTAATTAAAGTCAATCTTATCCGGCACTTCGGTCATCGCCGCTTCAATTTCCTTGGGCGGGTTCCAATCACAACTTGTCAACCAAAATGAGACTAAAACAAAAGTGATATAACGCATTCCTTTCATGTCCGTTTTTACTTTAACGGTAAGCTACAATCATTTTTTAACAGTTAAAAGTCAAATAAACCGTTTCATTAACAGTTAATGAAATTTAGCTATCTTTAGATAAACTCCGTAGATATGGTCGGTTCGGAAGAAATCAAACTGCATATAGAAAAAATTATTTCAAGCAAGTCCTTTGGCAATTCCACTACTTATGCCAATCTTTTGAGGTATTTGGCACGCTGTACATCAGATAATAATGTGCCTAAAGAGACTACCATTGCGAGTGAAATATTTGCGAAAAAAGACTTCGATCCGTCACAGAGCACGTTGATACGGGTCTATGTGTACAATCTGAGGAAAAAAATTATTACCTTTTATCAAAATGAAGGCCAGAATGAGGCGTATCACATACAAATTCCAAAAGGCGGCTATGCTCTGGAATTTGTTAAAAAAAGGCATGATATTGTGGAAAAGGCCGCTCCACTCAGAACTATGCTTTATGTCTTTGGAGGGTTACTTCTGGTCTCTCTTGTATTCAATCTCTATTTAGCACGTTCAAACAACAAAAGGCCATTAATCGATCAGAATGGACTTTGGAAAGACCTCGTAGCGAGTAAGCGCCCAAAGACCTTGGTCATGGGTGATTTGTTCATCTATAACGAAATAGACACCTTAAGAAATTTAATACGGACAGTTCGGGGTCCGAGCATAAATTCGCTGCAAGAATTTGAAGCATTCAAAGCTGGGGATTTCAATGAAGACGTTGAAATAACTCCCTTGAATTATACTCATTTGATTTTAGGCAGTACACAATGGGTGAAAAAATTGAGCGAGATTTTTTACTCCATCGATGACAATTACTCCATACGCACCATGTCTCGTTTCAATCCGAAGCAATTGCAAGATTCAGACCTTTTGGTGGTGGGCATGCACAAAACCTTGGGCGTCTTCAAGAATTTTTATGACAACTCCGCCTTCGAATACGATACCGAAAATGACGCCTTTCACTTCACCAAAAATACCGAAGTGATTACCTATAGACCAAGTGGGGATGCTGATAATTATCATACAGACTATGCGCTAATGGCCAAAGTACCTGGTTCCAATAACAATAGTGTTTACCTATTTTCGGGAATATGGGATACCGGTGCTACCCAAAGTTTGAAGAATTTTACGGATCAAGATCTTCTGGCTGAAATAGAGCAAAAGATGAAGGACAAGTTTGGCACACTTCCCAAATACTACGAGGTGTTCTTTGAGGTCAACGGTATCGATCGAACGGAATTGAGCAGCACGATTCTATATATGAGCGCATTGTAGTATACAAAGCTTATCTTTAAGACTACTAATACACATCCCATGCGAATTCTACAGTATTGTTGTCTTTTACTTTTCCTCACGGCATGTAAAACCGAGAAAAAAGAAACCGAAAAAGTTGCCCCACCTGAAACCATCGAAACCGCCGTCTTACTTTCTGAAGAGGAAACAAAAGGAAATGCATTATTGGACAAATCGATAACCGCTCATGGCGGAATGGACGCGTGGAAGTCTTTTGCAGGACTTGAATACAACCTAAGCGATAACGGAAAAATGGTCTATCAATTAACCCAATTAAAAGACCGGAGGGCTTATTTAAAATCTAAAAAATACGAAGTCGGATTCGATGGCATAGTGGCGTGGGCCAAACCAGATGCGCAAGAAGTATCCGGTAAATCCTCGGCATTTTATTATAATCTCGATTTCTATTTCATAGGTGTACCATTTTTACTTAAAGATCCAGGGGTACATGCTTTTTATGATGGTCAGACCGTGGTCAACGATAAAACCTATGAAACGTTAAAAATCACTTTCGGAAAGGGTGTAGGCCTCACACCAGAAGATGTGTACTACCTATATATCGATCCGAATACCCATCTATTGGAAATCTTGACTTACTCCATTTCGTATTTTGATAAGGAAAGTGCGCCCGTAAACAGCGCTAAGGTCTATTCTGATTATCAAAATGTTCAAGGACTCATGATGCCGCATCAAATGGAAAACTTCGAATGGAAAGACGGTCAGATGGGTAAAAGCAAAAATCACCTGCGTTTATTTAGTGATATTCGATTTTTGAGTGTAATTCCGGATGAAGGGCTTTTTGAAGTGCCGGACGGGGCAATAACAGAAGAACTGTAGACGCGATGAAAGCGGCTTAAGGGTGTTTTTATTTTTGGGAAAACTCAAGAAGCTCCTCCTCTGTATATTCTGCGCCACTCTTCGGTCTGGCCGCTCTTAACTCTGTTACCTTTTCTGTTTTCAATCCTCTTGGTATATCTGAAAAGGCATTGGTTACATAGGCCACAATATCAGCGATATCCTTGTCGGTGATTTCATCATTTCGAATAAGTCCTGGCATTGCCAAATTCAAATCATATCGTTTTCCTTTCACCGTAACAGGGCCCTGAAGACCATGTAGTACGATTAAACCCAATCGTTCCGCATCGGCCACATGCTCAGAATTCAATAAAGGAGGGGCAAGTCCTTCTATTCCCATTCCATTCTGACCATGGCAAGAGGCACATATACCGAAAAATAACTTGGCACCTCGTGTTCTGTTGTCTTCTGCCAATGATTTTCTTGAATAAATGGGATTGACCATCCCTTTTGCCTTTCGTTCTTGAATCTCTGCAATTTCACTTTGTAAAGGCATCTCTTCCCTAGGTTTGTCAAGTAAGGTCATGTTTTCGGACAGTCCGCTTAACGCTGCTTCCCTAAAAATCGATTTACCTTGTTGTCGATTCAAGATTTCCGTAAACAGAGAAGAAAACTTCAGCTCGTCAAGAGCCATCCACTCTCCTAAAGTGGACAAAAGATACAGATCGGTTTGAAGGTCATTCCTTTGCGCTAATTCATGGAAGAGCTCCCTCACATCCTCAGTATTGGACTTCTTGGTGAATTTTTCAAGTAACACAATTCCATGAGCGACGACATCGGAGTTGTTTGACGCCAAGAGGTCGATCAAAAAATCAACATTAAGTGCATTCAATCCCTCAAGGGTGTACAGTGCATGTATTTGAGCATTTGCATTTTCGTGATCAAGTACCCGCCTTTTTAAGTCATCCGTGACCTCCACGGCTTTGCGAAAAATCAATTGCTGTTGCGCCCTATCTCTCATCCAACCGTTATCATGACTTAAAATAGTCACCAACTCTTGATTGCTGGCAGCTTGAAAATCCACACTTGTTTGCGGGGCGACCCCAGCGGTACTCACCTTAAGTATTCGTCCAAAATTGGTTAAGGTATCCAGGCGGTTTCCTTTTACTTTTTCCCTCAGGTATGGACTCAGATACGCATGATGACCTATCATTCCCCGATGCATATCAACAATAAAAAGGCTGCCATCAGGTCCATTATTAAGGTTCACCGGACGAAAACCTTCGTCAGTTGACGCCAAAAACTCCTTTCCTTGATACGCCTGTTTAGCCGAGGTGGAGTCTCCTCTGAAGGTCAAGATATTTCGTTTGATCAAATTTCCTTCAGGAATGCACACAAATGCATTACCGTCATATTCACCTGAAAACTGCCCTCCCCGATACACTAACGGACTACAGGCCGCAGTGGCATTGACCAAGATGCTATCATTGTTCAAGACACCCTTGGCATATCCCCTGTTGACCGATGTTGCGTGCAAAGGATATACCCGCTGATCTTTAGTAAGCATTTGCGCGACCCCGTGGGTCGGGGTAAAGTGCTTATTGCGAATCAAGCGATTCGGTAAAATATGGTCGCCCAGTAGCTGTCGTGAATTGTCATTGTAGTACAGCCGTCCGAAATTATCCTTGCTGATGCCCCATTGCCCTCGAAAAGTGGTGGGCTCTTTTTGCCAAATCCCGTCTTTTCGTCGGTATCTAAAATTTGATTTTGCATTGTAGATCCAGTTATCAATATTGAGTAGCAATCCGTTTGGTTGATGTTCTGGATTACCCTCCGCGGCATATATCGAATCAACAAGAACCTTATTTACCGGTTTGTCATCTTGAATTTCGGCGAACCACAAATTAGGAGGTTCAGCATACAAGAGTCCCCCATACACGTGTGCTAGTGCTCGGGGCATAACCAAACTATCTAAAAATACCTTGGAATGGTCGATTACTCCGTCCGCATCCAAATCTTCCAAAATCTTGATACTCCCGATCGGCTCGGTTTCACCCGTACCTCTCATATCATTCATATACCCGGGCATTTCAACAACCCAGATTCGTCCTTTGTCATCAAAATCAATGGCAACTGGAGCTATTAAATGTGGTTCCGAAGCAACAACCTTCAACGAAAATCCTTCTTCCAAAACATAGCTATCAAGCGGAATATATGGTTCTTCATACGACGTGCCGCAGCCCATATTGAGAAGTAGTGCGAACACGAGAAGAATACTATAGATGTCTTTCATAAATTTTCTTTGCATCGAAATTGTGCTCTATTACAGCCTTGCCCATAATTCAAATCACACTGAAGTAAATCATCAACCAATGGCTTATGGCTCCACCAAGAACGAAAACATGCCAGATAAAATGATTATAAGGAATGCGTTCCAAGGCGTAAAAGAGAATGCCAAAGGTATAAAAGGCGCCACCCAGAAACAACAATCGAAACCCCAAATCGGGCGTATTCTCCATAAGATTTTCAATATCGATAACAATGAGCCATCCCATAGCCACATACAGTAATAAGGATAGAAATTCGAGCTTACCTGTATAAAATATTTTGAATAGTGTTCCTAACCCAGCAATTATCCAAACTGCGTAAAAAATAGTCCACCCATTTCCGTGAACAAGACTAATCAAAGCAATTGGGGTGTAGGTTCCGGCAATTAAGAGGTAGATATTGATATGGTCTAAAATTCTGAGCTTCTTCTTTAGCTCGAAATTTTCGGTCAAATGATACAGTGTTGAAATGGTGAACATCGAGATCAAGGTCAAACTATAGATCAGTATGCTCATCGTCGCATATTCTGTCTTGTTTGAATTGTGGTTCAATAAAAGGAATACGCCAAGTAAAGAGAGAACGACTCCTACGGCATGCGAAATTGTGTTCAGACGTTCTTCCTTTTGATATGGAGCGTTATGCTGCATCAACCTATAAAGCTAATCATCAAGCGCTTGCCTTAACCGTCAGTTTTATTCGCATGGATGCCGCATGTCCGGGAAAGGTGCAGACAATCCAATACTCACCGGGTTTTCGAGGCGTTTCAAAATAGATTTTTTCATCGGTTCCGGGTTCCAAAATACCCGTGTGGGCCAGAATCAAGTCAGATTCGGGGACAAAATTCAAGTCTTGACCGTCAAGTCCTAATTTTAATGCCATATCCGCCACCTTATCAACAGACTCGGTTCCTCGATCGGTAATCACAAGATTATGCATCATATCGTCATCATTGTTGAAGGTCAATTCAATTTTCTGCCCACTTTCCAACTCAAGCTCTTCAATATCATACTTGAGACCTGGTTTTGTGCCAATGACCACTTGTTTGTCAACTCCATTGGTCCAGTTTATCGGTATTTCGTTGACTCTCTTTTCTTGCTTGACACCCTTTACACCACTCGCCATACGTTCGGTCGGTGGTGATTTCAATTCACCTCCCGGTACCTCGTTCAATGTATAATATCCGGTATCATGTAAAAGTGCTTCTCCGGTTTGGGATCGAAGTGCGGGAGCTTTCAATTGATGAATATAGCCCAAACGCATACCATGTACGGTCAATTTTGCTGTAGTTCCATCGGAAGACACATCAACTTTGGCTACTTTCCCACTTTGCTGATCCACTACAGGACTACCATATTTAAAATGATATTTATAATTGAAGCTAGCGATTTGATATGATGCCGGATCGGCAGCTATTTTTTTATTCACCGGTTTTGTAAACTCCAGTTCAAAGCCATCCGCCTTTGCCTTCATACTCTTGATTTCAAAGGGCACCTTGCCGTTCCAGCGCAGCCTTTGTAAGCCGAACAGTTCTTTGCCTGTTGATGACCATCCTCTGCTGGTCATGCCTACGAACATGCTATTTTCACTGCCCCATATCATACGAAGGATCCCTGAGGAAAAACCTTCCACGAAATTAAAGGCAGCTCCTTGATACACCCCATTTACTTTTTCCATATATACCCGCATAATCTTGCTATGTCCTTGATCTCCGATGAACAATTGTCCTTCAAACGGTCCAAATGCCCCATTTGTAGTGTCATATAAGATATCCGAAGTGGAAATTCCTAAAATGGTATGCGGAAACCATATGGCCGGCGCTTTCATAGCAGGCAACTGTTTTGCGTACTCGTAGAGACTCAGATCGGATTCCCTTTCAATATCTTCCATTTTAAGATCTAAGGGAGCGTTTGGCTCTCCCGTCCAAACCAGTCCTTCCGGGTTGCCCGCAAAATCTCCCTTCTCCAAGTGGGTCATTCTACCAGAACCTACCCAATCCCCTTGATTCTCGGTATAAAAAACATCGCCTTCCGCGTTGATTTCAAAACCTGAGGGAGAGCGCAACCCTGTTGCAATCGGCGTCATTTCACCTTCGGGCGTGATTTCCAATAGCCACCCCCTCCATTTGGATAAACTAGCACCGTGACCGATCCAAGACAGGTTCAAAGTGACCAGCATATTACCGTTTTTCTTAAACTTCGGACCATAAGAATAATCATGGTAATTGCCGGACAAAGGCCACGAATATATGGTCTTATAACTATCGGCTTTGCCATCTCCATTCTTGTCTTGAAGCCGGGTTAGCTCTCCACGCTGAGAGAGGTAAAAACTGGCATCCCTGTAGTTCAGACCAAGTGGTTCATGAAGTCCATGGGCAAATCTCTGGTATACAGGATTTTTACTGTAGGGCTTGTCAATCACCCAGACCTCGCCCCGTCGGGTAGAGACTCCTAGCTTATCATCATCGGTCAAGGCCAGACCGCCCACCTCTAATTGGATTTCGTCGGGAATTGGAACATCCACAATTTGATAGTACTTCGACTCCTTTTTAGCCATTTCAGACTGTGCCTGAACAAAACTCCCGATACCACCACTACTAATTAGCAGTACGAGAAGTGTTAGATGGATACTCTTCATACGTATCTTTTTACCAAATGATATCATACTCAATTTTTTGTTTGCCTTGTGGAATCTCCACCAGTAATTCATCGAAACCATTACTATTTCGTATGGTAGTTGCTAAGTCAAAGTTTTCGGCAAAATTGATAAAATAACTCTCGTCATTGACGATAAATGTGCCGTTGGGAAGCTTCTCAATGGATTCGCCTTGCGCAACTTTATGCCATAATGAAGATGAACCGTCAACGGTAATCGTACGCCTCAAAGCGCGTTGCGAACTAGATGGGACCAGCGTATTGACAATTTCACTGCCATTTAGACGATATAGAAAGCGGGGCAAATCCGCCGTGTTAAATTCATACCCCAAAGATTTGAAACTGGAATCTTCGGCAATCGAATCAGGCCATTTAGCGTCTTTAGTTTTCAATAGCGCAAATTCCGGATGACCGTGCAAAGACACTATCGCCCCAAGAGGTTCGCCTAATTGCTTTGGCCCTCTTCCACGCCACATTTTTTCTGCGTCCATAAATTCACCTCCCCATAGGGTCAATAGTGACCCCATCTCCAAATCATAAGTATAATTGATGCGTTGTGGCATTCCAACGGAGATACAATGTGTTCTCTTTTCATCCTTATGCATCCAGAAACTTCTTTGCGTAATAGGGGCTGCCCCAACTTTTATCGTAAAATCAGGGTCATCAGTAGCACCGGTCTCCTGCGTTATAGCCTTTTGAAGTGAGTATTTCTGAATTTCCGGACCTTCGACAAAAAAATCGAAATGTCTCCGCCAAGGGGTATGTTTATTGTAAATTAATGTGAAAGGCACATCACCTTTACTTAAGTTTATTTTTCCCAATCCGAGGGAATCCCTATTATAATTGCCGTTCATATTGATCAAGGTATCGGTATTGATCAACAAGGCAGCACCGCCGTCAACATTCACATCGAAAAGATAATCACCCGAGTCAGGAATGCCCATTAAACCCGTGTATTTAAATATTTTCTGCGAATTGTTGTTCGCAATGGTCTTTAGGTCTATATTTTCAACGGACGTCTCTTCAAGTACCGCAACACTGTCTAGGTTCGGGAACAAATTATCAGTGTTATCATACGTTTGCAATTGGAGATTCTTGAAACCAATGGTCTTGGCGCCATATCTTTTGTATTGTATATTCTTCAGCGCCACCGGACCGTGATCACCCTGAATCATCAGAGATGCCATTGGCACTTCTTCTGGTCCCGCCCCTCCTCTTGTTGGTCCTGAGAGTTGAATATTTTGATGAATTAATACACCATTTAACCAGACTTCTTCAAACCAGGCATTTTTGGTTTTGTTGCCGGAAGCGTCAAACCTTGGGGCATGAAAAATGATTTTCAAATGCTGCCAAAGTCCTGGTGCCTTTGAAGCATTCATTCTTGGTGCAAAACCTTCAAAACCCTCTTCCCCTTTTTCGTTTGTTTCATCCCACCGCTGGTAAATTCCGCCCATATCGCCATGCTTGGGATTTTCGACACCCCAACTATCTAAGAGTTGTACCTCGTAGCGACTTTGAAAGTACAACCCTGAATTTGATCCCTTCGGCATCATCACATCTAGTTCTAGCTCTAAATCACCATGTTCAAAAACGGTATGGAGGTTATCTTTTTGCTCATCATTCGGAAGGTTGACCAAAATTCCCGCTCCTTCCTCTGAAGAGAGCATCTTGTCTTCATTCGTATTCGCATAGACTCCCCCGACGATTTTCCAATTACCCGTTGTTTTCTTAAACCCATTAATATCAACCAAACCGATATTGGTAAAAGGTAAGGCGGTCATAATATTTTCGGCTTTGGGTTTTGGAGTATCCTTTTTACTTTCCGAACAAGAAACAAAAAAAAGCAGCCCTAGTGCGGCCACATAAAAACTGTTGTACTTCATTGGTTGCTATAATTCTTAGTTTTAAAGATAAGGGATTATTCTTTTCAAAGAAGAACAATAGATCAAGTCTCTATAACAAATGAACAGATGGCAAGAAATGCTGAACCGTCATAGGATATAACTGATAAAATTCAGATCTGTAGTTCAATTAATTCGGGAAAGGAATGATTGGTGTTCGCGTGTAGTTCCGGTAAAAAAAAGGTCCGAACATCTATTGATGCACGGACCTTTCGAGCAAGGCGGCGACCTACTCTCCCACTTGGTATAGCAGTACCATCGGCGCTGACGGTCTTAACTTCCCTGTTCGGAATGGTA